>CAVTSL010000001.1:0-174147 GCA_963737405.1 uncultured Actinomycetes bacterium
CCCGCCGCCGAACACCAAAACGCCTGCGTCCATGGCCTCCTGGACCACCGCATGAGCAGCCTCTCCCACGGCGGGTAACTCCTCAGCGGGGATGTGGTCCATCGCGCCGCTGGGGAACGAAATCAGGTACCGCGTCATCTCATGACTCCTTTCTCGGCGGCCTGCTCCGGCCGCATCTCAGCCTCGCCCGTACGCGGTAGAGACTGACAAAACACAGAAGACTCATCGCTGCTCCGGCCGATCCGGGTTCACTTCGTCAGGCGTCATTCCCGAACGCTGGCCCAGGCGAGGTTCGTAACCTTCCGTTGGCAAGGATCATGCGACATGAGAAGGAGCTAGAACGATGGCCACGCTCAACGAGAAGCAGGCGGCGCTCTTCACCGACCGCAACTGGGGCGTGATCGCGACCATCCGTGAGGACGGATCACCGCATGCCACGCCGGTCTGGATCGATTACGACGGTGAGAACGTGCTCGTCAACAGCGCCTACGGGAGGACAAAGGTCACGAACATCGAGCGCGATCCGCGAGCGACCGTCACGGTCCTACCCGCCTCTGACCAACAGGGCGGCTACGTAATGGTGAGCGGCACGGCCAAAATCGTCGAAGAGGGCGCGCTCGAGCACATCAACATGCTCGCGAAGAAGTACCTGGGCGAGGACAAGTACCCGTACCTCGGTCCGGGCGAGCGGCGGGTGATCATCCAGATCCACCCCGAGCGCGTCGATGGCTTCGGCGCAGGCGGCTAGGGCAACCGCTCAGACCAGTCATGCCGCGCCACGTCGCTCGGGTGACACTCGCGAACGCTGGCCCAGGTGCAAGTTCTGCGGCAAGGTGCATCCGCACTCCTCGCCGACGTTCTGAGGAGCGCGCGCTCGAGCGCGTCGTCGGGTCGCGGCGAACCGAAGATGGGTCGGAGTGCCGCATCGCTCCGACCCTCACCCACCTAGGCGCACCAGCGAACTGTTCGCGCTCACCGTTGGGCTAAGCGCGCCCGGCCAAGTGGGGAGCGTTAGCGCCCTCGCCGTAGAGCGTCGGGGCGGTGCCGGGGAGAGAGGCACGCCCCGACTCGCTCGCAACCTCGCAGGGGGTCAGGGGAGGTTGAGGGAGACACTAGGAGTCTCGGCAGCGGCGATGTAGGAGCCGTGGACGAATCGTTCGCTCCGAGCGGAGAAGATCCACGTTCGCGACTGCTTCACCCCTGGTGCCGGCCGGGAACGCACCGTCACGAGCGCTCACCGGCCGCACGCAGGGAGCGTCACGGTAGCCGCGAGGACCAAGGCTCGCATCCGGCACGTTTGTGTCACACGCATAGCGTTTTTGCTATGCACAATGTCTCTCGAACCGGACGACATTTGGATCGACCGGGAACCGTTACAGAGAGGACTTTGCAATGAAGAAGTACATCATCACGATTGCGCGCACTCGTCGCGCTTGCAGCTCCGACCGCCGCCATGGCGACCCCGATCGACCCGGCTGACGGGTACGTGTGGAACGAGAACGCCAAGTCCGAGGGCAACCTCGTGGGCGAGTACACGTCGCGGATCACGCACAACGGCCCGTGGGTCCAGGAGCAGATCGCCGAGAAGGGCGGACGCAGCGTGGTCGTGCAGAGCGTCCTCGCGCAGGATGGCCTGGGTCGTCTCGCCAAGTAAGTAGTTGCAACCGCTGGGGCGGCTGGCCTCGCCCCCGACGTCCGACTGCTCAGCCTCATGCTGGGCAGTCGGCGTACCGGCCCCGTCAGAGCCGATCTAGCCGGCGAACGCGGCGTCCATCTGCGCGATCTCCTGCGCGATCTGCCGGCCGCCACGGACGGCCTCGAACTCGTGCGAGTAGCAGCGCAGCGAGCGTCTTCGTGTCGCTGTGGCCCATCCAGGCGCGGACCCGTTCGGCATCGCCGTTCGTGGCCTTGACCATCGCGGAGCCGAAGACGTGGCGGAGCGAGTGGCAGTCGAGGTTCGGCCGCTCCTCCGTCTCCTCGCCGTTGATCCCGCAGGCGAGCGCGATCTCGCAGACAGCACGGAGAGCGTTGCGGTGCGAGACGGAGCTCCCGCTCGCGGTCGTGATCACGAAGTCGGAGGGATCGGTGTACGCGCTCGCGAGCTGCCACTCACGGCCGCTGGGCGGCGACCTCCTGGTTGACATGCCGCATGCGAGCGCTGAGACTTCCGCACGGGAGGAGGTCGGTGTGTCAACGCCCTGTTACCGGGGAGACGCGCGGGCGACCAGCTTGGTCGTTTGCGCTGGCCGTAGAACGACCTGCCGCCCTTGGTGCGGCGTGGTTGAGTCCTCCCGCAGCCGATCCGAGAGGAGGCGTACGTGAAGAGGTCGCTCTTCTGTTTGTTCCTGTTGGCCGCTGCATTCATGGCGGTCCCGACGGCTTCCGCGGCGACGGATGCTCTCGTCAGTGTCGCTAGCCCGACCGGTAGCCATCCTCAGAACGCTCAAAACGAGCCGGCGCTAGCCGTCGATCCGGTTCACCCGAACATCCTCGTCGAGGCAGCGAATGACCTCGTGGACATGCAGCCGTGCTCGCGGGTGGCGTCGACCACCGCCGGGGCGTGCTCGTTCCCGCTCGGGACCTTCAACCTCGGCGTCGGGCTCACCTCTGCCTCTTTCTCCTTCGACTCCGGGCACACGTGGGTCCAGCCCACTTACCAGGGGCTCACTGCGGCCGACTGCGCTCCCACCGTCGAGCCGTGCGTCCCTCACCCGGGGCCGATCCACACGGTCCCGAACTTCTACGAGAACGGTCTACGCTCCCGCGGCGATCCTGCCGTCGCATTCGGCCCGAGCCCTGGCTCCAACGGGTTCTCGTGGTCGAACGGCGTACGGCTGTATTTCTCGAACCTCGCCACGAGCCTGACCGACGGCGTCATTGCGAAGGGACCGGACACCCAGAACAGCACGTTTGCCGTCACCGTCTCCCATATCGACAACGTGTCCCCTTCGCGGATCCAGGTCCAGGGCAACTGGTCGAAGCCCTATTTCGCTGCGCCACACGTCGCCGCTTCTGCTGGGCTCGACAAGGAGCAGATCTGGGCGGACAACGCGGCGTCGAGTCAGTTCTTCGGCAACGTCTATGTCTGCTATGTCGACTTTCACAGCTTCAGTCAGGGGAACGCGTTTCCGCTCTTCCCGATGGTCGCGAGATCGACTGACGGCGGCATCACCTGGTCGGCGCGCCCGGTCGCCCCGCCGCTGACGAACTCCAAGCATGGCTCGCTCGACGGCTGCACGGTACGCACGGACAGCGAGGGCGTCGTCTACGCGTTCTTCACGCACTTTGCAGGCACCGGCCTGCAGGGTGCGCACACGCTGATCAAGTCGCTCGACGGCGGGCGCACCTGGACGCAGCCTCGTGACGTTCTGCCGATGACGGATCCCTGCTTCTTCGTCGACCCCGTCTCATTCCGATGCGTCGAGGATGGGATCGCCGGCGCCCGCGCGGATCTCGCCGCGATGCCGAGCATCGACATCGCGAACGGTGCACCCACAGGAGCGGACGCGACGAACGAGATCGTCAACGCGTGGACCGACGGCGCCCTCGGCCAGAACAACGAGCGGACGATGTTCTCGTACTCGCTGGACCGCGGGGAGACGTGGAGCGCGCCGAGCCCGATCTCTCTGCCCGGAGACCGGTCCGCGTACTCCGCTCCGGCTATCGCCCCGGACGGCTCGATGGTCTATGTCGTGTACATGGCGTACACGCAGCCTTTCCAGATGAGCACCTCCGGCCCTCGGCCGGAACACGGAGTGCTGTTGTCCTCGCCGCTCGTCGGCGGCGTACCCGCCGCGTGGTCGGCCGCGTACGTCGGCCCGCTCGGCGATGCTCGAGGAACGTCGCAGGGGCGGGTCCTCTACAACGAGTTCCTCGGGGACTACGTCTACGCGATCGCGACGCGCACGTACGGCGCCGGAGTGTGGACGGACACACGGCGCACTGCGGATTGTCCGGCAATGGATGCCTGGCGCCAGGCATCGTTCAGCGCCAGGCACCTCGTGTTCCCCGCGCCGTGGCCGCTGGGCGATTGCCCCGCGAGCTTCGGCAACGACGACATCTTCAGCGCCTCGACGGGCTGACGCTCCTCAAGGGCGACAAGGGCCGGCTCGCGCGCTGCGAGCCGGCCCCCCGCCCCGCGCGGGCTGCACGCCGTAGCCAATCGCCGCCTTCGGTGAGGCCGAGTCCGGCCCCCCTAGAAGGGCCAAAGGGGGGAGGGGTAAACGCAAGGCGCGCTCGGGCTCGCGGAGCTGATGGTGCAGGAGCGAGCGGAGGAGATCGTCGAGGTCTTCCGCGCAATCCGGCAGGGCGATTGGCGTGCCGGCGCTGCGCTCCTCGAGCGCGTCTACGGCAAGCCAGCCGAGAAGGTCGAGGTCTCCAACCCGCAGTCGGTCGAGGACGTGGAGAAGATGAGCCTCGCGGAGATCAGACACTTGCGCTCGGTGGTCGAGGGCGACGATCCGCCGCTCTAGGGCCCCGGTGGGGGCAACCGGCCCCCAGGCGGAATCCCGCATAACCATGCGGGTTTGCGAGCGCGTAGCAACACCCTCGCAACACTGAGCTGGTGCTCTCCGATGGGTCGTCCTCGACGAGGAGCACTCGATCGTCCACGCCGTTCCCTTCTAGACTCGCTCTGCCGCGCCGCCTAAGACCGCGACCGCCTCGATCTCGATCTCCGTGGTCTCCTTCAAAGACGTCCGTGGTCGCGCAGACAGGTCAGCGCGCCGATCGTGACGACACCACGCCACTCCGTCGTCTGCGCCGGCGACCAGGCCAGGAAGTCGAACATCCAGCCGCCGTCTTCCTGCTGCCCGGACTCGACGGCGTCGAGGTGAGCCTCGATCAAGGCTTCGCTGACGAGATCGCGGGAGCGGCTACCGGGACGAGGCGAAAGGTCGAGTGCACGCAGCCCCTCCCCGTCCGCCCCTTCGCCAGCGAGGGCAGACCGATCGACGCGAGTAGCGAGCGACGCGATCGCTGCACGAGCGCGCTCCTCGTCGGGCACGGTGTCGAGGAACCGGCAGGCGTTCTTGAGCCAGTAGCCGCCCGGCTGCTCGGTCGTCTCGATCGAGCGCCAGCACCAATCGGTCGCGCGGTCCAACCATTCGTCGTCAGTGATGCCGCCGGCGTGGAGGACCGCGGCCAGCTCGAACGTCAGGAAGGAACCAGGCTGCGGCGACCACCACGGCGCGTGCGGGTAGTCCTCGAAGCCGGGCAGCACGAATGGGATGCCGCCATCTCCATCTGCGATCGAGACGATCCAGGCGCGGGCGTCGCGAGCCATCTCGCTGCCCGCCGCTCCGGCCTCGTTCAGGACGTCCAGCGCGAGCAGCGTCGGCGCCGGCTGGCTGGCCGGGCAACGCAGATCGGGCTCGAGCGCATGGCCGAAGCCCCCGTCGGCGTTGCGGTAGCCGCGGAGCGCCTCGAGCACCGGCTCGGCCGAACCGTCGGCAAACAACAGCGCGTAGCGGTGCCGGTCGAGCAGACGTGCAGCGCGCCAGACGAAGCTCTCGGCGGCACGTTGATCGACCGGCATGCCTCACACGTTACGACACCGTCGACGAGCGGTCTTTGCAGTCGTGGGAAGCCTTCGGTGGGCCGCCACGGCCGCCGACGCTGCTAGTACTCGAGTTCGCCTGCCGAGTATCGAGGAACACGTGAAATGAGCAAGCGCAGTGGAGTGGACGCCGGTCCACCCATGACGCTGGGCGCGGGGCTGCGTCGTTGGTTTCTGCGGCCGCCCCGCCCTCACGGCGAAGTGATCGAGGACCGGACGGTCAGCTTCCTGGAGCTCTTCTACGACCTCGTCTACGTGGTGCTCGTCAGCCAGATAGCACACACGCTGGCCGAGGACGTCTCGTGGTCGGGCGTACTCGATTTCGTCGTCGTCTTCGGGCTGATCTGGATCGGGTGGTTCAACGGCACCGAGTTCCACGAGGTGCACGGCCGCGAGGATGGTCGCAACCGCTCGTTCACCTTCTTGCAGATGGGGATCCTCACTGTGCTCGCCGTCTTCGCCGCGAACGCGACGACCACCGCCGGCGAACAGTTCGCACTCACGTACGCGGTGCTGCTGGCGGTCCTCGTCTGGCAATGGGCCTCCGTGTACCGGACGGCCGCACCCGAGTACCGCCCGGGCGCGCGCCGCTACGTCGTCGGCCTGGTGGTGTCGATCGGAGCGCTGCTTGCCAGCTCACGCATGGAGGACACAGTCCGACTGACCGTCTGGGCCGCCGTCGTCCTCGGCTCGATCGCGCTCGTCGTCTTGTACTTGCTGCGTACGCCCGACGACTCGCTCGGGATCTTGCCCACAGCCTCGATGGCCGAGCGCTATGGGCTGTTCATCATCATCGTCCTGGGCGAGGTGGTCCTCGGCGTGGTCAACGGGCTGCTGGCGGTCGGGGATCTCGACTTCCGCACCGTCGCGACGGGCGTTCTCGGACTCACCATCGCCTTCGGCTTCTGGTGGACCTACTTCGACTACGTCGGGCGGCGCCTGCCGCGACAGGACGGGGGCTCGCTCGCGCTGTGGCTCTTCAGCCAGCTTCCGATCGCGATGGCGGTGGCAGCAGCGGGCGCCGGCATGGTGAGTCTGATCGAGCACGCCGCCGACGCCCGCACGCCCGAGCCGTCGAGCTGGCTCTTGACCGGGTCGGTCTCGGCTCTGCTGGTCGCGCTCGTGGCGACGATCGTGACACTCGTCGACTACCGGAGGCTCGCTGACCTCTACCGCCCACTCGCGCTGGCGTTGCTGCTCGGTGCGGCCGCGGCGCTGGCGATCGGATGGGCACGCCCCGCGCCCTGGCTGCTCGCGCTGCTGCTGGATCTGATCCTGATCGCGATCTGGTGCTTCGCCTTCGTCCGAAACCTGCGGACGACGCTGTTCGATCCCGAGCCCGGTTAGACGGCCCGCGGTCGCGGCCCGCCCGCTCCTCGTGCGAAGCAGGAGCGGGCGAGCCTTGCTGAAGCGCGCGTCCTGATTCCGCCGGTCTCAGACCGCCGCGAGCCGGTTCCGCAGGCCTCTCAGCTTGAACGCGACGAAGAGCTCGGTGATCCCGCGCGTGAGCGCGATGACGCCGACGTAGACCACCAGCAGGATCGCGCTCTCCCTGAACGAGCCCGCGACCCAGAACGCCAGCACGATCTCGACGATGCCGAGAATCAGCTGGAGCCACCACAGGTCGAACTCGTCCTTGGTCATGAAGGCGACGGTGAGGTCGAAGATCCCCTTGAACAGGAGGAAGAACGCCACCAGCGCGGCGAGCGTCGTGAAGGCGGAGCGCGGGTCCACGAGCGCCCACACCCCGGTGATGACGAAGAGGACGCCGAGGATGCCGTGCACGATCTTCCAGCCGGTGCTCGACAACGAGGATCTGGAAGAACTCGTTGGCCCCGGCCATCAACGCGACGATGCCGAACAGGATCGAGATCGCGTAGATGGTCGTGTAGTCCCACTGGAAGACGAGCAGCGAGAAGACGAGCCAGCCGATTCCGGTCACGAGAAACAGCCACCATCTATCGGCTGCGTCTTCGACGAGCTCACGTTCCGCGAATACTGTGTTGAACACGTTCCCCACCTCCGTTCGTGACGACCCCCCGCATGAGTGTTCTGTTGCAGGGACGCGATCCCTACCGAGGGACAGTGGCCCCGATGACGCCAGCGCGCTCAACGCTGAAGCGCTGGCTGCCGTCGCCCTTGCGGCGGAAGAGGGCACCGCCGGGTGCAGAGCTTGTGTTCGCCGGCCGTTTGCGGCTATAGGCGCAAAGGGGCCGTGGTGAATCCTGCCGTCGCGGCGCCCGACTTCCGGATCCTCGGCCCGGTCGAGGTCGTGCGAGACGGGCACGCCGCAGCGCCTGGGTGGTCGTCGCCAGCGAGCGCTCCTCGCCCTGCTCCTGTTTGAACCGGGGCGGCGAGTTTCGACCGACCGGCTGATCGACGAGCTTTGGCCGGGTACTCCGCCGCCCGGCGCCGAAAGGACGTTGCGCGTCTACGTCTCGCGCCTGCGCGAGGCCCTCGGCGAGGATCCGCTCGTCGCGCGCCCTCCGGGGTACGTCCTCGAGGTCGAGCCCGACCGGCTCGATGCACGGCGTTTCGAGCACCTGCTCCGCGACGGCCGCGAGGCGCTGGCACGCGGTGCCGCCGGGCTCGCCGCGGATCGTCTCGGGGCCGCACTTGCGCTCTGGCGCGGGCCGGCGCTCGCCGACGTCGGAGAGGGGGGCGTCCTCGCGCTCGAGGCCAACCGCCTCGACGAGCTTCGCCGTCTGTGTCTGGAAGAGCGCATCGAAGCGGACCTCTCGCTGGGCCGTCACGACGCACTCGTTCCTGAGCTCGAGCGCCTCGTCGCAGAGGAGCCGCTTCGAGAGCGGCTCTGGCGCCAACTGGTCACGGCTCTGTACCGGTGCGACCGCCAGGCAGACGCGCTCGCCGCGTACCGGCGCGCCCGCACGATCCTCTCGGAAGAGCTCGGTCTGGACCCGAGCGAGGAGCTGCGCGAGCTCGAGCGCGCCGTCCTGCGCCATGACCTCGCCCGCCCTGCGCCCGCCGAGGATCGCCACAACCTTCCTGCACAGCTGACGAGCTTCATCGGTCGCGAGCAGGAGGTCGCCGAGCTCGAAACGTTGCTGCGAGAGCACCGGCTGGTCACGCTGACCGGCGTCGGCGGCGCCGGCAAGTCGCGGCTTGCGCTCGAAGAGGCTGCGCGTCAAGTCGGCTCGTGGACAGGTGGCGTCTGGCTGGTCGACATGACGACGTGTACGCACCTCGCGCTCGTGCCGACCGCCGTCGCACATGTGCTCGGCGTGGGCGAACAGCCGGACGTCTCGCCTGTCGACGGACTCGTCGAGCACCTCCGCACCCAAGAGCTGCTCCTTCTCTTCGACAACTGCGAGCACCTGGCGAGCGCTTGCGGCCAGCTCGCGCACGAGGTGCTTCGTTCATGCAGCCATGTCCGGGTCTTGGCGACGAGCCGAATCGCCCTCGGTGTCTCCGGTGAGGTCGACTACAAGGTCGAGCCGCTGGCGACCCCGAGCGACGACGTCCCGCCCGGCGAAGTCGGAGACTTCGCGTCCGTCCGCCTGTTCCTCGACCGTGGGCGCGCCGCGCGGCGAGATTTCGCGGCGGACGGCACGGGTGAGATGACCGTGGCTCGGATCTGCCGCGAGCTCGACGGTCTTCCGCTTGCGATCGAGCTCGCGGCTGCGCGCGCGAAGGCGCTCTCGCTCGACGAGATCGCCGCCCGACTCGACGACCGCCTCCGGTTCCTTCGCTCCTGGCGCCGCCTCGCGGACCCGCGACACCAGACGCTCCGAACGACGATCGACTGGAGCTATGACCTGCTCTCCGAGGATGAGCGTGCGCTGCTCGGAGCGCTCTCCGTCTTTGCGGGGGGCTTCTCCCTGGCCGCGGTCTCCCCAATCTGCCTCGAAGGCGACGAGACGCGAGCGCTGGAGCTGGTGCAGCGACTCGTGGAGTCCTCGCTCGTCGTGGCCGAGGATCGGAAGGGATCGACTCGCTACCGGCTCCTCGAGACGATCCGCGAGTACGCGGACGAGCGACTCGAGGACGCGGGTTCGGCCGATCTGGTTCGGCGCCGGCATGCGGAGCACTTCCTCGAGGTCGCGTTGCAGGCAAGCGCGGACTACGTCCGCTTCGACCCGCAGCAGCACGAGGAAGGGCTGGCGATTCTCGACGCCGAGCGCGACAACATGCACGCGGCACTGCGGTGGGCCGTCCCCAACGAGCCTGACCTCGCGCTCCCGCTGGCGGTCGCGCTGCGGCACTACTGGCTCATTCGCGGTTACCTACGTCAGGGCCTCGACTGGCTCGACGACGCTCTCGCGCGTTCGGCGCGGAACCTGTCCCCCGTTCGCGCCGAGGGTCTCGCTGCAGCGGCGCTGCTTGCGCGGCTCGCCGGCGAGTTCGCGCGTGCGCGATCGTTTGCGGAGGCGGGTCTCGCCGCCGCTCGCGCGACCGACTCCGCACGGGCCGTCGTCACGTGTCTCAACGTGTTGACGACGCTCGCAGGCCTTGCAGGTGACTACGAAAGCGCCCGCGCTCACTGCGACGAGGCCGTGAGTGTCGCGCGGCGCGTGGAGAGCCGGCGCCTCGAGGCGATCGCTCTGTTCATCCTCGCCGAGGCCGCTTTGCACACGCGCAGGTACGCAGATCTCAGGGAGACCGGAGCTCGTTCACTCGAGCTCGCACTCACGATCGAGGACCACGAAGCCATGGCCCTCGCGCTCAGCAGGCTTGGCATGGGAGCGGCGCATGAGGGGCAGCTGAAAGAGGCCCGGAGCCAACTCGGGGAGGCACTCGCGCACGCAAGCAGCCTTGGGTTTCCGGGGATCGCCTCCGACTGCTGCTACGGGCTCGCCCTCGTGTCCGCCGACTGGGGCGATCCGGTTCGAGGTGCTCGGCTGCTCGGAGCAGCGGAGGAGCTGCGGCGAGCCGGCGGGGGCTTGCTGCTTCCTGCCCAGGCCGATGCCCGCGACGTCGCGCTTGCGTCGATCCGCCGGACCCTGTCCGACGAGGAAGTAGCCGCGGCGCTCGAGGAGGGGCGCCGTCTGCGGCTGAACGAGACGCTCTCCGAGCTGCGAGGTCTCACGCCGCCGACCACGACGTAGCGCGTCTGTAACCAGCTTGTAACCCGAGTCGGGGAGCGTCTGCCTCGTGGAAGGCGAGATTCAGGAGGCCGCGGCCACACTCGTGAGGTCCCTCGAAGACGGAGACGCGTCGAGCGCGGCTCGCATGTACGCCGAGGACGCGAGAGTGCTCGCGCCCGCAGGCGAGCTGATTCGAGGACGGACCGAGATCGAGGCCTACTGGCGCGCGGGAATCGCGCTAGGGCTCACGACCGTCGCGTTCGACCAGCAGGTGCTCGCAGCCGTAGGCGGCAGCGTCATCGAGATCGGTCGGTACGCCGTCGCGGTCGAGGTCGCTCGAAACGGGCGGATTGCCGATCGCGGCACCTATCTCGTCCTTCACACACAGGCCGCCGACGGCTCTTGGCGCCGAACCGTCGACGTCTTCAACGCGGACGAGTCGATCGCGGCTCGTTCCGACGATCGCAAGGAGGGCTTACGATGAAACGAAAGAGGTCAATCGTCGCGGCGGCGACGCTGCTCGCGCTGACGGTCGTGGTCGCCACCGCTTCGGCGGCGAAGGCGCCCCGGAAGGCGAGTGCGGGATATGCGCTCGTCGGCACGTGGGACGTCACCCTGTCGCTCCCGGGACAGCCGCCCGGACGAGTCCTGGCGACGTTCACGGGAGACGGCGGCACCGTGGAGAGCGCGGCGGCGGCCCCACCGACGCTTCGCGGCACGTCCCACGGAGCGTGGGAGCGGGTCGGCCCGTCCCTCTTCGCGGTCACGAGGGTGTTCTTCAGATTCAATCCGCAGACGGGCGCGTTCCTGGGTACGCAGAAGGTGAACGCAACCGTGCGAGTCGCGCACGACGGTAAGACGTTCACCGCCGTCTCGATCTCCGAGCAGCGTGACCCGGCCGGAGCGCTCGTCGTCGGGGGTCTACGGGGCACTGCACAGGGGGTCAGGCTCGAGGTCGAGCAGATCCCCGATCAGCCCTAGGGCCCGAAAGTGGAGAAGGCTCGCCGGCAGCGAGCCTTCTCCGCCACTCTCACTTCACCAGGTCGAGCGCCGAGAACGACTCGGGGATCAGGCCGAACTCTGCGTAGACGTCGATCCAGGGCTGTGCGAGCGCCGGCCTGAGCCGTGTGGAGAAGGCCGTGCGCGTCATGCGTCGTACGACCGCCGGATCGATGGACGTCTGCTTTGCCAGGATCGCGCCACTTGCGGCCCGGTTCTTCTTCTGGTTCGCCCACAGCGACGCCGACTGGATCGCGTTCCGGAACCGCGCCGCAAGATCCCGATTGATGTCCTTCCGCGCCATCCAGACCGTGATCAAGCACTCCCGCCGGCACGTTGCATCGAGGATCGGGCCGAGACGTCGCGCCCCGGGCGGCGCGAGCGTGAGGTACGGCTCGGGAAGCACGGCGGCGTCGATCTGCCCTCGCCGAAGCGGTCCCAGCATGGGCGCGAAGCCTCTGAACTCGACGAGCGTGACATCGTCCTCGGAGATCCCGCTCCGCTTCAGCCACTTGAGCAAGCCGACGTGTGCGATCGTGGTGCGCGCGTCGATCGCGATTCTCTTGCCGCGGAGGCCGCGCGCGCTCGTGATCGTCTTTCCCGGTGCCACCACGAGCGCCGTGTTGGGCGCCTCGGGCCGGTAGAGCGCACCGGCCGCGACGAGCTTCACCGGAAGGCCGCGAGCCTTCAGAGTCGCGAGACCGCCGATGTTGAAGCCCGAAAACTGAACCTGGCCTGACAGGACAGCAGCCGGGATCAGCGACGGATCCGTGAACGCTTTGAGCTCCGCATCGATCCCCTGGCGCGCGAAGTAGCCGCGAGCGTCGGCGAAGGCGGCCTGCATCGCCGGCTCGACGTTCAGGTAGCCGATGGTCACCTTTGCCTGGGCGCGGCTCCCGCCCGCCGTCGCCGAGGCGGCACCGGCCGGAACCAGCGCCGCCAGGACGAGGAACACCATCGCCCGGCGCGGTGCGCGCGTAGTCGGGGTCATGGTCGTGCCTCCTTCGTCTGGATGATCTCCTGAATGCGATTGCGTAAGGCGAGGAACTCGGGCGAGCTGCGTGTCGGCGTCTGAGCGCGCGGCCTGTCGAGCGGGACGTCGACCGCGCCGACGACGCGCCCGGGCGCTGCGCTGAAGACGAGCACGCGATCGGCGAGGTAGACGGCCTCGTCGATGTCGTGCGTGACGTGCACGATCGTCACGCGGCGGTGCTCGACGTCGCTGTGGATCCGCAGGAGGAGGTCCTGGAGGTCGGCCCGAGTCAGAGCATCGACGGAGGCAAACGGCTCATCGAGCAGGAGCACCTGCGGAGAAGAGACGAGCGCACGTGCGATGGCGACGCGCTGCTGCATCCCGCCGGAGAGCTTCCAGGGATGCGTTCGCCCGACTCCGTGCAGTCCGACCGCCGCGAGGGCAGCTTCGGCGCGCGTCGCTCGCTCGCTCCGCGTCAGCCCCGACCCGCCCAGCCCGAACGTGACGTTTCTCATCACGTCCAGCCACGGAAAGAGTGAACGGCTGTAGTCCTGGAAGACGACGGCGAACTCTCGTGGCGGACGCAGGACCGGTTTGCCGTCGTACAGCACCTCGCCCGTGCTGGCAGACGTGAGGCCGCAGAGCAGCCGGAGCAGCGTCGTCTTGCCGCACCCGGATGGGCCGACGATCGCTAGCAGCTCGCCCGCCGGGACCTCGAACGTGATGTCTGTGAGAGCCTGAGGCGCGTCCTCCGAGTACCGCTTTCCGAGCCCCGAGACGCGCAACGTCGGACCCGTCGAGCGCGGGCTCACGGACGCGGGCGCCACGATCTCAGCGACCCGGGTCACCGGCGAACCCGTAGTGCCAGGAGAGCACCTGGTGCTCCGCGACGAGGAACAGGCGGTTGAGGACGTACCCGAGCAGCCCGAGGAACAGGAGCGCGGCGTACAGCTCTCGGACGTCGGCCTCGGTGTACTGAAGCCAGATGTACCGGCCGAGCCCCTCGCTCTCGCCGACGAACTCCGAGATGACGACGACGACCAGGCCG
Source organism: uncultured Actinomycetes bacterium (assembly GCA_963737405.1). Lineage (GTDB taxonomy): Bacteria > Actinomycetota > Thermoleophilia > Gaiellales > Gaiellaceae > JACCTU01. The sequence continues at coordinate 13,623 of CAVTSL010000001.1, forward strand.
AGCGAGATCGCGATCCGGAGCCCGGCAGCGATCGAGGGAAGCGCGCCTGGCAGATCGATGCGCAAGGTTCGCTCGAGCGCTCCGACGTGAAGCATCGACGCGGTGTCGTGGACCTCGGGCGGGATGGCGCGAACGCCGTCGACCGTGTTCACGAGAATCGGGAAGCAGAGGGCGAAGGCGATGACGCTGATCTGCATCGCGTCGCCGAACCCGAGCACGAGCATCGCGGCCGGTACGACTGCGATCGCGGGCGTCGCCCGGCCCAGTTCCACGAGCGGCTCGAGCGTCCGCCTGGCGGCCTTCGACGATCCCATCAGCAGCCCGAGGCCGATCCCGATGGTCGCCCCGAGAACGAAGCCGATCGCGAGCCGTCGAAGGCTGGCGGCGACGCCGGCGAGGAAGTCGCTCGTGGGCCAGACCTCCCATGCGGCCGCGAGGACCGAGCCCACGTGCGGGATCGCGAACGATTCTTCGCTGCGCGCCCACGCCTCCCAGGCACCGAGCGCGAGCGCGAACACCGCGCAGCCGAGGAGCGGAGCTCCCAGTCTGATGGACCTCATCGGCCGATCCTCTGCTGTTCGCCGACCCAGGGGAGAAACCGCCGCTCCGTCGTCCGCAGGATCGCGCTGACGAGGTAGCCGAGCGTCGCGACCACGACGACCGCCGCGTACGTCTCGGGGACGCGGACCGCGCTCCGCTGCTCTTGCATGTAGGAGCCGATCCCGCCTCCGGTGCCGATCACGAACTCGACCGTCACGCAGACGAGCAGCGCGAGCGACGCGCTGATCCGGACGCCCGTCGCGATGCTCGGCAGCGCGGCTGGAAGCGTCACGCGGACGACCCGCCCGACGCGGCCGACTCCCGACGTCTTCGCGACATCGTGCAAGTAGCGATCCGTGCCTCGAACGCCGTAGATCGTGTTGACGAGGATCGGCCAGACCGCTGCGAACGCGATCACGAAACGCCGCATGGGCGTGTCGAATCCGAGGACGAAGACCGCGGCCGGAATGAGTGCGACGGCCGGGATCGGCCTCAGGAACTCGAGCACGACCGACGACGCGGCGTGCAGCGTGCGGGAGCTCCCGATGAGCACGCCTGCGACGACGCCCACGGCGATCGCGAGGCCGAGTCCCTGGACGTAGCTCTCGAGCGTCGTCGCGACCTCGCCGGAGAGTGCGCCGCTGGACATGCCCTGCACGAGTGCTCGGGCCGTCGCGGACGGCGCGGCGACGGAGTCGTGGAGGTCGAAGACGTGAACACAGACCTCGACTGCAATCGCCGTCACCAGGACGAGCGACCAGCCGGCGACGTTGACACGCCGGAGCATGACCCGACTATCCCTCGCATCGGCTGGTGGGACAAGAGCACGGGCCGAGCCCGCCCGCACCGCACTCGTGCGCCCCCTCCACATCACGCGGCTGTCGATCACGGCTGTTCCGGCGTCGACGCAGCCCAGCCCCGTCCGCCTTCCGCGATGACGCACGAAACACGCTCGAACGGGATCCCGGCGCGCGCGTACGTCTCACGCACCAGCTCCTCGCTGGCTGCCTCGAGCAGGCAGAGAAGTGACTCGTCGGCGGGGACGATCGCGGAGCGGAGGTAGCGCACCGGCCGGCCTTCGCGCTCCATCCGCGATGCGCTGTCGCGCACGAGCTCGGCCCACTGCCGGAGCTCGTCGACGCTCAGGCCCGGGCGATAGTGCTCGACGAGGTACGTCTCTCGCGCCTCTGCCGGTGCTCGACTCGCCATGCACTCGACGGTACGACCGAACGTCACGAGACGAAATCGGGCGTTTCCCTACGTTTGTGCTCGATCAGCTCGCGGCGAACAGCCGCCGAGCCCCCTCGATCCCCTTCAGCTCGTGCTCGCCGCGATCCTCGAACTCGAGCCCGGAGCCGGCGACGAGATCTCTCGTCGTCCCACTCACGAGCACGTCGCCGGGGCCCGCCAGCGCCATGATGCGCGCGCAGGTGACGACCGCGATGCCGCGTGGCTTGTCCGCCGTGTGCTCGACCTCGCCCGTGTGCACGCCGGACCGCACCTCGAGCCCGAGCGCGCGCATCGTCTCGTTGATTGCGAGCGCACACTGGATCGCGCGTGCGGGACCGTCGAACACGGCGAACACACCGTCGCCGGCCCTGTCGATCTCCTCTCCGGCAAACCGCGCGAGCTCGGTCCGCAGCGCCTGGTTGTGGCGGTCGAGCAGCGCCGACCAGGCCGCATCGCCGAGCGTTCGCGTCTTCTCCGTCGAGCCGACGAGATCGGTGAAGAGGATCGTCGCGAGCTCGCGCGTTCCGGCGCGCCTCTCGCTCGTCCCCGATGCGACGCGACTGCTTTCGATCCGCGCACCCAGCTCGGCCCGAGAGTGGATGCCGAGCTTGCGGTAGATGCGTGCGAGATTCGCCTCGACGGTCTTCGGGCTCATGAACGCCTGCGCGGCAACCTCGCGATTCGTCATCCCCGACGCCGCGAGCTCGGCCACCCGAAGCTCGGTCGCGGTCAGTTCCTGCTTGGCCCTGCGCAGACCGACGCGCTCGAGCTCGGCCTTCGTCTGCTCGGCCCACACGGGAGCGCCGAGGCCTTCGAAGATCTCGAGCGCTCGCTGGAGAGCGTCTGCAGCGGCTCGCCTCTGCCGCGCGCGGCGACAGAGACGGCCCTGGACGAGCAGCGTCCAGCCGAGGTCGAATGGAAGGCTCGCAGCGCTGTCGAGGTCGAGCTCGTCGAGCGCCGCGAGCGCACCGCGGACGTCTCCTTCGGCGGCGAGCACGATCGCGCGCGTGCGCGGGAGCGTGACGTCGATCCACAACCGGGGGAAGCGTCGTCCGCGCGCCTCGAGCCGCCCGAGGACCTCCTTTGCCCGCTCGAGCTCACCGAGGGCGACAAGCGACTCGACGTGGAACGGCTCGCTTCGATCGGGGACGTACTCGACGCGTGCCGACCGAGGCGAGGAGCTCGCGCATGCGAACGAGCGCCCGATCGACGGCCGCATGTTCGCCCGCCGAGTACTCGACGAAGGCAAGCGCCGAGAGCAAGAGCGCTTCCCAGTGGGCGCTTGCGCGACCCGAGCGCTCCGCCTCTTCGATCAGCGGCAACAGCGTCTCGCGCGCCCGCTCGATCCGCCCTCGGCCGGCGTCGACGAACGCGCGGAGCCGAAAGGCCATCGTCCACGGTCCCGGTTGGTCGACCTGCGCGATGGTTTCGCAGCTCTCCTCGATGAGTTCTTCTGCCAGGTCCCACTCTCCAGCACGAAACTCCGCATACGAACGGTGGGCCTGCCGCTCCGCACGCCAGTCGTCTTCGCCACGCACGCGGTACCACTCGTCTTCCACCGCGGCGCGGGCCCGTGCGCTTCGAAGTCGTCGATCGAGTGGAAGTGGATCAGCGGGAGCACGCTCTTCGGCGCCTCCGCGCCTGCCCTCTCCTCGAGCTCCCGCCAGCGTTCGAGGAGCTCAGGTCGGTACTCCTCGCCGAGGAGGAGGCCGGCCCACATCCTCGAGATGACGACCGACGCGAGCGCTCCCGGCGCTCGTTCGGGATCGAGCACCTGCATGCCCGCGTCCGCAAGCTCGACCGCACGGGCTGGATCGTGGGCGACGTTGAAGTACGCGAGCTTCGGATAGACGCGTGCCGCGAGGGCCTGGTCTCCGGGTGCTGTCTCGAGCGCTTCCTGGAGGTGCTGGGTCGCCCCCTGGAACGTCCCGGCGACCCAGAGGATCTCACCGACGAGGTAGTGCGCCTCCGCTCTCAGAGCTGCCGTCGGAGCCGCCGTCGACTCTTCGGCGAGCTCGAGCGCGCGTTGGACTTCCCCGGATGCGAGCAGGCCGGATGCCTCGCCGAGCCTCCGGCGCGTCAGCTCCTCGGGCAGGTCCACCGGGGTCAGCCGCGCGGACGCGGCGAAGAGCTCAGCAGCGGCATGCTGAGCACCTCTCTTCGCAGCCTGGACCGCGGCTTGCTCGATCTCGGACGCAATCGACTCCTCCGGCTCGGTCGTGCTCAGCGCGAGATGTCGCGCGCGCTGCTCGGGGTCCGAGACGACGACAGCGAGGCGCTTGTGCAGTTGTCGACGGCGCTCGTTTGACGCAGATCCGTAGATCACCGAGGCGAGAAGCGGATGTGCGAACTGGATGCGCTCCCGCTCGGTTACGAGGACGCCCGCTTCTTCCGCCTCGATCAGCGCAGCGCTGACATCGGCTTCTGCCGAAAGCGCTTCCTCGAGCAGCGACGTCGTCGGATACGAGGTCGCTGCGGCGGCGAGTGCGACCTGTCGCGCAGTGTCGGACAGATGATCGACGTGCGCGGCAACCAGGTCCTCGACCGTTCGCGGGACGGGTAGCGGCTCACCGATGTCCTGCTGTCGCGAACGACTGGCGTAGGCGCGGGCCATCTCGAGCGCAAAGAAGGGGTTCCCTCCGGACGACGTGGCGAGCTGGTTGAGAAGCGGACGTGGCAACGACAGCCCGAGGCGAGCTTTCACCAGCTGATGGAGCGCTGCGAGCGAGAGCGGTCCGGGAACGATGCGCTCGATGCGCTCTTCGGGTAGCGCCTGCGCAAGCCCCAGCGGAAGCTCGCTCCCCGGAGTCGCGCGGCGGGCGAGGAGCACACCGAGTCGCTGCGGAAGCCGGCGGAGTGCGAACGTGAGCACCTGCTGTGTCGCCGGGTCGAGCCATTGCACGTCGTCGACGGCGAGGAGGACGGGCTCCTGGTCGGCGAGCAAGGTGAGAACGCCGACGAGCGCGGTCGCCGTCGTCCGTGAAGGCGCGTCCGCAGCCGGTTCGGCTCGCAGGAGCACCGAGGCCAGGGCGCGCTCCTGGACGGCCGGAAGCACTCCCCGCACTTCGTCGAACGCAATGCCGACGAGATCGGAGAGCGCCGCGTACGACAAGTTCGCCTCGCTCTCCGCGGGCCGCGCCTTGAGCATTCGAAGCCCGGACTCTTCGGCAACTCGGGCCGCCTCGACCCAGACCGTCGTCTTCCCGATTCCAGCTTCGCCCTCGATGACGAGCGCGTAGGGGCCGCCCGGCACGCGCTCCAGGAAGCGCGCGATCGAGGAAAGCTCTGCTTTGCGACCGACGAACGTCGCAGTCGCCACGTCTTGCATGCCGAACAGATCGTACGACTGTCGCGACGCCGTCGTAACGGATCGCCGACAAATGTGGGGAAACACCCGATTTCGCGCGCGAGCGTTCGGACGTACGGTCGAACCATGGCTCGGACGGGTGCGAACACGGGACTCAGGCGCCTTCTCTTCGGCGGCGCGATGCTTGTCGTCGTTGCGGTCGCGGCGATTCCCGTTCGGGCCTCCGCGACGACTGCGGCACTCGAGCCGAGCTCGCTCGCGCGGGCGCAGTCGATTCGAATCCAGGTCGAGGCGCGCTACACGGTGCCGTCCGGCCGCGGGCTGGTCGTCAGCGAGGCGACCTCGACCGGCGTCGTCGAGTCGTTCACGCTCCTGACGCCCGACCTGCTCCAGGCACGCATTCTCCCGGCTGACAACGGGATCTACTACGCGATCTGCCCGGCCCGCGCGACCTGTCCGTACCCTGCCCGGCGCTTCGCCCGCCCGGCGGCGGACTTCGTCTCTCGCCGGCTGGCCCTGGAGCTCGCACTCCGCACCTTCCTCGAGACGTCCGCTGAGGTCGTCGCCGTCTCGCTTCCGACTCCGCGATTCATCGCGTTCGTCGTCGAAAGAGAGGAGCTCGTGCTCGAGGTCGACCTTCCGACGCTCGCGAATGCACTCGGCGGCGACCCCTCGCGTAGCCTCTCCGCGTCGCTGAAGGGACTCGTCGACCAGGTGACGCGACCTCGGGTCTTCGTGGCCATGGGGCTCGAGCCGACCCCACGCGGGCGGGAGTCCTGGATCGGCATCCCTCGCTGGCGACCCTAGTCTGGCGGGAGTGCCCCATCAGCCAGAGCTGCTCTCCTACCCTGATCCTCCGCTCGCTGACGGCGCGGTCGTGCTGCGTCGCTGGACGGAGAGCGACCTCGGCTGCGTCGAGGAAGCGAGCCATGATCCCTCCATCCCCGAAGGCACCACGGTCCCGGCGACGTTCACGGTGGCCGACGGTCTCGCGTGGATCGAACGTCAGTGGGGACGGGCAGACAAGGGTGAAGGGCTGTCGCAGGCAATCGCCGACGCACGTTCCGGGGAGGCGCTCGGAGCGGCCGTCCTGATGTTCCGGCGACAGCCGCTCACGGCCGAGATCGGCTACTGGCTGGTGGAGCGCGCTCGCGGCCGCGGCCTCGGCTCGCGCGCGGTCGCTCTCCTCGCTCGCTGGGCGGTGACCGACGCCGGGCTTGTGCGTGTCGAGGCGCTCGTCGAACCGGAGAACATCGTTTCGCAGCGCGTTCTCGAGAAAGCGGGGTTCCGGCGTGAAGGGCACCTGCGCTCGTATCTCGTCTTCGACCGGCGGCGCGCCGATGCCTTGATCTACTCGCTCCTTCCGAGCGACCTCGCGTAGCGCGGGTATCACGCCGTAGGTCGCGGCTTCGAGACTTCGCTCCCGTCTCGTGATTGCTACAAAGGGCAAGGGACAAGACGTCCGTGATCCTGTATGTCGACACTTCAGACGTTCGCGATGGCGCGCTCGAACAGCTGAAACAGGGCATCAAAGGGCTTGTCGAGTTCGTCGAGGCGAATGAGCCTCGGCTCATCGCCTACAACGTGTACTTCAGCGACGACGGCGCCCGCATGACAGTCGTGAGCGTGCATCCCGACTCCGCGTCCTTGGAGTACCACATGGAGGTCGCAGGACCGCTCTTTCGTCAGTTCGTCGAGCTTGTCACCCTGGCGTCGATCCACATCTACGGCGAGCCGAGCGAGAAGGTGCTGCGACAGTCGTATGAGAAGGCACGGTTGTTGGGGCGCGGCATCGTCGTCGTGGAGTCGTTGCACGCAGGCTTCACCCGTGCCGCAACGCCCGCTGAGCCCGATACCACGCCGGGTTGAAGCCAAGCCGCATTCGCGCGACGGCGAACGCGCTGGTTCCGCCTCCGACGCGCCTGGCCCTCGCTATCGCCGGCCGACGAAGAGCGCGACGGCGCCGACGACCTCCACCTCGACGTCGCTCAGGTGAGACGCAAGCCCCTGTTCGAGTCCTCGCTGGTCATCCTCGAGGTTCGAGAAGACTCCCTTCCGGTTGTACAGACGCATGAGACGGCGCCCGAGCAAGTTGTGCCGGACCCCCTGGCCGAGAATCGTGCTGCCGAAGAGGACGCCGTTCGAAGCGAGATAGGGACGGAGATTCGACGCCAGTGTCGCGGCCTTCGACTCGAGTGGACCGGGAAGGCAATGGAAGAGGTAATTTGCGCCGATCGACTCGAAGCGCACGTCGCCGAGGTCGACCGGATCCAACACGTTCGCCCGAGTCGTCGTGGGCTTGTAGCGGCGGATCCGTTTCGATGCCGCCGACAGCGAGTTCTGGTTCAGGTCGAGGAGGGTGATCTGCGGCGTTTCGACCGGCCAGTCGCAATGATCGAGGAACCACCCTGTGCCGACCCCGACGTCGAGGTGACGCGCGCCGACGTAGGTGTTGTAGCGGTCGAGCATCCTCGAGCTGCGACATCGCCAGACGAAGCGGTTCGAGAACCCGAGAACAACGAGGTCGTAGCCCCACAGCACAAGGGGCGTGTAAACACGCTGCCCGGCCTCGACCTCATCGGATGATCCCAGTTCCTCGCCTGGCACCTCTCGAAATGTACGCCGACATTGCGCAACACTGGGGCGGCTCGAGTGCACCCCGTGCAGCGCGCGACGCACGTCATCTCTAGGGTCGATCCGTGCACACCCCGCACGACATCGGAATCGCCGCCCAGATCGGCAGCTACAGCGACGCGGTCGAGGTCGCGCCGGGCGCCCGTTGGCTCGCGCTCTCCGGCACTCCGGGTATGGCCGCCGACGGAACGATTCCCTCGGAGTTCGAGGAAGAGGCGACGCTGGCTTGGACGAACGTCTGCGCCGCCCTCGAGCACGCCGGCTTCACCGTCGACGACCTGGTGAAGATCACGCAGTACCTGACGAGCGCCGACGACATCGCCGCCCACGCCGCGATCCGCGCGAAGTTCCTCGGCTCGGCGCGCCCGGCATCGATGCTCGTCGTGGTCCCGGCTCTCGTCTGGCCGCAGATGTCGATCGAGATCGAGGCCTGGGCCGCACGAGCCTGACGTCATCGAGCCCAAGCCGGGATGGTCCCGACGATCGGACACGTTTACTCAGCTCGCGGTGAGCACCTCGCGGAGTGTGACGGCGAACGCCTCGGGCTCGCCTCGCCAGCCGGACTCGCCGCCGACGAACCCGCCGTGGTGACTCGGGAAGACGACGACCTCCGTCCCGAGCCGCTCCGCGACCGCGTACGCCGCGCGGTTCGCCAGCTCGCCCTCGGACTCCGCACCGGCTCCGACCACGATTCGCGTCGGCGCCGCGCGCAACGCGTCGAAGTCGTGCTCGTAGTGCGTCGTGCCGACGATGTTCTGTGCGAGCAGCGGATCGTCGCGCTTCCCGTCGTCCTCGGTCGGCAGCCCGAACATCGCCGGATCCATGGGCGGTCGCTCGGCGAAGTCGGCCGGGACGGGGCCCTTCAGCATGGTGAGGGCGAGGAACTTTCCCATTGCGGGGCCGAAGCCGTCGCGTTCGTAGGTCGCGCGGATGTCCGAAGTCGCGGCGAGGGCCTCCTCGCGGTCGGGCAGCACCGGCGCGGACGGCGGCTCGTGCGCGACGAGCGTCCGCACCTGTTCGGGGTGCCGCGCCACGAGCGCGAGGCCGACCACCGCACCACCACTGCTGCCGAAGATCTCAACCGCGCCGGTGTCGAGACCGGAGATCAGCCGGTGCAGGTCGTCCGCATGCTGCTCGGGATTCGACTCGTTCGCGCCGTCGGTCCGCTCGCTGCGACCGACGCCGCGTGGGTCGTACGTCACGATCGTCCGGTCGGGGAAGTGCCCGGCCAACGCGCTGAACCCGTCGGCCGCCATCGGCAGCCCGATCATCAACAGCATCGGCTCGTCGCTTCCGCCCTCTGCGTCTCGGATGTCGTAGTGAAGGACGGCGCCCGGTACGTCGACTGTGTGTGTTCTTGGCTCGCTCATGCCTCTAAGACCGAACGCCCGGCGAGAACTCATCGCTTGACCGTCCGGGTTCTCGGCGGCGTTCGATGACGATCGAACGATCCGAGAGCGCCCGCCGGATCGTCTCACCGAAGGATGGCGCCCGGCCGTCTGCAGGAGCACGCTGAATGCGTACCTGCCAGCTCAGCCGGGCCTTCCGCCCGGCGCATGGAGAGAAGGAGGCGCTTCGAGATGGATGACAGCGCAACCGCCGACGCTGTGCGCTTCGGCGCAGACCGCCTGGCCCCGCGTGAGTTGGTCGCCGTCGGCACCGCCTCGGGCCTGCTGGGCGCGCTCGCGCTCGCGGTTCCGATCGTGCTCTGGGACTGGGCGCGCGACGGCCACCGAGCCTTCGAGTACCCGATGGCCGCGACGGCGTGGCTCTTCGGCCTCCAGCACTTCAGCAACACCGACTACCACTGGTGGTCGCTCGTCCTCGGGATCGCCCTCCTCGCGGTCTACGGCGCGCTCAGCGGGATCGCCTTCACGGCGCTCGCAGACCGCGTGTTCGGAGTGGTGCGGCCGCTGCAGAGCCTTGCGGCCGGCCTCGTCTGGTCGTTCGTCAGCTTCATCTTCTTCTGGGACATGCTGCTGCCGATCGCCCGGAGCGGCTCCCCGTTCCGCGTCGTTCCGACCACCGCAGCGTTCGTCGCGCCCAACTGGGTGTGGATCCTCGGGTTCACGCTCCTCGGGCTCGCGACCGGAGCGTCCTACGCGGTCCTGCACGCCTCGCGGGCCCTCGTCGAGGCGAAGGACGGCCGCCGCACGCCGTCGCTCGTCGAGCGGGCCGCCTGAGTTCCTCCTCCAAGAGAGCCGGCGGGGCGAAGGGTCCCCGCCGGCTCGCCGGGGTCACTCGAGCGCCGGGACGGCGGCCGCGCAGAAGTCGTCGCTTCGGCCCGTCGAACCCTTCACCACACCGAGGTCGGCGATGAACTCGTCGTCCGACGGATCGGTCGGCGTGCCGTTGTGGTCGATGAGGACCTCGAACCGAATCTGTCCCGGATTCCGCGCGATCGCCTTGCCGTTCGCGCCGTAGAGCACGGCGTTACCGGTGGCCAGGATGAGGATCGTCAGCGTGCCGTCGCCGTTGTCCGTCACGCGCAGGTCCTTCTCGATCACCGTCGCCACGGCCCGCACGGACTTGCCGTTCGCGACGTTCGTGTACACGTCAGTCCGCTGCCCGTGTTGGAGGAAGTAGTCGAGACGGTCGCGGCCGTGCGGAACGATGTGGACGCGCAGATCCAGGACGAACGCGTCGTTGACCGTAAGCCCCGGCACGTCGCAGAAGTTCGCGAGGACGACGTCGTCCTCCTCGTGGATCGTTTCTCGGAACACCTGCCCCCCGCTTGCCGCCGCGGCGAGCGTGACCGCGGCAACGACTGCACCAACGAGGACCGCGCTTCGCCGAAGCGCGCGTGCGTGTCTCATCGCTCCTCCCAGTAGGTTGTGAAGCACCGCAGAGGCGCGAGTCTCGGCTACGACGAGCGGGAAGTCAACGGCTCGCCGCTACAGCTCGATGCCCGAAACCGGGTGCGGGACGTACGGCTCCTCGAGCCGCCGGATCTCGTCCTCGCTCAACGACAGCGACTCGGCGGCGAGCGCGTCCTCGACGTGCTCGATCTTCGTCGCTCCGACGATCGGCGCCGTGACGCCGGGCTTGTGCAGCAGCCACGCGAGCGCGATCTGCGCCGGCGGGACGCCGCGCTCCGCAGCAACTTCGGCGAGGCGGTCGAGGACCGGCGTGTCGAGCTCCGGCCGGTAGAGCGATTCGCGGAAGGGATCGGTCCCGGCACGTGTCGTCGAGCCCTCGACCGCAGATGCACGGGCGAGATTGCCGCGCGCGAGCGGACTCCACGGGACAAGGCCGACCCGCAGATCGATGCACTGCGGGATCATCTCCCGCTCCTCCTCGCGGTAGATCAGGTTGTAGTGGTTCTGCATCGAGACGAACGGTGTCCGCGCGACGCGCTGCGCCTTCGCGAACTGCCACGCGTGCATGCTGCTGGCGCCGATGTAGCGCGCCTTCCCCGCCTTCACGACGTCGTGCAGGGCGTCCATCGTCTCCTCGATCGGCGTCGCCCTGTCCCAGCGATGGATCTGGTAGAGGTCGACGTAGTCGAGCTGCAATCGCTCGAGCGAGGCGTCGATCGAGGCGAGGACGTGCTTTCGCGAGAGACCTAGGCCGTTCACGCCTGGCATCGTCCTCCCGCGCACCTTCGTCGCGACCACGTACTCCTCGCGCATCCCGAAGAGCTTTCGCAACAGGCGCCCGGTGACGACCTCGCTCTGCCCGCCGTTGTAGACGTCCGCGGTGTCGAAGAAGACGACGCCGCCCTCGACCGCTCGCTTCACGATCGGCTCGGCCGCCGACTCGTCGAGCGCCCACTCCCGGCTCTCGTGCTCGCCGAAGCTCATCATCCCGAGGCATATGCGCGAGACCTGGAGTCCGGTCCCGCCGAGGTTCACGTACTGCATCTCGCCCGCAGGCTACGTCACGGGCTCGACGTGCGACGTCAGTTCGCCGTCGACGACGACGTGGACGCCGAAGCCCGCAGGCTCGGGCGTGAGCTCGAGCTCCCGCGAATCGAAGTCGAGCCGCGCCTGGACGTACGTGCTCGGCATCGTCACCACGGGCGTTCCCGCCAGGTCGCCGGTCATCGTGCGATGGACGTGGCCCGCGACCACTCGCCGCACCTGCCGGTGGCGCGCGATCACGTCGCGAAGCGCCAACCGATCGGCGAGCGGCAGCCCGAGGTCGTCCCACACCGCGCTCCCGGTGAGCAGCGGAGGATGGTGCATCGCCACGATCGTCGGCGCCTCCGGCGCGGCGGCGAGCTCCGCGTCGAGCCAGTCGAGCCGCCCGCCGTCCAGGCTCCCGGGGTCCTCGCCGGGGCGCGTGCTGTCGAGGACGACGAGGCGCAGGGGCCCGAGATCGGCCGAGTACTGCACGGGCTCGCCGTCGGCGCCCGGCACGCCGAAGTGGCGATGCAAGGCCCGCCGGTCGTCGTGGTTGCCGGCGAGCACGTGGACCGGCGCGCCGAGGGGAGCGAGGAGCTCCTGCACGAGCTCGTACTCCGCGTCGGTCGCGTGATCGGCGAGATCGCCCGACACGAGCACCGCGTCGGGGGTCCCGAGCGCACGCACCGACTCGACCGCCGCGGCGAGCCTCGCCGTGGGATCGCCCTCCGCCCAGTCGGCGCCGATGTGCGGGTCGCTCAGCTGGACGAGCAGAAACGGGCGGTTCATCGCGTGTCGCACCTTACGCAGCAGCCCCGAGCTCACTCAAGCGAGGCTCGACCGGGGCTCAACCACCCATCTGGAGCATGTTGCCCGGCTGGACTAGTTCTCGTGTGCTCCGAGCTTTACGCTCGACGTGGTCGACCTGGAGGGAGGCACGACGTGGCAGGAAGTCGGTCGCTCTGCGCGATGGTCGCCGTACTGGTCGGCTCCGCGGTCGTCGCCCAGCCCGGCGCCGGCTCACGCGGACGGGAGGGCGGGATCCTCAACATCGCCTTCTCGCCCGCGGCCGGCCTCGACTACGTCGACCCCGCCCTCTCGTTCACCCAGCCGGGCTGGTCGCTCATCGACACGACCTGTGCACGGCTCTTCACATATCCGGACAGACCGCCGCCTGCGGGGTTCCGCCTGCAGCCCGAGGTGGTCTGGCGCTGGAAGGTCTCGGACGACCTCAAGACCTACACGTTCACGCTCCGCGGTGGCTTCCGGTTCAGCGACGGAAAGCAGCTGCAGGCGAACGCATTCGCCCACGCGATCAACCGCGTGCTTCAGCTCGGGAGCCAGTCGCCGGGGCGGATCCACATGATGGACATCGTCGGCGCAGCGGACGTGCTTGCCGGGCGAAAGGACGTGGCGCGCGGAGTCGTCGCGCGCGGCGACAAACTCACCGTCAAGTTCACGCGCCCGGCTCCCGACTTCCTCGCGCGTACGACGCTTCCCTACTTCTGCGCGGTCCCACCCGGACTGCCGGCTTCGCGCGAGGGAAGAGGCGCGTTCCCCTCGGCCGGCCCCTACTACGTCCAGGAGTACCGCGAGAACGAGCGCGTCGTCATCCGTCGCAACCCCTACTACGATGGACGACGGAAGGTGCACCTCGCCGGCTTCGACGTGAACCTCCGAGGGGGCTCGCCCACACAACTGCTCAGAAGCATCGATCGCAACGAGGTCGACTGGGGCCACATGATCTCGGGCGTCTTCCTCGATCCAACGCTCGACCTGATCCGGAAGTACGGGCTCAAGTCGCGGCTGCGATTCAGCCCGGGACTCGGGATCCGCATGCTCGCCTTCAACTCCTCGAGGCCCCTCTTCCGGAACAACCCGAGGCTGCGACGGGCGATCAACTTCGCGCTCAACCGCCAGGAGCTCCTCGCGACGAGCGGCGGACCGGTGGTGGCGCGCGTGACCGACCAGCTTCTGCCGCATGGCATGCCGGGATTCCGGGATGCCAGGATCTACCCGGCGGCAGGAGACCTCGCTCGAGCACGTGAGCTCGCGCGCGGGCACCTGCGCGAGGCAAAGGCAGTCCTCTACACGACCGGGACCAACCCGCTGCCCGTTCTCGCAGCGCAGGTCGCCGCCAAGCAGCTCGCCCAGATCGGCCTCGACGTGACGATCAAGCAGATCCCCGAGCACATCACGAGCGTCAACTACCTCGAGACGCTGACGGCTCGCGGCGCAGCGTGGGACATCGCGCTCGTCCTCTGGACTCCGAACATCCCAGACGCGCACGCGTACCTCAACCTGCTGATCGAGTCGCAGCTGTTCGGGGGCGAGTCGCTCTCACGCCTCCACTCGAGACTCGCGAGCGCGGAGCTCGACCGAGTTGTCAGGCTCCCCCAGGGCAGAGCGCGAAACCGTGCCTACGCCGAGGTCGACGCCACCCTCGCCCGCGACATTGCCCCGGTCGCGCCGCTGAACGTCGTCGCACGAGGCCACGCTCGTCTCGGACCGGGTCGGCTGCATCGTTCTGCGGCCCGTGCTCGACCTCGCCGTCGCCTGCCTCAAGGACTAGACGCCTCGTCCAGGGGCTGCCTGCACGGACACCCAGACGAGCCCTCGATCGACCGCGATCCCGGCAGGCGCGTTGCCGACGTCGATCGTCTCCTCGACATCGTTCGTCGCGGGATCGATGCGGGACACGGTTCCGGCAGTTTCGTTCGCCACCCATACGGCACCGGCCCCGAAGGCAACAGCCGTCGGCCCGTCCCCGACGGTGATCTGAACGGACGACCCCGAGGACAGGTCGGCGGGGAGGCGCGCCACCAAGTCGTCGTCGGCGCACGACACCCAGATCGAACCCGCGCCGGCCGCGATGCCGCTCGGTGCGCGGCAGACGGTGAACGACCCGACGTCGCCGAGCTCGTACGTCCGCGGAGAGAAGCGACGCACGGTGTCGTCCCCGGAGTTCGCCACCCAGACAGCGCCGTACGCGAAGACGAGCGCCGCAGGCGCGGCACCAGCCGTAGCCGACGCGGCCGCTGCGAGCGTCTTGGGGTCGACGCGCGCGAGCGTCGAGTCGCCGTACGCTGCCCAGACGGATCCTTCGCCGAGGTCGACCCCGGCTCCGGTGTTCCTGATCGAGCGGACGCCGAACTCGACAGAGTCGACGTTCTCGAACTGCGGGTCGACCTTGTAAAGAGTCCCGAGCCGGGCGTTCACCACCCAGACGGCCGCGCGCCCGACCGCGATCGCCGTGGGCGTAGCCGGAAGCGGGGTCGTCCCGTCGACTGTGCGAGCCGCCGAATCGACGCGCGTCAAGGACTTGCCGTCGAGGTTGCCGACCCAGACGAAACCTGCCCCAGCAGCCACCGGGCCCGGCCGGATTCCCGTCTGCAGCGTCGCGATCACCCGGTTCGTCTCGGGATCGATCGCTGCGACGGAGTTCGGGGGTACGACGATCGGCTCCGGGTCGCCGCGCAGCAGGACCGCCGCAACGGCGACCGCGCCCGCGAGCACGGCAACCAGCAGGCCGCCCATTGCGAGCCGTGCGCGACGCGACTTCGAGGGGGCTCCGGTCGTCGTCGCGACAGAACGCTCCGGTTCGCCGACCGGCTGCTCCTCAACCGGCGCCGCAAGCGCGTCGTCCTGACGAAGGATCGCGGCCTCCAGGTCTCGGAGCTCCTGACCCGGTTCGAGCCCGAGCTCGTCGTTGAGCCTGCGGCGAACCGACCGATACGCCTCGAGGGCTTCCGCCTGTCGGCCGGACCGGTAGAGCGCGAGCATCAGCAGCGCGACTGCGCGCTCCTGGTACGGATGCTCCGCGACGATCGCCTCGAGCTCCCCGACGAGCTGCGTCGTCGCGCCCGAGCTCGAGCTCTGCGTCGATGCGCTCGATCTGTGTCGTCAGGCGAAGCTCGCTCAACCGGTCGAGGTTGTGGCGCTCCGGCCCCTCGAGGACGACGTCCGTGAGCGGCGGCCCGCGCCAGAGGGCGAGCGCCCGTCTTCGAAGCTCGAGCGCATCTTCGGGCGAAGCCGTTCGCGCCTCCGCGATCATCCGCTCGAACTCGGCGACGTCGAGGTCTCGACCCTCGACGGTCAGCCTGTAGCCGGGTGCCTGGGTCTGGACGACGCCGTCCCCGAGCTGCTTCCTGAGCGCGTGCACGTAGCCCTGCACGAGTTTCTCTGCGGTCGCCGGCGGGCGTTCTCCCCACAGCTCGTCGACGAGGCGGGCCGTCGAGACGGTCTCGTTCGCATGTAGGAGGAGCACCCCGAGGAGCGCTCGCTGCTTCGCGGCGCCGAGCCGCACCGTGCGCTCGCCGTTACGGACTTCGAGTGGCCCGAGGACCAGGAACTCCATCGCGCCGCCTTGGATCGGGAACGCAGCGACGGTATCGCGCCCTCAATCGATTCTCCACCCCCGCTCCAGCCGGACTCGACCGCGCTGCCCGAGCCTGCGGGCACCGAAGCGAGAGGAGCGTCGAAGTGTCACGGAATCGATTGTTCGTCCTGGCCGTCGGAGTGATCGGAGCGATCGCGACCGGCGCGGTCGGCGCGATCGGCGCCGCCGGAGGCCCCGCTGCCCCGAGCTCGTTCGAGCTCGTGTTCGATGGACGGCACGAGGCGGCTGCGGACTCCCCGCTCGGGTTCTGGCACGCCGGGAAGTTCACGGCCAGGGGCGCGTTCTGTTCCTCCGGGCGCGCGACGACCCTCACAGTTCGCGGAAACACGCCCTGCCGACGCGGAGGGGACGCGGCTCCTCACGTGCGCGGACGGGAGTGGCAGCGCAACCGCGCTCGTCATCTCGATCGACAGCGAGCACGGCGGCACCGGAACCTGGCGAATCGTCTCGGGCACCGGCGAGTACTCGAAGTTCCGGGGCCGGGGAACGTTCCGCAGCACCCTCACGGGCGGCGACCTGAGCGACCACGGATCCATCACGTTCCGGAGCAGCTGGACCGGCGTGGCCGACCGTGACGACTCTCCACCCTCTGTCGCGGTCTCCCGAGCGAGTGCCGCAAAGCTCCGCGGTCGGCCGGGCTCGTACGTCGTCACGATCGCGTTCTCAGCGCAAGAGGCGCCCGGGAACGCAGTCCGGTACCTGATCGACGTGCACGGCCGCGGCAGGTTCCTCGCATCGCGCGTGGGTGAGATGCAGTCGGGGAAGGTGTCCGTGGCGATTCGGGTGCGCCCGGAGAAGAGCGTTCGCCGGCTCCGGCTCGAGATCACGGCCTCGGATCCGGTCGGCAACGAGCGCAAGGTGTCCCGCGATCTGCTGCTTCCGCGGTAGGAGCGGACGTGTCGGTGAATCGGTGCGACGTGACGATCCGGTGGCAGCACCTGGCCGGCGTGGTTGGTCTCGTGCTGGCGCTCGGGGCCTCCGCGGCGCTCCCCGCTCGAGCATCGTCGACGGCTTCGGCGCTCGCGCCACAGTCGCTCAGTCATGCGCAGACGATCCGGGCCGAGCTCGACGCGCACTACCGGAGAACTCGTCGCGGCGGGCTCGCCGTCACAGAGGCGAGCTCGACGGGTGTCGTGGAGTCGTTCACGCTCCTGACGCCGGACCTGCTCGAAGTGCGCGTCCTCCCGGCCGACAACGGGATTTACTACGCGGTCTGTCCCGTCGGCGCGAGGTGCCCGTACCCGGCCAAGCGCTTCGCCCGCCCCGAGGCCGACCTCGGCGCCCGCCGACTGGCGCTCGAGCTCGCAGTCCGCACGTTCCTCGAGACGTCCGCCGACGTCGTCGCGGTGTCGCTCCCGGCGCGGCGGTTCATCGCACTGATCGCCGAGCGGGGCGAGCTCACGCGGGAGGTCGACCTGGTGACGATGGCGAAGGCGCTCGAGAGCGATAGGTCTCGCTCCGCTCTGGCCGTCGGTCCAGGCGATCGTCGATCGGGTGACTCGTTCTCGGATCTTCGTGGCGATGGGGCTGGAGCCGACGCCGAGCGGACAGTGAGTCGTGGCTAGGGATGCCTCGATGGCCCGCCTAGCCGAGGGTGCCGCGCGTCTTCGGCACGTTCTCAACCGTGGCTCCAGCAGGGCTCAACCGCGTCGACGAAGCCTGTCGGCGTCCGCAACCAACCAGGAGGAGAACATGGCCAAGCACCACACAGCTGTTCGCGTCGGGCTCCTGCTCGCCGTGCTCGCACTCACCGGAGGATTCCTGCTGCACGTGGCCAACGCCGCCGCGGCGGACGGAAACCGCTTCGAGGCGACGTTCCACGAGAGCACGGCGTCGGTCACGAACCGCATCGCCGACCTCGGCACGTTTCAGCTGATCAACACCGGAAGCGGCACGGTCGAGGGCTACGGGGCCGCGAGCATGGTCATCAGCGTGACGCAGGACCGCTGGGTCCAGCCCTGCGGTCCCGGGAGTTGGACGAACGCCGGAATCCGGCGGATCGTCCTCCCGGACGGAGTCCTGGTTCTGCGCGGCGTTGCGTACGTCTGCCAGAGCGCCTCGGGCCCGATCGCGACCGAGAAGTGGTTCGTCGACGGCCGGTCGAGCACGGGGGTCTTCGCAGGCGCGCGCGGGAGCGGTGAGGGCAGGGTTGAGATCGCGACCGCGACCTCGACGCTCTCGGGGAAGTTGAAGCTCGCGGGCTCGTAGCCGCGCGAGACCCGAACGGCGGGGGTGCGTACCGAGCGCCCCCGCCTGGGTCTATCGCACGGGCTCGACATGTGACGTCAGCTCGCCGTCGACGACGTCGAAGGAGGGGCCGGCTCATCGCGCGCGGTCGAGCCCGAGCCAGACGCCAGGTCGTCGAGCTCCGCCTGCACCGCCTTCGTCATCGCGCGCGTGAACTTCACGTCCTCGTGGATCGCGTTCACCCGGAGCACCCCGGCCTTCCGGTCGGCGATCGCGTCGACCTTCCCGACCAGCCGGTCGTGGTGGAGGATCGGAAGCGCGAAGTACCCCCAGCGCCGCTTGGCCGCCGGCTTGTACATCTCGAGCGTGAACTCGAAGTCGAAGAGCTCCTGCGCTCGCGCGCGGTCGTAGACGAGCCGGTCGAACGGCGACAGCAGCGCTGTGCGCCCCTCGAAGTCGTCCTCGAGCGCCGCGGGGTCGACGCGCCACTCGCCCTTCGTGCCCTCGACGACCGCCGGCTCACCTGCCTCGCCGACGATGATCGGCTCGAGCGGCATCGCCGTGCCCTTCTGCCGTGCGATGCCGAGCGAGGCGAGCCGCCGCTCGTTCTTGGCCCGAGTGGCCTCCTCGACCGAGGGGACGACGACCTCGGACGGGTACACCCGCTCGGGAAGGTCCCACAACCGCTCGCGCCCGACGCGACCGGCGATCGCGACCTTGCCTCGCACCGCGAGGAGCTCGAGCATCTGGGTGACGTTCCGACTGTTCGTCCATCCGCTCGAGGCCCACGGCACGACCGCCGTGTCCGGGATGTCGCGTGAGGTCAGCGGCCCGGACTTGCGAAGCAGCTTGAGGATGTCGCGCCGGAACTGGTCGTTCTCGCGGATCCAGGTACTTGCGCGACCGGTCGAGCCGTACGCGCCCGCGTCTGCGAGATAGAGGCCGAGGTCGCCCATCGGCCGCACGAGGGCATCGAGCTCGAAGAGCGTCCGGTCCTGCTCGACGGCCTGCTTCAGGTCGTCCGGCTGGTAGGCCGAACCGAGGCGGCTCCAGGCGACGAGGTCCGCGTTGGGCGCGATCGCCGCGGTCGGGTCGATCTGGAGCAGAGTCAGCCGCTGCACGACCGCGACGAGGTCGGTCGGCCGGGACGCGTCGAGCAACTGCGCACGCACCGCGATGCGCCGGGCCTGCGCCTTTGTGAGCCGGTGCACGGCCGGAGGCTACGCGACGACGCCGTCGCGAGGCTGCACCCGACTGAGGGCGGAAACTGACCTCAGGAGCTCGTACCGTCGAGACGTCAAACGACTCGAGGAGAGCTCATGGAACACGCCGAGAACGGCCGCCACGACTTCGACTTCTTCTTCGGAAGCTGGCGGCAGGCGAACCGCAAGCGGGCCAGGCCGCTCGTCCAGGGCGACACGGAATGGATCGAGTTCGAGTCGCACAGCGAGGCAGGCCCGATCCTCGGCGGCGTCGGGAACATCGACACCTTCACGGCGCCGCAGTTCCCCGGCCGGCCCGGGTTCGAAGGGTTCTCGCTCCGGCTGTTCGAGCCCGAGACCGGGCTCTGGCGGATCTGGTGGGCATCGACGGTCGGCAACGGCCAGCTCGAGCCGCCCGTCGTCGGCCGGTTCCGCGACGGCGTCGGCCTGTTCGAGTGCGACGAGGTCATCGACGGCGTGCCCGTGAAGGTGCGCTTCACGTGGAAGGACATCACTCCGACCTCGGCCACCTGGGAGCAGTCGTTCTCCTTCGACGACGGCGCCACCTGGGACACGAACTGGATCACGCGGCACGTTCGAGTCGCGAGCGAGCAGCCCGACTGAGCCCGGGCCGTTCGCGGGATCAGGTCGTCGGAAGGAGCTCGCCGATCAGCCGTCGCACCCTGAAGTCGACCTCGTCCCTGATCCGGCGAACGGCCTCGAGATCCTGCCCCTCGGGGTCGTCGAGCACCCAGTCCTCGTACTTCTTCCCGGGATAGATCGGGCAGGCGTCGCCGCAGCCCATCGTGATCACGACGTCGGCGGCACGGACGACCTCGTCGGTGAGGGGCTTCGGGAACTCCTCGGTCATGTCGACGCCGAGCTCGTCCATCGCCTCGACCACCGCTGGATTGATCCGCTCGCCGGGGTCGCTGCCTGCCGACCGAACGTGGATGCGCCCTTCCGAGCGAAGCTTCACCAGCCCGGCCGCCATCTGGCTGCGGCCGGCGTTGTGCACGCAGACGAAGAGCACCTCGGGCTGGAGCTTCGTGATCAGGCCCTCGGCCTGCCCCAGCGCCTTCAACCGCTCCCGTGCAAAGCGATGCGCGAGCACCGGGACGAAGACGTTGACCTTCGACTCGCCGAGCAGGTCGACCGACTCGGCGATGAACCGCGCGATCGTCTCCTGCGAGAACGTCCCGGCGAACTCGACCTGCAGCGCGCCGGCCGCTTTCTCGACGTGAGCCCGGGTCACGGGATCGAGCATCTCGGTCATGACAGCGCTCCTCGTATCGACTGCGGTCTATCTCGGCATGTTGTCGAAGTCATCGATCGCTGTCAATATGCGGCGCGTGCAACCAATCGCGACGATCACCGCCTCGTGTCCGCCGCTCCTCCAGGACGCGATCGATGCCGATCAGGCGGAGCAACTCGCGGCCGCACTGAGGGTGCTCGCGGACCCGGCGCGCCTGCGACTGCTGAGCCTGATCCAGTCGCAACCCGACGCCGAGGCCTGCGTCTGTCACCTGGTCGAGCCGCTCGGACTGACGCAGCCGACCGTGAGCCACCACCTGAAGGTGCTCCTGCAGGCGGGGCTCGTCGAGCGGGAGCAGCGTGGCAGCTGGGCCTACTTCCGCGTGCGCGAGGAGCCGCTCGCCGCGCTGCGCGCACTTCTTGCCTGAGCCATTGTCTCGGTGCATGTCACCGGAGACGCGCTACGCGCGGAGCGGTGAGGTCAGCGTTCCGTACCGGGTCAGTGAGCGAGGTGTTCTTCGACGGGCCAGACGCGTTCGAGAGGTGGCTCGAGACGAACGGAGAGACAGCCACCGAGGTGTGGGCGAAGATGGCCAAGAAGCACACCGGGATCGCGTCGCTGAACTGGGGCGGAGCCGTCGACGTCGCCCTGTGCTTCGGTTGGATCGACGGCCAGTCGCGACGCATCGACGACGACTGGTACCTCCAGCGTTTCACCCCGCGCCGGCCCAGGAGCACATGGTCGAAGGTCAACCGGCAGAAGGTGCACGCGCTGACCGCGGCCGGGCGCATGCGTCCCGCGGGGCTCGCCGAGGTCGAGCGGGCGAAGGCGGACGGGCGCTGGGACGCGGCGTACGACAGCGTGGCGACCGCGACGGTGCCCGACGACCTGGCGCAGCGCGCTCGACGAGGCGGGCCTGACCGAGACGTTCGCGGGCCTCGACTCGCGGAACCGCTACGCCGTCCTTCACCGCGTTCAGACGGCGAAGAAGTCCGAGACGCGCGCTCGCCGGATCGCGAAGTACGTCGAGATGCTCGCGGCCGGCGAGCGACCCTACCCCTAGCGGCATCCCCTCAGTCGGCCGGACGGTAGGTGAGGATCACGCCGCCCGTGCTCGTCGGCTGTGACTCGACGAGCCGCAGCTTCCTCGGGTCGTCGGCGTCGCGGAAGAGCCGCTTTCCGCTCCCGAGCACGATCGGGAACACGACGAGGTAGTACTCGTCGACGAGGTCGTGCTCGATCAGCGTCTGGACGAGGTCGCCGCTCCCGAGGACGGCGATGTTGCCGCCCGGCTCGTCCTTGAGCTTCGCGACCTCATCTGCGACATCGCCGCGAATGAGCTCGGAGTTGTCCCAGTCGACGGTGTCGAGCGTCCGCGACGCGACGTACTTCCGCGTGCTGTTCAGGTGCCGGCCGAAGGGATCGTCGGCGGGCGCGTTCGGCCAGAAGCTCGCCATCTTCTCGTACGTCTTCCGACCGAAGAGGTACGCGTCGGTGTCGGCCATCCCCTTCGCCGCGCTCTCGCCGAGAACGTCGTCGAAGTACGGCCGCTGCCAACCGCCGTGCCGGAAGCCGCCCTCGGTGTCCTCCTCGGGATCTCCCGGCGCCTGCAGCACACCGTCGAGCGACAGGAACTCGACGATGCGAAGCGTCCTCATCGCTTCGGCTCGCGCCTTCAGCTGCTTCGAGAAGAACTCGAGCGCCTTGCGCGTCTTGGTCTCCTGCTCTCCTTCGAGGTTCACACCCCGCTCGACGAGGTGGGCCCTCGTCTTCGCGGCCACATCGAACGTTTCCGAGGGGGCGCACTTCGTCGAGAGCTCGAGAAGCATCGAGTTGTCGGGATAGAGCCAGAGTTCGGCGACCATCTTGCGGTCGATCTCCGGCGGCGCGAACTTGACTTTGAGGACGAAGATCGGGCCGAGCACCGAGAGGTCGTCGAGCGCGATGCCCTCGGGAGCGTGGTCGGCGTAGAAGGCGCGCTGCTCCTTCGAAAAGAGCCTGCGGAGCGGCCCGTTCCCCGCCACGGTCTCGCGGACGTCTGCGCCCGGCATCCCCTTCATCGATCCCGAGCAGACGAATCCTCCCGGCATCGCGTCCACCTCGACGCCGAAGCCCGGTGACTTGCGGATGCGACCCGGCAGCTCCGCCGGAACGACCGGCCTGAGCTTGACCACCGAGTCGTCGCCCTTCTTCTGCACACGGCGGGCGCGAACGACGACACCCTGCTTGTTCAGCTTCAGGTCAGGCGTGTCGAAGAAGAACACCTGGCGGATCTGCGCGTCGAGCGGATCCAACCGAAGTGCCGTGATCGTGGTGCGATGGTCCGCCTCCGGAACGGTGAGCTTCAGCTCGACGGTGTCGGAGCCCTCGATCAGCGGGATCAGGCGAGCCATGTCGTCGTCGGAAAGACGTGTTCTCTTGTCGGCGGTTGTCGTGGTCACTCTCTTCCTCCCTCCGCGGCTTCCAGGGCAGCATGACCCGTCGCGCGGAGAAGCGCCAGCGTACGGGCGGAAGAGAGGACGAGTGTCACTTCAAAACGATGACGGGGGCTGGCTCCGGCCGCCATCCTTCAGACTTCTGCTCGTGCCGTTCGAGCTGGAGTTCGACGAGACGTTCGACGCAGAGCCGCTCGACCTGACGCGGTGGCTGCCGTACTACCTGCCGCACTGGAGCAGCCGCGAGCGCTCGGCCGCGCGGTACGACATCCGCGACGGCGAGCTGCGCCTGCTGATCGAGGAGGACCAGGAGCCGTGGTGTCCCGCGCTCGACGGGGAGATCCGCGTCTCGTCGCTCCAGACGGGCGCGCTCTCGGGTCGCCTGGGAACCCCTGACGGCCAGCACCGGTTCAATCCCGCGGCGGTCGTCACGGAGGAGCAGCCGAACGTTCGCCTCTATACGCCCGAGTACGGCCGGATCGAGCTTCGCGCACGGGCAACCGACGACCCGCGGGCGATGGTCGCGCTGTGGATGATCGGCCACGACGGCGGCGAGCGCTCGGGCGAGATCTGCGTGTGCGAGATCTTCGGGCGCGACGTCGCGGCCGAGCACGTCGACGTCGGCGTCGGCGTCCACCCGTTCGGCGACCCGACCATCGTCGACGACTTCGCGAAGGTGCGGGTCGCGATCGACGCGCGCGAGTTCCACGTCTACGCCGCCGAGTGGACGCGGAGCGAGGTGCGCTTCTTCGTCGACGACGAGCTCGTCAAGACGGTCGAGTCGCCACCTGCCTATCCGCTGCAGCTGATGCTCAGCCTCTACGAGTTCCCCGAAGACGGTGAACGACGAGGCCCGTACCCGAAGGCGTTCGTCGTCGACTACGTCCGCGGCTACCGGCCGGCCGGCTGAAGGAGCGACGCGGCGAGCTCGAGCACGGTCGGAACCACGAGGTCGACATCCTCGGGTCGCGTGCGCCAGTTGACGATCGCGGGCCGGAACGCCACCTTGCCGCCGTAGACCGTCGTGCCGAAGAAGACGCGACCGTCGTCGAGCACCGCCTGCCCGAGCCGGCGATTCAGCTCGTCGAGCTCCTCCTCCGCGACGCCGTCAGGTCGGAAGCGGAAGCAGACGACGTTGAGCGCAACGTCCTCGAGCAGCTCGAGCTCGGGCGAGGCTTCAATCTGGCCGCCCAGGCGCTGCGCGAGCTGAAGGTGCCGCTCGACCATCGCCCGATAGCCGTTGCGCCCGTAGGCGCGAAGCGTCGCCCAGACGGCGAAGGCGCGCGCTCTCCTCGACATCTCCGGTGCAAGGAAGCTGAAGACGGGCCTGTCCGGCTCCTCGCGCCCGAAGTACGCGGCTCCAGCCGTGAATGCGCCGCGATGAAGCTCCGTGTCGTGCACGAAGGCCGCACCGCAGTCGTACGGCACGTTCAGCCACTTGTGTCCGTCGACCGCGACCGAGTGCGCGCGATCGATCCCGGAGACGAGGTCGCGCGTCAAAGGTGAGACCGCGGCGAAGAGCCCGAACGCGCCGTCCACGTGCAGCCAGGCGCCGTGTTCCTCGGCGAGGTCCCCCATCGCCGTGATCGGATCGAACCCGCCCGCGTTCACGTCGCCGGCAGTGGCGACGAGGATCGCCGGAGCTCCCTCGAGGCCGCGCAGCGCCTCCTCGAGCGCGTCGGCATCAAGCCTTCCGGTCGCGTCGGACTCGAACGTCCGAACCTGCTGCCGGCCGATGCCGAGCATCATGAGCGCCTTGATCGCGCTCGCATGGATGTACCCGCTCGCGAGCACCGGCACCGGCGGCAGGCCGGAGAGCCCCTGCTCCTCGACGTCGACGCCGTGCTGCAGCCCCCACCAGCGCCGTGCCGCGGCGAGACCGGTGAAGTTCGCGGTCGTCGCGCCGGTCGTGAGCACGCCGCTCCACGCAGCGGGGAGGCCGAAGAGCTCCTTCAGCCAGTCGACCGAGATCTGCTCGAGCCGCATCGCCAACGGCGAGCTGACCCAGTTGAACGCGATCTGGTCCAGTGCGCTCGCCAGCCAGTCGGCGCCGAGCGCGGCCGGCGTGCCGCCGCCCATCACGAAGTGGAAGAAGCGAGGGCCGGCCGACCGCGTCGCGGCGACGTCGGCAGCGTCGATGAGCGTGCGAAGCGCTTCGAGCGAGCCCGCGCCCTCGTCGGAAAGCGGACCGTCGATCCCGGTCACGGCCTCCGGCGGCTGCGGCGGTCGGACGAGCGCCTCGTCGACCTCGCCGAGGTAGCTCGCAGCCTCGGCGGCGACGAGCCGCAGACACTCGTCCAGCGCGCCGTGGTCGAGGATCGGGTCGCCCACCGGCGTCAACCGCCGGTCTGCTCGTCGATCGCGACCTCGTAGATGTCGACGCTCTGGCGCTTCCCACCTTCGTCGCCTGGCGACATCTGGTTGAACATCTCGTCGATCCGGCGGACGTCCTCCTCCGTGTCGCAGAACGCGATCATCGCCGAGCTGCCCTTCTCCGTGTCCGCGAGGACGAGCACGCGCTTGATCGTGTCGCGCATCGTCTGCATCTGCGCCTGGTCCATCTCGCTCGGGCCGGTTCCGCCCCGGATCTGCTCGCCCATCTGCTCGAGCTCTTGCTTCAGCGCCTCAGGCTCGGCGCCTTCGAAACGAACGAGTCGTGCATACATCGGTGACCTCTCTTTCGGTTGCATTCGTGCGACGGGACGATCAGCGCGGGCGGCTGCGCAGCCGCTCCGTCCAGCTCGACGAGCGTCCACTCGGTCCGCTCCAGCGGCACCGCACCCACGCCGTCCATGCTACGCGCGGCGGAGCGCGAATCTAGAGTGCCCACGTGGCCGTCGTGCGCTACCTCGTGGACGACGTGGACGCGGGGGTCGCGTTCTACACGGATCGGCTCGGCTTCGAGCTCGAGCAGCGGATGGGGCCGGCATTTGCGCGGCTCAAGCGCGACGACCTGACGCTCTGGCTCGCCGGGCCGACGAGCTCGGCGGCGCGCCCCATGCCAGACGGGCGTCACCCCGAGCCGGGCGGCTGGAACCGGTTCGTCCTCGACACGGACGACCTCGAGACCTGGGTCGCCGAGCTCCGGCAGGCGAGCGTCCCCTTCCGGAACGAGATCGTGACGGGCCCGGGCGGAAAGCAGATCCTCGTCGAGGATCCCGCCGGCAACGTCGTCGAGCTGTTCGAGCCTGCGTGATGGAGTGGCTCTACGCGATCCGCTCGCCCCGGGGAGCGACGTTCGTCGACGACGCTACAGAGGAGGAGATCGCCGTCATGGGCGAGCACTTCGAGTATCTGAAGACCGCGCTCGACGCGGGACGGCTCGTGCTCGCCGGCCCGGCGACGGACGGCGAGTTCCCGGGCGTCGTCGTCTTCGAAGCGGAGGACGAAGGCAGCGCCCGCGCGTTCATGGAGGCCGATCCCTCCGTCCGCAGGGGCGTGATGCTCGCTGAGCTACACCCGTTCCGCGTCTCGCTCCTCCGCGGTCGGGGGGACAGATGAGGGTCAGAGCCGCCGTTCTCGAGGAGTTCGGGCAGCCGCTCGTCGTCCAGGACGTCGACCTCGCCGAGCCGAAGGAGCGCGAGGCGCTCGTCCGCATCGAGGCGTGCGGCGTCTGCCACACCGACCTCTACGCGGCGTCGGGCGCCGACCCGACCGGCTACACCTCGTGCGTTCTCGGGCACGAAGGCGCCGGCGTCGTCGAGGCGGTCGGCCCGGGAACGACGTTCGTCGCGCCCGGCGACCACGTCGTCACGCTCTTCGCGCCCGAGTGCGGCGAGTGCATCCACTGCCGCGACCACCGCACGAACCGCTGCATCGCGATCCGCGACGAGCAGGGCGTCGGGCTGCTGCCCGACGGAACGACACGTTTCGCCCGGAACGGCGACCCGCTGCGCCACTTCATGGGGACGTCCACGTTCGCGGAGTACACGGTGATGCCGGAGATCGCGCTCGCGAAGGTCGATCCCGAGGCGCCGCTCGCGGCGTGCGCGCCGTTCGCCTGCGGTCTCTCGACGGGGATCGGGGCGGCGCTCTACACCGCGCACGTCGCGCCCGGCTCCACGTGCGTCGTCTTCGGCTGCGGGCTCGTCGGGCTCGGCGCCGTCATCGGCTGCCGCCTGTCCGGCGCGGAGCGAGTCGTCGCGATCGACCTCTCGGAGGACCGCCTCGCGGAGGCGCGGCGCCACGGGGCCACCGATACGCGCATCGCCGACGACGACACGGTCGACTGGATCCGCTCCGAGACCGGCGGCTACGGCGCCGACTACACGTTCGAGGCGACGGGCAACGTCCGCGTGATGCAGCAGGCAGTCGAGGCCGCCCGAGAGGCGTGGGGCCTCGCCACGATGATCGGCGTCGCCGGCAAGGGCGAGACGCTCGACGTCGTCCCGCGGCTGCTGATCACCGGACGTCGCGTGACGGGGTCGTCGTTCGGCGGCGTGAAGGGGCGCACGCAGGTGCCCGAGCTCGTCGACCGCTGGCTCGCCGGCGAGTTCGACGCGGAGGCGCTCGTCACGAACCGGATCCCGCTCGACGACGTCAACGGCGCGTTCGAGGCGATGGAGCGGCAGGAGGGGATCCGCACGGTCATCACGTTCGAGATGACGTCCCTCGCGGAACTTCGGCGGCGTTCACCGCGGGCCCGTGATCACACCCGACGACGCCGGGTACGCGGACGCGCGCGTCACCTACAACTCGATGATCGAGCGCCGGCCCGGCGCTCGATCGTCCGCCCGATCGACGTCTCCGACGTCGTCACGGCCGTGGCGTACGCGCGCGACGCCGGCCTCCCGGTGTCCGTTCGAGGCGGCGGCCACAGCGTCGCGGGCCACTGCGTCGGCGAGGGCAGCGTCATGGTCGACCTGCGGCTGATGCGGGACGTCGTCGTCGATCCCGAAGCGGGCACCGCGACCTGCGCCGGCGGCGCGCGCTGGGAGGACTTCGACCCGCCCTGTCAGCGGCACGGGCTCGCGACGCCCGGCGGCACCTTCGGCGACACCGGCGTGGCCGGGCTGGCGCTCGGCGGCGGGATCGGACACCTGATCGGGCTGCACGGCCTCACGCTCGACAACCTCGTCGCCGCAACCGTCGTCACGGCAGACGGTCGGACGGTCGTCGCGTCCGAGACCGAGCACCCGGAGCTCTTCTGGGCGCTGCGCGGCGGCGGCGGGAACTTCGGCGTCGTGACCGACTTCACGTTCCGCGTGCACGAGGTCGGCCTGCTGCTCGGCGGGCTCCTCGTCTACGACCTCGACGACACGCAGACCGTGCTGGAGGCGTTCCGCGACCTGCGCGAGCACGGCTCCGACCGCCTGACGTCGATGGCGATCGTGTACCGGAACGCCGAGACGGGCGACGCGGGAGTCAGCGTCTCGGTCGCGTTCGTCGGCGACGAGGAGGAAGGTCGCGCCGCGATCGAGCCGCTCGGCGAGGCCGAGGCCGTGCATGGCGAGGTCCGGCCGATGTACTACTCCGAGCTCCAGGACGTCTTCGGGCGTGTCACGTTCGGCCTGCGGCACTACTGGTCGGGGCGCTTCCTCCGTGAGCTCTCCGACGAGGTGCTCGAGCTCACCGTGGGACGCCTTCGAGGATCCCACGACCGACGCCGGCGTCCTGCTGGAGCCCCTGCACGGCGCCGCAGCTCGCGTCCCGCCCGATGCGACGGCGTTCGCCGGTCGCGAGGCGCGCTTCAACGCCACGTACCTCGGCAGCTGGACGAGCGCCGAGCAGGACGCCGCGAACATCGAGCGCGCCCGCGCCTACTCCGCGGCGCTCGCGCCGTGGGCCCTCTCCGCCGGCTACCTCAACTACAGCGTCGATCTCCCCGCCGGCGAGCTCGCGTTCGGACCGCGGCGGTACGAGCGGCTGCTCGCCGTCAAGCGCGAGTACGACCCGGAGAACGTCTTCCGGTTCAACCACAACATCGTCCCGTAGCTCGAGGCGTTCGCGCAGAATCGCTCGCAGATGTCCTCCCTCGACGCGCCATCCGGCTGAGTGAACCGCATCGGGATCGCAGTCGCGGGCCTCGCCGGCGTCGTCCGCAACGGCAACCTCCGCCGTAGCGAGCTCGCCTGGGGCGCCGCGATCACGGCCGAGTGGGCCCACTTCGTCGCGCTTGGCATCTTCGCGTACGACGCCGGCGGCACTGTGGCCGTCGGGATCGCGGGGCTCGTTCGCCTGCTGCCCGCTGCGCTGGTCGCGCCGTTTGCTGCCTCGCTCGGCGATCGCTTCCGGCGTGAGCGCTTCCTCGTCGGTGTCGCGCTGGTCGGATCGGCCGCGCTGGCCGGATCGGCTGCGGCGTACTACGCCGGCAAGAACGAGGTGCTCGTCTTCGTCCTTGCGGGGTTCGTCGGGCTCGCGTCGACGCTCGTCAGGCCGGCGCTCCAGGCGCTCCTGCCGTCGCTCGCGCGGACGCCGCAGGAGCTGATCGCCGCGAACAGCGCGACTTCGACGGTGGAGGGGCTCGGAACGCTCGTCGGTCCGCTCGCGGCCGGGGTGCTCGTCTCGCTCGCCGATGTCGGCGTCGTGTTCGCAGTCGGGTCGGTCGCGTTCGCGGCGGCGGCAGTGCTGTTCGCCCGCGTGCGCGTCGAGGGCCGTGTGCATGCCGCGCCGGCAAGCGCCGTCCGCGGTGCGCTGCGGTCGGCGTTCTCGGGCTTCGAGACGGCGCTGCGCGAACGGCGGCCTCGGCTCGTGATCGGGCTCGTGTTCGCGCAGGCGTTCGTGCGCGGCTGCCTGAACGTCTTGATCGTGGTCACCGTCTTCGAGGTGCTCGACGCCGACCCCGGCGCCGTCGGCTACCTCACGGCCGCGCTGGGCGTCGGCGGCTTGATCGGCGCCTTTGGGTCGCTTGCCGTCGTCCGGCATCGACTCGCCGTTCCGTTCGGGCTCGCGCTCGTGTTCTGGGGCCTGCCGATCGCGCTGGTCGCTCCGCGGCCGGACCTGGCGCTCACGCTCGTCCTGCTCGCGATCGTCGGTGCGGCGAACAGCGTCGAGGACGTCGCCCTGTTCACGCTGATCCAGCGGATCGTGCCGGACGACGTTCTCACCCGCGTGCTCGCCGTCGTCTGGGCCGCAGCGATGGGCGCAGTCGCGCTCGGTTCGGTCGCCGCTCCCGCTCTCGTCGAGTTCGCGGGGCCGCGTCGCGCGCTTGTCGTCGTTGGTGCGATCCTGCCGTTGCTCACGCTCCTCAGCTGGCGTGGTCTCGTCGAGATCGACAAGACCGTGGCCGCGCCGACGGCCGAGCTCGCGCTCGTCGACGCCGTCCCGATGTTTGCGCCGCTGTCGATCGCGGCGAAGGAGTACATGGCGAGGCGCCTCGTATCGGTGCCCGTTTCCGCCGGCGACGTCGTGATCCGCGCCGGCGATCCCGGCGATCGGTTCTACATCGTCGCGGACGGTGAGTTCGACGTCCTCGCCGACGGTGCGGATCGCAAGATGGGTGGGGGCGACTACTTCGGCGAGATCGCGCTGCTTCGAGACGTGCCGCGCACGGCGACTGTCCGAGCGGTCGTCGACGGGCAGCTCTACGCACTCGAGCGACCGGACTTCCTCGCCGCCGTCACCTCCCACACGGCCGCGCGCGTCGCCGGGGAGGCCGTTGTCCAGGAGCGGCTGACCGGCTGACGAGCATCCAGCCGTACCGCGTCAGCAGGCCGTAGGCTCAGGCGTATGGACTCGATCGCCGAGCGGTACCTGCGCCTCGGGCTCGGCCTCGGGAAGCACGTCGAGGGGCTCGTGGACGGCTACTTCGGCCCGCCGGACCTGGCCGAGGACGACCGGCAGTCGCTCGAGGAGCTCCTCGAAGAGGCGCGGTCGCTTCGTGCGCACGTGCCGAGCGCCGACCTCGACGAGCAGCGCCGCCGCTGGCTGACCGCGCAGATCGACGGGCTCGAGTGCGTCGCCCAGATGACGGCGGGAACGGAGGTGGCGTGGCGAGAGGCCGTGCGCCGCTGCTACGGCATCGAGGTCGAGCGAACCCCCGAGGAGCGCTTCGAGGAAGCGCACGCCACGCTCGATGCGGCGCTCCCCGGCTCCGGCGACCTCGGCGAGCGCCTCGAGGCGTGGCGCGTGACGCAGGACGTCCCGAGGGACAAGCTCCTGCCCGGGTTCCACGCGCTGATCGACGAGCTCCGTGTCCGGACACGCGACATCGTCGAGCTGCCAGAGGGCGAGCGGTTCGACGCCCAGCTCGTCGCGGGCCAGCCCTGGGGCGCCTACAACTGGTACCTCGGCGACCTCGAGAGCCGGATCGACATCAACACCGACCTGCCGGTCCGCTCGTACTTCCTCGCGATCCTGGCTGCGCACGAGGGGTATCCGGGCCACCACACCGAGGCCGTCTGCAAGGAGGCGCGGCTCGTCCGCGGCGAGGGACGCGACGAGCTCTCGATCCTCCTGATCCACACGCCCGAATGCCTCGTCGCGGAGGGAGTCGCGACGAACGCGATCGACCAGGCGCTCGGCGAGGACTGGACGGCACGGGCGGCCGAGATCCTGCGCGCGCTCGACATCCCGTTCGACGAGGAGATCGCTCGCGCGGTGGTGACCGCCACAGGGCAGCTCCAGGGCGTCGACGTGAACATCGCGTTGGCAGTCGCCGAGGACGGTTGGAGCGAGAGCGCGGCCGTGGAGTACCACCGACGGTGGGCGCTGTCGCCCGAGGATCGCGCACGCCGCGCCGTCGCGTTCGACACGCACCCGATGTGGAGCATCTACGTCCCGACGTACTCGTACGGCGAGCGGCTCGTCCGCGCGTTCTCGGAGAGCCGCGACGACGGCTTCCGTTCCCTCCTCACCGAGCAGCTCACGACGGCGGATCTCCTCGACGCGTTTGCATTACGCGCCGACGGCGACAACTAGGGCTCGGAGTCTCACAGGGAGGAAACGACTTGACCACGTTCGACTGGGAAGACCGCGAGAGAGACAAGGCCGAGCCTGCGGCGACCGAGCCGGGTCCGCTCGCGGCCGAGCCCGACCTGCCGATGCCGAGCCCGGTGATGCCCGAGATGCCGGGGACGACCGAGTCCGGCGCCGAGACGGCCGTCCCGGCGCGGCGCGCGCCGACCCGCAAGGCGAGCTCGCGCAAGACGACGAGCCGCCGCAAGACCGCCGCGCGCAAGACGTCCTCGCGCAAGACCTCGGCCCGCAAGACCTCGGCCCGCAAGACCTCGGCCCGCAAGACCTCGGCCCGCAAGACCTCGGCCCGCAAGACGGCCGCGCGCAAGTCGTCCGCTCGCAAGTCCGCGGCCCGGAAGACCTCCGCGCGCAGGAAGACCTCCGCCCGCAAGACGACGAGCCGCCGCAAGACCGCCGCGCGCAAGACGTCCGCGCGCAAGACGGCTGCCCGCCGCAAGACGACGGCCCGCAAGACCGCGAGCCGCAAGACGGCCGCCCGCCGCAAGACGTCCTCGCGGAAGACCGCCGCCCGCCGCAAGACCTCGGGCCGGAAGACGTCGAGCCGCAAGACCGCCTCGAGGAAGACGACGGGTCGCAAGACGGCGAGCCGGAAGACGACGTCCCGCAAGTCCACGAGCCGGAAGAAGACGTCGAGCCGCAAGACGACGTCCCGCCGCCGCAAGACGAGATAGCCCGCCGCCGAGAGGCGTCGATCCTGAGAAGAACCTGTGAATCGCTTGCGTGCGCACGCGCCGCGAGCGATGCTTCTGGCCGGTGCCCAGTCGCCCACGAGCGGTGTACCGAAGCGGATGAGAGGACGCCGCCTCGCCGTCGCAGGGCTCGCGCTGGTCGCCGGCATCGGCGTGGCGGCAACGGCCCTGGCCGCGAGGTACCCGACGCCGCGGACGAACGGCTTCCCGGGCGGACCGTACTTCGTCGTCTCGTGCAGCTCGACGCACCGGAGCAACGACGACCCGATCGTCTACTTCAACCAGCCCGGGCGCTCGCACAACCACACGTTCATCGGCAACCGGTCGACGGACGCCGACTCGACCCCCGCCTCGCTCAAGGCCAACCCTGCGAACGCACGCTGCGGCCCGCGGACCGACCTCTCGGCGTACTGGTTCCCGACGCTCTTCGAGCGCGGCGACCCGGTCAGGCCGCTCGTCTCGATCATCTACTACGTCCGCCGAACGAACGAGGCGGTGCGCTCCTTCCCGCCGGGGCTGAAGATGATCGCGGGGAACGCGTTCGCGAAGAAGGCGCAGTCGAAGGGCATCGCGTCGTGGAGCTGCGGGCCGCCCGACGTCACGCGCACCTACACGGCGGTCCCCGGCTGCAGCGAGAACGACCTGCTGCACATGAACGTCAACTTCCCCGACTGCTGGGACGGCCGCCGGCTCGACAGCGCCGACCACCGCAGCCACATGGCGTACTCGGTCAACGGCAACTGCCCGAGCACGCACAAGGTCGCGGTGCCGTTCATGCGCATGCTCATTCTCTACCCGGCGGTGGCGAGGGGCTCGACCGTCGCGTCGGGGAGGTTCTCCGAGCACGGGGACTTCATCAACGCGTGGGACCAGGAAGCGCTCGACGAGCTCGTCAGCAAGATGAACTACGCGCACTGAGGGGGCGGGCGAGCCGAGTCAGAGGTTCCGGCGCCAGAGGACGAGCGCGAGCGGGAGGAACGCGAGCGCGACGGAGTAGGGCGCGAGCGGGACGTCGCGCCGGTCGTCGGAGTCGACCGACGTGTCCCCGCGGCCGATCATCTTGCGCACCGCGTTGGCGACGCCGGTCGTCGAGCCCTCGTCGTAGAGCGCGCCGCCCGTCGCCTGTGCGAGGGCGCGCGCGATGTTCGGCGCGTTCGGGTCCGGCGTGTAGCCGCGCTCGGCCCCGCCCGCGAGCGTGAAGACCCGCTCGTTGGCGTTCCCGTAGCGGACGAAGACCGTGCGGATCCCGGGCGGGCGCCGGAAGACCCTGCCGATGCTCGCGCTCGAGAACGGGCGGCTCTCCGCGTCGGTGAAGACGATCGCGACGCGGTTGCGCACCGCGCGGTCGTAGAAGTTGCGGTTCGCGAGCGCCGAGAGCGATCCGAGCGTCGTCGCGGTGACGTTGAAGCTCGCGGGCGGCGGCTGGTCGATCCCGACTGCGCGGTCGATCACGGCGCCGAAGACGCCGGCGTCGGACGTCGGGAAGACATGCGGCAGGAGGCGGTCGGTCAGCGACGCGACACCGGACGGCACGTCGCTGAGGTCGCGCCGGATCTCGACTGCGTCCCGCTTCGCGCGGTCGAACCGAGTGGGGCTCTGCAACGACTCGGAGGCGAGCATCGAGCGCGACGTGTCCATCACGAACCACACCTCGGCGTCCTGCCGCGACTCCGTGCCGCTGTTGAGCGAGAGCACCGGCTGCGCCGCAGCGAGGCCGAGCAGCAGGCCGACCGCGACGATGCTCCCGAGCAGGAGGCGTCGGTGCGACGCGGCCGGCCGCGCCAGGCCGAGCGCGAAGCGAACGAGGTCGGCGCGGCGCTCGCCGTCGAGCAGGAACACGATCGGGATCAGCGCCCCGACCGCGAGCAGCACGGCCTCCGGCGTCAGGAAGTCGACGCTCATCAGTAACCGGAGCCCGCGTCGCGGAGGCCGCCCATCGACGCCTCGTCACGCGGCAGGCGCCCACCCGGCGACTCGAAGCTCCGCGGCTCGTCCTGGAGCCGGCGCAGGACGACCTCGAGGTTGTACATCGCGTCCTGGTTCGTGCGGTCGAGGCGCACCGCCTCGGTGAAGAACGCCGCGGCCGCGTCGAGCGACTCGACCCGCCGCTGCTGCTCCTGCCGCGGCGCGACCGCGGTCGCGAGCGCGCCGAGCAGGTTGATGAGCTCCGATCGTCGCTCGAGGTTCGACTCGGCCTCCGCGGCGGCGCGCAGCCGCACCTGCGCGTCGACGCGCGCAGCCTCGAGCTCGGGATGCTGGAACGCGGGCTCGCGCGGGTGCGACGTGAAGAACGCCTGCACGGCGTCGCGGTAGCGGAGGTCGTCGCCGACGCCGAGCAGCCGCCGCATCGGGTCGCCGGGCAGCAGCGTCGCCGGCTTCCAGAGGTCTGCGGCGCCCGGCGCGGTGCCGAAGCGCACGTCGTCCTCCGCGACGCGCTCGTCCCAGCGCTGCACGTCGAAGGCGGCGAGCAGGAGCAGGACCGCCGCGACGGCGGTCACGACCGCGAAAACGAGCGGTGTCGCGACGCGCCTCATGCCGCCCTCCTCGGAACCTCGACGCGCGCGCCCCACCACTCGTTCACCGCGAGCAGGAAGAGGACGAGGCCGCCGAGCAGCGCGAGCGCCGACGGGTTCGTGCCGAAGAGCGTGGAGTCGGCCTGCGAGCGGTTCTGCGCCGCGAGCTGGGGCGGCGTCACGATGTTCTCGGCGCCGACGATCTGCTTGAAGTACGCGAGGTCCTGGTCGTTCGCGAGCAGCGGCACGACGCGAAGCTCGATCCCCTTCGACTCGATGTTCGCGACGATCGACGAGAGCACCGACTCGTCGCTCGGCGCGGTGTCGAGGTCGGAGACGAGGACGATCGAGCCGTTCTCGATCTTCTCGTCGGCCAGCACCTTCTCGGCGAGCTCGAGCCCGGCCGAGATCTTCGTGCCGGCGCTGAAGCCCCCGCCCCACGGGTTCAGCGGGTAGACGACGTCGGTCCCGAGCTGCGGATCCTGCACCGGCCTGCCGCGGAAGTAGCGCAGCATCGGCTTCACCTCTTCCGGCGGCGAGCCCGGAGGCAGCATCTCGTAGGCGACGTCGGAGAACGCGACGACGCCCATGCCCCGACCCCCGTCGCCGAGCATCCTGAGCGTGTTGTGGATGCGACGGAAGACCGGGTCGGTGACGCTGAGCGAGACGTCGAGCACGACGACCGAGCTCGTGCCGTTCGGCAGGAACGACGCCTTCGTCGGCTCGAGGGCGCGTGCCGCGACGAACGCCAGCGCGAGCGCGAGCGCCAGCGCGAGCCCGAGCCCGAGCCGCACCAGCGTCGTGCGGATCCACATCGGCCGCAGCGAAGCCACGTCGGAGACCGGGATGCCGGTCTCGTGGCGGGCAAAGCTAGGAGCTGCCATTCGTCCTCCCCGCGATCACGTCGCGCACCTGGTCCGACAGCGTCGCGGTGCGGTCCGCGTCGGGCACGTCCTGCTCCCACGCGAGCCGCCTCGCGTCGCCCGCAAGCTCGGACTGCCCGCCGGTGCGGAGCTCGTGCGCAAGCCGGTCGAGCGCGAGGCGCTGCTCCCGCTCGATGCCCTGCTCGTGCGCGCGCTCCAGCACCACCAGCGCGCGCTCGATCGGCGTCAGCTTGACCCGTCGGAGCCGGTGGAGCCCGAGCGGCACGCCCGGGAACGCCTTCTGGACGAAGAAGAGCGACGCGACGAGCAGCACGAGCGCGAGGCCGACGAAGAGCACGGTGACCATCGTCGGGTCGACGCGGTACGTCGCCGGCCGCACCCGCAGCGTCGCACGCCACGGCAGGTTGAAGTTCGGCTGCGCGGTCG
Source organism: uncultured Actinomycetes bacterium (assembly GCA_963737405.1). Taxonomy (GTDB): domain Bacteria; phylum Actinomycetota; class Thermoleophilia; order Gaiellales; family Gaiellaceae; genus JACCTU01. The sequence goes on from CAVTSL010000001.1 coordinate 50,085, forward strand.
GGTCGTTCCGATCGACCTCGGGCTCCGCATAGCGCGACGCGATCGTGACCGCCGGCCACTTGACGACCTCGACGGGCACGCCCTCGTGGCGCACGACGACGTCGGGGAGGTCGAGGATCTTGGTCAGCGTCTCGGGCACGCAGACCGTCTTCAGGCACTCGAGCTGGTAGTCGTAGCGCAGCCGCGTGTACCGGTCGTAGTCCGTGCGCGTGACCGTCGGTTGCCCGACGGCGTCGAAGGGCCTGAACTTCGCGTCGACGGCGACCTTGTCGGGGTCGAGCACCTCGCGGTCGACGAGCAGGTCGAGCCGCGTGCCGAGCGGCGACCCGAAGAGCTCCGTCCGCGCGGAGAGCGACGTGCGCGCTGCGATGCCGTCGTCGCCGACGGGAAAACCGGCTCCCGTCGGCTTCTCGTCACGGACGAGCAGCGTGAGCGCGAGCACTCCGCCGACCACTGCGAGCACGAGCGCGACGAGGAACGGCAGCCGGCCCTTCACCAGGTCCTCCCGCGCCAGAACCGACGGAGCTCGGCCCACTCGAGGAACGACGTGAAGATCTCGTCGCGGCGGTCCGACGCGAGCACGACGGGCTCGAGGTCGTAGGCGCGCAGCGACTCGAGCAGCTCGGTGAACCGCTCCTGGTTCTGGTCGCTGCGTGCGGCCGCCTCGGCGGCGGTCAGGCGGACCGGCATCACCCTGCGCGTCCGCGGATCCCAGAACGGGACGACCACGCCGCCGATCGGCGGGAAGTTCTGCTCCCAGACCGGGTCCTGGATCACGACCGGCACGACGTCCCAGCGCTGCTGGAGCAGCCGCGTCCACGCGCCGTCGGGCGGCGGGTCGAGGAAGTCGGAGAGGACGAACACGAAGCTTCCCGACGGGAGCGCCCGGCGGTGCTCGACGAGGTGCTCGCACGCGAGCCCGAGCGTGTCCTTCGGCGCGCCGAACGTCGTTCGCTCCGCCACGTCGCTCGTGTCCTGCTGCGTGCGCGGCGGGCGCCAGAACGGCTCCCCGTCCGCGAAGTCGAGGTAGCCGCTGATCCCGCGCGACGCGATCGCGGCGTCGAAGAGCACGTCGCGCGCGTGCGCCATCGCCTCGGGCTTCGAGAGCCACGGGAGCCACGAGGGGAACACGTCCATCTCCGGGCGGCGGTCGGCGACGACGACGACGCGCGGCGCCTCCTCGGCGAACTTCTCGCGGACGACGAACTCGTCCGTGCCCCGCGCCGACGACAGACGCGCCGAGGCGTTCCAGTCGATCGTGTCGACGTCGTCGCCCTGCCGGTACGGCCGCGAGCCGGCGACGTCGGAGCCGGGCCCGCGCCGCGCGCTCGTCAGCCCGCCGAACGAGAGACCGACGAGCCGGCGCCGCGGAAGGAGCGGGACGGTCCGGTCGGCGTTGGCCATGGACTATCCGGGAACGACGGTGAGGTCGACGTCTTCGGGCTGCGGGCGCGGCGCGCGCTCGAGGCAGCGTCCCCGGAAGGCGTCGATCGCTGCGTCCCAGCCCGTCTTGCGCGCCTCGGCGAGGAACGACGGCCGGAACACGACGCGGTGCACGAGCACCGAGTTGAAGAGCCGCTCGACATCCTCGGGCACGACGTACGAGCGCGCGTGGAGCAGCGCCCACGCGCGCACCGCGCGCTCGAGCGCGAGCGAGCCGCGGACCGACGCGCCGATCGAGACGTCGTCGACCTCGCGCGTCGCGCGAACGAGGTCGACGATCCAGCGCTGGATCACCGGTGCGACGTAGACGTCCTGCGCCGCGACCCGGAGCTCCTCGATCTCGTCGAGGTCGAGGGTGGCCCTCAGGTGTCCGAGCGGGTGGCCGTGCCGCTGCTCGTGGAGGATCTTCAGCTCGTCGTCGGCCTCCGGATAGCCGAGCGCGGTCCGGAGGAAGAAGCGGTCGAGCTGCGCCTCGGGCAGGGGGAACGTCCCCTCGTACTCGATCGGGTTCTCCGTCGCCATGACGAGGAACGGCTGCGGCAGGATGCGCGTCGCGCCGTCGACGGTGACCTGGTGCTCCGCCATCGCCTCGAGGAGCGCGGACTGCGTCTTCGGCATCGCGCGGTTGATCTCGTCGACGAGCACGACGTTCGAGAAGATCGGGCCGGGCCGGAACTCGAACTCGCGCTCCTTCTGGTTGTAGACCGAGAGGCCCGTGACGTCCGTCGGCTGGAGGTCGGGCGTGCACTGGATGCGCGTCGTCGTCGCGCCCTCGATCGACTGGGCGAGCGCGCGGGCGAGCACGGTCTTCGCGGTGCCGGGGACGTCCTCGAAGAGCACGTGGCCGCCGCAGATCATCGCGGCGACGACGAGCTTGATCTCCTCGCGCTTGCCGTAGACGACGGTCTCGATGTTGTCGAGGAAGCGGTCGGCAAGCGCGTACGGGCGCTCGAACCGCTGGTCTTCCGTGTGCACGCGCGCAGCGTCGGTGGGCTCCATCGGGGCTCCACCTTTAGACGTCGGGAGGCTCATTTTGTAAGCAACCTAGCCGCGTCGACGTGCTCCTGGAGGACGCGATCGCCCTCGAAGCCCCACCAGAGCGCGTGCGCCAGGCTCCACCGCCGCGTCCGCTCGCGGTCGAGGCCGAGCTCGGCGCTCAGGAAGTCGAGCCGGCGGGCGACGGTCGGGCCGTCGACGGGCCGCCGGTCGCGGACGAGCGAGACGACGCCGAACTCCGGCTCGGCGACGATCGGCTTCGGGTCGATCGCGAGCCAGCCGCGCTCCGAGCGCAGGACGTTGCCGCCGTGGAAGTCCTCGCTGACGAGCACCGCGTCGCGCTGCGAGGCCGGGAGCTCTCGGAGCGCGGCGAGCGCCTCGTCGAGGAGGGCGGGCTCGAAGGGTCGCGTCGCAAGCGTCTCGACTCCAGCGAGGCGCCTCGTTCTCGAGGCGGCGGAACGGCGGGCCGGGGTCACCGGCGTCGAAGAGGCGGGCGAGCACGCTGTGCGGCGTGCAGGAGCGCAGCTTCCTCTGGGAGCTCCCAGAGTGTCGTACCGGGCTCGCAGCGCTCGAGGAGGAGGGCACCGAGATCGTCGTCGTGCTCGAGCACGCGGATCGAGGCGTCGTCGGGCCAGTACTCGAGCGCCCGCGCCTCGTGCTCGTTCTCCGCCTCGACGAGGTTCACCTTCAGCACCGCGCGGGTGCCGTCCCGGCGTTCGGCGCGCAGCACGAGCGCGATGCGCGCGTCGTAGGGGTCGCCGAGCGTCAGACACCACCGCTCCGCGAGCGACGCGACGAGGTCCGGAAGGCGATCGAGCCACGCTGCGCCCGCGGGCGTCGCCCGCCACCACTCGAGCGCCGGCGGAATCCTCAGCGCGACGGGATCGAATGCAGGACGTCGAGGTAGCGGCCGTAGCCGGAGCGGCTCGACCACTGCACGGCGCTCTCGATCGCCGTCCCCTCGCCCCACTCGTTGAAGCTGATCACGAACTGGAACTGCGCCTGCGAGTTCGCCATCCGGTAGACGCTCCTCCGCCACGACTTGATGCTCCGCCTCCGCGTCGGGCGGTCGTTCTTCGCGAAGAAGAACCCGGGCGAGATGGCGTACGCGAACGGGAAGAGATCGAACTCGTACTTGTTCGCCGCGTAGGGGTGCCAGCCGTCCACGGCGGCGACGCAGTCGCGGTAGCCGCGGAACGAGCGCATCACCAGGTACGCGCCGACGGTCGCGTTCGCCTGGGCCCAGCGCGTCGCCGCGTCGCAGCCGACGCCGTCGTCCTTGTCGCCGTAGACGAAGACCACGGGGCGGCCGCCGAGCTTCAGGTACGCCGGGCTCGCGGCGTACGTGTCGCGGATGTACTCGAGGTCCTTCTGGATGTCCTCGACCGACGGGTCGCCGTACCCCTCGAGCTCGTGGTAGATCGCCCACTTGAAGCCGAGCTTCGCGCCGGCCGCGAGGTGCGTGTCGAAGCGGCGGTCGGTCGGGCTGCCCTGCCCCCACCACGAGTACGTCGCCGCCGTGATGCGGCCGTACTGCATCGCGCGGATCTGCCGCTCGACGACGTTCGGGCTCCCGGCGTCGTAGAAGCCGAGCGACGGGCGGTAGTGCGTGAACGGGTTCATCTCCGCGTACGTCCAGCCCTCGGGGAACCACGGGTAGTACGCCGCGATGCGGATGGTGTTGAAGGGTGCCGCCGAGGCGCTCGAGGAGAAGAGCAGCGTGGCGAGCGCCGCGAACACGAGCGCCCGGAATTTCACCGGACACTTATATCGTCTGAGAGGTGGAAACGACACTGCCCTGGAGTTGGTATTTCGACCCCGAGATCCTCCGTCTTGAGCAGGACGTGATCTTCCGGCGGAGCTGGCAGTACGTGGGCCACCTGGGGCAGGTGGCCGAGCCGGGGTCCTATTTCGCGAGCCGGGCGGGCGACGTGCCGGTGGCCGTCACCCGGGCGCAGGACGGGGAGCTCCGGGCATTCCTGAACGTCTGCCGGCACCGCGGGTCGGTGCTCGTCGAGGGCGAGGGCAGGCGGGCGTCGCTCCAGTGCCCCTACCACGCCTGGACGTACGGGCTGGACGGGTCGCTCCGGTCGGCGCCGCGCTCGGACGAGACCGCGCCGCGGGACGAGCTCGGGTTGATCCCGCTGCGGGTGTCGGTCTGGGGGCCGTTCGTCTTCGTGAACCCCGAGGGCTCGGGCCCCTCGCTCGAGGAGACCCTCGGCGAGCTCTGGGACGCGGCGCCGCTCGACGGGCTCGAGTTCCACCACCGGGCGGAGTACGCGCTCGAGTCGAACTGGAAGGTCGCGTGCGAGAACTACCTCGAGTGCTACCACTGCGCGGTCGCGCACCCCGGGTTCTCGGCGGTGATCGACGTCTCGCAGGACGAGTACCTCCTGCAGCCGCACCGCTGGCACATGTCGCAGTTCGCGCACGTCAAGAACGACGGGGACGCGCGCAGCCAGTTCCACTTCGTCTGGCCGAACCTGAAGCTGAACGTCTATCCGGGACGGCCGAACCTCTCGATCGGGCCGGTCTGGCCCGAGGGGCCGGAGCGCTCGCGCGGGTTCCTCGACTACTTCTTCGCGCCGGGCGAGGACGAGTCGTGGATCCGCGACCTGCTCGAGCTCGACGACCAGGTCGGCCGCGAGGACACGGCCCTCGTCGAGCGCGTCCAGCGCGGCGTCCGCTCGGGTGTCCTCACCGAGGGCCGCCTCCTGGGCGAGAGCGAGCAGCTGATCGCCCACTTCGACGGCCTCGTCCGAGAAGCGCTGTCGGGCGGTCCGACAGAACCGCGCTAGGACGCGCGGCGGCGGCGGAACCAGGCCGAGCGCGGCGGGAGCTCGTCGCCCTCGCCGAGCGCCCGGGCCGCCGAGAGGACGTCCTCGGCCTCGACACGCATGAGCTCCGCGGGCTCGAGCTCCTCGAGCGGCCGGCCCGTCACGCCGGCGAGCCGAAGCGCCTGCGCGTTCAGCGCCTGCTCGAAGATCGTCCGCGCGTAGCGCGCGTTCCCGAAGCCCTCGCCGCGCTGAGCCGAGTCGAACGTCCGTCGCAGCGCCTCCTCCGCGCCGTCGGTCAGCCGGTACTCGTTCTCGCCCGCGAACCGCCGCGTGATCGAGAGCAGCTCGTCCGTCGTGTAGTCGGGGAAGACGATCTCGCGCGAGAACCGCGACCGAAGCCCCGGATTCGAGTCGAGGAACCGCGTCATCGGCCGCGGGTACCCGGCGACGATCACCACGAGCCGGTGCCGGTAGTCCTCCATCCGCTTGAGCAGCGTCTCGACGGCCTCCGGCCCGAAGTCCTGCATCACGGCCTCCGGCGCGAGCGCGTACGCCTCGTCGACGAAGAGCAGGCCGTCGAGCGCGCGCTTGATCGCGCGATCCGTCTTCAGCGCCGTCGTCCCGACGTACTGGCCGACGAGCCCGGCGCGGTCGACCTCGACGAGGTGCCCGCGCCGAAGCAGCCCCATCGCGCGGTACATCTCGGCGAGCAGCCGCGCGATCGTCGTCTTGCCGGTGCCCGGATTGCCGAGGAAGACGAGGTGCTGCGACGTCGCGACCTCGGGCAGACCGTGCTCGAGCCGCCGCGACTGCACCTGGAGGAACGCCACGAGCGCGCGCACCTGCTCCTTCACCGTGTCGAGCCCGACGAGCGAGTCGAGCTCGGCCTGAAGCTCCTCGAGCGAGCGCGTCGGCTCGCGCGCGCGCAGCGGCTCGGGCAGGTCCAGCTCGCCCGCCACGCGCCGCACCTGCTCACGCACTGCGTTGAGAACGTCGTCCAGCATCGTCTCGGTGTGCCCACAGCCTAGGGCTACGATGCGACCATGGCGACGGAGACGCTGCGCTCCCTCCTGAACGAGGCATTCCCCGACGCGAAGGAGCTCGACGTCGTCGACCGCACAGGCGGCGGCGACCACTTCCACGTCACCGTGCAGACGACACGTTTCGACGGGCTGAGCCTCGTCGACCAGCACCGGCTGGTCTACGACGCCCTCGCGAGCCCGCTGGCCGACGGCACCATCCACGAGCTTCGGATCACGACGAGAGGAACCACATGAGCGAGCTGGGCGTGAGGATCAAGGAGATCATCGAGACCGAGGACGTCGTCCTCTTCATGAAGGGCACGCCGCAGTGGGTGATGTGCGGCAACTCGATGCGGGCGCTCGAGGCGCTGCGCGCGGCCGAGGCGCCGATCGCGACCGTCGACGTGCTCCCGAACCCCGAGATCCGCCAGGAGCTGAGCGCCCTCTCGGGCTGGCCGACGATCCCGCAGGTCTTCGTGAAGGGCGAGCTGATCGGCGGCGCCGACATCGTCCAGGAGCTCGCGGTCAACGGCGAGCTGTACGAGAAGCTGCGCGGCGCGCTCGGCGAGGACTACCGCGCACCGGGCGAGGAGCGGACGCTCTCGCTCGCGACCGCGGCCGCGTAGCGCGTTAACCCTGGAGCTCGGCGAGGACGCCGCGGATCTGGGCGATGCTCGCCTGGATCTCTTCGCTCCGCCGCTCGAAGTCGGCGACCTGCGCTTCGAGCGTCCCGACGTGGCTGGGCGCGGAGGGCGGTGCGGGAAGATCCTCGACACGGACGACGATCGGGCGCTCGGGCTCGGGCTCGGCCTCCGAGAGGTGGCCGGCGGTGCGGAGCGCGGGCGCGGGCTCCGGCTGAGGCTCCGGCGCGGCCTCGGGCGCAGGCTCGGGCTCGGGCTCCGCCTTCGAGTCCATCAACCCGACCTGCTCGAGCAGCGTCGATGCGAGCGCCTGCTCCGACACGAACCCGAACGAGACGAGCACCTCGCCGAGCCGCCGGCCCGTGCGCGCGTGCTCCTGCAGCGCGAGCTCGAGCTGGCGTTGGCTGAGCAGGCGACGCTCGACGAGCAGCTCGCCGAGGGGAAGCCAGGACGACCGATCCGCAGTCACTTCAGGTCGAATCGGCCGCAACCGTGCGGAGCCAGTCCCTCGAAGGAGTGATACCCGGAGGCCCGGCTCCGGGCCGATAACAGCCCCGGCGACCCCATGAGCACGTCCCCGTTCGAACCACCCCTCACGCCTGCGGCCCAGCAGCCGACCGAAGGCCTCGGCAGCGCCCACCGGCGCGAGCTGACGCCCCAGGAGCTGGCCACGCTGCCCGTTCAGGCCCTGCTCGTCCGCACGGGCCAGCTGACGCTCGACCAACTCTCGGAGGCACTTCGCGAGAACGTCGCGACCGGACAGAGCGTCGAGGAGATCGCGGTCACGCGCGGCTGGGTCGCCCCCGACGAGCTTCAGAAGCTCCGCGAGGCGAAGGCGCAGTACGCGCCCGAGGCCGCCGCGGCGCCGCCGCCTCCTCCTGCCGCCGCGCCTGCCCCCACATTCGCGCCGGCACCGGCACCTCCGCCGGCCCCCGCGCCCGTCGCGGCCGTGCCCGACCCCGCACCGGCCCCCGTGGTCGCGGCAGTGCCGGAGCCGGCACCGGTCCAGCCGGTCGCGCCGGTCCCAGCGCCCGAGCCGATCGCCGTCACCGTCCCCGCGTCCGCCGAGAGCGGGACGTCGGTCGGCGTCTTCCTCCACCTCGAGGACGGCGAGCGGATCTGGGTCGGCCGCTTCGAGAACCAGGAGGCCGGCGAGCTCCACGCGCAGTACCTGATCGACTCGCTGATGCGCCCCGAGCCCGGCGTCTGGCCCCGCTTCGGCGACCGCCTCGTCCGCCCCGAGTCCGTGGTGGGCGTCGAGGTCGTTCCCCGCACCGACTGAGGGAACTCGGCCGGAAGAGCCGCTTCCCCCCTCCGGGGGATTCCGCGGAGACGCTGATTGGGCGATGGTGATTACGAGGGAAGAACCACTCCCTCCTGGCGACAATCTGCGGCGAAAGGACCCTCGTTGAACAATCTTCGGACCGCCTCGGTGGCCTATGCCCCACCGGCGACCGTTGCGTTCGCCGAGCCTCCCGTGAGCCCTCCGGTCAACCGTCCGGTTGCATCGGTCCCGGCTCCGGCACCGACCCCTGTCGCCGCTCCCGTCACTCCGGTTGCGCAGCCGCCTCTTCAGTCGGTCGCGCCCGTTCCGTCCCCGCAGCCTGCGCAGTCCACGCAGGCTTCCGTCCCGGCACCCCTGCCGGAGACGCAGACGGTGGCGGTCTTCCTCCACCTGAGCAGCGGCGAGCGGATCTGGGCAGGGCGCTTCGATTCCTCGGAGCTGGCCGAGCAGCGCGCGGGCGAGATCGTCCGTGCGTTGAACCGGCCGGAGCCCGGTGTCTGGGCGAAGTTCGGAAACAGATTCATCCGGCCCGATGCTGTGGTCAGCATCGAGCTCGCTCAGCGGCGCGACGACTGAACTGCACCACGACCGAGCCGGGTGGGGGCGGCCCATCCGGCTCGGCTTGTCCGTGCAAAGAAACGGCCCGCGCATCCGTATGAGAGAGCGATGCGCGGTCGACTCCTCCTCGTCTCCTCCGTCGCGCTCGCCGCGCTCGGCGGCGCTTCGCAGCCTGCCGCTCAGCTCGAGGCGCCTGCGACCGCGCTCTGCCCGCGCTACAACGAGAGCTTCTACGTCGAGGTCGGCGGCAGCGGCAGCTTCGTTCAGACGTCGGTGTACACCGGCGGCGCTCCGCTCTCGCGCGGCGGGCAGATCCAGTACGCGTGGGTGACGTACGACACCGGCAAGATCGACCGCGCCTGCAAGCGGCTGCCGGGCGGATCGAGCGCCTCGTCGTCGGCGCTCCGGCGGCCGGTCAGCGTCAAGGCGGGCGACTTCTACTACGAGCGCTACGAGTGCAACGTCCGTGGGCGCCTCGTGATCCGTGTCGAGAAGGTGCGGAACGGCCATCGGCTGACGATCCGGCTCCAAGGCGGCCGGCGCTTCCTCGTCTCGTCGGTCGTGACCGCGAACGGCGGTTCCCTTCGCGCCTCCAGGGCGTGCCTGCGAAACCCGCCGTAGCGACGGCTGCCTGCTAGCTTCTTGAGCACGCAAATGGATGCGCTCGACGTCACCACCGGCCCCGTCGTGCCGACGGAGCGCAGTCCCCGCCCTCTCCCCGAGGGCGTCCACGTCGGCCATGTGCACCTGAAGGCCGCCGACCTGGAGACGATCCACGACTTCTACGTCGGCATCCTCGGCTTCGACGTCGTCGTCCGGTTGCCCGACGCGCTCTTCCTGTCGGCAGGTGGCTACCACCACCACCTCGGGTTCAACACGTGGGAGTCGCGCGGCGGCTCGGCGCCCCCGCCGACCGCCACCGGGCTCTACCACGTCGCGATCAACTATCCGACGAAGGCGGCGCTCGGCGATGCGCTGCGTCGCCTGGTCGAGGCGCGCTACCCGCTCGACGGCGCGAACGACCACGGCACCCACATCGCGCTCTACCTCCGGGATCCGGAGGAGAACGGGCTCGAGCTCGCGTGGGACCGCCCGCGCGACGAGTGGCCGCTCGACGAGGAGGGCCACCTCGCGTTCGTCGGCCGGCCGCCCGACCTGAACGCACTGCTCGCCGAGGCCGAAAGGGGCTAGCGCGAACGAGAAGCGCGGTGCAGCCGCACCGCGCTCGCGACACCCTTGAGGCGAACGTCGCCGACGAGCTCGAAGTCGACGGCGCCGTCGCCGGCGTGCTGCTTCGCATCCTCGCTCACGAGCACCTCGTGCGGCCGCGCGTAGTCGGCGATTCGCGAGGCGATGTTCACCGTGCGACCGAAGTAGTCGCCCTCCTGCGCGATCACGGTGCCCGCGTTGATGCCGATGCGCGCCGGCACGGACATCGCCTGCTCCGTCTGCTCGACGAGCTCGAGGCCGCTGAGGATCGCACCCCGGGAGTCGGGGAAGTGGAACATGACGCCGTCGCCGAGCCACTTGACCGCGCGCCCGCCGTGCGCCTGCGCGGCCTCCTGCACGACGATCGCCAGCCCCGCCGCGAGATCGGCCGCAGCGCGGTCTCCCCGCTCCTCGGCGAGCGCCGTGTAGCCGGTCAGGTCGAGGAACGCGATCGCCGGCGGCCGCCGCGGGTGCGACGGGACGACTCCGCGCTCCTCCATGTAGCCCTCGGTCACGGAGACGAGGTACTCGAGCACCGAGTGCTCGCGGTGCCGTCCCTGCAGCCACGGCACGATGCTCGCGACGAGCTCGGTGTACGGAGCTGCGCGTTCGTAGACGAGCTGGTCCTTCTCCTCGTTCGAGAGCCCCTCGAACGTCGCGACGCGCTCGCGGACGGTCCGGTCGAAGAACGCGAGCCCCGACGCGACGAGGCGCTGCACCGTCCCGCCGTACAGGCGCGCGAACCGCGAGAGGTCGTCGTCCATCGCGAGATCGAGCGTCGTCACGATCCGGGAGAGCATCTCCGCGTCCTCGGCGCGGATCCGATCGTCCGCGCCCCGCGGCAGGCCTAGCTCGCCGGCGAGGCGGCGCAGCAGGTGAGGCGAGCGCTCGAGCCGGAGCGACAGCTGCTCGTACGTCTCCGGCGCCCCGACGGGCTCGGGCAGGAACAGGAAGAGCGGGAACGAGAGCTCGCCGTCGGCCACCCCGCGTGCGACGTCGTCGATCGAGATCCCCGCGTCCTCGAACGCCGCCATCAGCCGCACCATGTGCACGTCGGACGACGGAAACAGGCCGTCCGACGCGTCGCGCCCGAGCAGCCCGAGCTCCTCGAGCCTGCCGACGTGCTCGACCGTGCACGGTGCGAGCTCGGCGAGCTCGCGCGCCGAGATCCTGGCCATGCGCCGACTCTAGCTCCGGCGCTCCAGGCGACCGGGGATAATCACGGCGTGTCAGCCACGCGACTCACGACCGTCCGCGGCGAGGTCGAGGCCGAGATGCTCTGCGGGATGCTTCGCTCGTTCGACATCCGCTGCGCGAGCGGTCTCAGCGCGACCGAGGCGTCGGAGGGGTTCGTCGCGAACCCGCCGCACGACGTGTTCGTCGACGAGGCGGATCTCGATCGTGCGCGCGAGATCCTGGCGGACTACGAAGGCGGACGGGCGGGCGACCAGCCGGCTAGCTGACGCGCTTGACGATCGGCGTCGATGCCTCGTCGACCGCGGCGCGTGCAAGGCCCTCGGCCCGCCGGTAGAGCGCGCCGTCCTCGGTCCGCAACGCCTCGTCGAGCAGCGCATCGACCTGCTCGGCGACGGCACGCGCAGCGTCGGCACGCGGGCCGGCGGTCAGCGCCCAGGCCCAGACCTCCTCGCGCGCCTCCTCGGCGCGGGAGCGCGCGACTCCGAGCGGCACCGGCACGTCGACCTGCAGCGGCTCGTCCACGATGCGCAAGGCGCGCTCCGCGAGGGCTTCGATCTCGAGCCAGTCGGGACGGTCGGCGTCGAGCTGCGCGCGTGCCTGCTCGGTGAGCTCGGCCGCGCGCGCCGCGGAGTCGTCGCCGCGCGCGAACGCGACATCGACGGCCTCTTCGGCGGCCTCGAGCTTCGGGCGCGCGCTGACGGCGGCGCGCTCGAGCGACGAAAGGTGTGCTTCGACGAGGTCCAGCGTCGCGTGCGCTGCGCGGAGCGCGCCCCGTTCGAGGTGCCCGCGCGCGACGTCCGGAAGGCCGCGCGTCTCGGCGAGCGCCGCCGGCGCGTGGCGACGCTCGGCTGCGCGGAGCGCGGCCTCGGCCGCGTCGAGCCGCTTCGCGAGCGACGCAGCCTCGGCAGCGTCGACGACGATCTGCTCGGCCTCGTTGGCGAGGCGGATCGCGTCGACCGGCCGTTCCTCCGCGCGGCGCATCGCCTCCCGAGCGCCCTGCAGCTTCGCGTCGGCGGCGAGGAGCCGATCGACCGGAAGCCCCGCGCCGTCGACGAGCGAACGCGCCTCAGCGTGCTCCGAGAGCGCCTGCTCGAGCAGCTCAGGCTCGTGCGCCGCGAGCAGGTCGACCGCCCGCAGGTAGCCCTCGACCTGATCGAGCTTCGCCTGCAGCCGTGTCGATCGCCCCGCGTCGCCGCCCGCCTCGAGCGCACCCTGCACCTCGACGACCGAGCCGCGCACCTGGTCGTACGTCTCGCGAAGGCGCGCATCGGCGGCCGGATCGCCGGTATGGACGCTCCACGCGTTCACGATGGCGTCACTCTCGAGCGGATCAGCGGGCAGGCGCGCCTGAAGCCGGCGCAGGCGGCGCTCGAGCGGCCCGCCCTTGCGGTACGAGCGGACGAGCCAGACGAGGCCGACCACGGCCGTCGCTCCGAAGACGAAGCTCGACGGGTCGCCCGTCAGGAGGCCTGCGAGGCCCGTCGTCGCGATGCCGAAGAGCAGCCAGCCGGCGAAGAGGTATCCGACGATGCGCATCCAGGAGAGGTATCGGGCGGGAGGGCGCCAGCCATTACCGTTCGCCTCGTGTTGACGCTGTGGCAGGCGGAGTGGTGCCCGTACTCGTCGCGTGTCCGCGAGTCGCTGACCGAATACGGCCTGGACTTCGTCGCGAAGCAGGTCGCGGCATCGAGGCGCGACCGCGAGGCGATGCGCGAGGCGGTCGGCACCGACGCGATCCCGGTCCTCGTCCTCGAGGACGGCACCGTGATCACGGACTTCCAGGAGATGCTCACCTGGATCCGAGAGCACCACGACCGGCCGACGGACGCCGACCGGCACCGCGAGAAGTGGTTCGAGGACGCCCCGCGGCGAGACCCCAAGCACATCCTTACCTAACCCGAACGAGGGATACGCGCCCGGACGGCTGCCGTCGATATAGTTAACCAGGTGAACGTTTCCCAGGTTAACGAAGTTGAGATCGCCAACCGGCTGCGCCCCGCACTCCTCCGGCTCGCCCGCGAGCTCCGCCGCGAGATCCACTCGATCGGAGTGACGGGCGGCCAGGTCGCGCTGCTCATCGCGATCAAGTACGCGCCCGGGATCGGCGTCCGGGAGCTCGCGACGCAGGAGCGGATGTCGCCGGCGGCGATCTCGAAGGCCGTGACGAAGCTCGAGCGTCAGGGGCTCGTCGAGCGGCGCGCGCTGGAGGGCGACCGGCGCCGCGTCGGGCTGCACGTCTCGGAGAAGGGACATCAGGTGCTTCGCTCCGTGCGCTCGCGCCGGACGATCTGGCTCGCCGAGCGGCTGAAGGGCCTCTCCCCGGAGGACCTCCGCAAGGTCGAAGCAGCGCTCGAGCCGCTGGAGCAGCTCCTGCCGTGAGGGCTCGGATGTTCAAGAGCCTGCGGAAGCACCGGAACTACCGGCTCTTCTTCACCGGGCAGGTCGTGTCGCTCGCCGGGACGTGGATGCAGAACATCGCGCTCGCGTGGTTCGTCGTCGAGCTGACCGACTCGCCGCTCGCCGTCGGCGGGCTCGCGTTCTGCCGCTTTCTCCCGTTCATGCTCTTCGGGCTCTACGCGGGCGTCGTCGCGGACCGCTTCGACAACCGCAAGCTCGTGATGGCGACGCAGGCGGCGCAGATGGTCGTCTCGGTCGCGCTCACGGTGCTGGCGTTCTCCGGCTGGGAGAACGTGCCGGCGGTCTACGTGCTCGCGTTCCTCGGCGGGAGCGCGCTCGTGCTCGACGCGCCCGGCCGGCAGTCGCTGACCTTCCAGATGGTCGGCCGCGACGAGATCCCCAACGCGGTCGCGCTCAACACCGGGCTCTTCAACGGCGCGCGCATCATCGGCCCGGCGATCGCGGGCGTGATCATCGGCCTCGGCGGCACGGGCGTCTGCTTCCTGATCAACTCGATCACGTTCCTCGCCGTGCTGACGGCGCTCTGGCTGATGCGCGAGGACGAGCTGTTCAAGGTCGAGCGCGACCCGCGCAAGCGCGCCGGCGCTGCGATCGCGGAGGGTCTGCGCTACGCCTGGGGGAACGCCGACATCCGCCTCGCGCTCGCCGTGCTCGCGATCGCGAGCACCGTGGGCTTCAACTTCCACGTGATCATCCCCGTGCTCGCGCGCGACACGCTCGATGCCGGCCCGGAGGTGTTCGGCATCCTCAGCGCCTTCTTCGGCGGCGGCGCGCTGCTCGGCGCGCTCATCCAGGCCGCCCGGAGCAAGGCGAGCTGGAAGGGGCTGCTGCTCGGCGCGACGGGCTTCAGCGCGGGGCTGCTCATGCTCGCGCCCGTGACGACGGTGTGGCTCGCCTGCGCGATCCTCTTCGCCGTCGGCGTCTGCTTCACGCTCTGGGTCTCCAACACGAGCGCGATCCTCCAGCTGCGCGCGCCCGACCGGCTGCGCGGCCGGGTGATGAGCCTCTTCATGTTCGCGTTCGCCGGCCTCGCGCCGATCGGCGGCCTCTTCGCGGGCTTCCTGATGGACGTCGGCGGCACCGAGCTGGCGCTCGCCGTCGGCGGCGCCGTCTCGCTCGTCGTCGTCGGGCTCGCCTGGATCAAGCACACGGGCGTCACGCTCCGCCCGCGGGCCGTGCCGGTCTTTGCAGCCGAGGGGGAAGAGGCGTCGCGAGCGGCCTGAGCCGCTACTGATCGATGCCGGCGATCGTCCGGCGCAGGTTCGCGAGGTTGTCGACGAGGCCGCGCTGCTGTTCCTCGAACTGCTTGACGAGCGCCTCGAGCTGCGTCATCAGCGCCTTCTTGTCGGTGCGGGCCGGCGGCGCCGGGGTCGAGGCCACCTTCTCCTTCTCCTTCTCCTTCCGGCGGAAGAGGCCGCGGCCCTTCTCGGGCTCGGCTTCCGTCTGGAACTCGAAGCGCACCGGCTCGCGGCGGGGCTCGGCGCCGGGCTTCGCGAGCTTGTCCCGGAGACCCGATCCGAAGCCGGTGTCCGTCGAGAGGTCGACGCCGCACTGCACGAGGAGGACGCTCGTCAGCTGCTCGACCGTGACGAGCCCGGCCTCGACGAAGTACTCACCGAGCTTCCGGCCCGTCCGGAACTGCTCCGCGAGCGCATGCTCGAGATCCTCGGGCGAGACGAGCTCCTGCTCGACGAGGAGCTCGCCGAGCGGCTTCCAGGCGGGGTCGGCTGCCATGGTTCTTCCATCGGCCGAAAGGGCTCGAATCCTGAGGGTTTTACGGTCCATTTACGTTCGCGGCACCCCTCGCTGACCGCCAGAGCGCAGAATCCCGACGTGAGGGGAAAGCTGCTCGCAGCCGCGCTCGGCGCACTCGCCGCGGCGATCGTCCTGATTCCGACGTCGCTCGGCGAGAACGTCGCCCGGAACCTGCTCGGGGACGGCCTCGTCCGGGCCGAGATCGTGGCCAAGCGCGACGGCGCGATCCAGGTCTTCCGGGTCGACCGCGGACGCGTGCGCGCCTTCAACCGAACCGCGTTGACGCTCAAGGAGCTCGACGGGTCGATCGTGGTCGTGCCGATCTCCTCGGTGACGAGGTTCGAGATCGCCGGACGGCCCGTCGCGTTCGGACTGATGCGGCGGGGGATGTGGGCGACGACGACGCGCGTCGGCGACCAGCCCGCCGAGCACGTGCTGCTGGTGCGGCGGTGAACGCGACGGCCCAGCTCGCGTGGGGGCCCACCGTCCTCCTCGTGGAGGACGAGGAGTCGATCGCCGGCCTCCTCCGCTCGTACCTCTCGGCGCAGGGCTTCCGGATCGTCTGGGTCCGCTCCGGCGAGGAGGCGCTCGCAGAGCTCGAGCGACACCCGATCCGCGTCGTCCTGCTCGACCTCGGCCTCCCCGGCATGGACGGCTTCGACGTCTGCCGGCAGATCCGCTACCGCTCGAAGGTGCCGCTCGTGATGGTGACGGCGCGCGACGAGGAGATCGACCGCGTCGCGGGGCTCGAGATCGGCGCCGACGACTACGTGTCGAAGCCGTTCTCGCCGCGCGAGCTCTCCGCTCGGCTGAAGGCGGTGCTGCGGCGCTCCGAGGACCGCGTCGAGCGCGCCGTCCTTTCGCTGGAGGACGTCGTGCTGAACCGCGAGCGCCGGGAAGTAACCGTCGCCGGTCTACCCGTCGCGCTCACGGCGAAGGAGTTCGACCTGCTCGCGTTCCTGCTCGAGCAGCCGGGCATCGTGTTCTCGCGTGAGCTCTTGCTCGAGCGCGTCTGGGGTTTTGACTATCCGACGAGCACGCGCACGGTCGACATGCATGTTGCGTCGCTCCGGCGGAAGCTCGACCGACCCGAGCTCGTGCAGACCGTGCGCGGCGTCGGCTACAAGGCACGCGGACGTTGAGATCGCTTCGCGCGCGTCTCGTCGCCGCGATCGGACTGACGGTTGTCCTCGCGATCGGCCTGACGCTCGCGATCGGGTTCGAGCTGACGCGGCGGGAGGTCCAGCGGGCGACGCTGCGCGACCTCGGGCACCGCGCGGACGTGCTCGCTGAGCGCGAGCGCACCGCGCTGCTTCCGCTCGGACGCCTCGGCTCGCTGCAGGAGGCGCTCGAGGTGCAGGACGAGCGCGTTGCTGCAGCGCCGCTGGCCGGGCCGACGCAGTACCTCGACGCAGGCGAGCAGCGGGAGCTTCGGAACGGTCACGGCGTCGAAGGCGTCCGCGAGGGGACGTACTACGCCGCGCGTCCCGTCGCACAGAAGGCGCTCGTGCTGCTTCGTCCGAAGCGGCTCGACGCGGCGACCTCGCGTCCCTTCCTGCAAGGGCTGATCGTCGCCGGCGTCTTCGGGATCCTGCTCGCGGTGGGCGCCGCTGTGCTGGTGGCGCGTGCGCTCGCGCGTCCTCTGGGCCGGCTCGCGGACGCGTCGCAGCGGCTCGCCGAGGGCGAGCACCGACCCGTGCCCGTCGAGGGCCCCACGGAGATCGCCTCGCTCGCGACGTCGTTCAACGAGATGGGCGGAAAGCTCGAGCGTGCGCGTGCCGCCGAGCGCAGCTTCCTGCTCTCGGTGACGCACGAGCTGCGCACGCCGCTGACGGCCATCCGCGGCTACGCCGAGGCGCTCGACGAGGGAGTCGTCGACCCGCAGGAGGCCGGCGAGACGATCGCCGCCGAGGCGGGACGGCTCGAGCGGCTCGTCCAGGACGTGCTCGAGCTCGCGCGGCTGAACCGCATCGAGTTCGACGTCGAGCGGGAGCCGATCGACCTCGATGCGGTCGCGCGCGACGCGATCCGGCGCTACGAGCCGCAGGCCCGCGCGTTCGGCGTCGAGCTCGTGCTCGACACGAACGGCGGGGCGCCCGCGCTCGGGGACGCCGAGCGTTCGCTCCAGATCGTCTCCAACCTCGTCGAGAACGCACTGCGCGTGACGCCGCCCGGCGGCCGCGTCTCGATCTCGACGCATCCGGGCCTGATCGCCGTCGAGGACACAGGACCCGGCCTCGCCGCCGACGACGTCCCACGCGCCTTCGACCGGTTCTTCCTCTGGTCGCGCTACGGCGACTCACGGCGCGTCGGCACCGGGCTCGGGCTCGCGATCGTCAAGGAGCTGACCGAGCAGATGGGCGGCCGCGTCGCGGTCGAGAGCGACCCGGGCCGGGCGACGCGCTTCGAGGTTCGCCTTCCGGTTTTACAGCCGTCTGACGAGAAGCCCGAGAGCGGTTGACGCTCGGCGCCGACCATCCACGGGTCAATCGACCCTGGAGGGTGGGTTCATGAAGATCAAGCTCCTCGTCGCGGGACTCGTCGCGCTCGTCGCACTGAGCGTCGTCGGAGTCGCCGCGGCCGAGAAGTTCAAGGGAACGAACGGCGACGACACGATCGTCGGCACCTTCGGCGACGACGTCATCTCCGCGCTCGCGGGCAACGACACGATCGATGCGGAGGGTGGCAACGACAAGGTGTACGCAGCTGCCGGCAACGACCGCGTGATCGGCGGCGGCGGGAACGACCTGCTCCGCGGCGGTGAGGGCAACGACGACCTGAACGGCGGCGCGGGGAACGACGTCGTCCGCGGACGCCCCGGCAACGACACGCTCACCGGCGGCGACGGGAACGACCGGATGTGGCCCGGCCACGGCGAGGACACGCAGTACGGCGGCGAGGGGGACGACGTGCTCCACGCCCTCGCGAACGACAACCAGCAGGACGTGCTCGACTGCGGTCCCGGCAACGACGTCGCGATCATCAACGCCCGCGAGCCGCACGACCTCGCGGCCGCGAACTGCGAGCGCGTGCGCCGCGTGATCCCGACGCCGGCGATGGCGGCCTCGGACGACGGCTAGCGAATGGTTCGGCGAGGGGCGGGGCCGCCGCCCCTCGCCGAGGGGTCAGATCTTCCGGCGCTTGCTCCGCGTGCCCCACTTGGAGCTTCGCCGCGTGCCCGAGTAGACGAGCCGGGGGCGCGCCATGCTCATGCCCTGTGCCTCGAACTGCGCGGTCTCGCCGACCCTGCGGGCGACGTGCGAGACGTCCGCCTGCTGCTCCGGGAGGACGAGCGTGATGCCCGTGCCGTCGCGGCCGGCCCGACCTGTGCGGCCGACGCGGTGGATGTAGCCCTTGTCGTCGGCGGGCGGATCGAAGTTGATCACGTGCGTGACGTCGTCGAGATCGAGGCCGCGCGCGGCGACGTCGGTCGCGACGAGCGTCGAAACCTTTCCGGACTCGAAGCGCGACAACGCTCTCTCGCGCGCGTTCTGGCTCATGTCGCCGTGCATCGCGACCGCGGCGACGTCGTGCCGCTTGAGCTTGTGCACGAGCCGGTCGGCGCCGCGCTTCGTGCGCGTGAAGACGAGCACGAGACCGCGCTCCTCGTTCAGCAGCTCGACGAGCGTCTCGACCTTGTTCTCCGGCGTGACGGACACGAACTTGTGCTCGGTCTCGCCCAGCTCGAGGTGCGCGGGCAGCTCGGCGTCGTAGCGGCTCGGGTTGAAGGTGTACGACCGCGCGAGCTCGCCGACCTCACCGTCGAGCGTCGCCGAGAAGAACATCGTCTGCCGCTTGCGCGGCAGGCGCTTCACGATCGCGTCGACCTGTGGCAGGAAGCCCATGTCGAGCATGCGGTCGGCCTCGTCGAGGACGAGGATCTTGATTCCGTCGAGGCGGACGAGCTTGCGCTCGACGAGGTCCTCGAGGCGGCCGGGCGTCGCGACGAGGATGTGGGCATCCTTCGCGCGCTTCCACTGGGCGACGACGGGGGTGCCGCCGTAGACCGCCGCGACCTTGATGCCCCGGGCCGGTGCGATCGACTGGAGCTCGTCCGCGACCTGGGTCGCGAGCTCACGGGTCGGGACGAGGACGAGAGCGGAGGGGCGTGTGTCCGAGGCGCTCAGGCGCTGGACGAGCGGAATGGCGAAGGCGAGGGTCTTGCCCGACCCGGTCGGCGACTTGGCGAGCAGATCCTGCCCGTTCAGGCCGTCCGCGATCGCGAGCTCCTGGATCGCGAACGGCGTCTCCACCCCTCGACGGGCAAGCGCCTCCACGATGTTCTCGGCTACGCCGAGCTGGCGAAACGACTTCATGTGTTGTTCGACTCCTTGTGTTTCGGGTTCGAGATCAGCGGCTCGAAAACACCCGAAGGAGGAACGAGAAGCGAAATCTCACCGAACGGCACAACGCCGTCCGTCGCCTGAGGGTAGCAGCGATTCCTGCGGGTACCACCCCCGTTAGCGTGGCGTTAACCAAGGAAGGCCCTCAGAGAAGCCCGGCGTCCGCTACCGTGGCCGTGTTCTTCGGACAGAGGAGTATCTGATCGCAGCGCAAGGATCGAAGGAAGAAAAGATCGAGATGGAGGGCGAGGTCGTCGAGGCCCTCCGCAACGGCTTCTTCCGCATCGCCCTCGACAACGGCCACGAGACCCTCGGCTACACCGCCGGGAAGATGCGCCGCTACCGGATCAGGATCTTCCCCGGGGACAGGATCAAGGTCGAGCTCTCGGCCTACGACCTCGGCCGCGGCCGCATCGTTTATCGCTACCGCGACTGAGTAATCTCAGTCGTGTGACGCTCGAGCAACCCGACTGGCTCGTGGCGGCGAAGCGACGGCCGCGTTTCCGCGGCGTGCTCCACCAGTACTCGTTCTTCGTCGCCGTCATCCTGGGCGGGCTCCTCGTGCTGGGGGCGCAGCCAGGGATCGAGCGGCTGTCGGCGTTCGTCTTCGCCGCGAGCGTCGCGACCATGCTCGGCGTGAGCGCGCTCTACCACCGCGTCGTCTGGCCGCCGGGGCCGCGCCGCTGGATCCGCCGCCTCGACCACGCGGCGATCTTCCTGCTGATCGCGGGGACGTACACACCGTTCGGGCTCATCGCGCTCGACGGCGCCTGGCGCGTCAGCGTGCTCGCGATCGCGTGGTCCGGTGCACTGGCCGCGATCGTGCTCAAGGTCGCGTGGATCGATGCGCCCCGTTGGGTCGCCGCATTCGCCGCGGTCGGCCTCGGCTGGGTCGCCATCGTCGCGGTCCCCGAGATCCACGGCGGGGTCGGTCTCTCACCGCTCCTGCTGATCGCCGCGGGCGGACTGCTCTACACCGCCGGCGCCGTCATCTACGCGCTGCGGCGGCCGGACCCGCTCCCGTCCGTGTTCGGGTACCACGAGCTGTTCCACGCTCTCGTCGTCGCGGCGGCCGGTTGCCAGTACGTGGCCGTCGCGCTCTGCGTGCTCTGAGAATGGAACCCGAGCGGCAGCACTACAACGTGACCCTCGCGGCGCTGACGCTCGCCGGAACGGCGTTCGCGTTCCAGCAGACGATGGTCGTGCCGGCGCTTCCCGTCCTCCAGCGCGAGCTCGGCACGACGACGACGTGGGCGACGTGGGTGCTGACGGTGTTCCTGCTCGTCGCCTCCGTCGCGACTCCGATCCTCGGCAAGCTCGGCGACCAGTACGGGAAGGCGCGGGTGCTCGTGATCAGCCTCTCGCTCTTCCTCGCCGGCTGCATCGGCTGCGCGGTCGCCTGGGACATCTGGTCGCTGATCGCGTTTCGCGCCTTGGCGGGAACGGGCGCCGCGGTGTTCCCGCTCTCGTTCGCGATCATCAGAGACGAGTTCCCGCCGGAGAAGGTCGGCGTCGCGATCGGGCTCGTGAGCTCGGTGTTCGGCGTGGGCGGCGGATTCGGGATCGTGCTCAGCGGCCTCATCGTCGACCACCTCTCGTGGCGCTGGCTCTTCATCTTCGGCTCGATCGGCATCGGGCTCGCGATCCTGCTCGTCGCGCGGTTCGTGCCTGAGTCCCCCGTGAAGTTCCCGTCGCGGGTGGATGTTCCCGGCGCGGCGCTGCTGTCGGGTGGGTTGATCGCGTTCCTGGTCGCGCTCACCGAGGGAGAGAACTGGGGCTGGACGTCGGGGCGGATCCTGTCGCTGTTCGGGACGGCCGCGGTGCTGCTCGTGCTCTGGGTGCTCGTGGAGCTGCGCGTGCCCGAGCCGATGGTCGACATGCGGATGATGGCCCGGCGGCCGGTGCTGCTGACGAACATCACGGCCCTCATCTCGGGGTTCGCGATGTTCAGCGTCTTCGTGCTCGTGCCGAACTTCGTCGAGACGCCGCGCGGACTGCCGGAGCAGTGGTCGCGGCTCGTCGACTACGGGTTCTCGGCTTCCGCGACGGAGGCCGGCCTCTATCTGCTCCCGAGCGCGCTCGTGCTGCTGTTCGCCGGCCCGCTCGCGGGGATCATCGGTCGCAACATCGGGTTCAAGTGGCCGCTCGCGATCGGGATGCTCCTCATCTCGGTGGCGGCGGCGATGCTCGCGCTCTGGCACGACGAGCCGTGGCAGCTCGTCTCGAGCCAGCCGATCTTCGGCATCGGCATCGGCTTCGCGTTCGCCGCGATGGCGACGATCATCGCGCAGACGGTGCGCCCGTCGGAGACGGGTGTCGCGAGCGGGATGAACACCGTCATGCGCACGGTCGGCGGCGTGATCGGCGGTCAGGTCGGTGCGGCGCTGTTGACGGCGCACACGATCCCGGGCACGCCGGTGCCGTCGGTCGACGGGTACGAGATCGCGTTCGCGCTCGGCTCGGCCGCTGCGCTCGTCGGCGCGGCGGTGGCGATCTTCATCACGCGCCCGCTGCCGGGCCGTCGCCGCGAAGCCGCGTTCGAAACGGGCTAGTCCCCGAGCGGGCCGGTGTCGGACAGCGGCGGCTCGCCGATCGACCACGTGTCGCCCGACGTAACGAGCGCGACGAGGTCGCCGTCGCCCTTCGCGGCGCGCGCCTGCTCGAGCTGATCGGCCATCTGCTCGTCGTAGACCGGACGCTCGACGTCACGGAAGACGCCGAACGGCGCCGCTCCCACCGCACCGAGTGTGAGCCGCGACATCGCGAACGCGATCGAGGGCTCGGGATGGTGCGCGTCCCAGACGAGTGCGTCGCCGTCGCCGGAGAACACCTCGACCGACCCGTCCTGCCGCAACCGCACGCCGCGCCCGCCGTCCTCCCCGAACCGCACGGGCTCGCCGTGCTTGAGGTAGATCCGATTCGCCTTGTCCTCGCGCACCGCGTCGAACGCCCCGTC
The DNA here is from genome assembly GCA_963737405.1 of uncultured Actinomycetes bacterium. Taxonomy (GTDB): domain Bacteria; phylum Actinomycetota; class Thermoleophilia; order Gaiellales; family Gaiellaceae; genus JACCTU01. The sequence goes on from CAVTSL010000001.1 coordinate 72,685, forward strand.
GTTGTAGATGTTGCAGTTCTGGAAGATCTCGACGAACGCGGCGCCCTTGTGCATGGCAGCTGCGCGCAGCACCTCGGTGAGCTCCTTGCGGTCGGTGTCGATCGCGCGCGCGATGAACGTCGCGTCGGTGCCGATCGCGAGCGAGAGCGGGTTGAACGGGTTGTCGATCGAGCCCATCGGCGTCGACCCCGTCCGCTGCCCGATCGGCGACGTCGGCGAGTACTGCCCCTTCGTCAGCCCGTAGACCTGGTTGTTGAACATCAGGATCTTGACGTTCACGTTCCGACGGAGCGCGTGGATCAGGTGGTTGCCGCCGATCGAGAGCGCGTCGCCGTCGCCCGTCACGACCCACACCGAGAGATCCGGCCGGGACGTCGCGAGCCCGGTCGCGATCGCGGGTGCGCGACCGTGGATCGAGTGCATCCCGTACGCCTGCATGTAGTACGGGAACCGCGCGGCGCAGCCGATCCCCGACACGAAGACGATCTTCTCGCGCTGGAGGTTCAGCTCCGGCATGAACGACTGGACGGCGGCGAGGATCGCGTAGTCCCCGCACCCGGGGCACCAGCGCACTTCCTGGTCGGACTTGAAGTCCTTCGCGGTGAGCTGGACGAGGTTGCCGTTGTCGGGCGCCACGGCATCGATGATAGAGAGGCCGCCGCCACCTGGGCGGCGGCCTCTCCAGGGCCTCAGCGGCCCTGCGCGGCGAGGCAGCGCCGGTAATGCCTGAGCTGGGCCTCGTAGCCCGGGCTCGCGACCCCGTGGAACGCGGCGGCAGGCTTGGCGCAACCGTGCGCCTTGGCGTTGTCGAGGCCCGCGTCGCGGCCCGCAAAGGCGGTCAGGACGAGGAGCGTCGCCGCGGCGGCGAGTGCGACGAACGTGGCGACGGCGGCGGTGATGGCGAGTGGGGACTTCATGCTTTGCTCCTTTCGAGCGGTGGAGTGGACTCGCTCGACCGTAGGAGCCGGCCGGTCCGCGCACATCGATGAAATCGCCAACCTGCAGCGATTTCAGGGATTTCCCCTAGGCGCGGACCCGGCCGAGTGGGAGGATCGAGCCATGCCGGCGGCGTGGACCCGCCTCGCGCTGGCGGCGGTCGGCGCCGCCCTCGGCGTACACGCCGTCTGGCTCGCGATCGAGCGCCCCGAGGAGCTCACGCGGCCCGCGTTCGTGCACGTCGCGATCGGCTGGTCGTTCGTCGCCGCGGGGGCGATCGGCTGGCGGCTCCGCCCGGAGAACCGGATGGGCCTCCTGATGATGCTGGCCGGGATCGTCTGGTTCGGCCGCGACCTGGACGCGTGGGACGGAGCCGTCGCGCAGCACGCCGCGGACCTCTCGCAGAACGTCTTCCTCGCGCTCACCGCTCATCAGGTGATCGTCTTTCCGTACGGCGTCGCGCGGACGACCGTCGAGCGGGGGCTCGTCGCCACCGCCTACGCGCTCGCCTTCGGCGGCTACCTCCTCTCGGAGCTCGTCCCGGCGACGGACGACCCCCTCGCCGCCGCGGCGATACCGATCCTCCTTCTGATCGTCCTCGTCGTCGTTCGGCGCTGGCAGACGGCGACGGAACCCGGTCGACGCGCACTCGCCCCGCTTCTCTGGGTCGGGCCACCGGTGCTGGTTGTCGCAGCGTTGTCGATCGCGGTCGACTACCTCGACGTGTCGCTCTCGTCGACGGGCGAGTCGCTGCTCGACTGGGCGACGCTCGTCTACGCCGGCATCCCGCTCGCGTTTCTCTTCGGCCTCCTCCGGACGCACCTCCACCGCGCGACGGTCGGACGCCTCGTCGTCGAGCTCGGGGACGTCGGCTCGGCGACGGAGGTGCGCGATGCGCTCGCCCGTTCCCTCGGCGACCCGACGCTCGAGCTCGCGTTCTGGCTGCGAGGTGATCTCGTCGGGCTCGACGGGCGCCCGTCGCAGCTCGAGCCGAGCGACGGACGAGCGGTCACCGTGGTCAGTACCCACGGCGAGCGCGTCGCCGCACTCCGCTACGACTCGTCGCTCCTCGAGGAGCCCGCTCTCGTCGAGGAGGCCGGTGCGGCCGCCGCCCTGGCGCTCGACAACGCTCGCCTGCAGACCGAGCTCCGCGTCGAGATCGCCCGTCGAGGAGGGAGCGACGTCACGGCGGACGGGCCGCTCGCCGCGTTGACTGCGCGCGAGCTCGAAGTGCTCTCACTCCTCGCCGAAGGGCGAACCGACCGCGGGATCGCGCAAGAGCTCTACGTCACGCCGAAGACGGTCGAGGCGCACGTGCGGAGCATCTTCCGGAAGCTCGACCTCCCGGCGGAGTCGAGCGAGAACCGTCGAGTTCACGCCGTGCTCACCTTCCTGCGCGCACAGGCGTCGTGACCGCTGCGCTCGAGCCGGCGAGGCGGGTGATCGCGGCGCATCCGCTCGCGGCCTTCCTGATCATCGGCAACGGCGTGTACGTCGCGGCAGCGCTCGTGACGCCGCTCCGAGAGGCAGAGATCTGGTTCGGGCTGCCGCTCTACGCCGTGGTCGGAGGATTCCTCGGGGTCGGCGCTGCCGCGTTCCTCGTGACCGCCGCCGCGGACGGGCGCGCGGGCGTCGACGACCTGCTCGCCCGAATGCTCCGCTGGCGCGTGCCGGTCTGGTGGTACCTGCTCGCGCTCTTTTTCCTGCCGGTGGCGACGATGCTGCTCGGGGTCGCGATCTACGGCACGGGAGCGTTCGAGTCACCCGCCCACGGATGGCCGCACGCGCTCGGGATCGTTCTCGGCGTCTTCGTCCTCCAGCTGCTGCTCTTCCAGCTGGCGGAAGAGGTCGGCTGGACGGGGTTCTTCCAGGAGCGGCTGAGCGCTCGGTACACGCCCTTGAAGCTGTGCGCGGTCGTCGCCTTCTGGTGGGCGCTCTGGCATCTGACGGATTTCTTCGTCGACGAGGGAATGGGGCTCGAGCAGGTCGTGTCAGCACTCGTCTTCTTCGTGATCGAGTTCGTCCTGCTCTTCTTCGCCCGCGTCCTGATCGTCTGGATGTACACGGGCACCGGACGAAGCATCCTGATCGTGGTCGTCTTCCACGCGAGCTTCGACGCGACGATCAGCGAGCTCTCCGACGATCTCATCCCCGGGTCGAACGCCGTTCGGTTCCTCATCGTGAACAGCGTCGTCGTCCTCACGGCCCTGACCGTGGTCGCCGTCACGAGAGGACGGTTCGCGCACGAGCCCGAGAGCCACGGGCGGCCCGCGACGGTCGGCTAGTTCGCCATCGCCTCGATCGCCTCGTGGATCTCGCCCGCACGGAAGTGCACGCCGCGCACACGGTTGTAGCCGACGGCGTCGACCAGAAACTCGGCGCGCACGAGCTTCAGCAGCTGGCCGAGGTTCATCTCGGGCACGAGCACCTTCGGATAGCCCGCGAGCACGTCGGCGGTGTTCCGCGGGAATGGGTTGAGGTAGCGAAGGTGCGCGTGCGCGACGCTCGTGCCTTCCGCGCGCGCGCGCCGCACGCCTGCGTGGACAGGCCCGAACGTCCCGCCCCAGCTGAGGACGAGCAGCTCCGCGTCGCCGTCGGGATCGTCCACGTGGAGCGGCGGGATGTCGGCCGCGATCCCGGCGACCTTCTGCGCGCGCAACCGGACCATCTTGTCGTGGTTGTCCGGGTCGTAGCTGACGTTGCCCGTCCCGTCCTGCTTCTCGAGGCCGCCGATCCGGTGCTCGAGCCCCGGCGTGCCCGGGATCGCCCACGGCCGCGCGAGCGTGTCGGGATCGCGTGCGTACGGCAGGAAGACGCCGTCCTCGGGCGGTTCGCTCTCGAACCCGACGTCGATCGCGGGCAGCGCCCCGATGTCCGGGATCAGCCACGGCTCCGAGCCGTTCGCGAGGTACGCGTCCGAGAGCAGGTAGACCGGCGTGCGGTACTTGACGGCGATCCGCACCGCCTCGAGCGCGCAGTCGAAGCAGTCGCCGGGCGTCGCCGAGGCGATCACCGGCACCGGGCTCTCCGAGTTCCGCCCGTAGAGCACCATCAGCAGGTCGGCCTGCTCGGGCTTCGTCGGCATCCCGGTCGACGGCCCGGCGCGCTGCACGTCGATGATCACGAGCGGCAGCTCGAGCGTCACGCCGAGCCCGACCGTCTCGGCCTTCAGGACGACGCCGGGCCCGGCCGACGTGCACACGCCGAGCGCGCCGCCGAAGCTCGCGCCGAGCGCCGCGCCGACGGCGGCGATCTCGTCCTCCGCCTGGAACGTCCGCACCCCGAACTCCTTGTGGTGCGCGAGCTCCTCGAGGATCCCCGACGCCGGCGTGATCGGGTAGGCGCCGAGGAAGAGCGGCAGACCGGACGTCGTGGACGCGGCGATCAGCCCGTAGGCGAGCGCCTGGTTCCCCGTGATCTGCCGGTAGAGGCCCGGCGCAAGCGACGCCGGCTGCACCTCGTACTGCACGAGGAAGTCCTCCGACGTCTCGCCGTAGTTGTAGCCCGCGTTGAACGCGCGGCGGTTCGCCTCGGCGATCTCGGGACGCTTCGCGAACTTCGTCCGGATGAACTCGAGCGTGTTCTCGGTCGGCCTGCCGTAGAGCCACGACATCAGGCCGAGCGCGAAGAAGTTCTTCGACCGCTCCGCTTCCCGCGAGGTGACTCCTTCGATGCCCTTCAGCGCCTCGACCGTCATCGACGTGAGCGGGATCGCGTGCAGGCGGAAGTCGCCGAGCGACTCGTCCTCGAGCGGGTTCGCCGTGTACCCGGCCTTCTGCAGGTTCTTGTCGGTGAACGCGTCGCGGTTGAGGATCAGCGTGCCGCCGCTCGGCAGGTCCGCGAGGTTCGTGCGGAGCGCGGCGGGGTTCATCGCGACGAGCACGTCGGGACGGTCGCCCGGCGTCAGGATGTCGTGATCCGAGAAGTGGATCTGGAAGCCGGAGACGCCGGGGAGCGAGCCGGCCGGCGCCCGGATCTCGGCCGGGAAGTCGGGGAACGTCGAGAGGTCGTTGCCGAGCGCGGCCGTCTCGCTCGTGAACCGGCCGCCGGTCAGCTGCATCCCGTCCCCGGAGTCTCCCGCGAAGCGAATGACGACATCGTGGACCTGCTCGACCTGCTTGGCCATCCTCGCCGTCAGGCTACCCCCTGACGGCCCACAGGTAGAGGGTCGCACCGCGCTCGATGCCTTCGCCGCTCTCCGCCTGCCGCCGGAGGTGGCCGCGGAAGCGCTCCGACTCCTCGGGCGTCAGGACCGAGTCGGCGGCCTCGCGAAGCGTCGGCACGAGCGGGTTGCCCGAGCTGTTCTCGTAGGTCTCCCAGGTCTCGAAGGTCCGGGTCGCCGGCGACACGACGTAGCTCGCGTCGGCGTGGACCTCCCCGAAGCCGGCCTGCTCCGCGAGCTCGACGAAGTCCGTGGCGACGAAGTCGTGCATCGTGTTTCCCTCGCGGTCGTGGATCGCGCGGAAGACGCCCTTCACGCGATCCGCGAGCTCTCTCACCTCACCGATGTCCCAGGCTCCCCACCGGTCGTCGGGCCCGGGGTACTCGAACGAGTTGAGCGGCTCGAAGATCGAGAGCCGGCCGCCGGGCTTCAGCACGCGGCGGAACTCCGCGAACGCGCGCTCGCGGTCGGCGACGTAGATCAGAACCGAGCGCATCGTCACGGCGTCGACCGACGCGTCGGGGACCGCCGACAGGTCCGTCGCGGCGGCCTTCACGAACGTGCAGCGCTCGTCGCCGGCCGCGATCTCACGGCAGACGTCGAGCAGCTCCTGCGAGATGTCGCTGAACACGACGCTCGCGCCGCGCTTCAGCGCGCCGAACGCGACCAGTCCGTCGCCGCAGCCGACGTCGAGCAGCGTGTCGCCCGGCCCGATGCGCGCGTTGTCGAGCACACGGTCGCGGATCGGCGCGAGGAACTCGAGCGTCTCGGCGAGCGATCGCTCGTCGCCGCCGTGCCGGCGCTCGAGCAGCCACGCCGCCCAGGGATCCACGGTCGTCATCGAGCGCCCCGGCTACGCCTCGGCGAGCAGCGCGTCCACGTCGAGCGGCTCGCTGTACATGGCGACGCCCTTCCCGTCGGTCGGGCGCGGCCACTCGTCCTTCGGCCGGTCGTAGTAGAGCTCGACGCCGTTGTCGTCCGGGTCGCGAAAGTAGATCGCCTCGGACACGCCGTGGTCCGACGCGCCCGTCAGCGCGACGCCGTGCTCGAGCACGCGCTTCAGCGCCTTCGCGAGCGCGGGACGGCCGGGATAGCGGAACGCGACGTGGAAGAGACCCGTGGAGCCGGGCGGAGGCGGCGAGCCACCGAGCGACTCCCAGGTGTTCAGCGCGACGTGGTGGTGGTAGCCGCCGGCCGACAGGAACGCGGCCGACCTCCCCGCCTGCTGCACCTCGAACCCGAGCACGTCGCGGTAGAACGCGACCGACCGGTCGAGGTCGGCGACCCTCAGGTGGACGTGGCCGACGTCGGCGCCGGCATCGATCGGCTCTGCCATGCGGAGAGTCTTGCACCGGCGAGGATCCAGACGACGTACGCGAGCCACGGCGTCCCGAGCACGTCGGTCTGCACCGCGATCGCGAGCACGGCCGCGAAGGCCGCCGCTTCGGGCGCGGCACGCGCGCGCACAAGCGCCCAGAGAAGCGCGAGGCTCCACGCGATGAACGCGAGGCCGCCGAGGAGGCCGGTCTCGACGCCGAGCTCGGTGTAGGTCGACTCGCCGGCCTTCAGCGGGACGTCACCCCGCAGTGCGGTGGCGCCGGCGTTCCCGAGGCCGTACCCCTGCGGGTGTCTCACGACCCGCTCGATCCCGTCGCGGAGCGCGTTCAGATGGCTCCGGATCGACGGCTCGTCGAGCGACACCGTTTCGCCCGGCGGCACGCCGAGCCGGCGCGCCTGCTCCCGCTGGTACGCGAGGTCGGCCTGCGACCAGGTCGTCTCCGGTGCGATCGACGGGTAGACCTGCGTCCACACGACGCCGACCGCGAGTGTCGCCGCAGCCGCGAGCACGGGCCACCAGGTGCGGCGCACGAAGGCGAGCACCAGCAACCCGCCCGCGAGCGCCACGAGCGCGGCGCGCGTGAAGGTGAACAGCAGCCCGACGGCCGCGACGAGCCCGAGCGGCCACCACCGACGAGGGCGACCGGCCCAGAGGCAGAGCGCCACGACGAGCATGTACGCCGTCCCGAGCGGGCTCAGGAACGTCGACACGGCGCGGCGCAGCAGGTCGTTCTCGTTGCCGGTGTTGAAGACGAAGTTCTCCGGCAGGCCGCGCGGGCCGTGGAAGTCGAAGCCGAGCTGGTCGTGGAAGTACGCGGGCACGTCGGCGTCCTCCCAGCGGTCGATCGGGACCGTGAAGATCTCGACGACGCCGAGCACGGCGACCGCCGCGGCGGTGGCCAGCACGAGGTGCCGGAGCGGCGGCAGGACGAGCGAGCGGCCGAGGAAGTACGCGGCGACGCAGGCGCCGTCGTGCCGAAGCGCGTAGAGGATCGTCTTGCCGCCGGCCTCGCCGCCGAGCCAGTCCTGCGGGAGGACGGCGTAGACGAGGACGAACGCGGCGAAGACGAGCGCCAGCGCATCGACGAGCCCCGGCCGGAACGGAAGCGCGCGCGCCTCGAGCGCGTCGCGGGCGACCCGCGCGAGCGCCACGGCGAGCAGGACCTCCTTCCAGGCCGCGATCGCGGTGAGCGCCGATCCCTGGACGCCGAGCGCGAAGAGCCCGGCCATCACCGCGTTGTGGAGCGCCAGGCCGACGACGAACGCGTAGACCGCGTAGACGGGGCGCCTCCAGACGGCAACGCCGCCCGCCGCCAGCGCCCCGGCGTAGACGACGAGCGCGAGAGCCGTCACGGGGGGTGAGGCTACAGCGGCGGACGGGGGCCTACGGCGCGTCCCCGCCCGCCGCTCCACAGAAAGGACGGCCTACATCGGAGGCCAGGGGCCGTTGCCGTTCAGCGCGGCCAGGACGACCGCGACTGCCGCAGCAAGCAGCGCGAACGCGCGTGCGGACATTGCGTGCACCTCCTTCCCCTCGTCGTGACTCCTGCCAGAGTCGGTGGCGAAGCGATACCGCATTCGCCCGCACTTTTGTACGCACCACACGACCGGTTGTTGACGCCATCCGAAGACTCGACAAGAATCTCCGGCGCGAGTGCGTGAATCTGAACCCCTCCGGGAGCCCATCGGGGTCCGTCTGCGACGCCTGCGTCTCGAGCGGGGACTGTCGCAGCGCGAGCTGGCGTCGCAGGGCGTCTCGTACGCGTACATCTCGCGGATCGAGGCCGGCACGCGCCGCCCGTCCGTCAAGGCGCTCCGCATGCTCGCGCGAAAGCTCGGCGTCTCGCCCGAGTACCTCGAGACGGGCTCCGAGCTCCGCGACGTCGACCAGCGCGAGCTCCGGCTCGCCGATGCCGAGCTCCGGCTGCGGATCGGCGGAGAGACGGACGGCGCTCGGGAGGCCTTCAGCGAGCTGCTCGCGGAGGCGACGGAGGCCGGCGACCTCGGCTCCGCCACGCAGGCACGCATCGGACTTGGCCTCGCGGCGGCACAGCTCTCCGACAATGCGAACGCGGCGGCGCTCCTGCAGGAGGCCGTCGACTCGGGGGAGCTCACACCGCTCGACCGCCCGGACGTCTACGCGCAGCTCGGACGTTCGTACACGGCGATCGGCGTCCACGAGCGCGCGATCGCACTGCTCGAGTCCTGCCTCGACGAGATCGACCGCGAGGATCCGGAGAACGTAAGCGCATACGTCCGCTTTGCCGGATACCTCAGCGCGGCGCTGACGGATCTCGGCCAGCTCGAGCGCGCCGAGTCGGTCCTGACGACGGCGCTCGACCGCGCGGAGAACGCATCGGACGTCTACACCCGGATCCGCGTCTTCTGGTCGATCGCGCGGCTCTCCGAGGCCGGCGGGCACCCGGCTCGCGCGCTCAAGTACGTCCGCCAGGCGATCGCGCTGCTCGAGGCGACGGACGACTCGGTCCACCTCGGACGTGCGCACCTCCTCTGCGCGTGGATCATGGGGATGGAGGACCGCCCCGAGGACGCCGTCCCGCACCTCCAGCAGGCGGAGGCACTCTTCGCGCCGAGCACCGACCCGGTCGACATCTCCCTCCTGCGGATCGAGCAGGCGAAGAACGCCGCGGCGCGCGGCCACGGCGACGAGGCCGAGCGATACGCACGCGAGGCGCTCGACCGGCTGGGCGACGATCTCGAGGGCGAGCAGGGCAGCGCGTGGTGGGCGCTCGGCGAGGCGCTCGCGCTCCAGGGAAACGTCCCAGAGGCCACCGACGCGTTCGCCCGCGCGGTGAGTACGCTCGACTCGATGTCCCGTTGGCGCGAAGCCGCACAGTGCTGCCGCCGCTGGGCGAAGGTCCTCCGCGACGCAGGACGCGACGCCGAGGCGCTCGACGCGCTCGAGCGCGCGACCGACTACGCAGTCCGCAGCCAACCGACCGCACACACGCCCCTCGAGCGTTGACGGTCACGGCTCGGATCCGTCCGACCGGCCCCTACTCTCTCGCCCTCACGGCCCGCGGTGCGTCCGACGCGACGCGCGTCTGGCGTGACGGCGTCCTCCGGGCCGCGATCGGCGACGAGCAGGCGCTCGCGACGCAGCTGCGCGACGGGACGATCGTGCTCCGCGGCCCGAGCGAAGAGTCCGTCGAGCAGCTTCGGTGGATGCTCGCCGTCGACGACGACCACACCGAGTTCCTGCGCCGGTTCCGGAAGGACAAGCTGCTGCGCGGCCCGATCGCGCACCTGCAGGGCAAGCGCGTGCTCCGCGTCGGCACGGTCGCGCACGCGCTGCTCCGGGCGCTCTGCGGCCAGCTGATCGAGTCGCGCCGCGCTCGGGCGATCGAGAAGAAGATCATCCGCTCGCTCTCGCGGCCGGTCGGCGACATCCACGCCTCGCCCGACTGCGAGACGCTCGGGCGCGCGTCGCCTGCGCAGCTCCGCTCCTTCGGGCTCCACGCACGGCGCGGCGCGACCCTCGCGAGGCTCTGCCGCTCGGTCGAGCTCGAGCGGCTGAAGGCCGTCCCGTCGGACACCGTGTCGCAACGCCTCGAGCGCGAGCGCGGGCTCGGCCCGTGGTCGGTGGGCGTCGTCTGCCTCGAGGGGCTCGGCCGGAAGGAGTACGGGCTCGTCGGCGACCTCGGGCTCGTGCAGCTGATGATCGAGCTCGAAGGGCGCTGGGTCGAGGGCCACGAGACCGCGGCGCTCCTCGAGCCGTACGGCGAATGGGCCGGCCTCGCGAGCGTCTACCTGATGGCGGGGTTCGGCCGAGGGCTGATCCCGCTGCCGAACGCCGAGCGGATCCGCAAGCCCCCGCACCGCATCCGGACCCGCGCCGCTTAGAGTCTCTGCATGGCACGACTCGCGATCCTCGGCGCGGGGAAGATCGGCGAGTCCCTGCTCTCGGGGCTCCTCTCGTCGGGTTGGAACGACGTCGTCGTCACGGGACGCCGCGAGGAGCGCGTCGCGGAGCTGCGCGAGCGGTTCGGCGTCGAGGCGACGCTCTCGAACGCCGAGGCGGTCGTCGGCGCGTCGATCGTCGTGATCGCCGTCAAGCCGCAGGACTTCGCGACGCTGCTCGGCGAGATCGCGCCGTCCGTGTCGCCCGAGCAGACGGTGCTCTCCGTCGCCGCGGCGATCCCGACCGCGCAGATCGAGTCGCGGCTCGCCGACGGGGTGCCGGTCGTGCGCGCGATGCCGAACGCGCCGTCGACCGTGCACGAAGGGATCGCGGGTCTCGCCGCCGGCGCGCACGCGGGCGACGAGCACCTGCAGCTCGCGGAGGACGTCCTGTTGCACCTCGGCCGCGTCGTCCGTCTCCCCGAGTCGGCGATGGACGCCGTCACCGCGGTCTCGGGGTCGGGCCCGGCGTACTTCGCGCTCCTCTCCGAGGCGATGATCGAGGCGGGGATCCTGCTCGGGCTCTCGCGCGAGGTGTCGACGCAGCTCGTGATCCAGACGATGCTCGGCACGGCGAAGCTGCTCCGCGACGAGAAGATGCACCCGGTCGACCTGCGCGAGGCCGTCACGTCGCCCGGCGGGACGACGATCCGCGCGATCCGCGTCCTCGAGCAGGAGGGCGTGCGCGCCGCGTTCCTGAACGCGATCCAGGCAGCCATGGAGCGGTCGCAGGAGCTCGCGGCCGGCAACCAATAGAGATCGAGGTCGCACGCGACGCGGAGGACGCAGCTTCCCGCTGCGCCGATCTGCTCGTGTCGGCGGAAGGCAACGTCGTCCTGACGGGCGGCACGAGCCCCGAGCGCGCGTACGAGCTCGCCGCCGAGCGGCGGCCGGACTGGAGCGGAACGACGCTCTGGTGGGGCGACGAGCGCGCCGTGCCGCCGGACCACGAATGGTCGAACTACGCGATGGCGAAGCGTGCGCTGCTCGACCGGCTACAGGTCCCGCCTGCGGCGGTGCACCGGATCCAGGGCGAGCTCGGGGCCGAGCCGGCCGCGGACATCTACGACGCCGAGCTCGAAGGCGTCTCGCTCGACTTCGTGCTCAACGGCGTCGGGCCGGACGGCCACTTCGCGTCGCTCTACCCGAACGCGCCCGAGCTTCGCGAGCGCACCAGGCGGGCGATTCACGCGAAGGCGAAGCTCGAGCCGTACGTCGACCGCGTGACGATGACGCTCCCGGTGTTCCAGTCGGCGCCGCTCGTCGTCTTCCTCGTGACCGGCGCAGAGAAGGCCGACGCGGTCCGCAGGGCGTTCGCCGAGCCGCCCTCGGAGGCGACGCCCGCGAGCCTCGGCGGATCGACGACCGGGCGCACACTCGTGATCCTCGATCCTCCAGCCGCAGAAAAGCTCAGGATCTAGACACCGAGCGGCGATTCCTATATGTAATCGCCATGGCCACGGCCGAGGACCCGGGTGCAGCCTCGCTCGGCGTCCTCACGATCGACAAGCCGGAGCAGCTGAAGGCGCTCGGCCATCCCCTCAGGCTTCGCGTGCTCGAGCTGCTCGGCGAGAACGACGAGACGCTGACGAACCGCGAGCTCGCCCAGCGGCTCGAGGTCGATCCCGGGCACCTGCACTTCCACGTGCGGACGCTGCTCAAGGTCGGGCTGATCCAGCGAGTCGAGGGCGGCCACGGCCGCGAGAAGCCCTACCGCGCGGTCGCGAACACGATCCGCGTCGCGCCCGAGCTCCTGACCGCGCCCGGGGCGACGAGCGACGTCCACGAGGCGATCCTCGACGAGGTGAACGCCGGCTGGGCGAAGTTCGGGCCGCAGGGCAAGTTCCGGAGCGCGCAGGTCACCGTGCGGATCGCACCGGAGAAGGTGCGCGACCTCTGGGAGATGATGTCCGACCGGATCGACGAGCTCGAGGATCCCGAGCAGGACCCGATCGTGATCACGCTCGTCTTCCACCCGCACACGGCGAACTGACGCCGCGGCCGGCCGGCTAGTCGCGGTTGCCGAAGAAGACGAGCAGGTAGTAGAGGAGCTGCGTGAGCGCGGCGAGCGCGCCCGCCACGTAGGTCAGCGCGGCGGCCGTGAGCACCTTGTTCACGCCCTCGCGCTCCGCGGTCGTGACGAGACCGAGCGACGCGAGCTGCTGCGAGGCGCGGCGCGACGCGTTGAACTCGACCGGGAGCGTGACGAGGTGGAAGAGAACCGCGACCGCGTAGAGCGCGAGCGCGACGGCGACGAGGTTCAGCGCGCCGAGCAGCGCACCGGCGAGCAGGAGCCAGATCCACGCCGACGAGGCGAACGCGACCGCGGGGAACATCTTCGAGCGGATCGAAAGCGGCACGTAGCCGGCCTGATGCTGGAGCGCGTGACCGGACTCGTGGGCCGCAACCGCAGCGGCGGCGACGGTGGCCGGCTCGTACACGGGCTGCGACAGGTAGAGCGCGCGCTTCCGCGGGTCGTAGTGGTCCGAGAGCGCCCCGCCCGGCGCCTCCTCGACGGGCACCGCCTCGAGGCCGTTGCGGTCGAGCACCTCTCGCGCGACGCGCGCGCCGATCAGGCCGCTCGAGAGCGGCACGTTCGAGTAGCGCGCGAACGTCCGCTTGAGCCACCACTGGACGGCGATGCCGATCACGAGCGGCGGAATCAGGAAGAGCAGGTAGAGACCGAAGTCCATACGCCGGTGAATGCTAGCCGGGCAGCAGCGCCGATTCGAGGTCGGCGCGCATCCCTCGGGGCTCGGCGAGCGCCTGCAGCACGAGCACGGTGTCGGCGACCGCGACGTCCTCGAGGTAGTCGGTCCGGCGTTCGAACGACTCGAGCACCGACTCGACCGCCTCGACGTACGCGACGCGGTCGGCCGCGGCGATCGCCGCCAGCGCAGCGCCGACGTCGTTCGGGAAGTCGTCGCGCGTGCGGATCGCGTCGGCGTGAACGCGCGCCTCGGCGTCCGCGCCGCGGATGAGGTGCGCGAGCCCGGCGGCGTAGCGGCCGATCGGGGTCTCCGCGTCGTCCGCCCCGGCGTCGAGCGCCCACTGCGCCTCGTCAGCTGCGGGCTTGCCGGCGAGCAGGCGCGACTTCATGCCTGCGATCGGCCGGCCCCACGATCCCGGCGGTGCCTCGGCCCAGCTCTCCCGGTAGGCGGTCACGGCGGTGTCGAGCCAGCGTCCGGCGGCCTCCCGGTCGCCGCGCATCAGGTGCGCGAGCCCCGCGCCGTACGCGGCGTTCCCGCGGTGCACGGCGCCGAGCGCTCCCTCGGAGCGCCGCTCCTGCCGGGCGGCGACCTCGTCCCAGTCCGTTGAACCGCCAGTCAACGCCCGACTAGGCTATCCGCGATGCGCGAGGTCTACTTCGTCGACGGGATCCGGACGGCGTTCGGCAAGGCCGGGCCGAAAGGGCTCTTCTGGCGCACGCGGGCCGACGACATGGCGGTGAAGGCCGTCCGCGAGCTCGTGCGCCGCAACCCCGAGATCCCGGTCGAGCGGATCGGCGACGTGATCATGGCCGCGACTGCGCAGGTCGGCGACCAGGGGCTGACGCTCGGCCGCGACGTCGGCCTGCTCGCTGGCCTCCCCGAGACGGTTCCGGGCTTCGCCGTCGACCGGATGTGCGCGGGCGCGCTCACGGCCGTCACCGCCGGCGCGGGCGAGATCGCGTGGGGCGCCGCCGACGTCGTGCTCGCGGGCGGAGTCGAGCACATGGGCCACCATCCGATGGGCGAGGACGTCGACTTCAACCCGCGCTTCATCGCCGAGCGCATCGTCGACGAGAGCGCAGCGACGATGGGCGCAACGGCCGAGAACCTGCACGACCGCTTCGCCGAGATCACGAAGGACGACGCCGACGCGTTCGCCGTCCGTTCGCAGCAGCGCGCGGCCGCGGCCTGGGAGAACGGCGTCATGCGCGAGACGGTCGTCCCGATGAGCGTCTTCACGGAGGACGGCTGGACGCTCGCCGAGCGCGACGAGTTCCTCCGCCCCGACACCACGCTCGAGGGGCTCGCCGACCTGCGGACGCCGTTCCGCGCGGGCGGACGCGTCACGGCCGGCAACTCCGCCGGGCTGACCGACGGCGCGACCGCCGCGTTCCTCGCATCCGGCGAGGCGGTCGAGGAGCTCGGGCTGGAGCCGCGGCTGCGGCTCGTCGGCTTCGCGTACGCCGGAGTCGAGCCGGAGCTGATGGGCATCGGGCCCGTTCCGGCGACGCAGCGTGTGCTCGAGCGTCACGGGCTCACCCTCGACGACGTCGGCCTCTTCGAGCTGAACGAACCGTTTGCCGTGCAGGTGCTGACGTGGTGCCGCGAGCTCGGCGTCGACCCGGACGACGACCGGCTGAACCCGTACGGCGGCGCGATCGCGTGCGGCCATCCGCTCGCCGCGACGGGCGTCCGGCTGATCGCGCAGCTCGCCTACGGGATGCGCGAGCGCGACGTCCGGTACGGGCTCACGGCGCTCTGCATCGGGATGGGCATGGGCGCCGCCGTGCTGTGGGAGCGCGCGTGAGCACCGAGTTCAAGCTCCGGCGCGTCGGCGACCTCGCGCTCGTCACGATCGACAACGGCGAGGACTGGACGAAGCCGTCGACCTTCGGACGCGAGGCCCTGGAGTCGCTCGAGCGGACGCTCGACGAGGTCGATTCGCAGGAGTGGGCCGGCCTCGTGCTCACCGGCAAGCCGTACGTGTTCGCGGTCGGCGCCGACATCGACGCGTTCCCGAACGTGACGCCCGACCTCGCGCGCGCCGGTTCACGCGCAGGCCACGAGCTCTTCCTCCGCATCCGAGATCTCCCGTTCCCGACGCTCGCCGCGATCAACGGCGCGGCGCTCGGCGGCGGGCTCGAGATCGCGCTCCACTGCGACCACCGCACGATCGCACGCTCGGTGCGGCACGTCGGGACGCCGGAGGTCTTCCTCGGCCTCTTCCCTGCGTGGGGAGGAACGCAGCTGCTGCCACGGCTGGTCGGAGCGGCGAACGCCGTGAAGGTCGTCGTGAGCAACCCGCTCCGGCAGAACCGGATGCTCGACGCGCAGAAGGCGCTCGAGCTCGGCATCGTCGACGTGGTTCTCGATGACGTGGAGTTCCTCGACGACTCGATCGCGTACCTGCGATCCGGTCCCGCCCGGCGCGAGGAGGCAGACCTCTCCGACACCGACGAGATCGTGCGCCGTGCGCGCGGCGAGCTCATGGGCCCGGCACGCTCACCCCAGGTCGCGCTCGACCTGATCGAGGGCGCGCCGGCGTGGTCGCTCGCCGACGGGTACCGCGCCGAGGAGGAGGCGATCGCGGGACTCCTCCCCGAGCCGCAGGCGCAGAACTCGATCTACGCGTTCAACCTCGTCGAGCGACGGCAGAAGAAGGGCGTCGGGGTCCCCGACGCGAAGCCGCGCCGCGTCGAGAAGGTCGGGATCGTCGGCGCCGGCCTGATGGCGACGCAGCTCGCGACCCTCTTCCTGAAGCGCCTCGAGGTCCCGCTCGTGATCCGCGACCTCTCGCAGGAGATCGTCGACCGCTCGCTCGCGGAGATCCGGGGCGAGATGCAGGCGAAGAAGCCGTTCCTCGCGACGATCGTCTCCGGCACGACCGGCTGGGACGGCTTCGAGGAATGCGACCTCGTGCTCGAGGCCGTCGTCGAGGAGCTCGACGTCAAGCGGGAGGTCTTCGCGACGCTCCGCGAGCTCGCGCCGAACGCGATCCTCGCATCGAACACCTCGTCGCTCTCGCTCGCCGAGATGGGCGCCGACGTCGGGCTGCACTTCTTCAACCCGGTCGCCGTGCTGCCGCTCGTCGAGATCGTGCGGCACGACGAGACCTCGGACGAGGCGCTCGCGACGGCGTGGGACGTCTGCAAGAAGCTGCGCAAGCGCGGCGTCGTGGTGCACGACGCGCCCGGCTTCGTCGTCAACCGCGTGCTGACCAGGATGACGAGCGTGCTGATGGACTCGCTCGAGCACGGCAACACGGTCGCGGAGACGGACGAGGCGATCGTCACGCTCGGCATGCCGATGGCGCCGTCGGTGCTGCTCCAGCTCGTCGGCCCGCGAGTCGCGAACCACGTGCTCGAGACGATGCACGACGCGTATCCGGACCGGTTCCCGCTCTCGCCGACGCTCGCGAACTACGCAGACGGGAACGAGGAGATCGTGATCGCGGGCGACCGGCGCAGGACGGTCGACGAGATCCAGGAGGCGGTGCTCGAAGCGCTTGCGGACGAGATCCGCCACCTGCTCGACGAGGGTGTGGTCGGCGAGGCCGCGGACGTCGACACGTGCCTCCTTCTCGGCGCCGGCTGGCCGTTCTTCCTCGGCGGGATCACACCGCACCTGGAACAGCGCGGATACTCGCTCGCTCAGACGAGCGTGCGGTAGAGCTCGGCGGTCTTCTCGGCGACGCGGTCCCACCCGAAGTCGTCGACCGCGCGGGTACGCCCTGCCTCCCCCATGCGCCGAGCGCGGGCCGGATCCGCAACGAGCTCGTTGATCGCGCGCGCGAGCGCATCGGGGTCCTCCGGCGGAACGAGCAGGCCGGTCTCGCCGTCGACGACGACCTCGGGGATCCCGCCGACGCGCGACGCGACGACGGCCGTGTGGCACGCCATCGCCTCGAGGTTCACGATCCCGAGCGGCTCGTAGATCGACGGGCAGACGAAGACCGAGGCGTGCGAGAGCAGCTCGATCACGTCCGGCTTCGGAAGCATCTCCTCGATCCAGACGACGTCGTCGAGCCTCGCGACTGCCTGCTCGGTCTCGCGCGCGAGCTCCTCGGTGTCGGGCGCGCCGGCGGCGAGCACGAGCTGTGCGCCCTCGAGCTGCGGCGCAGCGGCGAGGAGCGTCGAGAGGCCCTTCTGCTTCGTGATCCGCCCGACGAAGAGCACGTAGGGCTCGTGCACGCCGTAGCGCTCGAGCGCTCCACGCGTCTCGACGCGCTCGTACTCGACCGTGTCGATCCCGTTGCCGATCACGTGCACGTTCGACGGGTCGAGCGCCGGGTACGCGGCGAGGACGTCGTCGCGCATCGCGGTCGAGACCGCGATCACCGCGTCCGCGCCCTCGAGGCCCGTGCGCTCGCACCAGCTCGAGAGCCGGTAGCCGCCGCCGAGCTGCTCGGCCTTCCAGGGCCGCGACGGCTCGAGGCTGTGCGTCGTCGCCACGTGCGGCACGCCGTGCAGGAGCTTCGCGAGGTGGCCGGCGAGGTTCGCGTACCACGTGTGGCTGTGCACGAGCTCTGCGCCGTCGAGGTCGGCCGCCATCAGCACGTCCGTCCCGATCGTCTTCAGGGCCGCGTTGGCGCCTTCGAGCTCCTCCGGCGGCGGGTACTTCGCGAAGGGCCGAACCTCGAGCTCGACGAGCCGCTCGAGCTCCCGGGCCAGGTAGGCGACGTGGACGCCCGCCCCGCCGTAGACGTCCGGCGGGTACTCACGTGTGAGCAACGCGACCTTCACGGCCCGTACTTGTACCGGTCGGATCGTCTACACTGTGGGTTGCGACGCCCGAGTCGGGGTCAGAACCGGGCCGCACCTCTGATGGAAGCTGCAGCGCATTCCGGCGCTGCCACCGTGGCAACGACGACTGATCACCTCACGGATTCGCCGTTCGCGGGCGACGAGCTCGCGGAAGCGGCGCTCAAAGCCCAGGCGTGGGCGGGCGAAGCCTTCCTCCACGAAGGCGAAGATGCCGCCGAGGTCCTGGCGCCGGGCACCGCTCGCCGGCGGGCGCTCGACGACGCGACCGCCGAGCTCGACCGCGGGCTCCCCGAGCCGTCCTACGGCTGGAAGGTCCGCTACGGCCTGATGCTCGGGCTCGAGCGCGTCCTCGTCGAGGCGAAGCCGAAGCTGGCGTCCGGCACCGAGCTCCGCCGGCACCAGGTCGACGCGCTCGCGGGGATGCTCACCGAGCTGATCCACGCGAACCAGAAGGAGAACGGCAACGGGAACGGGAACGGCGCGGTCGTCGCGGTCGAGGATGCGCCCGAGGCGCTCGAGGAGGAGCCCGAGGACGAGCTCGGCCTGCTCGAGACCGAGCCCGACGTCGACACCGACGACGACGTCTACCACGGCCCGGACCCCGGGGCGGCGCGGCGGTTCCGCTTCCGCCACCCGACGGCCTCCGGCAAGACGATCGCCGCGGCCGGCTTCGTCGAGGCCGCCCGAACGCTCGGCGTCCTGATCCTCACGCACCGGCGACTGCTCGTTCAGCAGTTCAACCGCGACCTCACGACCGAGGGGTACGGCGAGCGCTTCAGCGAGGCGATCCTGCGCGACCAGACGCCGCCGCGCGAGAACCCGATCACGATCCAGACGTACGCGTGGTTCGCGCGTCACTTCGACGACATCTCTCGCGACGCGTACCACCTCGTGATCGCAGACGAAGCGCACACCGCGCTCGGCGAGAAGACGTCGAAGGCGATCCGGTCGTTCCACGAGCCGCTCTACATCGGCATGACCGCGACCGAGGAGCTGATCGCGAAGCAGGTCTCCGACGTCTTCCCGGCGTCGGTCGACGATCTCCCTCTCGCCGAGGCCGCGCGGCGCGGCCTGATCGCGCCGCTCCGGTCGCTCCGCGTTCCGCCCGTCGCGGCGATCAACAACGTTCCGATCATCGGCGGCGACTTCGACCAGGACGAGCTGGCCAAGGCCCTCGACCACCAGGCGCTGAACCTCGCGGCTGCGTCGCTCTACCGCGACCGCTTCGACAACACGCCCGGCATCGTCTACGCGGCCGGCGTCGACCACGCGTACCACCTCGCGCAGGAGTTCCGCGCGGTCGGGATCAAGGCAGAGGCCGTGTCGGGCCGCACGCCTCCCGTCAAGCTCGCGGAGACGCTGGCTGCGTACGAGCGCGGCGAGATCAACGTGCTGATCAACGCGATGCTGCTCGCGGAAGGGTGGAACTCACCGCGCGCGACCGTGTGCATGCACCTCGCGCCGACCGCGTCGCGCCGCGTCTACCAGCAGCGCATCGGCCGGATCATGCGGATGCACCCGCGCAAGGAGGCCGGCATCGTCGTCGACTTCGTCCCGAAGGGCGCGACGCACAACGAGCGCGTCGTCTCGCTGCACTCGCTCCTCGACGCGGACTTCTACCGCGAGGGCGCGCGCGTCACGCCCGCTCCGCGCCGCAGGATCCAGCGCCGTGCGAAGCGGAAGCTCACGCCGGCGCCGTGGCTCGTCCCCGTCACGCCGGACGTCCGCCGACGGCTCGGCGTGATCCAGCGCGAGTGGCAGCGGGTCGACCCGAAGTACCTCGACGACGACGAGCAGCGCTTCTGGGCGTCGATCGCGGGGCGGCAGATCCGCTTCGAGGAGCGCACGCAGTTCGTCGAGAAGCTCACCGCGGGGCGTGCGACGAAGGGCGCGCTCGAGCAGTTCCTGACGACGTGCGCAGCGGAGAACCCGAACCGGCGCCTGCGGATGATGGCGCTCGCAGATCGAGTCTCGATGCGCGTCGACCGCGCCGACTTCGACGACCTCGTCACGCTCGTCACCTCGGCGCCGACGTGGGACAAGGACCGCCTCGGCGGGATCCGCACGCTCCTTCGGGCGATCGGCGAGGGGAACGCCGACGCGCCCGAGCAGATCCTCGCCCGCTGGACGTGGCGGCTGGCACGCGCGGCCCGCAAGGTGCTCGACCGCAAGGCCTCGCAGGAGTACCCCGAGGCGAAGCGGCTGCTCGGCGCGCTCGCGAACTCGCGCGGCCATCGCCACGAGGAGAACGCCGCGAAGCTCGTCAACACGGCGCTCGAGCTGCCGAAGCCGGTCGGCGCAGCGCTCCTCGCATCGGCCGAGGCGTACACGCCGCGAGCGACGAAGCTCCTCGACGCGGCGCGCGAGCGGCTCGGGCCGATCGACGAGGTCTCGCTCGCGCTCGCCGAGAACCTGCCGCAGCCGAAGACGCAGCCCTCGCGCAAGCGCCGCAGGCGCCGGCGGAAGAAGAAGGTGACCGAGGGGCAGCAGAAGCAGCAGCCGCAGCAGCGGCAGAGCGGGAAGGCGGAGCCGGAGCCACAGCCGGCCGCCGAGCCCGACGCCGTCGCGCAGGCCTGAGCCTTTCGCGTAACGCGCGGGACGCCTAGCGTGTATCCCGAGCGATGGCTGTGCCCGCGACGGCCCACGACGACGCGCTGATCGCCCGAGCCCGGGCCGGCGACGAGCGCGCGTATGCCGAGCTCGTGCGCGCCCATGAAGGAAGCGCGCGCCGGACGGCTGTGAGCATCGCCGGCGCGAGCGCAGGTGAGGACGCGACGCAGGAAGCGTTCATCAAGGCGTATCGGAAGCTCGGGACGTTCCGTCTCGGCTCCCCGTTTCGGCCGTGGTTCCTTCGCATCGTCGCCAACGAAGCACGGAACGCGCGCCGGAGCGCCGCCCGGCATGCGCGGCTCGCGGAGCGGGCCGCGCTCGCCCCGGCGCCGGGTGGATCTGCGGACGAGCTCGAGCTGATCGCGCGCGAGGAGCGCGCCGCGCTTCTGGCGGCGCTCGACCGGCTCCCGGTCGAGGACCGGATCGCGCTGCTCGGCCGCTTCGTCGCGGAGCTCGACGACTCCGAGACCGCGCGCCTCCTCGGAGTCCGTCCGGCCTCGGTCCGCGTGCGGATCTGGCGGGCGCTCGAGCGGCTCAGGCACGAGCTCGCGGCGACCGCGGCTGTTCTTCTCGCCGCAGCGGCCGTCCTCGCGCTCTCGCCGGCGGCGCGCTCAGCAGCTCGTGCGGCCCTCGACCTCGTCCCAGGCGTCGCGGTCGAGCACGTCTCGACGTTGCCGCCGCGCGCCGTCGACGTCGCGCCGCCGTACCTCGGCGTCCCTGGCTCACGCGCCGACGCGGAGCGCGTCACGTCGTTCGCGGTCGTCGTCCCTTCGCCCGAGCCGGAGCAGATCTACGTCCGCAACGACGTCCAGGGCGGCATGGTGACGTTCTTCCTCGCGGACGGAGCGACGCTGACCGAGTGGTGGTCCGGCACCGGCGCGGCGGCCTTCGACGTCGTGGGAGACGCCGGCGTGCGGCGCGTCGACGTCGAGGGCAACGACGCCGTCTGGATCGACGGGAGCGCTACCGCGACCTACACGTACATCGGCGCCGATCACCGCCGCCACTTCGAGGCGCTCGAGCCGCGTGGAACGCTCCTGCTCTGGCAGCGCGGGAGCGTCGCGTACCGGCTCGAGGGAGCACTCTCGCTCGACGAGGCGCTGCGAGTCGCAGCGTCGCTCTAGGAGGGCTTGGCGGAACGGGCCTCGTCGCCGGGGTGCGATGGGTGGTGCGAGGCAAGGACGCAGGGAGCGTTCGTATCCACTGGATACGGGCGCGACTGAGGACGCCGCATCGCGCCGCCCAGCGCGGCCCGGCGGCACAGCGCCTGTTTCGCCAAGCCCTCCTGCTAGACGGCGGGCCTTCGGGGCCGCCGTTCTCCTTCTCGCGCTCGCGCAGGTAGCGCGTCAGCTCGGCGGCGAGCGCGTCGCCCGACGGAAGGTCCTCCTCCTCCTCGATCTCCTCTGTCCGCTGCTCGAGCTCCTCGACGTAGGCGGCAGTCTCGGGATCGGCTGCGACCGCCTCGCTCACCTGCTGCGAGTACGACTCGCTCGCCTCTTCGAGCTCGCCCGTGTCGATCTCCGTCTCGAGGAGCTCGCCCAGCCGGCGGCAGAGCGCGAGCGCGGCGCGCGGGCTCGGCGCGAGCGAGACGTAGTGCGGGACCGCCGCCCAGAGGCTCGCCGACGGGAGGCCCGCGTTCTTGCACGAGTCGTGGAGCACGCCGACGATCCCCGTCGGCCCTTCGTACCGCGACGGCTGGAGGCCGAGACGCTCGACCAGCTGCTCGTCCGACGCGCTCCCGGTCACCGGCGACGGACGCGTGTGCGGAACGTCTGCGAGCAGCGACCCGAGCGTGACGACGAGCTCGACGCCGAGGTCGGCGGCGAGCTGGGTCACGAGCGCCGAGAACGTGCGCCAGCGGACGTTCGGCTCGATCCCGAGCAGGAGCAGCGCGTCGCGGTCGGTTCCGGGGATCGGAGCGTGGTAGAAGGCGTTGTCGGGCCAGTCGATCTGCCGCGTGACGCCGTCCACGAGCGACACGTGCGGGCGCGTCGCCTGGAAGTCGAAGAACTGCTCCGGGTCGATGTCAGCGAAGCGCGCGGCCTGCCACGAGCGTGCGAGGAAGCCGGCGGCGAGCGACGCTCCCTGACCGCCGTCGTTCCAACCGCGGAATGCCGTGATCAGCACGGGCTGCCGCAGGTTCGGCCGCGACGAGACGCGTAGCTCCTCCATTTCCCAAGTCTACGTTCGGACGCTCGAGGCGGTGGGCCGCCAGAGGAGCGTCACGAGCCAGACCGTCGTGGCCCAGATTCCCGCTGCCAGAGCCACGTGGACGAGCACGAGCCACCACGGGAGCGCGTTCCGCCACTGCGTCTCGCCGACGATCGCCTGCGCGACGACGAGCGCGAGCAGGACGTAGGCGATCCGCCTCACGGGCGTCGGCGCGACCCGCCTCAGATACCAGACGAGCACGAGGAGCGCGATGCCGAACACGGCGGTCACGCGCACGTGGACGCGGATCGCGGTCTCGATGTTCCCGAGGCGGTCGACGACGTCGGGGTCGCCGGCGTGTGGCCCGCTGGCCGTCACGAGCGTTCCCGTGAAGACGACGACGAGCGTGAGCGCGGCGAACGCGAGGCTCGCCCACCGGAGCCGGTCGGGGACGAAGCGCGCGCCTGGTCCCACCTCGATACGCCGCGCCTCGACCGCGACGACGACGGCGGTCGAGAGCACGACGATCGCGAGCAGGAAGTGCGACATCACCGCAACCGGATCGAGGTCGAGGCGGACGGTGATCAACCCGAGCGGCGCCTGCGCGATCGTTCCGAGCGCGGCGACCCATGCGCAGGTGCGCACCCAGGGCGGCAGCGCGCGGAGAAAGTGCGACGCGACAGCTGTTCCGAGCGAGAGCAGGATCGGGAAGAGGCTCACGACCCGGTTCCCGAACTCGACGAACGAGTGGTAGCCCTTCTCCGGGAAGACGGCGCCTGGAGTACAGCCGGGCCAGCCCTCGCACCCCAGTCCCGAGCCGGTCAGCCGCACCGTCGCGCCGCTGACGATGATCGCGTAGAGCGCGACCGCGGACGCCGTGGCGAGAAGTCGGAACGTCGACGGCGCGAGCTCGAAGCCGCGCGCGCGGCTCGCCTGCGCCTCGACCTGCATCGCGCCCGAGCCTAGCGGAGCTTGCTGCGCAAGTCGCCGATCCGCTAGCGCGGATCCGCGACGCGCGAAATCCCTAAAGGCGGCCGCTTCGCGCCGCGCGCGCAGTTTTCCACATCAGGTCAGGGGTTCGAGCAAGGCCGGATAGCCGTCGGCGCCGTCGAACGGCGTCGGCCGCGAGCCCAGGAACAGCGGCCGGTCCGCCGCGTTCAGGAGCACCGGCATCAGGTCGGGGCCGCGCAGCTGACCCAGGATCCCCCGGGCGCAGGTGAGCTCCCCGAACTCCGTCACGTCGTCGGCGCGGACGCCCGGGCCTGCCACGACGAGCGGGACGGGGTCGCCCGAGTGGATGACGTCGGGCGACGCCGGCGTCGCATGGTCACCCGTGAGGCAGACGACGGCGCGGTCGAGCGGGAGCCCGCCGAGGGCGGCGTCGAGCCGCTCGATCGTCTCCTGCTTGACCCGCGGATCCTTCGTGTGCCCGGCCGCGTCCGTGGTCTTCTGGTGCACGAACACGAACGTCTCGCCGGCGTCGAGCCGTTCGCGCACATGGGCGAAGCGCCGCTCGAGGTCGCCGACCGGGTCGTCCGTCTCGGGCTCCTCGACCGGCTCGAGGCCGACGTACGCGCCGAGCCCGCGCAGGAACGCCGACTCGCCGACGAACGTGCCTCCGACGCCGTGACGCTCGAGGAACGACGGCACCTGCGTCGGCCGCCCCCACCACTTGAGCGTGATCACGTTGAAGCGCTCGCCCTCGAGCCGCCGCATCGTCTCGCGCGTCCACTGCTCGGCGGCGCGCGCGGTCCGCTCCGCCTCGGGGACGAGCGGCTGGGGTCGCAGCACCGGATGCCGGTCGCGGAAGAACGCGTCGCTGTCGGTCACGCGCGGGTCCGCTCCGCCCGAGATGCGCAGCACCGCCTCGCCGCGCCAGACATGCGTGAGCGAGAACGCGAGCCCGTCGACCTCGATCTCCGCGCAGCGCTCGACGAGCGCCTCGGCCTCGTCGGCGTCGCGGGTGGGATCCGGACGCCCCGTCAGCCACCAGCCGCCGTCCCGCCGCTCAGCCGGACGAAGCGCGGCGTACGCGAACACGTGCTGCGGCGAGACGTCCTGCCCGCGGCCGACGGCCTCGAACACCGCGCGGCCCGGGAACTCGTCCGGGCGATAGCCGAGCATCGACCAGTGCGCGACCTCCGACGACGGCGCCCGTCCGGGGCCGACCGCGTACAGGACGCCGCACGACCCGCGCGTGCAGAGCGCGTCGAGGTTCGGCGTCTGCGCCGCCTCGTTCCCGGTCCGGCCGCCGAGCACGTCGTGCGCGCGATCGCCCAGCCCGTCGAGCAGGACGACGACGATCGGAAGCACTAGGCGGGTACGCGCTCCAAGCGGAGCGGATCACATCCGCGACGCCGGGCGGCACGAGCGACTCCCAGTCACCGCCCTCGCGGAGCGCCGCGCGGACGTCCGCGCCCGAGACGCCCTTCTCGACGCCCTCGTCGAGCACGACCACCTCGTACCCGGCGGCGCGCAGGCGGTCGAGCTTCGTTCCGCCCCAGTCGGAGAAGAGCCGGATGTACTGCGTCACGCCGTCGGGCACGTAGGCGGGCCAGAGCTCTGGCTCGTTGACCGGGAACGGGATCACGTGCACGCGCGCGAGGTCGAGCCCGAGCTCCCCGGCGGAGGCCTTCACCATCAGCAGCCGCTCGGCGTACGACCACGGGTTCGACTCGGGCAGGTGGCGCAGCGGATCGGAGGCCTCGGGCTTGATCCGCGCCGGGTCGGGGTTCGTGATCCCGACGAAGACCTCGTCGGAGCGTTCGGCGGCGCCGGCGAGGTACTCGAGGTGGCCATTGTGGAACGGCTGGAACCGACCGTGGATCATCCCGCGCCGGCTCAACGAACGAGGACTCCTGCTCCCTCCTCGACGATGCCGACGCGCCGGATGAACAGGCCGCGCCGCATGAACTCCGCCTCGAGCGCAGCGCCGCGCTCGCGCGGGAGCGAGACGAGCAATCCACCGGCGGTCTGCGGGTCGTAACCGAGCGCGTCGAGCGTCTCGTTGACGCCGTCGAGCGAGATGTGCGCCGACGCGAAGTCGCGGTTGCGAGGATCGCCGCTCGTGCGCACACCCTTGCGCGCCATGTCGAGCGCGCCGTCGATCGCGGGAAAGCGCTCGGACTCGAGCACGAACGCGACGCCGCTCCGCGACGCCATCTCGTGCGCGTGCCCGAACAGCCCGAAGCCGGTGACGTCGGTGACGGCGTTCGGATCGACGTTCCGCAGCACGTCGGCCGCGTCCTTGTTCAGCGTGCGCATCCAGCGGACCGCGCGCTCGAGCGGCATCGTCCCCGTGAGGCCCTTCTTGTAGCCGCTCATGATCAGGCCGGTTCCGAGCGGCTTCGTCAGGAAGAGGGCGTCGCCGGCGCGCGCGCCGTTCTTCGGCCAGATCGCGTCCGGGTGCGCGGTGCCCACCACCGCGAGCCCGTACTTCGGCTCCTCGTCGCGAATCGTGTGCCCGCCGGCGAGGATGCCGCCGGCCGCGCGCACCTGTGCGTCGGCCGCGGCGAAGATGTCCGCGAGCATCTGCATCGGCAGCTCCTCGGGGAACGCAGCGATCGACAGCGCGAGGAGCGGCGAGCCGCCCATCGCGAAGACGTCGTTCAGCGCGTTCGTCGCCGCGATGGCGCCGTAGTCGCCCGGGTCGTCGACCACCGGCGGGAAGAAGTCGAGCGTGAAGATGATCGCGCGGTCGTCGTCGAGCTTGTACACCGCGGCGTCGTCCGCCGGCGCGAGGCCGACGAGCAGGTTCTCGGACTCGACCGGGACGAAGCCGCGCAGCAGCTCTTCGAGCCGCGCAGCCGAGTACTTGGCGGCGCAGCCGCCGCAGCTTGCAAGGTCGGTCAGCTTGATCGTCTGTGTGTCAGGCGACATCCCGGCCTCCTCCCGAATCGGGAACTGTAGGCAGACAGGCTCACTTCGTCCATAGACGCCAGGTGGTTCTCCCGTATTCCCCCGGACGACACATTGAGGACACCCGGCGGACACGGACGACGGCGGCCTCGCGGCCGCCGTCGCCTCAGGGGAGAGGGAGGAGCAGCAAGGCTCCCCCGCGCGTGTTTTCGGCAGAGACGACGTCGAACCTGCTAAGGATCGCCTGTGCCCGCGGCCCTCGTCACCGGTGGATCGTCGGGGATCGGGCTCTCGATCGCGCGGATGCTTCGCGACGAGGGCTACGACCTGACGATCGCAGCGCGGAACGAGGTGCGGCTGGAGGGCGCCGCGAGGGAGCTCGGCGCATACGGGATCGTCGCGAACGTCGCGCAGGAGGAGGACTGCCTGCGGCTCGTCCGCGAGCACCTCGAGCACTTCGGGCGCATCGACGTGCTCGTCAACTCGGCGGGGGTCGGGATCGGCGGGAACGTCGACCAGATGTCGACGAAGAAGTGGGACCTCCAGTTCGCCGTCAACCTGCGCGGCGCGTTCATCGTCACGCGCGAATCGATCCCGAAGCTCCGCGAGTCGCGCGGGCTCGTGGTCAACCTCGCGTCGATCGCCGGGACGATCCCGACGCCGGGCCTCGCCGCGTACGGGGCGTCGAAGGCGGCGCTGATCTCGCTCACGAAGTCGCTGAACCGCGAGCTCGAGGGCGACGGCGTTCGCCTCTGCGCGCTCTGCCCCGGCTTCGTCGACACGCCGATGGCGTCGTGGACCGGCATGTCGTCCGAGGAGATGATCCACCCGGACGACTGCGCCGAGGTCGTGCGGTTACTGCTGAAGCTCAGCCCCGCTGCTCGGATCCCTCAGGTCGTGATCGAGCGCGTGGGCGAGTCGCACTGAGATAGAGCAGGCCCCACTCGCGCGGGTCCTCGGGCTCGATCGACTCCTCGAGCTCGAGCGTCGCGAGCCTCCCCGCGCCGTCGAGCTCGCCCTGCCGGCTCTTGAGGTCGCGTCTCCCGTAGCGACGCAACCGCTCCACGTCGAAGCCGAGCTCGCGCGCCGCTTCGCGGAGCTCCTCGAGCCGCGGTCCCGGCGGCACGCGGCGCAGTCGGGCGCGCCACGGACGCGGCACGTCGCCCGAGTCGCACGTGAGGAAGAGCGTGCCGCCCGGCTCGAGCGCGTCGCGCATGCCGCGCAGGACCTCGCGCCACTCGGCGACGTCGTCCAGCATCTGCGTCGAGACGACCGCGTCGAACTCCTGGTCGTAGTCGAGCTCGCGCGCGTCGAGCACACGGCGCTCGATGCCCTCGACGCGCGGCGGCGGAAGCTTCGCGTCGACGCCGACCACCTCCGGCCGCTCGACGAGTGCGGCCCAGAGCGAGAGGTCGCCGCAGCCGACGTCGAGAACGCGACCCGGCCGCCGCTCGACGAGGTCGAGCAGCAGCCGGATCTTCGCGCTGTTCCCGGGGATCGCCTCCGGGACTAAACGCTCTTCTCGATCGGCACGTCCACGAGGTTCCCCCACTCCGTCCACGAGCCGTCGTAATTTCGCACGTCTTCGTACCCGAGGAGCTCGCGAAGGACGAACCACGTGTGCGCGCTCCGCTCTCCGATGCGGCAGTAGGCCGTGACCTGGCGGTCCGGCGTGATGCCCTTGCCGCCGTAGAGCTCGCGCAGCGCGTCGGCGCTCTTGAACGTCCCGTCGTCGTTCACCGCCTGCGCCCACGGGATCGACTCCGCGCTCGGGATGTGCCCCGCCCGCTGCGCGCCTTCCTGCTCGTAGCCGGGTGCCGCGATCAGCTCGCCCGAGAACTCCTGCGGCGAGCGGACGTCGACGAGCGCGTCCTTTCCGATCGACTGGAGCACTGCGTCGCGGCGGGCGCGGATCGTCTCGTCCCGCTCGCGCGCCGAGTACGTCGCCGCGGCCGTCTCGGGCACGTCGGTCGAGAGCTCGCGGCTCTCGTCGATCCACTTCTGCCGGCCGCCGTCGAGGATGCGGACGTCCTTGTGGCCGTAGATCTTCAGGTACCAGTAGGCGTAGGCGGCGAACCAGTTGTTCTTGTCGCCGTAGACGACGAGCGTCGTGTCGTTCGAGATCCCGCGCCCGCCCATCAGACGCTCGAACGCATCCTTCTCGACCAGGTCGCGCTCGATCGGGTCCTGGAGGTCGTCGCGCCAGTGGAGCTTGATCGCTCCGGGGATGTGCCCTTCGTCGTAGAGGTCGGGGTTCTCGTCCACCTCGGCAACGACGAGGTCGCCGTCGTTCAGGTGCTCCACGAGCCACTCGGTCGTGACGAGCACCGGCTTGGCATAGCCGTTCTCGGCCATCGTCTGCCCTCCCGTTACTTTCTGATTTGAAGTAACCCTATCGACCAAGACGCGCGAGGTGAAGCGTCGCTTCCCGCGGCGTCGGGCTTCGCGGCCTACGTCAGAAGCTCCGAGACGGCGTCGCCGAGCTCACGCTCGGACACCGGCCCCTCGAACTTCGCCTTGATCTTGCCGTCGCGCCCGACGAGAAAGACCCACGGCTCGCTCTGGAGCTTCCACTCCTTGAACCAGCGGTTCTCGCCGAGCGCCGGGTTGTTGCCCTCGTAGACCTCGACGTGGATGAAGCGCACGGGTGTCGACGCGAAGCGCTTGCGAACCCGGTCGACGATGCCGACGACGGGACCGCACGTGCGGCTCTGGCAGTACTTCGGCGTCGCGAACACGACGACGAACGGCTCGTGCTTGTCGAGCGCGTCCTTGATCGAGGTCCGCAGGAGCTCGGTGTCGGGCGGCCTGGCGGTGGTGATCTGCTCCGCCGGCGCGTCGTCGAGCGTCGGGTTCTTCGACGGGAACGCGTCGTCCCCGAGCGCCGGCGAGCGGGAGTCCTTCTGCACGACGACGTTGCCGACGCCCTGGATCTTCTTTGCGCCGCCGACCGGCTCCGCGAGCAGCCAGTACGTGCCCGCTGAGGGCACGTCCAGCTTTGTCACGTAGATCTTCTGGCCGCCGCCGATGTCCTCGAGCCGCGCGGTTCCGGTGACGAACGGCTTCTGGTCCAGTCCGCGCGAGAGCCACACGCGTGCCGTCGGTCGCTCGATCGAGCGGGCGCGCTGCGTGACCACGAGGAAGGAGACCCGAACGGGCCCGGGCTCGTAGTCGTTGGTGCCGAACACCAGACCGACGTCTTCACCCGGGCGCTGCCAGAGAGCCTGCA
Source organism: uncultured Actinomycetes bacterium (assembly GCA_963737405.1). Classification (GTDB taxonomy): domain Bacteria; phylum Actinomycetota; class Thermoleophilia; order Gaiellales; family Gaiellaceae; genus JACCTU01. Next base: position 102,364 of record CAVTSL010000001.1, read on the forward strand.
GCGAGCCAGGGGGAGCAGCAGTGCTTGGCGTCGTCGAGGCGGCGTCGTTCGAACCACAGCCGAGGCAGCTCAGTACGAGACCGACTGCCAGAACGGTGGCCGCGCGCACGCCTCGACTGTACCGAGCGTGCTACCAGGCGCCGTCAGAGATGCCGAGCCAGCCGAAACCGCCCATGACGACAGGGCAGGCGAGGGCGATGAGAACTGCCAGGTGGGTGAGGCGAGCCTTCATCATCGTGTTCGAGTTCACCTCCTCTCGCTCTTTAGAACCGGAAGTCCTGCAGCGCTTCTGCAGCGCGCCGGTAGAAATGCGCAGCCTCGCGGTCCTCGCCGTTGCGGGTCGCCAGGTCGCCGAGGGCGACCCACGCCGCAGCGCGGTGACTGACCGATGAGAGCTGCTCGAACGTCGCGTCTGCAGCGCGGAACTGCTCGGCTGCATCGTCGAGCCGACCCTGCTCGAGCAATGAGCGACCGAGGACGAGCTGCGCGTTGCCGATCTCGTCCAAGAAGTCGACCCGCCCCTCGAGCAATCGCAGCGCGTGGCGCGACTGCTCTTCCGCCTGCTCGAGGTGGCCGGTGCGAAGGTGAACCTGTGCGAGCGACGACACGGCCTGCGCCGCGTCGGCGTCGTTCCCCATGTCGAGGGCGATGCGGAAAGCTTCCTTCAGGTGCGGGATCGCCTCGTCGGGCTTCCCGAGCATGAAGGTGAAGGCGCCGATGTTGTTGTGCAGGCGCCCGACGTGCCGGTGCTCGGCGAGGTCCTCGTAGATCGACTTGGCGTGCTCGGCGTACTTGCGCGCGAGCACCCAGTGGCCCTCGCGATCCGCGAGCACCGAGGCCTGGAAGTACGCGTGCGCCATCGCCGGCTGGTCGTCGACCGCGCGGGCGAGCTCGAGCGCGCGCTCGACGTCTTCCTTCGCCGCCTGGAAGTCGCGCTGCCTGCGGTAGCACCGCGAGCGCGCCTCGAGGATCTTCGAGCGCAGGAGGTCGGACGGGAGGCCCGAGCGCTCTGCGAGCTCGAGGGCCGCGTTGAACAGCCCGAGCGCCGTCGAGATGCTCGAAAGCTTGTAGCGGGCGACGCCGAGCTCGTACACCACTTCGGCGCGCTCGACATCGGAGACGTTCGCGCTCTCGACGAGCCCGCGCGCCTGCTCGAGGAGCGGGATCGACTCGCGTACCTGTCCCTCGATCGCCATCGCGCGCGCTTCACCGGTGAGCGCACGTGCCTCGAGCTCGGGAGAGCCCGTCGCGAGCACCGACGCCCGCGTCGCCTCGTACAGCTCGAGCGCCGCGACGCACTGGTCGGAGCGCATGAGCGCCTCGGCCCGCGCGAGCGCGCCTTCGACGCGGCCACGCTCGTCGGTTGAGACGCCGTTCGCGAGGAAGCCGGCGTCGCAGTGCAGGCGCTGCGCCAGCCACTCGATCGTCTCCGAGGTCGGCCGGGTCTTCCCGCGCTCGATCTGGCTGACGTACTCCTTCGAGAACCGGTCGCCCGCGAGCTCGCCCTGCGTCATCCCCGCGGCGACGCGGAGCTGGCGGAGGCGCTCGCCGAGGCCCAGGGCTGCGGGCTTCGTCGTGCGGTGCTGGCTGCGGACGGTTCGATTCATGACGGCGACGAGAGAGTGTTCTCCATACTTCACCAAAGTGCAAGTCGTCCTCGTCCGGTATCCCCCTAAAGGGGCATGTCTCCACGAGAATCGGGTCAACCAGGATGGTTCGAAATCACTTGATCGAGGTACTTGACAGGGACAGACACGGCTCCTAGAGTGAGCGTCAACCTTGCCGCCGGGCCGGACGCCAGGCCAGGCGCAGGGGGCGCGCCAGGGCGACACACAACCCGGTGGCGTGGCTGGGCCGCAGAGCCAAGGCCACCGGGAAGTCGCCTCAGGTGGGTCAGGCGCAGACAAGGAAGACCCCCGGGGGGCCGCAGCCCGGGGGGTCTTCCTTTTTTAAGGCCCTTTTTGGCTCAGCCAGGCGAGATCGCGAGCTCGTGATGGCGCCGAAGTCGTCCGGCGAGAGGAGCCCGCCGACCCGGCTCGAGATCGAGCGGAGCAGGCCGACGCCGAGCTGGATCCAGGCCTCGGCGCTCGCGTCGCGGTCGGCCGGAATGCCTCCGCGCGCCTGCCCTTCGCGGATGATCTCCTCGAAGAAGCCGTGCACCTCCCGGAGGTTCTTGCGAATCGCCTTGCGGATCTCGGGGTCCTCGGCGGCCTGGTTGATCGCCTGCACCCAGAGGCTCGTCGGCTTGCACTCGCCGCGCTCGTGGAAGGAGCGGGCAACCCGGGAGATCGCGTCGGTCCAGCGGGCCGGGTCGGGCTCGGCGGCGAGCGCCTCCTCGATCGCCTCGCGGAAGCGGCGCCACCCCTCCTCGAGGCAGGCGACGTACAGCTCGCGCTTCGAGGCGAAGTGCCGGTAGAGGATCGGCTCGCTCACCCCGGCCTCACGGGCGATCTCGGCGGTCGTGGCTCCGTCGTAGCTCTGGTTCGAGAACACCCGGAGCGCGGCCTGGACGAGCGCGCGGCGGCGCTCGGCCGCGGGCAGGCGCTGCGGGGCGGTCGCGCTCACGCTGCCTCCGCCGCGAGCACCGGCTCATGCCGGACCTTGCGTACGGTCGCGAACGCGACGACGGCGCCGGCGAACGCGATGATCGCGGCGACGCGGAGTGCGACGGAGAAACCGTCCATGAACGCGGCGGGCGTGCGCCGGCCCCCGGCCTCGTAGGCGAGGATCGCGCCCATGAGCGCGATGCCGACCGAGCCGCCGACCTGACGCGCGCTCGTCATGACGGCGGAGCCGACGCCGGACTTGTCGACCGGCACCGAGCCGACGACGGCGGCGGCCGTCGGCGTCATCGTCAACGACATCCCGACGCCGCCGACCGCGAACGCGGGCAGCAGGTCGAAGAAGTTGGCCTGGCTCCCGAGCGTCGAGAAGTAGAGGAGCTGGATCCCGAGGAGCGTCATGCCTGACGTCATCAGCCAGCGCGAACCGACGCGGTCGGACAGCCTGCCGGCGATCGGCGCGCAGACGATGATCAGCAGGGTCATCGGCAGGAACGCTGCGCCGGTCTGCACCGCCGAATAGCCGAGGATGTTCTGCATGTAGAGCGACACGAAGAAGAAGACGCCGAACATCGCGAGGCCGACGAGCAGCATCACGACGTTGGCGCCGGCGAACGTGCCGTTGCGGAACAGCGAGAGGTCGAGCATCGGTGCGCGCGTGCCGCGCTCCCACATCACGAAGCCGACTAGCAGCACCGCCGCGGCCGCGAACAGGCCGATGATGCGGGGAGACGTCCAGCCGTACGTGTTGCTCTCGATGAGCGCATACGTCAGCGAGAAGAGGCCGGCGGACGAGAACAGGAGGCCGGGGAGGTCGAGCCGCTGGTTCGCCGACATGTCGCGCGACTCGTCGATCAGCAGAAAGCTCGCGACGATCCCGAAAACGCCGATGGGCACGTTGATCAGGAAGACCCAGCTCCAGTCGATGTGCTCCGTGATCAACCCGCCGACGAGCGGGCCGATCGCGAGCGCGAGCGCCGAGACGCCGGCCCAGATCCCGATCGCAGCGCCGCGCTGGCGGGGAGGGAACGTCGCAGCGATGATCGCGAGCGTCGCGGGATTCATCAGCGCGGCCCCGACACCCTGGACGAGCCGCCAGGCGATGAGGCTCGTGCCGCTTCCGGCCATGCCGCAGAAGAGCGAGGAGACCGTGAAGATCGCGATCCCGAGCACGAAGATCCGGCGGCGGCCCATCAGGTCCGCGAGCTTCCCGCCGGTCAGCATCAGCGCGGCGAAGCTCAGCGCGTAACCGGTCACGATCCACTCGAGCTCCGACAGGCCGACGCCGAGGTCGCGCTGGATCGACGGCAGCGCGACGTTCACGACCGTGTTGTCGAGCATGATCATGAAGAGGCCCACCGCGACCGCGCCGAGCGTCCACCACTTGCGGTTCTCGCTCGAGTAGAGGCGCTGTCTCAACTTGCAACTCCCAACGGGTTAGTGGTCACTAGGTTAGTGAGCACCCAAGCTACCAGTGGCTAGGATCGCCGGAATGTCCGACTTCGTCTGGGCGCCTTCGCGAGAGCGATTCGAGCAGGCGAACGTCGTCCGGCTCTGGCGCAAGCTGGGCTGCGAGAGCTACACGGAGCTGCACCGGATCTCGGTCGAGGACCCGGAGCGCTTCTGGCCCACGGTCGTCGAGGATCTCGACCTCGAGTTCGCGCGGCGCTGGGACCAGGTGCTCGACGAGTCGGCCGGGATCGAATGGGCGAAGTGGTTCGTCGGCGGGCGCCTGAACATCGCGACGAACTGCGTCCACCGCTGGGCGAAGCGCCGCCCGGACGACGTCGCGGCCGTGTTCCTCGGCGAGGACGGCGAGCGGCGTGCCCGCACGTACCGCGAGCTGTCCGACGAGACCGTCCGCCTGGCGGAGGCGCTCGTCGAGCTCGGCGTCGAGCCGGGCGACCGCGTCGCGATCTACATGCCGATGTGCCCCGAGGTCGCGGTCGGCCGCGCACGCATGCGCGCACGTCGGCGCGGTTCAGGTTCCCGTCTTCTCGGGCTTCGCCGCTCCCGCCGTCCGGCAGCGGCTCGAAGCCTCGGACGCGAAGGTCGTGATCTGCGCCGACGGATCGTTCCGGCGCGGGCGGTGGATGCCGATGCGCGAGACGGTCGACGAGGCGGCGGCCGGGCTCGGCGTGCAGGTGATCGCGTGGGACCGCGGGAGCACCGAGTGGCCGGAGCTCGTCCGCCGGCAGCCGGGAAAGCTGCCCGCACTCGACGTCGAGTCCGAGCACCCGTACCTGCTCACGTACACGTCCGGCACGACGGGCCAGCCGAAGGGCGTGCTCCACGTTCACGGCGGCTTCCTCGTCTCGATCGCGCGCGAGGTCGCGTACCAGACCGACGTGAACGAGGGCGACGTCGTCCACTTCGCGACCGACATGGGCTGGATCATGGGCCCCTGGACCGTCGTGGGCGCCGGTGCGGTCGGCGCGACGATCGTCTTCGCGGAAGGCGCGCCGGACTGGCCGGACGACAGGCTCTGGCGGATGATCGAGCAGGAGCGCGTGACGATGCTCGGCGTCTCGCCGACGCTCATCCGCGCGCTGATCCCGAAGGGCGACCCGCAGGCGGACACCTCGTCCCTGCGCGCGATCGCGACGACCGGCGAGCCGTGGAACCCCGACCCGTACCTCTGGCTCCACGAGAAGGTCGGCGGCGGGCGAACGCCGATCGTCAACCTGAGCGGCGGCACGGAGGTGGGCGCGTGCTTCCTCTCGGTCTGCGTCGCCTACCCGATCAAGCCGGTCTCGCTCGGCTTCCCCGCGCTCGGCGAGGACATGGACGTCTTCGATGCCGCCGGAAGGTCGGTGCGGGGCGAGGTCGGCGAGCTCGTCTGCAAGCGCCCGTTCCCCGGGATGACCCGCGGGATCTGGGGCGATCCCGAGCGCTACCTCGACACGTACTGGCGGCGCTTCCCCGGCGTCTGGACGCACGGCGACTGGGCGTCCGTCGACGCGGACGGCTACTGGTACCTCCATGGACGCTCCGACGACACGCTCAACATCGCGGGCAAGCGCATCGGCCCGGCCGAGCTCGAGTCCGCCGCCGTGTCGCACCCCGCGGTCGCCGAGGCTGCGGCCGTCGGCGTCCCCCACGACGTGAAGGGCGAGGTCGCCTGGATCTTCTGCGTCCGCACGCCCGATGCGGACGTCACCGAGCAGGAGGTCGCCGTGCGCGTGGCGGAGGAGCTCGGGAAGGCCTTCACGCCGGAGCGGATCGTCTTCGTCGGCGCGCTCCCGAAGACGCGCTCGGCCAAGATCGTCCGCCGCGCGGTTCGTGCGAAGGTATTGGGGAAGGACCCTGGCGACCTGTCGTCGCTCGAGAATCCCGACTCGTTGGAGGAGATCGCCCGTGCCGTCTGATCTGACCGGCGTCGCGCTCGTCACCGGAGGCGGCCGCGGGATCGGCGCGAACATCGCGCGCGAGCTCACCCGCGCCGGCATGCGCGTCGCCGTCTCCGCGCGGACGCGCACACAGGTCGAAGAGGTCGCTCGCGAGATCGACGGGCTCGCGATCGAGGCCGACGTCTCGACGCGCGAGGACGTCGAGCGGATGGTCGAGACGGTCGAGCGAGAGCTCGGGCCGATCGACCTGCTCGTCGCGAACGCCGGCGTGATGATCGAGGAGACGGCCGCCTGGGAGGTCGAGCCCGACGAGTGGTGGCACGTGCAGGAGATCAACGTGCTCGGCGTCTACCTCTCGACGCGCGCGGTGATCCCGGGGATGCTCGAGCGTGGCCGGGGCCGGATCGTGATCACCGCGAGCGGTGCGGCGTACCTGCCGGGCTCCCGCGGGACCGCATACAGCACGTCGAAGGCAGCGGTGAACCGCTACGGCGAGACGCTGGCGCTCCAGCTCGAGGGGCGCATTCCCGTCTTCCCGATCAGCCCCGGGCTCGTGCGGACGGACATGATCGGCGGCCGGCTCGGCGACGACGCGCCGTGGACACCGCCGGAGCTCGCGCCGCAGCTCGTGCGCGAGCTCGCCTCGGGCCGGTTCGACCGGCTGAGCGGCCGGTACCTCCACGCGGAGCACGATCCGCCGGACGAGCTCGAGGGCCGGATCGACGAGATCCTCGAGAACGACCTGAACGCGGTCCGGCTGAGGCGGGCCTAGGAGGGTTTGGCGGAGTGAGCCTCGTCGTCGGGGTGCGATGGTCGTTCCGAGGCAAGGACGCAGGGAGCGTCGATAGCCGTAGCTATCGGCGCGACTGAGGACGCCGCATCGGGGCGTCCAGCGCAGCTCGACGGCACAGCGCTCACTTCGCCGAACCCTCCTCGCGGAGGGCGATCCAGGTCTGGCGCGCGCGGGCGAGCAGCTCGTCCCCGCGGTAGACCGCCGTTCCGGCGAAGCCCTTCCGCCCCTCGTGGCCGAGCGGCCAGGCGACCACGACGCACCGCTCTCCCGGCGAGGGCACGCCGAGCACCTCGCCCGTCATCCGGCCGAGCAGCCAGTCGCCGCGCCCGTCCCAGCCGACCCCGATCGCACCGGGGCAGTCGAGCGCGGCCCAGACGAGCGTGCGCGAGACGTCGTCCGGCGCGAGCCAGGGCGCGGCGAAGACGCCGGTGCCGTCGACGGCGCCCGCGAACACGCCGAGGCCGTCGTCGCGCGCGGGCCCGCAGACGAAGCACGTCGGATACTCGTGCGCGTCGAAGCCGGGGTAGCCGCGCGAGGCGCGCTCGGCGTCCTCGTGGGACACCGGCGGCGGGACGTCGAGCTCGAGCTCGCTTCGCCGCGCCTCCGCGACGAGCGTCTCGCCGTGCCAGAGGTGCTCGCCGTCGAAGCGCATCGCCGTGTCGAGTGGCGGCGGTGCACGGAGGGTGACCTCCGCCGGTTCGCCGACGAGCTCGGCGAGCAGGCCGCACGTGTACCCCCCGTTCGCCGACGCGGGCGGGCCGTTGAAGCGAGGCGCGATGATGAGCTCCACGGACCGGTAGACTAGGTTTTCGACTGTGAGGCAAAAACCTTGAGGCTCGGGCTCGCCCAGATCGACACCGTCGTCGGCGACCTCGACGGCAACCGGGAGAAGATGTCGGGGCGCATCGCGGACGCGAAGCGCGAGGGCGTCGAGCTGCTCCTGTTCCCCGAGCTCGCGATCACGAGCTATCCGCCGGAGGACCTGCTCCTGCGGCCCGGGTTCATCCGGGCGGCGGAGGAGTCGCTCGAGCAGCTCGCGCGCGAGGCTCGCGGAATCGTCTTCCTCGTCGGCGTGCCGCTCTTCGAGCGCGACCTCTTCAACGCGTGCGCGGTCTGCGCGGGCGGCGAGGTGAAGGCCGTCTACCGCAAGCGCTTCCTGCCGAACTACGGCGTGTTCGACGAGGCCCGGTACTTCGCGCAGGGGCGTGACCTGCTCCTGCTCGAGCACGGCAAGACGCTGATCGGCGTCACGATCTGCGAGGACCTCTGGCAGCCGGGGCCGCCCGCGACCGATCTCGCGCTCGCGGGCGCTCAGATCCTCGTCAACATCTCCGCCTCGCCGTTCCACCTCGAGAAGGACCGCGAGCGCGAGGAGATGCTGGTCACGCGCGCACGCGACAACTCCTGCTACGTCGCGCTCTGCAACGCGGTCGGCGGGCAGGACGAGCTGATCTTCGACGGCCACTCGGTCGTGCTCGACGACGAAGGCGATGTGCTCGCGCGCGCACCGGGCTTCGAGGAGGCGCTGCTCGTCGTCGACGTCGAGCCCGAGGCGGTGATCGGGCGCAGGCTGCGCGACGTGCGCCGTCGCGCGCTCGACCTCGACCGCGGGGAGCCTCCGCCGGTGTCGGTCGTGCACGTCGGATCGCCGCGCGAGGCGTCGAACGGGTCGCACGTCCGGGGCGCGGTGGCGCCGATGCTCGCGCCGATCGAGCAGATGCGTCTCGCGCTCGAGCTCGGCCTTCGCGACTACGTCGAGAAGAACGGGTTCCGCGACGTCGTCATGGGGGTCTCGGGCGGGATCGACTCGGCCCTCGTGGCTGCGCTCGCGGCGGAAGCCCTCGGGCCGGACCGCCTGCATTGCGTCTCGATGCCCTCGCGCTTCTCGTCGGAAGCCACGCGCCGCGACGCGCAGCTCCTCGCCGAGAACCTCGGCGCCGACTTCCACGAGCTACCGATCGACTCGATCTACGACGGCTTCGAGGAGGTGCTGACACCGGTGTTCGGCGACCGCGCGCCGGATCTCACCGAGGAGAACTTGCAGGCGCGGATCCGCGGCGTGCTGCTGATGGCGCTCTCGAACAAGTTCGGCTGGCTCCTCGTCGCAACGGGCAACAAGTCGGAGCTCTCGGTCGGCTACGCGACGCTCTACGGCGACATGGCCGGCGGCTTCGCGCTCATCAAGGACGTCTACAAGACGGACGTCTTCCTGCTCGCGCGCCATCTGAACGAGCGCGCGGGGCGCGAGCTGATCCCGAGCTCGATCATCGAGCGCGCACCGAGCGCCGAGCTGCGTGCCGACCAGCTCGACGAGGACTCGCTGCCGCCGTACCCGAAGCTCGACAAGGTGCTCGAGGCGTACGTCGAGCTCGACCGCTCGCGCGAGGAGCTCTCCGCCGACGGCTTCGACAAGGACGTCGTCGAGCGCGCGATCGCGCTCATCGACCGCGCCGAGTACAAGCGCCGGCAGGCGCCGCCGGGCGTGAAGCTCCGCCCGAAGGCGTTCGGCCGCGACCGGCGCACTCCGATCACCAATCGCTGGCGCGATTAGTCAGGTGGGTCGGCCCGACGGGCCCGGTCGCACAGGTAGGCCACCACACCCGTCAGGCGAGAGGACGCTCGCGCAGGCGAGCCAACGGGCGCACTTGTTCGTCGGCTGCTTCGCCTAGGGCAGCTGCTCGGTCGCGGTGACGTTGCCATTCGCGGCGAGTGTGCGGATCGCCGCGGCGGCTCCGGCCTGCAGGTCGGTCGACGATGCGAACAGGTTGTTCTCGGCCGGCGCTGGATAGTCTCGCATGGTGACCGCGGCCGCGACGTCCGCACCGGATCAGGTCGCGCCCGCTCCCGACATCCAGCGTGCGCGACGCGGGACGGCGGCGGTGTTCGCGGTGCACGGATGCGTCACCGGCAGCTTCGCGGCCCGCATTCCGTGGATCGCGTCACACGTCGGCGTCGGCGTCGGCCATCTCGGGATTGCGCTCCTGATGCCGGGGATAGGCGCCCTGCTCGCCATGCCCTTCTCGGGCCGTCTCGCTCACCGCTTCGCGCTCCGCCCGTTCGTCACAACCACAGTCGTCGCGTGGTGCGCGTGCCTCGTCCTGCCGACGCTGCCGACGTCGCTCGCGGCACTCTGCGCCGTCCTGCTCGTCTCCGGCGCGGTCGCGGGGCTCGCGGACATGGCGATGAATGCGGAGGGCGTCCTGGTGGAGAAGCTGTTCGGCCGGTCGGTCATGTCGAGCCTGCACGGCTTCTGGAGCGTGGGCGTCCTGGTTGGGTCGGCCGTCTCGGCCCTCGCGTCCCACGCCGGCATCGACACGCGGGTCCAGTTCGCGGTCGAGGCGCTCGTCCTTGCCACGGTCGGCGCGGCCGTCGCGCAGCTTCTGATCGAGGACCCGACGACGACCAACGCGCCTGCGCCGCCGCACTTCGCGCTCCCGACCCGGCCCGTCCTCCTGATCGGGCTCGTCGGCCTCTGCGCCGTCTTCGGCGAGCAGGCCGGAACCGACTGGTCGGCGTTCTACATCCGTAACGAGCTCGGCGGGTCGGCGAGCGTCGCAGCGCTGGCTGTCTCGGCGTTCGCTGTCGCGATGGCAACGGTCAGGCTCATGGGCGACCGCGTGATCCGCAGGCTGGGGCCGGTCCGTACCGTCCGCATCTCAGGGGCGTGCGCCTTCGTCGGCGCCGTCGCAGTCGTACTGGCGCCCGGCCTAGCGGTCGGCCTCCTGGGCTTCGCGCTGCTCGGGATCGGCCTCGCAGTCGTCGTCCCGCTCGTGTTCGCCGCGGCCGGGCGCGTAGGCGCCCATCCCGCGCGCAGCATCGCCGGCGTCGCCGTCGTCGCCTACGCGAGCGGCCTCGTCGCCCCGGGAGTGATCGGCGGCATCGCCTCGGCGTCGTCGCTTACGACGTCGTTTTGCCTCGTCGCCGCCCTGGTGGGAATCATCGCGTTGGCCGCGGGCGTGCTTCGCCGAGGCGACTAGCCATCGAGACGAGCTCCGCCACGACCGCTTCGATCGAGCGGTCGCTCAAGGGACATTCCCGCACGCTGGCCCAGGCGGTGTCGCACTTGCGCCGCTTTGCAGCGCATTAGTCATCTCGATTGGCCACCGCGGCGGCGAGCGCCTCGAACCAGCACAGCCGCTCGTCCCACGGCACCGACGCGTTCGCAGGCGACGTACTCGGAAGCACGAAGAGTCGCGTCGCACCGAGGCTTCGAGCCTGCGGGCCCAGCTCGGGGCGCTCGTTGAAGACGCCGCGGTACGCCTCCTTGCCTACAAACGCAAGCCAGCGCGGTTGCAGATCGCGCGCGATCCGTTCTAGCCGCTCGGCCGAACCGACGAAGTCAGCGCGGCGGAGGTCGCCCGAGCCAGCTGTGGTCCGATAGGCGGCGTTCGTGACGCCGACCCCGTACTTCGGCAGCTCGTACTGTTCCGCAGGCTCAAGGAGGCGCGGCGTGAATCCGGCGGCGTGCAGGAGGCGCCAGAAGTCGTTGCGGGGATTGGCGAAATGCGCATGCGCTGCAGCCGACACGCGACCCGGGTTGATCCCGACGAGCACGACATCGAGGTCAGACGCGAGCACGTCGGGCACGTCACTCGGTGTATCGTCGCGACCGCCGCTCACAGTGCCCGGGACCTAATCGGCGTGGCGGAGGTGGAGAGGAATACTCCTCGAGAGGACGCGCAGATGCCGCGCGAGGACGTCGGGGATCGCGCTCGGCGCACCCCCTCGGGGGGACGAACGAGCGCCCCATGACCAACGCTACGCGAGAAATCGTCACGCATGGGTGACGCGATCGTGCCGAATGCGTGCCGGTTCGCCCCCGGCAAGGGGCGACGAGGTCAGGCCGCCTCGACCTCCGGCTCGCGGCCGTCGAGGCGTTCCTCGAACCGGCGGCGGAGGTCCTCGCCCGTGACGCGCAGGAAGGCCCGCGGCCGACGCGGCTCGATGCGGACGATTCGCACCTCGTCCCCCCCGCTGCTGCCGTAGCAGCGGGCATAGCACTCGGCCTCCGTCAGCGGCCTGAGGCGTCGCATGAACGCAAGCTAGAGCGGCGGTCGGACGTCAGAGCGGCTCGACCGGACCGAGCTCGAGAAGCGGTGAAAGGCGCGGTGCGAACGTGTGCACATCGAACGCCTCGGCCGGCGCGAGCGCGCCGGTTCCGCGCGCCTCGCCGGCACGAAGCGCCTGCGCTCCGTGCGCGATCAGGAGCGCCGCGGTGCCGTAGGTGTCGAAGCCGGTGAGCGTCGCGCGGCGGCCGCTCTCGCCGCTCCGCGCCTCGGCGACGACCGTCCAGCGGTTCCGTTCGCGCTTCGACGCCGACGGCGTTCCGCCCATCCGGCCGCCGAGCCGGATGAACGGCGCTGTGAGCGGCGCGACGAGGCCGGCGTAGGCGACGAGACGCGGAGCGCGAAAGTAGGAGCGCACGCGGCGGACGTCCGTGTGCCGTGGCACGGTGAGCGGCTCGGTCGAGCCCCACTCGACCACGCTGCGGTCGCCGAACGGGAAGCGGACGGTCCGCGTCGTCTTCCCGAAGCGCGACCGGACGATGCGACCCTCCCACGCGACCTGCCCCTGCCCCATCACGTGCCCGATCGTCTCCCGCGTCCCGCGAGAGGTCGGCTGGCTGCGTGGTCGCGTACGCGACGACGATCTCGTCGAGCGGTTCCTCGAGCCCTTCCGCCGCGAGCCGGGCCGCGAAGTCGCCCGGCACGTAGTCGAAGCCGAACGACGTCAGCAGCACGACGTCGCGCTCCTCCGCCGACTCGCCGAAGCCCTCGTACACCACGCGCGCAAACGCCTGCTCGCCGCTCGTGTCGAGGTAGTGCGCACCGACGGCGATCGCAGCGCCGACGGGCTTGGTCCCGACGTCCATGAACGGGCCCGCCGTCGACGCGACGGCGAACGCGCCGTCGAACGCCGCGATCAGCTCCGCCTCGTGACGGGCATCCGCGACACGCACCTCCTCTCCCGGCTGCGCGAGCGCCTCGAGCGCGTCCGCGCGCCTCCCGACGAGCCGCACAGGGATCCCGAGCGCCCGGGCCTGGTCGACCACGAGCCGTCCCGTGTACCCGGTCGCGCCGAGCACCGCGAGTGGACGGTTGTCGTTCACACCGCGAGGATACGACGTCCACGTGCGCGCGAAGGAGTTCCACTACGACGTCACGGTCGAGGAGGGCGGCCGCATGGTCGCCGACGGCACGTCGCCGCTCGAGTCAGCCGACGACTGGAAGCCCGACCACTATCTCGTCGCAGCGCTTCTGCGGTGCTCGCTCGAGAGCCTCGAGTACCACGCGAAGCGCGGCGGCCTCGAGTCGTCGGGTCGCGCCTCGGGCCACGCGCTCGTGACGAAGCGGGAGAGCGACGACCGCTACGCGCTCGTCGAGATCAGCGCGTCGCTGGAGGTGGCGGTCGAGCCGGACCCTGGGCGACGACGCCGTTGCGGAGCTGCTTGCGAAGGCCGAACGCGACTGCTTCGTCGGCGCGTCGCTCACCGTGCCGCCCGCGTACACGTGGACGGTGAACGGGCGGGCGCTCAGCCCTCGAGCGGCGCCATCGTGAGGCCGTAGGCCTTCAGCTGCTCCCAGTAGAGCTCGGCCTGCTCGCGATGGCCGCTCCAGACGACCGCCTGGCCGGACGAGTGGATCTTGTTCGCGAACGCCATGCCCCGCTCGTAGTCGACGCCGGGAAGCACCGAGGCGAGCGCGAACGCAACGCCGTCGAACGTGTTGTGGTCGTCGTTCAGGACGATCACGCGCGAGGCGTCGCCGGTGCCGCCGCCCGGGCCGCGGGTGCGCTCCCGCTCCCGCGGGGGTGTGACCGTCGACATGCGCTCAAGATAGCCCCGTTTTCGCAGCGTTGCGCGGGAATAACCCGGGCGCGGCGGTGTCTTCCAAACCGGGGAGCTCGACCGATGGAGACGACGTGCACGAACGCTGTGATGCGAACGCGCGGGGCTACGATGCCGATGGAGGCCCTCTGACGCCATGAGATTTCCTCGGAGGAATGCTGTCCGTGAAGAGGAGATCGCTGCGCTCGCGGACGACTCGCTCGCCGGCGAGCGCCGCGAGGAGCTCGAGGCTCACGTCGCCGCCTCGACCGAGCTCCAGGGCCGGCTGGACGAGCAGCGCCGAGCGCTCGCCCTCGTCGAGACAGCCTCGGCCGAGGTGGAGGCGCCGGCCGGGCTACGAGCCCGGGTCGAGGCGGAACGCCGTCCGCGACCGGCCCGTGTGCGTGCGCGCCCGGTCGCACTCGCCGCGGGCTTCGCGGTAGCGGCGGCCGTGGCCGTCGCGCTCGTTCTGACCTTGCCGCGCGAGGTCGGCGGGCCGGACTTCGCGGACGCGGCGACGCTCGGAGACCGCCCGCCCACGGGCGCGGCGCCTCAGCCGCTCGCGGGCGAGCCCAAGCTGCTCGACCAGGCGCTCGAGAGGGTTCCGTTCCCGAACTGGGCCGCGAAGTTCGGCTGGCGCGCGACGGGTGTCCGGACCGACCGGGTCGGCGGCCGCGATGCGGTCACGGTCTTCTACGAGAAGAACGGTCGGCGCATCGCGTACACGATCGTGTCGGGCAAGCCGCTCGAGGTTCCTGCCGGAGCCGTTCCGGCAAGGCGCGAGGGCGTCGACCTCCACGCGCTCGTCCTCGGCGGGCGGCAGGTCGTGACGTGGGAGCGGCTCGGCTACACCTGCATCCTCTCGGGTGACCTCGACCGCCCGACGCTGCTCAAGCTCGCCGCCTGGAAGGGCCAAGGGGAGCGTTCCCGTCTAGGAGTCGAACCGGCGGGCGATCTGCTGCCGCGCGCGGTACAGCCGGCTCATCACCGTTCCCTCGCGGGTGCCGATCGCCGCCGCGGCCTCCCTGTAGCTCAGCCCCACGACGTCGACGGCCACCAGGACGTCGCGGTAGTCGTCGGGAAGCTCCGCGATCGCCTCGTAGACCTCCCGAGCCTCGAGCGCGCGCTCCGGCTGCGTCGACGAGTGCTGGTCGACGAACTCCTGGCCCTCCGGAAGCGGCGCGGTCCGCGGCCGGCGGCTCTGGGTGCGGAGCCGGTTGAGGAACGTGTTCCGGAGGACGCGGAGGAGGTAGCCGAGGTCGTCCTCGCCGCGGAGGAAGCGCGGCCGCGCGAGCACACGTGCGTACGTGTCCTGGACGAGATCCTCGGCGTCCTCGCGTGAGCCCGTAAGCGCCCAGGCTGCACGAAAGAGGCGATCGATGTGATCCCCGAGTCGTGTGGGATCGAGCTTGCGCTCCATTCGGGAATGAACTCGCGGGCGGCGGTGTCCTCGGTGACATCAGGGCAGGCGTGCCTGCCGACTACATGAAAACGAAGGAGTCACCATGTTCTCACTCAGCCGACACCGCCGACTCGTTCTCCTTCTTCTCATCGTCGCCGCAACGACGGCGAGCGCCGCGGGAGCCGCGCTCCAGCTCGGCAACGGCGGACGCGACGTGTTGATCGGGAGGGACAACGACAACGCGGCGAACACGTTCATCCAGCCGGCCGACGTGACGGCGAAGCAGCACCTCGACAACACGGACATCCTGCGCGGCGGGCCGAACGGCGACCTGCTGATCGGCCTGAAGGGGAGCGACCTGCTCGAGGGCGAGCAGGGCAGCGACATCCTGGTCGGCGGAGTCGAGCAGGCGACCGCGCCGAACAGCGACCTGATCGACGGCGATCAGGGCGACGACATCAACATCTGGGCTCCAGGTGACGGCAGCGACGCCGTCATCGGAGGGCGTGGATACGACACGAGCATCTCGGCGCCGATCGTGCTCGCGGGGAGCACGCCCGCGTTGTTCACGAGCGGCTACCGGCAGGTGCCGCACGTCTCGATCGACAACAAGCCGCAGTTCACGTGCACCGTCGAGAAAGTGCCCGCGAACCTCGATCTCGGGTTCGACTACGTGACGCGGTTCTTCGCCAACGGCAAGCTCGCCGTGACGATCCGGCTCCAGGACGTGGAGCAGGTGCTCTGCCCGAGCCCGAACCCGGGCCGCGTGCTCGTGGCCAGGGTCACCGGCGCATCGCCGACGTTCGTCGAGCGGCCGCTGTCCGACTTCTCGGGGACGCTCCTCGGCGCAGTCCTCCAGGCGCCGGCGCGTTCGCGTTAGGACGACCGATCCCGGTCGGCGGCGGCAACACGCCGCCGACCGGGTTCAGTAGCCTCGTTTCGTGGCCGCGCTCGCACTCGACGTGAACGCGATCCGGGCGCGGTTCTCCTCCCTCCGCACCGACTGGGCCCTCTTCGACGGGCCCGGTGGCACGCAGGTGCCCGACACCGTGATCGACGCGATCGCCGCCTACCTGCGCGAGTCGAACGCGAACCTCGGCGGCGCCTTCGAGGCGAGCGTGCGGAGCGACGCGCTCGTCACGAACGCGCGGCTCGCCGCCGCAACGTTCCTCGGCTGCACGCCGGACGAGGTGATCTTCGGACAGAACATGACGACGCTGAACTTCGCGCTGTCACGCACGCTCGGGCGGGAGCTTCGTGCCGGGGACGAGATCCTGGCGACGAAGCTCGACCATGACGGCAACGTCGCGCCGTGGCTCGAGCTCGCGCGCGATCTCGGGCTCGAGATCCGCCTCGTCGAGCTCAACGAGGACACGACGCTCAACCTCGACGACCTCGCGTCGAAGCTGACCGAGCGCACGCGCGTCGTCGCGTTCCCGCTGGCGTCGAACGCGGTCGGGACGCTCGTCGACGCGCGTCGCGTCGCGGAGCTCGCGCACGGTGTCGGAGCGCTCGCCTGGGCGGACGCCGTGCACTTCGGCCCGCACGGGCCGATCGACGTCACCGCGCTCGGCGTCGACGTGCTCCTCTGCTCGCCCTACAAGTTCTTCGGCCCGCACCTCGGGCTCGCGTTCGGGCGCGCGCGAGCGTGCTCGAGCGTTGGCGGCCCGTACAAGGTGCGGCCGTCCGCGGACGAGCCGGTCGGCGCGAGGTTCGAGACGGGCACACTCGCGCACGAGCTCCTCGCCGGCTTCGTCGCCGCGGTCGACTACGTGCACGACGTCGGCTGGGACGCGATCCGGGCGCACGAGCACGCGCTCGGCGAGCAGCTTCTCGCGGGCCTCCCGAGCACGTGGACCCTCCACGGACTGCCGACGATGGAGGGCCGCGTGCCGACGTTCGCGCTCACGCACGCGTCGGCCTCGCCCGACGCCGCCGCCGCGCGCCTGGCCGAGCGGAAGCTCGCGGTCTGGTCGGGCGACTACTACGCGGTCGAGGTGATGAAGCGGCTCGGGCTCGCCGACGGCGCCGTGCGCGTCGGGCTCGTGCACTACAACACCGCGGACGAGGTCGACCGCCTGCTCGAGGCGCTGCGGGAGCTGTGAGCTCGCTCCTCGTCCTCGGCGGCACGCGCTTCCTCGGCCGCGCGCTCGTGGACGCGGCTCTCGCGCGCGGCCACGAGGTGACGCTCTTCAACCGAGGGCTGACGAACCCGGAGCTCTTCCCCGACGTCGAGAAGCTCACGGGCGACCGAAACGAGGACGTCTCGGCGCTCGAGGGGCGCGACTGGGACGCCGTCGTCGACGTCGCGACGTTCCTCCCGCGCGCGGTCCGTCTCTCCACCGGCGCGCTCGACGACCACGTCGGGCGCTACGTGTTCGTGTCGAGCATCTCCGCCTATGCCGACCTGAGCACGCCGGCGTCGGAGGATGCGCCCGTCGCGGAGCTGACGAACGCCGACTCCGAGAGCGTCGAGGACTACGGCCCGCTGAAGGCCGAGTGCGAGCGCATCGTGCAGGACGCGTTCGGAGACCGCGCGCTCGTCGTCCGGCCCGGCCTGATCGTCGGCCCGCACGACCCGACCGACCGGTTCACCTACTGGCCCCGCCGGGTCGCCGAGGGCGGCCGGGTGCTCGCGCCCGCTCCGCAGGACGCGCCGGTGCAGTTCATCGACGTGCGCGACCTCGCCGAGTGGATCGTCAGGGCGATCGAGTCCGGACGCTCCGGCGTCTACAACGTCACGGGCGAGCCGACGACGTTCGAGCGGCTGCTCGACGAATGCGTTCGCGCGGGCGGGGACGCGGAGATCGTCTGGGTCCCGTCCGAGCGCCTCGTCGAAGCCGGTGTCGGCGAGTGGATGGAGCTTCCGCTCTGGCTCGTCTCGCCCGACTTCGCCGCGATGCAGCGGACGGACGTCTCGAAGGCGCTCCGCGACGGGCTCCGGTTCCGGCCGCTCGCCGAGACGATCCGGGACACGCTCGCCTGGGACGCCGCGCGCGAGACTCCGCGCGCCGAGGGCGTCGGGCTTTCCCCTGAGCGCGAGCGCGAGCTGCTCGACAGTGCCTGAGAAGGACTACAGCGCCACTCCGCTCTCGAAGAAGCTCGGCGCGAAGCCCGGCGCCGGCGTCGTCGTCTTCTTCACCACCTCGCGCGCCGACCTCGCGAAGCGGTTCGCGAAGCTCAAGCGGACGCTCGACCCTGCGGACGGCCTCTGGGTCGCGTGGCCGAAGAAGGCCTCGAAGATCGAGACCGACCTCGACTTCGAATCGGTGCAGCAGATCGGCCTCGACGCCGGGCTCGTCGACAACAAGAGCGCCGCGATCGACGCGGACTGGCAGGCGCTTCGGTTCGTGTACCGGCTCCGCGATCGCTAGGAGTAGGTCGCGCGGGCGCGCTCCCAGCGCTCGTCGTCGCGCCGGATCCGATCGGGATTCACGCCGCGCGCCTCGGCCAGCTCGAGCGTCAGGAGCTGGAAGCGGACGATGTCCACGACGGGATGGCGCGTCGGGACGAGCGTCACGTCGCAGCCGAGCTCGCGGAGCGCGGCGACGGCGCCGTGCGCCCGTTCCGCCGCGCGTCCCTCACCCTCGAGCACGAAGCAGCGGACCGTCTCGTCGACCGCCGCGAGGTAGCCGTGGAGGAGCTGCTCGGTCTCGTGCGGCTCGGCGGCGACGAACACGCCCTCGCGGAGCTTGAGGACGGCCTCCTGCGCGGTCGGCCAGTCGCGGCCGGCCCCCGCGACGAGCCAGCGTTCGTGGTCGCTCACCGGCTCGCGGTCGTCGAGCGCGGCGGCCACAGCGTCGGGGAGCCAGTCGATCGCCTCGCCCCTGAGCGCGGCGAGCGCCGCGACCGCGCACGTGTAGCTCGCGGTGTGGCACCAGCTCTCCTCGATCGCCGGCGTCGCGACGATCACCTCGTCCGCGAGCTCGCCGAGCGGGCTGTCCGGCTTGCCCGTGACGAGCCACTTCGGCCCCGGGAAGGCACGCGCCGCCTCGAGCGTCAGCGGCGTGTCGCCCTCGTGGCTGATCACGACGAGGAGATCCGCGTCCGGCGGCCGGAGCACGGCCTCGAGCGCCTGCACCGCCTCGCCGCCCGTCTGGGCCGCGTGGAAGGACGTGCCGCACCCCGTGTAGACGACGCGCGCGCCGTCCGGCAACCGCCGGTCGGTCGGCACCTGCCGCAGCCAGTCGGGCTGCGCGTGGATCGCCGCGCGCGTCGCGTCTCCGGCCATAGGCGCGTCTATACCATCCTCGGCGTGACGGCGTTTCCGTTCGTGCACCGCGAGATCGTTCGGTTCAGCGACCTCGACCCGATGGGGCACGTGAACAACGCGGTCTATCTCACCTGGATCGAGAACGCACGGATCGAGTTCCTGCGGGCGCTCGGCACGTTCGACCAGCCCGACACCGCGGGCATGACGATGATCCTCGCGCGGGCGGAGGTCGACTTCCGCGCGCCGCTCGGCTTCGGCGACGAGATCGACGTCGCCGTACGCACCGCGCGCCTCGGAACGAAGAGCTTCGACCTCGAGTACGAGCTCCGCCGCGGCGAGAGCGTCGCCGCGAGCGCGAAGACCGTGCTCGTCGCGTACGACTATCAGAGCAATTCGAGCAAGGAGATACCGGACGAATGGCGACGGCGACTGGCGGCCTAGTTTTCGAGCGCACGACGCTCCCGAACGGCGTGCGGCTGCTCACGGCACCGATGCCGCAGGTGCAGTCGACGTCGTGCTTCCTCATGTTCTCGGCGGGCTCGCGCTACGAGACCGAGGAGACGAACGGCATCGCGCACTTCGCGGAGCACATGTTCTTCAAGGGAACGGAGCGGCGTCCGACGTCGCGCGACATCGCCGGCGAGGTCGACTCGATCGGCGGCGAGTTCAACGCGTTCACGGGCAAGGAGTACACGGGCTACTACGTGAAGTGCGCGTCGGAGCACGCGCCGGTCGCGTTCGACGTGCTCGTCGACATGATCCGGCACTCGCGGTTCGACGCCGAGGAGATCGAGCGCGAGAAGGGCGTGATCATCGAGGAGATGAACATGTACTTCGACACGCCGCGCGACTTCATGAGCGGCCTGTACGAGTCGCTGCTCTACGGCGACCAGCCGCTCGGCTGGGACATCATCGGCCGCAAGGAGACGGTGCGCGCCGCGGAGCGTCAGACCTTCCTCGACTACATCGAGCGCTGGTACCAGCCGACACGGCTCGTGGTCGGCGTCGGCGGGCGGTTCGACGGCGACCTGCTCGCGCGCGTCGAGGACCTCGTCTCGGAGTTCGCGCCCGGCGAGCGGCCCGGCCCCGACCCGGTCCAGCTGCCCTCGTACAGCGAGCCGCGCGTCGCGCTGCACACGAAGCAGTCCGACCAGGCGCACGTGTCGATCGGCGTGCCGAGCTACCCGCTCGTGCATCCCGACCGCTACGTGCTGCAGCTGCTCGCGACCGTGCTCGGCGGCGGCATGTCGTCGCGCCTCTTCACCGAGGTGCGCGAGCGCCGCGGGCTCGCGTACTACGTCTTCGGGATCAACAACAGCTACACGGACGCCGGTTCGCTCTTCTCGCAGGCGGGCGTCGACATCAACCGCATCGACGAGGCGATCGAGACGATCGTGCGCGAGCTGCGCCGGATCGCCGACGAGCCGGTGCCGGCGGACGAGCTCGAGAAGGCGCGGAACTTCGCCAAGGGCCGCTTCGTCCTCCAGCTCGAGAGCCCGCACGGGACGATCATGTTCGGGCTGCGGCGCGAGGTGCTCGAGGGGAGCGCGACCGAGCCGACCGAGGTGCTGGAGGCGCTCGACGCCGTCACCGCCGAGGACATCCAGCGCGTCGCGCAGGACGTGATCGCCCGCAACGCGCTCAACCTCGCGGTGATCGGGCCGTTCGACGACGACCAGCGGTTCCGCGCCTTGCTGACCTAGGAGGGCTTGACGGAACGGGCGCTGTGCCGCCGGGCCGCGTGGCGCCATGCCCTCTCCACCAAGCCCTCCTACCTAGCGAGCTCGGCGAGGTCCTTCCCGATCACCTCGCGGTCCTCCGGGTCGGGGATCGCGGCGAGTGCCTCGCGGCCGAGCTCGAGGTTCCGCCGGAACTCGTCCTCGTTGCCCGCGACGCGGTGCGCGCGCGCGAGAGCCTCGTAGGCCGAAGCGAGGTCCCAGTCGCCGATCTCGTTCTCGAGGCAGTGGTCGAGGCAGCGCTGCGCGTGGTAGACCGCCGCGTCGCCACGGCCGAGCACGGCGTTGACGCGCGAGATCTGCCACTGCGCGCGTGCCGCGTTTTCGGGCGCATCGGTGGCGCGGCTCCAGTGGTACGCCGACGCGTGCGTCGCGTTCAACATCTCGTCGTCGTCGGCCTTCGTCCGGTCGTCCTTCTCGAGCAGCGTCCACGTGTAGTTGAAGAGGTCGACGCCGAGCTGCCGGTGGTCGACCTCGATGCCCGTCCTGGGCTCTGCCATCAGATCCTCCGTTCCTTCGATGAGTGCATTCAGCCGGTACTGCACGCGCTGCAGGCGCCAGATCCGTGCCTGCACGCGTCGCGCGTGCTGCCTGAGCGACCCGATGTCGCCGTCCGCGAGCACGTCCCGGATCTCGTCGAGCGAGAGATCGAGGGCGCGCAGCCGCTGGATCGCGCGTGCCTGGGGCAGCTGGTCCTCGCGGTAGAAGCGGTACCCCGTGTCCGGGTCGGTGCGCGCCGGCCGCAGGAGGCCGACCTCGTCGTAGTGGCGCAGGGCGCCGACCGAGAGGCCGGTGAGCCGCGCGAAGCGCCCGATCGAGAGCAGCTCTGCCATGCGCCGAGCCTAGGGTCTCGACCTAGTGGAGAGTCAAGGCCGCGACGCGCCTGCCGAGCGAGCGGGCCTCCGCCTCGGTGATCCCTGGCCGGTACGCGAGGACGACGACGATCCTCGGCGACCGCCCGTAGACGATCGCCGCGGTCGCGCGCGTGTCGGAGATCCAGCCCTCCTTGTGCGCGGTCGGGGCGTGCGCGAAGGGCTGCACCATGCCGCCGCTCGTGGAGTGGACGAGCAGGGCGATCGCGCGCGTTGCCTGCGTGCGGGTGAGGCCGGTCATGCGCTGTACGTGCCGGTTGCCTGCGGCGGCGGCGTGGAGCGCATAGAGCATCCGGCCGAGGTCGTGCGCGGTGGTCACGCGCACGTGGCCGTGCGGCGGCGGCTTCGGCGCGTCGGAGGAGACGGCGGTTCCGGCCCGGTACGGCCCGGGATACGTGCTCGCCCGTGCCCCGAGCCGCCTGAGCGCGGCCTCGACGACGCGCTCGCCGCCGACCCGCCGCGCGACGCGGTTCGCGGCGAGGTTGGACGACCAGCCGGCCAGCTGGCGGAGGTCGTACCAGAGCGGTGAGCCGGGCCGCTCACCGCGGCGGAGTGCCTCCGCCAGGACGCCGAGCTTGACGGTGGAGGCGGCCGGGAAGCGGGCGTCGGAGTTCCAGCCGGCCCACGTCCCGGTCGAGAGGTCGTGCACCCAGAACGCGCTCCAGCCCCGGTAGGACGAGCCGAGCGCGGCGAGCCGCGCTGCGAGCGCGTCGTCCTTCGAGCGTTCGGCGCGTGCGATCGGCGGGACGGCGAAGCCCGGCGAGTCGCGGGACGCGCGCCAGCTCGACGGCCGGTGGTCGTGTCGCTCCGCGGCCAGGACCTCGGCGTGCGCCCGCGCCGCCGCCGCGCGATCGCCGCTTCGCAACGCGCGCTCCTCGCGGTCGCGCGCGCCGTCGTAGCTCGCCTGCAGGGCGTCGGGGCTCGGTGCCGCGGCGACGAGCGCGAGCGCCGCGAGCGTCAGAAGCTTCACGGGTGCAAGTGTCTCACCCGAGACGGACCTGCTCGTCCGCGTGGTCGACGACGAGCGGGTCGTGGGACGCGACGACGACGGCAGCACCCCACTCGCGCGCCAGGCGCGAGAGCAGCGCGGCGACGGCGAGCGCGTTCGCCTCGTCGAGGCGCGAGGTCGGCTCGTCGGCGATCAGGACGTCCGGCCGGGGCGCGAGCGCACGCGCGATCGCGACGCGCAGGCGCTCGCCCCCCGAGAGGCGTTCGACGCGCTGTTCCGCGCGTTCGGCGAGGCCGACCGCGTCGAGCGCCGCGAGCGCTCCGTCCGGCGACCGGCCGTGCAGCCGGAGGCCGAGCTCGACGTTCTCGCGCGCGCTGAGGAACGGCACGAGCGCGGGCTGCTGTGCGACGTAGCCGACGTGCGCTCGCCGAAGCGCAGCTCGCTCGGTCCTGTCGAGCGACGCGACGCTCGTCCCGAGCAGCTCGACGGCGCCCTCGTCCGGCAGCTCCAGCCCGGCGACGACGTCGAGCAACGTGGTCTTCCCGGAGCCGGACGGGCCGGTGACGGCCGTGAGCGCGCCGCGGTCGAAGGCACAGTCCAGTCGGTCGAGCACGACCCGCTCCTCGTAGCGCTTGGTCACGGATCGGACCTCGACGATCCGCTCGCGGGCGACCGGGTCCGTCCGTGTCGCCTCGACCGCAGGCGCGTCTCCGTTGCGATCGACGGCCGTGACGACGATCTCGCGGCCGCGGACCTCGAGCGCGGCGCGCGTCCCCACCCCGGCGCCGCGCAGCACCTCCTCCGGCACGCGGATCCAGCCGCCACGGCCGACGACGACCTGCTCCGACCCGTCGCGGCGCTCCTCGCTGACGCGCCCGTCGCGGATGCGGATCGCGCGATCGGTGAACTCGGCGGCGCGGGGATCGTGGCTGACGACGATCACGGTCGTTCCGTCCGCGCGCGCGAGCTCCGCGACGAGCCCGAAGACGGCGTCGGCCGACTCGCGGTCGAGCTCGCCCGTCGGCTCGTCGGCGAGCAGCAGCCGCGGACGATGGGCAAGCGCGGCGCAGACGGCCACGCGCTGCTGCTCGCCGCCCGAGAGCTCGCCAGGGCGCGCCGCGAGCCTGTCGCCGAGCCCGACGGCGTCGAGCAGCTCGCGCGCGCGCGACTCCGCCTCGGGCCGGCCTTCGAGCCGGAGGCGGAGCGCCACGGCGTCCGCGATCGAGGCGTCGGCGTCGAGTGCATCGGCGTAGCGCTGGTCGACGTAGCCGATCGTCGCTGCGCGGTAGCGGGCGAGCGCCCTCGAGCCGAGCCGCGGGAGCTCGGCGTCGAAGACCCGGACGCTCCCGGCCGACGGACGGTCGACGCCCGCGAGGATCCGGAGGAGGCTCGTCTTGCCCGCCCCGCTCGGGCCGAGCACCGCGAGGAGCTCGCCCTCGGCGACGTCCAGCGTGAGGCCCTGCAGCGCAGCGGCGTCACCCTCGGGCGTCGAGTGCACGCGGAAGACGTCGCGCAGCTCGACCGCGCTCACGCGTCCGCCTCCGCGGGTCGTCCCGCCTCGGACTCGCGGAACGCAGAGCGCGTCGCGATCCAGACGACGGCCCAGCCGAGCAGCGCGAGCACGAGCACGCCGAGCAGCGCCAAGGACGTGTCGAACGTCGGCGTGAGCGGCGGCACGGGCGGAGTCGCCGACGCCGAGACCGCGACGACGTCGACGACGATCGTGACGAGCAGGAGACCCGCGAGCACCCCGCCGGCGAGCCCGAGCGCGCCGACGACGATCTGCCTCGTGCGGACGAGCCGGCGGAGCAGGGCGGGCGGTGCGCCCTGCGACTCCAGGTCGAGGAGCGCGTCGCGGTCGTCGCGGAGATCGGCGATCGTCGTCAGCGCGACGGCGAAGAGCGCGAGGAGGAACGCGGCGCCCGCGGCGATGGCCAGCATCGCGAGCGAGCCGCGCGCGATCGGATCGTCGCGCAGCGATGCTTCCCGCTCGACGCGTGAGTCGAGCACGAGCGCGTCGAACGGCGCGCGGCGCAGCGTTGCGCGCGCGGCACGCTCGGCGCCCGCAGAGTCCGCGTTCGCCCACACCTCGGTCGGAAACCCGGTCCCCGGCTCGGCGAGGTCGAGCGCCGTCTCGAGCGCGCGCCGGTCGACGACGGCGAAGTCTCCGCGCGTCGACGGGAAGCGGTCGGCCACCTGGACGACGCGCACGCCGATCACACGGCCGCCGACCTGCAGCCCCAGCCGCCCCGACCGGTCCGCGAGGGCCTGCAGCGCCGGCGAGACGATCGCCGGCAGCGCCTTCCCGTCGAGCGCCTGGCGCGGGCGGAACCACGTCTCGACGGCGTTCGTCAGCGTCACGGCGAGACTCCCACCGCGGTAGCTCGCGCCGCCGATGCCGAGCCAGTCGGCGTAGTCGGCGCCCGCGAGCGGGCCGAGCTCGATCGTCCCCGTCGCCGAACGCCCGGCGTCCGCTCCGCGTTCCTGGAGCCGCGGCGGCGGCAAGATCCGGAGGCCGACGAGCGTCGAGCCGCGCGGGACCGGCGCGGACACCGTCCCGTCGGCCGGGCCGAGCGCCACGCGCTGGAACGCACCGTCCGGCCGGCGGATCGCAGCCTCGAGCCGGACGCCCGGGATCGACGAGCGCGCGCGGAGCGTCAGGCGGTCACCGAGGCGTGGGCCGACGATCGTCGAGGGCGCGGCGAGGTCGGGCGGGTCGAGCTCGGCGCCTCGCAGCGAGCGGAGGAGCGAGGGCTCGAGGCCGAGGACGGCGACGCCCGTCACCCCGGAGAAGCCGGCGACGTTGGCCGCCGTGCGGACGACGGGCTCGGCGTCGACGTCGCTCCCGAGCGCCCGCAGGCGTGCGGGCGTCGCGACCTCGCGCACCGGCACGAGCCGTGAGAGATCCTCGCGCAGGACGAGATCGGCGCCGAGCGCGAAGGCGGCCTGGTTTCGGCGCCCCTGCTCGAGCGTCGCGCGGTACGCGGCGGCGAAGAGTGCGAGCCCGACGCTGATCGTCAGGAACGCGACCGCTGCCGCCGCGGCGCCCGGCCGACGCGCGATCGAGAGGGTGCTCAATCGCGCGACGAGCATGTGCTCCGGCAGCGCCCGCTCGACGGTCCGCACGACGACCGGGAGCAGCCGCGCCGCGGCGATGCCCACCACGGCGACGAGCGCGACGGGAAGTGCGAGGAGCACGACGCCGGTGCCTCCGCCGCGGAGCAGCTCGTCCGTGTTCGCGGCACCGCGCGCGAGCGCCGCCGCGATCGCGACGACGAGGCCGGCCGCGACGAGGTCGAGCGCGCCGAACCGTCCGGTGCGGGAACGAACGACGAGCGCGACGACGATCGCCGCGATCGCGGCGAGGACGAGCAGGCCGGCCGCGACGGCGCCGCGCGCGCTCAGCAGCGCGTGCCGCCCGAGCGCCCACTCGCCGATCGCCGCCGAGCCGGCGATCGCGACGAGCCAGGCGAGCGCGACGCCGGCGACCGCCAGCACGACTCCCTGCGTCGCGATCACGAGACTCCGCTGCCACAACGGCACACCGAGCAGCGTCAACCGCCGGTCCGATGCCTCCGACGGACGGCGCAGCCGGGTGGCGGCGAACGCGGCGAACGCGAGCAGGAGCGCGGCCCCTTGACCGCCGAGGAGCAGCAGCCTGCGCGCGCCGATCGTCGTCCTGTCGCGCGCTGCCGTGAGCTCCTCGGCGGGCGCGACGACGTCGAAGGCGATCGACGCCGACTGGAGCTCCGAGCGCGCGCGGGCGGCGTCGGCGACGAGCCCGCCGACGCTCCAGGGATGTACGTCGCCGCCGTGGAGCTCCGAGACCCAGCCGTAGCTCCGGTAGGTGTTCGCGAGGCCGGGCAGCGCGGCCGCCGACCGCACACCTTCGGCGAGGAGGAGCGGCGGCGCCGCCGGCTGGTGGTAGCGGATGACCCGCTGCAGCCTCGGAGCGAGGCGCGCGCGGTCGAGCTCGTTGCGGTCGGCGGGGACGGCGTCGCCGAAGAGCGCCGTCGAGCTGAGCACCCCGCGGCCGACGACGACGAACCCGCGCGGCGGCGCGCCGCGACCGCGCAGCTGCAGCACCTCGCAGCGCGCGGGCGTGCACGACGCCGGGAGCCGGCCGCTCGTCAGTCGAACGTGCGCGCCGAGCCCGTCGACAGCGCCGAACGCGACGAACCGCCCGCCCACGCTGCTCTCGCGAAAGAGCACGGTCGGCGTCGGCCGGCCGCCGAGTGTCGCGCGCACGCGACGGTCGAGCGCTCCGTACGCCTCGCCCTCACCGGGGACGCCGAACCACGCGGCACGGATCGTCCGCGCAGAGGGCGGCAGCTCGTCGACCGCACGTGCAAGCGCACGTTCCTGCGCCACGAGCGAGCCGACGAGCACCGAGGCGAGGAGCAGCCCCGCGGCCGCGACGCCCGCCACGACGAGCGCACTCCGCGCCCCGTCGGAGCGCACGCGGTGCAGGCCGTACGCGACCGCCCTCGTGACACGCTGCATCCGACGGAGTCTAGACTCTTGAAACCGTCGTCATGCAGACACCGGTTTCACGAAGACGCCCGCCGCGCTACGACCTGCCGAAGGCCGCCCCTGGCCCGCTCCGGCTCGTCCAGCTCTTCCTGAACACGACCGACCACGAGACGGGCCGGGAGCTCCTCCCCACGCCCGACGCGCTCCGCCGCTGGTTCGCCGAGAACGGCGTCGCCGTCGACCGAGCGGGCCCGGCCGGGCTACGACGCGCGCACGAGTTCCGCGAGGCTCTGCACGCCTTCGCCGTGACCGGACAGGCGGGCCCGACGCTCGACGACGCGGCGCGGCGCGCGCACCTGACGGTCGACCTCGCGTCGGGCGCGCTCCGCCCGCAGGGCCACGACGTCGACGCGGCCCTCGGGACGATCGTCACCGCGGTCTACGAGGCGATCCGCGACGGCAGCTGGGCGCGCTTCAAGACCTGCCGCAACTGCGGCTGGGCGTTCTGGGACGAGTCGCGCAACCGATCCGCAGCGTGGTGCTCGATGCAGCTCTGCGGCAACCGCCTCAAGGTGAGGCGGCACCGCGCGAAGCTCACTCCTCGGTCTTCTCCGTAGCCGCGCGGTCGCGGATCTCCTCGACGACCGCGGGATCGGCGAGCGTGGTCGTGTCGCCGAGCGTCCGGTTCTCCGCGACGTCCCTGAGCAGGCGCCGCATGATCTTGCCGCTCCGCGTCTTCGGCAGCTCGGGCGTGAAGACGATGTTCGCGGGCTTCGCGATCGGGCCGATCTTCGTCGCGACGTGGTTCCGCAGCTCCTCGAGCCGCTCGACCGTGCCCTCCTCGCCGCCCTTGAGCGTCACGTACGCGACGATCGCCTGGCCGGTCTGCGCGTCGCTGCGTCCGCAGACCGCGGCCTCGGCGACGCTCGGATGGTCGACGAGCGCCGACTCGACCTCGATCGTCGAGATGCGGTGGCCCGACACGTTCATCACGTCGTCGACGCGGCCGAGGAGCCAGAAGTCGCCGTCCTGGTCGATCCGCGCGCCGTCGCCCGCGAAGTAGACGTCGGGGTACTTCGACCAGTACGTCTCCCGGTAGCGGTCGTCGGCCTTGTAGATCCCGCGCAGCATCGCCGGCCACGGGCGCCGCAGGACGAGGTAGCCGCCGCCACCCGGGCCGACCTCGTTCCCCTGCTCGTCGTAGACCGCGGCGTCGACGCCGGGGAACGGCTTCGTCGCGGAGCCGGGCTTCGTCGTCGTCACCCCCGGCAGCGGCGTGATCAGGATCATCCCGGTCTCCGTCTGCCACCAGGTGTCGACGACGGGCGTCCTGCCGCCGCCGATGTGACGCCGGTACCACTCCCACGCCTCGGGGTTGATCGGCTCGCCGACCGAGCCGAGAAGCCGGAGCGACGAGAGATCGTGCTTGTCCGCGTGCTCGTGGCCCCACTTCATGTGCGCGCGGATCGCCGTCGGCGCCGTGTAGAGGATGTCGACCTTGTAGCGCTCGACGATCTCCCACCAGCGGTCCTTGTCGGGGAAGTCGGGCGTCCCCTCGTAGAGCACGCCCGTCGTCCCGTTCGTCAGCGGGCCGTACACGATGTAGCTGTGGCCGGTGACCCAGCCGACGTCGGCCGCGCACCAGTAGACCGAGTCGGGCTTGACGTCGAAGATGTAGTGGTGCGTCGTCGCGACGCCGGTCAGGTAGCCGGCGGTCGTGTGCGCGATGCCCTTCGGCTTCGCGGTCGTGCCGCTCGTGTAGAGGAGGTAGAGGAGATCCTCGGAGTCCATCGGCTCGGGCGGGTACTCGGTGTCGTCGGTCGCGACGTCGTGCCACCAGTGGTCGCGACCTTCCTGCATCGGCACGTCGTTGCCCGTGCGCCTGAGGACGACGACGTTCTTCACGGACGGCGCCGACTCGAGCGCCGTGTCGGCCGTGCGCTTGAGCGGCACGGTCGTCCCGCGGCGCCACGCCTCGTCCTGCGTGATCAGCACCTCGCACTCCATGTCCTGGAGGCGGTCGGAGAGCGAGTCCGCGGAGAAGCCGCCGAAGACGACGGTGTGCGGCGCGCCGATGCGCGCGCACGCGAGCATCGCGACCGGCGTCTCGGGGACCATCCCCATGTAGATGCCGACCGGCGTGCCCTTGCGGACGCCGAGCTCCTTCAGCGCGTTCGCGAGCCTCGTCGTCTCGCGCTGGAGGTCGGCGAAGGTGATCTCGCGCCGGTCGTCCTCGGGCTCGCCCTCCCAGTAGTACGCGACCTTGTCGCCGCGCCCCTGCTCGACGTGGCGGTCGACGCAGTTGTAGGTGACGTTCGTCTTGCCGCCGAGATACCACTTCGCGTACGGCGGCTCCCACTCGTAGAGCTTCGCGAACGGCTCGAACCAGGAGATCCGCTCCCGCCCCTCGGTCTCCCAGAACTCCTCGAAGTCACGGTCGTAGATGTCGGGCTGCGCGTTCGCCTGCGCCGCGAAGTCGTCGGGCGGCGGGTAGCGCCGGTCCTCGGTGAGGATCGTCTCGATCGCGTGCTGCGTCACGGCTCGAGGTCGTACGGGTAGTCGGTGAGGTTCTCGCAGCCGCCGTCGGTGACGACGACGAGGTCCTCGAGGCGACAGCCGCCGACTCCGGGCTTGTAGAGCCCGGGCTCGACGCTGACGACGTCCCCGGCGACGAGCTCCTGCCCGAGCATCCCGAGCGACGGCTCCTCGTGCACCTCGAGCCCGACGCCGTGGCCGAGCGAGTGGAAGAACCCCTCCTCGAGCGGCACTCCCTGCTCCTTCGTGCGCTGGGTCGTGTAGCCCGCGGCCTCGAAGATGTCGCACGTGCCGTCGTAGACCGACTTGCCGGTGACGCCCGCGCGGATGTCTCCGAGCGCGCGGTCGAGCGTCTCCTTGCAGAGCCGGTGCCACTCGCGCAGCTCGTCGCTCGGCTCGCCGATCACGAACGTTCGCGTCATGTCGGCATAGCACCCCGACTCGCGATCGCGCGGCCAGAGGTCGATCACGATCGGCTCGCCCTCGGCGATCGAGCCTTCGCCGCCGTGGTGGCCGATCGCGGACTGCGGGCCGTGCGAGACGATGAACTCGTCGGCGGTGCAGTCGGCCGCGACGAACCGCGCCTCGATCGCCGCCTTCACCTCCTCGACGGTCAGCGGCAGCCCGCGGCGAAAGAGCTCGCGCGCCGCGTCCATCCCGGCCTCGGCCGCGCGCTGCGCGCGCCTCATGCCGGCCAGCTCGTGCTCGTTCTTCACGCGGCGGCGGCGGTCGAAGAGCTCCCGGTCGGCCGCGACGTCGAGCCCGCGCCCGCGGAGGCTGTCGGCGATCTCGAGCGGGAAGTCGCCCGGCACGGCCGCGGCGGCCACGCCCAGGGCCTCGCAGGCGCGCGCGTTCACCTCGTCCCGGATCTCCGCCCGGCTCTTGCCCGAGCGGAGGAGCTCGTCGTAGCCGAACTCCTCGAGCGGGTGCACCTGGAGCCCCTCGAGCGTCCGGACCCGGGGAAGCTCGAGCGCCCCGATCACGACGTGGCGGCTGCCGTTTCGCTCCACATAGAGGAACGGATCCCCGATGGCCAGCGGGATCTCGTGGCGGAGCTCCGGGGAGCGGACGGTGTCCGCGTAGATCACGACGTCCGGCACGGCGCGCACGATCCTATACGTGCTGGAAACGGTGCTATCCTCCGGCCGCCAACCGGGTCGTTCCCCGGCGGTTCCGGGGTCTTTTTAGAGGAGTCAGCTCGAAATGGAGTCTCGTATGTCTTATCTGCGCAAGCGCGCGTGGGCCTATCGCCTACCCGTGTTCACACTGGTCCTGCTGGCGTCGCTCGCACTCGCGGGCGCCGCGAGCGCCGAGTTCCCGACGAAGCGAAGCGATCCGTCCGTCCACGGAACGCCGCAAGAGGGCCAGACGCTCAACGGCAGCACGGGTCAGTGGCTCGACGCCAACGGCCTCCCGTGCACCGACTGCACGTTCAGGTACACGTGGCAGCGCTGCAATGCCGACTCGAGCGGGTGTACCGACGTCCCAGGCGCGACGAGCTTCAACTACCTGCTCGGCGCAGCCGACGTCGGAAGGCGGATCCGCATCGTCGAGTGGATCTTCAAGCGCGACTGCGGCGAGATCAACTACTCGACGGGCACGCAGGAGTGCCACGACGTCGAGAAGAACGGAACGTCCGCTCTGACGGCGGTCGTCGCGCCGAAGCCCGTGACGATCCAGACCGCGACCGCACCGCCGACGCTCGCGGGTCTCGCGATGGAGGAAGAGATGCTCCGTGCGACCGGCGGCACGTGGACCGGCCCGGGCACCGCGACGAAGGCGTTCTTCTGGCAGCGGTGCAACTCGATCGGCGAAGCGTGCGCGACGATCCTCGGCGCGACCGGCGCCGCGTACAAGCTGACCTCCGAGGACGTCGGCCAGCGCATCCGCGTGATCGAGACGGCGACGAACGAGGGCGGTGTCGCGCAGGCGGTCTCCGCGACGACCGCGGTGGTCGTCGAGCTCAAGCCGACCGCCTCGCGGCCGACGATCGCGGCGACGCGCGTCGCGCTGCCGCACCGCCTCATCGCCGACCAGGTGGTCGTTCGCCAGGCAGGCTCGAAGGTGACGGTGAAGGCCCGCATCTCCGACGACCGGGGCTTCCGGATCGTCGGCGTGCTCGTCCGGGCAACCCCGACGGCGTTCCTGCTCGGCTCGAGGAGCGAGCGCGCCACCGACCGGACCGGCTGGGCAACGTTCACGTTCACGGCGACCGGCTCCGGCGCCTCCTACGTCTACATCGAGGCGCACAAGAAGGGCGAGAAGCTCCAGGCCGGGGTCTCGACCGCGAACCTGTTCAAGATCCGGGTCCGCTAGACCGATAAGAAGGTGGAAGTCGTGCCCGCGCGCCCTCCGACTACGGTTGGAGGGCGCGGCGGACCCGTCAAAGGAGTCTTCACACCGATGCAGCCCCGTCTTCTCGTTCTCGCGACGACACTCGCAGCCGCCGTGGCCCTCGTGCTCAGCGCCGCCGCAAGCGCCGAGATGCCGCAGATCAACACTCCGGCATCGATCTCCGGGAACGCAGAGGTCGGTCAACAGTTGACCGCGCACAACGGGACGTGGCTCTACGCCGACGGCACTTCATGCCAATCGGATTGCGTCATGTCGTACCAGTGGCAGCGCTGCGACAGCGGCTGCTACGACATCGCGGGCGCGACCGGTCGGTTCTACACGGTGCAGGCGGCCGACGCCGGCTTCCGGCTGCGTGCGATGGAGACCGTCCAGAAGCACGACTGCGGTGAGTGGAACTACGCGGAGGGCACGCAGGAGTGCCACGACGTCCAGAAGAGTGCGCCGTCGGTCCAGACGGCCGTCGTCCCCGGCGGAAGCTCTGGCCCAGCCGCGCCGCCCGGGCCGGCCGCACCGACGCCCCCCGCCGCACCGAAGCCGCAGGTGCCGCTCGCGCCGGTCGCCACCTCGGCGCCGACGGTCTCCGGTCTCGCGATGGTCGAGGAGACGCTCACGGCCGCACGCGGGAGCTGGACCGGATCGCCGACGCTCGCGCTCCAGTGGCAGCGCTGCGATGCGCAGGGTCAGAACTGCACGGACCTCGGCCTGAGCGGCGACACGTACACCGTGATCGCGTTCGACATCGGCAAGACGCTCCGTGTCCGCATCACCGCCTCGAACGGCGCCGGCGCCCGGGACGCGGTCTCCGAGGTGACGTCGGTCGTCTCCGAGCTGAAGCCGACCGAGGAGAAGCCGTTCATCGCCGCCGCGAAGGTGGTCGCACCGCACCGCCTCGTCGTGGATCAGGTCACCGCCCGCCCCGCGAAGCTCACGAAGCGCCGGAGCGTGACCGTCGCGCTCCGCGTCAGCGACGACCGCGGGTTCCGCATCTCGGGCGCGCTCGTCTCGGCGGTCGTGCTCCCCGGCACCGCGCTCTTCGCACCGGTCGAGGCGACGACCGACGAGGACGGCCTCGTCTCGCTCGTCTTCGCGCCGGGCTCGAAGCTCAACCTGAAGAAGCTCCGCACGGTCACGCTCGTGGTGACCGCACGTCGGCCGGGCGACAAGCTCACGAGCCCGCGCGCCGCGATCGTCCGGGTCAAGGTCGCGGTCGCGACCGCGAAGCCGATCTCCAAGCGTTAACGCGGAACGTAGACTCCTCCGCGTGGAGGAGGCACTTCAGCGCGCGCAGGAGCTGATCGGGCTCTACGAGGAGGAGCTGCGCGCGGAGCTGCCCGAGGGCGCCGACATCTTCGACGCCCACGTCCACCTCGGGGACGACATCGACGGGATGAAGGGCCGCTTCGACGAGCTCCTCACCGGCATGGACAAGTACGGCGTCTCCCGGGCGAACATGTTCTGCCTCGACGAGCCCGACCGGCAGCCCGCGTTCCGCGCGGCGAACGACCGCACACTGGCCTACGCCGAGCGCTCGAAGGGCCGGCTGATCCCGTTCGTCCGGCTCGACCTGACGGAGGAGCCGCTCGAGGAGGCGCGGCGAGGCCTCGACCTCGGCGCTCGCGGCATCAAGCTCCATCCTCGCGCGCAGCGCTTCATGCTGAACGACGAGCGGCTCGCGCCCGTGTTCAAGCTCTCGGCGGAGCGGCGCGTCCCGATCCTGATCCACGGCGGCCGCGGGCTCCCGCCGATCGCCGACCATCTCCGCCGGCTCGTCGACGCGAACCCCGACGCGCAGCTGATCATCGCCCACGCGGGAATCGCCGACCTCGGCAACCTCGCGGCGTGCTTCGCGGGCAAGCGCGGCGTGTTCTTCGACACCTCGGTGTGGAGCGCGGTCGACCTGCTCGACTTCTTCCACCTCGTCCCGCCGGAGCAGGTGGTCTACGCGTCCGACTACCCGTACGGACGCCAGCCGAACTCGCTCCTGCTCTCGCTGCGGACCGCGCGCATCGCCGGCTTCACGGAGGAGGAGGTGCGCAACATGCTCGCCGGGAACGCGAACCGGATCGCGGACGGCGAGGAGGCGCTCGAGCCCTCCGAGCCCCGCGGCCGCTCGACGTTCCAGCAGCCGATGGTCTTCGCTCGCATCCACCAGTACCTCTCGATGGCGACGCCGCTCCTCTGGACGCGGCAGCCGGACACGATCGGCGTGCTCGGCCTCGCGCTCAACGCGACCGAGGAGCGGAACGGCCGCCCGGACGAGCTCGAGCGCATCCGCGACCTGCTCGTCACCGCGCGGGAGCTCTGGCGCGGGTTGCCGGAGTCGGAGACCGACGACGACCGGGTCGAGGCGTCGCGCGCGACGTTCCGGCTGATCCACCTCGCGGACATCCTCTCCGTCACCGCAGATGCGACTGAGCGTTAACGGCGCGCTCCACGAGGTCGAGCCCGCCGTCGGCCGCTCGCTCGCCGAGACGCTGAGGGACGATCTCGGGCTGACCGGGACGAAGGTCGCGTGCGGCGAGGGGCACTGCGGCGCGTGCACGGTGCTCGTCGACGGCGCGGCGCACCTCTCGTGCATCACGCTCGTGCACACCGTCGAGGGCCGCGAGGTGACGACGATCGAGGGGCTGCGCGACCATCCGCTCGTCGACGCGTTCGTTCGAACCGACGCGCTCCAGTGCGGCTTCTGCACGCCGGGGCAGATCGTGAGCGCGTCCGCGCTCGTCGCGGCGAACCCTGACCCGTCGAGCGACGAGATCCGACACGCGATGGCCGGCAACCTCTGCCGCTGCGGGACGTACCTCCGGATCGAGGAGGCGATCCAGACCTGGCGCGGCTGATCAAGACGGAGAAGGAGGTCGAGGGCCGGTACACCGAGACGTGGGTCGTCGTCGAGGAGGACGCCCTCGACCAGTGGCCCGAGGGGCCGCTCGACGTCGTCGGCAGGCCGGCCGTCAAGGTCGACGGGTTCGAGCGCGCGCGCGGCGAGGCGCGGTACACCGCCGACGTGCGCCTGCCGGGGATGCTCGAGACGGCCGTCCTGCGGAGCCCGTTCGCGCATGCGCGCATCGCGCGGATCGATCTCTCGCAGGCTCGCGAGGCCGCAGGCGTCCGCGCCGTGATCGGCCCGGGCGACGTCGACGCGCTCGCGGACGTCGCCGAGTACGAAGGGCGACCGGTTGCGGCGGTCGCCGCGGACACGCTCTCGCAGGCGCGCGCCGCCGTCGAGCTGATCGACGTCGACTGGGAGGAGCTCGAGCCGCTGCTCGACCCGGAGGAAGCGGTCCGGCGCGAGTCGCTCCTCGGCGCCGCGAGGCACCACGACCGTGGCGACTACGACCGCGGGCTCGCGGAAGCCGACGTCGTCGTCGAGGCGGAGTACCGGACGCAGACGCTGAACCACAACCCGCTCGAGACGCACCAGTGCGTGTGCGAGTGGCGGGGCGAGGGGCTCGACGTCTACGTCTCGACGCAGTACATCTGGGGCGTCCGCGACGACGTCGCCGACAAGTTCGGACTCCCGCGCGACAAGGTTCGCGTCGTCTGCGAGTACATGGGCGGCGGGTTCGGCGCGAAGGGCGGCACCGGCAACTACGTCTACATCGCCGCCGAGCTCGCGCGGCGAGCCGGGCGCGCGGTCAAGCTCGCCGTCTCGCGGCGGGAGGAGAACGTCGTGTCGGGGAACCGCAACGCGACGATCCAGCGTGTCACCGCCGCCGCGAAGTCGGACGGAACGCTCGTCGCGCTCGGCGGCGAGTTCATCTGCTCGCTCGGGTGGAGCGGCTGGCTCCCGTCGACGGCGGGCCCGATGCAGATGCTCTACGCCTGCGACAACGTGCGGACCGTCGAGTACGGCGCGAAGCTGAACCTTCCGCCGATGGCGGCCTTCCGCGCGCCCGGCTTCGTCGAGGGGACGTGGTCGCTCGAGTGCCTGCTCGACAAGCTCGCCGCGGCGCTCGACATCGATCCGCTCGAGCTTCGCCGGCGGAACTACGCGAACGCCGACACGATCGACGGCCGGCCGTATTCGGCGAAGGAGCTGATGGAGTGCTACCGGCGCGCCGAGCCGCACTGGGACCGGCGCACCGAGGTTCGCGCTCGCTCCGACGACGTGTGGAAGCGCGGCGTCGGGATGGCGAGCCAGATCTGGTACGGCGGCGGCGGGCCGCCGAGCTATGCGTGGGTCCGCGTCGGCTCCGACGGCCGCGCGAACGTCGTCACCGCGATGCAGGACCTCGGGACCGGCACGCGCACGGCGATGGCGCAGATCGCCGCGGAAGAGCTCGGGCTCACGGTCGACCGCGTCGACGTGCAGGTCGGCGACTCCGCGCGCGGCCCGTACGCAGTCATCTCCGGCGGCTCGTCGACGCTGCCGTCGATGGGGCCGGCCGTGCGCGCGGCCGCGGCGGACGCTGCCGAGCAGATCCTCGAGATCGCGGGCCAGCGGTTCGAGGTCGAGCGGCGCGTGCTGTCGCTCGCCGGCGGGAGCATCGTCTCGTCGGACGGCGGGTCGTGGCCGCTCGAGGAGATCACGGGCCTGCTGGACGACGGGCAGATCCTCGGCAAGGGAGCGCGCGGGCCGAACCCCGCGGGCATGCGCGTGCTCACGTTCGGCGTGCAGGTCGCGGAGGTCGCGGTCGACGTGGAGACGGGCGAGGTCGTCGTCGAGCGCATCTACGCGGTGCACGACGTCGGTCGCGTGATCAACCCGCTCGGCGCCCAGAGTCAGATCGAGGGCGGGATCATCCAGGCGATGGGCCACACGTTCTCCGAGTCGCGGCTCGACGACACGCGGACGGGGAAGGTGCTGACGCGCACGCTCGACGCGTACAAGCTGCCGACGATCGCCGACGTGCCCGAGATCGTCTGCGAGCTCGTCGACAAGCCCGACGAGCATCTGACGAACCTCGGGTCGAAGGGGCTCGGCGAGCCGCCGATCATCCCGACGGCCGCCGCGATCGCGAACGCGATCCGCGACGCGACGGGAGCCGAGGTGACGTCGCTCCCGATCACGCGGGAGGAGATCCTGCAGGCGCTGCGCGAGGCACGGGAACGGGAGCGCGTTGGAGCTGGCGCGGCCTAGCTCGACGGCCGAGGCCGTCTCCGAGCTTCGTCCCCCGGCCGCGCGTGCCCTCGCCGGAGGGACGGAGCTCGTCCCGCTGCTCCGCGACGGAATCGTCGGAGCAGAGCGGCTCGTCGACGTCCGAGCGGCGCTCCCGCGCGGTGTCCGGGAGGAGACAATCGGCGCAGGGACGACCCTCGCCGAGCTCGAGGCCGACTCGTCGATCCCCGCTGCGCTTCGCGAGGCGTGCCGGCTCGCCGCGTCGCCGCAGCTCCGCAAC
Organism: uncultured Actinomycetes bacterium; assembly: GCA_963737405.1. GTDB lineage: Bacteria > Actinomycetota > Thermoleophilia > Gaiellales > Gaiellaceae > JACCTU01. The sequence continues at coordinate 139,771 of CAVTSL010000001.1, forward strand.
ATGGGCACGATCGGCGGGAACCTGCTCCAGGCGACGCGGTGCTGGTACTGGCGGCTGCAGTTTCCGTGCCGGCTGCATGGCGGTGACGTCTGCCACGCCCGCGCGGGGCGGAACCGCGAGCACGCGATCTTCGCGAACGACTTCTGCGCCTCCGCGCACCCGTCCGACCCCGCGGCGGCGCTGCTCGCGCTCGACGCGACGGTCCGCACCGATCGGCGGGAGTTCCCGATCGCCGAGCTCTACCGCCTGCCGACCGCGGACGATCGCGACGTGACGACGCTCGAGCCGGACGAGCTGATCCTCGAGCTCGACGTTCCGACGCCGGTGGCGAGCACGTATCTCAAGGCGATGGACCGCAAGCGCTGGGCGTTCGCGCTCGTCGGCGTCGCGGCTGCGCGCTTCGACGACGGCGTCCGGCTCGCACTCGCCGGCGTCGCGCCGATCCCGTGGTCGATCGACGGGCTCGAAGCGCTCGACGCCGCCGAGCCGCTCTCCGAGAACGCATACAAGGTCGAGCTCGCGCAGGCTCTCGGGCGCCGCGCGATCGCCGCGATCACCGCTTGAAGTCGAAGCTCGCCGGGCTCCTCGCGGTCCTCGTGCTCGCCGGCTGCGGCGGCGACGGCGACTCAGAGTCCGCCGCGACGCAGACGGGCGCGAACGGCTGCACCGCCGCGCAGGCGCCCGAGCCGCGCCAGCCGGAGCCGCGCAAGGCACCGCGCGCCGAGCCGAACGCAGCAGCGCGGGACGCAGTCGTGTCGACGAACTGCGGCACGTTCACGATCCGGCTCGACCCGAAGCGCTCGCCGAACGCGGTCGCGTCCTTCGAGGCGCTCGCGGCCGACGGGTACTTCGACGACACGGTCTTCCACCGCATCGTGCCCGGCTTCGTGATCCAGGGCGGCGACCCGACGGCCACCGGCACGGGCGGCCCCGGCTACACGACCGTCGATCCGCCGCCGAGCGGCACGGCCTACACGAAGAACGTCGTCGCGATGGCGAAGACCGCCGCCGAGCCGCCCGGCGCCGCCGGCAGCCAGTTCTTCGTCGTCACGGCCGACCGGCTCGGACTCCCGCCCGACTACGCGGTGATCGGCGAGGTGACCGACGGCAAGGACGTCGTCGAGCGCATCGGCAAGCTCGGCGATCCTGCGACCGAGCAGCCGACGCAGCCCGTCGTCGTCCGGTCGGTCACGATCCGCTGATGATCGTCGCCGTCGTGCTGGCGGCCGGAGCGGCGAGCAGGTTCGGGTCGCCGAAGCAGCGCCTGTTCCTCCCGCGGGTGCTCGAGCGCGTTCGCGCGAGCGGCGTCGACGACGTCATCGTCGTCAGCGGCGCGCACGCACTCGAGGCCGACGCACGCGTCGTGCACGCGGACGACTGGGAGCTCGGCGCGGGCGCGTCGCTTCGCCGCGGGCTCGAGTCGCTCCCTCCGGAGGTCGAGGCCGCGGTCGTCGTGCTCGCCGACGGGCCGAACCTCGCCCCCGCCGCGATCGACCGCGTCGTCGGCGCCTGGCGGGAGTCGGGCGCCGACATCGTCGCCGCGTCGTACGGCGGAGACCGCGGCCATCCGGTCGTGATCGGCCGCGAGGCCTGGTCGAGCATCCCGGACGAGGGCGCCCGCGCACTCGAGCCGGTGCTCGTCCCGTGCGACGACCTCGGCTCTCCAGGAGACGTCGATTCGGCCGATGAATGGAAGGAGGAACCCCGCTAGCCGACGAAACGAGACGATCCCGTGGAGCTCGCAACCGCACTCGACCGCAAGCGCTCCCGCCTGGCCCAGGCGCGGCTCGCGCGCCAGCTCCCGGTCCGCGAGGCGGCCGCCAAGGCCGGGCTGACCGAGGACGAGGTCGCGTGGCTCGAGGAGGGCCGCGTCTACCGCTTCCGCACACCGGACGACGCGCTGCTCGCGCTCATGCTGTACACGAGCGCGCTCGAGATCGACCACTGGGAGGCGCGGCAGCTCGCGGGGCTGCCCGTCGGCCCGCGCCCCTTCCGCGCGAACCCGCGCAAGCGCGTCGCCGCGCTTGCTGCAGGGGCCGCCGCGCTCGTCGCCCTCGTCGCGGTCTTCGTCCTCCCCGGCCGCGAGCAGGAGCGGGCGCGCGAGGCGCGTGCCGCGCAGCTGGCGGCGGACGCCAGGCTTCCGAAGCCGTGGCAGATCGACGTCGACGTGCTGAACGGGAGCGGGAACATCACCTTCACACGGCGGACGGCGTCCAAGATCGGCGCGCTCGGGTACCACATCGCACGCGTGCGGCGGGCGAACCGCTTCGACTATCCGCGAACCGCGGTCTACTACGAGCACGGCGGGTACGACGTCGCCGACCGGCTCGCACGCCAGCTCGGCGTCGGGACGATGCCGCTCCCCGGCGGGAAGAACCCGAAGCGGCTCGTCGTGATCGTCGGGCCGCCGCGCGGGCCGGCCTAGAGCAGAGGCGTGCGGAGCTCCGCGAGCTTCGCCTTCAGCGCCGGCGACATCTCCTCGGAGCACGCGACGCGGACGTAGCCGCGGAACTCCTGCTCGAAGCGGAAGCGCTTCGAGCACCACGGGCACTCGCCGAGATGCAGCTCGACCGCCGTCTGCTCCTCGACCGACAGCGTCCGGTCGAGGTACGGCTGAATGACTTCTTCGCAGTGGTCGCAGGGGTCCATCACGGGCTCTCCACGGAACGCTCGGCGAGCTCTCGCTTCAACACGCGCCGAGCCCGGTGCAAGCGCGACATAACGGTACCGATCGGGATGTCGAGGATCTGCGCGGCGTCCTGGTACGAGAAGTCGCCGATGTCGACGAGGACCAGGACGTCTCGAAAGTCGTGTGGGACGGCAGAGAGGGCTCCAACGACGTCATCTTGGCTTAAACGCTCGACGACACGATCTTCTTCCAGCGGCCGGCCGGCCGTCTCCTCGAGCCGGTTGTAGAGGAAGTAGTCGGTCTCCTCCATCGGCTGCGTGTCGGGCCGGCGCTGGTCCCGGCGGGCCCGGTCGATGTTCAGGTTCGTGAGGATCCGGAGGAGCCAGGCGCGGAGGTTGGTGCCCGGCGTGAACGACCGCCAGCTGCGGAACGCGCGCTCGTACGTCTGCTGGACGAGGTCCTCCGCCTCCTCGCGCGAGTTGACGAGGCCGCGCGCGACGCGGAACACCTGGTCGGAGAGGCCGAGCGCCTCCTCCTCGAAGCGGACGCGCTCGCGCGCCTCGTTCGCGATCCGCCGGCCCTCGGTGTCGGTGTCGGACATCAGCCCTCGAGGGCTGGAAATCCTGCCTTCGACAAGGCGGCGACGAGCTCGTCGCGCGAGGTTCTCGCCTCGTCCCACGTGAGGGTGACCTCGCCCATCAGGTTGGCCGACGCCGCTTCGAGACCATCCTGCCCCTGGAGTGCGGTCCCGAGCCTGAACACGCACTGCTCGCAGCGGACGCCACTCACCTGGATCGTCTCGGTCGTCACGCGGGCGATGCTAGCGACCGCTCGACCGCGTCGGCGCAGGCGGCGCGCGGGTTCCCGGCCTCGAGCTGGCGTTCGGCCTCGCAGAACGACGCGTCGAGCGGAGCGAGCAGCCGTTCGTCGGCGTGCGGGTGGATCTTCTCCAGGAGCACGTCGAAGAGCTCCGGCACCGGGACGAGCCGGTCCTCGTCGGGATGGATCAGCTTCGCGCCGGGCCCGAACCGCGACGCGAAGAAGCGGTTCGTGTGCGCGTCGGCCCGTGACGCCGGACGACCGTCACCGCCGGCGGCCCAGACGGCGAGCGCATGGAGCAGCGCCACGATCGCGCCGGTGCGGGCGACGTCGGTCGCCTGGTCGGGCGTGCGGATCTCGAGCGTGCCGAGCGCCGGATGGATGCGGATGTCCCACCAGGTCTGCGTCGGCTTCTTGAGGACACCTGCGCGTTGCCAGCGCTCCATCGTCGCGACCCAGCCGTCCCACGACTCGAACCACGGAGGGATTCCGGAGCGTGGAAGCGTGGCGAGCACCTCGGCGCGCGTCGAGAGCAATCCCGTCTCCTCACCGCGGAACCACGGCGAGTTCGCCGCGACCGCGAGCACGAGCGGCAGCCAGGGCAGCACGCCTTCGTGCGCGCGAACGCAGGTCTCCGGGTCCGGCATGCCGACGTGGACGTGCAGCCCGCACACGCCTTGTCGACGCGCGACCGGCCCGGCCGCCTCGACGAACTCGAGGTAGTCGGGGTTGTCGACGATCGGCGCGTCGTCGGGCGACGCGAACGGGTGCGAGCCGATCGCGAGCGGGCGAAGCGCATCAGGCGCCGCGGCCGAAGCGACGCGGTCTCGCAGCGCACGCACCTCGTCGTAGGCCTCCCGCGGCGACTCGCAGATCCCCGTCGCCGTCTCGACGAACGTCGCCATCAGCTCGTGCTTGACGCCGTCGCCGGCGCGCTCGACGATCGCCGCCGCCGCGGCGACCGGCTCCAGCGTCTGCTCGTCGACGAGCAGCAGCTCCTCCTCGACGCCCACTGAGAAGGGCGCGCTCTGGCCGAACGAGTGCTCGATCCCGGAAGGCTATTCGCCGGACGGCGCGCGACCGAGCTTCACGGTCAGCTTCATCCGGCGGTCGCCGCGGTACAGCTCGACGACGATCTCGTCGCCCGGGCGCTTCTTCGCGAGGATCGCGCGCATCCCCTCCGGCGTGTTGACGGAGTTGCCGTCGATCGCGACGATGATGTCGCCGCCGAGCCGCCAGCTCTCGCCGCCGACGATCACCGTGCGCGTCCCCTCGCGGAGGCCCGCCCGCTCCGCTGCGCTCCCGGAGACGACCGAGTCGATCAGCAGGCCCTGGCGGGACTTCAGATTGAAGAGGCGCGCGATGTCGTCGGTCAGCCGCGCTGCCTCGACGCCGAGGAACGCGTGCTCGACCTTGCCCACGCGGATGATCTGTGCGGTCACGCTCTTGACGGTGTCGACGGGTACCGCGAACCCGACGCCCACGTTGCCCTCGGAAGCGGGGCCGGTCCTGATCTGCGTGTTGACGCCGATCACCTTTCCTTCGGTGTTCAGGAGCGGGCCGCCGGAGTTGCCGGGGTTGATCGGCGCGTCGGTCTGGATCGCGTTGTCGATCGCGAGCGCGTTCGGCGCCTCGAGCACGCGGCCGATCGCGCTGACGATCCCCGCGGTCATCGAGCGCTCGTAGCCGAACGGGTTGCCGATCGCGACGACCTGGTCGCCGACGTTCACCGCGGCGGAGCTCCCGAACACGAGCGGGGTGAGCCCGCGCGGCGGCGTGTTCACCTTCAGCACCGCGATGTCCGTGCTCGGGTCGACGCCGACGCGCTTCGCGCGCACGGCCTCCTCGTTCGAGAAGCTGACGTTGATCGTCTCCGCGCCCTCGACCACGTGGTAGTTCGTGACGATGAAGCCCGACTTCGAGATCACGAACCCGGAGCCGAGCGACCGGCTTCGACGTGGGTACGCGTCGAACGGATCCGTCGAGAGGGGTCCCGTCGCCTCGATCTGGACGACGCCCTTCGAGTACGCGGCGTAGATGTCGCCTGGTGTCAGCCCGCTCTGCGGCGCGAACGCAACCGATGCCTGCGAGTCCGGCGAGACCTCGCGGATCGTCGTCGTCCCGCCGAGCTTGCCGACCGAGGCTGCGCCGACGAGCGCTGCGATCCCACCGAGGAGGCCGGCGGCGAGCAGGGCTGCGACGCGGAGCAGCGAGCGCGGATCGCGTTCCACGGGCCGTTTATAGCTCCGGGTCGGGGTAACCGCCTTTGCGCCTGGGTTAACTTGGCCGGGTGAGCCCGACGGTCGTCGTCGACGGACGCAACGTCCAACGGTCGCGCTGGCCGAACATCCCCGACCGCGAGCTCGTCGAGCTCGCACGCGCGTGGGCGCAGCGGAACGGGCACGACGTGCTGCTCGTCTTCGACGGCCGCGCGTCCGTGGAGGCCGACGACGTCGTCGGAACCGGACGCGAGAGCGCGGACGACTGGATCGCGCGCGAGGCGATCCGGTACGAGCCGTACTGGCTCGTCACCTCAGATCGCGAGCTCCGCGAACGGGCGGGAGCGGCGCGCCGAGCGGGTGATCGGCGGCGGCAGCTTCGCCGGCGAGCTCGGTCGCTAGCGCGTAAATACCCCTTACGCGTTTCGTAAGGACTCCTGTGAGCGCATAGGAGCACGCGTTTGGGGCGGGTAGGACTCATTCCGCAAACGAGCGGGTAAGTAGGAGTCATCAAGGCCAACGAGGGGGTTCCATGAATCGGATCAAATCGCTCATCCCGTCACCCGCGATGGTGGTCGCGATGATCGCGCTGTTCGCGGCGCTCGCCGGAACGAGCTACGCGGCGCTCGCCCGCAACAGCGTCGGCACGCTCCAGGTGAAGGACCGTTCGCTGCTCGCGAAGGACTTCAAGACCGGCCAGCTTCCGCGCGGTGCCACCGGCGCGCCCGGCCCTGCCGGCCCCGCCGGCCCCGCCGGCCCGACCGGTCCGGCAGGCGCCGCGAAGGCGTATGCCCGCGTGCTCGCCGGCGGCGACGTCGACGACCCGCGCGCGCGCGGCATCACGGACGCGAGCGTCTCGCACCCGTCGGCCGGCGTGTACTGCATCGACGTCGAGGGCGGCGCGATCAACATCTCCGGCACGATCGACTCGGCCGCGCCGGCGCCCGGCGGCACGTTCACCGCGGGCGTCCTGCTGAACACCTGCCCGGCGGGCAAGGAGGTCGAGGTCAAGACCTACAACAGCGCAGGCGCTCCGACCGACCTGCCGTTCTACCTGCTCGTCAACTAGGGAAACGCATCACGGTCACGGGCCCGGCCGATAGGGTTGGGCCCGTGGCCGACTCCTTCGCCGCACGCTCGACGTTGCGCGTGGGAGGCGAGGAGCACGAGATCTTCCGCCTCGACGCGCTGCAGGGCCGCTTCGACATCGAGCGGCTCCCGTACACGCTCAAGATCCTGCTCGAGAACGTGCTCCGCCTCGGCGACGAGCGCGACGTCGAGGCCGTCGCCACGTGGGACGCGAAGGCCGAGCCGAGCAACGAGATCGCGTTCACGCCCGCGCGCGTGCTGCTGCAGGACTTCACGGGCGTTCCGGCGATCGTCGACCTCGCCGCGATGCGCGACGCGATGCGCGACCTCGGCGGCGATCCGGAGAAGATCAATCCGCTGCTGCCTGCCGAGCTCGTCATCGACCACTCCGTCCAGGTCGACGAGTTCGCGACCCGCACGGCGATCACACGCAACGCCGAGCTCGAGTTCGAGCGGAACCGCGAGCGCTACGCGTTCCTGCGGTGGGGCCAGACGGGCTTCGCGAACCTCAAGGTCGTGCCGCCGAACACCGGCATCTGCCACCAGGTCAACCTCGAGTACCTCGGTCGCGTCGTCGAGTCGCGCGACGGCCTTGCGTTCCCCGACACGCTCGTCGGCACCGACTCGCACACGACGATGATCAACGGGCTCGGCGTGCTCGGCTGGGGCGTGGGCGGGATCGAGGCCGAGGCGGCGATGCTCGGCGAGGCCGTATCGATGCTCGTGCCGCAGGTCGTCGGCTTCCGCCTCAAGGGTGAGCTCCCCAAGGGCGCAACCGCGACCGACCTGGTGCTGACGGTCACGGAGATCCTTCGGCAGACCGGTGTCGTCGGAAAGTTCGTCGAGTACTTCGGCCACGGCATCTCGACGCTTCCGGTCGCTGACCGCGCGACGCTCGGGAACATGTCGCCCGAGTACGGCGCGACGTGCGGCTTCTTCCCGGTCGACGAGCAGACGCTCGCGTACCTCAGGCTGACCGCTCGCAGCCCCGAGCGGATCGCGCTCGTCGAGGCGTACTGCAAGGAGAACCTGCTCTGGCACGACCCGGAGGAGGAGCCGACGTACTCGCAGGTCGTCGAGCTCGACCTCGGAGACGTCGAGCCGAGCCTCGCCGGCCCGCGCCGGCCGCAGGACCGCGTCCCGCTGCGCGACGCGAAGGCGTCGTTCCTCTCGCAGCTGGAGAGCTTCGGAGTCGAGTACGAGGGCCACGACGAGGCGGTCGCCGAGACCTTCCCGGCGAGCGACCCGACCTTCGAGCAGAGCCCAGGAGCGGAGGAACCCGCCCCGGCCCCCTCGCCCGTCGCGGTGGCGCCGCCGCAGCGCCATCGCGTTCCCGTTCGCGGCACCGACTACGACATCGAGCACGGTTCGGTCGTCATCGCGGCGATCACGAGCTGCACGAACACCTCGAACCCGCAGGTGATGGTCGGCGCGGGGCTGCTCGCCAAGAAGGCCGTCGAGCGCGGACTGACGCGCAAGCCGTGGGTGAAGTCGAGCCTCGCGCCGGGCTCGAAGGTCGTGACGGAGTACTACGAGCGCGCCGGGCTCACGGAGCCGCTCGAGGCGCTCGGCTTCCACACCGTCGGGCTACGGCTGCACGACGTGCATCGGGAACTCCGGTCCCCTGCCCGAGGCGATCTCCGAAGCAGTTGCGGAGGGCGACCTGGTCGTCTGCTCCGTGCTTTCGGGAAACCGCAACTTCGAGGCGCGCATCCACTCCGAGGTCAAGGCGAACTACCTCGCATCGCCACCGCTCGTCGTCGCATACGCGATCGCCGGCCGCATGGACATCGATCTCGTCAACGAGCCGCTCGACGGCGACGTCTACCTCCACGAGATCTGGCCGACCCCCGAGGAGATCCAGGACGTGATCACCGAGTCGGTGCGCAGCGAGATGTTCGAGCGGACGTACGCAGACGTCTTCTCGGGCGACGAGAACTGGCGCGCGTTGCCCGACCCGCAGCAGGGCGTCTTCGAGTGGGATCCCGCCTCGACGTATGTGCGCCGGCCGCCGTACTTCGACGGCATGACACGAGAGCCGCAGCCCGTCGAGGACGTCCGCGGTGCGCGGTGCCTCGTCATGGTCGGCGACTCGGTCACGACCGACCACATCTCCCCCGCCGGCGCGATCAGGCCCGACTCGCCCGCCGGCAAGTACCTGATCGAGCACGGCGTCGAGCGGAAGGACTTCAACTCGTACGGCTCGCGCCGCGGCAACCACGAGGTGATGGTTCGCGGCACCTTCGCGAACGTTCGCCTTCGCAACCTGCTCGTCCCGGGCAGCGAGGGCACGTGGACGATGCACGTCCCGAGCGGCGAGGAGACGACGATCTTCGAGGCCTCGGAGCGCTACCTCGCGGAGGGCACGCCGCTGATCGTGATCGCGGGCAAGGAGTACGGGTCCGGGTCGTCGCGCGACTGGGCGGCCAAGGGGCCGAACCTGCTCGGCGTCAAGGCGGTGATCGCCGAGACGTACGAGCGCATCCACCGCTCGAACCTGCTGATGATGGGCGTCCTCCCGCTCCAGTTCATGGACGGTGAGGGGCGCGAACCGCTCGGGCTGACCGGCCGCGAAGCATTTTCGATCGAAGGAATCGACAACGCCGAGGCGCGCGAGGTCACGGTGCGCGCCGACGGCAAGGAGTTCCGCGCCCGCGTCCGGCTCGACACGCCGCGCGAGCGCGAGTATCTGCGCCACGGCGGCATCCTCCGCTACGTCCTCCGGAGGCTGCTGGCCGCGTAACCGGAACGCCCCGTCGACCGTTGCACGTGTCGATGGGAAGGGGTCTCCTCGTCGTGTTGCTCGCTGCCGTCGTCGGCGGCGCCCTTGCGGTGGCCGGCACCGCCCGGACGACCGGCGGCGGCACGCCCGAGCACGCGACGTTCCGCCTCGCCGACGGCTCTGCCGGGTGCACGTACGACCGCGGCGAGCTCGCCTGCGGGACGCGCGACACGGGCGGCGCCTGGGTCGACTCGACGACCGTTCTGCGCCCGACCGAGAGCTGGTGGCACGGCGGGTTCTCGTGCCGCGTGGAGTCCCGGCGTCTCGCGTGCGCGTCGTCGCGCGGTGACATAGACTCCTAGGCAATGCCTAGGCTGACTCGGGCGGGCCTCCTCCAGGGAGGCGTTGGCGCCGCGCTCGGGCTGGCGTTTCCGTCAAGCGTGTCCGCGGCCGTGCCGACCGATGACGACCTCGCGGTCCTTCGGCTCGCTGCCTCCGCCGAGCTCGTCGCGACCGCCTTCTACACGCGCGCGGCAGGACGGCGCTCGTTCTCGCCGGGCGTGCGGCGCGTGTTGCTCCGGGCGCGCGAGATCGACCTCCTCCACTATCGGCTGCTCGCCGGCCAGATCGGCGCGAACCCGCCTCGCGCGTCGGACCTCGACATCTCCTTCCCGGCCGCAGCGTTCCGGCGGCGTACGGGCGTCCTCGGCCTCGGACAGATCGTCGAGCAGACGCTGCGCGGGATCTACCTCTACGGCGCCTCCGTCCACACGACGCCCGAGCTGCGCACGCAGGCCGCGTCGCTCGCGGCGAGCGAGGCCGCCCACCTGACGGTGCTCGAGCGGCTGAACGGCGGCTCGGGCCTCGGCGCGGTGCTGCCGCAGGCAATCGACCCGGAGCGCGCGTCCGCGGCGCTCGGGCCGTACTGGGGCAGGTCGTGAGCGAGCGCGCGCTCCCCGCGGGGGAGGCTGCGCGCCAGCTCGGGATCAGCCTCGACACGCTCCGCCGCTGGGATCGCGCGGGCCGGATCCAGACGACACGTGACGGCGCGAACCGCCGGCTCGTGCCGGAGGCGGAGATCACGCGCATCCGCGGCCAGCGGAACGACGGGCTGAGCGCGCGCAACCGCTTCACCGGCGTTGTGCGGGAGATTCGGCTCGAGGGCCTGCTCGCGCAGGTGGAGCTCGACGTGGCCGGGCCGACGCGGGTGACCGCGGTGATCACGCGGGACGCCGCGGAGGCGCTCGGGCTCGAGGTCGGGTCGAGTGCAACGGCGATCGTGAAGGCGACGTCCGTGATGGTGGAGGGATGAAGGTCGCCCTCGTCGCCGTCGCGGCGCTCGTGTTCGCGAGCGGTGCTGGGGCGGCGACCCCGCCGAAGCTCACCGTCTACGCCGCCGCCTCGCTCACCGACGTCTTGCCGCGGATCGACGCGCGACAGCGCTACAGCTTCGGCGGCTCGAACCAGCTGGCGTTCCAGATCAGGCAGGGCGCGCCGGCCGACGTGTTCATGTCCGCGAGCCCGGAGTTCACGCAGGCGCTCTTCCGTGATCGTCTCGTCGAGAGGCCGCACAGGTTCGCTCGAACAAGCTCGTGCTCGCCGTGCCGCGCTCGAACCCGGCGGGCCTCCGAACGGTGTTCGACCTCAAGCGCAAGGACGTGAAGCTCGTCGTCGGCACGCCGCGCGTCCCTGTCGGGTCGTACACGCGCGAGGTGCTCAGGCGCCTCGGGATGTCGTCGGTGCTGACGAAGGTGGTGAGCGAGGAGCCGGACGTCAAGAGCATCGTCGGCAAGGTCGCGCTCGGCCAGGCGGACGCAGGCTTCGTCTACGCCACCGACGTGCGGCCGCGTCGTCGACCGCGTTCGCGCGATCCGCATCCCGGCGTGGGCGCAGCCGAAGGTGCAGGTACGAGGTCGCCGTCGTCGCGGCGAGCGCGAATCGCGCCGCCGCGCGCGCCTGGGTCGCGCGCCTCGACGCAGGCCCGGGCGAGGCGGATGCTCCGCGCCGCCGGGTTCGGCATTCGTTGAGCGCACGCCGCACCGCGTTCTCCGCGGCGCTCACCGCGGCGACCGCGATCGTGATCGCGTTCCTCCTGCTCCCCGTCGTCGCGATCTTCGTCGACGTGCCGCCCGGTCGGCTGATCGACGGGCTGCGGAGCGACGCGGCGGGCGACGCGCTCCGCGTCACGCTGAAGACGAACCTGATCGCCCTCGGGCTCATCCTGGTGATCGGCACACCCGCGGCCTACCAGCTCGCGCGCCGTCGCTTCCGCGGGCGCGCATTCGTGATCACGCTCGTGGAGCTGCCGCTCGTCCTCCCGCCGGCCGTCGCCGGAGTCGGCTTGCTCGCCGCCTTCGGGACGCTCGGCCTGCTCGGCGGCACGATCGACGCGTTCGGCCTCTCGATCGCGTTCACGCAGACCGCGGTCGTGATGGCGGTCGCGTTCGTCGCGAGCCCCTTCTACATCCGGACCGCGATCGCAGCGTTCGAGGCCGTCGACCCGGCGCTGCTCGACGCGGCGCGGACGCTCGGCGCCGGGCCGGCGCGCGTCTTCGCGCGCGTCGCGCTACCGCTCGCGGCAAGCGGGCTCGGCGCGGGCGCCGCGCTCGCCTTCGCGCGCGGGGTCGGCGAGTTCGGCGCGACGATCATGTTCGCCGGCAGCCTGCGCGGCGTGACGCAGACGCTGTCGCTCGCGATCTACGAGCTCTTCGACGTCGACTTCGACGCGGCGCTCGCCGTGAGCGCGCTGCTCGTCGTCGTCAGCGGCACGCTGCTCCTCGTCGCCAAACTGCTCCCCACGTGGACACGCTCTCCTTCGACCTTTCTCTCGGGCTCCGCTCGTTCGACCTCGAGCTGAGCCTCGACGTCGGCGACGAGACGGTCGCGATCGTCGGGCCGTCCGGAGCCGGCAAGACGACGCTCCTGCGCGCGCTCGCAGGTCTCGCGCGCCCCGACCGCGGCCGGATCGCGCTCGGCGAGCACGTCTGGTTCGACGAGCGAACGAACGTCCCGCCCGAGGAGCGGGACGTCGGCTTCGTCTTCCAGGACTACGCGCTCTTCCCGCACCTCAGCGTGCGTGCGAACGTCGCGTTCGGCGGCGGCAACGGCACCGTCGACGCGCTGCTCGAGCGGTTCGGGCTCGCCGGGCTCGCGGACGAGCGGCCCCGGTCGCTGTCCGGCGGCGAGCGGCAGCGCGTCGCGCTCGCGCGCGCGCTCGCGCGGCGGCCGAGCATCCTGCTGCTCGACGAGCCCCTCGCCGCGCTCGACACCCACACGAAGGCCCGCGTCCGCGCCGACCTGCGAGGGCATCTGCGGAGCGCAGGGCTCCCGACGTTGCTCGTGACGCACGACTACGACGACGCGGCCGCGCTCGCCGATCGGGTCGGCGTGCTCAACGAGGGGCGTCTCGTCCAGGTCGGAACGCCGTCGGAGCTGATCGCCGCACCCGCGAGCCCGTTCGTCGCCGAGTTCACGGGCGCCAACCTGCTCCTCGGCTGGGCGCGCCGGACCGACGACGGGCTGACGGAGGTGGAGCTCGAGGGTGGCCAGCAGCTCGTCTCGGCGGACGAAGCCGACGGACGCGTCGGCGCGGTCGTCCACCCATGGGAGATCTCGCTCGCGCGCTCGCGCCCGGCCGACTCGATGCAGAACCACGTCGTTGGCACCGTCGAGAGCGTCGTCCCTGTCGGGAACCGCCTGCGCGTGCGCGTCGGGCCGCTCACCGCGGAGATCACCGAGCGCGCGGCGGAGTCGCTCGAGCTGCGCGAGGGCGACCGGGTCTACGCGAGCTTCAAGGCGACCGGCGCGCGGCTGGTTCAGCTCTAGAGAACCAGCACCTGGAAGAGGACCATCGCGGCGGTCGAGAGACCGACGACGCCGGCGACCGCGAGCGCCGAGAGATCCTCGCGCGCCTCGGGCACGAGCTCCTTGGCGACCATCCAGACCATCGCGCCGCCGGCGAAGCCGAGGCCGATCGGCAGGACCGGCTCGAACCACTCGACGAGCAGGAACGCCGGCACTGCCATCAGCGGCTGCGGCAGGCTCGAGAAGACGCTCCATCCGGCGGCGCGCCAGGCGGTGACGCCGCGCGGGACGAGCACCAGGCTGATCGCGAGCCCTTCGGGGATGTTGTGCACGGCGATCGCCGCGGTGATGAACGCGCCGAGTGCCTCCCCTCCGCCGAACGAGACGCCGACGCCCACGCCCTCGGTGAACGAGTGGACGGTCATCACGCCCACGATCAGGAGCGCCTTGGTCGCGTCGGCTCCGCGCAGCGACCCGAGATGGAGCTCCTCGTCGCGGCGGCCGAGGCGACGCCGCGTCAGCTCGATGAAGGCGACACCGAGCAGGGCGCCGCCGACCGTTCGCACGATCCCGATGCGCGCGCCCTCCCAGAAGAGCGCCGCGCTCGCGCCGAGCATGAAGCCCGAGGCGAGCGAGTTCGCGAGCCCCAGCCACGAGCGGCTCATGTGGGGGAAGAAGAAGAACGGCAGCGCGCCGAGGCCGGTCGCCAGCGCGGTCAGGCTCGCGGCGACGAACACCGTCCAGACGTCCACCGCCGCAGTCTTCACGTCAGACGTAGAACGCGAGCACGACAAGCGCCCCTAACACGAGGAACGGCGTCACGAGCGCCGACGCGAGCGTCGCGACGAGGAACGGCAGGTTCACGAGCGGCAGGAGCGGTGCCCAGGGCCGCACGAGGTCGCTCGTCCGGGCGGCAGCGCGGCCAGTCCTCCAGAACGCGCGCAGCACGCGGCCGCGACGCGCGCGCGAGAGCTCCGCGAGCGACCGCTGGAGCTCGGCGGCGTCCGACGGGGCAGCAAGCAGCCGAGTGGGGAGCGCGGCCGCCTCCCGAAGGGCGGTCGAAAAGAGGAAGAGGACGACGGCCGGCACGGCAGCGACGACCGCGAGCGCGACCTTCTCGCCGTCGTCGTAGAGCGCCACCACGAAGACGGCGGTCGCGAACATCGCCAGGTACGAGAGCCGGCGGGCGAGGCGTGCCGTCCAGTGGACTGCCTGCACGTTCGACCGCCTACCCGGACCGACTACAGTGCACGCACCGGGGTGCCTCGACGAGGCTGAGATCAGACCCGTAGAACCTGATCCGGGTAATGCCGGCGAAGGAAGCGATGGACGACAACACGCAGTACGACGGAATCGAACCGGTCCCCGAGCGGCTTCGGGTGCTGGGGTTCCTCGACCACGGGCTGCTCTGGGGATCGCTCGGCGTGTCGCTGCTCGTGATCGTCGTCGGCGCGCTGCTCGTTCCTGCGCTCTCGCTGCGCGACGCGATCATCGCGACGCTCCTCGGCGGGCTCGTCGGCAACGCGATGCTCGCCTCCGCGGGGCTGATCGGCGCCGACGCGAGGGTGCCCGGCATGGTGCTGATGCGCGCGCCGCTCGGCCGCGTCGGCTCGTACGCGCCGACGGTGCTCAACGCGTTGCAGTGCTGGGGCTGGGCCACGTTCGAGCTGATCATCATCTCGTCTGCCGCGGCTGCGCTGTCGGAGGAGCTCGTCGGCCACGGCGCAAGGTGGGCGTGGACGATCGCGTTCGGCATCGTCGCGGCGACGCTCGCGTTTCTCGGACCGGTCAGCGTCGTGCGCCGCTTCATCAGGCGCTACGCGGTCTACGCCGTGCTCGCCTCGCTCGCGTACCTCACGTGGTGGGCGCTCACCGAGGCCGACCTTTCGGCGCTCTGGCACGCGAAGCCCGAGGGCGGGCTCACGGTGTGGATCGGGATGGACCTCGTGATCGCGATCACCGTCTCCTGGGTGCCGCTGATCCCGGACTACACGCGCTTCTCACGCGATCGCCGGAGCGCGTTCTGGGGCCCCGGGCTCGGCTACTTCGTCGCAGGCACGTGGATGCTGCTGCTCGGCGTCTTCCTCGTGCTGACGCGCGGACTGTCGGATCCCGCGCAGCTTCCCGCGGCCGTCGTCGCGGCGGGGCTCGCCGCAGCGCTCGCCGTGCTCGCGGTCACGGTCGACGAGACCGACGAGGCGTTCGCGAACATCTACTCGAGCGCCGTCTCGCTGCAGAACCTCGCGCCGCGCGTCCCCCAGCGCCTGCTCGTCGCGCTCGTCTCGGTCGCCGCGACCGTCGCCGCCCTGACGTTCGACCTCCGCCGCTACCAGGACTTCCTCCTCCTGCTCGGCGCGTTCTTCGTGCCGCTCCTCGGCGTGCTGCTCGCGCACTGGCTCGTGAGCGGCGCGCACTACTCGCGGGACGACGTCTTCGGCGCGCCCGCGTTCCGGCCGGCCCTCCTCGCCGCGTGGCTCGTCGGCTTCGGCGTCTACCAGTGGCTCCTCCCGACCGGGCCGAGCTGGTGGGTCGACGCGGTCGAGGCGGTGCGGCCGCCGACCGGCGGGCTCGACGCGATCGGCGTCTCGATCCCGAGCTTCGCCGCGGCGTTCGCGCTCGCAGCGGTGGCGACGCTCGTCGCGCGCCTAGCCTCGACCAAGCCGGAGCAGCAGCCGGCGCTGTAGCCGCAGGGCGAGGAAGGCGTAGACGACGGTCCCGAGCCAGACGATCACGACCGCGGCCAGCCACGTTCCGAGCCCCTCGATGTCGATCCCGTCGGAGAGCAGGTCGGTCACGAGCAGGATGAGGAACGTCGTCGGCAGCGCGACGATGCCGGCCAGCGGCCGCAATCCCCTCAGGAAGGCCCAGCCGACGACCGGCCGGAGCACGAGCGACGCGACGCTGAACACGATCGACCGCGAAGACGAACGACGTCTTGTCGATCGTGAACCCGTCGAGGAGGACCGCTGCGATGAGCAACGCGACGGCGTTCGCGACGACCGCGAGCGCCATGCGGACGAGCAGGCGCATCAGGCGGCGAGCAGCCCCGTGACGTACATGATCGTCACGCCCGCGAGGAAGCCGCCGAGCGCCCAGCCGCTCGTCAGGCCGCCGGGTGCACGCTCTCGGAGCCAGCGCCCGACCTCGACGACGACCTCGAACGCGGCGCCGGCCGCCGCCGCGAAGAAGAGGACGCCGATCACGTCGTTCCGGACGTAGCCGCCGAGCCAGGCGCCGAGGATCGCGGGCGCACCGGCGATGAGCGCGAGCATCGCGAGCCGTGCGAACGAGACCTTGCGCTCGTCGGTCGCCGCCGTCGCGATCCCGAGCCCCTCGGTCACGTTGTGGATCATGAACCCGACGATCAGGAACGTTCCGAGCGCGAGCTCGCCGAACGCGAACGACGTCCCGATCGCGAGGCCTTCGCCGAAGTTGTGCAGCCCGATCCCGATCGCGACGAGCAGCGCGAGCGCGGCGAGCCGGTGCGAGAGGAACGTCAGCGTCAGGTACGAGAGCGCGAACCCGAGCAGCACCACACCGGCGCCGCCGAGCGCGGAGGGCAGCCCCGCCTGGAGCTGGAACGCCTCGGACAACGCCTCGACCGCGAGAAACGCGAGCAGCCCGGCGGTCATCGCCATGAACGCCGCGAGCCACTCGGGTCGCGCGCGCCGGAGCGACGGGAGCCAGAGCAGGCCGAGCGCGACGGGCACGACGCCGACGAGGAGCCCGACGAGGCCGAAGCCGAGCACGCCCTTGGCCGACGGCTCGGGCGTCTCCACTGCGGCGGCGATCTCGTGCGTCGTCTGGATGCCGGTCGAGCTCGTCACGCCGATCGCGATCGGCTCGTCCTGGACCCACGCGTACGGGATCACGATCGTCGCCGAGCGAAGCCGCGAGAGCGTCTGGTCGCCGTCGAGGTGGTACGGGACGATCGCGTCGTCCACCGTCACCTGCGCGATCGTGAGGTCTTCCTGCTGCGGGTTCGTGACGCGGACGCGGATCTCGCCGGGCTTGAACTCGACGCGGCGCACGTCGAACTCGTCCGCGGGCGGCGGCGTGCGTCCGAGGAGGTCGATGATCGAGCCGCCGGTCGAGGTGAAGAGCGCGACGACCGCGACGAGCAGCACGAGCGGGACGAGCGCCCAGAGCCGCCAGCCCGAGCCCGACGCGCGCGCGACGAGCGACGTCAATCCACGACCTCGAAGAAGCCCATCCAACCGAGCTCGGCGAACTCGGACTGGTGCGCGTGGAACATGAAGTGCCCGGTGTTCGCGAAGTCGATCTCGAGGATCCCGCGCTCGCCCTGCGCGAGGACGACCGTGTCGGTGTACTCGACGAGCTCGTCGCGACCCGTGTGGTAGTAGCGGAAGAAGTCGCCGTGCAGGTGGAACGAGTTGATCAGGTCGAACTCGGTGAGGTTCGCGAGGTAGATCCGCACCGTCTGTGAGCGCGAGACGCGGATCGGGTGCCGTGCGTAGTAGAACGCCGGCCCGTTCACGGCGTAGAAGTTGTTCTCGCCGTCGCCGTCGGTGTCGAACCCGTTCATCACCATCACGAGCTCCTGCGCCGGCTTGCGCGGCTTCGGCGGGTCGACGATGAACGCGCCGTAGAGACCTTTGTGGATGTGCTTCTTCAGCGGCGTCGCGTGGCAGTGGTAGAGGTGCATCCCCCACGGCCGCGCCGGGAACTCGTACGTGAACGTCCCGCCGGGTTGGACGATCTCGAAGACGCCGTCCATGTTCGCCGGGTGGATCCCGTGGAAGTGGATCGTGTGCGGGTGCCCGCCCGCGTTGACGAAGCGGACGCGGAGCAGGTCGTCCTCCGTCGCGCGGATCACCGGTCCGGGGGCGGTCCCGTTGTAGGTCCACGCCGGGTACGTGACGCCCTGCGCGACCTCGAGGTCGACGTCGCGGGCGACGAGCTCGTACTCGCGGACGCGGCCGGGCTTGTGCGGCAGCGCCGGCGGAGGCGTGAGCAGGGCGTCGATCGCCGCGTTCCGCTCGATCGAGGGCACCTCCGCGCCGATCATGGCCGCGTGCCCGAGCGCCGCGTGCGCGTGGTCGTGACCCTCGTGCGTCGCGCTGTGCTCGGCGTCGGCGAAGGCGACCCGGGCGAGCGGCCCCGCGGCGACGAGGGGCGCAGCCCCGACCAGGAGCCGCTTTCGGCTAAATTTCGTCATGCCTAAACTGTATATTAGAGAAGACTTGACCGACACTTCAACCCTCAGCCGATCCGTCCAGGACTACGTCAAGGAGCTCTACAAGCTCCAGGCCGACGGCCGCGCGTCGACCTCTGCGCTCGCCGAGCGCATGGGCGTCGCGCCCGCCTCGGCCACGGCGATGCTGAAGAAGCTCGCCCAGCTCGGCCTCGCCGAGCACGAGCCGTACCGCGGCGCCCGGCTCACGCCGTCGGGCGAGCGGGTGGCGATCGAGATGATCCGGCACCACCGGCTCCTCGAGCAGTACCTCTCGAAGAGCCTCGGCCTCTCCATCGACGCGGTGCACGCCGAGGCCGACCGGCTCGAGCACGCGCTCTCGGAGGAGCTCGAGGCGGCGATCGACGAGTCGCTCGGCTTCCCGACGCACGACCCGCACGGCGACCCGATCCCGAGCCCGGCGCTCGAGCTCGACGCCGCCCTGCACGGCACGCTCGCCGACCTCGAGGCCGGTAGCGGAGCCGTCGTGCGGCACGTGCCCGACTCAGACCGTGACCTGCTCCGCTACCTCGACGAGCTCGGCCTCGTGCCCGGCGAGCGGGTCGAGATCGTCTCGCGCCAGCCGTTCGACGGTCCGATCTTCGTCCGCGCAAGAGGAACCGACCACGCAATCTCCCGCGACCTCGCAGCCCGCATCGGCGTCGAGTAGGCCGCGCCTGCTCGCGACGCCGGCCGACGTCCTGCCCGGCGAGGCGCGGGTCTTCGACGCCGCGCAGCGCGCGCTCTCCGGGGAGCGGCGCGGGCTGCGCGCGCTCTGGCCGTTCCTCGGCCCCGCGTTCATCGCGGCCGTCGCGTACGTCGACCCCGGCAACTTCGCGACGAACTTCGCCGCCGGCGCAAAGTACGGCTACCTCCTGCTCTGGGTGATCCTCGCCTCGAACCTGATGGCGATGCTCATCCAGACGCTCTCGGCGAAGCTCGGGATCGCGACGGGGATGAACCTCGCCGAGGTCTGCCGGGAGCGGTTCCCTCGGGCGGTCTCGTTCGGCCTCTGGATCCAGGCGGAGGTGATCGCGATGGCGACCGACCTCGCGGAGTTCATCGGCGCGGCGCTCGGGCTCCACCTCCTGTTCGGGATCCCGCTCTTCCCCGCCGCGCTGATCACCGGTGTGTTCGCGTTCGGGATCCTCGCCCTGCAGGCGCGCGGCTTCAGGCCGCTCGAGGCGGCGATCGCCGGACTCGTCGGCGTGATCCTCGTCGGCTTCGCGTTCCAGGTCGTGCTCGCGGAGCCGTCGCCGTCGGGTGTCGCGCACGGGCTCCTCACGCCGCAGTTCTCCGACTCCGAGAGCGTGCTCCTCGCCGTCGGGATCCTCGGCGCGACCGTGATGCCGCACGTGATCTGGCTCCACTCGGCGCTCACCCAGCGGCGGGTCGTCGGGAAGAACGAGGAGGCGAAGAAGCGCATCCTCCGCTTCGAGCGGGTCGACGTGATCATCGCGATGACGATCGCCGGGCTGATCAACATGAGCATGCTGATCACGGCCGCCGCGGTCTTCCACACGCGTGGACTGACCGACGTCTCCGACCTGGAAGCGGTGTTCGCGGGTCTCGGGAACGCGTTCAGCTCGCACGCCGACGCGGCGTTCGGGATCGCGCTGCTCGCCTCGGGGCTGTCCTCGTCGTCCGTCGGGACGCTCGCGGGTCAGGTCGTGATGCAGGGATTCATCCGGCGGCAGATCCCGCTCTTCCTGCGGCGCTTCATCACGATGATCCCGGCACTCGTCGTGATCGCGCTCGGCGTCAACGCGACATCGGCGCTCGTCGCGAGCCAGGTCGTGCTCTCGTTCGGCATCCCGTTCGCGCTCATCCCGCTCGTCGCTGTTCTCGCGCGACCGCGAGCTGATGGGCGGCCTCGTGAACCGTCGGATCACGACTTTCGCCGCCTGTGTCGTCGCGGCGCTGATCATCACGCTCAACGTCGTCCTCCTCTACCTGACTCTTCTCGGCTGAACCGCGAAGATTCGTCGTCATGAGCGAGCTCGCAGTCCTCGGCAACGTGGCGATCGACACGATCGACGGTGGACCGCCCAAGGTCGGCGGCGGCCCGTTCCACTGCGGGCAGGGTCTGCGGCTCCTCCAGCGGCGCGCGCGGATCGTCGCGAAGTGCGCGGCGGAGGACCGCGCGCTCGTCGTCCCGCCGCTCACGGCGCTCGGCCTGCCCCTGACGACGCTCGACGCCGAGCGGACCGCCTCGTTCGACCTTCGCTACGAGGGCGAGGTTCGTCGGACGACGCTTCGTGCGATCGGCGACCCCTGGACTCCCGCGGACGTCGCGAGGGTCGGCGACGTCAGCTGGGTCCACGTCGCGCCGCTCGTCCAGTCGGACTTCCCCGCGGAGTCGCTCGAGGAGCTGGCGAAGGGACGGCGCGTGTCGTACGACGGTCAGGGCCTCGTCCGGTGCGCCGAGCTCGGGCCGGTGCGCTTCGACGACGGGTTCGATCCCGACGTGCTGCGGCACATCTCGTTCCTGAAGCTGGCCGAGGAGGAAGCGGGCGCGTTCCTCCCGCGCGTCACCGACGAGGCGATCTTCGGACTGGGCGTGCCGGAGGTGGTCGTGACGCTCGGTTCGCGCGGCTCGATCGTCTACGCGGCCGGCGCGTCCACGCCGGTTCCCTGCCGGCCGATCCACGGCGTCGACCTCACCGGGTGCGGCGACGCGTTCGCGGTCGGCTACCTCGCGGCGCGCTCCGACGGGCTCGGGCCGGTTGCGTCCGCGCGGCGTGCGACTGCCCTCGTCGCGCTCCTGCTGACGAACCGCGGCCGCGTAATAGCGCGATAAGGAGGTCGCCACGAGGCGACGTTGCCTCCGACCGGCGCCCGGTGTAACAGGGGACGTGGCCCGCAGCGCACTCGTGCTTGCCGCGCTCGCGCTCGGCGCGGCGTGCTCCGCGTCGGCGAGCGCGCCGAAGGTGTCGCTCGCCCGCGGCGAGCAGCCTCGCGCCGAGGAGCGGTGGACTGCGGCGCTGCGTGCCCGCCCCGGCCTCCGGATCGTCCTCGCGGCCCGCAACGCGAGGACGACGCTCACCGGCCGCGCCGACAGCCGCTACCGCGTGCGTCTCACCTTTCCCTACGCGGGACGGTGGGCGCTGGAGGCGCAGGTCGCGGGAGGCCGCGTGCGGCTCGGCAGCGTCGTCGTCGCGCCGCCCGCTCCGGTCGCATCCGCGCTTCCCGGAGCTGCCGCGACCCGCGTGTGCGCTGCCGGCGGCGAGCCGGTCCCGCAGTACGCCCTCGCGTTCGACGGCGCGTCGCTCTGGGTGGCCTGCCGCACACAGTCCCGCCTGCAGCGCGTCTCCGCCGCGAGCGGGCAGGTCGGCGCGATCCTCCGCCTCCGTTTCGCCGCGCCGTACGCGATCGCCGCAGGCGGAGGTTCCATCTGGGCGGCGGAGCGCGGGCCGCGGATTCTCCGCGTCGATGCACGGACGGGACGTTCGAGCGCAGCCGCGACCGTCGGCGACAGCGCGTACGTGTTCTTCGCCGCGGGCTCGGCGTGGGCCGCCGACGACGCGGGCTCCCGCCTCCTCCGCATCGACCCGGCGACCCGGCGCACCACCGCAGAGCTCGCGACCGGCAACGGGACGTCGGCGCTCGCATCGGACGCGCGCCGCGTCTGGATCGTCAACCACCGGGACGGAACGCTGGAGCGCATCGACCTCGCGACGAACCGGCTCGAGCGCCTCGCGCGCCTGCCCGGGGACGCACCGGAGCGGATGGTGCTCGCGCACGGATCGCTCTGGGTCACGGGCCGGGGCACCGATCTCCTGCGCGTCGACCCCGAGACCGGCGCCGTGCTGGCAACGGTCGACGTCGGTGCGGGCGCGATCGACCTGCAGGCGTCCACGACCTCGATCTGGGTCGCGAGTCCGAGCGAGGCAGACGACCTACGCGGCTGGCCCGGCCTCGAGCGCCTCCTCCGCGTCGACCCCGCGACGAACCGGATCGTCGACACGATCCGTCCGACCGCGACCGTCACGGTCGGCGGCATGACCTCCGCGAACGGTGTCGCGTGGCTCCTCGACCCGCTCGCCGGGCGGCTGTACCGACTGCCCTAGAGGCGGAACTCGCCGCGCGCGACGACGACGGCCGAGCCGCCGACCTCGACCCGCTCGATCGCGTCCGCCGAGCCGTCCGCCTGGGCGAAGAGCGTCGAGGGCCGCGCGATCTCCACGCCCTGCGAGATGCGGATCTCCTCGCCCCAGCCGATGCGCCCGTGCCGCGCGAGGTGGACCGCGAGCGGGCCTGCGGCCGACCCGGTCGCCGGGTCCTCGGTGACGCCGGCACCCGGCGCGAACATCCGCGTCTTCCAGCTCGTCCCCGAGCCGGCGAAGCAGTTGACGCCGAGCGGCTGCGGCAGCCGTGCGAGCGCGTTCACGTTCGGCGAGAGAGCGGCGACCTCGTCCTCGCTCGCGAGGGCGACGTAGACGTTCCGCATCCCGTTGTCGTAGAGCTCGACCGGAAGCTCCGAACGCTCGACGCCGAGCGCGGCGAGCAGCTCGTCGGCCTCGAAGGGCTCGACCTTCGGGATGGGCTGCTCCATCCGCCCGAACACGATCCTCGGCCCCTCGCGCTCGAGCCGCACCGGAACGAGCCCCGCTTTCGTCTCGATACCGACGACCTCGAGCTGCATCGGCTGCCCGATCACGAAGGCGGTCCCGAGCGTCGGGTGACCCGCGAACGGCAGCTCGGACGCCGGAGTGAAGATGCGGATTCGGATGTTCCCGCCCGCCTGGGGCGGATAGACGTAGACCGTCTCCGAGAGGTGCAACTCGAGGGCGAGGGGCTGGAGCAGCTCCTCGGGAAGGTCACGTGCATCGGTGAAGACCGCGACCGGGTTGCCCGCGAGCGGCACGTCCGTGAACACGTCGGCGACGACGTAGCGGAAGGTGGCCACGCCGCCACTCTAGTGGCGTCCGACGAACGGTCAGCCGACGGCGACGTCGAGCGCGACGACGCCCGGCTGATAGCACGCAGCGCAGCGCGCTTCGTACGAGTCGAGCGCGCCGATCTGGATCGTCGCGCCGTCGAACGGCGCCGGCTCGCCGTCGACGAGACGCTGCGTTCGAGTCGCCGCGCCGCCGCAGCGGTGACACACCGCCTGGAGCTTGTCGACGAACTCGGCCATGCAGAGCAGGAGCGGCATCGGACCGAACGGCTCGCCGCGGAAGTCGCGGTCGAGCCCGGCGGCGACGACGCGCTTGCCCGCCAGCACCATCTGCTCCACGGCTTCGACGATCGCGGGCTCGAAGAACTGCGCCTCGTCGACACCGACGACGTCGTAGCCCTCCGCACGTCGGAGCGCGTCGTGCACACCGTCGACCGCGACCGCCCGCATGCGCGCGCCGGCGTGGCTGACGACGTGCGCGACGTCGTAGCGGTCGTCGATCCGCGGCTTCACGATCAGCACGCGCTGCCCGGCGATCTCGGCTCGGCGCAGTCGGCGAATGAGCTCCTCGCTCTTGCCGCTGAACATCGGTCCGCACACGACCTCGAGCCATCCGCCGCTGCCGGGAACAGTCCTGATCACGGCGCGGGACCCTACAAGGAGGTCCCGACGGCACGGCCTATGCTTCCGGCGTGCGGCTCTTCATCGTCCGTCACGCCAAGGCCGCCGGCGGTGAGCCCGACGAGGTCCGCCCGCTGACCAAGGAGGGTCGCAAGCAGGCCCGCGACCTCGGCAGGCGGTTCGCGGCGGACGGGATCCACCCGGGCGCGATCCTCACGAGCCCGCTCCTGCGCGCGCGCGAGACCGCAGAGGAGATCGGCCGGGCGGTCGGCGTCGACCCGGAGCCCGACGAGCGGCTCGCGCCGGGTGCCGACGCCGACGCGGTTCGCGCGGCGACCGCCGGGCGCGGCGACGTCGTGATCGTCGTCGGGCACCAGCCCGACTGCGGCCGCATCGCGGCGGCGCTCAGCGGCGGGCCCGAGCCCGCGTTCCCGACGGCCGGCGTCTTCGCCGTCGAGGTCTGAGTGGCCGCGGTCGAGGTTCGCGGCCTGCGCAAGTCGTACGGCGGACAGGAGGCCGTCCGCGGGATCGACTTCGAGATCGACGAGGGCGAGGTGTTCTGCCTCCTCGGCCCGAACGGCGCCGGCAAGACGACGACGGTCGAGGTGCTCGAGGGCTACAGGACGCGCGACGCCGGCGACGTCGCCGTGCTCGGCTTCGACCCGCAAGAGCGCGAGCGTTCGTTCCGCGAGCGGATCGGCGTCGTCCTCCAGCACTCGGACACCTGGCCGAACGTGACCGTCTCCGAGACGCTCCGCATCTACGCCGGCTACTACCGGAGCCCGCGCGACGTCGGCGAGGTGATCGAGCTCGTCGGGCTCGACGCGAAGCGCGACGCGCGCGTGAAGACGCTCTCCGGCGGCCAGAAGAGGCGGCTCGACCTCGGGCTCGCGCTCGTCGGAGACCCCGACCTCGTCTTTCTCGACGAGCCGACCACCGGCTTCGATCCGCAGGCACGGCGAAACGCCTGGGACATGGTTCGCGGGCTCCGCGCGCTCGGCAAGACGATCCTGCTCACGACGCACTACCTCGACGAGGCGCAGCAGCTCGCGGACCGTGTCGCGGTGCTGCGCGACGGCGTGATCGTCAAGGAGGGGACGCCGGCCGAGCTCGTCGCCGCGTCGCAGACGGAGATCCGCTACCGCGAGAACGGCGAGGTCAAGGTCGTCGCGACCGACGCGCCGACCCGCTTGTTGCACGAGCTCACCTCGCGCGCGGTCTCGGAGGGCCGCGAGCTCGAGGAGCTCGAGGTCCGCCGCGGCTCGCTCGAGGACGTCTACCTCGACCTCGTGCGCGAGGAGGAGCACGCGTGAGCATGCTCGCGCACCAGGTTCGCGCCGACCAGCTCATCTTCTGGCGCGGTCGCGAGAGCGCCGTCTTCGTCTTCCTCTTCCCCGTTCTCCTCTTCCTGCTGCTCTCGACGGTCTACTCGGGCGAGTACCGCGGCCGGCCGCTCACGGACTACCTCGTGCCGTCGCTCATCACCTACGGCATCGCGAACACGGCGTTCGGCGGGCTCGCCATCACGCTCGTGCTGCGGCGCGAGTCGGGCGTGCTGAAGCGGATCCGCGCGACGCCGCTTCCCGGTGCGACGTACCTCGGCGCGACGCTGTGCTCGACGTTCCTCGTCTTCGTGCTCCAGGCGACGTCGATCATGGTGCTCGGGCGCCTGCTCTACGACTGGCACCTGCCTGCGGAGTGGCCGTCGCTCTTCGCGGCGTTTCTGCTCGGCTTCCTCTGCTTCGCCGGGATGGGGCTCGGTGCCGCGTCGCTCATCCGGTCGAGCGAGGGCGCCTCGGCGGTGGTCAACGTGATCATCCTCCCGATGGCGTTCCTCTCGGGCGGCTTCGGCCCGACGCAGGACTTCCCGAAGTTCCTCCAGGCGATCGCCGACGTGCTGCCGCTGACCTACGTCGTCGACATCGTCCAGGGCGTCGTCTACGACGGGTCGCCGATCTGGGAGCACCCCGGCGCGATCGCGGTGCTCGCGGCCTGGGGCCTGGCGGGGACGCTCGTTGCGGCGAGATTCTTCTCCTGGGAGCCGCGGGAGAGTTAGGTCCGGGCGCGGCATGGGTACCCAGGCCGCGTGGACGAGCCCAGCATGGTGTTCTCGAGCGGCGACCGCGAGATCCGCGTCAACTTCGGCGTGATCTCCGGGCGCGAGGCGACGGCCGCCGAGATCGAGGACCTCGCGCGCGAGCTGCACGCTCGCGTGAGCACCTTCACGATCGTGGCCGAGCACCGCTACGAGTTCGCCGGCGACGCCGAGGCGGCCGTGCACCAGGTGCGGATCGAAACGGAGGACGCGATCGACGAGGAGCTCCGCGGGCGCCTGATCGAGATCGCCGATCGCTGGGCGCAGGCGTGCGCCGCCGAGCGCCACATCGACGTCGAGACGGTCGAGCTTCCGTCCGCCTGACCCGAGTCGAGAGAATGCGCGTCGTGCCCGTGCGCGACGCCCGCCCCGACGACTGGCCCAGCGTCAAGGATCTGCTCGCCGAGCTCGGCCGGCCCGACGTCCGCGAGGACCCCGACGAGCCGCGGCACCGCGCAGGCGTTCGAGCGCTACCTCGAGCGCGACGACGCGTTCGCGCTCGTCGCCGAGGAGGACGGCGAGATCGTCGGGTTCGTCGACGTCGAGTTCCGGCAGCGCCTGAACTTCCTCGACCCGCAGGCGTGGGTACCCGACCTCGTCGTCGCGGAGCGAGCGCGCGGAACCGGCGCGGGACGTCGGTTGCTCGAGGAGGCCGAGCGCCGCGCGCGCGAACGCGGGTGCTGGGGCATGACGCTCGAGTCGGCGAACTGGCGGGACAGCTCGCATGCGTTCTACGAGCACGTCGGCTGGACGGACACCGGGAAGTCCTTCACGCGGGCGATCGCGCGACCTGCAGTGGCCGCCCGCTCCGCGCTGAAACCCGTTTCAAAGCGGTAGTCACCGGGTACGTCCGCGGGGCAGGCGCGCCGCTCCTCCGCGCGCCGTCGCTCATCACTTGGGGGAAGCCGATGATTCGATTCATCGCGCTCGCGTGCGCGCTCTTCGCCGTGGCTCTACCGGCGAGCGCAGCCGCAGCGACGAACGACCCGCTCTTCTCGCAGCAGTGGGGCCTGCAGCAGATCAACGCCGACGAGGCCTGGGCCACCTCGACCGGCGCCGGCCAGATCGTGGCCGTCGTCGACTCCGGCGTCGACCTCTCGCACCCCGACCTCGCCGGCAAGCTCGTCCCCGGCACGACGTTCTCCGGGTGCGCCACGCAGCCGAACGGCTGCGGCAACGGCGGTTGGCTGAGCGGCAACACGACCGATCCGCCCTCGCCACACGGCACCCATGTCGCCGGCATCGTCGCCGCAGCGACGAACAACGGCATCGGCGTCGCAGGCGTCGCTCCGGACGCGAAGGTGATGCCGGTCAAGTCGCTCACCGACGCCGGCGGAAGCTTCGAGGAGATCGCGGCCGGCATCCGCTGGGCCGTTGACCACGGCGCCGACGTGATCAACATGAGCCTCGGCGCGCTCCCGGGTGTGCACGCGCTCGTGATCACCGGCGTGATCGCCGACGTCGCGAATGCGATCGACTACGCCTTCGCTCACAACGTGCTGGTGATCGTGGCGGCGGGGAACGAGTTCGCGTCGATCTGCGCCGAGCCGTCGTTCGACGCGGGTGCGCTCTGCGTGACCTCACCGACCGCAACGAGCTTCGGTCGTCGTTCTCGAACTTCGGCGTCAAGCCGGACCTGAACGTCGTCGCCGCGCCGGGCGGTGCCGCCCTCCTCGCGTGCGGGGACGACATCGTCTCGACCGTTCCGGCGGGCTCCGAAGGCTCGTGCGGCAGCGGCGGGTACGACTACTACGCCGGGACGTCGATGGCGACCCCGCACGTCGCGGGCGTCGCAGCGCTCCTCACGGCGCAGGGCCGAAGCGCGTCGCAGGTCTACGGCGTGCTGAAGTCGACTGGGCGAACGCCCGGGCTCGGGCTCCGCGGTACGTACACGCCGGTCTACGGCTACGGCATTGTCGACGCCGCGGCCGCGGTCGCGGCTCCCTGAGGCTTCGCAGGGGCGGGCCGCCGTCGCGGCCCGCCCCGCGACTGCCTGTACTCTGATCTCGGCAGCGAGTAGTTGATTCTTCGCGGGCTCGAACGAGTGCCGCACTCCTCTCCTCATTGTTGCGATCGCCGTGTTCCGGTGTTCGCTTTTTGGATGAACGCGATCCCTCGCCCTGAAGGATCCGCGAACGAAGAGGAGAGAGATGAGCTCGACGGAACTGCAGCCATCGTTTGCGCTCCTCGCGCCGGCGCGGCGCGAGGTCTCGACCGATTCGCTCCAGCTCTTCCTGAAGGACATCGGCAAGGTCGACCTGCTCACCGCGGCGCAGGAGGTCGAGCTCGCGAAGCGGATCGAGCGCGGCGACCACCGTGCGAAGCAGGAGATGGTCGAGGCGAACCTTCGTCTCGTCGTCTCGATCGCGAAGCGCTACCGCAACCAGGGCCTCCCGTTCCTCGATCTGATCCAGGAGGGGACGATCGGTCTCGTCCGCGCGGCGGAGAAGTTCGACTATCGCAAGGGCTTCAAGTTCTCGACCTACGCGACCTGGTGGATCCGCCAGGCCGTCGCGCGCGCGCTCGCCGACAAGGCACGGACGATCCGCATGCCGACGCACGTCGTCGAGAAGCTGCAGCAGATCGTGAACGCCGAACGGAGGCTGACGGCGCAGTTCGGGAGAAGTGCGTCGACGGCCGAGGTGGCCCACGATGTCGGCTTGCTCACCACCGAGGTCGAGGCGATCCGGAACAGTGCGGAGGCGCCGATCTCGCTCGAGAAGCCCGTCGGCGACGAGGACGACTCTGAATTCGGCCAGCTGATCGGCGACGAGTCGGTCCTGGCACCCGACGACGCGGCCGAGACGGCGCTCGGAAACCTGGCCTTGCGCGGTCTGGTGGCCGCGCTCCCGAGCCGTCAGCGTCAGATCATCGAGCTCCGCTTCGGGCTCGACGGCGAGGAGCCACGGACGCTCGAAGACGTTGGGCGCACCCTCAACCTCACGCGCGAGCGGATCCGGCAGATCGAGCAGCAGACGCTGAAGACGCTCCGTTCGGGTGCAGCGGTGACGCTGCGCGACTAGCAGTAGTCGGATCGAAGGAAGAGGGCGAACGGCCCTCTCCCTTCGACGCCGACGAACGCGTTAGACGGTTGCGAAGCCGTTCTTCTGCGCTACGACTTTGCCCTCGGTGATCTTGGGCGGATTCGGAAAAGCGGTCTCCAGCTTCTCGTCGCGCACCCAGGAAGCGGCGATCGTGGTCGACTCGCGGGCCTGCTCGGCGCTCTCGAAGAGTCCAAGCGAACTCATGACGCCGTCGCCGGCCTCGATGAGGTAGTAGCCCTTGAAGCCCTCGAGCTTGCTCAGCTTCGGAAGGAGGCTCTCGTCGACCCTGCGTGTCAGCTCGTCGGTCCGTGCTTTGTCGACACCGTCGTAGCGCCGGATGGTCGCATGCATGTGATGCTCCTGACGTCTTCGTTCATGGCAGGAAAACCCGGTCGAGCTCTCCTGAGTGCACAGTCCGGCGGAGTGGGGATCGAGGAACGTTTCGAGTTCCTCGCCCAACGCCAAGACCGATGCGCTCTCCCACCATAGCCGCGATCGCAAAGCGCCGCGGACATCTCGCGGCGTCCGCCTACCCGCGCCCGCGCAGCACGAGCGTGATCCTCCGCGTGACGAGGTCGATCCGTCGGATCGCCGGGAACGGCCGCGTCTGGCCGAAGAGCAGCCCACGGCCGTCGCGCGTCAGCAGGACGTCCGTCGGGAGCAGATTCGGGCCGGAAACGTAGGTCGTGATCGCGCCGTCGGGAGCTCGGCTCCTGATCGCGCCGCCGAAGCGCGGGTCGCCCTGGGAGAAGTACATCGTCCCGTCGGGCCCGAAGGCCATGCGGCCGGCGTCCACCTGCGCGAACGTGGTGATGATCCCCGTCGTGCGGTCGATGCGCCGCACCGACGGGCCTGCTTCCAGGTAGAGGCTCGTTGGTCGAGCGCGAGCCCGTGCGGCGACTCCACGGTCGCGGCGCTCGCCGGTCCGCCGTCTCCGCTCGACTGCGGCCGCCCGTCGCCTGCGACGCGCGTCACGGTGCGCGTGCGCAGATCGATGCGCTCGATCGTGCTCTCGAGCGACGAGACGTAGAGCGTGTCGCCGTCGAGCGCGAGCGCCGCGGCGCCCGGGACGCGCGCGACGACCGTCCTTCGGCCGCGTGCGTCGACGCGGATGACGCCTTGACGCACGTCTCCGACGTAGAGCGACCCGTCGCGGTGACGCGCGAGCGCCGCGGGCTCGGCGAACCCGCGGGCGTAGACGGTCGTCCGTCTCCGCGCGAGGTCGTAGCGGAGGATCCGGCTCGGCGCCCCGTTCCGCGCGTCGGTCAGGAAGAGCGTCGACCCCGGCCCGTGCTCGATCGCGTACGGGATCGCGAAGCTCGGCTGCGGCGCCTTCGCCGCGCCGGCGGCCTCGCACGCGACGAGCAGCAGGGCGACGGCAGCGAGCGCGAAGCGGTACACGACTCCGAATACACCGTCCTCGCATGCGGGGTCACGAGGCGCAGATCGACGAAGCTACGCTGTCCCGCGGGCCCCCGTAGCTCAGTGGATAGAGCAGCGGTTTCCTAAACCGCGTGCGCTGGTTCGATTCCGGCCGGGGGCACTCCACGCTGCTAAAGGATTCGCCGAAGATCCCACTCTTATGAGCATGGGTGGCCTGGAGTCCGAGCTGGAAGACTTGTACCGGCGGCGAAACGGCGCCTTCCAGGTGATGCTCGCGTCGGTAACGGGCAGCGTCGAAAGCGCGTGCGATGTCGTGCAAGAGGCGTTCGCGCGAGCGCTACGCGACCAGACGGATTCCGCGGCGAGGGGTCGCTCGAGGCGTGGGTGTGGCGGATCGCCTTCCGGGTGGCGATCGGGTCGAAGGGGTCGCGCGAGCTCGTCGTCGACGAGGTGCCGGAGGTGGCATTTGTCGAAGAGAGCCGCGATCCAACGCTCACAGCCGCGGTGCGGGAACTGCCGCCGCAGCGCCGGCTGGCGATCTTCCTGCGCTACTTCGCGGATCTGTCCTACGCCAACATCGGCGAAGTGCTCGGCGTCGCCGAAGGAACCGTCGCGGCGACGCTGTCACAGGCACACCGGCAACTTGCAGGCGACCTCTCGACGAACGAGGTGAGGACGTGAGCATGTACGAAGACAGTCGGCTGTCCGGTCGATTCGCCGCACTCGCGCCCGAGCCGCTCTCCGGGAACTGGGGCGATGTCCTCGATCGAGCAAGCACAGCTCGGAACGGTCGCCAGAGGCGTCGCCGGCTTGTCGTCGTGCTGGCCGCGCTCGCGCTCGTCACGGCCCTGACAACCGCTGCTTGGGCGATCGTGCGCGAGTTCGTCCTTGACAAGGGCTTCATCGGCCTGCCTCCGGTGGGAGCTACGCCGAGCACTCCGGAGAGCGGAGAGCTGGTCATCCAGTACTGGCTCGGGGGAACCCGAGCCTGGGTGTACGCCGACGGGCGGTTGATCTGGCTGCGGGAACACTCCGACCTGCCCGAGGCTGCGAATCGCTGGTCGAGCGGCTTCCTCGAGCAGCGCCTCACGCCCGAGGGCGTCGAGCTCTTGCGGTCTGAGATCGTCTCGACGGGACTCTTCGGGCACGACCAGCCTCCTCTTGGCAGCACCCCCCCACACAGGGTGATCCAGGTGCGAGTCGGCGACCGGCTTGTTCGCGCCGAGGCGAGCTTTCCTGAGCGGCGGCTGGTTGAGCGGCTCACGGATCCGGCGGTGTGGTTGCCGGCAAGCGCGTGGGCGAACCGTCAGATCAGGGCGTTCGTGCCCTCCAGGTACGCGATCTTGTACGGAGGGCTGCCCCAAACGATCGAACGGTCTCGCATCTTTTCCCGCTACCGGCACCGGCCGAGGACCTGCTCCGCGCCCACGAGGTCGCGCCCCGGCTGGGTCACATCGTGGGCCGCACGACGACTTCGTTCACCTATTACGTCTCCGACCTGACGACCGAGGAGGCTCGTGCGCTCGCCCAAGCTCTCGACGATGCAGGGCTCAAGCAGTTCCTGCCAGCGGGCCAGCTGGGATACCGCTTCGAGGCTCCAGGCACGAGCGTCGATCTACCCGGGCCTGAAAAGGGGCCAGTCGAAAGCGAGGTCTTCATCACGTTCGAGCTGTACCTCCCGCATGGCGAGTCGGTCTGCTCGGCGTGTGGGTGAGCGCGGACATGCACAGGAATCCGAAGCGGCTCTGGGAACAGCACACGCGGGGGTACGTGGAGGAAGCGGGGCGCTGAACGAACGAGCTCGGCCGCCCCGCGCTAGGCGCGCGCGAACGGCCGTGACCGGGGATGCATCCGAGCGCGCTGCCCTCGTGCTTCCTCCTTGAGGCGCGCGCACTCCCAGCAGATGCCGAACGGGTCGTTTACAGCATGGCCTTTGATGCACATGACGCGCCTGCGGGCAGGGCCGCGAACCGGGACGGCGTCCGCGCAGAAGCCGTCGCGGACGTGCTCCGCCCAGACGACATCCTCAACCGCACGTCGGGCGATCTCAGCGAACCAGCCGCACTCGGGACAGACGATCACGGATCATGTCTAGCAGCTAGCTGCTCAGCCGGGCCATCGGCTGAGCTCCGGACGACAAGCGACCGGCTGGGACTTAGCGCCCAGTCGAGGAACCCAACCACGTCGAGCACTGGCGCGCAGTGCGCAGCCCGATGCAAAACCACCTAGTTTGCAGCGCCCTTTGGAAACAGGGTTCGCCGGTCCGCCGGCGGGACGGAATCGCGGCTATGGTGGGGAAGCGCATCGGTCTTGGCGTTGGGCGAGGAACTCGGAAGGTTCGTCGATCCCCACTCCGCCGGACTGTGCGCTCAGGAGGACCCGTCCGGGTTTTCCGACCTTGAGAGATGAAGTTAGGAGCATCACATGCATGCCATCCTGAACCGCTACGAGGGTGTCGACACGAGTCGCACCATCGAGCTGACCAAGAAGGTCAACGAGACGCTGATTCCGCGCCTCAGCAACCTGCCCGGGTTCGACGGGTACTTCCTGATCAAGGCCGACAACGACGTCATCACGTCGATCAGCCTCTTCGACACGCCGGCCCACGCCGACGAGTCGGCTAGCCTCGCATCCAGTTGGGTGCGCGACGAGAAGCTCGAGAGCGCGCTTCCGAATGCGCCGATGGTCACCTTCGGCGAGGTCGTCGCGAAGCCGTCGAACGGGGTCTTCCGCGCGTAAGCCGCGGCTCGACGCTGTCTGGAAGGCCCGCGTCCGCGGGCTTTCCATTCGGCGCGAGAGGCAATCTGATGAAACCGATCACAACCACTGCCTCCGTCCAGAAGCCAGACGCCTCCCTGGACGTGACACTCAACCCGGTCGCGCTTCTCTCCGGTGAGGTCGTCGCCTGGGGCGTCGCCTTTCCCAGGCCGGGTGTAGCTTCCCCGCCGCTCGACCGAAGGCGACAACCTCTCCGAACTAGGCAACACTGTTACCCGGCAGGCGTGGCCGACCGAGGAGGCGGAAAGTCGGTGGGCAGGTCCGCCGCGTCCACCTGGAAGAGATCCAGCGGGTCGGGCAGACCCTGAAACCGCCATGCGCCCAGGCTCCTGAGGCTGACCCCCTCCGCGAGTGAGTCGTCGACCGCCGCCCGCACGGCGGAGGAGACCACGATCTGCCCGCCGTGCGCCGCGAAGCCGATGCGTGCGGCTGCGTGAACCGCGACGCCGACGTAGCCGGTATCGGTGAGCGTGGGACGCCCGCGATGCATGCCGATTCGGAGCCGCACGTCGACGTCTTCGGGCCAAGGGCCGGCGTCCATGCCCCGCTGGATCGCCAGCGCGGCCTCGAGCCCCGCCGGGGCCTGTTCGAAGACCGCGAAGACCTCGTCCCCGCGGGAGTCCACCTCGCGACCACCGGCTTGCCGCACCGCTCCGCGCACGACCCGCCGCACATCTGCGAGCAGCCGCGCGTATCCATCGTCGAGGCGCCCGAGCAGCGCGGTGGAACCCTCGATGTCGGTCAGCAGGAAAGTGACGTGGCCCTTCGGCAGCCTCCGCTGTGGTTCCAGCTGCGCGCTGACGAAGCCGATGGGCACGATCCCGTGCTTCTTGGCCGCCCGAAGGAGCCGGTTGCGCGCCCCGTCCCGAGCGCCGTCGTCCTCGAACGCCACCTGGCTGAACCGCGCGAGGGCATTCCGGACGTGCGCGGCGTCGTTGATCGGCAGACGACGTCGGCCCTGCGAATCGATGTAGGCAAACGCGCTGTCCGGAAGCTGCGCACGCTCCTTCGCCCGAGGGGTGGCATGCGCGCATGATCGCAAGAACGACTTGCGAACCGCGGACGCCCGATGCCAACCTC
>CAVTSL010000002.1:0-95692 GCA_963737405.1 uncultured Actinomycetes bacterium
CGGTAAGTTTACCCTGTGAATACACCGTGCGTCCGAATTCTCCGCCCCAAACGACCAGCGTGTCTTCCAACAGGCCCCGTCGCTTTAAATCCTTGACGAGGGCGGCCGTCGCCTGATCGGTATCCCTGCATTGCCGTGCTATGTTTTTAGGAAGTCCGGCGTGCTGGTCCCAGCCCTGGTGATAGAGCTGAACAAACTTGACATCTTTCTCCAATAACTTTCGGGCGAGAAGACAATTCGCAGCGTACGTTCCTGGGTCGCGGCTCCCAGGGCCATACAGATCGAACACTTCCTGGGGCTCATTTGACATATCCACTACGTTGGGAACGGAAGTTTGCATTCTGAAGGCCATTTCATACTGCGCAATTCGATTTTCAATTTCCGGGTCACCGTAGAGATCATTTTGCAGCTGATTCAATTTCGTAAGGTAGTCCAGCATTTCTTTGCGATCCGTTCCGTCATATCCCTCGGGATTGTTCAGAAATAGTACTGGGTCTTTGCCGGAACGGAACTGTACCCCCTGATGGCGCGTCGGCAGAAAACCGTTTCCCCACAAGCGCGCATACAACGGCTGGTCCAGCTGTGCATTCTTGGAAACCAGCACGATAAAGGTGGGCAGGTTCTGGTTATCAGATCCCAGTCCATAGCTTATCCATGACCCAATGCTTGGTCTACCCGCCAGCTGATTACCGGTTTGAAAAAATGTAATGGCGGGATCATGGTTGATGGCTTCTGAGTGGAGCGACTTGATCAAGCATAGATCGTCGATCACTTGTGCCGTATGGGGCAAAAGATCACTTACCCAGGTGCGGCTTTGACCATACTGTTGAAATTTATAAATGGAAGGTACCACAGGCAACGTAGCCTGACTGGCGCTCATCCCCGTGAGTCGCTGTCCCTTGCGGATGGAGTCCGGGAGATCCTGTCCCACAAGATTTAGCAGCGCTGGTTTGTAGTCAAACGTCTCAAACTGTGAAGGGCCTCCCGCCATAAAAAGATATACAACCCTCTTTGCTCTGGGAGCGATATGAGGAATTGCCGCCAGCATTGCTTCCTCCGTGGAATTAACATCTGATTCCAATAGCGAAGGTGACTTGTCTCCGGACAGGCCTTTCATTCCCAATAGGCTTCCCGTTGCCAAGTGCTCCCAGGCCCAGCGAAGTTTTCAAAAGAAAACGACGACGATCGAGTTTCCTGTTGAGGGCTTCAGCATCCGGTGTGTTCAGGCGGAATTCTTCATCATGTGAATGTGGCATAAGACTCATCTTTTCGTTAGGGTTGCGTCTGAATTCATGATCGTGCTGGCAACAATTGCGTTGGCCGCCACCAGGGAGCGTTCCAATGTCGGGTTCGGAATATGCTGGCCGGTGCTAAGCCATCCCTTTGCTTTTTCAGGATTTTCCTGGAACTTCTTGTATTCCGTTCGTTGAAGTTCAAGCAATAACTCAACTTCTTTTTGTGAGGGCGTACGGCCGGTCAGCCTTCGGTACGCAATCAAAATACCATGTCTTGCATCGCGCTCTTGGGTCATCTGTTCACCCAAAACACAAGCAGCCTCAACGAACGTAGGATCGTTCAGTGTCACCAAAGATTGCAAAGGCGTATTGGTCCGTTGTCGTCGCACGACGCAGTAGCTTCTGCTGGGAGCATCGAAGGTACCTAACGTCGGATTCGGCACCGTTCGTTTTACCACAACATAAATACTTCTCCGGTAAATCACCTGGCCAGTATCCTGTACGTAGTGCGTATTGTTGATTTCCCAAAGGCCATCAGGTTGATAGGGCTTCATGCTCGTCCCGCCGATCTCCTTCCGCATCAGTCCGCTTGCTGCCAGCGCATTGTCGCGAATCATCTCCGCTGACATCCGGTTCGCAGGTCCGTGCGATAGCCAGCGATTCTCCACGTCTTTTTCGCGTGCTTCTTTTGATGCTCGTGAATCTTGCCGGTAGGTTGCAGACATCACAATGAGTTTCTGTAACCTCTTTATATTCCATCCATTCTCTCTGAAATTTATTGCCAACCAATCCAGCAACTCCGGATGGCTGGGCATCTCCCCTTGGTTGCCAAAATCTTCCGTTGTT
The DNA here is from genome assembly GCA_963737405.1 of uncultured Actinomycetes bacterium. Taxonomy (GTDB): domain Bacteria; phylum Actinomycetota; class Thermoleophilia; order Gaiellales; family Gaiellaceae; genus JACCTU01. Next base: position 2,082 of record CAVTSL010000002.1, read on the forward strand.
TTCACCAGTCCTATCCCAAAAAAATTCTGCCAAAAACGGTTCACTGCTACACGAGCGGTCAGCGGATGATCTTCGCGTGTGAGCCATTGTGCCAGTCCCCACCTGTTTTTCGGAAGCTCCGAAGGAAAAGGAAGAATCGATTCAGGAGTATTGGGAAATACCTCTTCGCCTGGCGCATCATAGCTCCCCCGTTGCAGCACATGGCTTTTCCGCGGTCGGGCCATTTCGTCCATCACCATCACCTCTTGTACTTTTTCCGTCGAATCAGCCTGTTTAGTGCGGATTGCCCGCAGCTCACTCCGAGCCGATTCAACATTGGGATTTACGGCTGAGATATAATAGTTTTTCAAATCGGCGAGCAATTCCGTTGTATAGGCATCAGGTTGCGATCGCAACAATCGCTCCCCAGGATTCCCGACCAGCAAGGATCCTTACTTCCAGCGGGGTCAATTCGCGATTGTAGACGACGATATCATCCACCTTGCCATGTTTCAGTCCCCAACCACGCTCCCATGCCCCTACCTGTAATCCAGGCTGTTCGTTGTAAAGCAGTATATCTTTGGTAAGGTTGTCAACAGCAGTTTCCATAGCAATAGGTTTGCCATCCATATAAAGGTGTAAGCCAGCGGCGCGGGAAGATCCATCATAGGTCATGGTAAGCTGAATCCACTGGTCGCGTGGAACATCTTCGGTTGAATATTTTCTTATGGCATTTGAAGGTGCTGTGTGCGAAACGCCAAGCCTCAAGCGATTGTCTTTCAGGTAAAGGTCATACCCGCGGTAATTATAGTGACGTTCCTTCGTGGATTTGTGGAAGATGACACCCTCCTTCAAATCTTTCGGTATGTAAACCCAAAGGCCGATGCTAAAGGCATCACTCCTTCTGAAAATCCCGACTTCTTTGAGATCGAGCCAGGTATCGCCATCCAAGGTCAAAGCCTTCCCTCCATCCCGGTTTTCAAATAGGGGCATCTCCCGGCTTCCGCCTTGTTCCATCGTACCGATTTGGCGAGCATTTATTTTGTTCTTCAACGATCCATCGTCAAAAGTATACTGGGCTACGAGGCCGGCCTGCGGAATTTTTTCCTTGCGCAGCGCACGGAAGTCTTCCGAACCTAGCCAGGCTTCAAAACCAGAAGCTGCCTGGATTTTGACGTCTTCAAGTTTTTTTTCTTGTTCCGAAACTCTGGTCTTCAGGAAGGTCGAGAATTTTTTCCTGCTGCTCTGTGGGTAGCATGAGCGTTGGCCCGGGCATGGCATCATCCCAGGAGATCTGTCCTGCCTCCGGCACGTTGTTAAAGAAACTGAAAAGCTCATAATAATTTTTTTGCGAGATGGGATCGAATTTGTGATCGTGACAACGCGCGCACCCGACCGAAAGTCCCAGAAATGCATCGCCTAAAGTATTGGTTCTGTCCACAACATACTCTGCCTGAAATTCTTCATCAATAACACCACCTTCCATATTCTGCGCGTGATTCCGGTTAAATGCTGTCGCCAAAATCATTTCCTTTGTCGCATCAGGCATTATGTCGCCAGCCAGTTGCCACTGAATGAATTTGTCATAGGAATAATTTTTGTTGAATGCCTGGATCACCCAATCGCGATAGGGTGACATATCACGAAGCCTGTCAACGGTGTAGCCATGCGAATCTGCGAAACGTGCCAGGTCAAGCCAGTCTACGGCCATCTTCTCTCCGTAATGCGGATTATCGAGTAAGCGATCTACTTGTTTTTCATACGCATTGGCGGATTTGTCCTGCAAAAACGCATCGATCTCTTCTAATGTCGGTGGCAGCCCTGTCAGATCCAGCGTCACACGACGAAGCAACAATTCCTTATCTGCTTCAGGCGAAGGTTTCAACCCTCCTGTTCCAGCTTTTTAAAAATAAAATGGTCGATCTCATTCAATGCCTGTGCATCGAATTTGACTTCGCAGGCACGTCCGGTAATTCAGGTTTGACAAATGACCAATGTGGTTTATATACTGCACCCTCTTCGATCCATTTTATAAGGATAGCTTTTTCTTTTGCATCCAAGGTTAAGTGCGACTCCGGTTCTGGCATTTGATAATCGGGGTCGTCGCTCAGGATGCGGTGAAATAATTCACTTCCCTCCGGATTGCCAGGATCGATGGCCACTTTTCCGGGATCTTCAGGAAGTTCTGCAAGCGCCACATCCTCCAGATCCAATCGCAGTCCCGCCTTTTGCTTTGCCTTGTCGGGTCCATGGCAGGCAAAACATTTGTCGCTTAGCACTGGCTTGACGTGAATATTATAGTCGAGGTGATCAGGCAATTTTTCATAGGCTTCCGCCACATCGTCAGGAAGCGGAGGAGAGCAGAAAAAAAGGCAAGGCATACCAGGATCAACCGGTAAACGTTTCCGCATCGCGTACAATGTTTTTTCTTCCGTTTTTCACCAGCTAGACACAGATAAATCGGAATATCACAGGCTTTAAAATGGAACGAAATCTCTGTGAAACCTTTGTCACTGTGTTGTGGAAGTAATCAATTCAGGGTGCGGGTTTCCCTTAGGAGACACAGAGAACATATTAAGATCATGATATCTTTATTAAAATTACGAAGTTTCCATTTTAGGCACCCAGATCACTTCGTGACATTACCGCCAGCATCATCGCTCTTGTAAATCCAACATTAAAACATTCGGCTGCATATCCTCCACCGCCCGGTGTTGCACCATTTCTTTTTTCGCCGCCTGGATGTTCTTTATCATAGTCCAGGATAAAAGGGTGCTCGGCATACAAACCGCGTGTATAATGATGTTTAAAAAGCTCCTGCATTACGGCAAGCATATTTACTTCGACCTTCATCAAGAAAAACTTCTGTGTACTTATTGTATTTTATTTCCGAGATGACATTGCGGTAGTGAACATGATTGATACGGTCACGGGAAGCGAAGTAGCTGCAAACTTCAACAGGATCCTCTCCCATTTGGCGCATCACACCACAGTCAAAAGTAATTCCGTTTGACGGACTGTCGACCAGTGTGATCAGGCGTTTCAATCCGGCAAGATTCGCCACGATCTGATCCGAGCCGTGACTTTCTTGTGATACCGGATCGTTTGGATGAAGTGCCATACGAACACCTGCCTTTTCTGCAACTGGAATTACAGCTTTCAAAAAATATTCAAGGTTTTTCCACAACGCGTCCGCCTTATGAATGCCGATCTTGCTTATTCTTTCAAAGAAAATGCGACATAGGCATCGCTTGACGGTGTTCCCAACTTGCCGCCACCGCCCGCCGCGATAACGACGAATTGTTTTCCATCAACCTCATACACACTTGGTGTTGCCGTTCCCGTCGCCGGAAGCTTATACTGCCAGAGAATTTTTCCGGTTTCCTTGTCGAAGGCGCGAAAGTATTCGTCACCGGTACCGCCAATAAAAATCAATCCGCCGCCAGTGACAGCAGGTCCTCCAAGGCTTTGTCTTCCAGTAGGCGGTAAGCCTTTTGCGATGAGCTCAGGATATTCGCCCAGCGGCACTTTCCATAAGATCTCACCACTATTCAAATCGACAGCATTCAGCGTTCCCCAGGGCGGCTTCACACCGGGAAATCCTGCCTGATCATTTAATAAATTCCATCCATCATGGACAAAGCGATATTTCTTGGCAGAATCGTCAACATGCAATGCTTTCTTATTTCGGAGATCTTTTTTATCAAATAAAAATGCCATCAACGCTTCCATATCGTCCCGTGAAAGATTTGGAAAGGGCTGGCATCTGTCCTTTACCCGTCTTCAACAGGGAGGCTACCTGTTTTTCTGATTTTGTCTTGGAGAGATTTGTCAACGCAGGGTAGACATTAGTCCCCGTGCGATCTCCGCCATGACATGCCGTACAATTATTCAACGTATACACCCTTCTGCCTGCATCCGTGAGAAAAAGATCTCGACCGGCGACGTCGATTTGCCTCATCTTGATCAGCAAGGGAATTTCATTCGTGTTTACATAGAGAATACCTTGCGTCGGATCAACGGCAGCCCCACCCCATTCTGCACCACCACGTGTTCCGGGAAACTGTACTGTTCCCTCAATGCTGTGCGGCATAAAGATCGATCCCATCTTCGCGCCTTTGATTTTATTCAGGACATACTGATGTGATTCGGGTGAAATATCTGTGACATCGTCCTCGGTAAACTTGTGCCTTACCAACGGCACAGGTTTGAGGGGAAAAGGTTGTGTCGTCCAGACTTCTTCTCCCAAAATATCGGAAGCAGGCACCGGACGTTCTTCAATGGGAAATATGGGTTCGCCTGTTTCACGATTGAATACAAAGACCATCCCCATTTTCGTAACCTGTGCTACTGCATCTACTTGTTTACCATTCTGTGAAACGGTAAGCAAATTCGGAGGCGCAGGAAGATCATAGTCCCAGATATCATGATGCACCAATTGATAATGCCATATCAGTTTTCCAGTAGCCGCCTCGATGGCCAGGAGACAATTGGCATAAAGATTTTTGCCTTTTCTGTTACCGCCATAAAAGTCAAATGAAGCGGAACCGGTTGGAATAAAAACTATTCCGCGTTTCTCATCGACGCTCATGCCACACCAGTTATTCACGCCGCCAACTTCCTGATAAGCGTTTTCCGACCATGTATCATAACCGGTTTCCCCAGGTTGAGGAATGGTATGAAATGTCCAAACGGTTTTGCCCGTCTTTACATCGTAGGCCCGAATAAAACCGGGTGGCGCATCCCACCCATCGCTGAGGGCAGTGCCTTGAATAATGAGGTCTTTATAAATGATGCCCGGAGATGTTGATGTAACATTAAGTTTTGATGGATCCCGTAACAATCCTTCACGCAAGTCAACTTTGCCTTCGACACCAAAGTCAGGAGAAAGCTTGCCATCCGCCGCATTGAGTGCATAGAGATAGGGACCAGCTGAAAAATAAATTCTTTTATCCGATCCCGATTCCCAATACGTAACACCACGATTGACGCCGGAAGATTGTCCTCCATTGAATGGATCGAATTTCCAAATTTCCTTTCCCGTCGCCGGATTTAACGCAATCAGTTTGAGTTTAGGTGACGTGACATACATCGTACCATTGGCGATTATCGGATTACATTGAATGGTTGAATGATTTCCCGCTTCTGCATCACCAGTGTGATAAGTCCAGGCAACTTCAAGCTGACTGACATTTTCTTTATTGATCTGGTCTAACCCCGAGTATGCCGTGTTGTAAGCATCGCCCCGATAAACGGACCAGTTAGTATGAACATTGTCCTTTTGCTTACAGGCATAAATCAGTAATAGGCATCCTAAACTGCAAACAAGAGTTTGATAGTGCGTCTTTTTCATTCGCGGCATCGGTGTCAGTAAAAGGTTAATGTAGGCGATTTTACTTTAGGCAATATACATAACCATCACTTCCAACTACCAGAATAGAAATAGTTCCCTCTTTGTCTAACGAGACAACCGTAGGCGGTCCTATCGGCTGCGGCAATTTCATTTTCCAGCGAATTTCACCTTTAGTTCCATCGGACGAGGAGCCCAGGCAAAAAAGTATATTGTCGATGGAATACAAAGCTTCATCACTCCCATCGCCATCCAGATCAGCACTGGCCGTACCCCGCACCGGATCGTTGCTTCTCGATCCAAAAGCTCCAAAGCCTTCGGTTGGATTGGGTATCGTCCAGTTAACTTTTCCAGTAGCCATATCATAACATCGCACACCATCTTCATACCCAACGCCAATAACATCCATGCGTTTGTTCCCATCAAAATCTCCAAATGAAGGAAGATATGCAGGGCTTGTATCCAGCGCATCAAACCAAACCAACGTTCCATCAAGCTTGATCACGCCGGTCATCAGACTGGCCACTGAAGAAGATTGCACGGCTTGCCTTCGTTGAGAAAGTTTCCTGCGACAGCATGGCCGAAATAAACCTGCTTGTCATAAACCTGTTTCCATTTTGCGTCCATGGCAAGGATGTCCTCGCCCGTGGTGCCTTTCATGAAATAGAGAATACTGGGCCACAGAGAGGCAACGTCATCAAGTCCATCGCCGTCATAGTCCGCAATCGCGAAAGAATTTCCACCGACTGCCCGTTTGCTGATCTGCTTATCGCGGTGCCAGATCTCATGTCCGTCCACACCTGAAAGAAGAAATGTTTCCTCACTGTGCATCTTCGAGCGTTGTGTTGTTACAAGAATATCTTGCCGGACGGGGTCAGTGAAATGGCCCGCCTGCCAGAGCACAACGCCACCCGTGTTTGCTGGTGGTGGTGTACCTGCTATTTTGGTGAAATCGTGTTCCCAAACAATGTTTCCGTCGAGATCTTTGACCGTCAAACGCGCACAACCCGATGGCGCTGCCCCTCCAAGAATAAGTTGACGACGTCCGTCTCCCGCAAGGTCGGCAATAACGGGTCCATATGTTCTGGGATACCAAGTGCCCTGTCCACGCCCTGAAATATGATTTAATTTTACCTTAGCGCCATCTGTTTTCGGTGGTGAAAAGTATCTGTTCTTCCACTGCGCCCTGAACTAAAATAGTTGGTGACGTGGCTCCATCTGGCCAGGCGACCATCGCCGGCCCGGTCTCAATGCCCAGCCGTTTGGTGGTGTGATGGATAACTTTACCATTCGAAACGCTGAGTGGCGACTGGCGGCCGAACTGATGACGCGACTTGACCAGTACCCGTCCAGTTGCATCAAAGCCCAGGGCTTCGAGGTATTCTCCCGATGACCGTTGTGACTGTTTTAAAAGCTGATCCATCCCATTGCGCCACGGATAATGTCGATTGCACTGGCGATCCGCTTTCCCGTAGAACAACATGAAACACGCTTATTCCGGACCTGGCTCAGAACAGTCTGATCTCCCAGCGTCGCCATGCTTTTTACATTTACGGGAAGCTGCGGATTCCAGGTCTGCCATGTTACATTTTCCTTTTCCCATAGAATGCGGGATTGACCTTTCAAGGAGCGCACGCGTATTTTTGCTAACGTACCAACACCGTTGGTACACGTGGTAAGAATTTCCATCACACCATCATCATCAAGATCGATCGGCGCTGCCAGATATTCATCTGGAAAATCAGCTTTCATGTTGCCGGTCATTCCATCAAAAAACTTCAAGTGCCAACGTCCGTCACCAGAATCGTTGAACAGCGTCGTGATCACTTCAGGATGTCCATCCCCATCGATGTCAGCCGTAGGGTTGGGCGCCACGCGTAAAATCTTTTGCGGATGTGCGATGTCCTGTTCTATATTCTGCGTCCACAGCAGAGATAGTTTGCCATCGCGAAATCCAAGTACATCTACGTGTTTTGAAAAATCGGCCTGAACAAGAAATTCAATCTTGCCATCGCCATTAAAATCATAGATGCCGTGAAAGCCGTAACTTCTGTTGTCGTTGAACCTGCAACTGTCTTTTACCTTACCGGTTTGGGCATCCAGAAGTTTCAGTTGGTAAAAAGGAAGTATGGCAATTTCTTTCGAGCCATCGCCATCGAAGTCACCTACCAGCGGCAGCGGATTGAAAAGGTCTGGCATTACAGTTTCCCAAACTTTGACCCATGCGCCGTCTTTCATCGCAAAGCAAACACCCGCGCTAGGCGCCCATTGGCCGTTCGTCATCTTCTTATCAAAGGCACTTTCAAATTCCAGTTTCTCCTTTCCGGGATATTCAGGAAGGACGTCTGCATAGGTGGATGTCAAAGAGCTATTATCCTCCTCCGGAGTTTTAGGGATGGGAACAAAATCCGACAAAGCAATGGTGTCCGCACCCGGCTTGACTTCTTCGGCCGGAAGATCCAACTTGGTTTTTCCGTTGCCTGGCTCAATGACTATGCGACTTTCAAGCGCTCCGACAAATTGCTTCCAGACTATTCCAGGCTTGGTGATTTTACCGCTCAAAGGCGAATGCGCCTCCAATGTCCCCTCGCGGCGAAAGGATGGCCATTCCCCCGCTTTAGGAAACTTGCCATTAAGCGTGGATTCGCTTTTCGGTTTTGGAGCTGACGCCGATTTGGCTTGAGATGACGCTTGCGCGTTTTGTGTCTGCGCATTGCTTATAAATGCGAATGACCCTAACATGAATAGGAGTACAAACTGTTTCATGAGAATGATTTTAAAGTGCTGGAAAAAATCTCGTATATGAAAAGCGGGGTACGGCTGGGTTCGTCTAGAAATGACGAGGTACTAAAATTATCAAATTAACCGGAGAAACGAAATTTTTTTTGAAGGTAATTCGTACGATTTCAAGATTAGTTGCGATATACCGGCATCGCGAAGACCGCCGGCGCGGAGCTCGTCGTGTTCCACCCCGGCTTCCTCCTCGAGCGGACGCGCGAGGAGGCGATCGACTCGGTCGTCGAGCAGCTCGGCGAGCTCCGCGACCGGCTGGAGAAGAAGGACCGCGCCGTTCCGTTCGGGATCGAGGTGATGGGCCGCGTGCGCGAGCTCGGCTCGGTCGACGACGTGATCGAGATCTCCTCGCGCGTCGGGTGGGTCCGCCCCGTGCTCGACTTCGCGCACATGCACGCGACGAGCGACGGCGCATTCCTCGAGACGTCGCTCTTCGCCGACGCGCTCGCGTCGGCCGACGAGGTGCTCGAGCCCGGCGCGCCGTTTCACATCCACTTCTCCGACATCGCGTTCGCGAACCGAAACGAGACGAAGCACCTTCCCTACGGCGAGGGAACGCTGCGTGCAGAGCCGCTCGGCGAGGCGCTCGCGCAGTTCGAGCGGCCGGCGACCGTGATCAGCGAGGCGCCCGACCTGGAGTCGAGCCTCGCGATCCGCGCCGCGCTCGAAGCCGGTCTCGCAGGCTCCGGCCGACCCGTTGCATAATCCGCGCCCTTCGGGGTCGAGCGAACGGAGGGGGAGCATGAAGTTTCTGGCGTCGGCGCTCGCGGCGGCGGCCGCGGCACTCACACTCGTCGCGGCCGCACCCGCGGCCGTCTTCACACCGGGATCGCCGGGCTCCGGCGATCCGTACTTTCCGAATGCAGGCAACGGCGGCTATGACGTCTCGAGCTACGACCTGACGCTCGACTGGCAGCCGGCGGGGAACCAGCTGACCGGCACCGCCGTCGTCAAGGCGAAGGCGACGCAGAACCTGTCGCGCTTCGACCTCGACCTGCGCGGGTTCACGATCTCGCGGTTGCTCGTGGACGGCGTTGCGGCGACGTTCGCACGCGACGGCGAGCAGGAGCTCGTGATCACGCCGCGGTCGGGGATCACGTCCGGAAGCGCGTTCACCGTCACCGTGAACTACAGCGGCACGCCGACCGTCGTCATCGACCCGGACGGATCGCCGGAGGGCTGGGTGCCGACCGACGACGGCGCGTTCGTCGTCGGCGAGCCGCAGGGGTCGCCCGCGTGGTACCCGGTCAACGACTCGCCGCACGACAAGGCGACGTACCGGTTCAGGGTCACGGTCCCGCAGGGACTGACGGCGATGGCGAACGGCGTGCTCGAGTCGAGCGCGACGACCGGCGGCAAGACGACGTGGGTCTGGAACGAGACCGACCCGATGGCGCCGTACCTCTCGACGAGCACGATCGGGAAGTTCGACCTGACGATCTCGCAGATCGGCAGCATCCCGTCGTACCTCGCGATCGATCCACAGCTGCCGACGGGGAACGTCTTCCGTCTGATGCCCGAGATCGTGCGGTTCTACGAATCGATCTACGGCCCGTATCCGTTCAACGCCGTCGGCGGCATCGCCGACAGCGCGAAGAACGTCGGCTACTCGCTCGAGACGCAGACGAAGCCCGTGTACGACCGGATGCCCGACGAGCTGACGGTCGCCCACGAGCTCTCACACATGTGGTTCGGCGACGCGGTCACGCTCACGCAGTGGCCGGACATCTGGCTGCACGAGGGGTTCGCAACGTTCTCGGAGTGGATCTGGAGCGAGTACACCGGAAACAAGACCGCGCAGAAGTACTTCGAAAACCTCTACAACCAGCCGCCCCAGGACGTGAGGTTCTGGACGCCGCCGCCCGGTGACCCGGGAACGCCCGCGTTCATGTTCAACGGCACGATCTACTACCGCGGCGGGATGACGCTCCAGGCGCTCCGCGTGAAGATCGGCGACTTCGCGTTCTTCAACCTGCTGCGGACCTGGGTGGCGCAGCACAAGTACGGCAACGCGAGCACGCCGCAGTTCATCGCGCTCGCCGAGCAGATCAGCGGGATGGACCTCGACCGGTTCTTCGACGTCTGGCTCTACCAGCCGGCGAAGCCGACGAGCTGGTAGCTAGGCCGCCGCGGCGAGCGGTCCGGAGGCGAGGCGGTCCTCGAGCGGGGCCGCCTCGTCGTCGCGCCCGCGGTCGCGGAGGAAGCGGGCGTACCGCTCGAGCGCCTCCCGCTCGATCAGCCTGAACGGGCCGTTCTCCGCGCGCTCGAGCGCCGAGCGGAGGAGCTCCTCCGCCTCGTCGTCGCGGCCCTGCGCGGCACGGACGACACCGAGCGCGAACGTCGTCGAGATCTGCGAGAGCGCGTCCTGCGGCCCGACGGTCTCCCGCGCCTCGAGTGCGACGTTCTCCGCCTCGTCGATGCGGCCCTCCTCGACCAGCAGCTCGGCCAGTGAGCGCTGGCACTCGCAGAGGTACGCGCGGTCGCCGAGCTTCTTGAGGATCGAGATCGACTCGCGGTAGCGGTCCTGCGCGTCGTCGAGATCGCCGCGCCTCCAGGAGAGCGAGCCGATGTGCTTCAAGACCCAGGCGACCCCCGCGGCGAATCCGACCTCGCGGTAGAGCTCGAGCGACTCGTCGAACGACCGCTCGGCGGCTTCGTAGTCGCCCTCGATCATGCTCAGCGTGCCGCAGCGCTCGAGCACGGCGGCCTTCACGAGCACGCCGCCGCTCGCCTCGGCGAGCTTCATCCCGCGCTCGAGCAGCACCCGCGCGGCGGGCAGGTCGAGCTTCGTGATGTACATCGACGCGAGCCCCTGGATCGCGCTCGCCTCGAGGTCCTTCCGCCCGGCCTCGTGCGCGGCGTCGAGGACGTGGTGGAGGTACTCCTCCGCGGTCTCGTGATCGCCGACCCAGAACGCGATCTGGACTCGGACGTTGTACGCCTCGATCTTCGCGGCGACCGGGCCGTCGTCGGACAGGAGCTCGAGCGCCTTCGTCGAGAGCTCCTCCGCCCTACCGAGGTCGGCCTGCGTGAACAGCGCGACCTCTGCCAGCGCCGCCATCGCCGACGCCTCGAGCTTCGTGACGCCCTGCTCCGCGGCGAGCTTTCGCACCTTCTCCATCTCGATCGAGACGGCCGGCATGTCGCCGAGCCGCTGCGCGGCCCGCGCGGCGAGCCAGCGGCGGTCGAGCGTCGGCTCGAGCTCGAGCGCACGCAGCTGGAGCTTGCGCGCGGTCTTGAACGCCTCGCGACCCATGGCGCGGCGACCCGCGGCCTCGAGCGCCTCGGCGGCGTCGACCGCGAGCTCGTGCGGCGTCGCGCCGTCGAGCTCGGCGAGGAGATGCGCCGCCTTGTCGAGGTGGAACGCGCGGATCTCGAGCAGCTCGTCGCCCGCTCGCTCCTTGAGCCAGCCGGCGAAGCGCGCGTGCTGGGCGGCGCGCGCCGACTTCGAGAGACCCTGGTACGCGACCTCGCGGATGAGCACGTGCTTGAACTTGAACGCGCGCTCGCCGGAGATCGTCGAACGCGCCTCGGGCAGCACGAGCTCTCGGAGCACGAGGCTCTCGAGCGCAGGAGTGAGCTCGTCGAGCTCGGGCGAGAGGTGCTCGAGCGCGCCCTCCCAGAAGATGCGCCCGATCAGGGCGGCGCGCTGCACGAGCCGCTTCTCGAGCGCCGGCAGGCGGTCGATGCGCGCCGCGATCAGCGCCTGGAGCGTGTTCGGCATGCCCGTTGCGATCGTGAGGTTCCCGTCGCTCTCGGCGAGCATCCGGATCGTCTCCTCGACGAAGAGCGGGTTGCCCTCGGTGACCTCGAGGATCTCGCTGCGGCAGCTGCTCTCGAGCGTCGTGCCCGCGATCAGCGCGTCGATCAGCTCCTCGCTCTCGTCCTCGGCGAGCGGCTCGAGCTCGATCGCCGCCGAGCGGAGGCGTCCGCCGCCCCACGACGGCCGCACCTCGAGGAGCTCGGGGCGGGCGAGGCAGAGGATGAAGAGCGGCGCGTCGCGCACGTACTCCGCGAGGTGCTCGACGAGCTCGAGCAGCGGCTCCTCGGCCCAGTGGATGTCCTCGAAGACGAGCACGAGCGGCTGCGGCTCGGCGAGCCTTGCGGCCCACTCGCGCGCCGCCCACGCGATCTCCTGGCCGGTCGCCTCGGCCTCGACGGCCTCGAGCACGCCGGACGCGTTCGCGAGCAGGTCGGCGATCGCCTCGTCCTCGCAGCACGCGCGCAGCTTGTCGAACGCCTCGCGGACGGGCTCGTCGTCGTGGATGCCCGCGGAGACCTTGACCATCTCGGCCAGCGGCCAGTACGTGATGCCCTCGCCGTACGGGAGGCTGCGCCCGTGGAGGACGGTCGCGCCTTCCAGCAACTCGAGGAACTCGCGCGCGATCCGGCTCTTGCCGACGCCCGGCTCGCCGAAGATCGTGACGAGGTGCGCGCGCTTGTTCCGGACGACGCGCGCGTAGGTGTTCTCGAGCATGCTCAGCTCCATGTCGCGGCCGACGAGCGGCGCCTCGAGGTTCGAGACGCGCGGGCCGCCGTCGTACGCAGAGATCGCACGCCACGCCCAGATCGGCTCCTGGCGGCCGCGGATCTGGATCGGCCCGAAGTCCTCGACCTCGATCCGGTCGAGCGTCAGCCGGTACGCGTTCGGCCCGATCAGCAGCTCGTTCGCCTTGGCGCTCTGCTGGAGGCGGGCGGCGAGGTTGACGGCCTCGCCCGTGACGAAGGTCGAGTCGCGGTCGCCGACGACGACCTCGCCCGCCTCGACGCCGACGTGCGCCTCGAGCCCGAGCTCCTTCGTGGTCTCGAGGATCGCGAGCGAGGCGCGAATCGCGCGCTCCGCGTCGTCCTCGTGCGCCTGCGGGACGCCGAACGCGGCCATCACGGCGTCGCCGGCGAACTTCTCGACCGTCCCGCCGTGCCTGACGATGCAGTCGGACGTCTGCTCGAAGAAGCGGTCCATGCGGCGGCGCACGATCTCCGGATCGGTGGTCGAGACGAGCCCCGTCGAGTCGACGAGATCGACGAAGAGAACGGTTGCGAGTTTGCGCTCCACTCCCACAAGTGTAGAAACGCGCGAGGAAGTCGGCAGCTTCCGCGCAGCCAAGGGCCTCCGGGTGCGTCCCACGACCTCTAGACGGGCGGCGAGGTGGGTTTCTTCCCTCTCCCCGTACGGTTTACGGAGAGGGCGTATCCGCCTTCGAAAGCAGCCTCTCTCTCGGCACGAGCACGGCGGCGGCGAGGCCGATCGCGGCGAGTCCGATCCACCTCCACGGCATGCTGCGCGTCGACTCCTCGTGCAGCGGCCTACCGGCCGCGATGTCGGCGGCGATCGCGTCGGGGATCCGCTTGTGCTTCCAGGCGACCTCGAGCAGCCGCTCGCTCGGTGAGAACACGAACTCGCTCGGCCCTTCGGTCCACGGCGAGGGCCGCGTCGAGCGCAGGTCGATCGGGACCCAGTCGCCCGACGACACGTCGCGCGGCGCGTCCTCGCCGAGCGTGAAGAGCGAGAGGTACGACTGCGCCGCCGCCCCGGTGATCCGGCGGCTGCCGACGACGGCGGCGCTCAGGCGGGGCGCCGGGTACGGCTCGAGACCGGCCGTGAGCCTGCGCATCACGCCGTTCGCCCGCGGGCCGTGGATCGGATGGAGCCGGACGAGCCGCTCCTCCTTCCAGGCGACGGCCTTCGCAGACGGCACGTAGTAGAGCGAGAAGCCGTGGCGCCGGCCGCCGGGCTCGGCTCCGACGAGCACGAGCCGGTAGTACGGCGCGGGAGCGCCGAGCGCCGTCGCCGTCTCGCCGCCGGGGATCTCGTTCAGCACCCGCTTGTCCGTCACCGTCCGGCAACCAGACGCGCCGCAGACCGTGGCCTGGAGCAGCTCCTTCGCCGACGCGCCGGGCGGGGCGACGAGAGCGGCGACGACGAGCGCGAGCGCGATCCGGGCCATGCAACCCGTCTACACCGAAGGCAGAGGCGGAGTTCCCGGTTAGCATGGAACGTCGGTGCTCGATCCGAAGGTCTTCAAGGCGTACGACGTGCGCGGCCTCTACCGGGACGAGCTCGACGAAGCGGGTGCCCGAGCGATCGGCCGTGCCTACGTCGAGCAGTTCGAGCCGCGGAAGATCGCCGTCGGCCGCGACATGCGCGTCTCGTCGCCCTCGATGGCCGCGGCGGCGATCGAGGGTGCAGCGTCAGCCGGCGCCGACGTGCTCGAGATCGGGCTCGTCGGGACGGAGATGCTCTACTTCGCGGTCGGCGACCTGGAGCTCGACGGCGGGATCATGGTCACCGCCTCGCACAACCCCAAGCAGTACACCGGGCTGAAGATCGTGCGTCGCGGAGCGCTGCCGGTGGGCGGCGAGTCGGGACTGCTGGACGTCCGGGACCGCGCCATCGGCGGGCAAGCGGCGCAGAGCGACAAGGTCGGGCACGTCGAGCAGTACGACATCTGGCCGGCGTACGTCGAGCGCGTGCTCTCGTTCGTCGACGTCTCGGCGATCCGTCCCCTCAAGGTCGTGATCGACGCGGCGAACGGGGCGGCGGGCGTGATGCTCCCGCCGGTCCTCGAGCACCTGCCGATCGACGCGAGCCGGTACTACTTCGAGCCCGACGGGACGTTCCCGAACCACGAGCCGAACCCGCTGCTCCCCGAGAACCGCGAGTTCATCGTCTCGAAGACGCTCGAGGAAGGCGCCGACCTCGGCGTCGCGTTCGACGGCGACGCCGACCGCTGCTTCTTCGTCGACGACACCGGCGAGTTCGTCCCCGGCGACTTCGTGACCGCGCTGCTCGCTGCGTTGGTGCTCGAGAAGGAGCCGGGAAGCAAGATCATCTACGACGTCCGCGCCAGCTGGGCCGTTCCGGAGACGATCGAGAACGCCGGCGGCGAGGCGCTCATCAACCGCGTCGGCCACGCGTTCATCAAGCACCGGATGCGGAAGGACGGTGCGACCTTCGGCGGCGAGGTGTCGGGTCACTACTACTTCCGCGATTTCTCGCAGGCCGACTCGGGCGTCGTGCCGTTCCTCCTGATGCTGGAGCTGATCTCGAAGAGCGGCAAGAAGCTGTCCGAGCTGCTCGCGCCGTTCCGCGAGCGCTTCTTCCTGACAGGCGAGCTCAACACCCCCGTCGCCGACGTCCCGCTGAAGCTTCAGGAGCTGAAGGAGCGCTTCGGCCCGGAGGGCAAGGTGTCGCACCTCGACGGCGTGTCCGTCGACGCGGAGGACTGGCACTTCAACGTGCGCCCGTCGAACACGGAGCCGCTCCTCCGCCTCAACCTCGAGGCGCGCTCGCAGGAGCTGATGGAGCGCAAGCGCGACGAGGTGCTCGACGTGATCCGCGGATGAGGCTGTGAGCGACACCGTCGTCTTCATCCCGGCGTGGAACGAGGAGGCGAACCTCCCCGACGTGCTCGACGAGCTCCACCGCGAGCTGCCCGACGTCGACGTGCTCGTGATCGACGACGGCTCGACCGACCGGACGGCCGACGTCGCGCGCGAGCACGGCGCGGACGTCGTCTCGTTCGGCGCGAACCGCGGCCTCCGGGCGGGGATCGCCGCCGGGTACGAGCAGGCGCAGGACCGCGGCTACGCGTTCTGCGGCCGCGTCGACGCAGACGGCCAGCACCCCGCGGCCGAGCTGAAGCGGCTGCTCGTGAAGGTGCGAGCCGGCGAGTGCGACGTCGCCGTCGGCTCCCGCTTCGTGTCGGGCGACGGCTACGAGCCGTACCGCTACCGACCCTCGCCCGCGCGGTCGTTCGGCACGGCGCTCCTGCGGCGCGCGATGGCGTTCCGTCTCGGACGGCCGTTCGGCGACGCGACGAGCGGGATGTACGCCGCGAACGCCCGGGCGCTCCCCCACCTCGCCGAGCCGTACACGAGCGGAGCGCCGGAGGTCGAGTCGCTGATCCGCCTCGCCGACGAAGGCCTGAAGGTCGAGGAGGTCCCGGTCCACATGCGCGAGCGGGCCGGCGGCGAGTCGAAGCTCCGCGGCAAGACGGCGGTCAAGCTCGTGCTGACGGTCGTCGGGACGCTCCTCCTCTACCGGCGCTTCAGGTCGCGCACGTGAGCGCGGCGGTCGACGTCTTCGACGCCGCTCGGGAGCTCCACCTCGCGCCGGGCGCCGCGCTCGTCGCCGTGCTCGGGTACTCCGACCGCCGGAACGGCGGCCTCCACCCGATCTGCGCGGCCCGCCTCGCGGCTGCGACGCGCGCGGCCGAAGGCGCGGACGCCGTCGTCTTCTCGGGCTGGTCGCGCCGGCGTGGAGCGGCGCGCTCCGAAGCGGAGCTGATGGTCGCCGCCTGGGACGGCCCCGCCTGTCAGCTCGTCTCCGACCCGCACGCCCGCGTCACGGCCGAGAACGCCGCGCACGTCGGCACGCTCGCGCGTGCGCTCTCGGCGGCCGAGGTTCGCGTCGTCACGTCGTCGCTCCACCGGTTCCGCGCGGGGCTGCTCTTTCGCGCCGCGCTCCGCGGCAGCGGCGCGCGCCTTTCGCTCCACCCCGCTCCCGGCCCGCGGTCGCTCCGCTTCGCGCTGCGCGAGCTCGTCGCGCTCCCGCTCGTGCCGCTCCAGCTGGCGCTCGTGATGCGTCGGGGCGGGAGCCCGGCGGCTCCCGCCCCGCGCTGAGCTACGGACCGACTCGGCGGAAGAAGACGCTCGCCGGGTCGCCCGCGTGCGACTGGGACCAGAACGGCAGGAACGTCGTCCCCACCGATGCGAGCCCCTCGTAGTCGCCGGTGAAGAAGCCGCCCGCGTTCGGGGCGCGCTTCATGTCGAACGACGCGTTCGTCAACTGCACCTCGTTCGTCCAGCTCGCCGGCGCGGTGCAGTTGCCGTGGCAGTGGATGACGAAGTAGTCGGTCGGAAGCGTCGCCGGATCCGGCGTGTTGTTCCGGAAGTCGTAGTACGTGACTGCGACCGTCCCGTCGGACGAGACGTCGACCGACGGCGTGAACGCCTGCTGATTTCCGGGCGGGGCCGTCGTCGGCGTCAGGTTCACCTGGATCGGCGTCGACCAGTGGAGCCCGCCGTCGAGCGACTGCGAGAACGCGACCGCTTCGTGCGCGAACCCGCTGAACCGCGCGTCCTCCCAGACCGCGTAGAGCGTCCCGGAGGGAGCGACTGCGATGTCCGGGATGATCGCGCCCGTCCGGACATCCTCACCGGTCTCCGGGTCGAACACGCCGATCGGCAGCTCGCGGTCGATGAGGAACGGCTGCGACCAGGTCGTTCCCTTGTCGGACGACCGGATCACCCGCACCGTCCCGCCGCGCAGCTTCTTCGCGTTCTCGTTGTTGAACTCCGTGAAGATGTCGACCAGCGTCCCGTTCGGCAGCACGACGATCTGGTTGCCGATCGTCTGGTCGTTCTGCCCCGGGTCGTAGATCGACCGCGGCTGCTCCCACGAGTCGCCGGCGTTCGTGCTCCGGTTGAACCACGTCGGCCCGCGGAAGGCCGCGGCGTGGATCGCGGCGTCGATGCTCGCCCGTTCGCTCGGGAAGACGAGGCGATCCCAGACCGCGTAGACGTTCGCGTTGCCTGGATCCGCCGTGATCGACTGCTTGTCGTTGAACACGGTCGGGGCGAGATCGCGGATCACGACCCGCGGAGTGCTCCACGTGAGCCCACCGTTCGCCGAGAAGCTGGCGAAGAGCCCGTGGTCGAAGTTCGAGTCGTTGAACGCGAGCGCCAGCTGGTGCACGCGGCCGTTCTGCCCGAACGAGACCCACGGATCGGTCGCGCGCTGGTAGGCGCCGCCCGCGCAGAGCGTGACCCCCGGGATCGGCACGCTCGTCCACGAAGAGCCGCCGTTCGTGCTCGCACCGGCCACGAGGCCGCGAGCGCCGCCGTTCGACCATCGGTCCTGCTGCCAGATCCCGACGAGATTCATGCTGTTCGTCGGATTGACGTCGACCCACGGCTCGACCTCGCTCCCCACGAAGACCGTTCCCGACTGCGTGGCCGTTGCATCGGCCGCGCAGCCCGCGAACGGGCTCGCTCCGGAGACCTGGACGAGCGGGCCACTCGTGAAGGTGTTCGCGGCTGCGACTCCGACGGCAACCGCGAGCGCCAGGACGAGGGCCGGGACGACGAGAAAGGCGCGTCTGATTGCGCCCATGGCTTCCCCCCTCTGTCGGTTGCCGGGACCCTTCCAGCGCGGCCTTCGAAAAGCAAATCTAGGATCCGGCAGGTGACGCTCGAGCTCGGCTACGAGACGACCGAGAAGCCGCCGTTCAAGTACGCCGCGCACACGCGCGTCGGCTTCTCGGACACCGACGCGCAGGGGATCGTCTACTACGGCCGCTACGTCCCGTACTTCGACCTCGCCCGCGTCGAGTACCACCGGCACCTCGGCCTGAATGCGGCACAGCTGGACGGAAACGAGTTCGTCATGCGCGCGATGAACGTCGACTACCACGCGCCGGCGGTGTTCGACGATCTGATCGAGGTCTTCGTGCGGCTCGCGCGGATCGGGCGGACGAGCGCGACCTACGAGTTCATGGCGTATCGCGCGGACGACGACGTGCTGATGGTCACGGCGAAGCAGACCCTCGTGCTCGTCGATCTCGACGAGCGGAAGGCGTGCCCGATCCCGGAGGCGTTCGTCGAGACAGTGCGCGCGTTCGAGGGCGACGATCTCGAGGCGGCGGCGCGGTGACCACGGAGCACCAGCGGACGGGTGCGCTCGACGCCGTCGAGCGGATCGTCAACCGCGGCGGGGAGGCCGACGACGTCCTGCGGCAGGTCGTCGACGTGCTCGCCGGTCTGTACCCGTACGTGTCGCTCTGGTTCGTCGAGGAAGGCGGGCTCGTCCAGGGGCCGTTCGCAGGTGACGCGACCGGATGCAGAGCGCTTCCCGATCGCGTTCCAGGGCACGACGGTCGCCGAGCTCGAGGTCGCGTCCGCGCGAGATGATGACCGCGCCTTCCTCGAGCGCGTCGCGACGCTCGTCTCCGCGCACGCGATGGTCGGCTGGGACACCGGCGGCGAGCGCTGGGAGCCGTAGCGCGCGCGAGCCGCGCGCCCGGTGCGTCCTCGTCACCGGGCGCCGCAGCTTTTCCTCGGAGCCCCCTCCCCTCCCTCACGTTGTAGTCAGGTCCGCTCGGCGCGCCATCCCTCGTTCGGGCTAGCTCACCCGGTCGGGGGATGAGTGACTCGGTCGAGGGATTCGTCGAGCCACGAAACGTGGCTCGGGGAGGGTCGCTAGGACGGCGTGACGCGGTACGCGTCGAACACGCCGTCGACGTTCCGGAGCGTCGAGAGCAGGCTTCGCAGCGCCTTGATGTCCCCCACCTCGGCGACGTACCAGTTCTTCGCGAGCTGATCCTCGACGGAGCCGCCGTACGAGACGATGTTGGCGCCGTGCTCGGCGAACGTCCGCGCGACGTCCTCGAGCAGCCGCGGGCGGTCCCAGGAGTCCACCGCGATGTGGACCCGGAAGCTCGTCTTGTGTCCCTCCGACCACTCGACGTCGGTGAAGCGCTCCGGGTTCCGCATCAGCGTCTTCACGTTCGGACAGTCGAGGCGGTGGATCGTGACGCCCTTGCCGAGCGAGATGTAGCCGACGATGTCGTCGCCCGGCACCGGTGTGCAGCACTTCGCGACGCGAACGAGCACGCCCTCGGCGCCCTTGACGATCACGCCCATGTCGTCGCCGGAGACGGGCTTGGCGCGCGTCTGCTTGCGCGGGACGCTCTCCTCCTCCGGCACGTCGTCGGTCTTCAGGCGCGTGAGCACCTTCTTGACGATCTGCGCCGGTTGGAGCTTGCCGGAGCCGAGCGCGATGTAGAAGTCCTCGGCCTTCTTGTAGCCCGAGTCGCGGATCACCTGAGCGAGCACTGCCGAGCCGGCGAGCTTCCGGTACGGGAGGTTCTGGCGCTTGAGGGCCTCCTCGAGCGCCTCGCGCCCCTTCGCCTCGGTCTCGTCCTTCGTCTCGCGCGAGAACCACTGGCGGATCTTGTTGCGTGCGCGCGAGGACGCCGCGAGCGACATCCAGTCGCGCGACGGGCCGCGCCCCGTCTTCGCCGTCAGGATCTCGACGAAGTCGCCGCTCTTCAGCCGGTAGTGCAGCGGGACGATGCGGCCGTTCACCTTCGCGCCGACCGTGCGGTGGCCGACGTCGGTGTGGACGGCGTAGGCGAAGTCGATCGGCGTCGCTCCCGCGGGGAGCGTCTTCACCTCGCCCTTCGGCGTGAAGACGAAGACCTCGTCGTCGAAGAGGTCGGTGCGGAAGTTCCGCATGAACTCGCGTGGGTCGGCCTCGTCGGCCTGCCAGTCCATCAGCTGCTTGACCCAGGCGAGCCACTGCTCGTCGGCCGCCTTGCCGTGCTTGTACGCCCAGTGCGCCGCGATCCCGAGCTCTGCCGTCTCGTGCATCTCGCGCGTCCGGATCTGGATCTCGAGCGGGCGGCCCTCGGGCCCGATCACCGTCGTGTGCAGCGAGCGGTAGCCGTTGAACTTCGGCATCGCGAGAAAGTCCTTGAAGCGGCCGGGCATCGGCTTCCAGAGCGAGTGGATGAGCCCGAGCGAGCCGTAGCAGTCGCGCGTCCCCTCCTCGCCGCCGCGCTCGACGATCACGCGCATCGCCGTGAGGTCGTAGATCTCGTTGAACTCGCGGCCCTTCTTCGCCATCTTCTCGTAGATCGAGTAGAAGTGCTTCGCGCGCGCGGAGATCTCGGCCGGGATGTCGACCTTTTCGAGCTCGGCCTCGAGCTGCCCCGCGGCCTCGCGCACGTGCTCCTCGCGGTCGGCGCGGCGGTCGGCGACGAGCGTCTTGATCTCCGCGTACTTCCGCGGGTGCAGCGTCTCGAACGACAGGTCCTCGAGCTCCCACTTGAGCGCGTGGATGCCGAGCCGGTGCGCGAGCGGCGCGTAGACCTCGAGCGTCTCCTTCGCGGTCTGCACCTGCTTCTGCTTCGGCAGGTGCTCGATCGTGCGCATGTTGTGCAGGCGGTCCGCGAGCTTGATCGGGATCACGCGCGGGTCGTCCGCCATCGCGACGATCATCTTCCGGTAGTTCTCCGCCTGGACCTGCTCGCGGGTCTGGAACTGGATCCGGGTCAGCTTCGTGACGCCCTCGACGAGCTGCGCGATCTCCTCGCCGAACTCGGTCTTCAGGTCGTCGAGCTCGACGCCGGTGTCCTCGACGACGTCGTGCAGGAGCGCCGCCGCCACGGTCTGCTCGTCGAGCCGGAGCTCGGCGCAGATCTTCGCGACCGACCACGGGTGGCGGATGAACTCCTCGCCGGAGCGTCTGAGCTGGCCCTCGTGGGCCGCCGCGGCGTACGAGAACGCCCGCGACAGCAGCTCCCGGTCGAGGTCGGGGTTGTACTCCGACACGGCCGCGAGCAGCTCGTCGACGAGGTCCTTGTGCTTCTCGCTGACATCGACGACGGTCATCTATTCAGTGTAGACGGGGGATTTCTCTACAGAGGATCGGCGCTCCGGACGATGAACAAGAGGTGCCCATGCGCCGATTCCGCAAAGTGCGTAGGAACAGGAGCCTCGAGCTCGCCCGGATCCTCGTGGCGCTCGACCGGGCGGCCGCCGAGGTCAGGCCCGCGCCGACCCGCCGCACCGCTCGCCTCTCCGTTCCTCGCTAAGAGGGCTTGACGAAGCAGGCGCTGTGCCGCCGGGCCCGCCAAGCCCTCTACCCCACCTCGTCGAACGGCGGCGGATAGACGACCCGCCCCCGCGGGTGCTCCGCGGCGAGCGCGAGCGCCTGGAAGGCGCCGTCGGGGATGCCCTCGTGCGGCTCGTCGAGACCGAGCTCGGAGGCCCGGCGGAAGCCGAAGCGCGAGTAGTAGCGCGGGTCGCCCTCGACGATCACGACCGGCTCGCCGCGTTCCCGCGCGCGTCGCAGGCCCTCCTCGACGAGCGCCGAGCCGATGCCGGTCCGCTGCCGGTCGGGCCGGACGCCGAGCGGCGAGAGCATCAGGACCCGCCCGCCCTCCGCCAGGTCGGCGTGCGTGAACATCACGTACCCCACGACCTCACCGTCGTCCTCGGCGACGAGCGCGAGGTCCGGCAGGTAGCCCGGCAGGAGCCGGAGCGCGTCGACGAGCGGCGCGACGGGCTCGTCGCCGAACGCCGCCTCGACGACGGAGAAGATCTGCGCGAAGTCGGAGTCTCGCTCGGCGCGGACGATCACGCAGCGCGCTCGAGCGGAGGCTCCTCGAGCAGCGCCCGGAAACGCGCGGACTCGAGCAGGCTGCGCGGGTCGCCCTCGCGGTCGAGCCCGAGCTCCGCGAAGATCTCCTGCGCGACCGGGTCGCGGTCGTCCTTTCGGAACTCCTCGACGAGCCACGCGCGCAGGCTCTCGTAGGAGTCGTTCGCGTCGAAGATGCGGCGCACGACGAGCTGCGGGGCGACCGTGCCGTTCCAGTGGTTCGCCTCGAGCCGGAACGCGACGTCGAACCGGCGCTCGGTGCGGAAGCGGTCGAGCTGGCCGCCGAGCCCGAACGCGATCGCACCGCCGTGCCGCACCCGGAAGCGCAGGTGCTTGCCGTCGCCGACGGCGGAGAGGTCGCGCAGCTCGCAGCTCTCGGCCAGCAGGGTGACCTCGGGGTTGCCGAGCCCGAACGGCGCGAGCTTCGCGAGCTCCTCGCAGAGCTCGAGGGTCGGGACCGTGCGCGGCGGCAGGACCGCGTCGACGTACGTGACCGGCCGGAGGTCCTCGTCGACGAGATGCTCCTCGGCGTGCGCGGCGAACGCGCGTGCGAACGCGTCGACGTTGTCGGGAAGGATGGAGAGGCCGGCCGCGGCTCGATGACCGCCGAAGCGCTCGAGATGCTCGGCCGACGCGGCGAGCCCGCCGTGCAGGTCGAACGCCGACACCGAGCGGCCCGAGCCCTTCCACGTCTCGTCGCCGCCGGCGATCATCACGACCGGCCGGTTGAACCGCTCGACGAGCCGCGACGCGACGATCCCGATCACGCCCTCGTGCCAGTCCTCGCCGGCGAGCACGTACGCACGGCGGAGCCGCTCGCTCTCGTCCCACTCGTTGACCTTCCTGACCGCCTCGCGGAGGATCCGGTCCTCGACCTGCTGGCGCTCGCGGTTCAGCTCCTCGAGGCGGGACGCGAGCCGGAACGCCTCGTCGCGGTCGTCGGTCAGCAGCAGCTCGAGCGCGGCGCCGGGGTGGCCGAGCCGGCCCGCGGCGTTGATCCGCGGCGCGAGCCTGAAGCCGACGGCGCCGGTGTCGACGCGCGCCGGGTCGACGGACGCAGCGCGCATGAGCGCCTGCAGGCCCGCCTTCTGCGTGCGGGCGAGCGCGCGCAGGCCCGCGCTCGCGAGCGCGCGGTTCTCGTCGAGCAGCGGGACGACGTCGGCGATCGTCGCCAGCGCGACGAGGTCGAGGTGCCGGTCGACGTTCGCTCCGAGCGCGCCGAGCAGCTTGTAGACGACGCCGGTCCCGCACAGCTCGGGAAAGGGGTAGCGCGACGGCCGCGTCGCGACGATCGGGCAGTCGGGCAGCGTCGGCCCCGGCCGGTGGTGATCGGTGACGATCACGTCCAGCCCCAGCGCCTTCGCGCGGGCGACCTCCTCGACGGCGGTGATCCCGCAGTCGACGGTGAGCACGAGCGCGCAGCCCTCGTCGGCGAGCCGCTCGATCGTCTGCCCCGAGACGCCGTAGCCCTCGTCGAAGCGGCTCGGGAGATGCCAGTCGACGTTCGCGCCGAGCTCGCGCAGACAGGTGACCGCGAGCGTCGTCGCGCAGATCCCGTCGACGTCGTAGTCGCCGTGGACGCAGATCCGCTCGCCCGACGCGATCGCGGCGCGGATCCGGTCGCAGGCCGCGGCGGTGTCGCCGAGCAGCGCCGGGTCGTGGCGCGGCGGCTCGGCCGCGAGGAAGGCTCGCGCCATTTCGGGGTCGCCATACCCGCGCCGGACGAGGACGCTGGCGGTGATCCAGCTGATACCGAGCGCCGCGGCAAGGGCGCTCGCCTCATCGTGCGGGCAGGGACGGATCGTCCACGTGCCCTGTTGCATCGCCGGATCACCGTACGGAGGGCATCGGACGGAGTTGGTTAGGTTGCCTCGATGGACGAGCTGCTGAACGTCTTCGACTACGAGCGGCGCGCCGCCGAGCTCCTCCCGCCCGGCCCGCTGGCCTACTTCGCCGCCGGCGCGGGGGACGAGTGGACGCTGCGCGAGAACGTGAGCGCGTACCGGCGGTGGACGCTCCGTCCGAGATTGCTGCGGGACGTCACGAGCGTGACGACGGCGCGAACCGTGCTCGGCGAAGACCTCGCGGCGCCGATCATCGTCGCGCCGATGGCGTACCAGCGGCACGCGCACCCCGAGGGCGAGGTCGCGATGTCGCGCGCGGCCGCCAGCTTCGGGACGATCATGACGCTCTCGACGATGGCGACCGCCTCGCCCGCGGAGGTCGCCGCCGCCGCGCCCGACGCGCCGCGCTGGTTCCAGCTGTACGTCTTCCGCGACGAAGGCATCACGCGGTCGATCGTCGAAGGGGCGGTCGAGAGCGGCTACCGGGCGATCGTGCTCACCGTCGACGCGCCGTACTTCGGCCGCCGCGAGCGCGACATCCGCACCGGCTGGCTCATCCCCGCCGAGCCGGTCGTGCCGGCGCTCGCCGCAGCACTCGGTGCGATGTCGACCACGTCGGTGACGGAGCACTTCAGCCTCATCTCGCCCGCCCTCAGCTGGCGCGACGTCGAGCGGATCGCGAGCGAGGCGAGACTGCCGGTGCTCGTCAAGGGCATCCACACCGCGGAGGACGCGGTGCTCGCCGTCGAGCACGGCGCGGCCGGGATCGTCGTCTCGAACCACGGCGGGCGGCAGCTGGACGGCGTCGCGGCGACGATCGACACGCTGCCGGAGGTGGTCGAGGCGGTCGGCGAGGACGTGGACGTCCTCGTGGACGGCGGGATCCGCCGCGGCGTCGACGTCGTCGTCGCGCTCGCGCTCGGCGCACGCGCGGTCCTCGTCGGGCGGCCGGTGCTCTGGGGTCTCGCGGTCGACGGCGCGGACGGCGCCGAGCGCGTGCTCGAGCTGCTCCGCGACGAGCTCGCGCTCGCCCTCGGGCTCTGCGGCTGCTCCTCGCCGGACGACGTGACGCGCGCGCACGTGGCCCGTGCGGTCTGAGTTCCTCCTCGACCCCGAGGTCGTCTTCCTCAACCACGGCTCGTTCGGCGCCTGCCCGCGGCCGGTGTTCGAGCGCTACCAGGCGTGGCAGCTCGAGCTCGAGCGGCAGCCGGTCGAGTTCATCGCGAGACGGCAGGCCGACCTGCTCGACGAGGCTCGCGCACGCCTGGCCGACTACCTCGGCGCCGAGGTGAGCGACGTCGTCTTCGTCCCGAACGCGACGTCGGGGGTCAACCTGGCGGCGCGGGCGCTCCGTCTGCAACCAGGCGACGAGGTGCTGACGACCGACCTCGAGTACGGCGCATGCGACCTCGCATGGTCGAGCGTCTGCGGGCGGGCGGGCGCGAGCTACGTCCGCGCGGAGATCGAGCTGCCGCTCGAGCGCGACGAGGAGATCGTCGAGTCGCTGTTCGCGCGCGCGACCGAGCGGACGCGCGCCGTGTTCGTCAGCCACATCACGTCGGAGACCGCGGCCGTGCTCCCGCTCGACGCGATCGTCGCGCGCGCCCGCGACCTCGGCCTGGCGACGGTCGTCGACGGAGCCCACGCGCCCGGGCAGGTCGACCTCGATCTCGGCTCGCTCGGCGTCGACTTCTACGCCGGCAACTGCCACAAGTGGATGTGCGCACCCAAGGGCGCGGGCTTCCTCTGCGTCCGGCCCGAGTGGCAGGACGCCGTCGACGGGCTGATCGTCAGCTGGGGGCACGGCGAGGACGCGAGCTACACGACGCGAAACGAGCGACAGGGCACGCTCGATCCCGCGTCGTACCTGGCCGTCCCCGCGGCGATCGACTGGATGGCCGGGCACGACTGGCCGCGCGTGCAGGAGCGCTGCCGGGCGCTCCTCCTCGACGCCCGAGAGCGGCTCGCGCAGCTCGACGGGGTCACCCCCGTCGCCGCGCCGCACTTCCTCGCCCAGATGGCGAGCCTCCGCGTCCCGACCGACGACGCCCTCGCGCTCAAGCGCCGCCTCTACGACGAGCACCGGATCGAGATCCCGGTCTTCGCGCGCAGGACCGAGCCGATGCTCCGCGTCTCGATCGGGGTCTACACCGAGGAGCGCGAGGTCGACGCGCTCGTCGCCGCGCTAGCCGCGGAGTGAGTCGCGGATCACCTTCGCCCAGAGCACGATCAGGAACGCGATCCCGCCGACGACGAGCACGAACACCGGCGCCAGGACGAGCGCGCTGTCCCAGGCGAGGTCGAGCGTGTACCGCCCCACGACGACGAGAACGGCGCAGACGAGGGCACTGATCGCGACGGAGCGGGCGGTCACGACGACAGCGTAGTCGCGGGCTATCCTCAGGCCGTGGCCGAGGCGAACTACACGTCCGGGGACGACTACGTCGTCGAGTTCCTGGGCTATCGGTTCAGCTTCAACACCGACGACTTCGAGCAGCGCGTCACGGCGGCGGCGGTCCGGCTCGGGCTGATCGGCGGCAACGAGCTCGATCCCGAGGAGATCGACGACCTCGTCGAGCTGGCGGCCGACGGCGGGATCGAGGAGCCCCGGAGCAACCTCGGCCGGTACGTCGTGCGCCACTGGGAGCGCATCGCCCTCGTCGAGGGAGAGTCGCTCGTCTACTGGCTCCGCAAGCTCGTCTTCCGCGGCGCCTGGCTCGACCACAGGGTCAAGGAAGGGCTGCTCGAGGTCTCCTGGGACGACGACGCGGCCGACTTCGGGTACCGCGACCCGCACGGCGGCCGCGCCCTGCTCGAGCTCGCTCCCGTGCCGAGCTGGCACGAGCTGCAGTTCCGCCGCTGAATCCGCCACGTTCGGCCGCCCGTAGACCCGGGGGAGAGCCGACCAAGGGGGATTCCACGTGAAGCGTTTGCTCGTCCTGATCATCCCGGCGCTGGCGGTGACGATCCCGCTCGCCACAGCGCAGGCGCGGACGTCGTCGCCGACGGCATCGGACGCGTCGCTGACCTCGATCTGCCACAGAACCGCGTCGGCGCGCCGCCCGTACGTGAAGCTCCGCGTCACCGCGCGCCAGCGCGCCGTGCACCTCCGCCACGCCGCCGACATCATCCCGGCCTCCGGCCGCTGTCCGACGACGATCCTGTCGCCGGCGAGCGGCGGGACCGCGCTGCAGGTCTTCATGACCGGCGAGGCCGACGTGCCGACCGGCGACCCGGTCGGAACCGGAGAGGCGGTCCTCCGCCTTCGCCGCGGCCAGGGCCAGGTCTGTTACCGGCTCGAGGTGCAGAACATCACGCTGCCGTCGGTCGGAGCGCACATCCACCGCGGGGCGGTCGGTGAGTCCGGGGCGATCGTCGTCCCGCTCCGTCAGCCCGGCGCGAACGGCCAGTCGAGCGGTTGCGCGACCGTCTCACGCGCGCTCGTCGCACAGCTCCTCGCGAACCGCGACGAGTACTACGTCAACGTGCACACGACCGACTTCCCGGGCGGCGCAGTCCGCGGACAGCTCACGGGGACGACCGAGGCGAGCCTCGGACGCTCGATGACCGTGACGTTGAACGGTACGTCGGAGTGCAACGCCGCCGGCACCTGCAACCTCGGCGATCTGGACGGCGCAGGCACGACGGTGTTCCGCTTCCGGCCCGGGTTCGTCTGCTACCGCGTCCGCGTGCAGAACATCCGGCTGCCTTCGGTGGGCACGCACATCCACCGCGGCACGAGGACGTCGGCGGGCCCGATCATCGTGCAGATGAGCGCACCGGATGCGAGCGGCGTCTCGAGCGGCTGCACCGCGACGGCGCAGACGCTGATCGACGAGATCCTCGCGACCCCGGCGAACTTCTACAACAACGTCCACACGACGGACTTCCCGGCGGGCGCCATTCGCGGCGCCCTCGGCTGAGAGCGGCGGGGCGGCTTCGGCCGCCCCACCCCTCACCCTTCGGTGACCGTGAAGCCGAACCGCGCGCGGTCGGGCTCCGGCGGGCCGATCACGAACTGCCTGATCGACCCGATCGGCACGACGAGCTCCTGCACCTCGTCGCCGTGCGGCGTCAGCGTGATGAAGCCGAAGCCGGGCTCCGGCGAGATCTCGGAGACGGGAATGAGCGCCCCGTCGGACAGCTCGACCTCGACCGCGGCTTCCTCGAGCCCGTGCTTGCGCGCGAACTCTGCGACGCGGCGCTGGAGGCGCTCGACCAGCTGGTCGAGCGGCCCGGCGGCTCCTGGAAGCCAGAGATCGGGCACGGGGAATGAATACATCGTCCCGCGCGCGGTACGGTGCGTCCATGCTCCGCACCGGAGCATTGCTCGTCGTCGCCGCGCTGACGTGCTCGGCCGCGGCGAACGGCGCATATCCCGGCCGCAACGGGCGCATCGCGTACGTCGAGTCCGCCCGCGGCCGCGGCAACGCGGGCTGGGGGCTGACGATCGTCACGGTGCACGCCGACGGAACCGCGAGGCGCGCGCTCACCCGCCCGACGCGGACCTCCGGCGACTTCGATCCCGCCTGGTCGCCCGACGGCCGCCGCATCGCGTACGTGCACTCGACCGGGTCGACGGTCGGCCCCGGGACGTCCGGCACGGAGATCTGGGTCATGAACGCCGACGGCTCCGGCAAGCGCAGGCTCACGCGGAACGTGTCGTTCGACGGCGGGCCGACGTGGAGCCCCGACGGACGCCGCATCCTCTTCGCGCGCGGCGTGCTCTTCACGAGCGGCAGCGGCCTCCCCTACTCCGACCTCTGGGTGATGAACGCCAACGGGTCGAGTCAGCGCCGCGTGACCCGCACGCGCGAGCTCGAGCTCGAGCCGAGCTGGTCGCCGCGCGGCGACCGGATCGCGTTCCTCGTCGCGCCCGCCGCTCGCATCTGCACCGCGTCGAACGGCTGCACGCTCGGGCGCGAGCGCGACGTCTGGACGTCCGCTCCGGACGGCACGCGGCGCGCGACCGGCGGCATCGGCGGCGACCTCCTCCCCTCCGCGCCGACGTGGTCGCCCGACGGCCAGCGCCTCGCGGCGGGCACGCGGCTCGGGGTCGTCAGCATCTCGGCCGAGGGAAAGGACGCCCGCGTCGTCGGCGGCGGCGACGAGCCGGCATGGTCACCCGACGGGACGACGCTCGTCGTCTCGGAGATGTTCGGCAGCTCGAACTTCCTCGGCCTGACGCTCCTCGCCACGGGCGGGCGCACGACGCCGATCACGCACAACCCGGCGCCGACCGCGCAGCTGCTGATCGACCAGCACCAGCCGGACTGGCAGCCGCTGCGTTAGGCGGGCGCGACGATCGACGCGTGCTTCACGCGCTCGAAGCACGCCTCGTGGCACGCGTACTCGGCCTCGCGCGGAGGGCTCGAGACGAGCACGCGGTATGCGTCGGTCGCATCCGACTCGATCCACTCGCCGCAGACGAGGCACGGGCCGCCGCGCGAGAGAGCGCGCTCCTCCTGCCGGTCCGGGATCGGCCGGCGCTCGGGATCGTGCATGACCTCGGTGACCGCCATGGCTACAGGTGCGGCGGCGACACGACGCCGAAGACGGACGCCGGCTCGTCGCCGAGCGACGTGAACTGGTGCGGCCTGTCGGCGCGGTAGTACGCGCCGTCGCCCTTCTCGAGCTCGACGGGCACGTGCCCCTCCACCTCGAGCAGGATCTTCCCCTCGAGGACGTAGATGTACTCCTCGCCCTCGTGCTGCGACCACTCGGCGAGATGGCCTCCGGGCGCGAACTCGGCGACGAGCGGGAGCATGCGCCGCTCGCTGTCCGGGCCGAGCAGGTAGACGTCGATGCCCTCGCTCGGGGACGCGATGTGGCGGCGCTCGGACGCCCGCACGACGATCGGGTCGCGGCCCACGCCCGGCGGGAGGAGGTCGCTCACGTGGACGTCGTAGAACTGCGCCAGCTTCATCAGGCGGCCGAGCGTGATGTCGCTCTTGTCGTTCTCGACCAGCGACAGGAACGACGCCGAGATCCCGGTCCCCGCAGAGACCTCCTGGAGCGAGAGACGCCGGTCGCGCCGCAGCGACTTGAGCGCAGAACCGAAGCCGCGTTCGGTTGCCATCTGACCCATCGTACGAACGAGGACGGGCGACGCAAATCGCGCCGCCCGTCCTCCGACTCCCTTCAGTCGGCGATCGTCTTGAAGTTCTGGACGATGTGGTCTGCAGTCCGCCAGGCCGTCGCCTGGATCGTCTGCGTCGGATTCCGCCCCGCCGAGCTCGGGAACGTCGACCCGCCCAGGATCGCGAGGTTCGGCACCTCGTGCGACATGCCCCAGCGGTCGACGACGTTGACGTTCGGGTCGTCACCCATCCTCGTGCCGCCGTACGCGTGCGTGCTCAGCGAGCGCGCACCCGGCGCGGCGGTCCAGACCTCCGTGGCACCGGCGGCCTTCAGCCAATCGACCATCTTCTTCTGGACGTAGTCCGAGAGGCGCCGCTCGTTGTCGTGGAAGTCGTTCGTGATCCGGATCACCGGCCGGCCGAGAGGATCGCGGACCGCCGGGTCGAGATCGAGGAAGTTGTCCTCGTAGGACAAGACCTCGAGCTGCGCCCCGACGCCCGCGACGGAGTCGGCGTTCGCCGCGAGCCAGGACTTCCAGCTCGATCCCCAGCGGGCGACGCTCGGCGGCGTCGTGTTCGCGGTGGCGATCGGCTTCGCCTCCATCGTCGCGCTGCACATCCCGCCGCCGATGAACCCGAGACCCGAGTGGTCGAAGTTGTCGGCGTCGAGGTCGTCGAACGCGGTGTACTGGCCGAGGGTCCCGCTGTAGCGGTTGAGCCGCTTGCCCGGGAACCAGCCGGTCGCACCGGCGGAGCCGAGGCCGTGCGCGATGTAGTGCTTGCCGACCTGCCCGTGGTTGTTCGAGAGGCCGTTGGGATAGGCCTTCGACGTCGACAGGAGCAGCAGCCGGGAGTTCCCGTACGTGTAACCCGCGACGACCACCACACGCGCCGGCTGGAAGTACTCCCGCCCGTTCTTCAGGTAGAGGACGCCCGTACGCGCGGCCCTGGTCGTCGACCTCGATCCTGAGCGCGTCGGCGAGGGGGACGACCTTGAGGTTCTTCGTCTTCTCGGCCACCGGGATGTAGTCGACGTTCGTCTGCACCTTTGCGTTCGTGTAGCAGCCCGTGCTCCCACAGAACCCGCAATACGTGCAGCCCGCCTTCCCGTGGTAGCCCTTCGAACGGATTCCCGCGGGACCCGGGTACGGGTGCCAGCCGGCGGCCTTCGCGGCTGTCGTCATCATGTCCGTGAAGCCCGAGTTGCGGAGCGGCGGCAGCGGATACCCGCGGCGACGCGGCCCCTCGAAGACGTTGCCCCGCGTGTCGATCTGGCCCTGGATGTTTCCGGCCTGGCCCGACACGCCCGCGAAGTACTCGTGCTTGTCGTAGTACGGCTCGAGCTCGGCGAGGTCGAACGGCCAGTCGATCGAGGTCGAGTCCTTCGGGATCGCGTTCGGGCCGTAGCGCGCCTTCGACATCGACACCGTCTTGAAGTTCCACGGGAGGAAGCGCCAGCTCTGCGTCATCCAGTGGATGGACGTGCCACCGACGGCGTTGATCATCGGCCCGGTCGCGCCCAGCGGCCGGGTCGCGGCGACCCGCGCATTCGGCCTCGTCGTCGGGACCTCCTGGTTCGACTTGTACCGGCCATACTCGTTCCGCATGGCGCTCGTGATCTCGTCGAACGGGTAGTCGCTGACCTTCAGGCGTGGCCCGGCCTCGATCGCGACGACCTTCATCCCTGCGTTCGCGAGCGGCCAGACCGCCGTGCCTCCTGCCGCGCCGAGGCCGATCACGACGACGTCTGCCTGCTGCATCATCTCTGGCATCTCAGCCTCCCCTCGACGTCGACGCGCGGGCGCGGAACAGCGGCAGCGAGTACGTCGACTTGAGGTTCGACCTCGGCACGACGTCGAGCCGCTGGTCGCGGGCGCTGATCACGAGGCGGGGCCCGGGGAAGCGCACGAGCTTCCATCCGACGAAGTTCGTGTTCCCGCCGTGAGCGGGGTCACCGAACATGCCCTGCACCGCGTGCGTTCGAATCATCTCGAACACGGCCTTGGCGTTCGGCGAGAAGCCGGTCGCCCGATTCAGGTCCATGTCCGTGAGAACGGCGTCCTGCTTGTCGGCCGACAGGGCCGCGAACGCGCCGCCGTACTTCGACTGCGAGTAGGCGTCGAGCGCCACCGCGGCGGCCGTGTACGAGCTTCTGAACATGGCCAGGTCGCCGGCGAGGGCGCGGTCGATGTAGCGGATCACGTTCGCCTCGCGGGCTCCGGGGCCCGCGGAGTCCGACGGAATCATGCCGCTCGCAGACGGCGCCGATCGTGGCGGCCTCGCCGGGCGAGAGCGCCTTCATCTGCTGGAGTTGGGCGAGCTCCTCCTGCGCCAGGGCGCTGTCGGGCGCAAGCGCCACCGGCACGGCTGCTGCCGCGCCGAGGACGCCTGCCCGCTTGAGTAGCTCACCCCGGGAAAGCGGCCTGGACGGCGCTTTCTCCTCCCCTGAACAGTCCATAGAGCCTCCGATCCGGGAGCAGTTGGGGATGAGCTACGACCCTAGAACAGTGCGCGCGCTACTTTGCAATAGTTCGCACAATTCGTTCAATCAACTGAAGGGAGCTCCATGACGCCGCGCCGCGCCCTAGCCCTGCTGGCCGTCATCGCCGTGTCGGCGTCGATCGCCGCCGTCGCACCTTCCGCGCTCGCACGGAGCCAGGCGAAAGCGACGGTCACGGCGACGGACTTCAAGTTCAAGTTCGTGCCTGCGCGGGTCACCGCCGGCGTCGCGACCTTCACGGTCGTGAACAGGGGCGGGGCCACGCACGATTTCAGGATCGCCGGGAAGAAGACGAAGCTCCTGAACCCCGGCCAGCGCACGGTGCTGAAGGTGACGCTCAAGAAGGGGAAGCGCTACCCGTACCTCTGCACGGTCCCGGGCCACGCGGCGCTCGGCATGAAGGGCACGCTCGTCGTCAGGTGAGCGAGCCCGAGCCCGAGGACGAGGAGGAGCTCCTCCTCCCGATCAAGGAGGCGCCCGTCGGCGACGCGGCGGTGCCTCCCGATGACGTGCCCGACGATTGGCTCGAGCAGCCGGGGTTCGACCCGGCGGGCCGGCCGATCTAGAAGAGCTTGTCGTCCGCGGTCGCGCCCACGTGGGCGCGGCCGCGGTCGGTCACGATCCGGCCGCGCGGCGTGCGCTGGATGAAGCCGAGCTGGAGCAGGTAGGGCTCGTACACGTCCTCGATCGTGTCGGGCTCCTCGCCGAGCGCGACCGCGAGCGTCGACAGGCCGACGGGTCCGCCGCCGAACTTCTCGACGATCGCCCGCAGGAGCGCGCGGTCGGTGCGCTCGAGCCCGTGGCCGTCGACCTCGAGCAGCGCGAGCGCCTCCTCGGCGACGGCGTTCGTGACGGCGCCTTCGTGGCGGACCTCGGCGACGTCGCGCACGCGACGGAGGATGCGGTTCGCGATGCGCGGCGTGCCGCGCGAGCGCCCGGCGATCTCGACCGCGGCCTCGTCCGCGATCTCGACACCGAGGATGCGCGCCGAGCGGTGGACGATGGTCGCGAGCTCGTCGGGGTTGTAGTAGTCGAGCCGGAACGTCATCCCGAAGCGGTCGCGGAGCGGCGTCGTCAGCAGGCCGGTGCGCGTCGTCGCGCCGATCAGCGTGAACGGCGGCAGGTCGAGCGTGAGCGTGCGTGCCGCAGGGCCCTGCCCGACGACGATGTCGAGCCGGAAGTCCTCGAGCGCCGGGTAGAGGATCTCCTCGACCGCGCGGTTCAGGCGGTGGATCTCGTCGACGAAGAGGACGTCGCGGTCCTCGAGCCCGGTGAGGATCGCGGCCATGTCGCCCTTCCGCTCGAGCGCGGGGCCCGCGACCGTGCGGATGCCGACGCCGAGCTCCTCGCGGACGATGAACGCGAGGCTCGTCTTGCCGAGCCCGGGCGGGCCGACGAGCAGGACGTGGTCGAGCGCTTCGCCGCGCGCCTTCGCCGCCTGGAGCGAGATCGCGAGCTGCTCCTTGACGCGCTCCTGCCCGACGAAGTCGTCGAGCCTCCGCGGGCGGAGCGAGCGGTCGAGCTCGTCGTCGGCGGCATGCAGCGTCGGGGCGAGGAACTGCGTCGTGCTCATGCCGCCCTCCTGAGCGCCTGGCGGACCTGCTCCTCGATCGAGAGCGAGTCGTCGATCTCGGCGAGCGCACGCTCCGCGTCGACGAGCGAGTAGCCGAGCTCGACGAGCGCGTCGCGCGCGGTGAGATCGCCGGCGGGTGCGTCGCCGACGTCGACGACGATCTTCTCCTTCAGCTCGAGCACGATGCGCTCGGCCGTCTTCTTCCCGATGCCGGGGATCGCCTGGAAGCGCGCGACGTCCTCGCGCACGATCGCCTTGCGGAGCTCTCCCGGGCGCGAGCCCGACACGATCGCGAGCGCGACCTTCGGGCCGACGCCGTTCACGCCGAGCAGCTGGACGAAGAGGTCGCGCTCGGCCGCGTCGGCGAAGCCGTAGAGCTGGAGCGCGTCCTCGCGGACGTGCAGGTAGGTCTCCACCGTGATCTCGTCGCCGCCCTTCGCGGCGGCGCTCGGCGTGGCCTGGACGAGGTAGCCGACGCCGTTGACGTCGAGGACGAGGCCGTCGGCCGTGCGGGCGACGGGCCTGCCGCGGAGCCGCGCGATCATGCCGTCACCCGCATGAGCGGCGAGGCGAGCGCGTGGCAGATCGCGACCGCGAGCGCGTCGGCGGCGTGCGTCGGCGTCGGCTCGGCGCGCATCCCGAGGATCGCCTTCACCATCCGCTGCACCTGGGACTTCTCCGCGCGGCCGTAGCCGCAGACCGCCTGCTTGACACGGGCCGGCGCGTACTCAGCGCAGTCGACGCCGGCCACGGCGCACGCGACGAGGACGGCTCCCCGCGCCTGCCCGACAGAGAGCGCGATGCGGGCGTCGGCGCCGACGTACGACTCCTCGAGCACGACGGCAGCCGGGGCGTACGCCTCGATGAGCCCTGCGACCCCGTCGAAGATCGTCTTCAGCCGCGCTTCCGGGCGCTCTCCCGCGCGCGTTCTCCACCAGCCGTGGTCGAGCGCCCGGAGGCGCCCGTCGCTTTCGTGGACGATCCCGTACCCGCAAGCAGCCGTTCCTGGGTCGATTCCGACGACGACCTTCACGCGGAGACATTAGGCGGGAGGTCGGACGACTCCTGCCTTGCCGGCCGCTCAGGACGCGACTTCTTCGAGCACCCGCTCGGGGATGTCGAAGTTCGCGTAGACCTCTTGCACGTCGTCGTTGTCCTCGAGCGCGTCGACGAGGCGGAGGATCTTCTTCGCCTGGCTCTCGTCGTCGACCTCGATCGTCGTCTTCGGGATCATCGTGAGCTCGGCCGAGTCGACCGGGAAACCCGCGGCCTCGACGGCCTCGCGCACCGCCGCGAGCTGCTCCGGCGCGGACGTGATCTGCCAGCTCGAGCCGTCGCGCTCGATGTCGTCCGCCCCACCCTCGGCCGCGACGAGCGTCAGCTCGTCCTCGTCCGCCGAGCCGTCGACGAGGACGACCCCGCGGCGCTCGAAGAGCCACGCGACCCCGCCGGTCTCACCGAGGTTGCCGTCGTTCTTCGCGAACAGGTGCCGCACCTCGGACGCCGTGCGGTTGCGGTTGTCCGTCAGCGCCTCGACCATCACCGCGATCCCACCCGCGCCGTACCCCTCGTAGACGATCGTCTCGAAGGAGCCGGCGTCGCTGTCCTGGCCGGAGCCGCGCGCGATCGCGCGCTCGATGTTGTCCTTCGGCATGGAGTACGAACGCGCCTTCTCGATCGCGTTCTGCAGCGCGAGGTTGCCGGCGGGGTCCGGCCCGCCCTCCTTCGCCGCGACGATGATCGCGCGCGAGAGCTTCGAGAAGAGCTTGCCGCGCTTCGCGTCGGCCGCGCCCTTCTTGTGCTTGATCGACGACCACTTGCTATGCCCGGACACTCACTCCTAACGTCCCTGCCGCGCGCTCCCGCCGGGCGGAGCCCGGCTCCGCGCGGCTCGACCGCTCGCGCCGCTCCACTCGACTCGAGGACGTCGCAGAGACTTCGGAGCTTCGCTGACCAACCCAGGAACCGCTCGTGCACGCGCGTGTCGTCCGTCAGCTCGGGATGGAACGACGCGACGAGGAAGCGCCCGTCGCGCACGAGCACCGGCTCGCCCTCGTGCTCTGCGAGCACTTCGACGCCGGCGCCGACCTCCCGAACGCGCGGCGCGCGGATGAACACGCCCCGCAGCGTTTCTTCGTCGCCCGCGAGCGCGAGGTCGGCCTCGAAGCTCGCGACCTGGCGCCCGTACGCGTTTCGATCGACGACGAGGTCGACGAGCCCGAGATGCTCGCGGTCGAGGACGATCATCCCCGCACAGGTGCCGAACACCGGCTGCTCGAACCGGCGGACGGCCTCGTCGAGCCCGTACAGGCGCATCAGCCGCATGAACGTCGTCGACTCGCCGCCCGGAATGACGAGCCCGTCGAGCCCCTCGAGCTGCTCGGGCTTCCGCACCTCGACGACGTCCACGCCGAGCCGGCGCAGCATCGCCGCGTGCTCGCGAAAGTTGCCCTGCACTGCCAGAACGCCGATCGTCATGCGCCTCGATTACAGCATGAAGGCGCCGCCGTTCTGGTCGATCGCCTGCCCCGTGATCGACCCGGCGTCGCCCGAGAGCAGCCACGCGACCGTTCCCGCGACCTCCTCGGGCTGCGCCATGCGGCCGAGCGGTACCTCGCGCATCGCCTCGGCGAGTGCCTCCTCGCGCGTCCCGGGAATCGCGTCGAGCCCCTGATACGCCATGTCCGTCTCGACCCAGCCCGGACAGATCGCGTTCACGTAGACCCCCTGAGGCGCCCACTCGGCCGCGAACGACCGGACGAGCCCGAGGAGCCCGGCTTTCGAGGCGCTGTAGCCGCTGTAGCCCGGCACGCCGATGCGCGCGAGGATCGAGGAGATCACCACCACGTGCCGCGGATCCGGCCCGACCGCGAGCGAGCGCTCGAACGCGCGCACGCAGTTGTACGTGCCGGTGAGGTTCGTCTGGATCAGCTCGTCGAAGCGGTCGATCGCGCCCGCCTCGTTCGTCCCGCCGACGCCGGCGACCGCTGCAAGCGCATGGAACGGACCGCCCGCCTCGGCCGCCGCGTCGAACGCCGCGTCGACTGCGGCGGGGTCGCGGATGTCGCACACCGCGCGGAACGCGCCGAGCTCCTCGGCCGTCCGGACGAGCCCGTCCTCGTCGCGATCGAACAACGACAGCGTCCAGCCGTCCCGACCGAGCCGGACAGCGACGGCGCGCCCGATCCCGCGGGCAGCGCCGGTGACTGCGGCGTGCCTTACCAGCCGCGGACTTCGAGGCGGTCGGTCTCGAGGAGCGATGCGGCTGAGATGCCGACCATCGCCTCGCCGAGGCCGGCGGAGACGTCCGCGAGCACCTTCGGCATCCTCGAAGTGCGTCGTCGCCTCGACGATCGCCTTCGCGCGCGTGTCGGGATCGCCGGACTTGAAGATCCCCGACCCGACGAAGACGCCGTCGGCGCCGAGCTGCATGCAGAGCGCCGCGTCGGCCGGCGTCGCGATCCCGCCCGCGGTGAACGTCACGACGGGCAGACGCCCGTTCTCGGCGACCCACCTGACGAGCTCGAACGGCGCGCGCAGCTCCTTCGCCTCGGAGTACAGCTCCTCCTCGCGGAGCGACTGGAGCCGCCGGATGCCGCCGAAGACGGAGCGCATGTGCGTCACCGCGTTGACGATGTCGCCGGTGCCCGCCTCGCCCTTCGTCCGGATCATCGCTGCGCCCTCCGCGATCCGCCGGAGCGCCTCGCCGAGGTTCGTGCAGCCGCAGACGAACGGGACGGTGAACTTCCACTTGTCGACGTGGTGCTCGAGGTCGGCCGGCGTCAGCACCTCGGACTCGTCGATGTAGTCGATCTCGAGCGCCTGGAGGATCTGCGCCTCGACGAAATGGCCGATGCGGCACTTCGCCATCACGGGGATCGTGACGGCCTCCTGGATCTCGCGGATCTTGTCCGGGTCGCTCATGCGCGCCACTCCGCCCTGCACGCGGATGTCGGCCGGAACGCGCTCGAGCGCCATCACCGCGACCGCGCCCGCCTCCTCGGCGATCCGCGCCTGGTCGGCGTCGACGACGTCCATGATCACGCCGCCCTTCAGCATCTCGGCGAGCCCCGTCTTGACCCGCATCGTGCCCAGCTCGAGCATGTCGGTCAGTCTACTCAGGCGTGCAAGGGCCGTCGTCGCCCGCCGAGAGGCGACCGAGCAGCTGCGCGAGCACGGCGCGCTCGTCCTCGTCGAACCGATCGAGGAAGACGCGCGAGATGCCGGCGCGATGCGTCTTGCCGGCCTGGCGCAGCTTGCGCATGCCCTCGTCGGTCAGGCATGCGTACGCGACCCGGAGGTCGCTCTCGCACGTCTGCCGCTCGACGTAGCCGGCCTTCTCGAGCCCTTCGAGGAGCCGCGTGATCCCGGACGGCGACAGGAGCACCTCCTGCGCGATGTCCACGCGCCGCATGCGCCTGCCCTCCGCGCGCGAGAGGCGCAGCAGCACCTCGTAGTCGTTGATCGTCAGGCCGTGCTCGGCCACGAGCTCGGACGAGAGCTCGCCGACGATCGCCGCGTGCGCGTGCAGGAACCGAACCCAGGGCTCGAGCTCGGTCAGAGTCGGTGCAGAAGCCGCAGTCGCCATTGTTGACACCTCAAGTATATCCGAGAAGTCCGCCGACCGAACATCGCACATCGGGGGGATGGAGCCCGCGGCTACGTTTTGGTCGTGAGCGCGATCGTCGCCGACCAGCTCGTCCGCCAGTTCAAGGCGGTGCGTGCAGTCGACGGGATCGACCTCGAGGTGGCCGACGGAGAGATCTACGGCTTTCTCGGTCCGAACGGCGCGGGGAAGTCGACGACCGTCCACATGCTGACGACGCTGCTCCCGCCGACGGAGGGCCACGCGATCGTCGGAGGGTTCGACGTCCTCACGGACGGCCCGAAGGTGCGCGAGACGATCGGCGCGGCGCTCCAGGAGGCCGCGCTCGACCCCTATCTCTCGGGCCGCGACCACGTCCGCCTCCAGGCATCGCTCCACGGGCTCTCGCGGGACGAGCGGAAGGCGCGAGGCGACGAGCTGCTCGAGCGAGTCGGGCTGACGCAGGCTGCCGACCGGAAGGTGCGGACGTACTCGGGCGGGATGAAGCGGCGGCTCGATCTCGCGCTCGCGCTCCTGCACCGCCCGACGATCCTCTTCCTCGACGAGCCGACGACCGGGCTCGACCCGCAGAGCCGCAACGCGCTCTGGGTCGAGGTCGCCCGCCTCGCGAAGGAGGACGGCGTCACGGTCTTCCTCACCACGCAGTACCTCGAAGAAGCCGACGTCCTCGCCGACCGGGTGGGGATCATCGACCGCGGGCGGATCGTCGCCGAGGGCACGCCGGGCGCGCTCAAGGCGGAGATCGGCCGGCCGACCGTCCAGATCGTCCCCGCCGAGGCGGGGGATCGGCAGCGGATCCTCGACGCCCTCGACCGATTCGGTGTGCCGGTCGAAGGCAAGCCGGGCTGCGTCGCCGCGCGGCTCGACCACGGCTACGACCTCGCGGACGTCGTGCGCGCGCTCGACGCCGACGGTGTGCCCATCGACCACCTCGAGCTCGACGCGCCGTCGCTCGACGACGTCTTCCTCGCGAAGACCGGGCACCGCCTCGAAGGCGAGGCAGACGACCCCGAGCAGGAGGCCGAAGAGACCGCCGAGCGCGTCGGCGCGTGACCACCCTCGAGCAGATCGTCGTCCTGGGCCGCCGTGCGTTCATGCGGTCGATCCGCCAGCCCGGGCAGCTGGCGTTCGCACTCGTGTTCCCGCTCTTCTTCTTCTTCGTGCTCGCCAGCGGGCTCGACCGCGCGGCGGCGCTCCCGGGCTTCCCCGCCGACTCGTACGTCGACTTCATGTTCGCGATCCCGTTCGTGCAGGGAGCGCTCTTCACCGCGCTCAACTCGGCGATCGAGCTCGGGCGCGACATCGACACCGGCTTCCTGAACCGGCTCGCGCTCACGCCGGCGCGGGGTGTCGCGATCATGCTCGGCAACCTCGCCGGCTGCGTCGCGCTGGTGATGATCCAGTTCCTGATCTACTTCGTCGGCGGAACGCTGCTCGGCGCCGACTTCCACGCCGGCGTGCTCGGAATCCCGGTGCTGTTCGCGCTCGCCGCGATGGGCGCCGTCGCGATCGGGGCGACCGGGATGATCGTCGCGCTTCGCACGGGATCGCCGGAGGCCGTGCAGGGGATCTTCCCGCTCTTCTTCGTCGCGCTCTTCCTCTCCTCGATGAACATGCCGCGCAACCTGATCGAGACCGACTGGTTCCGGTGGATCGCGACGCTCAATCCCGTCTCGTACCTGATCGAGGGCCTGCGGAGCCTCGTCGTCGTCGGCTGGGACCCGGAGGCGCTCGCGATCGGCTTCGGGATCGCGGCGCTCTGCATCACGCTCGCGCTGTTCGCCTCCGCCGGCGCGTTCCGGGCGAGGTTGACGCGAACGTGATCCAGGTGGCCCTCGCAATGGCGTTTCGCACGCTGAAGAAGTCGGTCACGAACCTGAGCTTCCTCCTCCCCTCGCTCATGTTCCCGCTCATCTTCTTCGTGGGCTTCGCGGGTGCGCTCTCGCGGGTCGACCAGGTCCCCGGCTTCGACTATGCACCGGGCTACGAGACGTTCCAGTTCGCGTTCGTGCTCCTCCAGTCGGCCGCGATGGCAGGCGTCTTCACCGGCTTCGGGATCGCGCAGGACTTCGAGCGGGGGTTCGCGCGCCGGCTGCTGATCGCCGCGCCGCGCCGTTCCGGGATCCTCCTCGGCTACTCGCTGGCGACGATGGTGCGGTGGATCCTGAACACCACCTTCGTGTTCGCGCTCGGCCTTCTCCTGGGGATGGAGGTGCTCGGCGGGCCCGTCGACCTTGCAGCGCTCGTCCTTCTCGGCCTGATCGTGAACGTGATCGGCACGCTCTGGGCGGCGGGCGTCGCGTTGCGGCTCCGCTCGACGCAGGCCGGGCCGATCATGCAGTTCCCGATCTTCCTGCTCATCTTCCTCGCACCGGTCTTCGTTCCGCTCGGCCTCCTGACGGGATGGATCCACTCGGTCGCGAGCGTGAACCCGTTCACGGCGTTCCTCGAAGGTGCGCGCAGCCTCCTCGCCGGCTCGACCGAGCAGGTCGCGATCGCGTTCGGAATCGCGATTCCGCTCGCGGCGCTGTTCGCGCTCTGGTCGCTGACCGGGCTCCGTGCGGCCGAGCGCGGTTGAACGCGCCGGGCGCGAACGTAAACTGATTGTCCGTGCGGTTCGCGCTCCTCCTCGCGATCGGTGTCCTCGCTCTCGCCGGATGCGGCGGCGGAGACGACTCCGAGCCTGCGACCCTCGCGGGGCCCGGCGCCTTCGCGCTCCGCATCAACACCTACCTGCGGACGGGGAAGTTCGACCTGGCGTGGCGGCACCTGCATCCCGAGCAGAAGAAGATCGTCAGCTCCGCGACGCTCGCCTCCTGCTGGACGAGCACGACCGACGTGCTCGGCGACCCGAACGTGCGGATGAACGTCGTCGAGGTGTTCGACGAGCCGTGGCGGATCCCCGGCACGGGGCTCACCCGCCCGAGCAAGGCGGTGACGGTCGAGGCGGTGCGCCCGACGCAGGACGGCCGGAAGCCGGTGCTCGAGAAGTGGACGCAGCACACCTTCAAGGAGGGCTCCGGCTGGGCCTGGATCGTCGCGGCGCCGTTCATCGACGACGTCCAGAAGGACGCCTGCTAGCCGTTTCTCCGGTGAGCAGGCCGGGGGGATGGACGGTCCCTGCGGCCCGAGACGTCCAGGGCCCCCCGACCCACCTTCGAAGGTAGCGCGACGCGCGGACTCGACCACCGGACACACGACCAGGATCCGCGCAAAAACCTGAAAAAGGACGCTACGTGACCCTGAAGCCGAGCGTCTGCCGCGCGCGGTTCCCCCCGGACTGCGCGCGGAGCGTCACGGTCAGGCTCTTCCCCGCCGCCCGGCGCGGGACCATGAGCGAGCAGCGGGCGATCGAGCTCTCCCACGTCAGCCTCACGGTTCGCACCTTCACGCCTCCGGCCCGAGCCGAGCAGTGGATCGCGCCGGGCGTCCCCTCGAACTCGATCCGTGCCGAGACGACGAGCGGCGCGCCCGCCTGCGGTGTCGCAGGCGCCGCGGCGATCTCCGAGATGCGGATCGTCGAGTCCTCGGTGAGAAACGGGACGACGAGCGCGGCGACGGCGGCTGCGAGCGCGCTGCCCATACCAGGAAGGTCCCCCGGCTCGAATCGGGCGAACCATTCGATTCGGAGGAGATCGCCGGGCCGTGGAGAACGGCCCCGGATGCACTCGGAAGAGAGCCAGTACGAGGAGATGCGCGCGGCCATCCGCGCCGATCGCGAACGCGCCGAGCACCGCAGGATGCGGAACGTCCTGACCCCGGTCGACCGCCGGCGTCGCGGGCCCGTCTCGCGGCTGCTCCGCCAGCTTCGTCTCCGCTAAGCTAGCCCACTTCGCCTCCGCTAGCCCACCGTCCCGGCGGTTCGATGTAGGGTCAGAGCGCCGTCCGGCCCCAGTCTGAGACGACGAGGAGGGCCGATGGCATTCACCTTCAAGCTCGAGAACCCGGACGGGACCCCCGCCGATCCGCCGACCATGCGCTCGGCGGTGCCGACCTGGGAGCCCGGCGACCGCATCTTCCTCGGGCCGGGCAAGACGCTCCGCGTGCTCGAGCTCCGGACGGCGGTGGAGCCGACCCATGACGCCCGGCTCGTCGTCGCGCCGGACCACTAGGAAGGCCCGGGCTGTCTCGCCCAGACCCCGGGCCTTGTGCACGGGCCGAGGTCCCCCGACCCCTGCCCGGCATCAGTACAACGGACGAGCGTCGGAAATCGATACGTCAGGCCGCGCGGCGCTCCCAGAGCGTCGCGTTCAACACCGCCGCCGCCACGACGAGCCTGCTGATCAGGAAGAGGCTGAGGAGCAGCGCGGCCGCGAGGCCGAGGGCGCCGTAGGTCCCCTGCTTGGAGAGCGCCCAGGGCGTGAGGACGTACGCAGTGAAGATGTTGAGCACCTGGACGCCGAGGCCGAAGAGGAGGGCTCCAGGAACGAGCGCCGTCCATGGTGCGTCGCGATGCGGGAGTCGGAGCGAGATGAGGAGCCAGACGCCGGCGAACGGGACGATCGCGAGCAGCGTCGCGAGCACGCCGACCCCAGGCGACCACGCGCGGATTGCGCTCGCGAGCACCGCAGCGAGCTCGAAGCTGAGCAGCAGGACGAGCAGGCGGATCGTTGCGAGCAGCGTCGGTCTCGGCGCGCGTATCCGGACGTCGGTCCACAGCAGGCGATGCGCACCGATCAGGACGCGGAGGACTCCTCTCGTCGCATAGACGAGGACGGGGATGCCGATCAGCAACGCGTACCAGCGCCCCGACCCCCTCGCGGCGCCGGCGATCGAGTTCGAGACGAGCCCGCCGAGCCCGAGGTCCTCGGCGGCTTGCTCCGGCGTCTCCTCCGCTGCGTCGGCGGCGAAGCCGAGGCCTGCGACCAGCACGAGGGCGAGCGGGAGGAGCCAGATGAAGAGGCGGTAGGCGAGCGCGCCGGCGATGATCCCGCCCCCGAGCTCGACGTCCCGGTCGACCATCTCGAACGTCGCGTCGACCGACTTGTGCAGCTGCCTCTCGGTCTTGGCGCGCTCGGCCAGGCGCTCCCCTCGCGCACGGAGCGACTCCTGCCACGTCCCTATGCGCCCCATGTGTCCCTACACGGTAGTAGGCGCGCGCGCCTGGTCCCCGCGCGCAGCGTCGCCATCTTCTCCCGTCGCGCGGCGGTCAGCTCGCGGACGACGATCTGGATCGACGCGACGATCGGGACGGCGATGATCGCACCGACCGCGCCGAGCAGCGCGCCGAACACGATCACGCTCGCCATGACGAAGAAGCCCGACACGTCGGCCGCCCGGCCGAGGATCGTCGGCTGCAGGAGGTAGTTCTCGAGCTGCTGGTAGATCAGGACGACGGCGAGCATGATCACCGCCGCCGTCACGCTCACGGTCAGCGCGACGAGCACGAGGATCGCGCCGGCGATCGTCGCGCCCACCATTGGGATCAGGTCCAGGAACCCCGCGATGAACGCGAGGGCGAGCGGATACGGCATGCCGAGGGCCCAGGCCGTGATGCCGTAGATCGTCCCGCAGATGATCGAGATCGCGATGTTGCCGAGCATCGTCCGTGACACGGCAGTGACGATCGCCGGCCAGATCCGCTGCAGGCGGCGCGCGC
Organism: uncultured Actinomycetes bacterium; assembly: GCA_963737405.1. Taxonomy (GTDB): domain Bacteria; phylum Actinomycetota; class Thermoleophilia; order Gaiellales; family Gaiellaceae; genus JACCTU01. Next base: position 46,573 of record CAVTSL010000002.1, read on the forward strand.
CGGACGGATCGAGCAGGCTGTCGACCGCGCCGACGAGCCGCGGCATGTCGATGAGCAGGAACAGCGTCAGGAAGATCGCCGAGACGAGGCTCAGCACCAGGCTGAACGCGGACAGGCTGACGCCGACCACGCCGCCGATGGCGCGACCGATCGCCTGTGCGACCTGCTTCGCGTTCTCCTGCAACTGCTCGGACCCCTGGCTGTGCTGGTCGATCCACGAGCCGATCGAGGAGTTGTTGATGTCCTGCGTGATCGTCGGCAGCGCGTCGACGAAGTCGCTCACCTGGTCGACGAACGGGGCAATCAGGATGAGCGCGAAGACGACCGCGAGGACGAGGAGCCCGAGCACGACGATCGTCGCGGAGAGACCGCGGCCGATCTTCGCCTTCCGCTGGACGAGGGCGACGACGGGCTCCAGCACGAGCGCCACGAAGAGCGCGAAGAAGAGCGTGAGGATCGCGGTCCGAACGGCGACGAACGTCCAGCCGACGAAGACGATCGCCGCCGTGAGGAGCAGCGTGCGAAACGTGATCGAGACGCTGAGCGCCCGCCCTGCGGGCGCAGGCGAACCGGAAGCCTGTGCTGCCTCCACGGTCAACAGGTACTCGGTCGGGGGTCAGGCTCCTGCCCGGCGGCGCTCGCGCCTGAACCAGAGCAGTTCGAGCGCGACCCCCACCACGATCACGATTCCCCACCGGATCGACAGCTGCGGCGCGACGAAGCTCGAGATGCGGTGGTCGGTCCACCCCCGCTTGACGACCTGCTCGAGCCAGTCGTCCTGGACGAGGTTCGCGACGCCGTAGGCGAGGTAGAGCGCGAGGATCGTCGAGGTCACCGCGGCGAGCCGCCGACCCGCGAACGAGGGCGTGAGCCGCGTCAGGAGGAGGGCGGCGAGCGCGAGCAGAGTGCCGTCCATGCCCTCGTGGCTCCCGAGGTGCACGGAGGCGATGTCCTCGCCCGGCGTCGGCTCGTCCGAGCGGATCGGGTCGGGCGCATAGAAGCCAAGTTCCGCGAAGTCGTACGGGATCGCGGCGACGGCGACCACGAGGGCGAGGACGATGCGGAGAGGGTCGCCGGGCAGCCGCACTCTCGTCCACCCGAGCCGCGGCCAGGCCCAGACGAGCAGCCCGATCGTGATTGCGACCCCGACCGCGGGGATCGCATTCACTGCCTTCGCGTCGAGATCGTCGCGATCGACGACGCCGGGGAGCGCCGTGACGAGGCACGCGGCGATCGCCGCGGCGGTCAGCGCGACGACGGACCTCCTCGGCCCCAGCACGTCCAGCGCGAGCAACGCGAGTGGGATCGCGATGATCGCGTCCGGGAAGTTCAGCTCGACGAGCGCCCGGCTGAGGCCGCCGCGGAGGCCCTCCCCGGTGACGTGGTAGAGGTCTGCGGGCGGAACGCGCGCGTAGGTGACGAAGGTCGCGACGAGGACCGCCGCGAAGAGCAGCGCGACCGCCGTGAGCTCGCGTCGTCCCGGGCGGGTCAGCGCACGAGGGCCTAGTGGTGCATCGGTGCCGGAGCGCCGGGCACATGGAGCAGGTTCTCGACCGCGCGGACGCCGTTGATCTCCTCCGTCCGCTTGACGAGCTCCTCGATGTCCTGCTCGTTCTCGATCTCGCCGCGGAGCTGAACGATTCCCCTCGCCGCGCTCACGAGGATCCCCTCGTGCGCCAGCGGGTCCCGCCCGAGCTCGGACCGGACGTGGTCGACGAGCGTGGCGTCGTCGTAGTCGCGCTCGACGGGCCGGCGGTGCGCGAGCCGCGCCTTGCGGGCCTGGATCCCCGAATGCGCCGCGCGACCGGTCGCCGCGAGCTGTCTCGTGCCACGGCGGCGGTACGAGCCCGCCTTGTCGCGGGCCATCGCCCGGCGCCGCTTCCCGCTCGCCGGATCGGCGAAGAGCGCCAGCACTGCCCCCGCGCCCAGACCGATCAGGAACACCCTGAATCGCATGAAAGACCTCCCTTCTGGACGAGCGGCGATCGTACTACGACGACACGAGCTCGTCGTCGGAAGCGGCGGCGAGCTTCTTCGGCACGACCATGCGCCAGGCGTCCAGCACGAGCTCGCGCATCTCGTCCTCGTCGAGCGCGTCGAGGCGGACGACGATCCAGCTGTAGCGCATGTCCGACGGCCGGGGACGGACGAACTTCTCCGGGTAGGTCTCGAGCGCGGCCTCCCGCTCGTCCTTCGGGAAGGCGAGGCCCATCAGCGCCTCGTCTTTCGAGAACGTGAGGTAGACGATCCGGCCGACGCGGAACTTCACGCGTCCGCGAACGAACGCCTCCGTGCTTCGCGGCAGCCGTCTCGCCAGTGCGCGGACGTCGTCGGCGGTCACCACGGCGCTATGCTCCCGATGACAGCGCCGATCGACCAAGGAGCAGAAGTGCGCGCAGCGTTCATGTCCATCCAGAAGGGCTTCACGACCTCGGAGGGTATGACGCTTGCAGCACCGAACGTTGAACTTGGGGATCCTGGCGCATGTAGACGCCGGTAAGACGACGCTCACCGAGCGGCTGCTCTATGCGGCCGGTGTGATCGACCAGCTCGGCAGCGTCGACGACGGCAGCACGCAGACGGACACGCTCGCGCTCGAACGCCAGCGCGGGATCACGATCAAGTCGGCGGTCGTGTCGTTCGCGATCGACGACGTCACCGTCAACCTGATCGACACGCCCGGGCACCCGGACTTCATCGCCGAGGTGGAGCGCGTCCTGGGCGTCCTCGACGGCGCCGTGCTCGTGATCTCGGCGGTCGAAGGCGTGCAGTCGCAGACGCGCATCCTGATGCGCGCGCTGCATCGACTGCGCGTGCCGACGCTCGTGTTCGTGAACAAGATCGACCGCCGCGGCGCGAGGTACGACGGCGTGCTGCGGGCGATCGCCGAGAAGCTGACGCCTGCGATCGTGCCGATGGGGGTCGCGCAGGACCTCGGGACGGACACCGCCGGCTTCACGCCGTACGGCGCGAACGACCCCGGCTTCGTCTCGGCGTTGGCCGACGCCGTCGCAGAGCACGACGACGCGATCCTCGCCGCGTACGTCGACGACGAGACGAGCGTCTCCTACGCCCGCCTCCGCCGGGAGCTCGCCGCCCAGACCGGGCGTGCGCTCGTGCACCCGGTGTTCTTCGGCTCGGCCAAGACCGGAGTCGGCGTGGATGCGATCAGCGCCGGCATCGCGGAGCTGCTGCCCGCCGCCGCAGGCGACGGGGATGGCCCAATCTCGGGCACCGTGTTCAAGGTCGACCGCGGCTCGGCCGGCGAGAAGATCGCCTACGTCCGCATGTTCTCCGGAACGCTGCGAACGCGGGACCGGCTGGAGGTCGGCAACGGGAGCGAGCGCAAGGTGACGGCGATCGACGTCTTCGACCGCGGCTCGGCGGTGCGTCGACCGGCGGTCGCCGCCGGCGAGATCGGGAAGCTCTGGGGCCTCGGCGACATCAAGATCGGCGACGCGATCGGAACGTCGGCGACTACGTCGAACGACCACCACTTCGCGCCGCCGACGTTCGAGACGGTCGTCGTTCCGCGCCGGCCCGACGACAGAGGCGCGCTGCACGTCGCGCTGACGCAGCTCGCCGAGCAGGACCCGCTGATCAACGTGCGGCAGGACGAGAGCCGGCACGAGCTGTCGGTCTCGCTCTACGGCGAGGTGCAGAAGGAGGTCATCCAGGCGACGCTCGCGAACGACTTCGACCTCGACGTCGGGTTCCGCGAGACGACGACGATCTGCATCGAGCGGCCCGTCGGAGTGGGCACGGCGGTCGACCTCCTCGGCAAGGGCGCCAATCCGTTCCTCGCGGGCGTCGGGCTGCGTGTCGAGCCGGCTGCGGTCGGCGGAGGCGTGGAGCTCCGACTGGAGCTGAAGGTCGAGTCGATCCCGCTCTACGTCTACAAGGACACCGAGGAGTTCCGCCGGGCGGTGGAGGCCACCGTGCGGGAGACGCTGCGGCAGGGCCTCTTCGGCTGGGAGGTCGAGGACTGCGCGGTCGTGATGACGCACTCGGACTACGCGTCGCCGGACACGACGGCAAAGGACTTCCGCCTCCTGACGCCGCTCGTGCTGATGAGCGCGCTGCAGGACGCGGGCACCGTCGTCTGCGAGCCGATCCACCGCTTCCACCTCGAGCTCCCGGACGACGCGCTCGGCCCGACGCTGCCGGCGCTCGCGCGGCTGCACGCGCTTCCGGAACCGCCGGTCGTGCACGGCTCGTCATGCACGGTCGAGGGCGACATCCCGGCGGCGCGCGTGCAGGAGCTGCGACAGCGCCTCCCGGCCCTCACGCACGGCGAAGGCGTGCTCGAGTCCATCTTCAGCCGCTACGAGCCGGTGAGCGGGACCGCCCCGACGCGACCACGTTCGGACCACAACCCGCTGAACCGCGAGGAGTACCTGCTGCACGTCGCCGGACGTCTCCAAGGATGAGTGCGTACGATTTCCGCGCAGGCCATGAGAGCGCTCAGATCTCGCAAGAGCACCGATCTGCTCGAGCTCGACGACGTCGAGCGGCGGCTGCGGCCGTTCTCGCGCCACTACCTTGGCCTCCGCTCCGTTCCGATCGACCACATCGTGGGGACCGAGGGACGAGCGGCGGCCTTCACGCGCGACTTCGAGCCGCGGCACTCGTTCAGCCGCGACCGCCTTCGCTCGCTCGCCGGCGCGTTCCCCGATGGCAGCTTTCCGCCGATCGTCGCCGTGAAGCTCGGCGAGACCTACTTCGTGATCGACGGCCACCACCGCGTCGCGCTCACGCGGCGGAACGGCGGCGCGATGATCGACGCGGACGTGACCGAGTTCGTCGCGCGCGTGCCGCTCCCGCCGGGCGCGGACATGGTCGAAGTCGTCCTCCGCGAGCTCGAGCGGGTGTTCATCGAGCAGAGCGGCCTCGCCGAGGCTCGCCCCGGGGTGCGCGTCGGCGCGAGCAAGCCGTCGCTCTACCTCGAGCTGCTCGAGAACCTCCAGGTGCACGGCTACCACCTGATGCGCGAGCGGGACCGGGTGCTCGGGAACGCCGAGATCGCAGGCGACTGGTACGACCAGATCTACGAGCCGGTCGTCGACGCAGCTGCCAAGCAAGGCGCTGCAGACATCCGCGACGCTCCGGGCGCCGACGTCTTCCTGCTCCTCCACCGCCGCCGTCGCGAAGCGTTCCCGTCGTGCGGCTGCCCGCCGCTCGAGGAGACGATCCCAGCGGAAGCTCCTCCAAGGCGCCGCCGTCTCTTCCGGCGCTGACGACCTCGAGCTCGGCCGGAGTCACGCCGTACACCAACGGGTCGCGCGCCTGACGTGCCGGGTCTAGGCTGTTCGCATGGGTCGGACGCAGAACCGGCCGTTGCCGTTGATCCTCGCGCGCGAGCTCGCGTCGAACGTCGCGACAGCTTTCCTCGTGCTGGACCGCGACGGGACGCTGATCTTCTTCAACGACCGCGCGGAGCAGATCATCGGCTCGAGCCCCGCCGAGCTCGGCGAGCTCTCCGAGGAGGAGTGGCGAGCGCTCCTCAGCGTCGAGCGGCTCGACGGGACGCCGGTCCCGAGCGAGGAGACGCCGTCGTCGGTCGCGCGCCGGGAGTGTCGCCCGGTGCTCGACACGCTCGTCTACACGAGGCGCGACGGGCACCGCATGACGCTCGTCGTGGTCGCGGTACCGCTGCTCGCGCACGCGGACGACCTCGCGGGTGTCTTCCTGGTCTTCTGGGAGACCTGAGCGATGAAGGCGACCGTCTGGGGCTGCCGGGGCTCGATCGCTTCGCCGGGACCAGAGACCGTCGTGTACGGCGGGAACACGTCCTGCATCGCGCTCGAGCTGTCCGACGAGACGCCCGTGATCCTCGATGCAGGCACGGGCATCCTTCGGCTCGGGCCGTCGCTCGCCGAGCGGTTCCCGCGCCCGATCCACATCTTCCTCACCCACCTCCACCTCGACCACATCGAGGGTCTCGGCTTCTTCGCGCCCATGTGGATGCCGGGACAGGAGGTGCACTTCTGGGGACCGCCCTCGCCGATCGCCGGCCTCTCGGAGCGGATCGCCCGGTACTTCTCCCCTCCGCTGTTCCCGATCCAGCTCTCCGACGTCCCCGCGACGCTCGTGTTCCACGACCTGCCGGAGGAAGAGTTCCGCCTCGGCCCGGCCGACGTGCTCGCGCACCCGGTCCAGCATCGCGGGCCGACCGTCGGCTTCCGCTTCTCCGACGACGGCCGTTCGCTCGCCTACATCCCGGACCACGAGCCGTTCCTCGGGGTCGAGCCCGGCGAGGTCGACCCGGACTGGCTCTCCGGCTTCAGCCTCGCGGAGGGCGTCGAGACGCTCGTGCACGACGCGCAGTACTTCGAGGACGAGTACCACGACCGCCGCGGGTTCGGCCACTCGAGCGTCGCGCACGCGGTCGCGTTCGCCCAGGCCGCCTCAGCCGACCGGCTCGTGCTGTTCCATCACGACCCGATGCACACCGACGCCGATCTCGAGCTCGTGCAGGCGCGCGCACGCGAGCTCTGGGGCGACGAGGGGCGTCCGCCGGAGCTCGCCCGCGACGGCATGCAGCTCGCGCTGATGCCGCGGCTCTCGCCGCGGCTCTCGTCCTGGTAGCTGCTACGGGAGACGGGTCAGCGGCCGCCTACCGCTTGACCCGGTAGTCGACGAACGTCGCGTACTGCGACTGCCGCACGCCGAGGTGCTCCAGCTCGAGCGGCGTCGAGAAGTCCTCGAACAGCCGCTTGCCGCCGCCCAGGACGACCGGCGCGACGATGATCGTCAGCTCGTCGACGAGCCCCGCCTCGAGCGCCTGGCGGATGACGTCTGCGCCGCCCATGACGTGCACGTGCTTGTCACCGGCTGCTTCGACCGCCTTCGCGACGGCCTCCTCCACCCCGGACACGAACGTGAACGCACCGCCCTCCGGCTCCTCCTCAGGGCGGTGCGTGACGATGAAGACCGGGAAGCCCCACGGGTTCTCGTCGCCCCAGTGGCCGGCGGCCTCGTACGTCCAGCGTCCGGCGACGACCGCGCCGAGCCCGGACATCGCGTCCTTCAGCCAGGCGGCGTCCTCGCCGGTCGCCTCACCGGTGGGCTCGGCGTCGTACGTCCACGGCCCGCCGAACACCCAGTAGTGCAGTCGCTCCCCGCCGTCTCCGAGCCCCTTGCCCGGCCCGTCGTCGGGCCCGGCGACGTACCCGTCGACGGACGTCGTGATCCCTGCGAGAACCTTGGTCATCGAACGTCACCTCTTTCTCTCGAAGCGTGTCTCCAGAGGAGACTGCCCGAGCCTCCGAGATTCATCGCCCCCGAACGCGGTGCGCGCCGCTAGCGTCCGGCTGTGATCGACGGGAACGCCGAGCGCGAGCACCCCGTTTCGCCGCTCGAGCTCTTCTTCGACCTGGTCTTCGTCTTCGCGTTCACGCAGGTCACGACGGTGCTGGCCGACAACCCGACGTGGAGCGGGCTCGGGCACGCGCTCCTCATCCTCACCGCGCTCTGGTGGCCCTGGGCCGCCTACGCCTGGCTCACGAACACCTTCGATCCCGAGGAGGGCGCGGCCTGGGGGGCCTTGCTCCTCGCGATGGCGGCGATGTTCGTCGCGGCGCTCGCCGTGCCCGACGCGTTCGGCGCTCACGGCGTCGTGTTCGGCGTCGCTTTCCTGATCGTGAACGTCATGCACCTGACGCTCTATGCGCTCGCCGCACGCGGCGACCCCGACCTGTTCGCGGCGATTCTCAGAGTCGCTCCGAGTGCGCTCGCCGGCAGCGTGCTGATCCTCGCGGCGGGGTTCGTCCACGGCGGGCTCCGGCCGATCCTGTGGCTGGCCGCGCTCGCGGTCGGCTTCTTCGCGCCGCTGATCGGACGGGTGAGCGGCTGGCGCGTCGAGCCGGCGCACTTCGTCGAGCGTCACGGGCTGATCGTGATCATCGCGATCGGCGAGTCGCTGGTCGCAATCGGGCTCGGCGCGAGGGAGACCCGACTCGGAGCGAGCGTGATCGTCGCGGCGGTCCTCGGCTTCCTCGTCGCGACCTCGTTCTGGTTGGCGTACTTCGACTTCTTCCCGTTCCGCGGGCGCCAGATGCTCGCCGACCGAACCGGAACGGAGCGCACCGCGCTCGCGCGCGACGTCTACACCTACCTGCATCTGCCGATGATCGCCGGCATCATCCTGTTCGCGTTCGCGATGAAGGTCACGCTCGCGCACGTCGGGGACGAGCTCGACACGATCCCGGCGATCGCGCTCTGCGGCGGCCCGGCGGTCTACCTGCTCGCATATGTGGCCCTGCGCTTCCGCGTGTCGCGCACGTTCGGCCGCGGTCGCCTGCTCGCCGCGATCGCCTGCGCACTGCTGATCCCCGTGGCGCTCGCCGTGCCGGCGCTCCTCGCGCTCGCGCTCGTGGCCGCCGTCTGGGTCGCGCTCCACGCGTACGAGATCATCTGGTGGCGCGAGGCTCGCGCGCAGGCGCGCGCGTTGCGGCTTCCGGCGTCCTCGTCCTGAACCCGTTTGCGGAGGCCTGCCGGGGGGAGCAAGATGGCACTGTGAGTCGACTGCCGTGAGCTCGCCGGAGGATCAGCGCAAGAGCCCGACGCCGCCGCAGGCCCCGCGGTTTCGCTTCAGCACCCGGTGGATCGTCTTTGCCGCCGCGCTCCTGATCTTCAACTTCTTTCTCGCCTCGCGGGCGATGCAGCCGACGTCCCGGGTCTCCGTCCCCTACAGCCCGTTCTTCCTGCAGCAGGTGAGAGACGGCCACGTGAAGGAGATCACGTCGAAGGGCACGGCGGTCCAGGGCACGTTCACCCAGAACGTGACCTACGACGGAGAGAAGCCGACGACGAACTTCCGGACGGAGATCCCGGCGTTCGCGGACAACGACGCCCTCTCGCAGCTCCTGCAGTCGAAGGGCGTGATCGTGAACGCGGAACCGCTCGACACGGGGCCACCGTGGTGGCAGAGCCTGCTGCTCGGCTTCGGCCCCACGCTCCTCTTTCTCCTCCTGCTCGTCTGGCTGATGCGGCGCGCCGGCAACGTGCAGGGCCTGCTCGGCTCGTTCGGGCGCTCGCGCGCGCGCCGCTACCAGCCGACCGGCGACAAGGTCACGTTCGCAGACGTCGCGGGGATCGACGAGGCCAAGGCGGAGCTGAGCGAGGTCGTCGACTTCCTGCGCATGCCCGACAAGTACCGACGGCTGGGCGCCCGCATCCCGCGCGGCGTGCTGCTCTCCGGCCCACCGGGCACGGGCAAGACGCTGCTCGCGCGCGCAGTCGCAGGGGAGGCGGACGTCCCGTTCTTCTCGTTGTCGGCGTCCGAGTTCGTCGAGGCGATCGTCGGGGTGGGCGCGTCGCGCGTCCGCGATCTCTTCGAGCAGGCGAAGGCAGCCGCGCCGTCGATCATCTTCATCGACGAGCTCGACGCGATCGGCCGGTCGCGGACGTCCGGCGTCGCGGGGTTCAGCGGCGGCAACGACGAGCGCGAGCAGACGTTGAATCAGATCTTGACCGAGATGGACGGCTTCGGCTCGTCGACGAACGTGATCGTGATCGGCGCGACCAACCGGCCGGACGTCCTCGACTCCGCACTGCTCCGCCCCGGCCGGTTCGACCGGCGGGTGGCGGTTCAGCCTCCCGACCGCGCCGGGCGCGAGGCGATCCTCGAGGTGCACGCGCGTTCGGTGCCGCTCGCGCCGGAGGTCGACCTCGGCCGGATCGCGGCAACGACCCCGGGAATGGTCGGAGCGGATCTCGCGAACCTCGTCAACGAGGCCGCGCTGCTGGCCGCCCGGCGAAACCACCAGGCCGTCGCCGAATCGGACTTCACGGACGCGCTCGAGCGGATCGTGCTCGGTGCGGAGCGTCGGGTGATGATGACCGAGGAGGACCGGCGCCGCACCGCGTACCACGAGGGCGGTCACGCGATCGTCGGCATGCTCACGCCCGGCGCCGATCCCGTGCGCAAGGTCTCGATCATCCCCCGCGGGCTCGCGCTCGGCGTCACCTTCGCGGCGCCCGAGAGCGACCGGTTCAACTACCGCGCGCCCGAGGTGGTGGCGAAGATCAAGGTCGCGCTCGGAGGGCGCGCCGCGGAGGAGGTCGTGTACAGCGACACGAGCACGGGCGCGGAGTCGGACATCCAGCAGCTCACGCAGATCGCCCGCCAGATGGTCGGCCGCTGGGGCATGAGCTCGGCGATCGGCCCGATCGCGGTGCTACCGCGCGACGGCGCAGGCCCGCTCCTGCCGGGCGTCGCCGAGGTCTCGCCGCACACGCAGGAGCTCATCGACGACGAGGTGCGCCGCATCGTCGACGAATCGCATCGAGAAGTCGTCTCGCTGCTGACGGAGCATCGCAGCAAGCTCGACTCCCTCGCGAACGCGCTGCTCGAGCACGAGACGCTCGACGAGGAAGACGCGTACGCGGCCGCGGGGGTTCCGCGGGCGCCGACGTCGGGCGCGGACTCGTACGCCGCAGCGGCTCGATCGCGCATCGACCGCTAGACGCTTCCGTCAGCCCGGCGACTTGGAGCACGTCGGACCGTGGGGGATGATGGCTGCGGTGGGCGATGCCACGCAAGCCACGGCGACATTCCTGTTCACGGACATCGAGGGCTCGACGGAGCTACTCAAGTCGCACCGCGGCGAGTACGCCGACATCCTCGCCGACCACCACAGGCTGCTGAGGAGCGCGTTCGCAGCGCACGGCGGCACGGAGGTCGACAACCAGGGCGACGCGTTCTTCGTCGCCTTCACGCGTGCCAAGGGTGCCGTTCTCGCGGCGGCGGACGGCCAGCGCGCACTCGCGGCGCACTCGTGGCCCGGCGGCGCGTCGCTTCTCGTGCGGATGGGAATCCACACGGGAGAGGCCGAGCTCACGGTCGATCGCTACGTCGGTCTGTCGGTCCATCGCGCGGCGAGGATCTGCGCGGTCGGGCACGGTGGCCAGGCGCTCGTCTCGCAGACGACCGCCGGGCTCCTCGAGGACGACGAGGATCTCCCCGGCATCGCGCTCAGAGACCTCGGTGGACACCGGCTGAAGGACATCCCGCGTCCGGTTCGGCTGTACCAGCTCGACATCGACGGCCTGCGTACGTCGTTCCCGCCGCTCGCGGTCGGCGAGCCGCCCAAGCCGAGCCGTCGCAAGCGTGTGGGTCTAGGCGCGGCGGCGCTGCTCGTCGTGGGAGCCGCCGCGCTCGCGCTCGTCTTGTTCAACCGGGATGCGGCGCCCCCGGTGGTGCTGCCGAACAGCCTCGTCAGGATCGACCCGGACACCCTGAAGCCGACGGACGTCGTTCCCATCGGCGACGAGCCGGACGTTGTGGTCGCTGCCGGCGGCTTCCTCTGGGTCACCCACTACGTTCTCCGGGATACCGACTCCGGCGACCTCCGCAACGCCGGTGATCGGACGCTCACGCGCGTCGACCCGTCGACGGGCGAGGTGAAGGTCGTCGGCGGCGGGCTCGCACCGTGCGGGCTGACAGCCGATCCGTCGGGCGATGTGTGGGTGGCGAACTGCTTCGAGGCGGCCTCGGGTCCAAGCGGCAACGTCGTACGAGTCGACGCGTCGACGCTCGACTTCGAGGCGACGTGGCCCGTCCCGGCCGGCGACGGCTTCTACCGAGGACTCGCTTACGGCGGCGGGTCGCTTTGGGTCTCAGAGGTCTCGGGCGGAGACAACCTTCCGAGCCGCCACACGCTGACGGAGGTGGATCCCCAGACGGGTGTGCAGCGGTCGATCCGAGTCGGCGCTCGAGTGGCGTGGCTTGCCTGGTCCGACGGGTACGGGGACCTCTGGATGAGCAACTTCGACTTCGGATCGGTCTCGCGACTGCACGCAGCAACGCGAGTCGTGCGGACGGTTGACGGGGTGGCCAACAACCCCGCCGTGATTGCGGTCGACGGCGACACCGTGTGGGTCGCGGACTGGAGCACCGAGCACGTAGCGCGCATCGATGCGGTCCGTTCGAGCGCGGCGCATACGGTCGCTCTGTCGGCGAGCAACTTCAAAGGTGTCTGGTACATCGCGGCGGGTGCAGGTGCTGTGTGGGCCACAACGCCGCGGGACGGCGCGCTGTGGCGAATCGACCCCGAGACGAACGACGTGACGCGCATCACCATGGCGCACTCGCCGACGGGTGTCGCGGCGAACGCCGACGGGGTCTGGGTGACCGTGCGGGCCGGCTAATCCTTGACCGAGTCGGGGACGACAAGGCTGTCCGACTGCCGCGGCGGCACGAGGACAGGCGAGGGCGCAGGCTGGCTCGACGCGGTGCTGGCCGACGCGGGCTAGATGCGCGGCCGGCCGATTCCCTCGCCGCGGACGTAGCTGACGACGAGGTAGGCGATCGCGAGCAGCGAGCCGATCATCACCGCGAGGATCACGATCCCGAACACCGGGTTGAGCAACATGTCGGCCGCATCGCTGATCCGCTCGGCGCCGAGAACGCCCGCGCGCGGGGGCCGTTCGACGGGCTTGGCCGTTGCGGTGCGGTCGCCTTCCTGGTCGGCGGTCTCGCCTGCTGCCAAGAGCGCACCGGAGCCGTCCTCGGGCAGGAAGCCGATCGCGAACGGACCCGCGGCTGTTGCGGCGGTGGCCGTCGAACACTGATCGAGCGCTGAGTCGGCAGCGGCGCGCGGGAGCGCGCGGACGCCTGACGACCCGACCTGCAGCGCCCCCCACCGGGTGCGCGTGCTCGGGACCGGTCGCAGGCCGAGCAGATAGGCACCGTCCGCGAGCCGGCGGCCGCCTGCGCGACCGTCGAAGCGGAACGTGTTCTGACCACGGCGCGCCTGGATCAGGAATCGAGCGACGCGGGCGCAGTACGGGAGCGGACCGCGCAGCGTCACGACGACGCGACTCCGTCGGGGCACGACGAACGTGATCTTCACGGCGCCCTTTCGCCCGCGCGCGTTCGCGACGCGGACTCCGGTCGTCGTCGCGCTCGAGCGCTCGATCGGCGCGGCCGCGGTCGAGGCGGCTCCGGTCTGCGACGTCGCCGAAGGCCCGCTCGAACCGAGCACCGCGACGCTGCCCGCCGGGGTTGCCCCTGACGTCCCGCCCGGCAACGGAGACACCGGGAGCGGCGCGGACGGCACGAGCGGGAACGGACGTGCCCGGGGAAGGAGCCGGAGCGGGAACCGTCGGGGTCGGCACAGGGAGTGCGGGGGCCGGAACCGGGACCGTCGGCGTCGGAACGGGAACCGTCGGTACGGGCGCAGGAACGGTGGGCGTCGGGACCGGCAGCGTCGGCGTCGGGACGGGCACCGTCGGCGTCGGGAGGGGGACCGTCGGTGTCGGCACCGGCAGAGACGGTGTCGTGACCGTCGGCACCTCCAGTGCAGCTGCCGAGCCGGTGTACGCAAGCGCCAACACGAATCCGCCGCACCCGAGCACGACGCTGAATGCGAGAGCCGACAGCCAACGCCGGCCATGGACGAACTTCATGAGCCGCACCCCTTCCGCAGAAAACACGCCTTCCGTGGGTGCAACTCCCGGCAGGCCGAAGCGGATACGGCTACGCGGCTCTTGCCGGCGGGTCCCCCGCGTCTCGCAACAGGTGCTTGAGACGTCCGATCGCTCGTTTCTCGAGCTGTCGCACGCGCTCGCGCGTGATCCCGAGCTTCTCCCCGACCCCGTCGAGCGTCAGCTCGTCCGACCCCTCCGAGAAGCCGAACCGAAGCTCGAGCAGGAGCCGCTCGCGCTCGGGCAGCGACGCGAGGGCGTCCCGCACGAGCTCCCGTTCGGTCGACTCCATGGCCGACTCGACTGGGTCGTCGGAGACGCGGTCGGCGAACAGGTCGCCGAACTCCCCGTCACCGTCGTGGATCGCCTGGTTCAGCGACACGCTGGCCTCCACCGTCTCGAGTGCCTTCGTGACAGCGCGGGGGTCCAGCTCGGTGGCGGCGGCGAGCTCCTCGAGCGTCGGCGTTCGGCCGTGCGCGGTCTCGAATCGTTGGCGGGCGCGCCGCAGCGTGTGCCGGCGCTCCTGCACGTGCACCGGAATTCGAATCGTCTCCGACTGGTACGCCACAGCGCGCTGGCAGGCCTGACGGATCCACCAGGTCGCGTACGTCGAGAACTTGAAGCCCTGGCGCCAGTCGAACTTCTCGACCGCGCGGTTCAGGCCGATCACGCCTTCCTGGATGAGGTCGAGCAGCGGAAGCCCGTGCCCCTGATAGCGCTTGGCGATCGCGACGACCAGACGGAGGTTCGAGCTCACCATCCGCTCTTTCGCATGCACGTCGCCGCGCTCGACGCGCTTCGACAGCTCGACCTCTTCCGCCGCGGTCAGCAGCGGGTAGCGGCCGAGCTCGTTCATGAAGAGCTGCAAGGAGTCGGTGAGGTCGCCCAGGGACGCCCTCAGGTCAACCTCGGCCTCGCCCTCGAGGTCGGTGTCTTCGGATTCGAGATGCTTCTCGGCCATCGAGAACAGTGTCGACACAACTCCTGGTCGTCAACTGACGCACTCGTGTCAGTTTTTTCGGCGTCTGTACGCGCGAAAAGCGGAAGGGCCGCTCGAAAGCGGCCCTTCATCACCTGGCGAATGAGCCGGTAGAGGAACTGCGGCGCTCCCTCCCGGCTCACCTTGACGATCGGCAACGAGCTCGGGGCGCTTGAGAGGGGATCCCCCGTTCGAGGGACGATCGAGGCCTGTGCGTCCAGAGGTGCGCGAGGAACCTCGACATCTCGGCGGTGTGATTCGGAACGCGGTCGGCGTACCCTCGAGCTTCGGGGTCTCCCCGCGTTCGTGAACCAGCGTCAGACCCCGCGCCGGATCCGGATGTGGGGAGCCTCGACTCTCGACGCGCGAGCGAGGTCGGGACTGCGACCGCCGCCATCGCGAGCGGCGCCCAGACGGGATCGCCGCCGGTCGCGAACGCGACGGTGTTGAGCACAAGAGCCAGACCGGCGCTCCAGTCTCGAGCGGCGATGAAGAGTCCATTCGCCTGCGACGGAGGATCTGGCACGCTGGTCCCGATGGCCGACCTCGAGCTCACCCGGAGCCCCGACGATCGCCGCCTCTACGTCCTGAACGGCGTCGGGACGTTGCGATTGCATGGGGTGTTCTCGCGCTCAGCGACCGCGGAAGCGGACGGCGAGACGCGGCAGTTCCGACGTCGCGGGTTCTGGCAGCGGGCCATCGAGGCGCGCGATGCGACTGGTGCGGTCGTCGGCGAGTTCGAGCCGAACAGCCTGCGCCGCGGCGGCCGCTTGCGCTTTGATGACCGCGAGCTGACGCTCCGCCCGGCGAGTTCCTGGCGCGAGCGCTACGCGCTCGCCGACGGCGAGCTCGAGCTGGCCCTGCTCGACGGCAAGAGCTGGGGCAACCGGCCGGTCAAGATCACCGTCGACGAGCCGAGCGCGCTCGAGCCCGGGCTGCTCCTGTTCGCCGCCTTCGTCGTCCGGAGCCTGGCCGAGGACGCCGACACCGCCGCGGGAGCCGGCGCGACGGCGGCTGTTTCCTCGAGCGGCTAGGCCGACTACACGGCGGGCAGCAGCCCGAGCCAGCGGACAGCGTCCGGCAGCTGGGTGTCGTGGCGCATCTCGGCGGAGTGGCGCCAGGCACCCGTGACGGCCTCGACCTTGGCGCGCGGGCGGAGCTTCCGCAGCTCGCTGTAGAAGTGGGCGGACTGATGCGTCTGGTCGACGACGATCTGGTCGGTGAGGCTCCACCAGATCTGCAGCGGGACGCCGGACCGGGCGATCTCGTGGATCCAGTGCGTGGGGCTCCGAAGCACGTACCCGGTCGGGTTGGTCCGCGGGGTGCCGCCGACCTCGAACCGCGCGAGCATCTGAAGCCCACGGCGGCCCGGCGTGACGGCGAAGTCGCCGTACCGGCGGTAGAAGTTGGTCACCGAGTCGAAGGCAACGGCACCTGCGAGCAGCTGCGGGTGCTGTCCGAGCAGGAGCAGCGTCTCCTGTCCGCCCATGCTTCCGCCGAGCGCGTAGATCCGGCGGCGGTCGATCCGCAGCCAGGGCAGCGTCCGATGCGCGATCTCCGCCATCTTCGAGAGGTCGGTGATCTGGCCGCGGTAGCCCCACGAGTGGAGCGGGAGCCGACGTCCCATCCCTCCGGGGCAGATCACTGCGAAGCCGCCTCGCTCCGGCAGCTCGCCCCAGAGCCGCGCGTTCGGGGCGGCCGCAACACCCCGCCCGTGCGGTGAGATGACGAGCGGAAGCGGCGGCGAAGGCTTGCCCGGCCCGAACTCGCCCGGGACGAGCACGATCGCAGGCCGGGGCGCGCCGTTGTGCGCCCGGTACCGGACCGTCCACTTGCGGGTAGCCAAGCCGGGAGGATCGCACGCGTACGGGAAGCGATGCGTGGAAAGGAGTCGACCGTGGCCGACGTCCCAGGACTGCTCGAGGTCGCTCAGCACTACAACGACGAGTGGCGAGGCTGGCCGGTGCTGCCGCTCCATCGGCAGCACCCGATCCGCGGCGCCTTCCTGGACCCGCGCGCTCACGACCAGCTCGGCGCCGTCTACCACGACGGCGTCGACATCGCCGTCCGCGACGACGTTCCCGGCCGTGGCGCCCCGGCGGGACGCACGCATCGCGTGCACGCGGTCGAAGGCGGTCAGGTCACCCACGCCACACCGCACGGCGTCCGCGGGCTGATCGACATCGCGCACTTCCGCTACGAGCACGTCGACGCGCTCGTCCGCGTCGGCGACGTCGTCCAGCCGGGACAACAGATCGCGTGGGCGTGGAAGGGCGACTGGCACGTCCACCTCGGCGAGCTCGTCGACCTCCCCGACGGCCGGCGGGTGTTCGTCAATCCGCTGCGACCCGGCGGCAAGCTCGCGCCGTACGCCGACACGGCGAGGCCGGCGATCGAGGAGGTGCGCTTCTACACGCCGGCGACGCCTGCCTGGGGACGACGACCCGCCAACGTCGCCCGCTACCCGCAGGCCGGCCGGAGGCTGAACAAGCAGCGGCTCTCCGGGATCGTCGACGTTCGCGCTCGGATCGCCGACCCGCAGTCCTTCATCGGCTGGTTCAAGGACAAGCCCTGGCTCGCGGCGCCCCACCATCCGTTCCGCGTCGCTGTCAGCGTGGCGCAGCACCGAACGGGGCGCGTCTTCCACGACCGCGAGGTCTTCCGGTCGGAACGGATGCTCGAGCTGCCCGCGGGCGAGCACTACGCACCCGGCACCGAGCAGAACCTTCCCGCCGGCGCCTGCGTCCGGCGGCACGCGTCGATCCGCTGTCAGGGCAGCTACTGGTTCCGGCTCTTCCCGCCTCCCTATCTCGACACGAGGCAGCTCCCGAACGGTCGTTACCGCATCAGCGTCCGGGTCTGGGACGCCAAGGGAAACGCACGCGTCGACAACACGGACGTGACCGTGCGCAACTAGCCGAGGGCCGCGCCGGCACTGGCGGCGCGGCCCTCGTGAGCTCGGCTATCCGGCGGCCGTGAACACGTTCGCCTCGACGGTGACGCCTGAGTTGAGCTTGATCAGCTCGGCCAGAGTGTGCTGGTAGCCGACCCCGTAGTTCTGGGCGATCGAAGTCAGTACGGGGTCGTTGACGTAGAAGAAGCGGTCGCCGTCGCGCAGCGCCTGGAACTGCTTCTTCCAGATCGCGAGCTGCAACGGGCCGAACTCGGTGCCCGGCACATGCGGCTCGGAGACCATCCCGACGAAGGCGTCGACCTTGTCGACGTTGCCGTAGAGACCACGCAGCCGCGCGGCGAGCGTCGTGCGGCGGGTCCCCGAGACTGCGTCCTCCTCCGCCTCGTCGCTTCCGGGCGGGAGGACGGTGCCTTCCGCGTCCCGCAGCTCCACGAACTCGAGGATGTCCGGGTCGTTGAGCGGGTCTCCGTTGTTGACCTTCGGATCGTTCGGCCAGCCCTCCGTGGCTTCGCGGGTGATGTCGGTGAACGATCGCGCCCGCGCCAGGCCGTACGCCTGCCGCAGGTCGTTGTAGGAAGGCAAGCCGTGATCGCGCCCGCGCTGGATGTCGTCGGCGCCCAGGTCCGCCACCACCGAGAAGCAGGATGGGTCGATCCGCGGCGATGAACATGCATGCGGCACCTTCCCGTTCGGTTTCGGCACCTGGAACAACACGCTGCGGAGCGAGTTGTCGATCTGCTCGTCGTTCCGATACTGGCGCTCGCCTCCGAGGCTCTTCAGGAACGGACCTTCGCCGATCTGCTCGAGGAGATCCGGGTTGCCGAACGCCACGACGAGCGGAATCACGAGCGTGACGCTGCCGTCCGGATTTCGCTCGACGGCGATTCCCTGGGCCGGGAAGATGTTGTCGAGCTGGTCGTCCGTGTACGTGCCTGCGGGCACGGTCGGCTCGAACTCACCGTGGATCATGCTGTGTGCCCGGTAGCCGACCACGGCGAACTCGTTCGACAACGTCGGATTCACGCTCGCCGCGTAGCCTCGGTACGGATCGAGCCGAACCCCGAGCGCGGGCAGGAACTCGGTGTAGGTGACGTACTGGATCTCGGCGCCGACAACACGCCGCGCAATCTGGAACTTGTCCTCCGCCGACAGCGGCCTGCCTGCGAGCGACGCGACGATTCGGTTGTGCTCGCGCGCGAACAGCGTGTGGATCGACGTCAGGGCGACGTTCTCGTTCGCCCGCACGTCTCCGGCGACGACTGCTCGCGAAGGCGATCCCATGAGAGCGCCCATCAGGCCCATCGGCGGCGCGGCCGACGGGTTGCCGCGGGCAGATGCGCGCGGGAGGTAGTTCGAGGCCGACATCAGCAGCGTCGCCGCGTTGTTCGCGGGGTTCCCGTCCGCCGAGCCCTCGCGCAACCAGTCGAGTCGCGCGCCCGTCACGCCGTAGACGTTCGAGGCGTCGATGAAGCTCGAGAGCGTGTTGATCTGCTGTCGCGGAGACGAGACGCCGGTCCCCGGCGCGGCGGGGGTTCGCGAGAGCCCGAGCGCACCGGGGTTGTTGAAGCCGTCCAGCTTGTCCTGCTTGTCGAACGGCATGCTCGCGTCCTCGGCGGGCTGTTCGTCGCGGAGGCCGATGTCGTGGTCGATGAACTGACCCCAGGCCCAGCCCCACTGCGAGATCTCGTTCTCGGAGAACAGGTTCTGGCCGCTGTCGTTGAAGACACGGTTGCTGATCCAGCGCGGCGAAGGGCCACTCACAATCTGGCCGATTCCGTCCGCGTAGTTCGGAGCCGCGACCCGCGAATACCGCGTGCCGGCCTGGCCCCAGGCGGGATTTGAGACGTTGTTGCCGGCCCCGTCGAGCGTGCGAGCAGCGAACAAGTCCGCCGTTCCCGAACCTGCTCCGACCGTCGCGAGCAGAACGAGCGCAAGCGAGAGCAACACGTACCTGTGCATGAGGACCTCCTTCCTGGCCGAAGGGGCGTGTTGCACGTGCGCTCGAAGAAGCGCCTCACCGCCGAACGCGGCTCGATCGTGCCCCCCACGACTGTTCCTGGCCCGGCGATGATCCCGCTCCAGGGCGAAGGCGGTCAATGGTCTTTGCGTAACAGTCGGATAACGATCCGCTGGGAGCTCTTACGGCTCGCGCAAGACGTAGCCGACGCCACGCACGGTGTGGATCAGTCGCGGCTCGCCGTTTGCCTCGAGCTTCCGTCGCAGCCGTCCCACGTGGACGTTGAGCGAGTTCGACGTGCCGCCGAAGTCGTAGCCCCACACACCGGTGAAGATCTCCGCACGCGAAAGCACCTCGCCCGGTCGTGCGAGGAAGAGCTCGAGCAAGTTGAACTCGGTCGTCGTGAGCTCGATCACCCGCCCGCCGCGCGCGACCTCGTACCTGGCGGTGTCGAGCTCGAGGTCGGCGTAGCGCACAACGCCGGCACCGTCGCGCTCCTTGCGCCGAAGGAGCGCACGCAGGCGAGTCAGCAACTCGACCAGGCCGAAGGACTCTCGCCTGCCCAGCATGAGGACGGGCAGCCGCGGCCGCATCTGCCGAAGACGCCGGTAGAGCGCCTCCCCACCCGCGCTGGATGCTGCGACGTCGAGGATCACCGCGTCGGGCTCCTCGCTCTCGACGGCGTCGAGGGCCTCGGCCGCGTCGCTTGCGAGAACCACGTCGAACCCCTCGAGTGCAAGCGCGCTTCGCAGCGCGTTTCCGGTCCAGGGTTCGGTGTTCAGCACGAGCACGCGGCTCGCCATCGATCCCTCCTGACCTTGTCTGGGCGACACGCGAGGAGCGGAGATAGATGCACGACGAGGACCCAAGCCTCGGTCGTCCTCGTCGCCGGGTGACTGAGCTCGAACGTACCGACCCGCCCGGACGCCGTCAACTGCACTCCGAGAGGAGAGGCCCGGTGCCGAAGAAGCAGTCGAAGAAGAGGGGCCGACGCGCAGCCCCTCCTCTTCTCCGGTGCCGCGCGCTGTTAGGTCGTCACTTCTCCGTGTCCACGCGGATGAACGGCGCGGGCCGCGTCGGGTGGTTGGCCGCGCCGTCGACGAGCACGACGCCGTCGAAGGTGACCCGACCGGTCGCGGTCGCTTCACGCTGCTGCCGCTTGCTTCCGGGCCCGTTCACCGTCGTCTCGAGCGGTCCGACGGCCGTCCAGGTCACGTCGAACGAAACCTGGTGCACCCCACCGAGGTTGTCCCTGGCGATCCCCGATCCGGCGGCGCTCACGCTCTTGAGGTTCGAGGCGCTGGTGATGGTTGCCGGCGTAGCCGGTGCGCCCCAGCTGAACGAGGTGCCGTCAGGGCAGACGGCCAGGAACTGCAACCTCGCCGTGGGGTCCGGGTCCTCCGTGTCGGGTGACTCGAAGTCGCGCGTGCTTTCGACCAACAGCGTCCCCTGCACCGTCGAGCCGTCGGCACACGAATGCGGCACGGCCCAGAAGGCTGACGCCGTCTCCTCGAAGAAGAGCGACCGCACCGCCGACGCGGATGCGGCGAGCGCCAGCGCTGCGATCAGCGTGGCGAGCACGACGACGAGCCCACGCCGCCGAGCGGATGTTGTCTCGAACATTGTCGACCTCCCCTCGCGTGCGGCCGGACGTTGCCGCACTTCAACACCCGTACTCCCGTGCCGACTGGACGGATTCGCTCCTGTAATCATCGGCAGCGTCTCATGGGACATTCGCGGACGGTTGCCCACGCAGACGCCTCCTTGCTGGCGGCGACCGAGCCCGGGCGCCGCAACCGACGAACGGTCGACGCGATCTTCCTCGTCGTCGCGGCGTTCGTCACCGGACTGACCGCGGTCGTCGCGCGGTCCGCTGCCGAGCACGACGCGGAGGTCGCGCAGGCGCTGCAAACGGTTCTCGGATGGGCGGACTCGCTCTGGCGCGTCGCGTTCGTGGGGCTGCTCGGCCTCGCACTCGTCGTCGTCCTCGACGTCCTGGCGCACCGGCGCTGGAGCCTGGCGCGCGACCTGCTCGCCGCGTTGCTGCTCGTTGCCGGGTCGGCAGCCGTCCTCGGTCGCGTGGTCGAGTCGGACTGGCTCCCGCTCGACGATCACCTGCTGTCGCGCTGGGGATACCCCGAGCTTCGCCTCGCCGCAGCGACCGCGATCCTCGTCGTCGCCGGCCCCGAGCTCGTCCGCCGGGTACGCGTGCTGGCGACCTGGGCAGTCCCGTTCGCCGCGGTCGGCGCAGTGGTTCTCGGGTCGGCACTCCCATCCAGCGCGCTTGCCGCGATCGCTGTCGGTGTCGGCGCCGGGGCGATCGCGCGGCTTGCGTTCGGCTCGGCCGCGGGCGTGCCGCCGACCGCACGGGTCGTCGACGCGCTGTCGGAGCTCGGCGTGCACGTGAGCGGCCTCGCTCCGTCCGCACGGCAGCACGTCGGCTACGCGGAGTACCTCGGCCGCGACGCCGCCGGCAGTTCCGTCAAGGCACGCGTGCTCGGCCGGGACGCGCAGGACACGCAACGGCTCGCTCGACGCTGGCGGCTCCTCGCCTACCGCGATCCGCCGAGGAGCGCCCCGATCGGCCGTCTCGAGCAGGTCGAGCACGAGGGCCTGGCGCTCTTCATGGCCGGGCAGGCGGGCGTCCGAGTGCCCGAGGTCGTCATCGCAGCCCTCGGCCAGGACGGCGATGCGCTCCTCGTCACCCGCCAGCCCGAGGTCGAGCCACTCGAGCTCTCGAGCGCCGACCAGGTGAGCGACGAGACCCTTGTCGATCTCTGGAGACAGGTCGAGCTCCTGCATGCCGCGGGGATCTCGCACGGCAGGCTCAACCTGAGCAACGTGCTCGTCGGCGAGGACGGACCGATGCTCGTCGACCTCTCGGCCGCGACGCTCGGGGCGCCGCAGTCGGCGCTCGACATCGACGTCGCCGAGCTCCTCGTCGCGTGCTGCGTCCTCGTCGGCCCCGAGCGCACGCTCGCCAAGGCCGTCGAGGCCGGGTTCGGCGGCGCGATGGCCCGCGTCGAGCCGTACCTCCAGCGCGCTGCGCTGACGCCGCACACGCGCGACCTCGCACGGTCGCACGAGGTCGGTCTCAAGGACCTGCGAGTGGCCGTCGGCAAGGCGACCGGAACCGAGGTGCCCAAGATCGCGGAGCTGCGACGCGTCCGCCCGAAAGACCTCCTGCTGATGGCGGCGCTCGTCTTCGCCGCCTACCTGCTGATCAGCCAGCTCGCCGACATCGGCTTCGCAACGATCTGGGCGGAGCTCGGCAAGGCCAACCTCGCGTGGGTGATCGTCGCCCTGATCCTCGCCCAGGCGTCGTTGGTCGGGTCGGGAGTCTCGGTGCGAGGCGCGGTGCCGGCGCCGCTTGCCCTGTTGCCCTGCGTCGTGCTCCAGGCGGCGATCAAGTTCATCAACCTGACCGTGCCGAGCTCGGCGGGCCGCATCGGCATGAACCTGCGCTTCCTCCAGCAGCAAGGCGTACCCACCGGACAGGCTCTGGCGGCAGGAGCGGTCGACGACGTCTCCGAGACGATCGTGCAAGCCGCCCTGTTCCTGGCCGCGCTCTCGTTCGTGAACGTCGACGTCAACGCGAGCGTCAGCGGAACCGGGCCCGACAGCCGTCTCCTGATCGGCATCGGGCTCGCACTCCTCGCGAGCGCGATCGTCGTCTTGGCCGTGCCGAAGCTTCGGAACAAGGTCCTGCCGCAGATTCGCGGCGCACTCTCGGGGCTCTGGAGCGTGGCCCGCGTCAGACGCAAGCGCGTCGAGCTCTTCGGCGGGAACATCGCCTCCGAGCTCCTCTACGCGCTTGCTCTCGGAGCGACCTGCCTCGCGTACGGCGCGCACCTGAACCTGGCCCAGCTGATCTTCGTCAACACGGCCGCATCCGTCCTGTCAGGCCTGATCCCGGTTCCCGGAGGCATCGGCGCCGCCGAGGCGACCCTGTCGGCGGGTCTGATCGCGATGGGCGTCGACGGATCGAGCGCCTTCGCGATCGCCATCACGCAGCGACTCTGCACGTTCTATCTCCCGCCCATCTGGGGCTACTTCGCGCTCCGCTGGCTCGGCCAGAAGGGCTACGTCTAGTGCGTCACGACCTGGCGATCACCTTGACCGGCATCCCGACCTTGGCGAAGTCGTACGTCCACCGGGCGACGGTCACCGACTGACGGACACACCCGTGCGACGCTGGATAGACCGGCACGCTCTGGAACTCGTGGAAGGCGATCCCGCCGACGAAGGGCACCGCCCAGGGGAGCCACTCGCGGAACGGCACCGACCACCAGCGCGCGATCTTCGCGTAGACGCGGTAGTTGCCCGGCGGCGTGGGCGTTGAAGGCTTCCCGCTCGAGACCGCGATCGTCCGCACGACGCGGTTGTCGACGATCAGGAGCGCGACCTGCCGATCGAGCAGGATCTCGGCCCGCTTCCCCGCAACGCCCCGGCTGCGCGGAGTCGGGCGTGCGGCGGTCGCGAGCCGCGACTTCGTCTTCGCGTCCAGCAGCCCGGTGCGGCCGAGCCCTTCCCACTTCTGAAAGGAGAGGATCGCGTTCTGCGTCGCCGGCCCGAAGCGGCCGTCGTCACCGCCGCGGAGGAGGTAGCCGAGCCCGATCAGCCGCTGCTGAACCTCCTTCACGCCCGGCTCGGGCGGTGGCAGCTTCGGTGCCGCCAGCCGGGGGACAGCGACGTTCGGTGTCTGCAGGAACCCGAAGGTGATCGGGCCGCTCGTCGGCACACCGGGAAAGCGCGCTGCGACCGTCTTGCCGTCGATCAGAAGCTGCACTCTGCGAGCGCCCTGCAGTCCCGTCAGGGTGCGAACGAGCTGCGACAGCCGAGCGAGCATGCTCCCGGCGTCGCCTCCGGACGCGAAGCGTTCACTCAGGTCGACGGTCGCGAGCCCGTTGACGACGCTCACCCGATGTACGCGAGTGCCCACGGGCACATACGTGCGGAACCCGCGACGAGCCTCGGCACGCGTCGGTCCGGCGATCAGGTGTCTCACCGCGTCCGCGGGCGTCGTGCCGGGCCGGTTCACACGCGCGAGCTGCTCGCCCTGGAGGAAATAGACCGGAACGCGGCGTTGTTGCGCGGCAACCGGCCCGGACGTCGTCGCGAGCGCCGCAGCGCCGACGACGGCCAGGAGCGCCGCCCCGGACCAGCGCCTACGCCTCACTGCTCCTGCAACACCGCGCGAGCAGACTCGAGGTCCTCCGACCGGACGATCACCTCCTGAGGACCGCCGACCGCGAGGCCGTCACCCATGCCGGCTCCGAGATTCGTCACCCGGTACGTCGCTTTGATGCCCGCGCTCCGGAGCAGGGAGCAAAGGGCTTCGGCTTCACCCTCGGTTGACACGACTTCGACGACGACGAGCTCGTCCACGGCGCGAGCCTATCGGGTCGTGCGACGATCGTTCGTCGGACGCATGGGCACGATCACTCTTCGGGGCGGCGTCGAGATCGAGAACGCACTCGAGCTGGCGCTCGCGTTCCTCGAGGCCTATCCGGGCTTCGATGCCTACGAGTCCTCGGGAGCGACATCCTTCGACGAGAGCGACCTCAGGCTGGCGAACCGGGGCGGTGCCCGCATCTCCGCGGCGGAGATCGCAGCGATTCTCGAGCGTCGTCGCGAAATCGAACGCGCGCTGCGCCGGATCCACCCTGCTGCCTCGCTGGCAGACGAGACGAGCTCGATCCCGTGGATCCCGCTGACGCGACTCTTCGACGCGTTCGCGGACATCCGCGGAGTCGGGTTCTCGAAGATGACGAAAGCGCTGCACAAGAAACGGCCGGCGCTGATCCCGATGCTCGACAGCGTCGTCCAGGCGTACCTGACGAGCGACGTTCCGGAGGCGCACTCCTCGGCGTCGTTCGGGGAGCGCGCCATCGCGCTCGTCCACGGCTACAAGGAAGACGTGGACCGCAACCGCTCGGTCCTGCAGGAAATCATGCGCGAGCTCACCCGCCGCGGGTATCCACTCACCGAGGTGCGAATCCTCGACATGGTGATCTGGTCCGTCTCGGCCGCGGCCTGACGTCGGCGAGCGGAGTCGGTCGAGACCCGGACGCGCAGGCCGGACAGCTTTGGCAAGACTGGCTGCGTGGACCTCGCTCTGGTCCTGCTCGCGTCGGCGACGGTGCTCACTGCGCTCGTCGTCGAGCTGCGCGTCTTCGCGCCGCGTCGGGAGCCGAGCACTCGGGAAGCGCTCGTCTGGAGCATCGGCTGGCTCTCGTTCGCCGTCGCCGTCGCGATCGCAGTCGCGCTCGGGAGCGGCACGGGTGGTGAGTGGACGACCGTGTACGTGCTCGAGCGCTCGCTCTCGCTCGACAACCTCTTCCTCTTCCTGCTCATCCTGAGCTACTTCGGCGTGCCGCCGGAGCTCCGCGGCCGGGTCATCGTCTTCGGCGTGGTCGCTGCGCTCGCGCTGCGTGGCCTCGCGATCGTGGCCGGGGTCGCGCTGATCGAGACGGTCGAGGTCGTGGTCTACGTGTTCGGCCTCTTGCTCGTCGTGGTCGGTATCCGCGCGTTTCGCTCCGGGACGGGCGAAACCGACCCGCTGCGAAGTCCGCTCGTGCGCGGTGTCATGCGCATCCTGCCCGTCACGGACGGCTTTCGCGGGCGCAGACTGTTCCTGCGCGAGGGCGGTCGCCTGTACGCCACGCCCCTGCTGCTGACCGCCTTCGCGATCGTGGCCGCGGACATCGCATTCGCGATCGACTCGATCCCGGCCGCGTTCTCCGTCACGCGCGACGCGGCCGTGATCTGGACGGCGAACGCGTTCGCGCTGCTCGGCCTACGCGCCCTCCTGACGCTCGTCGACGACCTCGTTCGTCGTTTCCGCTATCTCGGCCGGACGATCGCCGTGATTCTCACGTTCGTCGGGCTCAAGATCCTGCTCGGCGACGTCGTCGCGATCGGGGACATCGCGACCCTCCTGATCGTCGCCGGGCTCCTCGGGGCCGGGGTCGTCGCGTCGCTGATCGCGGATCGCCTCGACCCGCCGTCGGCCCGCGACGAAGCGGAGCGGCGCCCGCCGCGCTGTCCGGAGCGGATCGGCCCGCTCCCGGCTGCGAGCCGTTAGGTGCTGTCATGATTGACCGATGCTGAGAGCAGCGGCGCTTCTAGCTGCTGTGTCACTCGTCATGGCACTGCCGGCGGCGGCCTCTGACGCGGCGGCTGCCAGGTCGGTCACGATCCGCGTCTTCGTGATCCCCGTTACCCGAAAGGCCATCGACGTGCCTCCGAAGACGCTCAACCTCGGCGAGCACACGAAGGGCGACACGATCAGCGGAACGTCGATTCTTCGAAACGCCGTGCGACAGTTCGGCAAGCCGAAAGGTGCCCGCGTCGGGACCAGCAGCGGCGTGATCGTCACACTGTCGGCGCGGACGGCCAGGGACGATGGCGTCGCCAGGTTCCCCGGAGGCACCGTGCGTATTCACGGCGTGGGCAAGATCGACCCGAACCCGAAGGTCCCGATTGTCGGGGGCACCGGTCGCTACGCGGGAGCGACGGGTCTCGTCGAGGGTCGAGTCCTCCCGAGCGGTCGGCAGCTGGACATCTATCGCTTGCACGTTCCCTGACCCGGGTACACGCGGGTCCGCGAGAAGCAGTGCCCGTGCGCAACTGGTCGATGGTTACGAACGCCGAGTGCCCAGGGGCACCTGGGCTGCAGCATCCGTACAGAGGCGGCACGATCCCGCTCCGCCCCGCGCTCGAACTCGGGGCGGAGCGGGATCGGCGCCGTGGTCAGGCGGTTCGCTCTCCGCGGGCGAGCAGCGCGACTGAGACGACGAGCATCCAAGCGAGCCAGGCGAAGATGCCGAGGAACGTGATCGTCGCGAACGAACCGACGCCTGCTGCGACGCCGAGCCAGCCGGCCCACGCGGGGACCGCACGCGTTCGCAGAGCGACGAGCGAGCCGCCGATCGCCATCAACCCGGCCCCGACGCCCGCTCCGCCGAGGATCAGCCAGCCGATGTCGTCGGCCATCAGGTACGCCGATGCTTCCGCGAGCTTCTGTCCGCCCATGTCGGCCAGCGGCATCGTCCAGATCGCGACGGCGATGAAGAAGAGGACCGCGAACGCGATCCCGCCGACCAGCGTCAGCAGCGCAAGCGTGCGGTCTTCGACCCGCTGCATCCGTGCATAGAGCCCGATGACGAAGCATCCAATCAGGGGCAGCGACGCCAGGCCGGCGATCGCCCCGACGACCATCCAGTCGTCGTTCTTCGTCGCGTATGCGACAACGTCGGCCGGGGTCTCGCCGATGTCGTCCCCGAGGGGAGTGAGGATGGTGAGCGCGAGCCATCCGAGCACGAACAGCAGGCCTCCGATCGGCGACCAACGCACGAGCGCCGAGGTCGAATGCTCGCGTACGGGCGCGACAGCAGTCAGATCAGCTGCGGTCAAGCGATTCTCCTTCGTCCAGGTTGCAAGGAGCCGGGACTCTAAGAGGAGCGTCGGCGGGGGTCGCCGGGCAAAGGGTTAGGCCTTGCCCCTGCGAGCCGACTCGAGACGGCGACGAACCCGTCAGGTTTGCTGCCGAAGCCCTGCGACTCCGCCTCCCGCTCGGCTGCGGCGACGCGGTCCACTGGAGGTTGAGGGGATCGCGATGGATGACGGCACGCCTTCACCGATTTCGGCCGCGCCGGCAGTCTCGCGGAGCGGCACGTCCCGGAGCCGCCAGGCCAGGCCGAACGCGACGACCATCACGGCGGAGGCCGTCAGGAAGACCGGATGAAGCGCGACGGCGACGGCCGTGACGTACACCTCGTGGATCGCCGCAGGCAGGTGCTGGATGGCAGCGGGGCTCGCCTGCGCGGGCGCGTGTGCGCCGGCCGGGAGACGGCGCGTGAGCTCGCGGCCCAGCTCGTTCGTGAAGATCGCGCCGAAGGCGGCCACGCCGATCGAGCCGCCGACCTGCCGGAACAGGGTCGCGCCCGAGGTAGCGACACCGAGCAGCCGGTAGTCGACCGCGTTCTGTGCGGCGAGCACGAGCACCTGCATCACGAGACCGAGGCCGAGACCGAGCAGCAGCATGTAGCCGGCCGCGACCTCCGTCGCCGTGGCAACCTCGAGCGTCGAGAGCAGGTACAGCGCGACGGCCGCGATCGCGGTGCCGGCGATCGGAAACGCGCGGTAGCGCCCGTAGCGAGAGATCAGCAAGCCGCTCGCCGTCGAGGTGACGAGGACGCCGAGCATCATCGGCGTCATCAGCAGCCCAGAGTCGGTCGCGCTGTGGCCCTTGACGATCTGCAGGTAGAGCGGGACGAAGGTGACGGAGCCGAAGAGCGCGAATCCGACGCCGAATCCGATCGCGCTCGTCGTCCTGAACGTCATGTTGCGAAAGAGCTCCGGCGGCAGGATCGGCTCTTCGGCGCGCTTCTCGATGAGCGGGAACAGCGCGAGCAGCACAACGCCGGCGCCGATCGCCGCGAGCATCCCCGGCGCGTCCCAGGCGTAGCTCGTGCCGCCGAGGCTCGTGTAGAGGATGACGCCCGACAGCCCGGCGGCGAGGACGATCGTCCCGAGCCAGTCGATCCGATGCCGCGTCGTCACCTGCCGCGAGCGAAATGTGGTCGCGATCACTGCCAGCGCGACGAGGCCGAGCGGAAGGTTGACGTAGAAGATCCACTGCCAGGAGAGGTTGTCGACGAAGAAGCCGCCGAGCAGTGGACCGGCGACGACCGAGATGCCGAACACGCCGCCGAACAGGCCCTGATAGCGGCCGCGATCGCGAGGCGCGACAAGGTCGCCTACGACAGCCATCGCCACCACGAGCAAACCGCCCCCGCCGAGCCCCTGGATCGCTCTGAACGCGATCAGCTGCGGCATGCTCTGCGCCAGCCCGCACAGGGCCGAGCCGACGAGGAAGAGCACGAGCGCGAACTGGAGGACGCGCTTGCGGCCGTAGAGATCGCCGAGCTTCCCGTACAGCGGCCCGACCACCGTCGACGCGAGCAGATACGAGGTCACCACCCAGGAGAGGTGCTCGAGGCCGCCGAGGTCGCCGACGATCGTCGGCAGCGCCGTCGACACGATCGTCTGGTCGAGTGACGCGACGAAGAGGACGAGGAGTAGCGCGCCGAAGATCAGGCGCCGCTGACGCGCGGACGTTTCAGTCACGGAAGTGCCGCCCATCGGCGTCGCCTGCGGCGCCACCGTCGTCCGTTCAGTTGCTGTCGTAGTCATCGCATCTCCCTGTTCGAGGAATCCGCGATGCACGTTGGCGGAGAGCGATGCCACGCCAATGCCAAGCCGCCGGCGTCCGCTGCCGCCGAGGCCGTTCGGGAGGAGGGCTGTTACTGGATGAGCCGTTCGGCGGCGAGCAGGAGGACCGCGAGCACTCCTTCGCCCCCGGCGAGCGCGACGGCTGTGAGCCGGCTTCCTCCGGCGCGTCGCGCCGCGGCGAATCCCCACGAGACGACCTGCACCAGGGCCGCTGCAAGTGCCAGCGCCGCGCCCGTCTCGCGAGACCATGCTCCGACCCACGCGAGCCCGAGCAGAATCGACGGGAGAGCGGCAGCTTCGACGAGCGGCCACTCCCGACGCGCGATCAAGAACATGTCGCGAGGCCGGAACGCCTTGCCGAGGCGTATTCGCTCGCCGATGGCATCGGACCACACGTGCGCCGCCCAGTAGACCAGCATCGCGCCGAGCAACGATGCGGTCATCGTTCGTGCACCCGCCCCCGACTCGTACGCGACGCCGATCACCGATGCGACGAGGAACGACCCGTAGACGGCCGCGCCGAAGCGGACGTCTCGGTCGAGGACGGGTGGCAGGTCGGCAGATGCACGCGGAGCCGGCGAGCTGGTCGCCGGCTCCGAGGACGTGCGGTCGAGCAGATCGACCATCAATGCGACAGCTCGGGCGGCGTCGTGAGCGACTGCCGGCGCGACGCGAAGGTCTCTTCACCTTCCGCTCGAGCAGCTTCCCACCGGCGATCGAGACGACGAGCTCGCTGATCCCGGTGACGAGCGCGAAGGCCGCGATCAGTCCGAGCACGGCGAGCGCACCTGCGCCCGGCTCCGCGAAGATCACGATCCCGAAGACGATCGCGACGAGGCCCGTCAGGATCATCAACGCCGTGTCGCGACCGTCCAGGGGAAGCCGGAACGACGCGACGACGCAGAGGATCCCGAACGCAACGGCATACGCGCCGATCACGTACAGGAGCGTGAGCGCCGAGAGGTCGGGCCAGGCGAAGACCAGCACGCCGACGGTGATCCCGAGAATGCCCCTCAGAATCAGCCACGCGCGCTCCTCCTTCGCCTGCGCGGTGAACGCAGTGCCGAACTCGAGGATGCCCGTAGCGAGCGTGTAGGCGCCGAACAGGATCGTGAGCGCGTAGACGCTGATGTCGGGCCAGGCGAGAACCATCACGCCGAACACGACGGAGGCCAGGCCGTGCAGGCCGAGCACCCACCGCATCTTCGTAACCTGCGTCCGCAAAGTCTTCGCGGCGCGGTCGAACATCGTTTCCATCTCCTACCTCCGTTCCGTTGCTGTCAGTTGCACGACGAAGCGTGCGCGGCGTGAATGCCAAACCGCTGCCACGGCCGCGTTTCCTGCTGCCAGGGCGCGTTCTCGCCCCGCGGCTTCAGTTGAGCGTCGTCGGCAGTTCGTCGGCCTTCCGTTCGAGCTCGTCGCGAGCTGCGCTGACGTGGTTCCTTTGCTCGTGCCAGGCGCCGTTGACGTCCTCGCGTGCCTGCGCGAGGCGGTCGTGGACTGCGATCCGCTCGGTGCGGACATCGGCAATCGCAGCCTCGACCCGCGCGCGCGCACTGCCGGCCTTCGCGGCCGTCGCCTGCACACGCTCGAGGTAGACGCCCCAGCTGCGGAGCTCGTCCTCGACGGCGGCCGCGAATGTCGTCCACTCATCGGAGATGTCTGCGACCAGCGCGTTCTCGGCGACCGCGAGCCTCGTTCTCAGCTGGCCGAGCTTCTCCTCGATCTCTTTCGGGGCCTCGCGGGCCGCGGCCAGGACGGATGCCTCCTCCCGGCGCAGCGCGTCGAGATGCCGCCAGATCCGTGAGCTATCCGCAGCGGCACCACTGTGCGCGAATGCGTGCAGCCGGTCGATCCGGCGGCGGGCGTCCTCAATCGGGTCTTTGATCGTGCTTGTGCTCATGCTCGAGCCTCCTGTCGAGTCTGTCTTCTGACCCACGAAGGCTCGTCACAGCCGATGCCAACGCTCTGCCAGGCGCGGCGGCGCGTCTGCCGGCCCTAGGTGCGTGCGGTGTCGGGGCGGGGCTCGGCGATCTCGGCCAGCCCACGCTCCGCCGCCGTCGCCGGGTTCCCGGCGAGCGCGACGAAAAGGCTCTCGCGCGCCTGGTGCGGCCGTTCCATCGTCGACCACCCGATGACCTCGCGGAACAGGCGATCGGCTTCGTCAGTGTTTCCGGACGCCGCGGCAATCCAAGCGAGCTGGACACGTGCCTGGGCCGCGACCCACGGCGCTTGGGCTGCTTCTGCTGCCGCGAGGGCCTGCTGCTGGAGGTCCTCGGCATTGCTCAGATCGCCGTTCGCGAGAGCGATCGCTCCGAGTCCGGCGAGAGCGAACGCCGCGTGGTCGCCGAATCCGATTCGCCCGGCGAGCTCGAACGCCCGCTGGTACGCATCCACCGCGGCCGCGTCTTCGCCGCGTCGGTCGGCGGCCCACGCTTCCAGCAGCAGCACCGGGGCGCGAAACGCGTCGTATCCGACCGCGTCAGCGTGACGGCGTGCGACCGAGGCGGTTGCAGTGACGGCAGATACGTCGCCCGCGTGCGCCGCACCGATCGCGCGAATGAGGCTGCTCGCCGCGATGCCCCAGTCGTCTCCAGCTGCCTCGAACGCGGCGGCCGCGTCGTCCGCCATCGCGGCAGCGCGTTCAACCTCGCCCGATTGTCCAAGGGCAAGCGCGAGCATCAGTTCAGCGAAGCCGCGCTGCCACGACGCCGCAACGGTCGCGGCGAGCGAAACCGCGCGTTCGCCGGCCACGAGCGCGGAACCGACATCGAACTCTTCGGTTGCGATGTAGCAGATGTCGGCGAGCTGCTCGATCCGCAACTCGACGGGAGCGTCGTCGTCCGTGGCGGAGAGAGCGAGCTCGAGGAACCGCCGCCCCTCGGAGACGCGGTCGGCCAGCGCGAAGTACCACCCCAACGTCCCGAGTCGAACCGCGACGCCAGGGTCGGGCGCGTCGCGAGCGTACGCCAGCGCCGCCCAGAGATTGTCGTTTTCGAGCTCCAGGCGACGTTCCCAGCGCAGCCATTCCGACCCGCGTAGCTCGACACGCGCCTCGTCGGCGAGCGCCGCGAAGTATTCGGCGTGCGCGCCGCGGACGGCGGCGAGCGCGCCGCTCTCGACGAGGCGTTCGAGCAGGTACTCGCGGACCGTGTCGAGCATGTCGTAGCGAGCGGCGCCATCCGCGAACGACGCCGACACGATCGACTTGTCGACCAGCGCCGCGACGAGATACGCGACAGTCGCCTCGTTGAGGCCGTGCCTCGCCGCGAGGGCGACGAGCGAGGGCAGGGATGCGCCGCCACGGTGGACGGCCAGCTGCTGGAGCACCGTCTTCTCGTCCCCGTGCAAGAGGTCGTAGCTCCATTCCACCAGGCCCCGGAGCGCCGTGCTGGTTGGGTCGGAGACCGGGCTGTCGCGGAGGAGCACCGCGCGCCGCTCGAGCACGGCGACGAGCTCACCGAGACCGAGCACGTTCACGCGCGCCGCGGCGAGCTCGATCGCAAGCGGCAACCCGTCGACGCGCCGGGCGATCTCGCCGGCGAGCGCGACAGCCTCCGCGTCGGCCTCGAATCCGGGACGTGCCGCGCGCGCACGCTCGAGGAAGAGCTCGACAGCCGCGGCTTCGAGCGGCACGACGGGGAGCCTCACCTCGCTCGTGACGTGGAGCGCTTCGCGGCTCGTCGCCAGGATCCGGACCTGCGGGCACTCCGCGAGGACGGTCGACACGATCCGCGCTGCCTCGTCGAGCACGTGCTCGCACGCGTCGAGGACGAGCAGAACCGCTGCGTGACGAAGCCGAGAAGCCACGCGCGCGAGCGGGTCGGCGCCGCGGGCGTCGACGGCGTGTGCAAGAAGTCGCACGCCATCCTCCGCGCCGCCCGCGCGCGCGAAGTCGACGAGCCAGATGCCGTCCGGATACTCGTCCTCGAGCGAGCGCGCCGTCTCGACCGCGAGTCGGCTCTTGCCCACGCCGGGTGGGCCGGTGAGCGTCACCTGGCGGTGCCGACGGAGCAGCACTGCGACCTGGACGAGCTCGTCCTCGCGGCCGACAAACGACGTAGACGGCGCAGGGAGGTTGCCGCGGCGGCTTCCGGCCGCGGAAACCACGGCGATTGCCGGGTCGTGCGCGAGGATCGCCTCCTGGATGCGCCGGAGCTCAGGTCCCGGCTCGAGGCCAAGCTCGTCCGCCAGCACACTCCGCGCTTCCTGGAACGCCTCGAGCGCGTCCGCCTGCCGCCCGCTTCGGTAGAGCGCCAGCATCAGCTGGCCCCACAGCCGCTCCCTGAACGCGTTTTCTGCGACCGCCGAGCGCAGCGCCGCGACCAGCTCCCGGTGCTCCCCGAGCGCGAGCGCAACCTCGAACTGCTCCTCGAGCGCGTCCACACGCAACGTCTCGAGTCGACGCGCCTCGGCGTCGAACCACGCCGTGCCGGTGAGGCCCTGCAAGGCCGAACCCCGCCAGAGGTCGAGCGCCGCCGCAACCGCGTCCGCCGCGGCCCGCGCGTCGCCGTCACGCAATGCGCCGCGCGTCTCCGCCAGCAGCTCCTCGAACCGCACGGCATCCACATGCGCGTCGTTCAACGAATACCCATCGGCCGAGCCGGCGATCGCCGCCTCTCCCAGCGCGGCGCGAAGACGTGCGATGTGGTGGTGGAGCGCATTGCGCGGGGCGGACGGGAGCTGTTCCCCCCAGAGGCCGTCGACGAGTGCGTCGACGTCGACGACGCGACCATCTCGGAGCGCGAGCATCGCCAGCAAGGCTTGCCGCTTCGCTCCGCCCACGTCCGCAACCCTTCCGTCCGCGAGCACCTCGAACGGACCGAGAAGCCGGACCTCCAGCCGTGCGTGCGTCACCGTTTCATGCTTCCTCCATCGAGTCTCCCACGCCCCGGCGCCGGCATCCAGGCCACCGCTCGCCGGTCGCTCCGGCTTCGCCGCGCCGCATGACGCCCAACGCCTGGGCGGCGGCGGATCCGCCACAGCGCCAGTGCTCTTTGTCAACCCGAGGTCCGGCGGCGGCAAGGCAGCCCGCGCCCGCCTCCCCGAGCGGGCACGCGAGCGCGGCATC
Organism: uncultured Actinomycetes bacterium; assembly: GCA_963737405.1. Classification (GTDB taxonomy): domain Bacteria; phylum Actinomycetota; class Thermoleophilia; order Gaiellales; family Gaiellaceae; genus JACCTU01. The sequence goes on from CAVTSL010000002.1 coordinate 81,164, forward strand.
GACGTGGTCGTCCTCGCGCCCCGGCGACGACCTCCCGTCGCTCGTCGACCAGGCCGTGGCGGACGGGGCTGACGCGCTCGGCGTCGCCGGCGGCGATGGGTCGCTCGCCGTCGCGGCCGCGGCCGCGCTCACGCACGAGCTTCCGTTCGTCTGTGTGCCCGCCGGTACCCGTAACCACTTCGCGCTCGACGTCGGCGTTGACCGCGGGACCTCGTCGGCTCGCTGGACGCCTTCACCCACGGCGTCGAGCGCCGGATCGACGTAGGCGAGGTGAACGGCCGCCTCTTCCTCAACAACGTGTCGCTCGGGATCTACGGCGACGCAGTTCGGCGGCCGGGGTACCGCGACGCCAAGGCGCGCACGCTCGCGCAAGACGGCGGCGCAAGTCCTCGGCCCGAGCGCCCCGGCGGCCGGACTGGAGGTCGTGGACGACCGCGGCCGCTCCCATCGCGACGCGGCGGTCGTGCTCGTCTCGAACAACCCGTACTCGCTCGAGCCGCCGCTCCAGCCGGGGACGCGCTCGGCCCTCGACAGCGGGCAGCTCGGCGTCATCGTGCTCGACCGTCCGAGCGCGGGCCCGAGCGCCGAGCGGGCGTGGACGGCGAAGCAGCTCGAGGTGACAGCCACCGCTCCAGTGCACGCGGGCATCGACGGGGAGGCCGTCAAGCTCGAGGCGCCGCTGCGATTCGTGATCCGGCCGCTCGCCCTCCGCGTCCGGCTGATACAGGCCGTAGAACGACGAAGCCCGCCGGCCTTCACGGCCGACGGGCTTCGGTCGGCGGCGCCGCGTGCGTCAGGAGACGTGGAGCTTCTCCTTCAGCTTGCCCACGCGCTCCTCGACGCCGGCGTGAAGCTCGGCCTTGCGCGTCTCGCGCAGGGTCCGCCGCGCCTCACGCGCAGCCGCGTCCGCCGCCTCCTCGGCCGCCTCGAGCTCGTCCATGACCTCTGCGGCCGACCGGCGGGTCACTTCGCCGCCCAGCTTGGACATCTCCGCGTCGATGACCTCGCCCGCCGGCTCCTCCACCTCTGCGATCACGGCGGTCGACTCAGGCGGAATCGCCTGGCCCAGAACCGTGAGCGCCTCGTCGGAGGTGACTGCGCGATCCACGTCGAACGCGCCGCCCATCAGGGCGCCGGCGCCCCAGCCGACCAGAGCACCGACCGGCCCGCCGAGCACGCCGACGAGCATCCCGATCAGCGAGCCGCTCGCCGTCCCGACGAGACCGACGTTGTCGGCGCTCTCCGGGATGCGCAGCTCGCCCTGAGCCGTGCGCTCCACGACCGCCGCGGACTCGAGGCCGATCCGCCCCTGCGCGTCGCACTCCTTCAGCACGCTCAGCGCCTGGTAGGCCTTGCTCGGCTCCGTGAACCGAACGACCACCACGTTTTCCTGAGGCATACCCACTCCTTTCACTCGAACATCGATGACGAGCTCAATCTGGCGGGGGTCGCTGCCAAACCGATGCCACGCAGTGCCGCGCCGCTGCCACCGCGCGCGCGAGGAAGCGAACGTCGTCTGCATGCCAGGCAGACGGGTGGCGATGCTGCCGAATGATTGACGTGAATCACCGCGTGTCGGCGCTCTGCTCGAGCGCGCCCGTCCGCCTACCGCGTTGACCCGAGGCGTTCAGATGGGGCCACTTTCTGCGATACATCACGGTGACGGCCGATGGATGCTCCGTTCGATCTTGTCGAGAATCAGGTTGTCGCGGCGATCACGATCGGCGGCCGCGGACCCTTTGCTTGCTTGCTCGATACGGCGGTCGCACCATCGGTTGTCGATCTGGCGCTTGCGCACGAGCTCGGCCTGTCCGTCCGCGACGATGTGCCCGGTGAGGTAGCCGGTCAAGGAAGCGAGGGCGCCACCTTCTACCCCTCGGAGCTCCCGGACGTTCGGCTTGGCGAGCTCGAGATCGGTGACGTCGAGGCGGTCGCCGCCGATCTCTCGCGGCTCGGGTCGAAGCTGAACCGGCCGCTGCACGCGATCCTCGGGCAGAGCTTTTTCGAGGGGCGAGTGGTGCAGATCGACTACCGGAACCGGCGTGTCCGCCTGAACCCGCACGGGTTCGAACGTGGACTGCGTGCGAACATCGAGGGCGCCGCCGACCTCACTCCGGTCGTCACGGTGCAGGTGAACGCTGCGAGCGTGCCGGTCGTGCTCGACACAGGCTCGAGTCTGACGCTGGGGATCTACCTGGAATCAGTCGAGAAGCTCGGGCTCGGTGAGGCGCTCGCCGGTGCGACCCCGCGGGCATCCATGGGTGCGCGCGGCCACATCGACGCGTCCGAAGGTGTCGTCGACTCGCTTGTGCTCGGAGACGTTCGGCTCAGTCCGGCTGCCGCGGTGTTCCTGCCCCGGCCGCACGGAGATCCGACCCGCGCGCTCGGCAATCTCGGCAACGGGTTCCTGCAGCACACCGTGCTCACGCTCGACTACCCGCGGCGCGAGCTCTACATCGCCGCGGCGACCGGCGACGGCACGCAGCCTGGCGTGCGCACGCAACCCTGACCGATGAGTCTGAACAACGCGTCACCTCGCGACGACGGAGCACTGGCCCTTGCGCTCGGTCATCTAGCGATCCACATGGTCCTGCCCGGGCCCAAGAAGGCGCGAGGCCACCCAGGGGTCGAGGGGCGGCCTCGCGTGTGGCTCGGGCTGCGGCCCTCCCGAGCACAAGGTCACAGAGCGTATGCCGCGCCGTACGCCGGCGAACAGGACCACTTCGGAACGCGCGTTCCGGGGGTCACTCGGCTGAGTCGAGGCTCCCGCGCACGCCTGCCCGCAACGGGGTAGTGAGCTACGGACGCAACGTACGCGGGGACCCCGGCCGTCGATCCTAGTTCTCCGTCGCCACGACGAGAAGGGCCTGCGTGTGTGGGTTCGCTCGCGTTCCGAACCCGACGACCGGCAACGCCGGCTTTCCGGGACCGAACGGAATCTTGTCGCCTATCGGCCGGTCAGGCACGGCTGATCTGAGCGTGGCAGGTCGGCGCGACCGCGACGCGGCGGGCTCGACCAAGGACCTCCGCTCAAGCGAAGGACGCTCGCGCATGCGGCGGATTCGTTTCCCGAACGGACGAAACACGAGGGGTGTCTTCAGAATGTCCGTTGCTGTTTGTTGCTCAGGAAGAAGCCGTGCCCCGAATGCCTACTGAGGCATGTCAACCCGGCGACGCGGGATGTGCAACGGAAGAAACCGACCCTGAGTGTCTGCCCGTACCGCAGCACCCTCACCGGGGATGACCCGAAACCCCTCGTGCTCACATCGACCAGGGCGAACTGGTTCACATCGACAAACCATCGGCGCGATGGTTTCTCCGCGCCGAGGATTGAGCCGCTGTGCGAGCCTCTGAACCGGTTGCGGTTGATCCCACACTCGACGTTGCCGTTGGCGACGTTCGGATCGACCATTACGCATTCGATGTCCCGGCCCGGCATCACGAAGTGAACGAGAAGCTCGGTCGGTGCTCCCTCGGCAGACGCGGCAAAGACGCCAGGGGCCGCGAGGAGCGCCAAAGCGAGAAGCGACGTAGCGAGCCTCCCCGATTGCGTTCGCACAACGCGAAAGTACAACGTGTCCCCGCGACTGGGCAAGAAGCTCAGGCGACATTCCCGCACTCTGGCCCAGGCGATGTTCCGCTTGTTCAGCGTGCGATTGTCCAGGTGAGTCCGCGGTCGGTGCTTCGGAGCAGCCGGAAGGTGTTTACGTACGTGCACGTCCGCGACGTCGCACTGGCGAACGTGCACACCCTGGCGTCCGCACCTGCCCAGCCTGCGGCGTAGATCGTTGTGGGGCGTGAGGGGTTGACCGCGATCGCGCCGACGGCAACCGTCGAGACTGCGAGACGCCAGGTGCGCCCGCCGTCGCTCGTCTCGTAGATAGCGCCCGTACCCTGGCTGCTGTGCACGCCCGCATAGACCCTGTCCGGCTGCTGCGGGTCGACCGCTAATGCGGTAAATGCGTTTTCCTGCTCCGGCCGGCTGCGCAGGACCGGCTGCCAGCTCGCGCCAGCGTTCGTTGTCTTGACGACCGTATGGTCGATCGCCGCGTACACGGTCGTCGGCTCCTGCGGGTCGACCGCGAGCGCGGTGGGCCAGCCGTAGCGGCTGGGGAAGACGCCTCCCCGCCCGCCTGTGGCGTGCCAGCTCGCGCCGGCGTCGGTCGACTTGTAGATGGACGTGGACCCATACACGTTCACGATCACGTAGATCGTCTCTGGGCGTGTCGCAGCGATCACGAGCCGCCCAAGAACGACCATGTGGGGCGGAGAAGGTTGGAACACGGTCTTCCAGGTGTGGCCGCCATCCGTGCTCTTGCGGACGCCGTCGGCGGCGGCGTAGACGATCTTGCTATTGGCGGGGTCGACCGCGATGTCGGTGACGTGTCCCTCGCCGCGGTTCCAGCTCAGGGTTCCGGGCGTTCCGTGATGCCCGTATCGAAGTGGTCCGGGCGGTGGAAACAACCCCCGGTTCCAGGGCCGCCAGCTGCGGCCGCCATCGACCGTCTTGTAGACGGCGATGACGTTGCCCGCATAGAGCGTGCCCGGCCGCCGCGGGTCGGCGGCCAACGCGTCTGCCCGCGTCCAGCCCGTGCCTGTTGTTGCTGTCGGCTGCCAATGCTGTCCGCCGTCGACCGTCTTGTAGACATAGCCGCGCGTGTTGGAGACATAGCCGAGCGTGGTGCGACCGTTGTCGGTGACGCCCATCGCGGCGGCATAGACGGTGTCCTGCTGCTGTGGGTCGAACGCGAACGAGTAGACGCCGATGCCGGCCGGAAGGTTGCCGAGCGGCGGCGTTGTTCGCGTGTTCGGGAGCGGGCTCTGCGCCCCAGGCAGCGGAGCGAGCGCCGCAGCAACCCCGCCCCCGCCGTCGCCTCCACCGAAGCTGATGAACAGGACGATCCCGGCCGCGAGGAGCGCCGCGGCGCCGTTCCGCATCCGTCGACGTCGCGCCCGCCTTCGCGCTTCCTCGATCAGCGCCTCGAGCTCGGCGATCTGCTCTTCGAGATCGCGATCCCGCTCGACCTGTGGCCTGCGGGGCGGCGTTGTGACGGTCACGGCGACTCCATCAGAATAACGCTATGCTGACTAGCACCATGCGCCATGTCAAGCTCGACCGCGACAACCCCCTCGACCTGCACGAACAAGTGGCCGCCGAGATCCGCCGCGCCATCGCCGACGGCGAAGCCAAACCCGGTGAACGGCTCCCACCCGCCAAAGACCTCGCCGCCGTCCTCGGCGTCAACACCAACACTGTCCTGCGCGCACTCCGCCAGCTCCGCGACGAAGGTCTGCTCGAGTTCCGCCGCGGCCGCGGCATCACCGTCACCGGCACCGCCCAGCACGGCGCCCTCGTCGAACAAGCCAGACAGCTCCTCCACTTCGCACGCAAGCAGGGCTACAAGCCCGACGAGCTGATTCAGATCATCGAGCAGCTCGGATAGCGGAGACCACTCTCGGCGACCCGCTCGACGTTCGCCCAGAGCAACCGTCTCGTCCGAAAGGAGTAACGATGAAGAGCTTGAAGCTTCCCTTCGCCTTCGGGCTGGCAGCGCTCGTTGTTGCGGCGGGGGTGGTGTTGATCCCGTCGGTCGCGTCCGCCGATCAGGAAGCGGCCGTTCACGACCACTCAGCGCATGGAACCGCGGGCCTCGAGGACGAGCTCGCACAGGTGCGACGGGTGACCGCCCGCTTCCACAACCTGGAGGCTGCGCTGGAAGCCGGCTACGAGCTCGGATGGGTGAACGGCTCAGCCACCCGGATCATCACCGGCTGCGTCTTCCATCCCACAGCCGGCGCGATGGGCTACCACTACTTCAACGCCGAGCTGATGGCCGACCTCACGACTGACCCGCTCGAGCCCGAGGCACTCGTCTACGCGCCCGGCGACAACGGGAAGCTGAAGCTGGCGGCCGTGGAATGGATCGTCCGCGGCCAGAACTCGAACCCGCCGGGCGTCACCTCGCCGCCGAGCGTGCTCGGGATGCCGATGCACATCCTCGTCCCTGCGGTCGGCTTCTACCTCATGCACGCATGGGTCTGGAAGCCCAACCCGGCAGGGATGTTCGCCGACTGGAATCCGCAAGTGAGCTGCTCGTAGATCCGTTGAGCTAAAGACGACAAGGAGGACGGACGCCGTCATCCGCACCTCTCAACCGAGCTGCCGCAGCTCGGCGCGCGGGAACGCGGCCGCCAGCTCGCGCAGCGAGGCAATCAACCCACCGCGCTCGACAATCTCGCAAGATCCGGCTAATTCACGATTCATGCCCTCGTATGCGCGCAAGATCAGCCGCAGATGCGGATCAGTTCAGGTGAGCCCTCGGGCCAACTGGGCGGTTCCGAGGACGTACACGACTGCGGTACGAGAACCCCGCTCCTGGCTTCAACGGCGGGGTTCTCGTAGTTCAAGCGTCGTGTGTCGCGCGACCCCGAGTAGATGCTTTGGCCGACTGGGCACGAGGCCGACCGCGGAACAACAGGTGCTCCGGAGGGGCGGCCTCGCTTATGGCGGAGGGACGCGGCCATCCCCACGCCGAGCAGCCGAAAGCGTCGCACGAGCCTCCGCCATCCACAACTGGCCGAGGGAGCAGGCTCCAACAGGGAGGACGGAGCCAGGGCCGCCCAGCCCCGCACTCTCCCTGATCGCACGATTCTGTGTCAGAACCGGCACCGTGTCCATAGCTCCGCACAGAAGGGGAAACTTTCGCCGAGCTCGTCGTGCGACTCCAGCGCGACCCGGTAGAAAGCGAATGCCCGTGGCACGTGCTCCTCGTCTTGTCAGGCGATGCCGACGGACTTCGCTTTTGCGAGCTCGGTCCGGACCGCTTGGACGGCGGCGACAGCATCTTGGAAGTTCGGATCGACCGTCTCGGCCCGTTGAAGCTCGTCCATGATGTCGAGCGCACGGTCGCACATTTCAAGCGCTCTGCCGAGTGAGGGCGTGACGCTTGACTCGTTGACGGTGGTCGTCGTGGGGACGGCCCGATTGGCCGCCCCCACGCTTGTTGAGTCGCTCATCTCAGATCGTCGGCTTGCGGCCCGCGGCCGTAGTAGCTGCCCACGCTCTCACGGTAGGTCGGTTCGCGATAGCTGTTCTCGTCGAACTCTGGACTGTCTTTAATCTCGTCCTTCGTGCGGTTGACGTAGACCTTCTGCTCGTCGAAGTCGACCGTCTCGATCACTCCGGCCGGGAGCAGAACCTTCTTCCCGAAGATCCAAGGGCCAGTGTCGACAACGATGTAACTGCCGTCGACCTCATTGGTCGCTTCGTCGACCTTGCCGATCCCGCCGTCGCTTGCCTCGACCTCGAATCCATCCAGATTCGTTCCGGACCAGGCCGTGTCGCGGTACGTCCACATGTCAGTGCTAGCCACAGAGACCCCTCCTTCAGTTGCACTCGGACCGGGAGGACCTTCCGTCGAAGCCCTCGCGGTGTTTCGGTTCTCACCACGCTGAACGCGCATCCGCCCGGAACGGATACGCCTTCACGACCGTTGCAGAACGAAATGACTCGTCTGAGAGCTAAGAGGCATGCGGCAGGAAGAACTCGCGGTCCACCTACATCACCTGAAAGATGCGAAGTGTGTCGCCGACGCACTCGGCCAAGGCGACGCCTCAGTGGTTCCATCGAAGACCGGATGGACAGTCAGCGTCGTACCGTCGTCCCGCCAACTCGCGGAGATCCTCAGCGCCCTCCACGCCTGCCTCTCCGAGAACGACATCCGGCTCGTCCGCCTGACCATCGACGGCAGCACCTACGCGATGGAATCTCCGCCGGCCGATTGAGCTCGCGGGCCAGCAGGGCGGAGGCCGCCTCCGCCCGCCGACTCACCCCTCTCCCCGGAGGCAGGGCAGGGTAGCCGTGCAGGCGTCAGGTTTTTGCTCAAACGGCCGGCGATCTTCCGGTCCGGAGGCTTTGTGGTCGTCGAGAAGATCGGTACCGCCGGCGAGCTAGCCGAAGCAGCCGACCAGACCGAGGGACCCAAGGGGCTTCGCGCCCCGACCTTGTGTCACCCTCGAAACCACACCAGCGAGGACAACGGCAGTCGGCGCGCGGGCTGCGGTTTTCCGCGGCGGCTGGCGCCGCGCGCGGATGTTACGTGGTCGCCTTGCCTATCCTTTTCGCGTGGCCAAGGTGCTTGGTCTACTCGCTGCGCTTATGGCATTCGCAGCAACAGTCCCGGCGATCGAGCTGAGCATGCCGTGATGCCTAAGAGCGTGTCGCGGAGGCGAAAAGACCGCTGCGAAGTCGACCGCCGTCAATCGCACGATAGGCGTGGGGGTTCGAGGACTACCAGTCGGAGCCGCTGGGGCTCAGAGTCGCGGCCGGCCGATCCCATCGTGGCGCACGTAGCTCACGACCAGGTAGGCGATCGCGAACAGCGACGAGACCATGATCGCCAGGATCGCGTACCCGAAGATCGGGTTCAGATAGTCGACAGCCTCGTCGAGATGCTGAACGCCCGCGCCGAGCACGCCTGAACGCTCCGGCTGCCTCACGGTCCCGACCCGCTGTCCGCCGTCGGACGCGCTGTTCTCTCCCGGCCCGGACCCGGCAGCCTCGCGGCCGTCAGGGAGCGACACCCCTCCCGCGAGGAAGCTGACCCCGAACACGCTCGTACTCGCGTTCGCGGCCGAGCACTGGTCGAGCGCCGAGCGGGTGGTCGAGCGCGGCAGCGCGCTCGCCCCTGATGATCCGACTGCGACCGCGACCCACCGTGTCGTGCGGGCGTGCAGCGGACGGAAGCCGAGCAGATAGGCCCCCTCGGCGAGTGTCCGGCTGCCGAGCTGCCCGTTGAAGGCGACCGCGTTTCGGCCGCGCCGGCCCTGGATCTGGAGCCGTGCGACGCGGTCGCAGCTCGGAAGCGGCCCACGAAGCGTGACGACGACTCTGCCGCGGCGCGCAAGCCTGAACGTGACCCGGACGACACCGGGGCGACCGCGAACGTTCGTGACGGCGACGCCGCTCGTCGTCGACTGCGACCGAGTGATCGGTGCTGCTGTGCCGGCCGGGGCCGCCTCGAAGCTGGTGCTCGCAGGCCCGCCGGCGCCGCCGCCCGAGCTGCCCGCGCCTGCGCCCGCTCCGGAACCTCCGCCACCGCCGAGTCCGCTGCCTGCCGCTCCACTTCCGCCGCCGCCCAGGAGCGGCGCTCCGGCCACGGATCCGCTCGGGCCCGCGACCGGGCCGGAGGGCGCGCTCGGGCCGCCCGGAAGGCTCGGCGACGGCGCGGGAAGTCCGGGCGACGGAGACGGCGTGGGCACCGTCGGCGTCGGAGCCGGAAGCGTCGGCGTCGGGGCCGGAAGCGTCGGGGTCGGGGCCGGAAGCGTCGGCGTCGGGGCGGGAAGCGTGGGGGTGGGCGCTGGCACGGTCGGCGTCGGCACCGGGACCGTCGGCGTCGGCACCGGCACGGTCGGCGTCGGCGCCGGGACGGTCGGCGTGGGCGCTGGCGCGGTGACGGTCGGCGTTGGAACCGGCAGCGTCGGCGTCGAGACGGTCGGCACCTCGAGCGCCGAGGCTGCGCCGGCGAAGGCCAGGGAGAGTCCGAGGCCTGCTGCGCCGAAGACACCAGACACGATCAGAACCAGCCAGAGGCGGCGGCCAGCTTTCGGCATCGACCCCCTGCTCCTTCCGCAGAAAACGAAGCTTCCACAGGGCCAACTTCGCGGACGCCGATTCGGATACGGCCCCGCCGGCGCTTTGTCCACCGTGCTTCTCTACAAGTGCCGAACGTACGTACGGGCAAACGAGACGTGCCGGGTCGAGAGCCTCGACGATCTGGCTGCGCTCGGATCCACGGGCGGAGCCTACGGTGCGTGCGTGAGCCGAACGCTGCGCGTGCACTGACACTGGTCGCCGCTGCTGTGACGGTTTGCCGGCGCTTCGGCGGCTATCTTCTCGAGGCTCGATTCACGTTTCCGGGCAGGGAATCTCCGCTCTGATGCGGGTGCCGCCTCCCGGCGCGCTGTCGACGTGCAGGTGGCCGTTGAATTCCCGTACCGGGTCCCGCGCAACGCCGCAAGCAATCTGCGCTGACCCTGGCTGCGCCGGTCAGCGCCAGAAGCAATCGTTGCCGCCATGCCCTTGGGCCGCGTTTAATCGTGGCGGATCAGCCAGGCAACCGGGGGGATCACACGCGCGCCGCATTCAAGCGCAACGTGGTGGCAGTTCTCGGCGCGGCTGGACGGCGGCGGATTCTGTTCCGAAACGCGTAACCCATCTCAGCACCCGCCGAGGCGGCTTCGACTACGAGGACGGGCAGCCGGTCAGGGTTCCTCCGGGCCGTAGTTCGGTGACGGCGAGCGCCCCGCGCTCGGCACTTTCACGAGGCTGGGGAAGGGCCGTGCAAACGGTTGAGTGGCCACCGCACCGTGTGAGAGGATCCGACTCGTTCCGGTTTTCACAACGGAGGAGGTGGACTCTGAGCAACGTGTCCACGGCGCTTTAGCGTAATGCGACGGCGCCAACCCGCGTGTGCCTCGCGCGGCACGCACTCGAAAGGGGTGCTCGGCGTGAAGAAGTCCTTGATCTTCCTTGCTGCGCTAACGACGTTGACGCTCGTGTTGGCCTCCGGCGTCCAAGCGGCGGATGGTGCGACCGTTACGAAGGCAACGCTTGCGTCCAGCGTCTTTGATGGGACGACTCTCTTCCAGCTACGTGTGAAGAGACCCAGGTGATCAATGGAAACCAGCGGAAGGAAACGTTCCAGTGCACGTTCGATGCCGGAGTACCGGCGCCTTTTGTCTGCGATACCTCTATTGGCTGCATCTGGTTCTCTGACTTCGACGGAGCGGAGGCGGTGAGCACGCATTTCGTCATTACCCACTCCGGTCTGATGGTCGGCTGGGCCACGTACTAGGTCGAGTTAGCGGTTTCAGGCGCTCGCCCAGACCCGGCGAGCGCCTGAACTTAGCTTCGGATGAGGGCCTGCGGACCGCCGCCGACCCTGTGGCTACTGACCCTGCATTAGGTCCGATCTTGCGGCATGCCTCCCCCCGACTGGAGTAGGAGGAGGCCTGGCGATAAGGGGTCCGAGATCGCCAGGCCCCCTACTAGCCGACGGTACGCAGTCAGCGTGGCCACAGTTAGCCCATTTGGAGCAAACCGGTCGAGCGTGCTCAGTTCAGCCGCAACTGGCCGTCCCGGTGTACTCGCCGGCGGTGCCGGGCGTACCTATGAAGGTTCCTTCCCCGAGCGTGGCCCCGCTCGCCGCGAGAACCGTGTAGGTGCCCTCGATCGTCGTGGCCTGGTTGCCATGACCGACGACCACGAACGTGGCATCCGTCTTGATCCCGCACGCCTTGCCGGAGAACGCCATCGATCCGTACAGGTGCGTGGTGCCGTCCGGCTCGATGATCACCAGCTCGGTGAAGTCCGCCTGGCCCGCGTACGTGCCCGTGAACCTGACGTTGCGCGTGATCGTGTACCACCAGTCAGCGCCGACCTGGCGCTCGTCGAGCAGTTTCTCGTGTCCCTCGATGAACGCGCCCGCGGCCGGTTGGGCCGAAGCCGAAGCTCCGGTTGCGACTCCGGCGAGAGCGACCAACGCCAGCGAGCAGAGCAACGTGAGCCGTCGTGCAAACCGCATGCCATCTCCTTGGTTGCCGATACAGACTCGCGGAGCGAAATGCGGCAGCCTCCGCGGACGCGGGAGGCTAACGCTCGCGTCCGCCGCTGGGTAGACGCGGGCTCGAAAGCTGATCCAATCGGAGCAAACCGCTCGGCTAGTAGATCCGTCCGCGGCCAAGCCTCACCAAACTCGATCGTGAAGTAACCGATCGCAACCGAGCTCGCGCGATCGTTCTTCAGCAGCGGTTGCTCGCTGGCGAACCATAACCACGCGCGATCCCTCTAAGAGTCTCGTCAGCGAACCGCGAAACGAGCGAAGCCTGCGTGCAAGGGTTCCACTACCACGTCGCCCCGCCCCAACAATCGAGCCTTCTCATGCGACTGCTTCAGCAGTTTTTCGCTTGGCGCGCCGTAGATGTAGATCGCTTCCAGCGAGACGAGCTGCGCGAACTGGCGAACGACGGACCCCGCCACCTCCATGTGGTATTCCAAGGATGCGGAGTCGGGATGCACCTGCACGACGGTCATCCTCGTGCCATCGTGGTTGAAGTAGACGTTGTAGGCGATGATCCGTGGCTCGTTCGCCTCGACGAAGTCGGCCAGCCGTTTCATCCCCGCCTTCAGCTCTTCGAGCGCCCCCTCACGAACCTCCGACGTGTCTACGTACACGATCGCGTCCGACAAATCCGCCCCGCGCTGCTCGGTCACCTTCGGCGCCATTAGCGCCGGGACAGTCTTGCACTGAAGCAGGGCGAGTGACCAGCGGACAACCACTCTGACCGAGGCGGTTCGCGCGAACTGTTCCCATGTTCAAGGTAGCCACGCCCCTCCGCACGCCTGCTCGCCATCAGTCCGCAACCCAGCCTGTCGGGCGGCTGAACGAAAGCCGGAACCAGAGTTCGACGCGGTGAGCGCGACAACACTTTCAGCAGTGCCGCTTGAACGCAGTTTGCCCGCACGCGAGGAGCTCTTTGCCGGGTGCGAGAAACGACTCTTGGTTCGACCTGAACACGAGCGGGGTGGTCACGCGCTGGGTCACATTGACGTTGATCCGCCAGCGTCCTCCCCAGGCTAGGGCACTACGTGCAGGGACTTCTTGATGGGCCCGCCTGGATTCGAACCAGGGACCGACGGATTATGAGTCCGGTGCTCTAACCGCTGAGCTACGGGCCCGCACGGAGCCTAACCCTCCTTCAACAGGTCCTTACGAGGCCTCGCTAGGATCTTGCGCGGTGAAGGTCTTCCAGCGGGAATCCCGGTTTCGGACCTCCGGAGGGCTCCAGGTTCGTGACATCACCGACGAGGTCAACGAGGCCGTCCGTGAGAGCGGCATCACCCACGGCATCGCGTGCGTCTACTCGCCGCACACGACCTGCTGCGTCCGTGTGAACGAGTTCGAGCAGGGCTTCCTCGAGGACTTCGCGACGCTCCTGAAGCGGCTCGTCCCGAGCGACGGCTACTACGCCCACGACGACTGGGACAAGCGGACGGAGAACATCTGCGAGGAGGACGTCGAGTTCGGCAACGGCCACTCGCACTGCATGTCGATGCTCCTCGGCTCGGCCGGTGAGTCGATCCCCGTCGTCGACTCGCAGCTGCAGCTCGGCACCTGGCAGCGTGTGCTCTTCCTGGAGCTCGACCGCGAGCGCGACCGGCGCTGGGTCGTCCAGGTCGTCGGCACCTAGCCCCGCCGCAGCGCCGCGACGAGACGCGCCACGTACGGCGCCTTCGCCGCCTGGTAGCCGGCTCGGTCCTCCAGAAACTCGGCGGCCAGCGTGAGCTTCAGGTCGCCGTACGCCCGTGCGTCCTCCGGGTGCGTGCGAAGGTAGTCCCGGAAGCGCACGTAGTCCATGAACTCGTCGTGTTCCTGCTCGTACGCGTGGAGGTGGTAGTCGCCGCGCGTGAAGTAGCGCCGGTTCGGCAGCTCTTCCTCGAACTTCGGCACGTACGTGTAGCCGAGCGACTCGAGCGCATCGATGTCCAGATCGTCGAGCGACTCGACCGAGATCGCGATGTCGATCACCGGCTTCGCCGGAAGGCCCGGCACGGCCGTCGAGCCGACGTGCTCGATCACCCGGAGCTCGCCCCCGAGCGCGGCGCGGATCCGCGACGCGTCGGCCTCGAACAGCTTCGGCCAGTCCTCGTCGTACGGAACGACCTGGACGCGACGCGTCACTCGGGCGTGACGTACGACGCGGTGAGGCCGCCGTCGACGAGAAACGTCGACCCGTTCACGTACGAGGACTCGTCGCTCGCGAGGAAGAGCGCGCCGTTCACGATCTCGCGCGGCTTCGCCAGCCGCCCCGTCGGCCAGTGGATGCGGCGGCGTTCGAGCGCGGCCGGGTCGTCGCCGAAGATGTTCAGCAGCAGCGGTGTCTCGACCGGGCCTGGGCAGAGCGCGTTCACGCGGATCCCGTCGCGTGCGAACTGCACTGCGAGCTCGCGGCTCATCGAGAGCACTGCGCCCTTCGAGGCCGTGTACGAGATCTGCGACGTCGCCGCGCCGACGATCGCGACGAACGACGCGACGTTGATCACCGAGCCTCCGCCCCGCTCCCGCAGGTACGGGATGCCGTGCTTGCAGCAGAGGAAGACGCCCTTCGTGTTCACGTTCTGCACGCGGTCCCACGCCTCGGCGGAGGTGTCGAGCACCGAGGCGTCGTCGTCGGGCGAGATGCCGGCGTTGTTGTAGAGCACGTCGATACCGCCGAAGCGCTCGGCCGTCGTCCGCATCATCGCCTCGACCTGTTCCTCGTTCGCGACGTCGACCTCGAACGCGAAGGCAGTGGCCGGAGCGCACAGCGCGGCCGTCTCCTCGGCCGCACCGAGCTGGACGTCGGCGGCGCAGACCTTCGCGCCCTCCTGCGTGAAGAGGATCGCGGCCTCGCGGCCCATTCCGCCACCGGCGCCGGTGATCACCGCCACCTTGCCGTCGAGCCGTCCCATCAGGTGGCCAGGAACAC
>CAVTSL010000003.1:0-41133 GCA_963737405.1 uncultured Actinomycetes bacterium
CCCTGCGTGAGTTCCAGGCCGCGCAGGGCGTGGTCGCGCGGCGCTGGCTGGCCGACCGCACCCGCTGGGCTTGAGAAACCGAGGGGTAGGCTCTTCCGTACTGGGTAGAACGGGACCTGTCGTCAACGAGGGGGGAGTCTCGATGCCTCGCAGAAAAGCGGCACTCGCCGCACTGGCGCTCGTGCTCGTGGCCGTCGGAGTCGGCCCGGCCGGGGCCAAGAACGCCCTTCCGTCCACGCTCCCGCTGCCGCCTGCGTGGCAGCCGGAGGGGATCGCGATCAAGGGCCACATGTTCTACGTGGGGTCGATCCCGACCGGCTCGGTGTACCGAGGCGACCTGCGTACCGGCCAGGGTGCGCCGTACATCGTCCGGACTGGACGCGCCGCGACCGGCGTGGAGGTCAAGGGCAACCGCCTCTTCGTGTCGGGCGCAGGCACCGGCAAGGCGTTCGTCTACAACGTCGCGACCAAGGAAGACATCGCGACGTACACGTTCGACCCGGGCTTCATCAACGACGTCGTCGTGACGAAGAACGGTGCGTACTTCACGAACTCGAGCGTCGACGCGCTCTTCCGGGTCCCGATTCAGGATGGTCAACTCGGCTCGACGCCGCAGCGGATCCCGCTGACCGGCGACTTCAAGCTCGCCGCCGGTTTGAACGCGAACGGGATCGAAGCGACGAGAAACGGCAAGTGGCTGATCATCGTCCAGACGGCAACCGCCAAGTTGTTCCGGGTGAACCCGTCGACGGGCGCGACCGTCGAGATCAACCTCGGCGGCGGAAGCGTTCCGAACGGCGACGGCCTCCTGCTCGACAAGAAGAACAGGCTGTTCGTCGTCCAGAACCGGTCGAACCAGATCGCCGTCATCGACCTGAACAAGGACCTGACGTCGGGGAAGATCGTGTCGCTGATCAAGGACACACGGTTCATGATCCCGACGACGATCGGCGAGCTACAAGAAGTTCCTCTACGCCGTGAACGCGGAGTTCGGCTCACCGCCCGCGTCGACCGCCTACGAGGTCGTCCAGGTGGCGAAGCCGCAGCGAAGGCGAAGAAGAAGGACGACGACTGAGCGGAATCACTGACGGGCGGGCGCTGCGAGCGTGCCCGCCCGTCAGATCATCCGCCGCTCGGCCGCCCAGCGCGTGAGCTCGTGGCGGCTCGAGAGCTGGAGCTTCCGGAGCACGTTCGAGACGTGCGTCTCGACCGTCTTCACCGAGAGGTGGAGCGACGCGGCGATCTCCTTGTAGCGGTAGCCGCGCGCGATCAGCCGGAGCACCTCGCGCTCTCGCGCGGTCAGCTCGTCGAGCTCGGCGTCGCGGACCGGCTCGCCCGAGCTGAACGCGTCGAGCACGAACCCCGCGAGCCGTGGCGAGAACACGGCGTCGCCGTCCGCGACGCGGTGGATCGCGTCGGTCAGCTCGTCGCCCGAGATCGTCTTCGTGACGTACCCGCGCGCGCCGGCCCGGACGACGGCGATCACGTCTTCCGCCGCGTCGGAGACCGAGAGCGCGAGGAACCGGACGCCCGGACGCTCCGGCGCGACGCCGGCGATCACGGCCTGGCCGCCGCCGTCCGGCAGGTGGACGTCGAGCAGGACGACGTCGGGGTCGGTCTCGACGACGAGCGGGATCGCCTCGCCGACGGTCGCGGCCTCGCCGACGACGTCGATCGTCTCGCCGAGCTCGCTCTTGACGCCCGCGCGGAAGAGGCCGTGGTCGTCCACGATCACGATGCGGCGCGTCGGCTTCACGGCTCGCTCCTCGGCAGCGACAGCTCGACCTCGGTTCCCTCGCCCGGCGCGCTCGTGATGGTCGCGCTTCCGCCGTGGCGCTTCATCCGGCCCTCGATCGACTCGGCCAGCCCGCGGCGCTCCGGCGGCACGGCGCTTCGCTCGAACCCGTTGCCGCGGTCGCGCACGAAGACGCTGATCCCCGTCGGCTCGGCCTCGGCGTAGACCGAGATCTCGTCGGCGCCCGAGAAGCGCGCGGCGTTCGCCATCGCCTCTCGCGCGGCGAGCACGACGGCGCGAACGTCGTCGTCGAGCGGCGCGTTGCCTGCGCTCGCGACCTCGACCGGGACGCTGTGCAGCTCCTCGATCTCCGCTGCCGCGTTGCCGATCGCGCCCACGAGCGTCTCGTCCTTGTAGCGCTCACCCTCCGGGAAGAGCCATGCGCGAAGCTCGCGCTCCTGCCGTCGCGCGAGCTGCGCGACGCGCTTCGGGTCGTCCACCTCGCGCTGGATGAGCGCGAGCGTCTGGAGGACGGAGTCGTGCACGCGCGCCGCGACCTCCGCGCGCTCCTCCGAGCGGATCCGCCGCGTCCGCTCGGCGTCGCGTTCCTGCGCGGTGCGCCAGAGCCACGGGCCTACGACCAGCAGAAGGCCTGCGGCGAACGCGGCGGGGGTGAGGAGCGGCCCGCTCTCGCCGACGTCGCCGCCGCTCGTGAGCAGGACGACTGCGCCGAGCGCGAGGAAGACGATTCCGGCGACACGCTGCTCCCGCCGCCAGACGAGGAAGACGCCCACGGCGGCGAGTGCCGCGGCGAACTGAACGAACGGCGGCAGCCCGACGCCGTTGAGCACGGCGATCGTCGCGAGCAGGAGGAGCGCGAGCCCGACGATCGTGCGCTTGCGGCTCGGCCGCGCGCCGGCCTCTTCTGGCATCAGCAGCGCGCCCGCGAGATAGAGCGCGATCCCGGCGCCGCCGGCGAGCGTGAGCAGTGCGAAGAGCAGACGCACGAGCGTTGGGTCGACCTCGAGCTGCCGCGCGAGACCGGCCGCAACGCCCGCGACCACGCCGTTGGCGCGGTCGCGGGCGGGGATCGTCCGGACGTCCACTACTGCGGGATCCTCGAGACGACGAGGTTGCCCAGCCCGACGTGCGCGTCGACGTGGATCGTCTTCACGGTGCCGGACTGCAGCGCTCCCGGCGGGATGCTGTTCTCCGAGATGTGAGCGTCGACGCCGTCGTCGCGGCGGCCGAAGACGGTCACCTCGCCGGCGGATGCAGACGCGTCGACCTCGACGACTGCGTCGGCGGGGACGACCACCGTCAGGGAGCCGATCCCGATGTTCGCGTCGACCTCCGTGTCGCTTGCGAGGTTCGTGTCGGCCAGGTCGACGGTGAGATCGCCGATCGACATCTCGTAGTTCCGGTGCACGTCGGACGCGAAGGCGGGCGAGTAGGTGCGGTCCCCGATCGGACCGTCGAGCTGGACGTCGATCGCCGACACGGCGATCGCCAGCGTGGCCAGGAAGATCCCGACGAGCACGAGGCCGCCAGTCCGCCTCCGCGTCGCCGCGCCGGCGACGACCGCGACGCCTGTTGCGATTGCACCGACCGCGAGCGCGACGTCCCACCGGATGTCGACGCCCACGGCGTCGAGCAGGGCCAGCGACCCGGCCCCGGCGAGCAGGATTCCCATCACCGGGAGGAAGATCGACGGCGCGCGCGGCTTCGCCGCCGGAGCCTCGGTCTCCGGCGGCGGCGAGCCATCGTTGGTGCGGCGCTGCGCGATCACGATCGCGAGCCCGCCGAGCAGGAGCAGCGTCCACGCGAAGCCGCTGTTCGGCCAGAAGTCGGCCTGCGCGATCAGCGAGACGAGTGCGATGCTGACGAGTGCGACTCCGGCGAGGAGCCAGGGCCGGTCGCGGTGGCGGCGGAGCGCCTCCGAGACGATCGAGTCGGTCTGCCCTTCGTCCGGGATCACGAGCGCGGCGGCGACGTAGAGCAGGATGCCCGCGCCGCCGACGAGCGTCAGGATCACGAAGCCGATCCGGAAGAACGTCGGCGAGATGTCGAAGTAGCGGCCGAGCCCGCCGGCGACGCCGGCGAGGATCCGCTCGTCGCGGCTCCGGTGGAGCTCTTTGACGGGGGTTGTGGTCTCGGTGGTCTCGGTGGTGCTCACTGGTGGTCCTTTCGTGGGGTACTCCTCGAGGATGCGCGCTGCGGGGTGGCTGCACCATCGGGAATGCCCCTGAGCCGACCCTGATCTTCGCCGCAGGGGGCGGTCCGGGGAACCCCGGCTACAATGAGCTCACATACGGGGGCGACCTGGTTTCGACGTGGTCGGTTCTCCGGCAGAGCTGCAAGCCGAGGTCCCGGAGGCCTCGTAAAACACCGGGAACAAACGCAAGTGCGAACGACAACAACGCACTTCCTCTCGCTGCCTAATCAGTAGCTGAGGACGTCGCTCCCGATCTCGGCCCGTGGTTCGGGTAGCGGCGACAACGAACGGGCTCGGCACCGATGGAACGCCATCGCCGGAGGTGCGACAACCCAGGATGGCTGGCCCGGACGGTCGGTTGCCCACCACCAGCCGGCCGGGCGAGATTCGAAGGTGGGACAAGCTTGTAGACGCTCTGGCGGTGCGACGACGGACGCGGGTTCGATTCCCGCCGCCTCCACTCGCCGGCCGGCTTCGCCGGCCATGTTTGTCCAAGAGGGGGAGCCTTGGGTTCCCCCTCTTTCGATCTCCCCCTCCACCTCGCTCGGTCACGTTCGGCGAGGCGGACGCGGCTGTGGACGAGTTGTCGCAGAATCGCCGAGGAACGACTCCAGCGGTGAAGATCTCGGTCGACATCGTCAGGCGAGACTAGAGCTCGGGCCTGGTTCTTGTTTTCTGATGCGACAACTATTACGGTGGTGGGCAGTCTGTTGGTCATAGGCGGCCGACGCTTCCAAAGGGAGAGCGGAATGAAGATTCGTCACCCGCGGTTCGTCGGGGTGGTAGCTGCTTGCGCGATGTCGCTGGCGATCGGTACGGCCACCGCGGCGGCAGCTGAGACTCCGTTCAGGGGAACCGTCAACGCAGTTGAAACGGGGACGACCATGTTCCCGACCCGTCTCTTGGATCGGGAGGGTACGGGCGTCGCCACGTATCTCGGCAGGTACACGGAGCACGTGACGATGGTGATCAACATTCCGACGCTGTCGTCCATGGGGGCCGCGACGTTCACGGCGGCAAACGGCGACACCCTGCTCGCCACGGTCGCCGGGCAGGCGACCCGGACGAGTCCCACCACGCTCTCGATCGTCGAGGTCTACACGATCACGGGCGGTACGGGACGCTTCGCCGACGCAACCGGCAGCTTCACGCTGCGGAGCACGTTGGACCAGACGACGGGCGTGAGCTCCGGCACATTGAGCGGAGCCATCGACCACTAGGGGGCCGACAGCACGAAGCCCGGCCAAGTGGCCGGGCTTCGTGGTCTCCGCGGTGTTCTGCTACCCCAAGCGCAGGACGAGATTGCGCTGGCTCGTCTGCTGCCGCTGGGTCCGCAGCTGAGCCGCCGGGTTTGGGACGCCGGGGAACAGTGCGTCGCCGATCGTCGGGATGAACTGCGGCGGGACGCGAACGTGCGTCGCCTGCTCGTAGTCGTAGGCGAGCCCGATCAGCTTCGGTTCGGCCCAGCGACCGCCGATGAAGGTGATCCCGAGCGGCAGGCCCTGGTCGAAGCCGGTGGGCACCGTGATGTCGGCGTAGCCCGAAATCGCGGCCGCCCCCGACGAGCCGACGAAGTACTCGAAGTGCCCGTTGAGGTCGCCCTGGGTGGGGTCGTCGTTCGTCGGCCACGCTGGGCCGTTCGTCAGGGCGATGATCGCGTCGAGCCGGTTCGCTGCCATGAGCTGGTCGATTCTGGCCTGAACCGGCGGCGTCGTCGCCTGCCGGACGGCAGTGCAAGCCGCGTCGCGGCCGTTCGTCGCCTGGGCAAGCTCGAAGATCAGGTCGTTCCACGGCCCCTCGAGGTTCGGATGGGCCGCGTCGAAGGCGATCAGGTCGGCGAGCGTTTGCGGGTACGCCTGGCCCGACACGGGGTTCGTACCGTGGACGTACGTGCTGAAGGTACGTCGCGATGTCGGTCTTGAACTCGCACAGGAGCGCGCCGAGCTCGTCGCCGGCTACCGCGAGGTCGATGTTGGTCGGGTCGACCACGGTCGCACCTTCGGCCCGGAGCGCGGCGATCGTGCGGGCGAGGATCGGCTCGACGACCGAGCCCACCAATGCCGGGTCGTAGGTGCCTGCGCGCCAGACGCCGATTCGAGCGCCTCTGAGCGCGTTGTTGTTGAGGAACTGGGTGTAGTTGGTGGAGGCGTGGCCGGCCTGAGCGGCGGTCGCCGGGTCGTTCGGGTCGATGCCGGTCGCTGCGCCGAGGAGCACCGCAGCGTCGGTCACGTTGCGGGCCATCGGGCCTGCCGTGTCCTGGTTGGCGCTGATCGGGACGACGCCCGCGCGGCTCCACAACCCGAGCGTCGGCTTGATCCCGACGACGCCGTTGGCGCCGGACGGGCAGACGATCGAGCCGTCCGTCTCCGTGCCGACGGCGGCGACCGCGAGGTCAGCAGCCGCGACGACGCCGGAGCCCGAGCTCGAGCCGCATGGGTTGCGGTCGAGGACGTACGGCATGTTCGTCTGGCCACCGATGCCGCTCCAGCCGCTCGACGACGGGGCGGACCGGAAGTTGGCCCACTCGGACAGGTTGGCCTTGCCGATGATGATCGCGCCGGCCGCCTTCAGCCTCTGCGCGATGAACGCATCGGCCGGCGTGCTCCCGGCGAGTGCCCACGAGCCGGCCGTCGTCGGCATACCCGTGGTGTTGACGTTGTCCTTGACGATGATCGGAATCCCGAGCAGCGGACGGCGGTCGCCGTTGCGTCGCGCCGCATCGGCCGCGAGTGCGTCTTTGTGGGCCGTGGGGCTGACCGTGATCACCGCGTTGAGCATCGGGTTGAGCTGTTTGATGCGATGGAGATAGAAGTTCGTCAGGTTGACGGAGTTGATCCGGTGGGAATTCATCAACTCCTGGAGCTGCGGGATCGTCGTCGCGTCGACGTCGATACCGGCGACCTTGGTGTTCGGCGGGTTGGCCGCGACGCCGCTCAGCGCCGCGGTGCCGGACACCCCCAACAAGAGGGCCAGCAGGGTCGTGAGAACAAGGGAACGCCGAAGTCGGCTGTTCATGCGTGACCTCCCGGGATTCGGGTGGGGTGGACGCTGGGATCGCAGGACTGGGCGATCGGCGGGGGAATATAACGGTCAGGCGTGTGAAACGCCGCTGCGTTCGACAGCGTAGAGCCGCCATTCGTCGGGAACGCCTTTCAGCGCCGCTGTCCCCCGTTCCCGGAAGCGAAGGCCCGAGCCGGCTACGAGATCCTTGACCGTGCTCGAGACGAGCACCTCGCCGGGCTCTGCCTCCTTCGCGACTCGCGCTCCAATGTGCACGGCGATCCCTCCGACCTTGCTGTCCATGATCTCGCACTCACCGGTGTGCAGCCCTGCGCGGATCTCGAGTCCGAGCTCGCGCACGCTGTCCGTGATCGCACAGGCACATCGGACCGCACGCGCAGGGCCGTCGAAGCGCGCGAAGAAACCGTCGCCTGCGACGTCGAGCTCCGCGCCGCGGAAGCGGACCAGCTCGCGGCGGATCAGCGCGTGGTGGCGTTCGAGCAGCTCCCGCCAGGCCCGGTCGCCGAGCTCGACCGCCTTCGCGGTCGAGCCGACGATGTCCGTGAAGAGCACGGTTGCAAGCATGCGATCGGGCTCTGCCTCCTCCCAACCGCCCGCCTCCCAGACGTCCGTGACGAACCGTTCGATCTCGGAGCCGACCAACGTGGACCCGGGTTCCCCGAAACTGAGATGCCCGATCCCCGGAAGCTCGACGACCCGGGCGGCCGGGATGCGCGACGCCATGTACTGGGCGACCTCGGGCGGGACGAGGGTGTCTTCGGACCCGCGGAGGATCAAGGTCGGGACGCGGACTGCCGGCAGGACATGCCGCACGTCGATCTCCTTGTTCATTCGGTGGAGCGCCTCGAGCGAGCCGGGGCTCGACGCGAAGCGGAGCATCTGGAGGAACGACTCCGCCTCGTCTTCCTGGAAGACGCCCAGGGAGCGGACCGCCTCTCGTGCTTGCTCGCGCGGGCCGAAGACCCGCAGGTCGCGCTCGACCTCGCGTTCGTATTCCTCGTCGCTCCGACCCCACGGGTAATCCGGCGCCCACATCCGACGCGGAAACGCGCTACGGACGACGAGCGCCGCCGTCCGCTCCGGATAGGTCGCCGCGAAGAGAAGGCTCATCGCCGCCCCTTCGGACAAGCCGTAGAAGGCGGCACGCCGTGAGCCGACTGCATCCATCACGGCGCGGACATCGTCCATTCGCGTCTCGAGCGTGGGCGCGCCGCTGACACGGTCGGACATGCCGGTGCCCCGCTTGTCGAAGCGAATCAGCCGGCAAAACGACGAGAGCCGCTCCAGGAAGGGCGCGAAGCTCGGTATCGCCCAATGAAGCTCGAGATGAGTGACGTAGCCGGGGACGAAGACGAGATCGAAGGGGCCTTCGCCGCTGACCTGGTAGGCGATGTGGACGTCGCCGCTCTTGGCGTACTGGACATCTGGGACGTTCACGGCACCACAGTGTCCCGCTGGGGTCGTCGTTTGTGCAACGTCCGAGAGAGCCGCGACGGGCGAAGCGCGTTGCGGCGGCGACGAACCCGGCGGTGTCGGCGCGTTCGGATCGACCATCACCGGCGTCGACGTCGTGATGGACGAGCAGGGTCAGACGCTGCTGCGGAACATCTCCGTGAACGGCGTGGTCATCAACAAGTTCTAGGAACGAGGCGGGCGGCGGGAGGGCTTAGGCTCTCCCGCCGTCAGCTCAGCTCACCGAGCCGCTGGGCGACCGTGTCCGAGTGCGGTAGACGCGCCGCCGCGCCCTCGTGCATGAGCGCACGAACGGATGCGGCCAGGGCTGCCCGGAGCGCCCCAGGCTCGAGCGCGCCGACGTGCGCATCCTCGAAGCGAGCGAGGGTTTCGGCGGAGAGGTCGTCGTAGCCGCGCGCCTGCGCCGCAGGCAGCCCTTCGCGGAGGCAGGCAAGCGAGAGCGCGTGGTCGCGCACCGCGCCGACGTAGTGCTCGGCTTGCCAGACACGCCCGCGCTCGATGCACGCGCGGGCGTGGAGCGCGTAGATGACGCCCCACCCGAACACGTCGCTCGGGACCCCCGGCGTGGGAACGAAGAGGCCAGGCGCGACCGGTCGGCGTCGGCGCCTCGCCCGCGGCCGTCTCGCCGAACAGAAGCCGGAATCGCGGGCCGGCGGGGCGAAACTGCGCCGCCGGCGTCAGCGAGAGGTCGAACTGGAGCGCGTCCGGGAGCAGGAACACCCGGTAGATCGTCGGCCCGCGCTCGAGGTCGGCAAGCCGCACGGCGTCCTGCTCGCCGACGAGAGTGCGGGTCCAGTCGTTCAGCACCTCGGCGACCGGAACGTGGTCGGCGATGGCGAACGTGAGATCCAGGTCGGAGAAGCGGTCGCCGCCGCCTAGCGCGAGCGAGCCCACGGCGGCTCCAGCGACGACGCGCCGGTCGTCCTCCGCGAGCCGCAGCAGATGCTCACGAAGGGCATCCCGCTGCTCAACGGTGAACACGAGGCGCGATTCTAGATCTGCGTGGATCGACCGACGCCGTCGTAGCGGAGCGTTCGCCCGAGGGCGAATGCGCGCAGGGCCTCAGCCCCGGGGCGGGCTGTCCGGACGGGACAGCGTGTCGCCGACAGGCCTCCCGACGATCGCACACACGACGTCGCCAAACGGATCCTGGGGAAGAACCGTCACACTTTCGTCACGAAGTCCATGGCTCGCCGGGCCGGCACCAGGGTCAGACCCAGCCGGATCGCCTCTAGTCTTCGCTCGTCGTGAAACTCGTCGTCACCGGCGCGAGTGGGAAGGCCGGACGTGCGGTCGTCCGCGACCTGCTCGACCACGACCACGAGGTGATCGCGATCGACCTCGTCGCGTCCGCAGGAACGCCTGCACCGCTTCTGCTCGCCGACCTGACCGAGTTCGGGCAGACCGTCGAGTGCCTTGCCGGCGCGGACGCCGTCGTTCACCTCGCGGCGATACCCGCGTCTCGAATCCGGACCGAGGAGACGACCTTCCGGACGAACATGCTCAGCACGTACAACGTGTTCGAGGCGGCGCGCGTGCTCGGCCTCCGTCGCGTCGTCTGGGCGTCGAGCGAGACGATCCTCGGTCTGCCGTTCGAGCGGGAGCAACCGGCGTACGCGCCGATCGACGAGGAGCACCCGCCGTTCCCCGAGTCGAGCTACGCGCTCTCGAAGCTGCTTGCGGAAGAACTCGGCCGCCAGCTGCACCGGTGGTCCGGGACACCGTACGTCGCGCTTCGGTTCTCCAACATCATGGAGCCCGAGGAGTACGAGCGGTTTCCGTCCTTCTGGAACGACCTAAGTCTGCGGCGCTGGAACCTCTGGGGATACGTCGACGCCCGAGACGTCGCCCAGAGCTGTCGGCTGGCGCTCGAAGCCGACGTGGGCGCGGAACACTTCATCGTCGCCGCGTCGGACACGGTCATGAATCGCCCAAGCCGCGAGCTGATGGAGGAGGTCTTCCCATCCGTGCCGTATCGGCCCACCGCGGGCGAGTTCGACACGCTGCTCTCGATCGGGAAGGCTCAGAGAATGCTCGGCTACGAGCCACGGTGGTCCTGGCGCGACCACGTCGCCGATCGATCCGAGTAAGTCTCGCGCGGCTCCATGTCGAGAATGGACGTCGTGCTCCGTTCCCCAGGTGACAGTGCAATCCGAAGACGGGAGTGAAATGCCCAAGTTCCTGTTGGCCGTCAACTTCGAGGGAGGCGTGGTCGACACGCCCATGGAGGAGTGGAAGCCGGAGGAGGTCACGGCTCACCTGGACTACTACCGGGCTCTGCACAACGAGCTGGTCGCGAGCGGTGAGCTCGCCGGCTCCGAAGTGCTCGCCGGTCCCGACCTGGCCAAGATCGTCACCTCCGACGGCGCGACCGCGCCCGTGGTGACCGACGGGCCGTTCCAGGAGTTCAAGGAGTGGCTCGCCGGCTACCAGATCGTCGACGTGGAGTCGGAGGCGCGTGCGCTCGAGATCGCCGGGAAGCTCTCGGCCGTGCCGGGGCCCGACGGCGTGGCGTTGCAGCAGCCGATCCAGGTGCGCCAGGTGATGGAGAGCGCGCCGAGAACCGTCACCGAGATGGAGGGCTGGCTGGAGCAGGTAGGCGGCGAGCGCTGAACGCGCCGTCCGGCGTCGAGGACCTGCTGCGCGAGCTGGCGCCGCAGGTCCTCGGCGCGCTCGTCCGCCGGTACGGCGACTTCGACGCCGCCGAGGACGCCGTCCAGGAGGCGCTTCTCGCGGCCGCGGTGCGCTGGCCGCGCGACGGCGTCCCTGAGGAGCCGCGCGGCTGGCTGATCCAGACCGCCACGCGTCGGATGATCGACCAGTGGCGGAGCGAGCGGTCCCGGCGATCGCGCGAGAGCGCGGCGGTGCAGCAGGAGGTCATGACGCCGGAGGTTTCCGACGAGGACGACACGCTGATCGTGCTGTTCATGTGCTGCCACCCGGCGCTGACGCCGGCTTCGTCGATCGCGCTGACGCTGAGGGCGGTCGGCGGGCTCACCACGGCCGAGATCGCAAGCGCGTTCCTCGTGAGCGAGGCGACGATGGCCCAACGCATCGCGCGGGCGAAGCAGCGCATCCAGGACTCCGGCGTGCCCTTCCGGATGCCGACGGCCGACGAGCGGCCGGCGAGCGTGCGGGCGGTGCTGCACGTCCTCTACCTGATCTTCAACGAGGGGTATGCCTCGAGCGCCGGTCCCGAGCTCCATCGCACCGAGCTGTCGGAGGAGGCGATTCGCCTGACCCGGTTGGTGCAGCGGATGCTGCCCGACGACGGCGAGGTCGCCGGTCTGCTCGCGCTCATGCTGCTGATCGACGCGAGGCGGCCTGCTCGGACGAACGCCGCGAAGGAGCTCGTTCCGCTGGCCGAACAGGACCGGACGCTGTGGGATCAGGCACGAATCGCCGAAGGCCTCGCCTTGCTCGACAGCGCGATGGCGAAGGGAGGAGTCGGCGAGTACCAGCTTCAGGCCGCGATCGCGGCCGTCCACGACCGGGCACGGCGAGCCGACGAGACCGACTGGCCGCAGATCCTCGCGCTGTACGGGTTGCTCGAGCAGCTGACGGGCAATCCGGTCGTCACGCTCAACCGTGCCGTTGCGGCCGCCATGGCCGAGGGCCCGGCGGCCGGCCTGGCCGTGCTCGACACGGTCGGTGAGCGGCTGGCCGGCCACTACCGCCTCGACGCGGTCCGTGCGCACCTGCTCGAGATGAGCGGCGACACGCAGGGCGCTCTCGAGCACTACCGCGCCGCGGCGAGTCGCACGACGAGCGTGCCGGAACAGCGCTACCTGAAGACGCGGGCGGCGCGCCTGAACGCAGAGGGCGGCGAGGGCGACGGTGCGCCCTCGCCGCTGCCCGAGCTCTAGGGCTTCAAGCTCTTCTGCTTGGCGATCGCGCCGGCGACGAGGTCGGCCGTCATGAACATGTGCCCGTAGGCCGCGGTGTAGGCGCTCGCTGCCTTCGCGTACCGCTTGCCCGCGTACGCGTCGAGCTGGTTCTTCAGCTCGAGGACGTGGCCGAGGAGATCGTTCTGGACGGCCAGCTTCGGGAGACCGGTGGCAGTCGCGAGGAAGTTGCCGAAGACCACCGTGTACCGCTTCAGGTTCGCGACAGCCTTCGCCTGACCGGCCTTGTCGTGCTTGGCCAGTGCGGTCGTGTACGCGACGAAGAAGCGGATGTGGTCGCGCCACATGAACTTCCCGTCCAGGAACGTCTTGGCCGCCCCGGCTCCGTAGACCGAGCCGATCGACTTCGAGATCGCGACGGAGTTGGCGTCGAGCGCCTTCGCGATCGTCGGGAACGTCGGCGAGCCGCTGACGCCGGCGTTCGTCGCGTTCATCGCGAGCACCGCGTGCTCGCCGAACTGCCGGCCGAGCAGGGCGCGGAGATCCGACGCCGTCACCGCCGCGGCCGAATGCGTCGTCGCCCCTTGCATGTGCATGCCGGCCATCGAGCCGGACGAGGACTGCGAAGAGCGGTCGCCCGCAAATGCTGCAGCCCCTGCGATCGCCGCCACGGCGACAACGAGTGCCGCCGAGACCATCACCTTCAAGCGCATGACCAACCTCCGAATCGAGTGGACGGCGTGATTCGCCGCGCACCACTCGATCGGTTCACGTCGTCGCGATCTGACCTGCGACCAACGCCGCGTCCTCGGCGACTCCGATCAGGAGCGCGGACTTTCGCTTGCGGAGGAAGTGGACGCCGACGAAGTAGAGCCCTGGGATCACGGTGCTCGCGCCGTCACGGTGGATCGGGAAGCCGTGCTCGTCGAACGCGTCGCGCCAGGGCAGCCACGAGCGGTAGTCGGGCCTGAAGCCGCCGGCGAAGATCACGGCGCCGACGTCGCTCGAGTCGAGCGACTCGGGTGCCGCGGCTGCGAACGGCTCCGGGTCGTCGAGCCCGGGGTCGTCGAGCCCCCGCTCTGCCACCAGGGTCCGCACGAGCTCGCGGAACTGCAGGTAGCGCTCGTCGCCCCATGCGACGCTCTCGGCGAGATCGTCCGCGAACCGGAGGCGACCGTTCGCCGCACCGAGGAAGTGGCCGGCGAGCACGACTCCCTGAGCCTGGAGCGTCCGCAGGTGGAGGTCGTGACCGCCGCCGTGGCCCGTGGCGAGCAGGTTGGCGAAGAGCCGCGCGGAGGGATCGGGCAACGACTCGACGGTCACGTCGAGGAAGCCCGTCTCGTGGGCCCACCAGGTGAGGTCGTGGCCGCCCCACCGTCGGGGCAACCAGGGCGCACGGCCGCAGGCGAGCACGACGTCCCGGCCGGCCCGGTGCAGCTCCTCCGCGATCTGGCAGCCCGACTGGCCGCTGCCGACCACGAGCACCCTCCCGGGAGGCAGCCCACCCTCGTTCCGGTAGCCCTCGACGTCGATCTGGAAGAGCTCGGGCGGCAGCGTCTCGGCGGCCGCAGGACGGTACGGGCGTTGGTAGGCGCCCGTTGCGAGGACGACCGCCTTCGCATGCATGACGCCGTCGGAGGTGCCGAGCGCGAACCCGTCGCCCACCGACTCGAGCGACTGCACCTCGACGTGCTCGCGGACCGGCGCGCGCGAGGACGCCGCATACCGCTCGAGCCAGGCGACGATCTCGTCCCGCGGCATGAAGCCGTCCGGATCCGCGCCGTCGTAGTGGCCGTCCGGCAGCCGAATGGACCAGTTGGGCGTCACGACGCAGAAGCTGTCCCAGCGTCCCCGCCACGTCTGGCCGACGCGGCCGCGCTCGAGGACGACGTGCTCGACGCCCGCCTTGGTCAGCTCACGGCTGACGGCGAGCCCCGCCTGGCCCGCTCCGACCACGACGACGGGGAGGCCGCTCACCTTCCGAGCGTAGCGAGTGGACGGAGCCTGTTGCCTAGGGTCTCGTGCATGCCGCTCCAGAACCGGGTCACGCCGCTCGGCGAGCTCGTCGCCGACCCGGCGCGCGGTCTCGTCTACGGGAACCGCGGCTGCCTGCACGACGAGCGCGGCCGGATCCGGCGGCGCTACAACGGCAAGCGCTGGATCGCGTGCCGGCTCGAGTTCCGCGGCTGGCACCGGGAGCCGCTCATGCAGCCGGGACGGTTCACCGAGCTCTTCTTCCTCGACGAGGCGACGGCGTTCGCGGCCGGGCATCGGCCGTGCGCGCTCTGCCGGCGCGAGGACTACCGACGGTTCCAGGGGCTGTGGCGGGGCGCGACGGATGCGGATTCGATGGACGCCCACCTCCACGAGGAACGTCTCGACGGCTCACGCGCGCATCGACTGCACGCCGCCGAGCTCGGCGAGCTTCCCGACGGGGCCTTCGTGCTTCGGGACGGCGAGCCGTGGCTCGTCCGGGGAGCAGAACTGCTGCGGTGGACGCCCGGCGGCTACGCGGAGCGCACGCGACGCGACGCACACACGAGAACCGACCTGATCACCCCGCCTTCACTCGTTGCGGTGCTCCGCGCCGGCTGGCGCTCCGACCTGCCGTTGTTGCACCCCTCCGCGTAGCTTGCGAGAGTTGCTCGGATGAGCCGCTCGGTCGTCTTCCTGTCGGACTTCGGGTACCGGAACGAGTGGGTCGGCATCTGCCACGTCGTGATCAACCGGCTCGCACCCGAGAGCACCGTGATCGACCTCTCGCACGGCGTCCCGCCGCTCGACGTGCGTGCCGGTGCGCTCGTGCTCGCTGACTCGCTGCCGTACATCCGGCACGACGCGATCGTGCTCGGCGTCGTCGACCCGAGCGTGGGGAGGGACCGCGACATCGCGGTCGAGACCGGTGACGGCCGCCTGCTCGTCGGGCCCGACAACGGTCTGCTCGCGCCGAGCTGGCGCGCCGCCGGAGGCGCCGCGCGCGCCGTCTCGATCACGTCGTCGCAGATCGTGCTCGAGCCGGTCAGCCCGTCGCTCCACGCGCGCGACGTGCTCGCGCCCGCGGCCGCGCACCTCGCGGCGGGCGGCGCGCTCGAGGAGCTCGGTGAGCCGGTCGACGTCGAGAGCCTCGCCGGGCTTCGCATCCCCGACCCCAACGTCGAGCAGGGGAAGATCGAGTGCGAGGTGCTCGACCTGAACCGCTTCGGGAACGTGCAGCTGAACGTCCGGAGCTCGCACCTCGCCGCGGCGGGGCTCGACCGCGCGGAACGGATCGCCGTCGCCTCGCAGGCGGGGGAGGGGTTCGCGCGGCAGGTGTCGACCTACGCCGACCTCGAGGGCGACGAGTGGGGCTTGATGGTCGACCCGCGAGGCTGGCTCTCGGTCATCCGCGAGAACCCGCACAACGCGGCCGCGGACCTCGCGGTCGGCACGGGCGACCTCGTCTGGCTGACGACCGTCCGCGACTAGGCCGGTTGACTCCGTACCGCCGAGCGGCGGATACTTGCGCCCGTGCTGTTCGCCGGGATCCTCATCGGCTGGGGCGTCAACATCGTCTCGCTCCTCGTCGTCGACTCGCTCTTCGACGGCGTGTCGATCGGGCGCTGGGGCTCGATCATTCTCGCGGCCGCGGTGCTCGGGATCGCGAACGGGATCCTGAAGCCGATCCTCGCGCTGCTGACGCTCCCGATCATCATCTTTACGTTGGGGCTCGCCTACTTCTTCCTCAACGTCCTGATGCTGCTGATCACGGAGTGGATCACCCCGGACTTCTCGATCGACGGGTTCTGGACGTACGTCGGCGCGACGATCGTCATCTCGATCGTGAACTGGATCCTCTACACGGCGCTCGATTCGCTGTTCGGCGACCGGCCCGCGCGCGTCGTCGGCTAGTCCTCGCCGCGCGAGCGAAGCGCGAAGACGGCTCCGCCCGCAAGTGCGCCGACGGCTGCCGCGGCGAGGGCACCGCGCGGCGCCCACTTCCGCAAGCGCCGAGCGCGCTGCGGGCGCTCCTTCGTCGTCAACGCGAGGAACACGTCATTCGCGCCGATGAGCGCGTGCGGCAGCCAGTGCCGGTAGCCCTTCTTCGAGGCGCCGGTCAGGAACGGCGTCGCCGCGAGCGCCACACCGCCGAGCGCGTCGAGCGCGAGATGCGCGCGCATCGGCACGACCCTCTTCAGCCCGAGCTCGTAGTCGGTGAGCAGCGAGTACGCCGTCGCGAGCGAGCCGACGACCCGCGGCGGGATCGTCGCGCCCGTGTTGCCGTTCATGCGCAGCAGCGTCGGCGCGGCGATCAACGCCGGTCCGGTTGCCATGTCGACGGCGGCGTGCGCCTTCGTCGGGACGATTCGCAGATTCATGGGACCCCCTTCGTCGCTTCCAAGTGGTAGGACCCATACCCGTTGGAGCCGGAACTGAACGAGCTCCTCGAGCAGGCGAAAAGCGACCCGAACGCCGTCGGGCTCGTGCTGATCGGCTCATACGCGTCGGGAACCGCCGACGAGGAGTCGGATCTCGACGTGCTCTACGTCGTCCGCGACGGAGTCGAACCGCCGAAGCGCGAGCGCACCGGACGGGTCGATCTGATCCCGACGACGCTCGACCGGCTCCGGAACGCCACCGACTGGTTCAAGCCCGCTCTGGCCCACGCCCGGGTGCTGCTGGACGACGACGGCGAGGTCGCGGCGGCAGTCGAGGCTGCGCAGCGCGTCTCGCGCGAAGAGATCGCCGAGCTCTACGACGGGTACCTGAACGACCTCTACCGCTCGCTCAAGGCGTGGCGGCGCGGCAACGAGCTCGCGGCCCGCATCGAGGCCGGGCGGTCGCTGCGCTTCCTCGGCGAGCTCCTGTTCGCGCTCGAGGGAAGCCGCGGCCCGTATCCGAAGGACTGGCCGGGCAGGCTGGGCGACCTCGAGCCGCTGATCCTCGAGGTCGCGCGGACCGCCGATCCGAGCGTCCAGCAGGAGCTCGCCCGCCGCGTGCGCGAGCGGGCCCACGAGTACGAGGACGTCTACGCCGACTGGCACGGCGAGATCGACCGCGTGCTGGAGCTCCGCTTCGAGTGAGACCGGCGCTCGTCGTCGACATCGCGCTCAAGGTCGCGCTCGTCGTCCTGCTCCTGGTCGGCGCGTTCTCGGGCCTGCAGCAGTTCGAGGGGAAGGCGTTCGGCGGGCGCCTCCTCGCGTACCCGATCGCGACGGTGATCGTCCCGATCGCTTGGTGGCTCGTGGCGCGCCGCCGCGAACGCCCGCCCGCCTATCCGTACGCGGCCGACATCCTCCTGACGCTCCCGTTCCTGATCGACACCGCGGGGAACGCGCTCGACCTCTACGACACGATCGACTGGTGGGACGACTTCAACCACTTCCTCAACTGGGGCCTCCTCACCGCGGCGTTCGGACAGTTCCTGCTCCGACTGCCGATCGGGCAGCTCAACCTCTTCGCGCTCGCCGTCGGCTTCGGGGCGGTGACGGCGGTGCTCTGGGAGTTCGGCGAGTACTTCGCCTTCATCCGGAACTCGGACGAGCTCGACACCGCCTACACGGACACGCTCGGCGACCTCGCGCTCGGCCTGACCGGTTCGGTCGTGGCCGCGCTGGTCACCTCGACGATTCTCTACCGGCGCCGCCTATGATCCCGCGGATGCGCGGGATGCGGCCCGAGGACGTTTACGCGCTCGAGGGGGTTTCCGACCCGCGCCTCGACCCCGACGGGAAGACCGTTGCCTATGCGCACTGGTCGGTCGACGGCGACGAGAACGAGTACCGCGCGAACATCTGGCTGGCCCCGGTCGACGGCTCGGAGCCGCCGCGGCGCTTCACGACCGGCGAGCGGCGCGACGGCGAGCCGCGCTGGTCGCCCGACGGCTCGCGGATGGCGTTCGTCTCGAGCCGCGCGGAGAAGGAGCCCGGCCAGCTCTACGTGATCTCGCTTCGCGGCGGGGAGGCGCAGAAGCTGACGAAGCTCAAGGAGGACGTCCGGAACGTCGCCTGGTCGCCCGACGGCTCGCAGATCGCGTTCGCGTCGCGCGTCCGCGACGAGTCGTACGAGGAAGAGGACGACCGCAGGCGGCCGCCGCGGCGCATGACGCGGCTCTTCTACAAGCTCGACAACGAGGGCTGGACGTCCGACCGCAGGACCCAGCTCTTCGTCGTCCCCGCCGACGGGAGCGCGGAGCCACGGCAGATCACCGAGGGCGACCAGGACAGCTCGGCGCCGGCATGGTCGCCGGACGGCTCGACGCTCGCGTTCGCCTCCGCGCGCGGCGAGTCGTGGGACACCGACCTCATCTCGGACATCTACCTCGTCCCCGCGGAGGGCGGCGAGCCGCGGCGCCTCACGCACGGCGACGGCGGCTACGGCGCGCCGGTCTGGTCGCCGGACGGGAAGCGGATCGCCGCGCAGTTCACGCCCGACACGTGGGTGTGGGGGAAGCACACGCAGATCGCGGTGATCGACGCCGAGACCGGCGACCGGCGCCTCGTGAGCGAGAGCCTCGACCGCCAGTGCGGCCCGTTCCCGGACGTGCGGCCGCCCGTGTGGGACGGCGACCGGCTCCTCTTCGCGGTCGAGGACGGCGGCAACGTGCACCTCTACGCGGTCCCGGCCGACGGCTCCGCCGAGCCCGAGCTCCTCATCGGCGGACAGCGCACGCTCAAGGGCTTCGACGTGAACGGCGACACGCTCGTCCACACGACCGGCACGCCGTCGACGTTCGCCGACCTCTACGTCGGCGACACGCGCGTCACGGACACGGCGAAGGACTTCCCGGCGCGCATCCTCGAGCCCGAGCGGTTCACCGCGACCTCGAAGGACGGCACCGAGGTCGAGGCGTGGCTCGTCCGGCCCGCGGACTTCGAGGAGGGCAAGCGCTACCCGGTCCTGCTCAGCATCCACGGCGGTCCGCAAACGCAGTACGTGTCGAGCTTCTTCGACGAGTTCCAGGTGTACGCCGGCGCCGGCTACGCGGTCGTCTTCGCAAACCCGCGCGGGTCGTCCGGCTACAGCGAGGACTGGGGGACCGCGATCCGCGGCCCGCTCGCCGGCGGCGGCCCGGGCTGGGGCACCGTGGACTACGAGGACCTGATGGGCGTCATGGACGAGGCGCTCGAGCGCTTCGACTTCCTCGACCCGGAGCGCACGGGCGTGCTCGGCGGCTCGTACGGCGGCTACATGACCTCATGGATCGTCGGGCACACGAACCGCTTCAAGGCCGCGTGCTCGGAGCGCGCGGTGAACAACCTCTACACCGCGATGGGCTCGAGCGACGTCTTCTGGGCGTTCAAGGGCTACTTCGGCGCGTTCGCGCACGAGGCTCCCGAGGCCTGGCTCGAGCGCTCGCCGTCGATGTACGCGAAGAGCATCGAGACGCCGCTCCTCATCCTCCACTCCGAGGGCGACCTGCGCTGCTCGGTCGAGCAGGCCGAGCACCTCTTCATCATCATGCGCCTGCTGGGCAAGGAGGTGGAGTTCGTCCGCTTCGGCGGCGAGAGCCACGAGCTCTCGCGCTCGGGCTCGCCGGTCCACCGCGTGCAGCGGTTCGAGCTGCTGATCGAGTGGTTCGACCGCTACCTCAAGAGCTGAGCCGCTCCGCGAGCACCGCGGCGGCGTAGGCGCGCCACGCGGTCTCGGGGTCGTCGCGCAGCGCGTGCACGAGCTCGCTCGTGTGCGAGTGGCCGAGCGCGTCGGCGGCGAGCTGCTCGAGCCCGTCGGCGAGCGCTTCGCGCCGCTCCGGCGTGTCGAGCTCGGTCGCGAACGTCGCGACCGCCGGCCCGTTCACGTCGAGCCCGCGCTCGGGATCGCCGCCCGCCGCCAGCACGAGCAGCGCCCGCCGGATCCCGGCCCGCAGCTCGTCCTCGTCGAGCGGGACGTCTCGGCCTGCGACCGCGGCGACCGTCACGACCGCCACGCCCGCCTCGGCCCCGGAGACGATCCCCTCGAGCTGGTCGAGCCAGTCGGCGTTCACTCGTCGGACGCTACTGGGAGAATCGCGCCGTGACGTACCCGAGCAAGCTGCAGCGGGTCGCCGGCTGGATCATCGAGCTCGTCGTCGTCTCGCTGCTCCTCGCGATCGGGCTGACCTTCGGCGGCGACAACCTCTTCGTCGGCTTCGTGGTCGGGCTGACGGCGATCTGGCTCTACTTCGCGGGGCTCGAGAGCTCGCCGCGCCAGGCCACGCTCTCCGGGCCGATCCTCGGCGTGCGCGTGACCGACCTCGACGGCGAGCGGCTCACGTTCACCCGCGCGACCGGGCGCCACTTCGCGATGTACCTGAGCGCGATCACGCCGTTCGCGATCGGCTACTGGATGGCGTTCTGGACGAAGCGCCGGCAGACGCTGCACGACCTGCTCGCGCGGACGCTCGTCCTGCGGAAGTAATGGGCTGAACTGCGGGACGGGCGCGGGCCGAGTGGCCCGCGCCCGTTCGAACGTCAGCTTCCGGCCGCGGGTGAGGGCGCGCTCTCCGGACGCTCGTACTGCTGCTCCATCCGTTCGAGCTCTTCGTCGGTGCCCATGCGGACCGGGCCCTTGAACCAGTTCTTGGCGGACAGGACCCACCAGCCGCCGAAGAGGAGGATCGCTCCGCCGACGAGAATCGGCGCGTAGTTCACCGCTTCCCAGGTGAACCCGTCCTTCCACGGCGCGCTGATCGAGTACGGCGGCATCAGGAAGACGATCGAGATGAAGAAGACCCAGACGATCGCGATCGGGTCGATCCACCGGTAGTGCTTCCCGAGCGTCCAGGCGCCCGGCTGGAACTCGTCCTTCATCCGGTACCGCAGGATCACGGGGAGGATGAACGCGATGTACAGGCCGATCACGGCGATCCCCGTCCCGACGTAGTAGCCGATGAAGAAGTTGTAGAGCGTCGGCAGCATCAATGCCGCGGCCGCGACGACGATCGCGACGATCGCCAGGTGCGGGACGCGGTTCGAGGACACACGGCGCCAGAGCTGGTGGCCCGGGACGGCGCGGTCGCGCGAGAACGCGAACAGCATCCGTGAGGCCGACGTCACCGACGCGATGAGGCAGAAGAGCTGTGCCACACAGCAGATGAACAGGATGGACGTCCCCCAGCTCTCGCCCATCGCCGTGACCCAGCTGGACGGGACGATGTACAGGTCGAACACCGGCTCCGCCGGCAGCGCCGCCGTGACCGCGACGAGGAGGATGAAGCCGAAGATCACGGAAGCGACGACGGACATGTACATCCCGACGGCGGCCGAGCGCGAAGCCTTGTGCGTCTCCTCGGCGACGTGGGCGGACGCGTCGAACCCCGTGATCGTGTACTGGGCCATGAGAAAGCCCGTCAGGAAGACGTACCAGAACACGGGGCTGCTGAACGAGGTCGGCGCCGGGTCGCCGCCCCAGCCCGTCAGGTTCAGGGTGTCGGTGAAGACGGAGCTGAACGAGCGGTGGTCGTCCGGGACCAACACGAGGACGAGCACGATCACGCCGACGCCGATCATGTGCCAGTACGCCGAGATCGTGTTCAGCATCGCCGTGACCGTGATCCGGAACAGGTTCACGATCAGCGCCGCCGTGAGGACGACCGCGTAGGTCAGGTAGACGTACCCCTTCGTGTTCGGGTAGTCGAACCAGTAGTTCAGGAGCGCGGTCGAGAAGATCGCCAGGCCGTAGCCGATCGCGGCCGTGACGGCGATCTGGCCGACGAGGTTGAACCAGCCCGTGAACCAGCCCCAGCCGGGGGTGCCGAGCTTCGACGCCCAGTAGTAGAGGCCACCGGCCGTCGGGAAGGACGACGCGATCTCGGCCATGGCGAGCGCGACGATCGTGCTCATCAGGCCGACGATCAGCCAACCCCAGGTGATCGCGACCGGGCCGCCCTGACCGTACGCGATCGAGTAGGACGTGAGGCAGCCCGCGAGGATCGAGATGATCGTGAAGCTGATCGCGAAGTTCTGGAACCCGCCCATCGCGCGGAAGAGCTCCTGCGCGTAGCCGAGGCGGTGCAGAGTCCGCTCGTCCTCGTCGGTGTGGTAGCTCGGAGCAGCCGCAGGCGACTGACCGGCCGGGGGTGTCGATTCCAAGCCGAGTCCCTCCTCCGTCGACGTTCGTGCCGTTAGGCGCTATTTACTCCCTGCGCCGGACGAGGTGTCAATGGGACGCGACGACTAGCCGCGGATGCGCGAACCGGACGGGTCGTACAGAGGCTCCGCCGCGACCTCGCCCGCGATCCAGTCGCCGAAGATCTCCACTTCGACCGGCTGGCCCGGCTCTGCGTTGACCGCAGGCACGTAGGCGTAGGCGATCGAGCGCTCGACCGTGTAGCCGTAGCCGCCGCTCGTGACCCGGCCGGCCGTGGCGCCGTCGATCCGGACCGGCTCCGAGCCGAGCGCGACGGCCCGCGGGTCGGCGAGGACGAGGCACGCGAGGCGACGATCGGGCTCCTGCCGCTCGAGCAGCGCCTCGCGGCCGCTGAAGTCGCCCTTGTCGAGCTTCACCGCGAACCCGAGCCCCGCCTCGAACGGCGTGTCGTCAGGCGTGATGTCGGCGCCCCAGACGCGATAGCCCTTCTCGAGCCGGCACGAGTCGATCGCCTTGTAGCCGCCGGCGACGAGCCCGTGGGCGCGGCCGGCGTCCCAGATCGCGTCCCAGAGCCGGAGGCCGAACTCCATCGGGCAGTAGAGCTCCCAGCCGAGCTCGCCCACGTACGTCACTCGAAGGGCGAGGCAGGGAACCGGCCCGACATCGATCTCGCGTGCGCGCATGTAGCGGAAGGCCTCGTTCGAGAGGTCGGCGGTGCTGAGCGGCTGGAGGATGTCCCGGGACTTCGGGCCCCAGATGCCGAGGCAGGCGTAGCGCGAAGTGACGTCCTCGACGACGACCGAGCCGTCCTCCGGTGCGTGCTGGCGGATCCACGAGAGGTCGTGCTGCCCGAACGCCGTGCCGGTGACGATCCGGAAGCGGTCCTCGGCGAGACGCGTGACCGTGAAGTCGCACTCGATCCCGCCGCGCTTGTTCAGCATCGACGTGTACGTGATCGCGCCGACGTCGCGCGCGACCTTGTTGTCGCAGAGGCGCTCCAGGAACGCGGGTGCGCCCTCGCCCGAGACCTCGATCTTGGCGAAGCTCGTCTCGTCGAAGAGCGCCGCCGTCTCACGCGTCGCGCGATGCTCGGCGCCGACGGCGGGCGACCAGAGACGGCCGGCCCAGCCGCGCGGCCGGAGCGACTCGTCGCCGCGTGCAGCGTTCGGCTCGAACCAGTTCGGTCGCTCCCAGCCGGACTTCTCGCCGAACGCGGCGCCGAGCTCCTGCAACCGCGCATAGGTCGGCGACGTGCGGAGCGGCCGCCCTGCCTCCCGCTCGTGCCCCGGGTACCGGACGTCGTAGTACGTCGAGTAGACCTCGATCGTGCGCGCGAGCGTGTACTCGCGGGCGCGGTACGCC
Source organism: uncultured Actinomycetes bacterium (assembly GCA_963737405.1). Classification (GTDB taxonomy): domain Bacteria; phylum Actinomycetota; class Thermoleophilia; order Gaiellales; family Gaiellaceae; genus JACCTU01. Next base: position 23,696 of record CAVTSL010000003.1, read on the forward strand.
GTGCCGAAGCGCCGCGAGTCCATCTCCCAGACGTCGAGGCTCGGGACGTCGTCGAGGATCCACTCCGCGACGAGACGGCCCATCCCGCCGGCGCCGGCGAGCCCGTGCGCACAGAAGCCGGCCGCGACCCAGAAGCCGCGCACGTCCGTCGGCCCGAGGATGAACTCGTTGTCCGGCGTGAAGGCCTCCGGGCCGTTGATCAGGCGGACGGACTCCATCTCGGCGAGGTCCGGCACGCGCCTGATCGCGTTCTCGAGCAGCGGCTCGAAGCGCGGCCAGTCCTCCGCGAGCAGGCGGCCGTTGAAGTCCGGCGGGATCCCGTCGAGCGACCACGGCGCCGGATCGCGCTCGTAGCCGCCGACGATCAGGCCGCCCGACTCCGGCCGGAAGTAGACGAGCAGCGACGGGTCGCGCATCGTCGGCATCTCGAGCGGGAGCCCCGACGGCTTCGTCACGAGGTACTCGTGCGCCATCGGGACGACGGGCACGTTCACGCCCGCGAGCTCGCCGAGCTCCTTCGCGAACATGCCGCCCGCGTTGACGACGATCTCGGCCTCGATCGCGCCCTTGTCCGTCTCGACGCCGGTGACACGCCCGCGCTCGACCGCGATCCCGGTGACCCGCGTGTTCGTCTCGATCTCGGCACCGCCGCGCCGTGCTCCTTCCGCGAGCGCGAACGTCAGCTGGCTCGGGTCGATGTAGCCGTCGGTAGGGAGGAACGCGGCGCCGAGCACACCCTCCGCCGTCATCGGCGGGAAGAGCCGCTGCGCCTCGTCGGCGGAGATCAGCTCGAGCGGCAGGCCGAACGTCTTCGCCCATCCCGCCTGGCGCGCGAGCTCCTCCATCCGCTCCTGCGTCGAGGCGAGCCGGAGCGACCCGACCTCGCGCCAGCCGGTCTCGAGGCCGACCTCCGCCTCGAGCGAGCGGTAGAGCTCGACCGAGCGCATCATCATCTTCGTCAGGCTCAGCGAGCCGCGCAGCTGCCCGACGAGGCCCGCCGAGTGGAACGTCGAGCCGCTCGTCAGGTCGGCGCGCTCGAGGAGCACGACGTCGCGCTCTCCGAGCTTCGTCAGCCAGTACGCGATGGAGCAGCCGCCCACGCCGCCGCCGATGACGACGACGCGCGCACGGTCCTTCATCCCAGCGCTTCCCGGAAGGCGGGATCCTCCGCGGTCGCGCGCAGCCGCTCGAAGTGCGACTCGGCATACGAGGCGAAGTCGAACTCGAGCTCCGAGATCGCCTGCTGGACGACGCCCCACATCGCCTCGCGGAAGTCCGACATGTAGCGCATGAGCACGAGCGCGCGCATGTCCTCCTCGTCGATCTCGCCGAAGTACGCCTGGAGCAGCTCGTCGTTCTCGTCGTCCGACAGCTCGTGGTTGACGGAGAAGTTCGCGAGGTCGAAGAAGCGGTCGCCCATCCCCGCGTACTCCCAGTCGACGATCCAGAGGCGGCCGCCGTCGGAGATGAAGTTCGCGTTCAGCAGGTCGTTGTGGCAGGGCACCGGCGGCTGGACGCCGCGCGCCTCCTCGATCCGGTCGGCGATCGCCTTCGCCTCGGCGTAGTCGGCGGATGCCACGCCGTGTTCGGCCGCGGTCGCGTGGTAGGCCTCGACGACGCGGAACGAGTCGAAGCGGCCGGCGATCGGGTCCGACTCGTGGAAGCGGCGGAGCGCCGCGGCCACCTCTCGCAGCCGGTCCGGCTTGCGCACCTCGCTCTCGGAGATCGGCGCGCCCTCGACGAAGCGCGTGACGAGGTACCCCTGCGGCTCGACGAACCTGATCACGTCGGGGGCGAGCCCGAGCGCCGCCGCCGCGCGCGTCGCCTCGTGCTCGACGTGCCGGTCGATCCCGAGGAGCGCCGTGTCCTTGCCGCCGATCCGCACGACGACCTGCTCGCCGGTCGTGAGCTCGACCTTGAAGTTGCGGTTCGTGATGCCGCCGGTGAGCGCCTCGAGGGAACGGACGCTCCCGGGCCAGATCCGCTCGGCGATCCGTTCCGGTTCCACGCCCGCGCGATCCTAGACTGCTCGGCCATGACGTCGGTGCTCTTCGACTTCAACGGCACGCTCTCGGACGACGAGTGGGTGCTCTGCGAGATCTTCCGCGAGCTCTTCGCCGAGGCCGGCAGGCCGATGTCGGAGGAGGAGTACTACGGGCTCCTCGGGCTCTCCGACCCCGAGATCGTCGAGGTCTGGCTCGGCCGTCCGGAGCCCGGCATCGTCGAGCGGAAGATCGCGGCGTACCGAAGCCGCGTCTCCGACGGCAGCACGATCGACGAGGAGGCGCGCGAGGCCGTCCGGCTCGCCGCGGCCCACGGGCCCGTCGCGGTCGTCTCCGGCTCCGCACGCTCCGAGATCGAGCCGGTGCTCGACGCGGCGGGGCTGCTCGACGTCGTCGCGGTGGTCGTTCCGCGCGAGGACGTCGCGCACGGCAAGCCGGCGCCGGACGGCTACCTGCGCGCGCTCGAGCTGCTCGGCATCGAAACCGGCGCCGCAGTCGAGGACTCGCCGCCGGGCGTGGTCGCCGCGAAGGCGGCCGGTCTTCGCTGCGCGGGTCTGACCCGGGCGTTCGCGAGCGACGCGCTCCCCGGAGCCGATCTCTATGCGAGCGCTGTTGATCGAGAGTTGATCCGGCGACTAGTGTCGTCTGCGTGATCTCCCTCGACGAGCTGCGGGCGGACGTCGAGTCGGGCGCGATCGACACGGTCGTCGTCGCCTTCACCGACATGCAGGGCCGGCTGATGGGCAAGCGGATGCACGCCGAGTTCTTCCTCGAGGACTCGGTCGAGCACGGCATCGAGGGCTGCAACTACCTGCTCGCGCTCGAGATGGAGATGGATCCCGTGCCCGGCTACGAGATCGCGAGCTGGGAGCGCGGCTACGGCGACTTCCGGATCGAGCCCGACCTCGCCACGCTCCGGACGGATCCCCTGGCTCGAGGGAACGGCGCTCGTCCTCGGCGACGTCCTCTACGAGGACGGCTCGCCCGTGCGTCCCTCGCCGCGGCAGGTGCTGAAGGCGCAGGTGGAGCGTGCGCGTGCGGCCGGCTACGAGCCGATGTTCGGCTCCGAGCTCGAGTTCTACTTGCTGAAGGAGACCTACGCCGAGGCCCACGAGAAGCACTACCGCGGCCTCACGCCGTCGGTGCCGTACATCCTCGACTACCACGTGCTCGCGACGACCTACGACGAGCCGTTCATCCGCCAGATCCGAAACGGGATGCAGGCCGCCGGGATCAAGGTCGAGAGCTCGAAGGGCGAGGCGTGGCCGGGACAGCAGGAGATCAACTTCCGCTTCGCCGACGCGGTCACGATGGCCGACAACCACGTGATCTACAAGAACGGAGCGAAGGAACTTGCGCACCTGAACGGGATGTCGATCACGTTCATGGCGAAGCCCGACCACACGTGGATCGGCAACTCGTGCCACATCCACGGCTCGCTCTGGAAGGACGGCGAGGCGGCATTCACGGACGACGCGCTCTTCGGCTCGTGGCTGGCAGGCTGGATCGAGCACACGAAGGAGCTCGCGGTCTTCCTCGCGCCGAACATCAACTCGTACAAGCGCTACGCCGCCGGGTCGTGGGCGCCGACGACGCTCGCGTGGGGCAACGACAACCGGACGTGCGGATTCCGCGTCGTCGGCCACGGGCGGGCGAAGCGCGTCGAGACGCGGATCCCGGGCGGGGACGTGAACCCGTACCTCGCGTTCGCGGCGCTGATCGCGGCGGGTCTCGACGGCGTCGAGCGCGGAGCCGAGCCGCCGCCGGGGCTCGACGGCAACGCCTACGAGTCGGATGCCGAACGCTTCCCGTCGACGCTTCGCGAGGCGACCGCTGCGCTCGAGGCCGGGAGCTTCGCACGCGCCGCCCTCGGCGACGACGTCGTCGACCACTACCTCAACTACGCGCACACGGAGCAGCGGCTCTTCGACCAGGCCGTGACGTGCTACGAACGGGAGCGGTTGTTCGAACGTGGCTGAGAGCTCTCGTCCGCTCATCGGCATCACGACGTACGTGGAGCCCGCGCAGTGGGGCGCGTGGGAGCTCCCGTCCGCGCTCATCCCGTACATGTACGTCGAGGCGATCGAGCGGGCCGGCGGACGGGCGCTGCTCGTGCCGCCGAGCACGGACGCGCTCGAGGAGACGCTCGACGCGCTCGACGGCCTCCTCTTCTCCGGGGGCAGCGACCTGGACCCGGGCACGTACGAGCAGGAGCCGCATCCCGAGACAACGGGCACGCGTCCCGAGCGCGACCGCGGCGAGCTCGCGCTCCTGACCGCGGCGCTCGAGCGCGACATGCCCGTGCTCGCGGTGTGCCGCGGCTCGCAGGTGCTGAACGTCGCGCGCGGCGGCGACCTCGTGCAGCACCTGCCCGACGTCGTCGGCGACGAGCGGCACAAGCACACGGCGGGCGTCTTCTCCGATCACGACGTCCGGGTCGAGTCCGAGTCGAAGCTCGGCGGGCTGCTCGGCGACCGTGCGCCCGTGAAGTCCCACCATCACCAGGGCTACGGCCGCGTCGGCGAAGGGCTGCGCGAGGTGGCGTGGGCCGACGACGGGACCGTCGAGGCGCTGGAGGATCCGTCGAAGCGGTTCGCGGTCGGCGTCCTCTGGCACCCCGAGGCGGGGGAGGACCGGGCGCTCTTCGAGGCGCTCGTCGAGCAGGCGCGGGCCTACCGCGAGGAGCGGCGCTCGACCTACGCCTGAAGCCGCTCGGCGAGCCAGGCGTGCGCCTCGGGCACGCGCTCGAGCAGCGAGAGGTGTCCCTCGTCGGGGAAGAACTGCGTCTCGACGCCGGGGATGCGCTCCGCGAGCCACCGGCCGTGCGCGAACGGCACGAACTGGTCTGGCTCGCCGTGCCAGAGGAGCACCGGCACTCCGATCTCGCCGAGGTCGAAGCCCCACGGCGCGACGAACGCGAGGTCGTCGTCGACCCAGCCGTCGAGGCGTTCGGCGAGCCCGGCCCGCATCGACTCCATGATGTGCCGGCCGAGGTCGCTCGCCATCACCGCCGCGTCGACCGGCGCGAGCAGCGATGCCAGCGAGTCCACCGCACCGTCGTCCGCTCCGAGCATCGCCTCCGCCTGGGGGCGAAGGTACTCCTCGAGCGCCGTGCGCCCGGCGACCGAAGCGCCGAACTCCTCGAGGTTGTCCTTGCCCATCCCGTCGAGCCAGTCGAGCCCGTCGGCGTCGTACGGCGCCGGGCTCGCCATCGACACGACGCCGGCGACGCGCTCGGGCAGGAGCGCCGCGCACGCGAGGACGTGCGGCCCACCGCCGGACAGGCCGCGCATGCCGAACCGCTCGAGGCCGAGCCTGTCGGCAATCTCCGCAACATCGGCGGCGACGTCGGCGATCGTACGGTCGGGCCGCGGCGTGGAGCTGCCGTAGCCGGGGCGGTCGAAGCCGATCAGCCGGAGTCCCCGCCCGGCCGCGTCCGCGGCATGCTCCGCGGACTGCACCCCGCTCGACGGCGTGCCGTGGCAGACGAGCACCGGCGCGCCCTCGGGATCGCCGTACTCGTGCACCTGGATCGTCCGGCCGTCCGCCAGCGTGATCCGTGCCACGGCCGAGTCGTACCACACCGTGGTTGAATCAGCGCCATGTCGGTCACGGTGGTGAACCCGGCGACGGAAGAGCCGATCGCGGAGCTCGAGCAGGCGGGCGTCGAGGAGACCGATGCCGCGGTGGCGCGGGCGAAGGCCGCGTTCCCTGCGTGGCGCGCCGTCGCGCCGAACGACCGCTCGCGGCTCCTGCGCCGGCTTGCGACGCTCGTCGAGGAGCACGGCGAGGAGCTCGCACGGATCGAGTCGGAGAACGTCGGCAAGCCGATCAGCGGCGCGCGCGCGGAGATCGCGATGGTCGCGAACGTCTTCCACTTCTACGCCGGAGCGGTCGAGAAGCACTACGGCGAGACGATCCCGGTCGCCGGCGGCGTCGACGTGACGTTCCGCGAGCCGCTCGGCGTCGTCGGGCTGATCGTTCCGTGGAACTTCCCGCTCAACATCTCGTCGTGGAAGCTCGGGCCTGCGCTCGCGTGCGGGAACACCGTCGTGCTGAAGCCGGCCGAGCTGACGCCGCTCTCGGCGCTGCGGCTCTCCGAGCTCGTGCTCGAGGCGGAGATCCCCGAGGGGGTCGTCAACGTCCTCGTGGGGAAGGGCTCGGTCGTCGGCGCGCGGCTCGTCGAGCATCCCGACGTCGCGAAGATCGGCTTCACCGGCTCGACCGAGGTGGGGCGGGGGATCATGGCGGCGGCGGCCGGAACGATCAAGCGCGTGACGCTCGAGCTCGGCGGCAAGTCGGCCAACGTGATCTTCGAGGACGCCGACCTCGAGGCGGCCGCGGCCGCGGCCCCGTACGCCGTCTTCGACAACGCGGGCCAGGACTGCTGCGCGCGCTCGAGGATCCTCGTCCAGCGCTCCGTCTACGACCGCTTCGCCGAGCTGCTCGTCGACGGCGACGCGCGGCGTGCGCGTGGGCGATCCCGCCGACGACGCGACCGAGATGGGCCCGCTCATCTCGGCGCAGCATCGCGAGACGGTGGCGTCGTTCGTCGACGGCGACGTGCTCTTCAGCGGCGAGACCCCGAGCGGCCCGGGCTACTGGTTCCCGGCGACGCTCGTCGAGGCCTCGAACGAGGACCGGATCGCGCGCGAGGAGGTCTTCGGCCCGGTCGCCGCGCTCATCCCGTTCGAGGACGAAGCGGACGCCGTACGGCAGGCGAACGACACGCCGTACGGCCTGTCCGGCTCGATCTGGACGCGCGACGGCGCGCGCGCGCTGCGCGTCGCGCGGGCGCTCGACACCGGCGTGATCTCCGTCAACTCGAACTCGTCGGTGCGCCACTCGACGCCGTTCGGCGGCTTCAAGCAGTCCGGGTTCGGCCGCGAGCTCGGGATGCACGCGCTCGAGGGGTACTCCGAGGTCAAGAACGTGTTCCTGGCCACCTGATGGGACGGCTCGACGGCAAGGTCGCGGTGATCACCGGCGCCGGCGGCGGAATGGGCCGCGAGGCCGCGATCCTCTTCACGCAGGAGGGCGCGAAGGTCTGCGCCGCCGACGTCCAGCTCGGTGCGGCCGAGGAGACGGCCGCGCTGTGCGCTCCGGCCACTGCCTTCGCGTTCGAGGTCGACGTCGCGAACGAGGAACAGGTCGAGGCGATGATGCGGACGACGGCCGAGCGCTTCGGCGGTATCGACGTGCTCTACAACAACGCCGGCATCTCGCCCGACGACGACGCCTCGGTGCTCGACACCTCCGCCGAGGCGTGGGACCGCGTGCAGAACGTGAACACGAAGGGTGTCTTCCTCTGCTGCAAGCACGGCATCCCGTACCTGCGGGAGCGGGGCGGAGGCTCGGTGATCAACGTCGCGTCGTTCGTCGCGATCGTCGGCGCGGCGACGTCGCAGATCTCGTACACGGCCTCGAAGGGCGCAGTGCTCTCGATGAGCCGCGAGCTCGCAGTGCAGTTCGCACGCGACGGGATCCGCGTGAACGCGCTCTGCCCAGGCCCGGTCGAGACACCGCTGCTGCTGAACATCTTCGGCGACGACCCGGCCGCGCTCGAACGCCGCCGCATCCACTGGCCGACGGGGCGGCTGGCGAAGCCGCGCGAGATCGTGAACGGCGCGCTCTTCCTCGCGAGCGACGAGTCCTCGTACGTGAACGGGTCGACGTTTCTCGTCGACGGCGGCCTCACCGCGTCGTACGTCACGCCCGAGTGACGCGTCGCGTCCAGGTCGTTCCGTACGACGAGGACTGGCCGAAGCTGTTCGAGGCCGACGCGTCGCGGATCCGCGCCGCGCTCGGAGGCGAGCTCCGGGTGATCGAGCACGTCGGCTCGACGGCCGTGCCGGGCCTTCCGGCGAAGCCGGTGATCGACATCGCGATCTCGGTCGAGTCGCTCGACGATCTGGACATCGACGCGCTCGAGTCGCTCGGCTACACGTACGTGCCGAAGTTCGAGGAAGAGCTGCCGAACCGGCGCTACTTCACGCGCGGCGACTACCACCTCCACGCGTACGAGCAGGAACACGACGAGTTCATGGACTACGTGCGCTTCCGGGACTACCTCCGCACGCACCCGGAGGACGCACGGGCGTACGGCGACCTGAAGCTCACGCTGGCCGCCGAGTTTCTGGAGGACCGAGCCGGCTACCAGGCGGCGAAGGCGCCGTACGTGGCGCGTCTCGTCGCGGCGCTGCGGCGGGGCTAGGTGCCGACGACCTGGACGACCCAGCGCCGGTCGCGCTCGCGGTCGAGCTCCAGGAAGAGCACCCGCTGCCAGGTGCCGAGCTGCAGCTGCGAGTCGACGACGGGGATCGACTCACCGGCCGAGCCGAGGAGCATCGACATGCAGTGCGAGTGGCCGTTGCCGAACTCGACGTCCTCCTCGCAGATGTTCTCCGTCCGCTTGTCCCAGTCGTCGTGGGCGTAGTAGCCGTCGCTCGGGACGAGCCGCTTCAGGAGCGTCGCGAAGTCCTCGAGGAAGCCCTGCTCGAACTCGTTCACACGGACGCAGCAGGTCGTGTGCGGCGAGTAGACGCACGCGATGCCGTGGGTGATGCCGCTCTCGCGGACGGCCTCGTTGACCTCGTCGGTGATGTCACGAACCTGGAGCCCTCCGGAGGTCCGAAACCGGGATTCCCGCTGGAAGACCTTCACCGCGCAAGATCCTAGCGAGGCCTCGTAAGGACCTGTTGAAGGAGGGTTAGGCTCCGTGCGGGCCCGTAGCTCAGCGGTTAGAGCACCGGACTCATAATCCGTCGGTCCCTGGTTCGAATCCAGGCGGGCCCATCAAAAGTCCCTGCACGTAGTGCCCTAGCCTGGGGAGGACGCTGGCGGATCAACGTCAATGTGACCCAGCGCGTGACCACCCCGCTCGTGTTCAGGTCGAACCAAGAGTCGTTTCTCGCACCCGGCAAAGAGCTCCTCGCGTGCGGGCAAACTGCGTTCAAGCGGCACTGCTGAAAGTGTTGTCGCGCTCACCGCGTCGAACTCTGGTTCCGGCTTTCGTTCAGCCGCCCGACAGGCTGGGTTGCGGACTGATGGCGAGCAGGCGTGCGGAGGGGCGTGGCTACCTTGAACATGGGAACAGTTCGCGCGAACCGCCTCGGTCAGAGTGGTTGTCCGCTGGTCACTCGCCCTGCTTCAGTGCAAGACTGTCCCGGCGCTAATGGCGCCGAAGATGACCGAGCAGCGCGGGGACGATTTGTCGGACGCGATCGTGTACGTAGACACGTCGGAGGTTCGTGAGGGGGCGCTCGAAGAGCTGAAGGCGGGGATGAAACGGCTGGCCGACTTCGTCGAGGCGAACGAGCCACGGATCATCGCCTACAACGTCTACTTCAACCACGATGGCACGAGGATGACCGTCGTGCAGGTGCATCCCGACTCCGCATCCTTGGAATACCACATGGAGGTGGCGGGGCCCGTCGTTCGCCAGTTCGCGCAGCTCGTCTCGCTGGAAGCGATCTACATCTACGGCGCGCCAAGCGAAAAACTGCTGAAGCAGTCGCATGAGAAGGCTCGATTGTTGGGGCGGGGCGACGTGGTAGTGGAACCCTTGCACGCAGGCTTCGCTCGTTTCGCGGTTCGCTGACGAGACTCTTAGAGGGAATCGCGCGTGGTTATGGTTCGCCAGCGAGCAACCGCTGCTGAAGAACGATCGCGCGAGCTCGGTTGCGATCGGTTACTTCACGATCGAGTTTGGTGAGGCTTGGCCGCGGACGGATCTACTAGCCGAGCGGTTTGCTCCGATTGGATCAGCTTTCGAGCCCGCGTCTACCCAGCGGCGGACGCGGGCGTTAGCCTCCCGCGTCCGCGGAGGCTGCCGCATTTCGCTCCGCGAGTCTGTATCGGCAACCAAGGAGATGGCATGCGGTTTGCACGACGGCTCACGTTGCTCTGCTCGCTGGCGTTGGTCGCTCTCGCCGGAGTCGCAACCGGAGCTTCGGCTTCGGCCCAACCGGCCGCGGGCGCGTTCATCGAGGGACACGAGAAACTGCTCGACGAGCGCCAGGTCGGCGCTGACTGGTGGTACACGATCACGCGCAACGTCAGGTTCACGGGCACGTACGCGGGCCAGGCGGACTTCACCGAGCTGGTGATCATCGAGCCGGACGGCACCACGCACCTGTACGGATCGATGGCGTTCTCCGGCAAGGCGTGCGGGATCAAGACGGATGCCACGTTCGTGGTCGTCGGTCATGGCAACCAGGCCACGACGATCGAGGGCACCTACACGGTTCTCGCGGCGAGCGGGGCGACGCTCGGGGAAGGAACCTTCATGGGTACGCCCGGCACCGCCGGCGAGTACACCGGGACGGCCAGTTGCGGCTGAACTGAGCACGCTCGACCGGTTTGCTCCAAATGGGCTTACTGTGGCCACGCTGACTGCGTACCGTCGGCTAGTAGGGGGCCTGGCGATCTCGGACCCCTTATCGCCAGGCCTCCTCCTACTCCAGTCGGGGGGAGGCATGCCGCAAGATCGGACCTAATGCAGGGTCAGTAGCCACAGGGTCGGCGGCGGTCCGCAGGCCCTCAATCCGAAGCTAAGTTCAGGCGCTCGCCGGGTCTGGGCGAGCGCCTGAAACCGCTAACTCGACCTAGTACGTGGCCCAGCCGACCATCAGACCGGAGTGGGTAATGACGAAATGCGTGCTCACCGCCTCCGCTCCGTCGAAGTCAGAGAACCAGATGCAGCCAATAGAGGTATCGCAGACAAAAGGCGCCGGTACTCCGGCATCGAACGTGCACTGGAACGTTTCCTTCCGCTGGTTTCCATTGATCACCTGGGTCTCTTCACACGTAGCTGGGAAGAGAGTCGTCCCATCAAAGACGCTGGACGCAAGCGTTGCCTTCGTAACGGTCGCACCATCCGCCGCTTGGACGCCGGAGGCCAACACGAGCGTCAACGTCGTTAGCGCAGCAAGGAAGATCAAGGACTTCTTCACGCCGAGCACCCCTTTCGAGTGCGTGCCGCGCGAGGCACACGCGGGTTGGCGCCGTCGCATTACGCTAAAGCGCCGTGGACACGTTGCTCAGAGTCCACCTCCTCCGTTGTGAAAACCGGAACGAGTCGGATCCTCTCACACGGTGCGGTGGCCACTCAACCGTTTGCACGGCCCTTCCCCAGCCTCGTGAAAGTGCCGAGCGCGGGGCGCTCGCCGTCACCGAACTACGGCCGGGAGGAACCCTGACCGGCTGCCCGTCCTCGTAGTCGAAGCCGCCTCGGCGGGTGCTGAGATGGGTTACGCGTTTCGGAACAGAATCCGCCGCCGTCCAGCCGCGCCGAGAACTGCCACCACGTTGCGCTTGAATGCGGCGCGTGTGTGATCCCCCCGGTTGCCTGGCTGATCCGCCACGATTAAACGCGGCCCAAGGGCATGGCGGCAACGATTGCTTCTGGCGCTGACCGGCGCAGCCAGGGCCCGCGCAGATTGCTTGCGGCGTTGCGCGGGACCCGGTACGGGAATTTAACGGCCACCTGCACGTCGACAGCGCGCCGGGACGCGGCACCCGCATCAGAGCGGAGATTCCCTGCCCGGAAACGTGAATCGAGCCTCGAGAAGATAGCCGCCGAAGCGCCGGCAAACCGTCACAGCAGCGGCGACCAGTGTCAGTGCACGCGCAGCGTTCGGCTCACGCACGCACCGTAGGCTCCGCCCGTGGATCCGAGCGCAGCCAGATCGTCGAGGCTCTCGACCCGGCACGTCTCGTTTGCCCGTACGTACGTTCGGCACTTGTAGAGAAGCACGGTGGACAAAGCGCCGGCGGGGCCGTATCCGAATCGGCGTCCGCGAAGTTGGCCCTGTGGAAGCTTCGTTTTCTGCGGAAGGAGCAGGGGGTCGATGCCGAAAGCTGGCCGCCGCCTCTGGCTGGTTCTGATCGTGTCTGGTGTCTTCGGCGCAGCAGGCCTCGGACTCTCCCTGGCCTTCGCCGGCGCAGCCTCGGCGCTCGAGGTGCCGACCGTCTCGACGCCGACGCTGCCGGTTCCAACGCCGACCGTCACCGCGCCAGCGCCCACGCCGACCGTCCCGGCGCCGACGCCGACCGTGCCGGTGCCGACGCCGACGGTCCCGGTGCCGACGCCGACCGTGCCAGCGCCCACCCCCACGCTTCCCGCCCCGACGCCGACGCTTCCGGCCCCGACCCCGACGCTTCCGGCCCCGACGCCGACGCTTCCGGCTCCGACGCCGACGGTGCCCACGCCGTCTCCGTCGCCCGGACTTCCCGCGCCGTCGCCGAGCCTTCCGGGCGGCCCGAGCGCGCCCTCCGGCCCGGTCGCGGGCCCGAGCGGATCCGTGGCCGGAGCGCCGCTCCTGGGCGGCGGCGGAAGTGGAGCGGCAGGCAGCGGACTCGGCGGTGGCGGAGGTTCCGGAGCGGGCGCAGGCGCGGGCAGCTCGGGCGGCGGCGCCGGCGGGCCTGCGAGCACCAGCTTCGAGGCGGCCCCGGCCGGCACAGCAGCACCGATCACTCGGTCGCAGTCGACGACGAGCGGCGTCGCCGTCACGAACGTTCGCGGTCGCCCCGGTGTCGTCCGGGTCACGTTCAGGCTTGCGCGCCGCGGCAGAGTCGTCGTCACGCTTCGTGGGCCGCTTCCGAGCTGCGACCGCGTCGCACGGCTCCAGATCCAGGGCCGGCGCGGCCGAAACGCGGTCGCCTTCAACGGGCAGCTCGGCAGCCGGACACTCGCCGAGGGGGCCTATCTGCTCGGCTTCCGTCCGCTGCACGCCCGCACGACACGGTGGGTCGCGGTCGCAGTCGGATCATCAGGGGCGAGCGCGCTGCCGCGCTCGACCACCCGCTCGGCGCTCGACCAGTGCTCGGCCGCGAACGCGAGTACGAGCGTGTTCGGGGTCAGCTTCCTCGCGGGAGGGGTGTCGCTCCCTGACGGCCGCGAGGCTGCCGGGTCCGGGCAGGGAGAGAACAGCGCGTCCGACGGCGGACAGCGGGTCGGGACCGTGAGGCAGCCGGAGCGTTCAGGCGTGCTCGGCGCGGGCGTTCAGCATCTCGACGAGGCTGTCGATTATCTGAACCCGATCTTCGGGTACGCGATCCTGGCGATCATGGTCTCGTCGCTGTTCGCGATCGCCTACCTGGTCGTGAGCTACGTGCGCCACGATGGGATCGGCCGGCCGCGACTCTGAGCCCCAGCGGCTCCGACTGGTAGTCCTCGAACCCCCACGCCTATCGTGCGATTGACGGCGGTCGACTTCGCAGCGGTCTTTTCGCCTCCGCGACACGCTCTTAGGCATCACGGCATGCTCAGTTCGATCGCCGGGACTGTTGCTGCGAATGCCATAAGCGCAGCGAGTAGACCAAGCACCTTGGCCACGCGAAAAGGATAGGCAAGGCGACCACGTAACGTCCGCGCGCGGCGCCAGCCGCCGCGGAAAACCGCAGCCGCGCGCCGACTGCCGTTGTCCTCGCTGGTGTGGTTTCGAGGGTGACACAAGGTCGGGGCGCGAAGCCCCTTAGGTTCCTCGGTCTGGTCGGCTGCTTCGGCTGGCTCGCCGGCGGTACCGATCTTCTCGACGACCACAAAGCCTCCGGACCGGAAGATCGCCGGTCGTTTGAGCAAAAACCTGACGCCTGCACGGCTACCCTGCCCTGCCTCCGGGGAGAGGGGTGAGTCGGCGGGCGGAGGCGGCCTCCGCCCTGCTGTCCCGCGAGCTCAATCGGCCGGCGGAGATTCCATCGCGTAGGTGCTGCCGTCGATGGTCAGGCGGACGAGCCGGATGTCGTTCTCGGAGAGGCAGGCGTGGAGGGCGCTGAGGATCTCCGCGAGTTGGCGGGACGACGGGACCACGCTGACTGTCCATCCGGTCTTCGATGGAACCACTGAGGCGTCGCCTTGGCCGAGTGCGTCAGCGACACACTTCGCATCTTTCAGGTGATGTAGGTGGACCGCGAGTTCTTCCTGCCGCATGCCTCTTACTCTCAGACGAGGTTGCTTCGTTCTGCAACGGTCGTGAAGGCGTATCCGTTCCGGGCGGATGCGCGTTCAGCGTGGTGAGAACCGAAACACCGCGAGGGCTTTGACGGAAGTCCTCCCGGTCCGAGTGCAACTGAAGGAGGGGGTCTCTGTGGCTAGCACTGACATGTGGACGTACCGCGACACGGCCTGGTCCGGCACGAGTCTGGATGGATTCGAGGTCGAGGCAAGCGACGGCGGGATCGGAAAGGTCGACGAAGCGACCAACGAGGTCGACGGCAGTTACATCGTTGTCGACACTGGCCCTTGGATCTTCGGGAAGAAGGTTCTGCTCCCGGCCGGAGTGATCGAGACGGTCGACTTCGACGAGCAGAAGGTCTACGTCAACCGCACGAAGGACGAGATTAAAGACAGTCCAGAGTACGACGAGAACAGCTATCGCGACCCGACCTACCGTGAGAGCGTGGGCAGCTACTACGGCCGCGGGCCGCAATCCGACGATCTGAGATGAGCGACTCAACAAGCGTGGGGGCGGCCAATCGGGCCGTCCCCACGACGACCACCGTCAACGAGTCAAGCGTCACGCCCTCACTCGGCAGAGCGCTTGAAATGTGCGACCGTGCGCTCGACATCATGGACGAGCTTCAACGGGCCGAGACGGTCGATCCGAACTTCCAAGATGCTGTCGCCGCCGTCCAAGCGGTCCGGACCGAGCTCGCAAAAGCGAAGTCCGTCGGCATCGCCTGACAAGACGAGGAGCACGTGCCACGGGCATTCGCTTTCTACCGGGTCGCGCTGGAGTTGCACGACGAGGCTCGGCGTAAGTTTCCCCGGCTGTGCGGAGCTATGGACACGGTGCCGGTTCTGACACAGAATCGTGCGATCAGGGAGAGTGCGGGGCTGGGCGGCCCTGGCTCCGTCCTCCCTGTTGGAGCCTGCTCCCTCGGCCAGTTGTGGATGGCGGAGGCTCGTGCGACGCTTTCGGCTGCTCGGCGTGGGGATGGCCGCGTCCCTCCGCCATAAGCGAGGCCGCCCCTCCGGAGCACCTGTTGTTCCGCGGTCGGCCTCGTGCCCAGTCGGCCAAAGCATCTACTCGGGGTTCGCCCGAGACACGACGCTTGAACTACGAGAACCCCGCCGTTGAAGCCAGGAGCGGGGTTCTCGTACCGCAGTCGTGTACGTCCTCGGAACCGCCCAGTTGGCCCGAGGGCTCACCTGAACTGATCCGCATCTGCGGCTGATCTTGCGCGCATACGAGGGCATGAATCGTGAATTAGCCGGATCTTGCGAGATTGTCGAGCGGTGGGTTGATTGCCTCGCTGCGCGAGCTGGCGGCCGCGTTCCCGCGCGCCGAGCTGCGGCAGCTCGGTTGAGAGGTGCGGATGACGGCGCCCGTCCTCCTTGGCGTCTCCAGCTCAACGGATCTACGAGCAGCTCCCTTGCGGATTCCAGTCGGCGAACATCCCTGCCGGGTTGGGCTTCCAGACCCACGCGTGCATGAGGTAGAAGCCGACCGCAGGGACGAGGATGTGCATCGGCATCCCGAGCACGCTCGGCGGCGAGGTGACGCCCGGCGGGTTCGAGTTCTGGCCGCGGACGATCCATTCCACGGCCGCCAGCTTCAGCTTCCCGTTGTCGCCGGGCGCGTAGACGAGTGCCTCGGGCTCGAGCGGGTCAGTCGTGAGGTCGGCCATCAGCTCGGCGTTGAAGTAGTGGTAGCCCATCGCTCCGGCTGTGGGATGGAAGACGCAGCCGGCGATGATCCGGGTGGCTGAGCCGTTCACCCATCCGAGCTCGTAGCCGGCTTCCAGCGCAGCCTCCAGGTTGTGGAAGCGGGCGGTCACCCGTCGCACCTGTGCGAGCTCGTCCTCGAGGCCCGCGGTTCCATGCGCTGAGTGGTCGTGAACGGCCGCTTCCTGATCGGCAAAATAAAAAAAAAAAAAAAAAAAAAAAAAAAAAAAAAAAAAAAAAAAAAAAAAAAAAAAAAAAAAAAAAAAAAAAAAAAAAAAAAAAAAAAAAAAAAAAAAAAATGAAGGTTGCTCTGGGCGAACGTCGAGCGGGTCGCCGAGAGTGGTCTCCGCTATCCGAGCTGCTCGATGATCTGAATCAGCTCGTCGGGCTTGTAGCCCTGCTTGCGTGCGAAGTGGAGGAGCTGTCTGGCTTGTTCGACGAGGGCGCCGTGCTGGGCGGTGCCGGTGACGGTGATGCCGCGGCCGCGGCGGAACTCGAGCAGACCTTCGTCGCGGAGCTGGCGGAGTGCGCGCAGGACAGTGTTGGTGTTGACGCCGAGGACGGCAGCGAGGTCTTTGGCGGGTGGGAGCCGTTCACCGGGTTTGGCTTCGCCGTCGGCGATGGCGCGGCGGATCTCGGCGGCCACTTGTTCGTGTAGGTCGAGGGGGTTGTCGCGGTCGAGCTTGACATGGCGCATGGTGCTAGTCAGCATAGCGTTATTCTGATGGAGTCGCCGTGACCGTCACAACGCCGCCCCGCAGGCCACAGGTCGAGCGGGATCGCGATCTCGAAGAGCAGATCGCCGAGCTCGAGGCGCTGATCGAGGAAGCGCGAAGGCGGGCGCGACGTCGACGGATGCGGAACGGCGCCGCGGCGCTCCTCGCGGCCGGGATCGTCCTGTTCATCAGCTTCGGTGGAGGCGACGGCGGGGGCGGGGTTGCTGCGGCGCTCGCTCCGCTGCCTGGGGCGCAGAGCCCGCTCCCGAACACGCGAACAACGCCGCCGCTCGGCAACCTTCCGGCCGGCATCGGCGTCTACTCGTTCGCGTTCGACCCACAGCAGCAGGACACCGTCTATGCCGCCGCGATGGGCGTCACCGACAACGGTCGCACCACGCTCGGCTATGTCTCCAACACGCGCGGCTATGTCTACAAGACGGTCGACGGCGGACAGCATTGGCAGCCGACAGCAACAACAGGCACGGGCTGGACGCGGGCAGACGCGTTGGCCGCCGACCCGCGGCGGCCGGGCACGCTCTATGCGGGCAACGTCATCGCCGTCTACAAGACGGTCGATGGCGGCCGCAGCTGGCGGCCCTGGAACCGGGGGTTGTTTCCACCGCCCGGACCACTTCGATACGGGCATCACGGAACGCCCGGAACCCTGAGCTGGAACCGCGGCGAGGGACACGTCACCGACATCGCGGTCGACCCCGCCAATAGCAAGATCGTCTACGCCGCCGCCGACGGCGTCCG
This sequence comes from uncultured Actinomycetes bacterium, assembly GCA_963737405.1. Lineage (GTDB taxonomy): Bacteria > Actinomycetota > Thermoleophilia > Gaiellales > Gaiellaceae > JACCTU01. The sequence continues at coordinate 40,843 of CAVTSL010000003.1, forward strand.
CAAGAGCACGGATGGCGGCCACACCTGGAAGACCGTGTTCCAACCTTCTCCGCCCCACATGGTCGTTCTTGGGCGGCTCGTGATCGCTGCGACACGCCCAGAGACGATCTACGTGATCGTGAACAGTGTATGGGTCCACGTCCATCTACAAGTCGACCGACGCCGGCGCGAGCTGGCACGCCACAGGCGGGCGGGGAGGCGTCTTCCCCAGCCGCTACGGCTGGCCCACCGCGCTCGCGGTCGACCCGCAGGAGCCGACGACCGTGTACGCGGCGATCGACCATACGGTCG
>CAVTSL010000004.1:0-162243 GCA_963737405.1 uncultured Actinomycetes bacterium
GTCACCGTCCTCGCACTGCGCGAGACCTCGGCGCGCCCGGCCACGACGAGCGTTACGGCTGGGGCCTCGTCGACGCCGCGCGCACCACCTCACCGCTTCGCCGCGGCCGCTGAGAGGTGGTGGCTAGCAGGTCGTTCGCGATTCGGGGCGATCGGGTGCGCGAGTGGCCGCCAGCGGTGCAGACATCTGCTGAGGCCACTGCGAGCGTTATGGGCGCAATCTCCCAAGACATCGAAAGGAGAAGACGTGGCCAACAAACTGAACGTCCTCTACACCGCGGAAGCATCCGTCACCGGCGGTCGCGCGGGTCACGGCCGCACGAGCGACGGTCGACTCGAGGTCGACCTCGACGTCCCGAGCGAGATGGGCGGCACAGGCGGCCCGGGCACGAATCCGGAGCAGCTCTTCGCGACGGGTTATGCCGCGTGCTTCCAGTCGAGCATGCTGCGGTTCGCCTCACCGCGCAAGCTCGACCTGAGCGACTCCCGCATCACAGCCCACGTCGACACCGGGACGCTCGAGGGCGGCGGCCTCGGGCTCGCGGTGACGCTGGAGCTCGACGCGCCCGGGATCAATCGCGAAGACGCCGTCTGGCTGATGGAGCGCGCGCACGAGACCTGCCCCTACTCGCGCGCCACGCGCGGAAACATCGACGTCACGCTCAGCGTCGGCGGCACGGCGATCGAGCGTCAGGCCGCGTGAGCAAACTCCACCGAAACACCGCTCCACGTGCGGCGTCGACGGCGACACGCGGATTCACAATCCGTGCGTATGAACGCCGTGGGACGCATCGAGAGATGCATGATGATGCCCACGCTATGGCCGACGTGCGAAACACCAGGATCCGCGCGTGGGAGCCACGCGATCGGGAGGACGTGCAAACGCTGTTGAGATTGCTGTCAGAAGACGCCGCCGTTACAAGCGAAGACGCACCAACCTTCGTTGCGGAGAGGGAGTGGGAGGTTGTCGGGATGGTGACGCTCTGTGTCTTCACGACCCCCACCGGGCGGAAGGCGTACCTGGACCACCTTGTCGTCGCCCCCGAATCGAGAGGACACGGTATCGGGCGGGCTCTCGTCGAGTATGCGATCAGACAGGCGAGAGAGGCTGGCGCTTCGCGCATTGACCTGACCGCGAATGCCGAGAAACAGCCAGGGCGAACGCTCTACCAGTCACTCGGATTCGAACAGCGTGACACCGCGATCTTCGACTGAGCCTTGGCTAAGCCCGAGCCGAACGACTGTGACACTTGCGAGTCGATCGCTGTCGAGAGCGCCCCAGGCGGATGCATTCACAAGACGGAGCGTTGGTACGTAGATCACTGCATCGGACCGCTCGGCGTCGGGACGCTCATCGTCAAGCCCAACCGCCACGTCGTACACGTTTCCGACCTCGGGCCGACAGAAGCGGCGGAGTTGGGAGTCGTCCTTCGACAGGCCGCCGACGTTGTGACCACGCTTGAACAACCCGAGCAGGTTTACGTCACCCTCTGGTCACACATGGATGCCGTACCAGGGCACGTTCACTTCGTCGTGCAACCCGTCACTCGCGCACGAATGGACGAACACGACGGCCGCTACGGCGTGCTGCTCCAAGTCGAGATGTTCGACCGCCAGGTGTACCCCGACCCAACCGAAGCCGCCGCGTTCGCGGACCAAGCCCGGCAAGCCTGGCCGTAACCGCTACCTCCTGACTGTTTCCCTATCGCGCATGTGGTGCGCCCGTGAGCACATCTCTAGGAGCTGTTCGACGGCTCGGCGGATGCGAGCTTCTCGGCTTCTGATCGCGCGTAGTCGATCGCCTGGGTCTGGCCCTGGTGTTGGCTCGCCGGAACATGTCGATGGTGAAAATCCTGTGACGATGCGTCCACAGGTGCGACGTTCCAGGGCGGTGGGAGGTAGAGATGCGGTGCCTGCCGGCTGGTAACCGCCCAACAGGGCGTGTCCGGCCCCGGGACAGCCCCGCTGCGTCCAGACCGGCCGGCTCACCGCGGCTCGAAGTCAAAAAGCAAAAGCCGTTTCGAATGATCCCGGACCCACTCACGGAGGGCGCCCCTCCCCCCAGCGCGGCCGCGCGCTTGGATCCTTTCCTCGGCCTGACGCGTGCCGGAGTGAGTGACGTCCTCCGGCGCGCCTCCCTCGACGTACTTTGAGCCAGGCCCCGCGGGAGGGCGGGATCTCCGGGCGACTCACGTTGGCTCCGTGGTTGGCGGCGTGTACGGCGACCACTCGTAGACGTTCACCGCGCATACCTCCCGGAAGCCCAGCCGCTCGTACATCGGTTGCCCCATCGGTGACGATCCGAGCACGCCGACGTCGAAGCCGAGCTCGAGTGTGCCTGCGAGCGCCTCGCGGCTGATCGCCGCGCCGATCCCGCGGCGGCGGGCGTCCGGTACGGTGCAGACGAAATAGAGGCCCGCCACACCGGCCGCGAGGAACACTGAGGCGCACGCCACCGGGTCGCCGCCGGCTAGGCCGACGTAGTGCCGCCAAGGCACGTCGTCACCAACGCCGATGCGTCCATACATCTCGCGTACCCACGCCGCCTCCGGAGGTCCCTCACCGAAGCCGAGCGAGAGCACCTGCTCGTACGCGTCGAGACCGATGTCGGTCACGACACGCGAGATCCGGACGTCCGTCGGCGCCTCGACGTCCGGGAGCGCCCGGAGGTCCGCGGCCATGCCGGGCTCCGGGCCGCCCTCGAAACCGTGCGCTTCGAGGCGGGTTCCGAGGTCGGTTGGACGCATCGACGGCCCGACGTGCCACGAGCCCGCGACGCCGCTCGTGCGCATCAGATTCTGCGACTCGGTTATCGCGGCGTCTGCGCGCTCGGGCTCGAGATCGGCTCGCACGACGCAGTTGTGGTACGCGATCGGCGACCCGCCGATTACCCACGTGATCTCCGCGTCGTCGCGCTCGCGACCTCCTCCCGCGCGTCCGAGCGCGAGCAGGAATTCCGCTTCGTTGTCCTCGACTGCGCGTGCGACCCAAGCGGCGGACACGTCCGTCATGTCTCGCATGCTACGAGCCGCGACGACGAGGCCAGCGAGGACCCAACCGATGAAGCCGATGGTCAGTCGGCCGGAGCCCGCATTGCATACACACACTCCTGATTCAGACCACGACCCCCTCCAAACGGATTGTCTGGACGTCCGAGAACATCGGCTACCGCGTGCTCGCGAACGGGAAGCGGAGCTACTGCTTGCGCTACCCGACAGTGCCGGCGTCCAGCGCTGCAAGTTCCTCGGCCCCGGCTCGACACAGGGACAGGCGAAGGCAAAGCGCGCCGGGTCTCAGTGGCGAAGAAGCGCGGCGACTGGATCAAGGTCTCGCGCGAACCGTTCGCATCGTTCGCCGAGCGCTGGCTCGACGAGCAGACCGGGTTCGAGCGTCGACGCTCGACGTCTACCGCTGGCACCTCCAGACGTGGACCACGCCGTCTCGGCACTTCCGCAAGGCGATCTCGGACGTGACGCACAACGACCGCCGACTTCCTCGCGGAGCTCAAGCGCTACCGCACTCCGAGAGCCGCGGCCCGCCTGTGAATCCCGACGCCCACTACCCCGTTCAGGGGGAGGGCGCCCACCCCACGGGCCGCGGTCCGATGCGAGCCGTGGAGTGATCGAGGTCGATCACTTCACCGCGCTATGCCCAGGGCGAGTCCAAAGCTCGCCAGCCCGGTGAGGGGGAGGAGGCCACGCGCGATCAGCCCTCGAGCTAGTCGGCTCCAGCCGATTTGGAACACTCATGCCTCGTGAAGCGTCTGCGGCGAAAACGGGTGCTGATTCCGGTTTCGATCGTGGTCGGAGTCCTCGCCCTCCTGGTCGCCCTGAACAGGACAGAGCTGCTTGTCGACGTAGGCGGGCGCGGAACCAGCATGGCCCCGAACATTCCCGCCTGCACCGGCCGAGGACTTGCGGAAGGTTTCACCTACCGCTTCCGAGACCCGCACCGCGGCGAGATCGTCGTCTTCCATGCCAGTGGCGAGTTCGGCGGTGACTTCACTCCCGACCCAAACGCCTCCGGAAGCTTGGAGAAGCGTGTGGTCGGCACACCCGGCGACACCGTTGTCGGCCGGGGCGGAAGAGTCCTCGTCAACGGGACGAAGGCCGACGACATCGAAACGCCGCCGTTTCCGAGTGTCCGTCTCGGAGGCGGCGAGTACTACGTCCTTGGTGACAATCGGACGTTCTCGCAAGACAGCCGCGACTTCGGCCCTGTGCCACGGGATGCGATCTTTGCGCGGACCTTCGTGATCATTTGGCCGCTCGGCAAGTTCGGCGTGCCCCCATACGACAAGGACGCAGTGCCCCCCGGAGATGTCGCCTGCTAGTCGAGGGACCCGCCTGTGACTCCGACGCCACTACCCCACTCAGGGGGAGGGCCCCACTCCCACGGACACAGTCCGACTCGAGGCCTGTAGCGATCGAGGTCGATCTCGCACGGTGCTACCTGCGGAACGCTCAGAAGCGACGCGAGCACGGCTCCGCGCCGTTAGCACGCTTGGAATCCGACCACATTCCGACCAAACCGACGAGTCTTAGGCGGTGTGTCCCTGCGACGAAACCAAAGGCCCGCGTTTGCGGCCTTTTCTCATGGAGCGTGCCGGGATCGAACCGGCGACCTCCGCCTTGCAAAGGCGGCGCTCTCCCAGCTGAGCTAACGCCCCGAGCGAGGTCAGTGTAGCCCCCGCCCGGGGCGGTTCAGGTGTGGTTTAGGCCGCGCGCTCCAGGCGCTCTTCGAGCCTCGCCCGCTTGACGATCGTCTCGGGGTCACCGAAGCGAAGGCGGGCGCGGAAGGCGCGGTGCTCGTTCCAGAGCTGTTCGAGACGCGTGTCGAGAGCCTTGAGCTCCGCCGCCAGCTCGGGGTCGTGTCCCTGAGCCAGCAGGCCGTAGAGCTCGGTGCGGCGCTCGCTGGCGCGCTCGATCTCGTTGTGGATCTCCTGCAGCGTCATATCCATTTCAACGTCGGACACACGCTGGACATTCCGCTACCGGGGTGGGCGAAACAGGTACCAGGCCACGACGAACGCCCCCACGAGACCCGCCGCGACGGCGACCGCGAGGAGCGCCTCGTCGCTCACTCGTAGCCCAGCTCGCCGAGCCGATCCTCGTCCATCCCGAAGTAGTGCCCGAGCTCGTGGAGGACGGTGATCCGGATCTCCCGTTCGAGGTCGGCGGGGTCGGGGAAGTCGGCCTCGAGCGGCAGGCGGTAGATCGTGACCTTGTCCGGCATGTAGTCGCCGCCGCCCTCGAAGAGGCCCAGCAGGTCGGGCTCCTCGGGATGCTCGTCCTCGACGACGACCGCGACGTTCTCGAGCTGCCGGGCGATCTCGGGCGGCAGCGAGTCGAGCGCCCGCCGCACGTGCTCCTCGAAGGTCAATAGCTCGGTCGGACCGGCACCCTCGGCCGGAGGACGAACGCCGTGACGACGCCGAAGACGAACCCGCCGACGTGCGCGAAGACGGCCACCCCTCCGCCCGCCGGCGGGTGCAGGAACTGGAATCCGGCGTCCCAGAGCTGGAACGCGAAGTAGATGCCGAGGAAGATCATCGCCGGGATCTCCCGGAGGAAGAAGAAGAAGAACAGCGTCAGCACCTTCGCGCCCGGAAGGAGCACGAGGTAGGCGCCGAGGACGCCGGAGATCGCGCCGGACGCTCCGAGGTTCGGGATGTCCGCCCCTTCCGGCGACGTCGAGAGCGTGATCGCAGTCTGGAGCCCGGTCGCCGCGAGCCCGGCCAGGAGGTAGAAGATCAGGTAGCGGACGCGTCCGAACGCATCCTCGACGTTGTTCCCGAAGATCCAGAGGAACAGCATGTTCCCGGCGAGGTGGATGATGCTCGCGTGCATGAACATCGACGTGAAGATGGTGATCGGCCAGTCCTCGCCGACGACCGGACACGAGTCGTTCACCTCGCACGGGTGGAACGCGAGCTGGTTCACGGCGCCGTCGAGGTCGGGCGCCTCGTAGAGGAAGAAGACGAGGGCGTTCGCGACGATCAACCCCACCGTCACGACCGGGAATCGCCGCGTCGGGACGTTGTCCCTGAGCGGGATCATCGGACGATGAGCGCGAGCAGCGCCTTCTGGGAGTGCAGGCGGTTCTCCGCCTCGTCCCAGATCGCCGATTGCGGCCCGTACGCGATCTCCTCCGTGATCTCCTCGCCGTAGTGCGCCGGGAGGCAGTGGAGGACGATCGCGTCGTCGTCCGCGAGCTCGAGCAGCTCGTCGCGGATGCCGTAGCCGTCGAGGTCGCGCAGCCTCCGCGCGCGGTCCTCCTCCTGGCCCATGCTCGTCCAGACGTCGGTGTAGAGAACGTCGGCGTCCTTCGCGGCCTCGCGCGGATCGTGGACGACGCGCACCGCGGCGCCCGTCTCCTCCGCTGCGGTTCGGGCGGTGTCGAGCGGTCCGGCCTCCGGCTCGTAGCCGGGCGGTACGGCTGCGGTGAAGTGCATCCCGAGCTTCGCGGCGGCGACCATGAGCGACGCGCAGACGTTGTTCCCGTCGCCGAAGTACGCGACGCGGACGCCGTCGAGCCGCCCGAAGCGCTCGCGGACCGTCATCACGTCGGCGAGTGCCTGGCAGGGGTGCGAGCTGTCCGTCAGCCCGTTGATCACCGGGATCGTCGAGTTGCGCGCGAGGTCGTCGACGTCCGACTGCGCGAACGTGCGGATCATGATCGCGTCGAGGTAGCCGGAGAGGACGTGCGCGGTGTCCTTGATCGTCTCCCCGCGGCCGAGCTGGAGATCCGAGGCGGACAGGTAGAGCGCCGCGCCGCCGAGCTGGAACATCCCGACCTCGAACGACACGCGGGTGCGCGTCGAGGGCTTCTGGAAGATCATCCCGAGCGTCCGCCCGGGGAGGAGCGCGAGGTCCTCGCCGGCCGCGTGGGCCCGCTTCAGCTCGTCGGCGAGGTCGAGCGTGCGCAGGAGCTCCTCGCGGCTCCAGTCGGCGACTCTCGTGAAGTCGCGGCCCTTCAGGTCGTCCGACACGGCGATCACGGCACGCGGGATCCTACGGGTCGCCTTCGTCGCTCTTCCTGCTCTTGATCGCTGCCCAGAGCAGGAGGCCGCCGATCGCGATCGCGCTCGAGAGCTCGACGATCAGCCCGGGCGTGCCGCCGTGGGCGACGATCAGCCGCGCGAGAGCAACCACAGGCCGCCCACCGTGTACAGCACCATCAGGCCAAGCATCGCGTACTGCGTCCGCAGCGCGACCTTCGTCGACCCGAAGAGGGCCAGCGCCTTGTCGTGGGCGATCATCAGCCCGAGCACGTGGCCGATCACGAGCGCGCCGGCCTGCGCGTACCAGATCTGGTCGGCGGAGAGCGGCTGGACGTTGACGCGGAAGTCGAGCGTGCCGAAGAGGTCCCAGCCGTAGCCGAACGGGTCGGACGCGAGCGGGATCGCGAGCTGCCCCTGGATCAGCAGCAGCGTGAGGTAGTGCGCGACCACGTACGCGAGCGCGATCGGGATCAGGCTGCCGATGAACGCCTGCTCGAGGCGGGAGCCCTTGCCGCCGATCCGCCGGGCGATCTCCGCCGCGAGCACGTACGCGCCGGCGACGATCGCGACGGCGATCGCGAGCCCCGCGAGGTTGAACGCGATCGCGCCGGACTGGCTGTCGATCCGGAACAGCCGGTCCTGCCAGAAGCTCGTGCGGCTGAAGCCGTCGAAGGCGACCGAGCCGAGCATCACCGCGACGAACGCGACCGTTCCCGGACGCTCGACGTCCCGAGCGACGCGGTCGAGCGGCCGGCGCAGCGACCATCGGCTCTCGCGGAGCGTCGTGAGCGAGAGGCGCGAGAGCAGGCCGAAGTAGACCGTGAACGCCTCGCCGTTCGGGAGCCACGTGTCGCGCCCGAACGCCGCCATCCCGACCCAGGTGATCCAGCTGTAGATCGCGATCGCGAGCGCGAGCATGCGCGGGTCCGACGGGTCCGTGTACGCGAGCTCCATCGCAGCGAACGCGAAGAGGAGCGCGGCGGCCGGCCAGCGCCCGAGCCGCTCGGGATACTGGAACGGCGGCTCCCACGTGAGCCCCGACTTCTCCCACAGCCACGCGACGGCGTCGGCGGCCGCGCGCCACGGGTTCACCCACGCCCAGACGTTGCCGAACAGGATCGTCAGCGGGACGAGCCCGAGCCAGAACAGCACCCAGATGAACGTCGGCGCGATGTTCGTCCCGACCGAGCGCTCCCCGACGAGCGCGGCGGCGAACACGACGACGAAGAGACCGAAGCCGATCGCGCCGAAGAGCACGCGGAGCGCCGTGCGCGGGACGCGGAGCAGGCTCCGCAGGTGGTCGCGCTCGAGGAGCGGCGAGCGCCACAGCGCGCCGAGTGCCGCGAACGAGAGCACGAGCACCGCAGCCGCGCCGTAGTACGCGAGCCACTGCGGGATCGGCGGATCCTGGATGTTGCCGATCCCGTGGGCGAGCGGGAGCAGCACGTTCAGGGGAGCACGGTGAGCTGAGCGATCTGCTCGCCGCGGTTCTCGAGCTCGATCTCGAAGCGGCCTGTGAGCGTCGCGTCGAAGCGGATGCGCACCGGTTTGCCGGGAGCCACGTCGGCCATCAGGTCGTAGCCGTGGACGTGCACCTCGTCGGAGACGTCCGAGCCGACGATCACGACGACCGGGTCGCCCTTCTTCGCCTGCGCACGGACGATGCCGTCGACCGGCTTGCCGCCGCGCACGCGGACGACGACCTGGACGGCCTTTGGCGCGGTCGCGGTCGGCGCCGCCGTCGTCGTCGGCGCGGTCGTCGTGGCGCCGGCCGGCTCCGTCGCGGTCGCGGCCGTCGTGGTCGGTGCCGCCGTCTCGTCGTCGCCGCCCCCGGGGCGGAGGATCAGGAAGAGGACGACCAGCGCCGCGAGCGCCCCGAGCCCGATCAGTAGCCGCATGTCTCTCATTCGCAGCCGCTAGGTGTAGCGGATTTCAGGCGTGCAGCGCCTGTGTCTGCTCGATCAGACCCTTCTCCGCGAGCACGTCCGCGAGCGTGGGCTCGCCGACCTCCTGCAGCCGGTACGTGACGCGGAGCGCCGGCCGCTCGAAGTCGACGAGGCGGCGCAGGTCGATCGGCGTCCCGATCAGGACGAGGTCGGCGTTCGAGCGCTCGATCGTCTCGCGAAGGTCGTCCACCTGCTCGCTGCCGTAGCCCATCGCCGGGAGGAGGGCGCCGACGTGCGGGTAGTCCGCGAACGTCTTCGCGATCGAGCCGACCGCGAACGGGCGTGGGTCGACCAGCTCGGCGGCGCCGTGCTGCTTCGCGGCGAGGACCGCTGCGCCGTACGTCATCTCCCCGTGCGTCAGCGTCGGGCCGTCCTCGATCGCCAGCACGCGCTTGCCGCGGATCTCCGACGCGTCGCCTTCGACGTGGAAGGGGGAGGCTGCGAGCACGACCTGCGCGTTCGTCGTGTGCTCGTGGATCGAGTTGAGCACGGCGTCGATGCCCTCCTGCGGCGCGCTGTCGATCTTGTTCACGACGCAGACGTCGGCCATGCGCAGGTTCGTCTCGCCGGGGTGGTACCGGAGCTCGTGGCCGGGCCGGTGCGGGTCGACGACGACGATGTGCACGTCCGGCTTGACGAACGGCGTGTCGTTGTTGCCGCCGTCCCACAGGATGACGTCCGCCTCCTGCTCTGCCCGCTCGAGGATCGCCGCGTAGTCGATGCCCGCGAAGACGAGGTTGCCCTCGGCGATGTGCGGCTCGTACTCCTCGCGCTCCTCGATCGTCGCGTCCGCGGCCTCGAGGTCCTCGTAGCGCTCGAAGCGCTGCACGCCCTGCTTCGCGAGGTCGCCGTAGGGCATCGGGTGGCGGAGGACGGCGACGCGCTTCCCCGACCCGCGGAGCAGCTCGGCGACCCGGCGCGTCGTCTGGCTCTTGCCCGAGCCGGTGCGGACCGCGCAGATCGCGACGCACGGCTTCGACGACGCGATCATCGTGTCGCGCGGGGAGAGGAGGACGTAGTCGGCGCCGGCGGCGAGGGCGCGCGACCCGACGTGCATCACGTGCTCGTGCGTCACGTCCGAGTACGCGAAGACGACCTGGTCGATCTCGTGCTCGCGGACGATGCGCTCGAGGTCGGACTCCGGGAGGATCGGGATGCCGTCGGGGTACGCGTCGCCGGCGAGCGCGCGCGGGTAGACGCGGCCGTCGATGTTCGGGATCTGCGTCGCCGTGAACGCGACCACCTCGACGTCGTCCCGGCCGCGGTAGACGACGTTGAAGTTGTGGAAGTCCCGTCCGGCGGCGCCTGCGATGAGGACGCGGGTCGGATTCATGCATACACCTTATTCAGCGGCCGGGACGCCCCGGCGCTTGACACGGGCTGCGGGCGTTCGTACCGTCCCGCGCCTGTGAAGCGCGGCGGCCTGATCAAGTTCGTCGTCGTGATGGCCCTCGTCCTCGTCTTCGTCGTCGGCTGCTCGGTGCTCCTGCGGAGCGGCGGCTCGGGTGGAGGCGGAGGAAGCGGGGAGGAGGCCGAGCTGACCACGATGACCTTCCAGCAGTTCAACTCGGTGCAGAACGGGGTGACGGAGCAGGAGCTCGAGGACGAGTTCGGCGAGCCCGTCCCCCGCCAGACGGTGCTCGAGGCCGGCGTGATCGCCGACGATCCGCTGACCGCCAACTGCGTCTACTACAAGGCGGATCCGCCGACCTTCGGCGAGTGGTTCGAGTTCTGCTTCGACGCCGGGACGCTCGTGAACAAGAACAGCTTGTAGGCGCGCTACGCCTCGGCGTGCTCGCGCACGCTCTCGGCGACCGACTCCATCTCGATCGAGGCGCCCGTCACCTCGCGCAGGAGCTCGTCGGCGTTCATCCGCTGGCCCTCCGACCAGAGCTCCCGGAGGAGCGAGCCGGCCGACCGCTGCGTGTACCAGTCGCGCCCGAACTTCTCGCGCAGGAACGAGCTGAGCTGCGCCTCGAGCGCCCAGGCGCGCAGGTAGGCGTGCACGTAGAAGCGCCCGTCCATGTCCCAGAGGTAGTCCTCGGCGGCCGGCGTGATCTTGAGCGCGTCCGCCTGGAGCTCGACGTAGCGGTCGCGGAGCGCGGTCGGGTCGTCGGCCTGGTGGAACTCGATCTCGTACAGGAGCTTCGCGCAGTAGCGGCGCACGAAGTAGAGGAGCACGGCGGCCCCTTCCGACGCGTACTCCTGCGGCTTCGGGAAGTCGAGCATCCTCGAGAGCCAGCCGGGGTCGTCGGTCAGGTGCTCGAGCAGCATCGCCCAGCCCTCGGTCACGGCGTTGTCGCCGAGTCGCTTGTCCTCGACCGCGAGCGCGCCCGAGGTGTGCGCGAAGTGCTCCGCGTGGCCGGCCTCGTGGAAGAGCGCGCTCCAGTCGTCCGCGCCGCCGGTCGGCTTGATCACGAGCATCACCTTCTCGGGCACCTCGATCGGCACGCAGAACGCGCGCGGATCCTTGAGCGGCCGGTTCTCGACGTCGAGATGGACGTTCTGCTGCGCGTCGAGGTCGACGCCGAGCCCCTTCAGCGTCTCGCGGAGCGCGGGCAGCATCCGGTCGGCCGGGAAGCCGGCGTCCCAGGTCGTCGCGCGCATCATGCGGTCCTTGTCCCAGCGCTCCGCCTCGGAGAGCGGCATCCCGACGCGGTTGCGGAACAGGCGGTCGCCGATCCGGGTGTGCAGCTGCTCGGTCGAGGCGAGCACCGAGCGGCACTGGTCGGCGAGGCCTTCGAGGTCGAAGCCGAACTGCTGGTACAGCTCGAAGTAGTTCTTCGCACCGAGCTCGCGCACCGCGTCGCGCGTGCGCGCGTGCGCCTCGAGGTAGAGCGGGTTCAGATGCTCGTCGACGAGCACGTTCCGCACGCGCTCGAGCCGCTCGCGCTTCGCCCGGTCGGGCTCGTTCATGATCGCCGGCTTGAGCATCCGGAACGGGATCTCCTCGCCGTCGACCGTCGTCTTGAGCCCGGCCTCGGCCTCGGCGAGCTTCTCCTCGAGCTCCTTCGTCAGCTGGCCGAGGTAGCCCTCGCACGCGAAGCGCCAGAGCTCGCGGATCCCCGCGCTCCCGTTCACCGCCGCGCCGATCGACTGCGCCTGCTCGAGCGTCGTCAGGTCGGCGAAGTCGTCGTAGATCGCCTCGATCTCGAGCTTCTCCTTGTGGCCGGCGAAGTGGAGGTAGTACTCCTCGTCGAGCCGGGCGATGAAGCGGTCGGCGCGCCCGCGGTAGGCGTCGAGGTCGCGGGCGGACGCTGGGGCAACAGTCGGCATCGGGCTCGTAGGATAGTCGGATGCACGAGATCCGCCTCCGGACCGACCGCCGGACGCAGCTCCTCGACATCACCGGAGCGGTCCAGGACGCGGTGAACGGGAACGGCGACATCTCGGCCGCCCTGATCTTCGTCCCGCACACGACGGCCGGCGTGACGATCAACGAGCACGCCGACCCGGCGGTGGCTCGCGACTTCGAGGCGGCGCTCGAGAAGATGGTCGGCGACGACTGGGGCTGGCAGCACATCGAGGAGGGCGAGGAGAACGCGCCCTCGCACATCCGGGCCGCCCTGATGAGCCCCCAGGTGCTCGTCCCGGTCAGCGACGGACGGCTCGCGCTCGGAACGTGGCAGGGGATCTTCTTCTGCGAGTTCGACGGACCGCGCGAGCGGAAGGTCTACGTCTCGATCCTGCGCTGACTCGTGATCGAGGTCGACAACCTCAGGAAGCGCTTCGGGAGCGTCGTCGCCGTCGACGGCCTGAGCTTCCGCGCGGAGCCGGGCTCGATCACCGGCTTCCTCGGGCCGAACGGCGCCGGGAAGTCGACGACGCTCCGCACGATCCTCGGGCTCGTCCACCCGGACGCCGGCAACGCGACCGTCCTCGGGCAGCCGTACCGCGCGCTCGCGCACCCGCTGCACCGCGTCGGCGCCGTGCTCGAGGCGAGCGAGGTCCATCCCGGCCGCTCGGGCCGGAACCACCTGCGCGTCCTCGCGACCGCGGCCGGCTTGCCGCGCTCGCGGGTCGACGAGGTGCTCGCGCTCGTCGAGCTGAGCGCGGCGGCCAAGCGCCGCGTGAAGGGCTACTCGCTCGGGATGCGCCAGCGGCTCGGCCTTGCGTCCGCGCTGCTCGGCGACCCGGAGGTGCTCGTCCTCGACGAGCCGGCGAACGGGCTCGACCCGGCGGGGATCAGGTGGCTTCGCGACTTCCTCCGCTCGCTCGCCGCGGAGGGCCGGACCGTCCTGCTCTCGAGCCACGTGCTCGCGGAGGTCGCGCAGACCGTCGACCAGCTCGTGATCATCCATCGCGGCCGGCTCGTGCAGCAGGGCTCGATGAGCGACGTGCTCGCGCGGGCACACGGGGCGACGCGCGTCAGGACGCCCGACGCGGCACGGTTCCGCGAGCTGCTCTCGGCGCAGGGAGGGTCGGTCACCGAGCTCGAGGACGGCGCGCTCGCGGTCGAGCTCCCGCCCGAGAAGGTCGGCGAGCTCGCAGCGGCGAACCGGATCGTCCTGCACGAGCTCACCGTCGAGCAGGCGACGCTCGAGGAAGTCTTCTTCGAGCTCACGGGAGGCGAGACGACCCAGTGACCGCGCTCGTCGCCTCGGAGCTGCTCAAGATCCGCACGACGCGGTCGTTCTGGGGCTACGTCGCCGCGATCGCCCTGCTGACCGGCGTCGGGGCCGCCGCACACATCGGGTCGACGGAGGAAGCGGCCCGCCACGAGCTCAGCTTCCAGCTCGGGCTCGTCGACATCGTCGGCGTCGCGGTCGTCATCGCGATCATCCTCGGGATCACGATCATCACGAACGAGTTCCGGCACGGGACGATCACGCCGACGTTCCTCGTCGAGCCGCGGCGCGAGCGGGTGCTCGGCGCGAAGTCGATCGCCGGAGTCGCGTTCGCCCTTGCGTTCGCCGTCCTGGCGTTCGTCGTGATCGCCGCCGTCGCGATCCCGTGGCTCACGATCATCGACATCCCGCTGCGGCTCGGCGAGGGCGATGTGTGGACGCGCATCGCCGAGCAGTTCCTGGTCGTCGTGCTGTGGATGCTGCTCGGGATCGCGATCGGGACGGTCGTCCAGAACCAGGTCGCGGCGCTCGTCGGGACGCTCATCTGGATCTTCCTCGGCGAGACGCTGCTGGTCGGCCTCTTCTCGCTGCTCGACGTCGACGGCTGGGCCGCCTACCTGCCGTTCCACGCGCTCGACGCGGCCGACGGGACCGGCGGAGAGAACCTCCTCTCGTACTGGCCGGGCGTCCTCGTCTCGCTCGGGTGGATCGCGCTCCTCGGCGCCGCGGGAACGTGGCGCACGCTGCGCCGCGACATCACCTGAGCCGGACGGCCTACGCTGCGGGCATGGCCCCACCGGTCACGAAGGACCAGGAGCTCGAGCTCACGATCGACTCGCTCGCCTACGGCGGCAACGGCGTCGCGCGGCTGAACGGGTTCGTCGTCTTCGTCCGGCGCGGGTTGCCGGGCGACCGCGTCCGCGCCCGGGTGACGAAGGTGAAGCGGAACCACGCCGAGGCGCTCGCCACGGAGATCATCGAGCCGGGCCCGAAGCGCGTCGAGGCGCCGTGCCGGCACTACCCGGCCTGCGGCGGCTGCCGCTTCCAGGACCTCGCGTACGAGGCGCAGCTCGAGGCGAAGTCGGGCCAGATCCGCGACGCGTTCACGCGCCTCGGCGGCCTGCCGGATGCGCCGCTCGAGGAGATCGTCCCTGCGAAGTCGGTCTTCCACTACCGCAACAAGCTCGAGTACTCGTTCACGCAGGACGAGGACGGCCCGACGCTCGGCTTCCACAGAGCGGGTCGTTGGGACGAGGTGCTCGACATCGAGCAGTGCTGGCTCACGACCGACCTCGGCAACGCGATCCGGAACGCCGTGCGCGACTGGGCGCGCGAGGAGCGGCTCGAGGCGTACGACCAGGAGAAGCAGACCGGCTACCTCCGCCACCTCGTCTACCGCGAGGGGCGGAACACCGGCCAGGTGCTCGTGCAGCTCGTGACCGCCCCGGGCGAGCGCTTCGAGACGGGCTACTTCGCGGAGGTGCTGCGCCGCTTCCCGGAGGTGCGCTCCGTGCACTGGGCGATCAACGACACGCCTGCCGAGGTGACGAACCTCCCGACCCGCCTCCTCTGGGGCGACGACTCGATCGAGGAGCAGCTCGGCGGCCTCCGCTTCCGCGTGAGCCCGAACGCGTTCCTCCAGACGAACACCGAGATGGCCGAGGTGCTGTACGGGATCGCGCGCGAGTTCGCCGGTCTGACCGGAGCGGAGACCGTCTGGGACCTCTACTGCGGGATCGGGACGATCGGGCTGACCGTCGCGTCCGAGGCGCTGACGGTGTGGGGGATCGAGGTCTCGGAGGAGTCGGTCGCCCGCGCGATCGAGAACGCCGAGCTGAACGGCGTGACGAACGCGGCCTTCTTCGCCGGCAACGTCGGGCAGGCGGTCGAGGAGCTCCGCGACCGCTCGGGTCCGCCCGACGTCGTCATCGTCGACCCGCCGCGCGCGGGCCTCGCCGGGAAGGCGCTCCGCCGCCTCGGCCGGATCGGCGCGCCGCGGATCGTCTACGTCTCGTGCAACCCGACGACGCTCGCGTCCGACCTGAAGACCCTGCGCGCGGACTGGGGCTACGAGCTCCTCCGCGCGCGGCCGGTCGACATGTTCCCGCACACGCCGCACGTCGAGTGCGTCGCGCTGCTCGAACAAACCGCTCCGCCCGCGCAGTCGTAGAACGCTACGGAGGCGGGTCTTCCCCTGCCGACTCCCGATGGGCGGGCGCTTCGGGTGCCCGGGGTGCCCGCCCTTCCCTTCGCCAAGCCCGGAACGCGCGCCACAGAAGGTCGGCGTTCACGAGCAGGAAGGCGAGCGCGAGCAGCGGCAGAGCCGGGAGCCCGCTGACGTCGAAGAAGTACGTCCCGGCGAGGGTGAGGCCGAACGAGAGCGTCATCGCGAGCCACGTCGCGCGGACGCGCAGCCGGAAGCGGTCGGCTGCGCCGAGGAAGAGTGCGAAGAAGAGGAGGTCGGGAAGGCCGAGCTTCGCCGACGAGTCGACGCTGTCGGCGCGGAGGTCCGTCGGCGCGAAGCGGCTCGACGTCGCGGGGCCGTGCTGCTCGCCCTCGTTCACGTCGTCGGCGCGCACGACGATCGTCGCCGAGCCGTCGCCCGCGCCGCGCGTGACGACGCGGTAGGTGTAGTCGCGGTCGGCGGCGAGCTCGGCCTCGAGGAACCCGACCTGCCCGTTGTCGTTCTCGTCGCGCAGCGGCTCGTCGTTCCGCTTGCCGCCGGGTGTCCGGTAGACGTCGAACGACCTCGGGCCGGCGAGCGGCTCGCGCCAGACGATGAAGACCTGCCGCTCGCCGGGGAGCGGGAACGAGAACGAGAGCGCCGAGAACACCTCCGGCCGCTCGCTGATGATGTGGTGCGTCGGCCCGCGCCAGACCGAGTACGAGTCGACGATCGGGATCATGAGCGCGACGAGCGCGACCCAGAGCGCGCTCTCGAAGTAGCCGAGGAACCAGAACGCAACTGCGGTCGCCGCGCCGAGCTTCGCGAAGTTGGCGACCACCTCGAGGTCGGCGCGGCTCGCGACGACGGCGAGCACGGCGAGCGCGATCCCGGCTCCGAGGAGGCCGCGCCACCGCCGCAGCGGCAGCGCGAGCCAGACGAGCGCGAACACGGCCGGGATCAGCACGAACGCGACGAAGAGCACGTCCGCGGTCGTCGGGAGGTTCGGGCCGTGTCGGAAGAGCGCGTAGTACGCGAGCAGCGCGCCGAGCAGCGCGAGACCGGCGACGAGCCTCGGCGTTAGTACGGCGGAAGCTCGGCCCACCACGCCCCGACCGCCTTGAACGCCTGCCAGAAGCGCGTCTTCGCCGGCGCTTCGTCGAGGGAGGCGTCGATGTCCGGCACGACGAGCCCGTCGATCGTCGGCGTGAACCGCTGCACTTCGCCGATGCGTTCTTCGAGCGCGCCGGCGAGCGGGAACGAGAGCGAGTTCACGAACGCGAGCGCGTCGTCGCCCATCACGACGACGAGCTTCGGCTGGACGATGTGGAGCTCGCGCGTCAGCTGCGCGCGCGCCTCGTCTTCGTCCTGGCCGACGAACTTGATGCAGTTCGTGCCGTAGACGGCGAGCGGGTCGACCCGCAGCCGCTGGAGCGACTTGAGGATCGCCTGCCCGGCGCGGCCGAAGAAGGCGACTCCCTCCTGCACCTCGGGAGGCTGGGGCCCGTACTTGACCATGAAGACGTCCGCGAGCGGATGACCGGAGCCGAGAACGGGCACGGCGCCCTCCGGTGCGGACCGCGCGATCTCGTCTCCGAGGTCGTTCGTCTCGGAGATCGCTTTTTGCAGGTACTTCTCGGAGATTTCGTCGGACGACACGGCGGACACGGCGGGGTCCTACGAGTTCGTGGTCAGCGAACTCTTTCCTTGGCCTGAGCCGCCCACTTGAGCGACTGGAGGTAGAGGAGCGACCTCGGACGGCGGAGGACCTGCGCCGTCCGGAGGCTCTGCAGGAACTCCTCCGGCCCGTCGAACGCGCGCATCCGGAGCACGCCCGTCCCGACGCCCTGCAGGACGTGGGCATCCGAGCCTGCGCCCATCTGGAGGCCGTACTTGCGGGCGAAGCGGAGCGCTTCGTCGTTGTACGCCTCGAAGAGGAGCCGCGCGTTGTAGACCTCGAGCACGTCGATCTCGGCGAGGTGGCGGTGGATCGTCACCGGATCGGGGATCGTGTGGATGCGGTCGAAGGGGTGGGGGAGGTAGACGACACCGCCCTGCTCCTTGATCGCGGCCACAGTGTCCGAGAAGGACATCCCCCGCGGGATCTCCTCGTCGAGGAAGAGGCCGATCACCTCGCCCTGGTCGTCGGTCTTCACCTCCTCGCCCGGGATGACGATCAGCTCGCGGCCGCGGGCCTGCTCGACCGCCTCGAGCGCGCCCCCGAAGACGTTGTGGTCGGTGATCGCGATCGCACCGAGCCCCTGCGCCTCCGCGTGGTCGATCAGCTCGGGCACGGGGATCTGGCAGTCGTTCGACCAGTTCGTGTGCATGTGCAGGTCGGCGAGGATCCACGGCCGGTCGGCGAGCGGGTCGCCGTCGCCGGAGGGGCGGCGCCTGCGGGCGAGCCGCTCGTAGAGCGCTTCCAGCTCGGCGGCGACCGCGGAGAAGCTCTGCGGCTCGGCCCACGCGCGCGACGCGCGCTGCTCGCGGAGCAGGTGCTCCGCGTCCTCGGCGAGCCGCTCGACCGCAGCGGCGGCAAGCTCGGGCTGCTCCTCGAGGCCGGGCGGGTCGACGATCGCGGCACCCGAGGCGGCCGCCTCGAGCCGGAGCCGGGCGAGCCCCGCCGGGGCCGGGACGAAGACAGCGGCGCGCGCGAGCAGGCCGGCGCGGTCCGTTCCCGCGCGGAGCGTCGAGATCGAGACCCGGTCCACGACCGCGCGCGGGATGAACGGGCGGCCGAAGGTCGTCCGCGTCCGCACGAAGGCGACCTCCCAGCCCGGCAGGTCGCGGAGCGCACGCAGCACCGCCCGGGCGACCGGGCGGGCCGACGGGCGCCACTCGACCACGATCAGCTGCTCCTTCGCGCCCGGGGCGAAGAGCTCCGTGTCGACCCCCTCCGAGATCACCCCGAAGTCGCCCGGGTAACGCTCGGCCGCGGCGTGCGCGGTCCGTTCGCTCGTCGCGAGCAGCGCGTCGATCCGGCCGAGTAGGCGCTCGCGCTGCGCCTTCCCGGGCGGATAGGCGAGGCGCTCGGGGGAGAAGAACGTCGCGACGGCGAGCGTCTCTGCGGCGCGGAGCGCGAGGTACGACAGGCTCGGCAGCCCCGGCTCGACGCCGTGGACGATGTCGAAGCGCCCCTCGCGGAGCGCGAGCTCGAGGTTGAACCGCGCCCCGACCGGCACGCCCATCTGCGAGCGGCGCGAGATCGGGACTGCGGGGCCGACGGCGATCACGTCGGCGTCCGTGCCGCTCTGCAGCGCCCGCCGTCCCGCCGCGAGGTCGCGCGCGCGATTCGACGGCGCGAGCACGGTCACGTGGTGGTCGAGCTTGCGAAGCTCGCGCGCGAGGCCCTCCACGTGGTCGTTGACCGAGTGCGGCTGCGACCAGGCGAAAGGCGTGACGAGGCAGACGCGGAGCGGCATGCCTGGGACGAGTCTAGTCCCGGGCATGCGCTCCGCCTGCGGACGTGCTCAGACCGTGGAGCGCTCCCGCGTGCGCCGGTTCTCCTCGATGAAGCGCTCGACCGCGTCGTGCGCGTCGTCGTCCGCGATCTGGACGGGCGGCGACTTCATCAGGTAGGAGCTCGGCCCCTCGAGCGCGCCGGCGACGCCGTTCAACATGGCGAGCTTCGCGAGCCGCACCGCGTCGATCACGATGCCGGCCGAGTTCGGCGAGTCCCAGACCTCGAGCTTGAGCTCGACGTTGAGCGGCACGTCGCCGAAGCTCGAGCCCTCCATGCGGATGTAGGCCCACTTGCGGTCGGTCAGCCACGGCACGTAGTCGGACGGGCCGACGTGGACGTTCTTGTCGCCGAGGTCGTAGTCGAGCATCGACGTGACGGCGTTCGTCTTCGAGATCTTCTTCGACTCGAGACGCTCTCGCTCGAGCATGTTCAGGAAGTCGGAGTTGCCGCCGACGTTCAGCTGCATCGTCTTGTCGAGGTGGACGCCGCGCTCGCGGAAGAGCGAGGTGAGCACGCGGTGCGTGATCGTGGCGCCGACCTGCGACTTGATGTCGTCGCCGATGATCGGCAGGCCCGCGTCCTCGAAGCGGCGCTGCCAGTACGGCTCCTTCGCGAGAAAGACCGGCATGCAGTTCACCATCGCGCAGCCGGCGTCGAGGATCTGCTCGGCGTACCACTTCGTCGCCATCTCGGAGCCGACGGGCAGGTAGTTGACGACGACGTCGGTCTTCGTCTCCCTGAGGATCCCGACGACGTCGTCGGTCTCGCCGGGAGCCTTGTCGACGATCTCGTTCAGGTACTTGCCGATCCCGTCGTGCGTCATCCCGCGCGAGACCTTGATCCCGGTCGGCGGAACGTCGGCGAACTTGATCGTGTCGTTCGGGTGCGCCCAGATCGCGTCGGCGAGATCCTTGCCGACCTTCGTCGTCGTCACGTCGAACGCCGCCGTGAACTCGATGTCGCCGACGTGGTAGCCGCCGAGGTCGACGTGCATCAGCCCGGGGACGAACTGGTCGGGCGACGCGTCGCGGTAGTACTCGACGCCCTGCAGGAGCGCGTTCGCGCAGTTGCCGACGCCGACGAGCGCGACGCGGACCTTGCCGTTGTCAGACATTCGAGGAATCTCCTCCGGTTCGACGGTATCGCATGCTTGCTATATAGCACACGTGCGATACGACGTGCGGAGGGCGCCTGGCGGCGCCCTCCGCACTCGTCTCGAAGGTGCGCTGATCAGCACCTGAGGACGGATCGGATCCGCCGCGCGTCGGCGAGCCATCGATCGGCGAGCGCCGGCTCGATGCCGTTTCCGCGCAGCGCCGAGACATAGAGCTCGAACAACCCGACGAGGCTCCACGCGGTGCAGTTGTGGGCACGGCTCTCCGGGTTGAAGGCCGTCAGTGCCGCTTGCAGCAAGCGGGTCAGGGATGCCTTCTGCGTCGTCGTCAGTGTCGATGCCGCGATGACCTCCTGGAACAGCCGCTCCATCTGCGCTTTCGCGCCGATGACGCTCACGACGAACGCTCCGGAGCTCGTGTTGCCGGCTCGATCCGTTGCGGTACAGGAGACCAGGGTGCCGCCGATGGGGAAGGTCGCCCCGGACGCGGGCGAGCAGCTGAGCGTGGGACTCGGGTCGACGACGTCGATCGCCCGAACGACGAAGCTCACCGCGGCTCCGGCCGGCGAGGTGGCGTCGACCGCGATCGGCCCGGGCAGCGAACAGTTGCGGCGGCGTTGTGTCGCCGCCGCTCGTGAGCGGCTGCCAGTCCGCGACCCGATCGACGGCATCGTTGTTCGTCAGCTGCAGGACGCCGCTGCCGTCGGCGTTCATGGTGTAGATCTCGAAGTCACCGTCGCGGTTGCTCTGGAAGGCGATCTTCGTGCCGTCGGGCGACCACGCCGGTGCGCTGTCGAACGCGGGGTCGTTCGTGAGCTGGTCGATCGAGCCGTCCTGGTTCAGGACGTAGATGTCGAAGTCGCCGTCGACGGTTGCTCTGGAACGCGATGCGCGTGCCGCTCGGCGACCAGTCGGGATTGGAGTCGAAGGCGTCGTTGTTCGTGAGCTGGACGACGTTCTGGCCCAGCGCCGTCCATCGTGTAGAGCTCGAAGTCGTCGCCGTCGCGAGTGCTCGCGAAGGCGATCCGGTCGACGCCCGGCGACCAGACGGGGTTGATGTTGGTCCCGGTGCTCGTCACCTGGAGGAGGGCGGTGCCGTTGGCGTTCACGGTCCAGATGTTGAGGTCGCCGAGCCCGCGGTCGCTGCGGAACGCAAGCCTGCTCCCGTTTCTGGACCAGGACGGCTCCTCGTCGCCGGAACTCAGGAGCGGCGCGTCCAGCAAGCGCGTCTGGCTCGAGCCGTCCGCATTCATCGCGAACAGCTTCTGCGTCCCTTCGCGGAAGCTCGAGAAGGCGATCCTCGTGCCGGTCGGAGACCACATCGGATACTGATCGTCGCCGGCGGCGTTCGTGAGGCGCGTCTGGTTGGTGCCGTCCGCGGACATCACGTACACGTCTTGCGCGCCATCACGATCCGACGCGAAGGCGATTCTGCCGTTGGTGCCCGGAAACGCCGAGCTGGCGCCCTGTGCGCCGACGAGGGCCAGCAGACTCCCCGCTAGCGCGACGCAGGTGAATGCTAGGAGTCGCCTCTTGCCAATGCCGTCGTTCGATCTCATCTCTCCTCCTCGCAGATGTCGGTCGACCCGAGGTCGCGGCATCACCGCAGCCCCACCTCGAACGCGGTTCGCGATCCGTCCGGCGGCTGGACCTCGAGCAGCGGGGTGTTGCGCAGCGCGGCGCGCGGCACGTCGAACGTCACGGACGCCGCACGCGCCGTGCCGATGGGCACGTCGAAGAACCCGAAGACCGGATCGGGCCGGGTCGGCTCGTAGAGCGCCGGGTCGTGTCGATGCGGTCCGAGCGTGAGGTGGTACGCGGTCGAGCCGTCCTCGTCGAGCTGATACCGCTCGCCGTCGCCGCCGAGGAGGGAGACGTACTCGCCGACCGCCCTCGCCGCTCCGCCGCTCGCGTTGTCGAGCTTGAGCTCGACGATCAGGTACATGCCTCGCTTGGCCGTGTAGGTGAGGCCGCCTCGGGGAATCGCGATCCGCCTGCGCTGTTGCGCCGAGACGATGCTCCACGTCAGCCCCTCGACGTTCGCCGTTTCCCCGCGGCCGACGGTTCGATCCGACGACGAGCCTGCGAACGCAAGCGCTCCGACTGCCGCAACCGCTACCGCCAACACGACGGCCGCGACCGCGATGACCAGCGTCTTCCGCATCTCAATCGAGGGTCACGGCGGTGCAGGCCGTGTGGTAGACGATCGTTCCGGCGGCGTCCTCGACGGTCCAGCGCACTCCGTGCTTGCCGCGATACGGCGGCGGCACCTCTTCGGGAACGACGACGAGGTTCCCTTTCGCGTTGCCGGCGGCGTTCGTCTCGAGTCTCGCCACGGGAGTGAGCGACGGGTCGCCCTTGCACCCGCAGTCGCGGAAGAAGAAGTTCCGCTTGAACGTGTACGCGGCGTTCGGAGCCGCGCCGTTCAGGACGAAGGTCTCGTGGGCGTAGATGCGAGGCCCTTCGGCCTTGCTGTTCACGACGAATCCGGACCGGAGCGGCGCGCCGGCGACTGAGGAGAGCTCCAGTCGTTCCGTGTGGTACACGGCGTCAGCAGCCGCGATCGGCGTGAGGACCGCAACTGCCGTTGCCGAGGCGGCGACGACGAGCGCGCGAACGACGGCCTGTCCGTTCATCGAAGGGCTCCTTTCATTCGGTTCACTCTCCGTCTCCCGCGGGCGCGTTCGACGGTTGCGCGGACGCGATGCCTTCGGTCTCCTCGAGCTCGATGTCGATCGCCTCCACCACCCGCTCGACGGGAATCGCCGCGCGCCTGCTGGCTTCGAACACGGCCTCGGAGGAGTCGGCCTCGTAGAGGTGGAAGCACGTCTCGTCCGCACCGAGGAAGAGCGCCCGGATGTACCGCACTTCGGTTCCCTGTCGGCTGAGCGCCTCCGCAGCGGTACGGGCCCGTTCGGCGGCGTTGCGGACCTCGTCGGTCCCGGCCTTCGGGAGGTACAGCTCGGCGAGGTATCGCGTCATCGCTCTGCGACGCTAGGGAGACTCGGGCGCGGCGGAAATCCCGAATCCCACCGATCTTTGAGGAGACGGCTACTGCTGAGAGCGTCTCGCGAGCGCGGTGCGCGATCGAACGCCGAGCTTCGCGTAGATCTTCCCGAGGTGCGTCTCGACGGTCCGGACGCTCATGAAGAGCGCAGCTGCGACCTCTTTGTTCGAGCAGCCCTCGGCAACAAGCGCAGCCACGCGTTCCTCCGCGGGAGTCAGCCTGTCCCCCGACGGCGCCCGCCCGCCGATCCTCGCCAGGTCCTTCCGGGCCTTGTCCGCCCAGATCGCAGCGCCGAGCTCCTCGAAGCCCGCCAGGGCGCTTGTAAGGGTCGTCCGAGCCGCCGCCTTCTGCCTTGCCCGGCGCTGCGTCGCGCCCAGCGCAAGCAAGGTGCGCGCGACCTCGAACGGGATCTGCGCACGCCCGTACTGAGCGAGCGAGTGCTCGAGCTCGTTCACGGCGCTCTCCAGATCGCCCGCGACGGCGGACACAAGACCGCGGCAGCGAGCCGCCGCCCCCAATGCGGATGCGCGGTCGAGCGTGCGACCCCGCTCCTCGAGCCAGCCGACCAGGATCTCCGCCTCGTCCACCCGACCGAGTGCGATGAGCGCCTCGATCTCGTCCGGGACGAAGCGGACCGAGCCCGGCTCACCGACGCCCGCAGCGAGGAGTTCCTCACGCAGCGGTGCGACGAACCCCACGACCTCGTCGGGCCGATCGAGCGAGAGCGCCAGCATCCCGAGGGCCCAGATGCTGTGGATCCTCGCCGCCCCCATCGCGCGCTCCCCCGCGAGCGTCAGCGCGTGCGACGCATCGGTGCGCGCCTCGTCCTCTCTCCCGAGCGAGGCGCGAACGAGGGCTCGCACCGAGAGCGAGTACGCCTGCTGCGGCCGCTGGCCGGTCTGCATCGCCGCCTCGTAGCCGTCGTCGGCCGCCTGCTCCGCGCGTGCCCAGCGGCCGGCCAGGTACTCCGCCGCCGCGAGGTTCGCAAGGATCAGAGGAATCGAACCGTCGTCTCCGCTCTCGAGCGCCTCGGCATGGCTCGCCTGCATGACGCGCGCCGACTGTGCTGCGTCGTCGAACCAGAGCATGACGAACCCCTCGTCGAACCTTGCCGAGTTGATGACGGAGTCGAAGTGCCTCGTCCCAAGCCCCTCGGCGGCACGGAGCGTTGCGAGCGCGTCACGGTGTCCCAGGAGAGCCTCGATGACTCCCTTCTGCGCCGTCGCATGAGCGTGGAGGCCGCGGGTTTCCTCGCGTGCCGACGAATCGACTGCGATCGTGGACACACGCAAGGCGTCGTCGAGGTTCTCCCGGAGGAAGAACAGCGTCGAGGCGAGCTCCGATGCGGCCTCGGCACGTACCCGGTCGTCGGTCGTCGGCTCTGCCAGCGCCTCACGGCCGAGCTCCGCGGCGCGAAGCTGGTCTCCCTCGTAGCGGTAGACGCGCTGGAGGAGGGCGAGCGCGTGCGCGCGATCGGCGCCCGAAGGCATGGACGGGAGGGCCTGCTCGAGGAGTGCCAGCGCGCCGGTCGCATCGCCCGCGCGAAAGTGGTGAAGAGCGGTCGCGATCGTTCGGCGACGGACGTCGCTCTCTCGCTCGGGCGGCGTGAGCACCAGCGCCTGCTCGCTGAGCTCTGCCGCAGCCGCGCTCGCGCCGCGCGCAAGCGCCACCGCTGAGGCGTCTTCGAGCGCCGTGGCCACGACCTCATCCGGTCCCTCGGCCGAGAGCGCGAGGTGGCGTGCCTTCTCCTCTGCGTGGTCGACGAGCGCGGCGAGTCGACGGTGAACCGCACGCCGGCTCACTTCGTCGACCCGCGCGGAGGCCACGGCGGCGAAGAGGGAATGGGTGAAGCGGACGCGGTCACCGTCGACGCTCACGATGTGCGCGTCGACCGCCGGCTGAAGTGCCAGGCGGGCTTCGAGGCCGAGTGCGTCCGAGACGATCCGGAGGCGTGGCTCCGACAGGCTGGCGGCGACGAGAAGCGCCCGCTGCGTCTCGGGCGGAAGGGCCGCGACGCGAACCTCGAGCAGCTCGCCGAGCGAACGGGGAACGGGGAGATTCCGACCGAGCGAAGCCCGAGGGGTCTGGAGCTCGAGAGCTCGCGCGATCTCGAGCGCGTAGAACGGGTTTCCGCCGGACATCTCGTGGATGCGGCGAAGGGCCGGACGCGCGAGCACGACGTCGAGACGGTCGCGAAGGAGCCTGTGCAGTGCTCCGAGCGTCAGCGGGCCGAGCGGCACCGACGACGTGTTGCGACCGTCGAGTGCCCTAGCCAGCTCCGCAGGAGGTGCGGATGCCTCGTCCGCCCGCTGCGCGAGGAGCATCGCAACCGGCTCGTCACGGAGCCGCCGCAGCGCGTAGCCCAACACGGACGCGGAAGAGACGTCGAGCCACTGGATGTCGTCGATTGCGATGAGCGTTGGCTTCGACGCGCTCAGCAGCCGGAGCGCGTTGAGGAAGGCAGCGGCGACCGCGCGCTCGTCCGGCGGGGTCTCTCCGGTCTCCGTCAGCAGGAGCGCTACCTCGAGCGCGTGTCGTTGCGGTGGGGGCAGAGCGGGAAGGGTCTCTTCGATCACGCCCGAGAGAAGGTCGTCGAGCGCAGCGAACGACATCCGTGCCTCGGCCTCGGCCGGTGAAGCCTCGAGTACGCGAATCGACATCTCTTTGGCCGCCTCGACCCCCGCGCGCCACATCGTCGTCTTTCCGACCCCGGGCTCGCCGGTCAGCACGAGCGCACCGGGAGCTGTCCCGTGGAGGAATGCGCGCACCGTCGCGAGCTCCTCGTCCCTCCCGATGACTTCGAGGGTCGCGGTGTTCACGGCCCCGAGAAGGTATCCGTTGGAGTTGCGCGTCCCTGCGTCAGTCGCGAGCTAGGAGCTGGCGGCGCACGTGCAGCACACGCTGCAGCACCGTGATCCACGCCGTCGCGGCGAGGAGCGCGAGCGGCAGCTCGAGCGGCACCCAGGGCGCGAGCACGAGGCCGGCGGTGATCACGACGACGCGCTCGGCCCGTGAGCCGATGCCGACGTCGCCGCGGAGGCCGAGCGCTTCCGCGCGCGCACGCGTGTAGCTGACGAGGAACGAGCCCGCGATCGCGGCGACGGTCAGTGCGACGCCGAGCTCGCTGCCGTCCCTCGTGAAGACGAGCGCGATCGCGCCGAGCATGAACGCCTCGCTGATGCGGTCGGTGGTGGAGTCGATGAAGGCGCCGAACGGCGTCGTCTTCCCGCCGGCCCGTGCGAGCGCGCCGTCGAGGATGTCGAGCACCGACCCGGCCACGAAGAGCACCGCGCCGAGCCAGAAGAAGAGCAGCTCGTTCCGGTACTCGAAGTAGACGAGGACCGAGGCCAGACCGCAGAGTGTGACCCCGGCCGTCGTCAGGGCGTTCGGCGTCACGCGCGTCCGGGTGAGGCCCGTGATCGAGCGGGACGCGAGGCGCCGTGCGCCGGTCGTGTACGTGTCCTTGACCCGTCCGAGCGTCATGGTGTTATATCGCACACCTGCTATATAGCATACGTGCGATACACGAGCTGCGGCTAGGTGCGGTGCAGCAGCAGCTTGCGCTCGAGGACGAGCGCGGCGACCCCGGCGACGAGCACGCCGGCCGCGATGTCGAGCCAGAAGTGGTTGCCGGTGGCCATGACCGAGAACCAGACCCACGGCGCCCAGGCCAGCCACAGCACCTTCGCCCACCGGTGCTTGACGAGCATCGCCATCGTGATCCCGACGATGAGCGCGTCCGCCGAGTGCAGGCTCGGCATCGCCGCGTACGGGTTCGATGCGAGCTGGACGAGGCCGCTCCCGTGGTTGAGGCTCGCGAAGCGCGCGAGCGTGTCCACGAAGCCGAAGTCCGGGAACATCCGCGGCGGCGCGGTCGGGAGCAGGACGTAGCCCGCGAGCCCGATCACGTTCGCGAGCATGACGAGGTTGCGGAAGCGCGGGAAGACGTCGTTCCGGCGCAGGTAGACCCAGAGGAGCGCGAGCCCGAGGACGGTGAACTGCGAGAGCCAGTACGTCCACGACGTCATCACCGCGAGCACGCGCGACGAGTCGACGAGCCCCTGGATGCTGGTCTCGAAGAGCGCGTTCGCGCGGCTCTCGAGATCGATCACCTTCAGCCCGTTCTCGAACGCCGCCGCCGCGTTGCGGTCGGCAACCCCGCGAGCGACCTGGTACGCGGCCAGGAACCCGAACCAGATTGCGATCTGGAGGAGAAAGTCGCCCCAACCACGCGGAAGAATTCGGCCCCGCTGTTCGGGCGCATGGGCGGCTGCGCTCACGCTCACGGCCGTCGAATTCTAGTCGGAGGGCTGGGCGTCGCGGTCGGGCGTCTTCCGCGGCCGTTCACCATGCGTCGTGTGGACCCGGACGTGGAGGACGCGACCCGCCGGACGAGGCTCGCGAACGAGCGGACGTACCTGGCCTGGTGGCGGAGCGGGCTCACGGCGCTCGCCGTCGGAATCGCCGCCGGAAAGCTCGTTCCGGAGCTGAGCGACGGCTCCGGGACGCCGTTCGTCGTCCTGGGCTGCGCCTACGCGGCGCTCGGCGTGCTCTTCATCGTGTTCGCCTACGTGCGGAGCCGCGCGGTGGAGCGGTCGCTCGCGAGCGGGGGGTTCGCGCCGCTCGACGATCGGGTCGCGGCGGTGTTGACAGGCGTGGGCGTCGCGCTCGGGGTCGCGACGGTGCTCGTCGTCCTCTTGGCCGACTAGCCGCCGATCTGCGACATCGAGCGCGAGGCGCGGACGAAGCCCGGCTCGTTGATCCGGTGCTTCAGCTCCTTGTGCGCGACCGCGTTGCGAAGCAGCGCGACCAGCTCGTCGTCGGTCGCGCCCGCCCTGAGCGGCGTCTTCAGATCCCACTCGCGGCGGGAGAAGAGGCAGGTGCGGAGCTGCCCGTCGGCCGTGAGGCGGATCCGGTCGCAGGTCGAGCAGAACGGCTCCGACACGGGGTTGACGAAGCCGAGCTCCCCGCTGCCGTCGGCGAACCCGAAGCGGCGCGCGGTGGACGACGCCTTCGCCGGGAGCTCGACGAGCGGGCCGTGCTCGGCCTCGACGAGCGCGCGGATCTCGCCGCCGGTCAGCACCTGGTCGTCGCGCCACCCTTCGTCGGCGTCGAGCGGCATGAACTCGATGAAGCGGACGACGTACGGCTTCCGGCGCGCGAGTGCGGCGAGCCGCGGCACCTCCTCCTCCGTGAAGCCCTTGATCGCGACGCAGTTGACCTTGATCGGCCGGAGCTCGGGGTAGCGCTCGGCCTCCTCGAGGCCGCGCAGCACCTGGTCGAGCGCGTCGCGTCGAGTCAGCTCGGCGAAGCGCACGTGGTCGAGCGAGTCGAGCGACACGTTCACGCGGCGGAGGCCGGCGGCGACGAGCGGGCCGGCGAGCCGGTCGAGGAGCACGCCGTTCGTGGTCAGCGAGAGGTCGCGGACGCCCTCGACGTGCGCCAGCATCTCGACGAGCACCGGCAGGTCGCGGCGCACGAGCGGCTCCCCGCCGGTCAGCCGGACTTCGTCCACTCCGAGCCGCGCGAGCACGGCGACGATGCGTGCGATCTCCTCGAAGCTGAGAACCTCGTCGCGCTTCAGCCACTCGAGGCCTTCCGCCGGCATGCAGTAGCTGCAGCGGAAGTTGCACTTGTCCGTGACCGAGACGCGGACGCTCTTGATCTCGCGGCCCCAGCTGTCGACGAGCGGCTCCACCCCGAGAGCGTAGCGGTGGGTTTCCGGCCCGTCGTGGCGGAGAGAAGAGGGGACAACCGACGAAAGGGGTCTCGTGGACGACGCACACAAGGATCAGGCGACCGGGAAGCTCAAGGAGTACGAGGGCAAGCTCACCGACGACAAGACGCGCGAGGCGCAGGGCAAGGCCGAGCACGCGAAGGGCGACGCCAAGGAGAAGCTCGACGAGCTCAAGGAGAAGGTGAGCGACTAGCTCCTACGGGAGGGCGCCTTCGGGCGCCCTCCGCCTATTCGGCCCAGAGCTGGACGAGGTGCACGATCGTCTCGGCCGCGGCGCCCATGTCGGCGACGCACACCCACTCGCGCTCGGAGTGGTACTGCTGGCCGCCGGTGAAGATGTTCGGCGTGGGAAGGCCGAGCTCCGAGAGTCTCGACCCGTCGGTGCCGCCGCGGACGAGCTCGCGTCTCGGCTCGAGCCCGGCTCGTCTGACGGCCTCCTCTGCAAGCGCCATGGCGCGCGGCACCTCGTCGAGGTACTGCTTCATGTTCCGGTACTGCCGTCTGAGCTCGACCTCGGCGCTACCGACGTCTTCCGCGGTCTTGCGGACCAGCTCCGCATAGCCCTCGAGCTTCTCCTCGTCGAAGTCGCGCAGGATCATCCGCACCTCGGCGTGCTCGGCGTTCCCGGTGATGCGCGTCGGGTGGATGAAGCCGTCGCGCTCCTCGGTTCGCTCGGGCGAGAGGTCGCGCGGCAGTGCCGCGACGAAGTCGGAGGCGAGGCGGATCGCGTTGACGAGGATGTCCTTCGCGTAGCCGGGATGGACGGCGCGGCCCTGGAAGTGGACGCGCGCCTCGAGTGCCGAGAACGTCTCGTCCTGGATCTGGCCCGCGGTGCTGCCGTCGAGCGTGTAGGCGACCTCAGCGCCGAACGCTGCGACGTCGAAGTTGTCGACGCCGCGACCGATCTCCTCGTCGGGCGTGAAGGCGATGCGGAGCGTGCCGTGCGGGACGTCCGGGTTGCGGAGGAGGTGGGCGAGCGCGGCCATGATCTCCGCGACGCCGGCCTTGTCGTCGGCGCCGAGCAGCGTCGTGCCGTCGCTCGAGACGAGCTCGTGGCCGGCGTGGTTCGCGAGCTCGGGCCACTCGGCGGGGTCGAGAACCTGTGACGGGTTGCCCGGCAGGGGGCGCGCGCCGCCGTCGTAGGTGAAGACCTGCGGCTTGACGTTCTCGCCGCTGACGTCGGGGGAGACGTCGACGTGTGCGACGAGGCCGATCGTCGGCGCGTCGGTGTTGCCCGGGAGCGTGCCGTAGACGATGCCATGGTCGGTGAGCTCGGCCTCGATCCCGAGCTCTCGGAGCTCCGTCGACGAGGATGCGCGAGAGGTCGAGCTGGCGCTCCGTGCTCGGTGCGGTGTCCGAGTCGGGGTCGGAGGTCGTCCAGACCTGCGCGTAGCGGACGAGCCGGTCGCGGGCGTCGGCCCCGAGCTCGCGCGCGAGGTCGCTCCGGTAGCCGTCGCCCTCCACCGCGCGAGAGCTTAGTCGTATGCTCGACGGATGGGCCAGCCGCTGCGGACGTTCGAGACGCCTGACGGTCGGACGCTCGCATACGCCGTCTGGGGCGATCCCGAAGGGTTCCCCGTCCTCGCGTTGCACGGCACGCCCGGCTGTCGGCTCGGGCGGTGGGCACGCGAGGAGTTGTACGCGGAGCTCGGCGTCTGCTACGTGACGCACGATCGCGCGGGGTACGGGAGGTCCGATCGAAATCACGGCCGTCGCGTGGTCGATGCGGTCGCCGACGTGCGCGCGCTTGCGGACGAGCTCGGCTTCGATCGCTTCGGCGCCACGGGAGGGTCGGGCGGGGGACCGCACGTGCTCGCGTGCGCGGCGCTGCTCCCCGATCGCGTGATACGCGCGGTCTGCGAGGTCGGTGTCGCGCCGCTCGGGACGCCCGGGCTCGAGCAGGAAGCCTGGCTTGCCGGCATGGATCCGGAGAACGTCAAGGAGTTCGGCTGGGCGCTCGCCGGGGAGGACGTCCTCGCTCCCGAGCTGCAGGCGCTGCAGCAGCAGGTCGAGGAACGCGTCCGCGTCGACCCTTCCTCGATCATGCAGGACTTCGACATGAGCGAGTCGGATCGAGCGGAGCTGGCCCGCCCGGAAACGATGCAGATCATCCGCGAGTCGACGTTCGAGTGGGCGGCGAACGGAGTCGACGGCTGGGTCGACGACGATCTCGCGATGCTGCAGCCGTGGGGGTTCGACGTTGCAGACATCTCCGTGCCGGTGCTCGTCCGCTACGGGCTGACCGACGTGTTCGTCCCGCCGGCGCACGGCGAGTGGCTGGCCACGAATGTCCCCGCCTGCATCGTCAAGGTCAGCGACGCCGCCGGTCACATGGGCGCGGAGCCGGAGCAGGAGATCGCCGAGAACGCCCAATGGCTGAGCGCCGGGATCGCGCCCGACGGAAGCCGCGCCGCCGCGATCCAGCAGCCACTTCAAATGTAACGTCCGCGCGTGCGCGCGCTCCTCGCCCTGGTGATCGTCACCGCGGTCTGGGGCGTGACGTTCGTCCAGGTGAAGGACGCGCTCGAGCTCTACCCGCTCTTCGCGTTCCTCGCCGTCCGTTTCGCGATCGCGTCGGTCGCGCTCGCGCCCGTCGCCGCGCCGCGCCTCCGCCGCGCCGGGTGGAAGCCGGCGACGCTCCTCGGCGGTCTGCTCGCCCTCGGCTACGCGCTGCAGACCGCGGGACTCGACCGCACGAGCGTCTCGAGCACGGGCTTCATCACCGGCCTCTACGTCGTCTTCACGCCGCTCTTCGCCTACGCGCTCTTCCGGATCAAGGTCGCCCGGATCGTCGTGCTCGGCGTGGGGCTCTCGCTCGTCGGCCTCGCGCTGCTCGCCGGCGTCGGCGTCGGCGAGCCGGGCGGCGACGCCCTCGTGCTCGCGGGCGCGGCGGCCTTCTCGCTCCAGATCGCGCTGATGGAGCGCTACGCGCCGCGCTACGACGCCGTCGCGTTCACGTTCGTCGAGATGCTCGCGGCGTTCGTCGGCTTCGCGGTGATCGCCGTCGCGCTCGGGCAGGTCGAGGTGCCGCGCGGCTGGACGGTCTGGGGCGCGCTGCTCGTGACGGGGATCTTCGCGAGCGCGCTCGGCTTCCTCGTCCAGACATGGGCGCAGCGTCAGCTGTCCGCCGCGAGGACGGCGCTCGCGTTCGCCATGGAGCCGGTCTGGACGGCGATCTTCGGCTTCTGGCTCGCGGGCGACCGCCTCGGCGCCGTCGGCTGGACGGGCGCCGGGCTGATCATGGCGGGGATCATCGTCGCCGAGCCCGCCGCAGCCGACGCCCTGCGGCGCCTGCTCCGCAGATGACGGCGGTCGTCCTCGCCCTCTTCTCCGCCGCGCTCTTCGGAGCGATGACGGTCGCCGTCCGGCTCGGGGTGCTGCGGACGCCCGACGTTCGCCTCGGCGCCGCGGTGACTGCGCTCGTCGCGTTCGGCGTCGCGCTCGTGGCGGTCCCGTTCGGCTCGGGTGAGCTCGACGCACGCGACCTCGGTGTCTTTGCGCTCGCGGGACTGCTCGGCCCGGGCATCTCGCAGCTCCTCTTCACCCTCGCCGTGCGCGATGCAGGCGCCGCGCGCGCGTCGGTCGTCGTCGGCGCGGCCCCGCTCGTGACCGTCGTCCTCGGGCTGTTCGTGCTCGACGAGCCGTTCGAGCTCGCACTGCTCGCCGGGGCCGCGCTGATCGTCGCGGGCGGCACCGCCCTCGCGTGGGAGCGCGTAC
Source organism: uncultured Actinomycetes bacterium (assembly GCA_963737405.1). Lineage (GTDB taxonomy): Bacteria > Actinomycetota > Thermoleophilia > Gaiellales > Gaiellaceae > JACCTU01. The sequence continues at coordinate 32,719 of CAVTSL010000004.1, forward strand.
GTCCCGAGAGCTTCAGGACGATCGGGGTGGTCTGGGCGATCGGCTGCACGCTCATCTTCGCGAGCCGCGACACCTTCATCCGCTGGTTCTCGGGCGAGACGCCCGTCGCCGCGACCGCCGGCGCCGCTGCGACGCTCTTCGGCGGCTCGCTCGTGCTCGCGGTCGTGGCGCGCCGTTCGCCCTGGCGGCGCGGCGGCGTCTTCGTCCCGGCCGGCATCTGCTTCGGCCTCTCGTACGTCTTCCTCTTCGAGGCGTACTTCCGGGGACGCGTGACGGTCGTCTCGCCGCTCGTCGCGACGGAGTCGCTCTGGGGCGTCGCCCTCTCGGCGCTGCTGATCGGGCGGAGCGAGCTCGTCGGCCGCCGGCTCGTCCTCGGCGCGGTCCTGATCGTCGCCGGGGGCGTTCTGATCGGCGCCGCTCGCTAGCCGCGAGAGGCGAAGTAGTTGACGAGCACGAGCGCGAGCGCAGACGAGCGCCACGCCCGGCACGCCCGACGGTGCCGCCCGCGATCGCGATCATCGGGATCGCGGTGATGAGCGAGACGATCACGATCGCCGTGTTCTGATCCGAGGGCCGCGAGCGGGCCGGCTTCCGCTCCTTCAGGCGCTCCTCGATCCGCTGCGCGAAGCGCTCGACCGCGGCGTCGTCGTAGCCCGGGCCCGAGCTCCCGCTGCGCCTCCAGGGCCGCTCTGGCCTCATCGCGCGGGACGAGCGGCTCGCTCACGAGGGCCATGATACGCCAGCCTCCAAATCTGCTATAACAGGACTCAGATTTTCTCAACGGAAGGAATGAAACACATGGCGAAGACCATCGGCATCGACCTCGGCACGACCAACTCGGCAATGGCCGTGCTCGAGGGCGGCGAGCCGACCGTCATCCCGAACGCCGAGGGCGGCCGCACGACGCCGTCCGTCGTGGCGTTCACGAACGACGGTCAGCGGCTCGTCGGCGCGCCCGCGAAGCGACAGCAGGTCACGAACCCGCAGAACACGATCTTCTCGATCAAGCGCTTCATGGGCCGCAAGCACGACGAGGTCACCGAGGAGATGACCATCGTCCCCTACGAAGTCGTCCAGGGCCCGAACGGCGACGTCCGGGTGAAGGCCGGCGGCAAGGACTACGCGCCGCCGGAGATCAGCGCGATGATCCTGCAGAAGCTGAAGGCCGACGCCGAGGCGTACCTCGGCGAGACGGTCACCGATGCGGTGGTCACCGTCCCGGCCTACTTCAACAACGCGCAGCGCGAGGCGACGAAGGACGCCGGCAAGATCGCCGGCCTCAACGTGCTCCGCATCATCAACGAGCCGACCGCGGCGGCGCTCGCGTACGGGCTCGACAAGGAAGGCGCCGACCAGACGATCCTCGTCTTCGACCTCGGCGGCGGCACGTTCGACGTGTCGGTGCTCGAGCTCGGCGAGGGCGTCTTCGAGGTGAAGGCCACGAACGGCGACAACCACCTCGGCGGCGACAACTTCGACAAGGCGGTCGTCGACTGGATGGTCGCCGAGTTCAAGAAGGACCAGGGCATCGACCTCTCGCAGGACCGCATGGCCCTGCAGCGCCTCTACGAGGCCGCGGAGAAGGCGAAGATCGAGCTGTCGTCGACGATGACGACGCAGATCAACCTGCCGTTCATCACCGCGACGCAGGAGGGGCCGAAGCACCTCGACCTGCAGCTCACCCGCGCGAAGCTCGAGGAGCTCGTCGCCGACCTGCTCGAGCGCACCGTCGCGCCGACGAAGCAGGCGCTCAGCGACGCAGGCCTCAGCGCGAGCGACATCGAGCACGTCGTGCTCGTCGGCGGGATGACCCGCATGCCCGCCGTGCAGGAGAAGGTCAAGCAGCTCACCGGCAAGGACCCGCACAAGGGCGTCAACCCGGACGAGGTCGTCGCCGTGGGCGCGGCCATCCAGGCCGGCGTGCTCAAGGGCGAGGTCAAGGACATCCTGCTCCTCGACGTCACGCCCTTGAGCCTCGGCATCGAGACGAAGGGCGGCGTGTTCACCCGGCTGATCGAGCGGAACACGACGATCCCGACGAAGAAGTCCGAGACGTTCACCACGGCCGTCGACAGCCAGCCGTCGGTCGAGGTGCACGTGCTCCAGGGCGAGTCGGAGATGGTCGCGTTCAACAAGACGCTCGGGAAGTTCCAGCTCGTCGGCATCCCGCCGGCGCCGCGGGGCATCCCGCAGATCGAGGTCGCGTTCGACATCGACGCGAACGGGATCATCAACGTGCACGCGAAGGACCTCGGCACGGGGAACGAGCAGCAGATCCGGATCGAGGGCGGCTCGGGCCTCAAGGAGGACGAGGTCCAGCAGATGATCAAGGACGCCGAGGGCCACGCCGAGGAGGCGCACCGGATGCGCGAGCTCGCCGACACGCGGAACGGTGCGGAGCAGCTCGCGTACCAGACCGAGCGCACCCTCAAGGAGCACCGCGACAAGGTCGACGAGTCACTCGCGTCCACGATCGAGGGCCGGATCATGGAGCTGAAGGGCGTCCTCGACTCGAGCGACGTCAACGAGATCCGCACGAAGACGACCGCGCTCGAGGAGGAGTCGCGGAAGCTCGCCGAGGCGATGTACGCGCAGGCGACCGCGCAGCAGGCGCAGTCCGGCGGCGGCAACGGCTCGTCCACCACCGACGACGAGGTCGTCGAGGAGGGCGAGTACGAGGTCATCGACGAGGAGGAGGCGAAGACCTCCTAGTGCACGAGGACGTCGAGAACGCTCAGGAAGAAGAGGAGATCGTCGAGGAGGGCGACGCGCTCGCCGCGGTCACGCGTGAGCGCGACGACTACCTCGACGACCTCCAGCGCCTGAAGGCGGAGTTCGACAACTACCGCAAGCGGGCCGCGCGCGACCAGCAGTCGCTCGTCGCGCGCGCCCACGAGCGGCTCGTGAAGGAGCTCCTGCCCGTGCTCGACGACCTCGGGCGCGCGCTCGAGGCCGCCGAGCAGCACGAGGAGGCCAAGCTCGAGGACGGCGTCCGCCTCGTGCACCGCCAGCTCTCCGACGTGCTCACGAAGGAAGGGCTGACGGAGATCGAGACCGACGGTGCGTTCGACCCGCACGTCCACGAGGCGCTGCTCGCGCAGCCGTCGGACGCGGAGCCCGGCACCGTGATCGAGGTGCTGCAGAAGGGCTACCGCCTCGGCGACCACGTGCTCCGCCCGGCGCGGGTGATCATCGCCCAATGACGACGCTGTACGAGACGCTCGGCGTCGCGAAGAACGCGTCGCAGGACGAGATCAAGAAGGCGTACCGGAAGCTCGCGCGCGAGAACCACCCGGACCGCAACCCGGGCGACGCTTCGGCCGAAGCTCGCTTCAAGGAGGTCCAGGGCGCGTACGACGTCCTCAAGGATCCGGAGAAGCGCAAGCAGTACGACCAGTTCGGCGCGAACGGCGATCGGCCGGGACAGGGCGGCGGCTTCAACTTCGACTTCGGCGACCTCGGGGATCTCGGCGACCTGTTCGGCGGGCTCTTCGGAGGCGGCGGACGCGGGCGGGCGCAGCAGCAGCAGCGCCAGCGCGGCCAGCGCGGCAACGACGTCGAGGCGCACGTCACCGTGTCGTTCGACGACTCGCTCAGGGGCGCGCAGGTCCAGGTGCCCGTCGAGCTCGAGACGGCGTGCTCGGAGTGCCACGGGTCGGGCGCGAAGCCCGGCACGTCGCCGCGCATCTGCCCCGAGTGCAACGGCCGCGGCGTCGTGTCCGAGTCGCAGGGGCTCTTCGCGCTCTCGCAGCCGTGCCCGCGCTGCCGCGGCAACGGGACCGTGATCGAGGACCCCTGCCCGAAGTGCAACGGCTCAGGCCGCGAGCGGCGGACGAAGCGCTACACCGTGAAGATCCCCGCCGGCGTGAAGGACGGCACGCGCATCCGCCTCAAGGGCAAGGGCGAGGCCGGCTACGGCGGCGCCTCGGCCGGCGACCTCTACGTCGTGACGCACGTCGACCCGTCGCCGATCTACGAGCGGCGCGGCAACGACCTGCTCGTGACCGTGCCGCTGTCGTTCCCCGACGCCGCGCTCGGCGCGACGGTCGAGGTGCCGACGCCCGAAGGCGCGGTCTCGCTCAAGGTTCCGGCGGGCTCGGAGGACGGGAAGCTCCTCCGCATCCGCGGCCGTGGCGCGCCGAAGCTCTCCGGCGGCGGCAAGGGCGACGTGCTCGCGCGGCTGAAGCTCGAGGTTCCGAAGCGCCTGAACAAGCAGCAGCGCGAGCTGCTCGAAGAGCTGCGGAAGGTGGGCCCGTGAGCCTCGACGGCAAGGTCGCCGTCGTGACGGGTGGGAGCCGCGGGGTCGGGAAAGGCATCGCACTCGGGCTCGCGTCCGAGGGTGCGACCGTCTATGTCACCGGCCGCTCCGTCGCCGAGCCCACGGGCTCGCTGCCGGGAACGGTCGAGGAGACGGCCCGACAGGCCACCGAGCGAGGCGGCGTCGGAGTCGGCGTCGGGTGCGACCATCGCGACGACGAACAGGTCCGCGCGCTGTTCGAGCGAGTCGAGCGCGAGCAAGGTCGTCTCGATGTGCTCGTCAACAACATCTGGGGTGGCTACGAGCTCCTCCACGACGGCGAGTACGAGGTCTTCACGAAGCCGTTCTGGGAGCAGCCGATCTCACTCTGGGACAGCATGTTCGCCGCCGGCGTACGCGCGCACTACGTCGCGAGCACGCTTGCGGCGCCGATGTTGATCCGGAGCCGCCCGAGTCTGATCGCGCACGTCTCGTCGTTCGCCGGCGTCGGGTCCGAGGAGAATGTCGCGCTCGGTGTCGCGAAGGGCGCAACCGATCGGCTGGCACGAGCCATGGCGCCACGGCTCCGTGAGCACGGGGTGGCGGTCGTCGCGCTGTACCCCGGCCTTGTACGCACCGAGGGGATCCTGAAGTGGGAGGAGTTTCTCGACCTGGGGAACTCCGAGTCGCCCGAGTTCGTCGGTCGCGCCGTCGCGGCGCTTGCAGCCGATCCCGATGTCCTCGAACGCTCCGGCGACGTCCTCGTCGTCGCGGAGCTGGCGCGCGCGTACGGCTTCACAGACGTCGACGGCGCGCTTCCTGATTCGCTCCGGGCGCAGTTCGAAGGGGTTCGCTGATGGACGACCGGCCGCGCTACATGATCAGCGTCGCCGCCGAGCTCGTCGGCATGCACCCGCAGACGCTTCGCATCTACGAGCAGAAGGGTCTCGTGCGTCCGAAGCGGACTGCCGGGAACACGCGGCTCTACTCGGACGCGGACGTCGAGCGGCTGCAGCTCGTCCAGAAGCTGACGACCGACCTCGGGCTCAACCTCGCGGGCGTCGAGCTCGTGCTCCGCCTCGAGGACGAGCTGAAGAAAGCGCACGCTCGGATCGAGCGGCTGCAGCTGCAGCTGCACGACGAGGTGCAGAACGTGCACAGGCAGTACCGGCGCGACCTCGTGCTCTACCGCGAGGGCGGCGTGCCGGAGAGGAGGTAAGCCAGACCTTGGACTTCAACAAGCTGACCCTGAAGAGCCAGGAGGCCGTCGGCGCCGCGCAGGAGCTCGCGCGCCGGATGGGCAACCCCGAGCTCTACCCCGAGCATCTGCTGCTCGCGCTGCTCGACCAGGAGCTGCCGCAGCAGCTCGTGCCCGACGCCGCGGCGCTTCGCGCCGAGGCCGAGACGACGCTGCGCGGCAAGCCCGCGATCCAGGGCGCGTCGCAGCAGCCGCAGGTCGGCGCGCAGTTCTCGAAGGTGCTCGACCGGGCATTCGACGAGGCGCGCCGGATGAACGACGAGTACGTCTCGACGGAGCACCTGCTCCTCGCGCTCGACGCCGTCCCGCGCGACGAGCTCGTGGCGAAGATCGACGCCGTTCGCGGCGGTCGGCGCGTGACGTCGCAGGATCCCGAGGAGACCTACCAGGCGCTCGAGAAGTTCGGACGCGACCTCACCGAGGCGGCGGAGGACGGCAAGCTCGACCCGGTGATCGGCCGCGACGAGGAGATCCGCCGCGTGATCCAGGTCCTCTCGCGCCGGACGAAGAACAACCCCGTGCTGATCGGCGAGCCGGGCGTCGGCAAGACCGCGATCGTCGAGGGGCTCGCGCAGCGCATCGTCGCGGGCGACGTCCCCGAAGGCTTGAAGGGCAAGCGGGTCTGGGCGCTCGACATCGGCGCGCTCCTCGCCGGCTCGAAGTACCGCGGCGAGTTCGAAGAGCGCCTGAAGGCGGTGCTCGAGGAGATCCGGAACGCGGCCGGCCAGATCGTCCTCTTCATCGACGAGCTGCACACGATCGTCGGCGCAGGCGCGGCGGAGGGGGCGGTCGACGCGGCCAACCTGCTCAAGCCGATGCTCGCGCGCGGCGAGCTGCGCGCGGTCGGTGCGACGACGCTCGACGAGTACCGCAAGCACGTCGAGAAGGACGCCGCGCTCGAGCGCCGCTTCCAGCCGGTGTTCGTCGGCGAGCCCTCGGTGGCAGACACGATCGCGATCCTGCGCGGGCTGAAGGAGCGCTACGAGGCGCACCACGGCGTGCGCATCCGCGACGCCGCGCTCGTGGCGTCCGCGGTGCTCTCCGACCGCTACATCACCGACCGCCAGCTGCCCGACAAGGCGATCGACCTCGTCGACGAGGCCGCGTCGCGGCTCCGCATGGAGATCGACTCGTCGCCGATCGAGCTCGACGAGGCCGAGCGGCGCGTCCGCCAGCTCGAGATCGAGCTCGCCGCGATGGGCAAGGAGAGCGACGACGTGCGCGAGCCGGTCGAGCGCGCGCTCGCGGAGGCGAAGGAGCACCGCGACGAGCTCGCCGCCCGCTGGTCGCGCGAGAAGGAGCAGCTCGAGCGCGTGAAGGAGATCACGAAGAAGATCGACGAGCTCCGCATGGAGTACGACCGCGCCGAGCGCGCCGGCGACTTCAACCGCGCTGCGCAGATCCGGCACGGCGAGCTGCCCGAGCTCGAGCGCGAGCTCGCCGAGCGCGACGGCACCGCGCTCGAGAACCCGATGGTCAAGGAGGAGGTCGACGAGGACGACGTCGCCGAGGTCGTCGGCCGCTGGACCGGCATCCCGGTCTCACGGCTGCTCGAGGGCGAGACCGAGAAGCTGATCCACATGGAGGAGCGGCTGCACCAGCGCGTCGTCGGCCAGCACGACGCGGTCGAGGCGGTCGCGAACGCGCTCCGGCGCTCGCGCACCGGCCTGCAGGACCCGAACCGGCCGATCGGCTCGTTCATCTTCCTCGGCCCGACCGGCGTCGGTAAGACCGAGCTCGCCCGCGCGCTCGCCGAGTTCATGTTCGACGACGACCGCGCACTGGTGCGCCTCGACATGTCCGAGTACCAGGAGCGCCACACGGTCGCCCGCTTGATCGGCGCGCCGCCCGGGTATGTCGGCTACGAGGAGGGCGGCCAGCTGACGGAGGCCGTGCGGCGCCGTCCGTACTCGGTCGTCCTCCTCGACGAGATCGAGAAGGCGCACGCCGAGGTCTTCGACGTGCTGCTGCAGATCCTCGACGACGGACGACTGACCGACGGCCAGGGCCGCACGGTCGACTTCCGCAACACCGTGATCATCATGACCTCGAACATCCGCAGTGCCGAGGCGCTGCGCGACCACTTCCGGCCGGAGTTCCTGAACCGGATCGACGAGATCGTCGTCTTCCAGCCGCTCACGCGCGACCAGCTCGGCGACATCGTCGAGCTCCAGCTCGAGCGCCTGCGCGCACGGCTCGCGGAACGCGGGCTCTCGCTCGAGCTGACCGATGCCGCGAAGGAGGTCGTGACGGAGGCCGGCTGGGATCCGACGTACGGCGCCAGGCCGCTCAAGCGCGCGCTGCAGCGGCTCGTCGAGAACCCGCTCGCGCTTCGCCTGCTCGAGGGCGACTTCGAGGAGGGCGACGTCGTGCAGCGTCGACGCGCAGAACGGCGAGCTCGCGTTCACGAAGGCGGGCGTCGCCGAGCCCGCCGCCGCCTAGTCGCCCGCCGCCACCGTCCAGCTGAACCGCGTCAGCGTGTGCGGCGCGCCCATGCCCGTGGCACGCGCGCCGCGACGGACGAACAGGTCGGCGCGGGCGCCGCAGCGGCCACGGCCGCGCGCACGGGGCCGATCCCCTCGCTCCGCCAGCGCTCCGAGAGCCCGACGACGAGCAGCCGCGCGTCGTGGGCGGCCTCCACGACACCCTGATCGCCGGCCGGGACGAGCATCGGCTCGGTCACGATCCCGACGAGCTGCTGCACGAGAAGCGACGCGCGCGCGAGGAGCCGGCTGGCGTCGCGCCGAGCGCCCGACGGGGTCGGCCTCTGTGCCGAGCAGTCGCAGCGTCGTGTCGAGCGCGTCTGCGAGCCAGGCCGCGAGCTCGATGGCCGACCAGTCGTGCGTGACGCCGCCGAACGGCGTGACGACCGGTCCCGAGCGAGCGCGTCTCTCCGCCGACGAGGATCGCGACGTCGCACGACGCGCCGGAGAGGATGACGCCGAGCTCGTCGTCGAGCGCACCCGTCTGTGAGTCCGGTGCTGCGTCGACGAGCACGAGGTCGGCGTCGTGCTCGGTCGCGAGGCGAGCCGCGTCTCCGCCGGGCTCGAGCGACGTGTACGCCGCGACCCGGCAGGCGAGCCCGCGTTCGACGATCGCCGCACGCCGTTCCGCGAGCAGCGCCGTCGCGCGTGCGAGGTCGTCGCCGCTCCCGAGCAGCCGCGCGACGATGAGCTCGCGCTCGGGCCGGCGCGCGAGCGGCTCGGCGACCGCGAGCAGGGCGTCGAGGCTCGCCTCCTTCCGGACGACGACGACGATCGCGCGGTGGCGCACCGGGGACGTCGGGAGCGACGGCGAGCGACGAGTCGTGCCGCAGGATCGCGCGCTCGAGCTCCTGCAGCTCGGGGCTCGGCTCGATCCCGAGCTCGTCGACGAGCATCGTCCGCGCGTCGCGATACGCCTCGAGCGCCTCCGCCTGACGGCCGGACGCGTAGAGCGCCCGCATCAGCGCCGCGCGCGGCCGCTCGCGCAGCGGGTGCTCGCGGACGAGGGCTTCGAGCTCGGCGACGAGCTGCGCGTGACGTCCGAGCGCGAGGTCGGCGTCGATCCGCAGCTCGAGCGCGCGCACGCGGAGCTCCTCGAGCCGGACGATCTCCGTCTGGGCCCAGTCCGTGTACGCAAGCTCGGCGAGCGGCGTTCCGCGCCAGAGCTCGAGTGCGTCGCGAAGGAGTTGCGCCGCGGTCTCGGTCGATGCTCTCTGCGCCTCGTCCACCAGCCGCTCGAACGTGAAGAGATCGAGCTCGTTCGGCGCGACGCGGACAGGTAGCCCGGCCCCTGCGTGACGACCGCGTCGCTCGCGCCCGATCGTCTTGCGGAGCTGCGACACGTGGTACTGCAGGGCGTTCGTCGCCTCCCTCGGCGGCTCGTCGCCCCAGAGCGCGTCCATGAGGACGTCGGCTGGAACGACGTCGTTCGCGCGGAGCAAGCAGGGCCGCGAGCAGCGCGCGCTGGTGCTGGCCGCGCGAGAGCGACCTGACGCCCGTCGGCGACGACCTCGAGCGGGCCCAGGATCCGGAACTCCACGCGCTGCGGGCGACGCTACCACGGCTCAGCACCGGCTCAGCGGCCGCTCAGTCGCTCCGCGCGGACACTCGTAATCCGCCTCCGCGAGCCCTATCCTCGCCGCACGAACGACTCACCAGTGAACCCGGCGAACACGATCCCAATCCGCAACGACTTCCTCGGCTACCGCCCCGAGGAGCTGATCGGTCAGGGCGGCATGGGCGTCGTCTACCGTGCGCGCGACCTCCGTTTGAAGCGGATCGTGGCGCTGAAGGTGATGGCGCCCGAGCTCGCCGCCGACGAACGCTTCCGCGAGCGGTTCGCGCGGGAGGCCGAGCTCGCGATGTCGCTCGAGCATCCAAACGTCGTGCCGATTCACGACGCCGGGGAGCTCGACGGCCGGCTGTACCTGGTGATGCGGTTCGTCGAGGGCACGGACCTGCGTGCGCTCCTCCGCGACGAAGGCGCTCTCGAGCCCAGTCGAGCGCTCGCGATCGTGGCGCAGGTGGCGCATGCGCTCGACGCGGCGCACGCGAAAGGCCTCGTGCACCGCGACGTCAAGCCCTCGAACGTGCTCCTCGACAGCGACGAGCACGTGTACCTCGCCGACTTCGGGCTGACCCGGTCCTTCGGGAGCACCTCTTCGACGGACGGTCCGTCCGTCGGGACGCCCGCGTATCTCGCGCCGGAGCAGATCGAGGGGCAGGAGATCGACGGGCGCGCGGACGTCTATTCGCTCGGCTGTCTGCTCTACGAGTGTCTGACAGGCGCGCCGCCGTTTGCCGCCTCGTCACGCCTCGCCGTCGCGTGGGCGCACCTCGAGGAGGAGCCGCCGTCCGTGACGGAGCGACGGGGCGAGCTCGCCCCCGCGATCGACGCGGTCGTTCGCACGGCGATGGCGAAGGACCCGGACGCCCGCTACGCGACCTGCGGCGAGCTCCTGACCGCGGCCGAGGCGGCTCTCGGGCTCGAGCGGCGCAGCTCCAGGCGCCGCCACGCAGTTCTCGCCGCCGCGGTCCTCGCGCTCGCCGCCGCGCTCATCGGCGTGCTCGCCGCGCGCGCGAGCGGCGACGCAGAGCCGCCTGACGTCGCGCGCAACACCATCGTTCGCGTCGACCCGAAGACGAACCGCGTCGCCGCCGTCGTCGACGTCGGGAAGTTTCCCGGCGCGACCGCTGCGAGCGGCGACCGCGTCTGGTCCTACAATTTCTTCGACGGCACCGTGTCAGAGGTGGACGCGGACTCGAACGACGTGCGGCACACGACCAAGGTCGTGGCGACGCCGTACCTGGCGGCGGGGGTGGGATCGGTCCTCGCGGCGGATGCCGGCGGCGCGTGGATGGCCGGCTACCTCGCGCAGACGGGAGGGTCGACGCTGACTCGGATCCGCAGAGGCGGAGAGACACGCCAGTACCGCCTGGGCGCGACCGTCGTCGAGGTCGTGACCGGAGGAGGCGCCGTCTGGGTGCACGGGGGTGCGCCCAGCGGGAACCAACTCATCCGTGTCGATCCGCGCACGGGGCGCGTGACCCGACGCCTGCCCCTGTCCGAGGCGTTCGTGCGCGCCGGCGGGCTCACCTACGGCGGCGGGATGCTCTGGCTCGTCGACAAGGACCAGGGAGTGCTCTTCCGGGTCGACCCCGCGACCGGCGACACCCGGTCGGTCGACCTCGGGGGCAACGCCCTACGGCCGGCGTTCGGCATGGGCTACGTCTGGGTCTGCGCGCTCACGCACGAAGGGCGGCCAGATGATGCGCGTCGACCCGAACACGCTCCACGCGGAGTTCGCGGGGAAGGGGCTCCCGGAGGAGGGCGGCGAGTACGTGGCCGGGCTCGGATCCCTCTGGAGGCTCGACGTCTCGAGCGGGACGCTGATGCGGTTCAGCCCGAAGACGCGCGACCTGTCGGGCCTCGTCCAGCTGCTGGACGCGCGCACGCAGGCCGGGTTGTACGTGACGTCGATCGCGGCGGGCGACGGCGCACTCTGGCTCGCCGTGGCGTAGCGGCTCAGGCGCGGCTCAGTCCCGGCTCAGCGCACCGAGTCACCTTCGGCTGGACATGGCAGCCGACAGGGAGTGGCAATGCACGTGAAGGCAGCAGCAGCAGTGCTCGCCTCGTTCGCGGCGGCGGCGTGGTTCGCCCTCGCGGCGGACGCGGCGCAGATCTTCTCCGCCTGGGGCTCGGCGCAGAAGCTCGACGAGGTCGCGGGCAACAGCGCCGAGCTGAACACGCCCGCGATGGACGGATGTCCGATCCAGTCACCCGACGGGCTCAGCCTCTACATCGCCTCGACGCGGCCCGGCGGGCTCGGCGGCCTCGACCTCTGGGTCGCCCGTCGTCCGAATCGGCAGGCGCCTTGGGGCGCACCCGTCAATCTCGGGGAACCCGTCAACTCGGCCGCGGACGACTTCTGTCCGACGCCGATCCGCAAGGGCGGACTGTTCTTCGTCAGCCGGGAGGCGCTCCCCGGCGCCTGCGGGCTCGGCGACATCTACTTCACCCGCTTCAGCCGCCAGGGCGGATGGAGCGAGCCGCAGCGGCTGGCCTGCGCCCCCGACGGCCCGAACAGCGCGCTCGACGAGCAGGGCCCGTCGTACGTGGCGAGCAGCAAGAAGAGCGGCTCGCTGTACTTCTCGCGGAGCTCCGCCACCGTGCCCGGGGACATCTTCGTCAGCAGCGGTGTCGCCGGCGGGGCGTTCGGGCCCGCGGCGGCGGTCACCGAGCTGAACGACCCGGTCGCGAACGACATCCAGCCGAACGTCCGCAAGGACGGGCAAGAGGTCGTCTTTTCGTCGAATCGCACAGGAACGCTGGGCGGCCAGGACATCTGGGTCGCGACGCGGAAGAACGCGAACCAGCCGTGGTCCGACATCGCGAACCTCGGCTCGGCCGTGAACACGGCAGCGGGAGAGACGCGCCCCTCGCTCTCGCGGGACGGCCGGCAGCTGCTCTTCGGTCGCGCACCCGGCCCGGAGGGGATGTCCGACATCTACGTCGCGACGCGAACGGTCGGGAAGCGGCGCTAGCCCTCGGGAGGAGCCACGCCCCGGACGCTTCCTCGGGAGCGTTCGGGGCGGCGGCCTAGGCGTCCGGCAGGAAGTCCGCGCCGCCCCGCTCCGGCGGCGCGCCGACGATGAAGAGCATCGCCTCGTCCGCGCCGTCGTTTCGGATCTGCAGGGCCGTCTGCGGCTGAACGACGACGACCGAGCCGGGCGCGAGGTCGACGCGCTCGGGCGGATCGCCGAGGAACATCGACGGCGTTCCGGCGATCACGACGAACGTCTCCTCCTGCACGTGGTCGGCGTGCCGCTTCCCGCGCGCGCCGCTGGGATACGTCCAGAGGTTCGCGCGCGCCTGCGTCATCGAGTCGGACAGCCGCGCGACGCGCCGCCCGGACCCGTCGCCGCGGTCCTCCCAGTCGATCCCGTCGCCGTTGAAGACGGTGAAGCCCACGTGCGGATCCTCGCACGTGGGCTCCACCCTGCGTCGCGGCTACTTCTTGCGGCCCGGAGGGACGTGCAGTGCGAGCAGCTGCCCGCCCTCGACCGTCTCGGCGTCGGTCGCGTAGTGCGCCTGGACGTCGAGCAGGTACCAGCCTTCGCCGAGGAACGGCGCCGGGATGATCCCGGACGACTCCTCGTCGATCGTCAGGAAGTTCGGCGCACCGGGCGCGAAGCGGTTCTCGTCGTGGTGCGCGACCTCGCTCAGCGTGTCGCTGTCGGGGAAGTACTTGAAGACCTTCCCGATGTGCGCGTTGCCGCCGACGTCCTCCTGGATCAGCACGTTGCCGCGGTCGTCGACGGTGATGTTGTCCATCATCAGCTGGCCTTCGGTGCCGTCGAGCGCCATCTCGATCCGGCCGCCGGCCGACGGATTGCGGACGTCGGCGAACGTCAGCCGCCAGAGCCGGCTCGGCGCGTCGATCGCGTTCGTCGTCACGAAGTAGAAGACGTTCGGGTTCGTGGGATCCCACGAACCGTCTTCCGGACGGTTGAAGCGCGTCACGAGAGCGGTGTTGCTCTCCGCCTCGAGCTGCGTGCCGGTCTTCCCGACGCGGCTCCCGAGGTCGACGAGCTCGAAGGGCCCCGGCGCGATGCCGGTGGCCGAGGGCTCGGTCGCGACACCGGGCACCTTGACGCCGTAGAGCTTTCCGTTCGTCAGGCCAGCCCGTTCGGCGGGATTGCCGGTCGTCGTCTTCGCCCCGACGTAGACGTAGACCTGGCCCGGCGTCGAGTCGTCGGTGCCGACGGTCACCGTCGTGTCGCCGGTCGACGGGTTGGCGACGGAGTTCTCCCAGCTGAAGCGGCCGAGCGCCGGCAGCTCCCAGCTGTTGCCGTCCAGGGCGTGCGCGAACGCGCGACCCTCGTTCCCCGACTCCTCGCCGTCCATGAACAGCCGGCCGTCGTAGCCCTTGCCGGTCGCCGCGTTCCAGAACGCCGACTTCGCCGGCAGGTCGGCCGAGCACAACCTGTTGAACTGCGTCGTCCCCTCGACGTAGCCGGCCGCGGTCCAGAGGAACGTGTGGCGGATCAGATCCTGCGCCCGCGACGACCTCGAGCGAGTCCTTGTCGACCGTCCACTTCGAGACGAACGCGCCGTTCGCTCCGTGCGCGCGAACCGCGCCGGTGCCCGGGCGGAGCTCGTGGTTCATCAGCACCGTGAACGTGCCGTCGCCGTTGTCGAACGCCCCGAGCCCGTCCGGGATGCCGGCCATGCGGTAGCCGCCGACGCTGTCGCCGGCCGTGAGGATCGCCTTCGTGACGACGCCCGGCTGCGACCGGACGACGTACGGCGACTGCGAGCTGCTCGGGCCGGTGATCGCGTTGCCGAGAGCCGCGGCGGTCGCGACGGCCGCTGCTGTCGCGACGAGCGCGCCGACGAGCGCGCGCCGTTTCCGTGAGTTCACTTCTCCCCCTTGCTCGATGGATGCGTGCGTCCGCGATTCTCGGAAGCGCCATCGCCCGGATGGGCTACGGGAGGGTGACGGTTCGGTGACCAGGTAGCGTCCGGCGCCGTGCACGAGCTTCCGCCTCCGCTGCCGCCTGCCGAGCGGACCGTCGGGCAGCTCGTCGCCGAGTCGCTCCGCCTCTACGGCCGGCGCATCTGGCCGTCGCTCGCGCTGGGCGTTCCCGCCGCGCTCCTGAACCTGCTCGCCCGCGTCCTCGACGACACGCTGCTGCTCGTGGTCGTGCCGGTCCTCGGTGGGCTGCTCCTGAGCATCTCGTACGTCGGCGCCGTGGCGATCGCGTCGGAACGCCCCGTCCGGGTGCTGCGCGCGCTCGCCGGGGGAGTGCTCGCGTTCCTGCCGTTCCCGTTCCTGACCGCGTTCTTCATCCTCCCGGGCCTCGTCTGGCTCGCGGCCGTCGGGCTCGTCGTACCCGTCCTCGCGCTCGAGCAGGTCGGGTTCTTGACGGCGTTCCTCCGGGCCTACAAGCTGGCGCGCGCCGATTTCGTGCACACGCTCGGGTCGCTGGCGACGCTCGCGATCCTCGTCTTCCTGACGCAGAGCGGCCTCTTCTTCCTGCTCCGCGGCACCAGCGACCAGACGCTCGACATCGCGTCGTTCGTCGCGGCCCTCGTCGTCTCACCGCTGCTCTTCCTCGGCTCCGCGCTCCTTTACTTCGACCAGGCCGCGAGGGAACATCTCCAGCACGTATCACGAACGAAGTAGAGAGCTGCAGGACCGCTTCGACACGCGGCGGCTCGCCGACCGTCTCGAGGAGCGCGCCCGCGACCACATCCGCGACGACGACCGCACGTTCATCGAGGCGCGCGACATGTTCTTCCTCGCGACCGCGGACGCCGAGGGGCATCCGCAGTGCTCGTACAAGGGCGGCGAGCCCGGGTTCGTCCGCGTCCTCGACGAGCACACGATCGCGTTCCCGAACTACGACGGGAACGGGCGGTACATGTCGATGGGCAACGCGCTCGAGAACCCGAACGTCGGCCTGCTGTTCATCGACTTCGAGGGCCGCAAGCGGCTGCGGCTGAACGGCGTCGCGTCCGTCGACTTCGAGGATCCGCTGCGCGCGGAGTGGCCCGAGGCGCAGTTCGTCGTCCGCGTCCACGCGACCGAGGTCTTCCCGAACTGCCCGCGCTACATCCACGAGTACCGCCTCGTGCAGCGGTCCCGCTTCGTCCCGAAAGCCGAGACCGAGACACCGGTGCCCGCGTGGAAGCAGAACGAGTGGGCGAAGGAGGTCCTGCCCGAGCAGGATCCCGCCCGCGATCCGTCACGTGAGGTGATCCCGCGTTAGGGTCCGGCCATGGCGACCTACATCCTTCTCTCCAGATTGAGCACGCAGGGCGTTCAGACGCTCAAGTCGAATCCGGACCGGCTGCGCGAGGTGAACAAGGACGTCGAGGAGCTCGGCGCGAAGGTCCTGCACCAGTGGGCGACGCTCGGCGAATGGGACTTCGTGAACGTCGTCGAGGCGCCCGACATCCAGACGATCGCGCGCGTCAGCGTCGCGCTCGGCGCTCGAGGCTCGACGAAGATCGAGACGCTGCCCGCGCTCTCGATCGACGAGCTACTCGCCGCGCTCGAGTAGCTCCCGCGCGAGCGAGACCGCCTCGTCGGCGCTCAGCTCGCGCCCGGCGGGATCCGGCTCGCCGATCGCCTCGACGTACCGCGGACGTGTCGTCGCGATCGGCGGCGTGTCGAGCTCGGATTCGAGCGCTTCGACCGCGCCCAGGAGCTTGGCGGCGCGGGCACGGTCGCCGCGACGGGCCGCGACGGCGGCGATGCCCGCGAGGAAGTAGACGAGCTCGGTCGGGCTCGTGGCGAGCCCGCGCTCGAACAGGTCCGTCGCGCCGTCGAGGTCGCCCCGCTCGAACGCGACGAGCGCGAGCCCCTCCGTCGAGCCGAGCACGCCGCCTTCGTCGCCGGCTCTCGCGTACTCCTCGACCGACCGCTCGTAGTAGCTCCGCGTCGCCTCCAGGTCGCCGTCCGCGTACGCGAGCTCGCCGAGGTAGCTGAGCCGCCCGCCGGCCTGGGCGTGCCGGCCGAGCTCGAGGAACCGCTCGAGGCTCGCTTCCAGGAGCTCCTTCGCGAGCGCGCGGTCTCCCTCGAGCGCGGCCACGGAGCCGAGCCCGTGGAGCACCCAGGCCTCGCTCTCGCGGTCGCGCGCCCTGCGTGCGAGCGGGAGCGCCTCGTCGAACCACCCACGCGCGCGCGGTGCGTCCCCGAGCTCCGAGGCGAGGCGGCCCGCGGTCGCGAGCGCACGCGCGCGAATGCCGGCGGGCGTCTTCCCGTCGAGCTCCAGCAGCGGCTCGAGGCGTCCGAGACCTTCGCGGTAGCGCGCGCTTCGGTACCAGAACGCTTCGAGCGCGCCGGCGATCGCGAGGCCGAGCGCCGCCTCGCCGCGGTCGAGGCACCAGTCGAGCGCTGCTCGGATGTTGTCGAGCTCCGCCGTCGTCCGCGCGAGCCAGGCCGGCTCGTCGGGGCCGCGCGCGTGGCTCCGCGCTTCCTCCGCGAACGCGCGCACATGCCGCGCGTGACGACTGCGCAGGCGCTCGGCGTCTGCGCGGGCCTCGAACCGCTCCTGGGCGAGCTCGCGGATCGTCTCGAGCATCGCGAACCGCTCGTCGATCCGCTGGGCGAGGCTCGACTCGACGAGCTCGGCGAGCGAGCGCTCGTCGACCCCGACCGCGCGCGCGGCCTCCGCGGTCCAGCCGCCGCGGAAGACCGCGAGTCGCTCGAAGCCGTCGGCGTCGCGCGCCGAGAGCAGCTCGCGGCTCCACTCGACTGCGCGCCGGAGCGTCCGCTGGCGTTCGGGCAGATCCCGCGCGCCGCCGACGAGGACCGGGAGCGGGCGCTCGAGTCGCTCGAGCAGCTCGGAAGGAGCGAACGCGGCAACCCGCGCGGCCGCGAGCTCGATCGCGAGCGGGAGCCGGTCCAGTCGTTCGCAGATCGCCGGAACCGCGGCGTCCGCCTCGAACCGGGGATCGGCGGCGAGCGCGCGCTCGACGAAGAGCTGCACGGCGTCGGCATCCGGCAGCGGCTCGACGGCGTACCGCGCCTCCGCCCGGATCCGGAGCGGCGTTCGGCTCGTGACGAGGACGCGCACGTGCTCCGTGCGCGCGACGAGCCGTGAGACGACGCGCGCGGCTCCGGCCAGATGCTCGAAGTTGTCGAGCACGAGCAGCGTCCGGCGGTCGGCGAGCGCCTGCTCGAGCGGCTCGTCGCCCGCCCCGACCACGTCGGCGATCGCGCGCTCGACGAGCTCGGGGTCTCGGAGCGGCGCGAGCTCGACGAGGAGGACGCCGTCGGCGAAGGCGTCGACGAGGCGCGCCGCGGCGGCGAGAGCGAGGCGGGTCTTGCCGCTGCCGCCCGGGCCCGTGAGCGTGACCACGCGCGACGTGCGGAGCAGCGCCGCGATCTCGGACAGCTCCCGCTCGCGCCCGACGAGCGGCGTCGGCTCGGCGGGCAGGTTGGAGTTCGGCGGCAGCTGCTCCTCCCCCGGCGCGAACGCCTCGCGGAGGAGCCCCAGGAAGCGCTCGGCCGGAGGCGTCAGCGGGACGCCGCGCGCCCGGACGACGGAGATCGTCCGCCGGAGCCGCCAGCGCGGCACGTCGAGCACGACGAGCGCCCCGGCCGAGAGCTCGAGGTCGAGCGCGAAGCGGCTGATCGGGGCGATCCCGGCGCCCGCCGCGACCGCGAGCTTGACCGCCTCCCACGAGGGCAGCTCGAGCGTCCGCACCGAGCCGAGCCCGAGCTCCCAGCGGGCAGCTTCGACCGCGGCACGCGTGGCCGAGCCTTCCTCGCGCGTCACCCAGGTCAGCTGCTCGAGATCCTTCGGGCGAAGTCGCCGCGTGCCGAGCGACGGCGGACCGACGAGCACGATCTCGTCCTCGGCGAGCGGCTCGGCCTCGAGCTCGGGCGGCGTGGTGAAGCCGCCGACGACGCAGAGCTCCGCCTCGTGCGCGCGAACGAGCTCGAGCGCGCCGGCCGACGTCGTCGTCCGGAACTCGATCTCGACCGCGGGATGGAGCTCGCGGAAGCGCGTCAGCGTGGCAGGGAGGAGGTACGTGCCCGGGACGCCGGACGCGGCGAGCGCGAGCGTCCCGATCTGCGCGTGCTCGCCGGCGCCGAGCGCCCGCCGCGCGTTCGCGAGGAGTGCCTGCGCCCGGAGGACGTAGTCGGCGAGCACCTGCCCCGCAGGCGTGAGCTCGACCCCGCCGTGCGCGCGCACGATCAGCTGCTCGCCGACCTCCGCCTCGAGCGCCGCGACGTGCTTCGAGATCGCGGGCTGGCTGACATAGAGGCTCTCGGCGGCGCGGGAGAAGGAGCCCTCCCGTGCGACGGCGGCGAACGCCCGGAGCCGCGCCTCGAGCTCCATGAGCTGAGGTTATCGCGCCTGTTCCAGATATGTCTTTGCGTCTCGCCGGGCGGCGCCCTATCGTCGAGCGCAATCCCGGCCGGCACCGATCGCAGGACGCCGCCGGGGCGCTACCGCACAGGAGGTACGGACATGCGCAAGCTCGCGCTGTTCTCGATGCTCGCCCTCGGGCTGCCCGCGATCGTCGCGTCGGTCGCGCTGTCGGCGGAGCCGCGGCGGCTCACGGGAGTGAGCGGCACGGTGTACGCCGTCGAGCGGCTGGACAACTCGACGAACACGCTCGCGGCCTTCGACGCCGCGACGGGGAGCGTGCTCGGCGTCGCCGTCGTCGGCAGCCGGCCGATCGGCGTGCTCTCGCCGAACGGGAGCGACAAGGTCTACTCCGCCGACGAGCGGAGCAACCAGCTGAGCGTCGTCTCGAAGGCAGACCTCGCCGACGACGGGACCGCGACCGCGAAGCGGATCCCGATGGGGACGTTCCCGCACCACATGACGGTGAGCCCGAACGGGCGCTGGCTCTACGTCGCCGAGTACGGCTCGCACAAGATCGGCGTCGTCGACACGAGGCTCGACCTGCGCGTCGACGGCTTCTACGCGAGCGGCAACCCGGCCGCCCGAACGCACGCCGTCTGGATCACGAACGACGGCAAGGATCTCTACGCGACGAACGAGGGCGCGACGACGTCGTCCTTCGGGACGCTCTCGAAGCTCGACGCGTCGACCGGCCGCCGGCTCTGGGAGATCCCGGTCGGCCTGCGCCCGAGTGAGGTGCTCGTGACGAACGACGGGAAGACCGCGTACGTGACGATCCGCAACGAGAACAGCGTGCGCGTGCTCGACGTCTCGGGGGAGCGTCCGTCGCGGGTCGCCGAGGTCGCGATCGGCACGCAGCCGGACACGATGCGGCTGACGCCGGACGGGAAGACGCTCGTCGTCGGGCTCAGGGGGACGCCGCAGCTGGCGTTGCTCAGCACCGACACGCGCGCGGTCCGTCCGGTCACGTTCCAGGGCTACGGGATCAGCGGCCACCAGTGGCTCTCGGAAAACGGCAAGTACACGTTCATCGCGCTCGAATCGCTGACGACGGATCGGCCGGGTGCGATCGGCGTGGTCGACAACGACACGGCACAGGTCGTCGAGACGTGGACGTATCCGCGCGGCCCCTGGCCGCACGGCGTCTTCTACGAGCCGAGGGTGCTGCGGTAGCGCAGCAGGGGGCGGGCGGTCCGCCGCCCGCCCCTCCGGTCAGAGGATCTTCGCGCCGGCCGCGTCGAACGCCTCGATGGCTGCCTGCGCTGCCGGCGACTGCCGATACGTGTCGTCGAAGAGCGAGTAGACGATCACGTCGCGCGGCTCGTCCTTCGCGTTGCGGACGCGGCCGCGCAGGGTTGCCTCCTCCGCGTACCCGAGGCGCTCCGGGATCCTCCGGCTGCGTGCGTTCCCGGGCTCGACGCGGATCTCGATCCGCTCGAGCCCCTCCACCTCGAAGCCGACGCGCGTCAGCGCAGCGACCGCCTCCGTCACGTACCCGTTGCCCTCGGCGTCCTTGCGGATCCAGTAGCCGATCTCGCGGGCATGGGGGCCGATGCGCGTGTGCAGGCCGGTGCCGCCGAGCACGCGCGTCTCCTCGCGGTCGAGGATGCCGTAGACGAAGTCCTCGTCGGCGTCGAAGTTCCCGCGGAAGGTCCGCAGCAGCGCGACCTTCTGCTCGAGGGGCTGCGGCTCGTTGGCCGCCCACGGCATCCACGCACGGAGGTGCTCGAGGCTCGAGTCGAGCGCCTCCTTGAGCGCCGGCGCGTCGGGGGGCTCCCAGCAGCGGACGACGAGCCGCTCGGTGACGATCCGGTACGCGGGGCCCTTGCTCATCCCGCACCCGCGATCTCCGCGGCGAGCGCGGCGTTGTCGGCGACCAGCCGGCGGTTCGCCTCGAGCGTCCGGCCGCCGCTCTCGCGGTGGAGGTACGCGAGGACGAACGGCGTCACGCGCTGCCCGTGCACGCCCTCGCGCGCGGCCGCGTCGAGGGCGGCTGCGATCAGGTCGTCGACGTCGTCGAGGCTCTCCGCGGGCGGGTTGCCGACGACGACGCCGGCGCCGCCGAGCTCCCAGTGAGCGCGCGCGACGTCCGCCGCACCCGCCGGCGAGTCGACGCGGGCGGAAACCGGTGGTCCACCGCGCGCGTCGTAGAAGCGCGGGAGCGAGTCGGTGCGATAGCCGAGCGTCGGGATGCCGAGGGTCTCGAGCGCCTCGGCGGTCGCGTCGACGTCGAGGATCGACTTCGCGCCCGACGAGACGACGACGACCTGCGTCCGCGCGAGCTCGGCGAGGTCGGCGGAGACGTCGAGGTGCTCGCTCCAGCCCCGGTGCACGCCGCCGATGCCGCCCGTGCCCATGAAGCGGATGCCGACGTTCCGCGCGACGGCCAGCGTCCCGCCGACCGTCGTCGCGCCGACGACGCCCTGCACGACGGCCGCCGCGAGATCGCGGGCGCCGAGCTTCCGAGCGTCGACGCCGAACCGCCCGAGCTCGTCTTCGCCGAGCCCGACGCGGACCTCTCCGTCGAGCACGCCGATCGTCGCCGGCACCGCTCCCGCGTCGCGCACGCGGCGCTCGCTCTCGAGCCCGACCGCGACGCCCTCGCCCGGCGGGAAGCCGTGAGCGATCAGGGTCGTCTCGAGCGCGACGACCGGGCGTCCTTCGCGCAGCGCCTC
The DNA here is from genome assembly GCA_963737405.1 of uncultured Actinomycetes bacterium. Lineage (GTDB taxonomy): Bacteria > Actinomycetota > Thermoleophilia > Gaiellales > Gaiellaceae > JACCTU01. The sequence goes on from CAVTSL010000004.1 coordinate 54,265, forward strand.
CCGCACGTCGTCCGCGACGACGATCACCGTTCCTCCTCCATCTCGACGAACTCGACCTCGCCCCACCGGTCGAACCGGCGCATGTGACGTCCCGTCTCACGGAAGCCCGCGCGCCGGTACACGGTGATCGCGCGGTCGTTGAAGGCGGCCACGTTCAGGACGACGTGCTTTCCGCCGAACGTGCGCTTCGCGAACGAGACCCCGTCGAGGAAGAACTGCAGACCGAGCCCGCGGCCCGTCAGGTCGGGCCGGAGTCCGAGGCCGATCTCGACGGCATCGGGCCGCTCCTCGAAGTAGTAGAAGCCGAGCAGGTCGCCGCCGTCGTCACGCACGAGAAAGAAGCGCTCCGGGTTCTTCACCGGATCGTCCTCGCCGTTGTAGAAGTCGTAGGGCGGCTCGTAGCGCCACGCGTCGAGCACCGCCGCGTCATCTCCCTGCAGCGGAGCGACCGTCACCACGGCATCGTCCCGAGCTTTGCGACGCAGCGTGCGGCGGCCTCGAGGCCGAGCTCGGCGCCGCCGACGAGGTAGCCCGCGGCGAGGGCGTCGCCCGCGCCCGTCGTGTCGAGCACATCGGCCTCGGGCGCGGAGAGACTGCGGCCGTCGGAGAGCTCGATCCCGTCCGGCCCGCGCTTCAGCACCCACTCCTTCGCGGGGAACGCGCCGCCGATCGCCTCGAGCTCCTCGACGTTCCCGAAGACGACGTCGGGCTCGAGCAGCGCGAGCCTGTCCACGAGCCGCTCGGGCCCGAAGTCGCGGATCATGCTCCACGACGAGAGGTCGACGCTGATCCGGCCGCCCTGCGCGCGCACGGCGCCCGCCGCCTTCGCGGCGGCCTCGTCGATCGGCGAGCGGAAGAGCGCGTAGCCGGTGACGTGCAGCCACGACACACCGCCGAACCAGCGCATCTCGAGCTCGTCGGAGCGCAGCTGCGGGGCGACGCCGCGGTCGGAGGCCATCGTCCGGTCCCCGCCCGGCTCGACGAGAGAGACGACGACGCCGTTGTGGCCGTCGACCACAGGTCCTGCGACGTCGACGCCGTGATCCTGGAGCTCCTGGGCGACGAGCTCGCCGGCGGCGTCCCCTGCGCGCTTCGCGATCAGCCGTCCCTGCGCGCCGAGCTCCGTCGCCCAGGCGGCGACGTTCGCGGCCTGCCCGCCGGCGCCCGTGCGCGTCCGCGCGGTCGCGTCGGCGCCGAAGTTCAGGTCGGTGTCGAGCCGGACGACGACGTCGAGCAGGAGATCTCCGAGAGCTGCGATCACCATCGCCGTACAATCGCAGCATGGACGACGAAGGGCGACGCGGTCGGATGCGCTCGTTCCTGATCGGCAGCGTGGTCGGAGCGTCCGCCGCGATCGCGACCGCGCGCCGCGTCAGGCCGAAGCAGCGGCGGCGCGTCACGCCCGCCGGGCTCGCCGCGTTCGAGGACGCTCCCTGCTTCCGCGAGCTCGTCGAGCACGAGAAGCGCGGTCAGTAGTCGAGCAGGCGGAGGCGGTCCGCGGCGCGCCGGACCGTGACGAAGTTGATGTCCGCGTCGCCGATGAAGAGCGACTTGCCGACGACCATCACCTGGGCAGCGTCGTCGAGGTACCGGGCCGGCGTCCGCGTCGGGTCCTTCGTGCGGACGACGAGGTACGGGCCGAACACGCGCACCTCGTAGTCGCGCGGCGGGTGCGGCAGCCGCTCCTGGATCTCGAGCGTGCGCGCGCAGGGGCAGTTGTTCGTGTCGTAGCCGTCGAAGACCCAGACGCCGCGCCCGAGCGGTCGCGGCAACGCGTCGAGCCGGGCGGCCGCGAGCTTCGCGTCGGCCCGCGGGACGACGATGCCCGCCACCTTCGGATCGTGCTCCCACGCCTCGAGGTACACGGGCTCGTAGCCGAAGTAGATGTCGTTCGGTCTCGCGGTCGCCGCGAGCCAGCGCGCGGCCGCCTGTCGACCTGCGACGCGCGACGACGGGTCGCCGGTGAAGAGCTGCGGCGTCTTCTCGTACGCCCAGCCGACCTCGGCGACGACGAGTGACGCGAGGACGACCGCTGCGACGGAGCGGCCGCGGCGCTGCGCGAGCGAGAAGATCGCCGTCGCGAGCAGCAGCATGAAGAACGGCAGCACGAAGATGAGATGCCGCGTCTCGGGCGACGCCCCGCTGCCGAGTCGCGCGACGAGCATCGCCGCGGTGGGCGTGCCGATCGCGCAGGCGGCGAGCGTCGCCGCCTCGCGGTTGCGCCGCCAGAGCTGCCAGCCGCCGTACGCGGCGAGCAGGAGGATCGGAACGAGCAGGATCGTCCAGCCCGCCGTGAAGTCGCCCGCGACGGCCTTCAGGTAGCGGAGCACCGGCAGCGGCGCGCCGAGCTTCCCGCTGTCCGCGCCGGCGACGCCGACGTCGAAGCGGTTCGCGAGCCTGAGGTCGGCGAGCCAGAACGGGATGCCGACGAACCCGACCGCCGTCAGCGCGACGAGCGCCGGACCGAGCCGGCGGCGCACGAGCAGGACGAAGACGCCCTGCGAGGCGACGACGAGCGCGCCGTACGGATGGCTCGCGACGCACGCGATCGCGACGAGCCCCCAGAGCGCGAAGCGCCACGCGCGGCCGTGGTCGAGCGCCCAGAGCAGCGCGAGGTACGAGAGCGCGCTCGTGAACAGGAAGAGGCTGTACATCCGTCCGTAGACGCCGTGGAAGAGCAGGACCCAGCTCGCGGAGAGGAGCACGGTCGCGACGAGTGCAGGCCCGCGGCCGGCGAGCCGCTTGAGCAGGAACGCGACCGCCGGGATGCTCGCGAGCGCGAAGAGCGCGGAGGCGAGCCGGAGCGCCGTGAGCCCGCCGCCGGAGTGCGCTGCCACCGCCGCGATCAGGTAGTGGAGCGGCGCGCCGCCGCGCTCCTCGAGGACGATGTCGAGGAGCCGTCCCAGGGACTGCCGGCCGACGAAGAGCGCGAGCGTCTCGTCCTCGTGCGGCGGCCACGCAGTGAGCCGCGAGAAGAGAAAGGTGCCGACCGCGACGACGCACGCGGCGACGCCCCACCCGAACCACGCGTCCGCGACGCCGACGCGGGCCGGCGCTGCAGTCTCGGGCGTCGTCGCGACCTGCGTCACGACGAGACGGTACCCGGGAAGACCGCTGCTAATGTCGCTCGGTGCCGATCTACGAGTACCGTTGCCCCAACGGGCACGTGTTCGAGGTCTTCCAGCGGATGGACGATCCGCCGCCCGAACAGTGCGAGGTGTGCGGTGCGAGCCCGGTGCAGCGCGTCATGCTTCCCGTCGCCGTGCACTTCAAGGGCTCTGGCTTCTACTCGACCGACTACGGCCGCTCGCGGAAGCGCGGCGGCTCGAAGGAGTCGTCGGACGGCGACTCCGGCTCGGGCTCGGAGAAGTCGTCGGAGTCGAAGCCGGAGAAGGCCGCCTCTAGCGACTGATGCAGCCGGGGCCGTAGAGCCCCGAGCCGGGCGGCGGCGGCTGCGGCGCCGAGGTCCCGAGGAACATCAGGATCACGTTCCGGTTCTCCTCGCTCCCGATCAGGAACGACTCGCCGCCGATCGACGTGGGCGTACCGCCGAGCCGACAGCGCAGGCTGGAGCCGGCGCGCTTGCTCACCCAGCCGAGCTGTCCGATCTGGCCGGCGGAGAGGTCCGTCGCGAGCGGCGCGACGATGTCGTCGGCGAGGAACGGCAGTCGGACGAGCGTCGAGAAGCTCGTCAGCTCGTCGCCGATCGCGCGGACGACCTGCTGCTGGCGCTCGCCGCGCGTGAGGTCGTTCTCGGCCGGGTTGAGCCGGTTCTCGCGGATGCGCGAGTAGACGAGCGCCCGGCGGCCGCCCATCGTCTGCTCGCCCGCGGCGAACTTCCATCCGCTCCAGCGCTGACAGCGTTCGCGCGTCGAGAACGGACAGTCGAAGCGGTTCGAGACGATCGGCTCGGGCACGTCGACCTTCACGCCGCCGAGCGCGTCGATCAGGCGCTCGAAGTTCTGGAAGTCCACGACGACCACGTGGTTGACACGGAGCCCGGTGAAGTCGCGGATCGCTCGCACCGCGAGGTCGGGGCCACCGAACTGATAGGCGGCGTTGATCTTCGCGAAGCCGTGTCCGGGCACGTCGACGCGCAGGTCGCGCGGGATCGAGAGGTACGACGTGCGTCCGCGGTCCGGGTCGGTGCGGACGAGCATGATCGAGTCCGAGCGGTGTGCGCCCTCGCGTCCCCGGCCAGGCCCGTGGTCGGTGCCGAGGAGGAGCGTCGTCGACGGATTCGAGAGCATCAGTCCGCTCTGATCGTCGAGGGCCACCGGGCCGAGCCGCTGGTTCGCGCCGTCGACCGCCCGCCCGAGCATCAGGTAGCTCGCGACCGCCCACGCGACGACGAGCAGCAGCAGGACGAGGAGCCCGATCCCGATCGGGCGTCCCCAACCGCGACGCTGCTTCGGCGTCGTGACGGGCGCCGGAGCGGCGGGCCGGTCGTGGCGGCGGCGTCCGTCCCGCCGGGACGTCGGCTCGACGCGGCGCTGGAGCGGAACCCTGCCCTTGACGCGGCCGCCGCGATAAACGCGATACGGCTTGTCTCCGCGGGCCATCGGGGCGGTTATCGTAGCCGCGCCCCATGTCCGCGGACCGCGTCATCGGCGTCGACCTCGGCGGGACGAAGATCGCGGCCGGGGTGATCGACCGGAACGGCTCGATCGTCACCCGCCGCGAGCTTCCGACCCCGACCGACTCCGAGCGTGCGCTCGTCGCGGCGATCGAGGAGGCTGTCGGCTCGCTCGTCGACCAGGGCGTGAGCGCGATCGGGCTCGGGGTGCCCTCGACGGTCGACCAGAAGACCGGCCGCGCCGTGTCTTCGGTGAACATTCCGCTCCAGAACGAGCCGCTCCGCGACATCATGTCGAGCCGGTTCGGCCTGCCCTGCGGGATCGACAACGACGGGAACGCCGCTGCGATCGCGGAGTGGCAGGTCGGCGCGGGCCGCGGGACCCGCCACATGATCATGCTCACGCTCGGCACCGGCGTCGGCGGCGGGCTCATCCTCGACGGCCGGCCGTATCGGGGCGCCGTCGGCGCGGCGGCGGAGCTCGGGCACATCGTGATCGAGTACGACGGCCGCCCGTGCCAGGGGACGTGTACCGGCCGCGGGCACATCGAGGCGTACGCGACGGGCGTCGCCGCGGGCGCCGACGCGGCAGCGGCGTTCGGCGCCGGCTCGGACGCGCGCGACTTGATCGAGCGTGCCGTCGCCGGCGACGAGCGCGCGCTCGAGATCCTGCGCGAGATCGGCCGGCGGCTCGGCGCACTGTTCGGGTCGCTCGTGAACATCTTCAACCCCGAGGCGATCGTGATCGGCGGCGGGTGGGGCGAGGCGGCGGACGAGTATCTGCTCGAGCCCGCGCGCGAGGTGATGAAGCGCGAGGCGCTCTCGCCCGGGCGAGAGCTCGTGCGCGTCATCCCCGCCGAGCTCGGGCCGGACGCCGGGTTGGTGGGCGCGGGCTTCGTCGCGTTCGAGGCGCTCGACGCCGACGAGCCCTGGTGACGTAGCGCCGTGCCGCTCGCGGTCTGCGCGACGCCGATCGGGAACCTCGAGGACATCACGCTGCGCGTGCTCGACGAGCTGCGCGAGGCCGACGTCGTCCTGTGCGAGGACACGCGCGTGACGCGCGGGCTCCTCGAGCGGCACGGGATCCGGGCGCGGCTGCTGAGCTACCACGAGCACAACGAGGCAAAGCGGACCGCCGAGCTCCTGCCGAGGCTCGAGGCAGGCGAGCGGATGGCGCTCGTCACGGACGCGGGGCTGCCGGGCGTGAGCGATCCCGGCGCCCGGCTGATCGCCGCCGCGCGCGACGCCGGGGTGCCCGTGACCGTGTTGCCGGGGCCGTCCTCGGTCGACACGGCGCTCGTCGCGTCGGGGCTCGGCGCCGAGCGGTTCCAGTTCGTGGGGTTCCTGCCGCGCGGGGAGCGCGCGCTGCGGGAGCTCTGGGACGAGCTCGCCCGTTGGCCCCACGCGGTCGTCGCGTTCGAGTCGGCGCAGCGGCTCCCGCGGACGCTCCGGTCGCTCGCGTCGGCGATGCCGGAACGGCCGGTCGCCGTCGCGCGCGAGTTGACGAAGTTCTACGAGGAGGTCGTGCGGGGGACGGCAGAGGAGGTGGCGGGGCGCTTCGAGGAGCCGCCGAAGGGCGAGGTCGTGCTCGTGCTCGGGCCGGGGGAGACGGCGGCCGGGGCCGGTTCGGACGAGGCGGGCGCGGCCGAGGCGGTTGCGGAGCTCGTCGCCGACGGGATCCCGCGCCGGCGGGCCGCCGAGCTCGTCTCCCGGCTGACGGGCGTGTCCCGAAACGCCCTTTACGACCGCTCTCTGTAACGAAAGCGTGACAACCTCTCCACACAGGCGTCGCCTGCGCTGACAACGGCCGACACCGCTGCTACGTTCGATCACGTCGTTCGCAAAACGGACAACTGAGGAGGTCGAACCGATGTCGCGGATCCGCGGGGTGGTGGTGCTCGTCGCGCTCGCTGTGCTTGCCTGGCCGGGAGGAGCGTCGGCGTGGTCGTGGCCCGTCGACGGTCCGGTCCTGCGGCCGTTCGTGTTCGGCTCCGATCCGTACGCCGGCGGACAGCACCGTGGGATCGACGTGGGCGCGTCGGTGGGAGAGGCGGTGCGAGCACCGGTCGGCGGCGCGATCTCGTTCGCCGGGTCGGTCCCGAACGGCGGCCGTGCGCTGACGATTCGGACCGGCGACGGCTACTCGGTCACGCTGCTCCAGCTCGCCGATCTCGCCGTGTCTCGCGGCGACGCGGTCGCGGAAGGTGCGCGCGTCGGCACGGTCGGCGAGAGCGCCGACGCCGTGACGCACGCGTCGCACGTCCACCTCGGCGTCCGGCGGACCGACGACGAGGACGGGTACCTCGACCCGCTGCGCTTCCTCCCTGCGCGCGAACGGCCGCCCGTCGCCGCGCCGCCCGCTCCTGCGGCGCCGCCCGCTCCGGCGCCGGCTCCCGCAGCTCCGCCCCGTGCCTCCGAGCAGGCGCCGGCCGCGGAGCCCGCTCGGGCGGCCGCGCCGCCTCCGCCGGCGCCGGTCGTCGAGCCGCGGCCGGTCGCGGCGCCGCAGGTGCCGGCCGCGCCCGCGCCGGCCGCTGCGCCCGCGCCCGAGGTGGCTGCCGCCGGGCGGCCTCCCGAGGCGCTCGCCGGCGAGGCCTCGCAGCGTTCGACCGGGATGACGATCCGGGGCGGCACGCGCCGCGCTGCCGTCGCTCGAGCGAGGGCTGCCGCGCCGATGCGGCGATCGACCGGCCCGGTCGACCATCCGCATGCGCGCGCGACCGCGACGCGAGCTCGTGGCCTCACGCACGCGACGGCGCTGCGCGAGCCGGTCCGGCCCAATGCGTTGGCTGCTCCACGTGCGCGGCACGAGTCGACCGTTCGGGGTCCGGTCCGGATCGCGGCGCCGGCGGCCGCGGGCCCGCACCTGCTCGCTCCGTCACGCGCGCCGCGAGCTCGCGGGCCGGTCGCGCTCGTCGTAGCCGCAGCCGCCGCGTCGCTCTCGATCCTGCTCGCGCTCGCGTTCGTCCTCACGGCGCGGCCGGTGAGGCGAAAGGCACGACCTATCATTGCCGTCGGTGAGCCGCTTCTACCTGACCACACCGATCTTCTACGTGAACTCGACCCCGCACATCGGGCATGCGTACACGACGATCGCCGCCGACATCATCGTGCGCCAGCACGAGCAGCGGGGCGACGACACCTTCTTCCTCACGGGGACGGACGAACATGCGTCGAAGGTGTACCGGGTCGCCGAGGAGCGCGGTCTCGACCCGAAGGCGTTCGTCGACCAGATCGTCGAGGAGAACTGGCGGCCGCTGCCGGGGCGGGTCGGCGCCGAGCCCGACTTCTTCATCAGGACGACTGACGAGGAGCACAAACGGTTCGTCCAGGAGTTCATCGAGCGGATCCGGGAGAACGGGCACATCTACGAGGGCACGTACTCGGGCCTCTATTGCGTCGGGCACGAGACGTTCATCTCCGAAGACGAGCTCGTCGACGGCAAGTGTCCGCAGCACGGGACGGTCCCGGAGTACATCGAGGAGCAGAACTGGTTCTTCCGGCTCTCCACGTTCCAGCAGTCCCTGCTCGACCTGTACGACGAGCGGCCGGACTTCGTGCTGCCGCGCCACCGCTACAACGAGGCGCGAAGCCTGATCGAGGCCGGGCTCGAGGACTTCAGCCTCAGCCGCCAGGGCCAGCCGTGGGGCGTGCCGATCCCGTGGGATCCCGAGCAGGTGACCTGGGTCTGGGTCGACGCGCTCATCAACTACGTGAGCGCGCTGACGTACGCGCAGCCCGGCGAAGACCTGCGCGACGTCTACTGGCCCGAGGTCCGCCATCTCATCGGCAAGGACATCCTGCGTCTGCACTGCGTGCTCTGGCCCGCGCTGCTCCTCGCGGCCGGTTACTCGGTGCCGAAGCAGATCTTCGTCCACGGCTACCTCACGCTCGACGATCGCAAGATCTCGAAGTCGCTCGGGAACGTGATCGACCCGCTCGACCTGACGAGCGTGTACGGCGTGGATGCGGTCCGCTTCTGGGCCGCCCGCGCAGTCCCGTTCGGCCAGGACGGCGCCGTCTCGATCGAGTCCGTCCACGAGCGCTACGAGCGCGAGCTCGGCAACGACCTCGGCAACCTGCTCTCGCGGACGACGGCGATGGTGTCCCGCTACCGGGACGGACGGGTCCCCGACGGGCGAAGCCGGCTCGAGCCCGAACTGCTCGACGGGCTCCGTGCGACCGTCGTCGAACGCATCGACGTGTTCGACATCACGGGCGCGCTCGACGCGATCTGGGAGGTCGTCCGGACGCTGAACAAGTTCGTCACCGACAGGAAGCCGTGGGAGCTCGCGAAGGACGACGCGAACGCCGCCGAGCTCGACGACGTGCTGTACACCCTTGTCGACGGCCTGCGTGCGGTCGCGGTGGCGGTCGCCGCGTACCTGCCCGAGACGTCGCCGCGCATTCTCGAGGCGCTCGGCCAGAGCGACGATCTCGCGTGGGAGAACGTCGCGGCGGGGAAGACGGTCCCGGCCGACGGGATCGAGCCGGCGCAGCCGCTCTTCCCCCGCATCGAGGCACCGGCCACCGCGGCGTGATCGACACGCACGCGCACCTCGACGCGTGCCCCGACCCGCCGGAGGAGCTCGTGCGTCGCGCGCGCGATGCGGGAGTCCGCAGGATCCTCACCGTCGGCACGACGATCGAGGGCGGCCGCACCGCACTCTCCCTCGCCGAGGCGCACGACGGGGTCTTCGCGATCGTCGGAATCCATCCCCACGAGGCGGGCTCGGCCGACGGCGTCGACGGACTGCGCACGCTGCTCGAGCACGAGCGAGCGGTCGGCGTGGGGGAGACCGGGCTCGACTTCTACCGCGACTACGCGCCGCGCGACCGGCAGCGCGCGCTCTTCGCGCAGCACCTCGAGCTCGCGCGGGAGCTCCGCAAGCCGGTGGTGATCCACAACCGCGCGGCGGACGAGGAAGTCCTCGCGCAGCTCGCGTCCTTCGACGGCGACGTCGTGCTCCACTGCTTCTCCTATCCGGGTGCGCTCGCGACCGCCCTCGACCGCGGCTACTACGTCTCGTTCGCCGGCAACGTCACGTACAGGAACGCCGCAGAGCTCCGCGTCGCGGCATCGCAGGTCCCACGCGAGCGCATCCTCGCCGAGACCGACTGTCCGTACCTCTCGCCCGAGCCGCGCCGCGGCCGACCGAACGAGCCCGCGAACGTCGTGCACACGCTCGACGCGCTCGCGCGGGCCCGCGGCGAGGACCGCGACGAGCTCGCGACGCAGATCGAGACGAACGCCACGCGTGCGTTCGGCCTGCCGTGAACGTCACACCGAAGAAGGAGCTCGGCCAGCACTTCCTGGTCGACGAGAACATCCTCGGCGTGATCGGTCGGCTCGCGGAGCTCGAGCCGGACGACGTCGTGCTCGAGATCGGCCCGGGGCTCGGCGTCCTGACGACGTACCTGGCCGACCGAAGCGCGGTCGTTCACACCGTCGAGCTCGACCGCAGCCTCGAGCCGACGCTCCGCGAGGCGCTCGGCGACCGGGACAACGTCCACGTCGAGTTCGGTGACGCGCTCCAGTTCGACTACTCGTCGCTCGACCCACCCCCGCGCAAGCTCGTCGCGAACCTGCCCTACAACGTGGCGACGCCGCTCGTCGCGGAGAGCGTGAGAAGGCTGCCCGAGATCGAGCAGTGGACGGTGATGGTCCAACGTGAAGTCGCAGACCGCTTCTTCGCGTCCCCCGGGACGAAGGCGTACGGCGGCGTCTCGGTCCTCGCTGCAGCTCGCGACCGAGCGCACCGGCTTCCACCCGGTGTCGCGCAACGTGTTCCGCCCGCGTCCGAACGTCGACTCCGCGCTCGTCGCGTTCCGACGCACGTCGATGCCCGAGGACTTCGAGCGGATCGCGCAGGTCGTCGGCGCAGCGTTCGCGCACCGGCGCAAGACGCTTCCGAACTCGCTCGAGCTCGCCGGGCTCGCGTCGCGCGACGAGGCAGCGCGGGCGCTCGAGCTCATCGGACGCGAGCCGAACGTCCGCGCGGAAGCGCTCGCGCCCGACGAGTTCGTCTCGCTCGCGCGCGCACTGTGAGCAGGGCGCCCGCGACGGCGAAGCTCAACCTCGCGCTCGTCGTCGGGCCGCCGCGCGACGACGGCAAGCACGAGGTCACGACGGTCCTGCAGCGCCTCGCGCTCGCGGACCGCGTCGACATCCGGCCCGGCCAGGGCCTCACCGTCGAGGGCTTCGCCGACGACACGCTCGTCCGATCCGCCCTCACCGCCCTCGCCATCGAGGCAAACGTCCGCCCGCGCTGGCTGGCGCGGATCACGAAGCGCATCCCCGTCGCGTCCGGCCTCGGCGGCGGGAGCTCCGACGCCGCGACCGCGCTCCGCCTGGCGAACGACACGCTCGACGACCCGCTGCCGCGCGAGCGCCTGCACGAGCTCGCGCGGAGCCTCGGCGCCGACGTTCCCTTCTTCCTCGCGCAGGGACCGCAGCTCGGAGAAGGCGAAGGCGCGAGCCTCCGCCCGCTCGAGCTCCCGCAGGACTACTTCGTGCTCCTCGTCGCGCCGACCGACGGGCGCAAGCGCTCGACGGAGGACGTGTACCGAGCCTTCGACGCGAAGACCGGCGCCGACGGCTACGACGAGCGCCGCGCGGCGCTGCTCGACGCGCTCGCGCAGGTGCAGCGGCCGCGAGACCTCGCCGCGCTCCCCCCGAACGACCTCGCGTCGTCGCCGCTCGCCGACGAGCTGCGGGCGCTCGGCGCGTTCCGCGCCGACGTCACGGGCGCCGGACCGACGGTCTACGGCCTCTTCCACCACCGCGACCGTGCCGAGGCGGCACGCAAGCAACTACGCCGCCGCGGCCGAACCTGGCTGACGGCGCCTGCTTGGTACGGTTGACGCATGGTGCTCGTCGTCGAACACGGCTCGAGCCGGAGCGGCCGCTGGCTCCGCCGCAACCGCATCCGGATCGCGCTCTGGATCGCCGTCGTCGAGGCGGCGCTCGTCATCTTCCACGTCGTCCCGCGCTGGCCGTCCTTCTTCCTCGCGCTCGCGCTGCTCGCCTTCTACTTCTTCGTCGGGCGGAACCTCCGCAGCGACACGATCCGCGAGGCGTCCTGGATCGCCGCCGTCTCGCAGCTCCTGATCGTCGCCCTGCCGGCGATCCTCGCGCTGCTGACGTTCGCCGCGATCGTCCTGCTCGCGATCCTCGCGTTCCTCGCGCTCGCGTTTCTCTTCCTCGACCGGCGCTAGACTTCTGCTCCCCGACGATGGGGCGTAGCCAAGCGGTAAGGCAGCGGGTTTTGGTCCCGCGATCCCAGGTTCGAATCCTGGCGCCCCAGCCATCTCACACATGAGCTCCAACCTCGCAGCTGTCGTCATGGCCGGCGGTCTCGGCACCCGGATGAAGTCCGCGGTCCCGAAGCACCTGCACCCGCTGCTCGGCAAGCGCGTCGTCGACTGGGTGCTCGACACCGCCCGTGAGAGCGGCGCCGACCGCGTGGTGGTGGTGGCCTCGCCGGACACGCGGGACGCGTACGACGGTGTCGAGGTCGCGGTCCAGGAGCAGCCGCGCGGCACGGGCGACGCGGTCGCGAGCGCCCAACCGGCGCTCGAGAACTTCGACGGCGACGTGCTCGTGCTCGACGCCGCCGCGCCGCTTCTCTCGCCCGAGCTCCTGCGCGAGTTCGTCGAGCAGCACCGCGCGGGCGGGGCGGACGTGACGATCCTCTCGATCGAGCCGGAGCAGCCGCTCCCCTACGGTCGGATCATCCGCGCCGACGACGGCAGCGTCACGGAGATCGTCGAGGAGCGCGACGCGACGCCCGAGCAAAAGGCGTTGCGCGAGCTGAACTCGTCGATCTACGTCTTCGACGCAAAGGCGCTGCGCGACGCGCTCGGCAAGCTCGACGCGCGGAACGCGCAGGGCGAGCTCTACCTGACCGACACGATCGCCCACATCGTCGCCGCCGGCGGACGCGCGCAGGCGTGGCGCTCGCACGACTCGCTCTCGCCGATCGGGATCAACAACCGCGTCGAGCTGGCGCAGGCGGCAGCGGCCCTCCGCGACCGCATCAACGAAGCGCACATGCTCGCGGGCGTGACCATCATCGACCCGCAGAGCGCGTGGATCGACGTGGGCGTCGAGCTCGAGCCGGACGTCGTCGTCCATCCGTTCACCGTGCTCCGGGGCCGGACGACGGTCGCGTCGGGAGCCGAGATCGGGCCGCACGTCGTCGCGATCGACGCCGTGATCGGTGAGCGCGTGTCGATCGGACCCTTCTGTTACCTTCGCCCCGGCACCGTCCTCGACCCAGACGCCAAGGCAGGGACCTTCGTGGAGATCAAGAACTCGCGGATCGGAGCCGGGACGAAGATCCCACACCTCTCGTACATCGGGGACGCCGACATCGGCGAAGGCACGAACATCGCCGCGGGCAACATCACCGCCAACTTCCCGCACACGCCGGGCGAGCCGAAGGGCCGCACGACGATCGGGAGCAACGTCAGGACCGGGATCCACAATGGGTTCGTGGCACCAGTCGAGGTGGGGGACGACGCATGGATCGCGGCCGGATCGGTGATCACCAAGGATGTCCCCCCGGGTGCGCTCGGCGTCGCCCGGGCGCGGCAGGAGAACAAGGAGGGATATGCCCGTCGACAGCGCGACGACTGAGCTCTCCCTGCCGGGCCTCGAGGTGACCCCGACGGCGCCCGAGTCGAAGCCGAACCACTGGATCGAGCGCGGGCCGCAGAAGCGCCTGATGGTCTTCGCGGGCCGCTCGCATACCGATCTCGCGCAGCGGATCGCCGAGCACCTGGGCGTCGAGCTCGGCGATGTCGAGCTGAAGACGTTCGCGAACGACGAGACGTACGTGCGCTACTCGGAGTCGATCCGCGGCTCCGACGTCTTCATCGTCCAGACCGGCTCGGAGCCCGTCGACCGCAACCTGATGGAGCTCCTGCTGATGATTCAGGCGGCAAAGCTCGCGTCCGCGAAGCGCATCACCGCCGTCATCCCGTGGTTCCCGTACTCGCGCCAGGACCGGAAGGCGAAGCCGCGCGAGCCGATCTCCGGGCGCCTCGTCGCCGACATGCTCCAGCTCGCCGGCGCCGACCGCGTGCTGACGATGGACCTGCACGCGGGACAGATCCAGGGCTTCTTCACCGTCCCGGTCGACCACATGACGGCGCTGCCGCTCTTCGGGCGGCACTTCCGCGACCTCGGCTTCACGGGCGAGGGCGTCGTCTCGGTCGCGCCGGACGCGGGGCGCGCGAAGGTCGCGGTCCGCTTCGCCGAGATGCTCGAGGCGGACTTCGCCGTCATGCACAAGACGCGCCCGGCACACGACGCGGTCGCGGTCACCGAGATCACCGGTCGCGTCCGCGACAAGATCGCGATCGTCGGAGACGACGTCACGACGACCGGCAGCACGATCATCGCGGGCGCGCAGGCGCTCCGGGAGCACGGCGCGAGGGAGGTGTGGATCTTCGTCACGCACGCGCTGCTGAACGCGGAAGGGCTCGAGCGCCTCGGGCAACGCCCCTGTCGCGGGCATCGTCGTCACCGACACGGTCCCGATCGACCCGCTCGCCCGCCCGGACAACCTGACCGTGCTTCCCGTGGCGGGACTGCTCGCGGAGACGATCATGAACGTGTTCGCCGACGACTCCGTTTCGGCGATCTTCGGCGGAGACACACAGCTCTTCTGATGCCGTTCCGGATGCCGACTCTTCTCTACGGCGCGATCGGCCTCATCGTCGCGTTCCTGCAGGACTACTTCGACAACCTCGGCACCGTCGCGCGCATCCTCACCGCGATCCTTGCCGTGCTGCTCTGGCCCTTGCTGCTCCTGGGCTTCGACGTCCGCGTTTTTCGGTAGGGAGCGCCCACCGAGGGCGCTCCCTACCGCTACACTCATCGGCCGCTATGGCCGGTGAACGCATCCGCCTGGAAGTGATGGAACGCGACAGCGTGGGCTCGCGCGAGGCTCGGCGCATGCGCCGACAGGGTCTCGTGCCCGGCGTGCTCTACGGCCGCTCGGCCCCGCACGCGATCGCGGTGCCCGAGCGCGATCTCCGCCGCGCGCTGACGAGCGTCGGCGGCCTGAACGCGATCCTCGACGTGGTGCTCGAGGGGCAGAAGACGACGCATCCGTCGGTGCTCAAGCAGTACCAGCAGGATCCGATCAAGGGCCGGGTCATCCACATCGACCTCCAGGAAGTGCGGCTCGACCAGCCGATCCACGCGACGGTGCCGGTGCACCTCGTCGGCGGCGACGACGCACCGGGCGTCAAGGAGGGCGGCGTCCTCTCGCAGGTCGTGCGCGACGTCAACGTCGAGGCGCTGCCGATGGAGATCCCCGAGCACCTCGATCTCGATGTCAGCGGCATGCAGATGAACGACTCGCTGCGCCTCGCCGACCTCCGCTCGCCCGAAGGGGTGACGCTGCTCGACGATCCCGACGGGACCGTGCTCGCGACGGTGACGATGCCGACGCGCGAGGTCGAGCCCGAGCCCGAGGAAGTGCCCGAGGGCGAGGAAGGCGAGGAGGGCGCGGTCGCCGAGGGCGAGGAAGCAGCGGAGGGCGCCGCCGAGGCGCCTGCCGAAGGCGACGCCGCGGGCGACGCCGAGTCTTCGGAAGGCTGATGCGCCTGCTCAGGCGCGAGGATTCGTCCTCGTCGCTCGATCTGCTCGTCGTCGGGCTCGGCAATCCGGGGCGCGAGTACGCGAACACGCGCCACAACGCCGGCTGGATGGTCGTCGACGAGCTCGCGCGCCGGCTCGGGGCGGGCTTCCGCGGCAAGTTCTCGGGCCAGCTCGCCGAGACGCGCCTCGGCGACGCGCGCGTCGCGCTGCTGAAGCCGGAGACGTACATGAACCGCTCCGGGTCGTCGGTGCAGGCGGCGGCGCGGTTCTTCAAGGTCGAGCCCGAGCACGTGCTCGTCGTCCACGACGAGGGCGACTTCGACCTCGGTCGGCTACAGGCGCGCCTGGGGGGCGGGCTCGCCGGGCACAACGGCCTCCGCTCGATCGCGCAGTCGCTCGGGACGCAGGACTTCCTCCGCCTGCGGATCGGCGTCGGCCGCCCGGAGCGAGGCGATCCGCGGCCGCTCGCGGACTACGTCCTCTCGAACTTCGAGCCGCACGACGACGCCGAGGCGATCGTCGGACGGGCCGCCGACGCGGTCGAGACGATCGTCGGCGAGGGTCTCGAGGCCGCGCAACGCCGCTACCACTAGCTACAACTCGCGCATGAGCGACGTCGTCGTCGGCGGTTCGTCGGCCGAGCGCCCGGAGGAGGCGCCGCGCCGCCGCAAGCCGTGGTGGGAGGTGATGAACCCGCAGGAACGCGGAAGCTTCCGCGACCTGCCGCGCCTGCTCGCCGACTCGCTCCGCCTGGTGTGGGCGGCCGGTCGCCGCGAGTTCCTGATCACGTCGGCGCTCCAGATCCTCTCCGCGGTTGCGATCGCCGCACAGCTCTTCGTCGCGAGGGCGCTCTTCGAAGCGGTGCTCGGCGCCGGCGGAGCGCGCGACCTCGCCGGGATCGCGCCGGAGCTCGCCGCGCTCCTCGCCATCACGGTCGCCCTCGACTTCGCACGTGCCGTGCAGAACGAGCAGACGCGCGTGCTCGCGGAGCTCGTCGGCCGGCGCGCGCTCGATCGCGTGCTCGACATCTCGACGAGCATCGACCTGCTCGCGTTCGAGTCGCCGGACTTCTACGACCAGCTGACGCGCGCCCGCGCGCAGGGGCAGTTCCGCTCGTTCCAGATCGTGAACGGGTTCCTCGGGCTGGTCGGGAGCGCGGTCGCGTCGGTCGGAATCGTCTTCGCGCTCGCGGCTCTGCAGCCGGCGCTGCTGCCGTTCGTCGTGATCGGCTACGTGCCGCTCTGGATCGTCTCGTCGCGCAACACGCGGGACTTCTACGAGTTCAACCGCGGCATGACGCCGAACGACCGGCAGCGCAACTACCTCCAGTCGATCCTCACACGCCGCGATCCGGCGAAGGAGGTCCGCTCCTTCGGGACGGCCGGCTTCCTCCGCGAGCGCTACGACCGGCTGTACGACGAGCGGATCGTCGAGCTGCGCTCGCTCGCGAGGCGGCGCATGCGGCGCTCGCTGCTCGGATCGCTCAGCGCGACCGCGGTGACCGCTGCCACCGTATTCGCGCTCGCGTTCCTGTACGTCGACGGCAGGATGGATCTCGCGACCACGGGCGCCGCGGTCTTCGGCCTCTACCAGCTCGGCGGGCAGCTCAGAGGCATCCACATGAGCGCGGCGTCGCTCTACGAGTCGGTCGTCTTCGTTCGCGACTACTCGACCTTCCTCGCGCTCGAGCCCGAGGCGACGAGCGACCGGACCGCTCCGCGCGCGTTCGCGCAGCTCGTGGCCGAGGACGTCTCGTTCACGTACCCGGACTCGAACCGGCCCGCGGTCGACGGCGTCTCGCTCGAGATCGGGGCCGGCGAGGTCGTCGCGCTCGTCGGCGAGAACGGCTCCGGCAAGACGACGCTCGCGAAGATCGTCGCCGGCCTCTACCAACCGCAGGGAGGGCGGGTGCTCTGGGACGACGTCGACGTCGCCGACGTCGACCGCGACCAGCTCCGCGCCTCGATCGCCGTGATCTTCCAGGACTTCGAGCGCTACCTGCTGCCCGCGCGCGAGAACGTCGGCATGGGACGTCACGAGCGGATCGACGACCTCGACGGGGTGACGACGGCGGCCGCGCGCGCCGACGCCGACGAGTTCCTGTCCCGGCTGCCGGACGGCTACGAGACGATGCTCGGCCGCGAGTTCTCCGGCGGCTACGACCTCTCGATCGGACAGTGGCAGCGGGTCGCGCTCGCGCGGGCGTTCTTCCGCGACGCGCCGCTCGTGATCCTCGACGAGCCGACGGCGGCGCTCGACGCGCGCGCCGAGAGCCGACTCTTCGAACGGCTCGGAGAGCTTCTCGAAGGCCGTTCGGTCCTGCTCATCTCGCACCGCTTCTCGAGCGTCCGGTCGGCCGACCGCATCTACGTGCTCGACCAGGGGAAGGTCGTCGAGCAGGGCTCGCACGACGAGCTGATGGCGGCGGGCGGCCGCTACGCGGAGCTCTTCACGCTCCAGGCGCGCGCGTACCTCGGCCCATAGGGCGAAGCTACGATGGAGGCGGCGGGACGCGTGTCCCGTCGTTCGTCATGGACCGTCCGACGCTGCAGCTGCCGATCCTCCACCCGCTCGTGCGCGAGGTGGCGGAGACCGATCGTTTGCGCGAGCTCGCGCAGGCGCTGCCGTCGCGCGCCCGCGTGTCGGAGTCGGCGCTCCCGGTCGTCGCGTCCGCGCTCTACGAGGAGGTCGGGCGCGGGCTCGTCGTGCTGCTGCCCGAGGACGCCGACGCCCGCGACCTCGCCGAGGCGACGGCGTGGTTCCTCGGGCCTGAACGCGTGGCCTACCTCCCGAGCCGGGGCGTTCGCTGGGAGTCCGGGCTCACTCCGCCGCCGCACCTCGTCGGCGAGCGGGCGCGCGCCCTCGACGTCCTCGCCGCGGGCGGGCTCGTCTGCGCGTCGGCTTCCGCGGTCGCGGAGCCGATTCCGCCGCGCGACGAGCGGCCCGAGCCGATGCGGATCGTCGTCGGCGACTCGCCCGGCGTCGACGGGCTCGCGGAGGAGCTCGCCCTTGCCGGCTACGAGCGCGTCGACCGTGTCGAGGACCGCGGCCAGTTCGCGGTCCGCGGCGGCCTCGTCGACGTCTTCCCGACGACGGGCCGTGAGCCGCTCCGGATCGAGCTCTTCGGCGACGAGATCGAGCAGGTCCGCGCCTTCTCGCCGTTCACCCAGCGCGCGCTCCACCCGGTCGACGACTCGCTCGTCTACCCGGCAGCCGAGCGGCGGGGCGACGCGCGCACTTTCCTTCTCGAAGAGGAGGAAGGGGCGGCCCCGGCGGTCCCGGGCGACCTCGTCCCCGTCCTCGAAGGCGCGCCCGACCTCGTCTGGGAGCCCGTCGAGGTGCGGCGCGTCTGGCTCGAGGAGTTCGGCCGCGACGACTTCGACCTCGAGGGCGCGACCGAGCTCGACCCGCTCCCGTCGGCGCAGCCGTACGCGTTCGAGGCGCAGAAGCCGGCGATCGCGGCGCGCGGGCTCGCCGAGGCGGAGAAAGAACTGTCGGGCCTCGTCGCCGCCGGCAACCGCGTCGTGATCGCGTTCGCGCACCGCGGCGAGGCGCTTCGCACGCAGAGCATGCTGCGGCGCGTCGACGCGCGCGTGCTCGAGGAAGGCGAGCCGCTCCCGAAGGAGCCCGAGCTCGTCTTCGCCGTCGCGCCGGCGCGGCGCGGCTTCGTCTGGCGCGACCTCGGCCTCGTCCTGCTGCCCGACACGCAGATCTTCCGCAAGCGCGCGCCGCGCGCGGCGGAACGGATGGGCCGCGCGCTCCAGTCGTTCGCCGACCTCCGCACGGGCGACTACGTCGTCCACGAGGACCACGGCGTCGGGAAGCTCCTCGGCTTCGAGACGAAGACGGTCGCGAGCGTCACGCGCGACTACCTCTTCCTCGCGTTCCGCGGCGACGACCGGCTCTACGTCCCGCACGAGCAGATCGGCAAGGTCTCGCGCTACATCGGCGCCGACGCGACGGCGCCCGGGCTCTCGAAGCTCGGCGGGAAGGCCTGGGACCGCCTGAAGGCCCGGGCACGTGAAGGTGTTCGCGAATTGGCCGGCGACCTGCTCCGCCTCTACGCCGAGCGCGAGCAGGCGGTAGGCGTCGCGTACTCGCTGAGCAACGACTGGCTCGAGCGCCTCGAGGCGGAGTTCCCGTACCGCGAGACCGAGGACCAGCAGCGCGCGATCGAGGCCGTGAAGGAGGACCTCGAGGCGCCGCATCCGATGGACCGGCTCGTGTGCGGCGACGTCGGCTTCGGCAAGACGGAGGTCGCGATCCGCGCGGCGTTCGCCGTCGCGGTCAACGGCAAGCAGACACTGATGCTCGCGCCGACGACGATCCTCGCCGAGCAGCACTGGAACACGTTCCGCGCGCGCTACCGCGACTTCCCGGTCCGCGTCGAGATGGTCTCGCGCTTCCGCACCGCCGCCGACACGAAGCGGATCCTCAAGGACTTCGGTGACGGCAAGGTCGACGTCCTGATCGGCACCCACCGCGTGCTCTCGCGCGACGTGATCCCGAAGGACCTCGGCCTCGTGATCGTCGACGAGGAGCAGCGCTTCGGCGTCGCGCAGAAGGAGCTGCTCCGGCAGCTGCGGCTCGAGGTCGACGTGCTCGCGCTCTCGGCGACGCCGATCCCCCGCACGCTCCACATGTCGCTCTCCGGCCTCCGCGACATCTCGATCATCGAGACGCCGCCCGAGGGACGGCGCCCGATCCGCACCCACGTCGGCGAGTACGACGAGGAGCTGATCAAGACCGCGCTCGAGCGCGAGGTCGACCGGGAGGGCCAGGCCTTCTACCTCCACAACCGCGTCGAGACGATCGAGGAGGCCGCGACGAAGCTGCAGCAGCTCTCGCCGAAGCTCCGCTTCCTCGTCGCGCACGGGCAGATGCGCGAGCGCGAGCTCGAGGAGAAGATGCACTCGTTCCTCCGCGGGGACGCGGACGTGCTCGTCTCGACGACGATCATCGAGTCCGGCCTCGACATCCCACAGGCGAACACGCTCGTCGTCGAGCGCTCGGACACCCTCGGCCTCTCGCAGCTGTACCAGATCCGCGGCCGCGTCGGCCGCTCCGACCAGACCGCGTACGCGTACCTCCTCTATCCCGACGCGCACGAGCTGACGCCGGAGGCGCGCGCCCGGCTCTCGACGCTAGCCGACCACACGGAGCTCGGCGCCGGCTTCGCGATCGCGATGCGCGACCTCGAGATCCGCGGCGCGGGCGACCTCCTGGGCGCGGAGCAGTCGGGCCACGTCGCAGCGGTCGGCTTCGAGCTCTACGTGGAGCTGCTCCACGAGGCGGTCGCCGAGCTGTCCGGCCAGCGCCGGACCGCGGCGCGCCCGGTGCGCGTCGACGCGCGGGTCGACGCCTACGTCCCGGCGACGTACATCGGCTCGGAGGCGCTGAAGATCGACCTGCACAGAAGGCTCGCGCTGACGGAGACCGACGACGAGCTCCGCGAGCTCCACGCCGCGACCGAGGACCGGTACGGGCCCGTGCCCGAGCCGGTCGAGAACCTGTTCGCGATCCAGGACGCGAAGCTCAAGCTCGCCCGCATCGGCGCGGAGTACCTCGTGTACCGGGGAGGCCGCGCGGCGATCGGGCACCTCGTCCTCGGCTCGGGCGAGCTCCGCGATCTGCGCAACCGGGTCGCGGCCGCCGTCTACAGCACCGGGAACCGCGAGGTCACGTTGAGAACAGATGAATTCGCCGGAGCAACGCGGCTGGTCGATGCTATCGTGGACGCGCGCCAAGCGGTCTGAGGCGCCCGAATCTCCCTGTGCGAAAGATCTCTCTCATCTTCGTCCTCGCGCTGCTCGGGCTCGGCCTCGCCGGGTGCGGCGGCGGCGACGAGAACGTCCCGGACAACGCCGTTGCGGTCGTCGACGGGTCGGAGATCCCGAAGTCCGACTTCGACGCGCTGATGGCCCGCGCGAAGACGTCGTACGAGCAGAACAAGCGCGCGTTCCCGAAGGCGGGGACGCCGGAGTACCGGACGCTCCAGAACCAGGCGGTGCAGTACCTCGTCCAGCAGGAGAAGTACCGCCAGAAGGCCGACGATCTCGATGTCAAGGTCGAGGACAAGGAGATCGACGAGCGCCTGAAGCAGGTCAAGCAGCAGTACTTCAACGGTGACGACCGCAAGTACCTCGCGAACCTGAAGCAGCAGGGGCTGACCGAGGAGCAGGTGCGCCGCGAGATCGAGAACCAGCTGATCTCCGAGAAGATCTACGAGAAGGTGACCGAGGGCACGAAGGTCTCGGACGCCGACATCAGCGCCTACTACGACAAGCACAAGAAGGACTACAAGGTCGCCTCCTCGCGCGACGTGCGCCACATCCTCGTCGCGAAGAAGGCGCTCGCGGACTCCATCCACTCGCAGCTCGCGTCGGGCGGAAGCTTCGCCGCGCTCGCGAAGAAGTACTCGACCGACCCCGGCTCGAAGCAGAACGGCGGCAAGCTCACGGTCCGCAAGGGCGAGACCGTCCCGCAGTTCGACAAGGTCGCCTTCGAGCTGAAGAAGGGCCAGCTCTCCGAGCCGGTCAAGACGCAGTACGGCTGGCACCTGATCGAGGCGCTCGGCGACGTCAAGCCGCCCTCGCAGACCCCCTTGAAGGACGTGAAGGAGCAGATCCGCCAGCAGCTGCTGCAGGAGAAGCGCCAGAAGGCGATCTCTGACTGGTCGAAGGACACGAACAACGAGTTCAAGGACAACGTCTCGTACCAGGTCGGCTACGCGCCGCCGGCGACGACGGGTACCACCTCCTCGAATTGAGCCTCGGCGAGGCGCTGCTCGACCTGCAGCGTCTGACGGAGCGCCTCCGGCGCGACTGTCCCTGGGACCGCGAGCAGACCGCGGCGACGATCGTCCCGCACACCGTCGAGGAGGCCTACGAGGTCGCGGACGCCGCGCTCGGCGGCGACGACGAGAAGCTTCTCGACGAGCTCGGCGACCTGCTCTTCCAGGTCTACTTCCTCGCGCTGCTCCTCTCCGAGCAGGGACGGGGCGACCTCGAGGACGTCGCTCGGGCCGTCCACGCAAAGCTCGTGCAGCGCCACCCGCACGTCTTCGGCGACGTCGAGGCCCGGACCGCGGGACGCGTGCGGGAGAACTGGGAGCGGATCAAGCGCGAGGAGGAAGGGCGCGAGGGCGTCTTCCACCACGTGCCGGACAACCTGCCGGCGCTGCTCTACGCGCGGAAGGTGCAACGCCGCGCGGCCGCGGTCGGGTTCGAGTATCCGGACGCCGCAGGCGCGCTCTCCGACCTCGACGACGAGCTGCGCGAGCTTCGCGCCGAGCTCCGGGAGGACCCCGCGCCGGAGACGCCTCCCGATCCGCGGCAGGCCGCCGAGCTCGGCGACGTGCTCTTCGCGGCGGTCAACGTCGCGCGCCGCCTGAACGTCGACCCCGAGCTCGAGCTCCGGCGCGCGTCGCAGCGCTTCGTCGAGCGGGTCGAGGAAGCGGAGCGCCTCGCCGACGCGGCAGGTGAGCGTTGGACAGAGCTTCCCGTGGAGGAGCAGGACCGCTACTTCGATCGCGCGAAGGAGTCCGGGAGCTAGGGGCGTCGCGCCACCGCGACCACGTGCGGGCTGACGGCTCTCATCGTGAGGTCGCTCTCAGTGACACGCGCCGCCCACAGCTGCACGTCGGCCGGCGCGGGGAACCAGGCGCCTGGACCCTCGATTCCGATCACGGACTCCAGTTCGAGGCCGGCTTCGCGAATCTCGGCCTCGAGCTCGTCGGGATGGTGGAAGAACGCAGTTGTGAACCAGCCGCTGACGTTCTCCTCGTTGCGGTGCTGCCCGTCGCCGAGGTCACGTTCCACGACCGCCGCGAAGGCGGGATCGTCGTGGCGCCCGAAGCGGAGGCCGTCGAAGAGCGACGCGTAGCGCGAGATCGCGACGGCGAAGAGCACACCGGCGCGGCGAAGCACTCGCCGCGCCTCGCGGAGCGCGGCGATCCGATCGCGGCGATCGGTGAGGTGGTAGAGCGGCCCCATGAGGAGAACCGCGTCATACCGTTCGTCGGCCGCGTCGAGCTGTCGCGCGTCGCCGACGTCAGCCTCGAACCGGCCGTCGCGCCGGGCGTGCTCGACGTGCTCCGCCAGCGCGTCGACGAGTCGAACGCGGTAGCCCCGATCGGTGAGCGCGGCAGCGTAGACGCCCGGGCCTCCACCGACGTCGAGCACGTCGGCCGGTGCAGGCGGCAGGAACCGCTCGAGCAGTTCGAGCGTGCGAACCAGCTCGAGCTGCGGCTGCCCGGTCTCGTCGACGAGCCGTCCAAACTCGATTCCGCCCTGGTAGTGGCGGCGGGCAAGCTCGTCCATCGGCGCAGGGTATCGCCGCCTCCTGCGATCCTTCCTCGCGATGGCAGCGATCGCGCGGGTGCACGGCAGGCAGGTCCTCGACTCGCGGGGGAACCCAACGGTCGAGGTCGACGTCCAGCTCGAGACCGGCGCGCTCGGACGGGCCGCTGTTCCCTCCGGCGCGTCGACGGGCGTGCACGAGGCGGTCGAGCTCCGCGACGGCGGCGCCGAGTACGGCGGGAAGGCGGTCGCGAACGCGGTCGCCAACGTGAACGGTGAGCTCGCCGAGGCGGTCGTCGGCCGCGACGCGGACGACCAGGGCGCGCTCGACGCGCTGCTCGTCGAGCTCGACGGGACGCCGAACAAAGGCCGGCTCGGCGCGAACGCGATCCTCGGCGTCTCGCTCGCAGTGGCGAAGGCCGCCGCGGCCGAGCAGGGCGTCTCGCTCTTCCGCTCGCTCGGCGGCGACGAGGCGCGCACGCTCCCCGTCCCGATGATGAACGTCATCAACGGCGGCGCGCACGCCGAGAACTCCATCGACCTCCAGGAGTTCATGGTCGTCCCGCTCGGCGCAGACTCGTTCCGCGAGGCGCTCCGGATCGGCGACGAGGTCTACCACGCGCTGAAGAAGCTCCTCGGCGAGCGAGGGCTCGACACCGGGCTCGGCGACGAGGGCGGCTTCGCGCCCGACCTTCCCTCGAGCGAGGCGGCGATCGAGGCGGTGCTCGAGGCGGCTGAGCGTGCAGGCCACCGCGACCGGATCGCGATCGCCCTCGACCCGGCGATGAGCGAGGTCTTCGGCGACGGCGTCTACCGCTTCGAGGGGCGCGAGAAGCGCTCGGACGAGCTCGCCGGCTTCTGGTCGGAGCTCGCCGACCGCTTCCCGATCGTCTCGATCGAGGACGGCGCCGCCGAGGACGACTGGGACGCCTGGTCGGCGCTGACCGGAGCGCTCGGAGACCGCGTGCAGCTCGTCGGCGACGACCTCTTCGTGACGAACCCCGACCGGCTGCGGCAGGGGATCGAGCGCGGCGTCGCGAACTCGATTCTCGTCAAGGTCAACCAGATCGGGACGCTGACCGAGACGATCGAGGCGGTCCGGCTCGCGCACGAGAACGGCTACAGCGCGGTGATGTCGCACCGCTCGGGCGAGACGGAGGACACGACGATCGCCGACCTCGCCGTCGCGCTCGGCACGGGGCAGATCAAGACCGGCGCGCCGGCGCGCTCGGACCGCGTCGCGAAGTACAACCAGCTCCTCCGCATCGAGGAGGAGCTCGGCGACCGCGCGGTCTATCCGGGGTGGGACGCCTTCCCGCGCGCCGAAGGCGGCTGACACCGCCGCTACGCTTGGACCCATGTCCGTCCCGGAGCCTCGTCGCACCAAGATCGTCGCGACGATCGGCCCCGCTTCGGGGACGAAGGAAAAGATCGAGGCGCTCGTCAACGCCGGCATGGACGGCGCCCGGCTCAACTTCTCGCACGGCACGCGCGAGCACCACGCAGAGTGGGCGCGGCTCGTGCGCGAGGTGCAGGAGGAGGTGCGCCGGCCGCTCGCGCTGATCGCCGACCTGCAGGGACCGAAGCTCCGGATCGGCGACATCGAAGGCACCGTCTCGCTCGCCCGCGGCCAGGAGATCGTCGTCGCCGGCGGCAAGCAGGCCGACGACGGCGCGCTGCCGGTGAGCCCCGCCGTGATCGGCGAGGTGCTCCGGCCCGGCCACGAGGTGCTGATCGACGACGGACACGTTCGCCTGCTCGTCCGCGACGTCCGCCAGGGCCGCGCGTCCTGCACCGTCGTCGTCGGCGGCGACATCACCGCGCACAAGGGCGTCAACCTCCCCGGTGTCCCGATCCCGATCCCCGCGCTGACGCGGAAGGACACGGACGACCTCGAGTTCGCGCTCGACCTCGGCGTCGACTTCGTCGCGCTCTCGTTCGTGCGCTCGGCCGCAGACGTCCGCGACCTGAAGGCGCTCATCGCGCAGCGCGACTCGCACGCGCACGTGATCGCGAAGATCGAGAAGTCGGAGGCGATCGACGCGCTCGACGAGATCCTCTACGAGTCCGACGCGGTGATGGTCGCCCGCGGCGACCTCGGGGTCGAGATCGGACCGGCCTCGGTGCCGCTGCTGCAGAAGCGGATCATCCAGCGCGCGCTCGACCGGGGGAAGCCGGTGATCACGGCGACGCAGATGCTCGAGTCGATGCTCCACCAGCCGGAGCCGACGCGCGCGGAGGCGAGCGACGTCGCCAACGCCGTGCTCGACGGGACGTCCGCGGTGATGCTCTCGGGCGAGACCGCGATGGGCGAGTACGCGGTCGAGGCGGTCTCGTACATGGACAGGATCGCGCGGGCCGTCGAGCCGAGCCTCGGCTACCGCCACCAGCTGCCCGAGGTCGGCGAGCAGCCGACGATCGGCGAGGCGATGTCGAATGCCGCCTGCGACCTCGCCGAGGCGCTCGGCGCGCGGGCGATCGTCGTCCCGACCTACACCGGCCGCACTGCGTCCGTCGTCGCGCGGCTCAGACCGCGCCGCCCGATCCTCGGGCTCAGCCACCACCAGTACGCGCTCCAGCACATGGCGCTCGAGTGGGGCGTCACGCCGTGGGGGATCAAGGAGTCCGCGAGCGTCGAGGATCTCTGGGACGTCTCGCTGGACGCCGTCCGCGACAGTGGGCTCGTCGTCGAGGGCGACCGGGTCGTGATCACGGCCGGCACCGCGGTGAACATCCCGGGCTCCACGAACGTGATCAAGGTCGAGGTCGCTTAGAAGGACGACGCGGCGCGCCGCGCGAATGGGTTGCGGCGATGGCGAAGCGAACGCGGAAGCGGCCACCGCGCGCGAGCCTCGCCCTCCGCTGGCTGGCGGTCGGCGCGCTCGTGCTCGTGGGGCTCCTCTACTACCGGCCGGTCCAGGCCTACCTGGACCGGAGCGACGCAGTCGCGTCGCGGCAGGCGCAGGTCGACGCGCTCGCGCGGCGCCACGCCGCGCTCGAGCGCCGGCTGCGCTACGTCGAGAGCCGCGCCGCGGTCGCGCGCGAGGGGCGCCGGCTCGGCTACGTCAAGCCCGGCGAGCGGCTGTTCATCGTCAAGGGGATCCCCGCGTGGCGGGCGGCCAAGCGGGCCGGGGCTACGATCGCCCCGAGTGGACGATAGGGAGATCGTCGCGCACCAGCTCGGTCGCGCTCCGCGCGCGTTTCGCGGCGTCGTCGTCCGCTGCCCGTGGGGTCGCCCCGCGATCACGGAGCAGGACGCCTTCGACGAGAACGGCGAGCCCTTCCCGACGACGTTCTGGATCACGTGCCGGCACCTCGCGGCGCGCATCTCGCGCATCGAGGCGGAGGGAGGCGTCGAGCGCTGGACACGCACAGCAGCGGAGGACGCCGAGCTCGGCGCGAGCGTCGACGCGGCGCACGACGAGCAGCGGCGGATCCGGCCCGAGCTCCCCGGCGGGATCGGCGGCGCGACGCGCACGGGGAGCCTCAAGTGCCTGCACGCGCACGCGGCGTTCGCGCTCGCCCGTCCCGGCTACGAGCTCGGCGACCGGATCGTCGCTGAGGCCGAGCCGCTCTGGCCGACCGACGGCTGCTGCACGACGATCTAACATCGGGCGCCCATGCCGACCGTCGAGGTGCAGCTGGCACGGCGCCAGTGGGAGGAAGGCAGCCGGCGCTTCGACGACGAGTCGAAGGTCGAGCCGCGCCTCCTCGACGCGTTCGAGGTCGTGATCGACGAGCTGCGGAAGCGCGTCGGCCAGACCTTCTCGCTCGAAGAGCTTTCGCTCGCATACGCCCACGCGGACGACTGGACGCGCCCCGCGGTCGCCGACCGTACGCCGTTTCCCGGGTGGCCTCGCTCACTCGCGACCGTGCAGGACGCGGCCTTTCATGCGTATTCGCGCGGCGCGAGGGACTACGAGCCGTGAGCCGGGCGCGCCGGCGCCGTTCGACCCGGGGCGGCACCGCGGTCCGCGTGCTCGTCGTCCTGGCGGCGTTCGTGATCGGCATCGCCGTCGGCGCGGCGCTCGACAACGGGCCCGATCCGGGCACGACGACCTTCGACCGGACTTTGCGGATCGTCACGCGTCGACGCGTCGACCGCGGTAGGCCGTGTTAAGAACCGCTAGGTTTGGGTAGATTCCCGGCCCATGACGTTTCGCGATCAGCCGGAACCCCGGAGAGCTGCCGGAAGCGAGCCGGACTGGCTCACGCTCGGCCAGGCGGCGAAGTACCTCGGGGTCGCCCAGAGCACGATCCGCAAGTGGTCCGACCAGGGCCGCGTGCCCGCGTTCTACACGCCGGGAGGGCACCGCCGGTACCGGCGCTCCGATCTCGACCTCTTCCTCGAGCGGTCCGGGCCGGGCGGTCGTGAACGGGCGGGCCCGACCATCCTGATCGTCGACGACGACGCGGGGACGCGCACGTTCGTCCGCGCGAGCCTCGAGCTCGAAGGCTTCGACGTGCGCGAGGCGGCGAGCGCGACCGAGGGTCTCGCGGCGCTCGAGGAGGAGGCGCCCGACCTGATCCTGCTCGACGTGATGATGCCGCAGATGGACGGCTGGGAGATGCTGCGGCGCGTGCAGGAGCAGCACGGCGGCGCGATCCCGGTCGTCATGTTCAGCGGGAAGGTCGAGGACGCCGCGGGTGAGGCCGCCGAGCGCGGCGCGAGCGGCTTCATCGGCAAGCCGTTCGACCCGCAGCAGCTGATCGACCGCGCGAAGCAGATCCTCGGCGCGCGTCCGGTCTGATCGGCCTCGACCAGAGCCTCGACCGCTGGGTCGTCGAACACCGGGAAGGCTGGCTCGACCCGATCTTCGTCGGCCTCTCGATCGCCGGCACGCGCGGGGTCATCTGGCTCGTGATCGCGGCCGTCCTCGCGATCCTGTGGCGACGCCCGCAGGTCTTCGTGCTCGTCGCCGCGACGGCGTTGACGATGAGCCTGCTGAACACCGTCGTGAAGTACGCGGTGCAGCGCGACCGCCCGCCGACGGTCATCCTCGACCCGGAGCCGCTGATGGAGGTGCCGACGACGTCGTCGTTTCCCTCCGGCCACACGTCGACGAGCTTCGCGTGCGCGCTCGTCATCTCGAGCCTGGCGCCGCGGCTGACCGTCCCCGTCTTCGTCCTCGCCGCGCTGATCGGGTTCTCACGGATCTACGTGGGCGTGCACTACCCGCTCGACGTCGTCGCCGGGGCGATCTTCGGCCTGCTCGTCGCTAAAGCTCTTCTGTTGCTTCGAGAAGCCCTGCAACGATCACGCCGATCGCGGCCAGCAGGCTGATCCAGATCCCGATCCCGCGCCCCGTGAAGGGGAAGAACTCGTCGGGGACCGAGATGATGCGGATCAGGACGAGCGTCGTCGCGAGCGCGCCGAGCGCGATCAGGATCAGGCTCTCGGGGATCGCCGCCGGGAGCTCGTACCCGGCTTCGCGGAGCGCCCAGAGGGCGAGCACGGCGAGGCCGAGGAAGAAGACGAGCTTCCCGATCAGGCCGACGTGCCAGCCGATCACCGCGATCGTCGGGCCGTCGTCGGAGCCGGAGTACCAGGCCATGAAGGCCGAGAGGGCGAGGACGAGGCCCGCCCAGCGGGCCAGCCGCTCGCCGAGGAGCCAGTAGCCTCCCCCGGTTCGGGTGAGGGGCCCCGGCCGGATCATGCGGCGGCGCGGGGGATTGACGGGCTCGGGCGTGGGATACGACTCAGGTGTCTGCACGCGGTGGAGTATCGAGGACCACCGCGGTAAAGTCACTTCTCCACCACCGCAGGGGGTCCTGATGAACCAGGTCGGCAAGGGGTCTGCCGAACGGCCGCTCGACGGGTACGTCGAGTTTCTCGCCAGCGGCCAGCGTGCAAAGGGTGAGTTCCACTGCTCGGATTGCGGCTACGGCGTGACCGTCTTCACGGTGCTGCCGCAGTGCCCGATGTGCGCCGGCAAGGCGTGGGAGCAGTCGGCCTGGAGCCCGTTCTCACGGGCGATCGAGCGCGCGTAGCAGGAGGGCTTGGCGAAACCGGCACTGTGCCGCCGGGCCGCGCTGGGCGGCGCGATGCGGCGTCCTCGGTCGCGCCCGTATCCAGTGGATACGAACGCTCCCTGCGTCCTTGCCTCGCACCACCCATCGCGCCCCGGCAACGAGGCAGGTTCCGCCAAGCCCTCCTCGATCACAAACCGAACAGCCGCTCGATCTCGTTCCAGACCGTCAGCGTGAGGAAGAGCACCGCGCTCGTGAGCAGGACGACCACGAGCCAGAACCGCAAGCGCGCGAGTCGCCGTTCCTGGTCGCGCCGCTCGCGCGCGTACCGCTTTGCACGCTCCAGACGGTAGGCGCGCGCCACCGCCGAGCGATCGACGGGGGAAGCCTGCCGCTGGCGCCTCTGCCTCCGCGCCGGCTGGGCCATAGGGCGGGAGTCTAGACGGCGGTCCGCCGAGGCATACTCATGGCGAGCCGGGAATGGCGGTTCAGCCTGATCGGAGAGAGCGGGCCGCGCTCGATCCCCGAGCGCTCGACGCGCTCGCGGACGCCGGTCGGGCCGCCGCGCGCGGCGGCCGCCTGACCGAGGTGCTCCAGGGCGCGGTCGAGGCGGCAGCGGCGCTGACCGGCGCGGAGGTCGTGCTCGTTCGGGTGGCCGACGCCGAGCGCGGCGACCTGGAGGTACGGGCCGTCGCGGCGTCCTCGGCGGCGCTCGCCGTTCAGCTCGAGGGGACGCGGGTGCCGCTCGGCGAGCTGCCCCGCGACGAGAGCGGGCTCGAAGACGCCCCGCGCGCGCTCGCCGAGCTCGCGCACGAGCTCGGCATCGAGGCGGCGTTCGTGCTGCCGGTCGTCGTCGGCGACGAGGTGCTCGGGAGCCTCGAGCTCCTGCACGGCGTCGCGTTCGACGACGGCGCAGTCGCGGCGGCGAGGTTCGCGGCCGCCCAGGTCGCGCTGGCGATCCGGGCATACGCAAGCTCGACGAAGCAGCAGCTGGACGCACGCGACGATGTCCTCCGAGCGGCCGGGGACGCGCTCGCGGCCGGCGCGGATGCCGGCCACGCCGAGAGCCGCGTGCTGCGGCTCGGGCTCGAGCTGACCGGCGCCGAGGGTGCCGTCCTCTGGTGGCTGACGGGCGACGGCGAGGCCGAGCGCGGGCCTGCGGTGGGGCGTGCGGACGACCTGCTCGAGGCGCCCGAGACGGGGGTCGCCGAAACGGAGGGCAGGGTCTCGGTCACGAACAGCCTCGGCGAGCCGGCCTTCGGTCTCTTCCAGCTCGTCTTTCCTCCCGGCGTCACGCCGGCCTCCCACCTCGTCGGCCTGCTCGGGCAGTTCGCCGTGCGTGCGGCGCAGCCGCTCCGTGCCGCCGAGCGCGCCAGGGTTCTCGGCTCCGAGCTCGAGCAGACGCGCGCGTTGCTCGCGGTCGTCGCGCAGGCGAACCGCGAGCTCTCGCTCTCGCACGCGCTCCACACCGCCGTCGAGCGCGTCTCCGAGCTCGTCGGAGTGACCCGGCTCGCGGTCTACCTCCTCGAGGACGGCAAGCTTGCGGCCGCCGCGGAGCGCGGGCTCGCCGGGCCGCACGTGCGGGTCGCCGAGGAGCTGCTGACGCTCTCGACGGGCCCCTTCCGGGCGCGCGGCTTCGTCTCGGTCGACGACGTGTCGATCGACCGCGGCCTCGCTCCCGTCGCCGACGCGCTCGCGGAGGCGGGCATCGAGGCGGCGATCGCGCTGCCGCTCGTCGTGGGCGACGACACGATCGGCCTGCTCGGGGTCTATCCCGATCGAGGCCGCCCGCTCACGACGAACGAGTCGGAGCTGCTCGGCGCGCTCGCCGGACAGCTCGCGGTCTCGGTCCAGAACGCGAGGCTGCACGAGCGGGCGACGCGGCTCGGCGCGGAGCTCGAGGCGGCGCTCGGGGCGGAGCGTGCCTCCGCGCGCCAGCTCGGCGCGCAGTACGAGATCTCGAAGGCGTTCTCGGAGAGCCTGCGCCTCGACGTGACGCTGGACGCGGTCGCTCGCACGATGGTCGAGCTGCTCGACGTCGACGCGGCCGTGCTTCGGATGCCGGACGCGCGCCGCGAGCAGCTGCTCCCGCTCGCCCTGCACGTCGCCGAGGACCGGCTGCTCGCGCCCATTCGCTCGATCCTCTTCCGACCACAGCCGCTCGCGGTGGACGCGATCCGCCGGCTGTTCCAGGGTGGCGGGCCGATCGTGCTCGACGCCGAGACGGCGCAGGCGCTCGGCGGCTCGCACGCGCTGCTCGTGCCGTTCCTCGAGAAGGGCTCGACCGCCGCGATCGTCCCGATCGCGACTCCGGCCGAGGTGCTCGGCTCGCTCACGCTGCTCTCGCTCGGCCCCGACCGGCCGGTCGACCGCGAGACGATCGAGTCGGCGCTCTCGATCAGCGGCCAGGCCGCGCTCGCGATCGACAACGCGCGTCTCTACCAGCAGCAGAAGGACTTCGCGGACTCGATGCGCCGTTCGCTGCTCCCGCACGTTCGGCCCGACGTCCCGGGGCTCGACATCGGCGAGGTGTACGCCGCCTCGGCGCACCTCGAGCTCGGCGGCGACCTGTACGACTACTTCGCGCTCGAGGACGGCCGGCTCGCGGTGGTGCTCGGCGACGTCACGGGGCACGGCGTCGACGCGGCGGCCGACATGGCGATGGCGAAGTTCGTCTTCCGATCGCTCGTGCGCGAGCATCCGCTGCCCGCCGACTTCCTCGCCTATGCGAACGACGTCGTCGTCGGCGAGATCGCCGCGGGGAAGTTCATCACGATGCTCTACCTGCTCATCGAGCCCGGTCGCGGCGAGGTCGCCGTCGCGTCCGCGGGACATCCGCCGCCGCGGCTCGTCGGAGCCGACGGCACGGTCTCCGGCGTCGAGGCGCGCGGGCTCGCGCTCGGAGTCGACGAGGGCATGACGTACGAGGAGGTGCGCGTGGAGCTCGAGCCGGGCGGCTCCGTCGTCCTCTACACCGACGGGGTGATCGAGGCGCGCCGCGGCGACGAGCTCTACGGCGTCCCGCGGCTCGACGCGCTGCTCTCGCGACGGCACGCGATTCGTGCGGAGGACATCGCGGCGTCGGTGATCCAGTCGGCGCGCAACTTCACCGGCGGCGAGCTGTTCGACGACTGCGCCGTCGTCGTCCTGAAGCGCAGGCCATGACCGACCGGCGCTCGTTGTACGTGCTCGTCTTCCTGGCGGGCGTCGGGACGCTGGCCACGGAGATCTGCGCGTCGCGGCTGCTCGCGCCGTACTACGGCTCGTCGACGATCGTCTGGTCGAACATCATCGGGCTCACGCTCGCTTCGCTCAGCCTCGGCTACTGGCTCGGCGGGAAGGTCGCGGACCGGAATCCGTCGCCGCGCGTCCTCGGCGGGCTCGTGTTCCTCGCGTCGCTGCTCGTCGCGCTGATCCCGTTCGTCTCGCGGCCGATCCTCGACGTCGCGGCGAAGGGGCTCGACGAGGTCTCGGCGGGCGCGGTGATCGGGTCCTTCTTCGCCACGCTGCTCCTCTTCGCGCCGCCGGTGGTCGTGCTCGGGATGGTCGCCCCGTTCGCGATCCGCCTCGCGATCGACGACGTCAAGACCGCGGGACAGGTCGCGGGGAGGCTCTACGCGCTCTCGACGCTCGGCTCGCTGCTCGGGACGTTCCTCCCTGCGCTCGTGACGATCCCGCTGATCGGGACGCAGCGCACGCTTCTCGTGTCGTCGGTGCTCCTCGCTGCCGCCGCGGCCACCCTGCTCGGGCGGCGCTGGCTCGTCGCGACCGTCGCGATCGCGGGGCTGCTCGCGGTACCGCCGGGAGCGATCAAGAGCGGGAACGGCGACGTGCTCTTCGAGGTCGAGTCCCCGTATCAGTTCGTGCAGGTGGTCGAGCGCGGCGGCGTGCGCCGGCTGTACCTCAACGAGGGCGTCGCGGTGCACTCGCTGTGGCGCCCGGACACGGTGCTGACGGGCGGCGTGTGGGACGCGTTCCTCGCGGTGCCGGCGTATCTGCCTCACGGTCCACGTCGCGTCGCGATCCTCGGCAACGCGGGGGGGACCGTGGCGCGCGCCTTCGGCGTCTTCTGGCCGCGCGCGGAGATCGACGGGGTCGAGATCGACCCTGCCGTGAGCGAGGCGGGACGGCGCTACCTCGGGATGTCCGACAACCCGCGCCTGCACGTGCACGACGCAGACGCGCGTCCGTTCCTCCGCCGGACCGACCGGCGCTACGACCTGATCGTCGTCGACGCGTACCACCAGCCGTACGTGCCGTTCTACCTCGCGACGCGCGAGTTCTTCCGGCTCGTGCGCGAGCACCTCGCTCCCGGTGGGATCGTCGCGCTCAACGTCGCGACGATCCCCGGCGACAACCGGCTCGAGCGCGGGCTCGTGGGGACGCTCGCGACCGAGTTCCCGATCGTCAAGTCGTGGCCCGCCCTTCGCTTCAACCACATCGTGCTCGGCTTCACGGCACCGCCGTCGACGTTTGCGTACCCGAAGCGCCTCGCGCCGCTCGTCGGGCTGATGACGCGTCAGCTCGGTCCGGCACTGCACGCGTCCGACGACCCGTGGACCGACGATCGAGCTCCCGTCGAGTGGGTGACGGACCGGATGATCCTCACGTACGCGGCGGAGGGCGGCCGGCTCGACGAGGACCAGCTGCCGACGGCGCCGTGAGGGTGCTCCGCGGCGACGGGCCGCCGATCAAGATCGGCCACCGCGGCGCGGCGGCGATCGCGCCCGAGAACACGCTCGAGGCGCTGCGCGCCGGAATCGCGGAGCGCTGCGAGTACATCGAGTTCGACGTCCTCGCCGACGCGAGCGGCGAGCTCGTGCTCGCGCACTCGCGTCACGAGGTTCCGAGGACGCGGGCGACGTTCGACGACGCGCTCGAGCTGCTCGCGGGAGCAGGCGTCGGCGCTCACGTCGACCTGAAGGAGCGCGGGCTCGAGGAGCGCATCGCGGCGGCGCTCCGGGACCATGGCCTGCTCGAGCGCTCGCTCGTGAGCTCCCTGGACTGGAGCGCGCTCCGCGACCTCCGCCGGCACGAGCCGTCGCTCCGGGTCGGGCTCTCGTACCCGGAGGACCGCTACGGCCTCTCCGGCCGGAGGACGTTCACGCCGCTGCTCGCCGCCGGGCTCGGCGCGATGAAGCGTGCGCTCCCGCGGCTCGTCGGTCGCTGGCTCGACCGAGCGCAGGCGTCGGCGGCCGTGGTCCACCGCCAGCTCGTCACACCTGCGCTGATCAGCACGTGCCACGCGCGCTCGACCGCCGTCTGGGCGTGGACCGTGAACGACGAAGCCGAGGCCGCGCGGCTGGTCGATTGGGGCGCCGACGCTATCATCACCGACGATCCGCGAATCCTCGGTCGAAGCCTCTCGTGAAACGCCTCTCCATCGTCATCGCAGCACTCGCCGTTCTCGTCTGCGCGCCTGCGCGCGCGGCGGACGAGCCCGTGCCGGCGACGACGATCCCGGAGGGCGTCTCGATCGGGACGACGCCCGTGGGAGGACTGACCCCAGAGCAAGCGACGGAGTACGTCCGGACGCAGTTCGCGCTTCCACTCGTGCTGACGTACGGCACGTTCATGTTCGAGGCGCCCTCCGAGAAGCTCGCGGCGCCGTCGGTCCAGCGGGCGGTGCAAGAAGCGCTCGTCGCGCCGCCGAACACGACCGTGCCGCTCACCGTGACGGTCCGCAGGCTCGAGGTACGGAAGTTCGTCGCCGAGGTGGCGAACCGCTTCGCGCGCAAGCCGGTCGATGCACGTCTCTTCCTCCGCAAGTTCAAGCCGTGGATCGCGCCCGAGAAGAACGGACGCGAGATCGACCGCGTCGCAGGCGAGGCCGCGATCACGTCCGCCTTGACCGCCGGGCTGCGTGGGCCGATCTCGCTTCGGCCGAAGGTGCTGCGCGCGAAGGTGACGCAGAGGAGCTTCGGTCCGGTGATCGTGATCCGCCGCGGGACGAACAAGCTCTTCCTCTACAACGGGATGCGCTACCTGCGCACGTTCGGCGTCGCGACGGGCCAGAGCAGGTACCCGACGCCGCTCGGCCGCTTCCGCGTCGTCGTCAAGTGGAAGAACCCGTGGTGGTATCCGCCGAACTCGGACTGGGCGAAGGATCTCGACCCGGTGCCGCCGGGACCGAGCAACCCGCTCGGCACGCGCTGGATGGGCATCTCGAGCCCCGGCGTCGGCATCCACGGAACGCCTGAGCCCGGCTCGATCGGCTACTCCGTCTCGCACGGTTGCATCCGCATGCGCATCCCCGACGCGGAGTGGCTGTTCGAGAAGGTGCCCGTCGGCACCACGGTCTTCATCGTCTCGGCGTGACACGCACGGCCAAGGTCGCGGCTCAGCTCGCGGCGCTCGCGCTCGTGCTGGGGTTGCTCGGCCTGCTCGTCTGGAAGATCGCCTCGGACGAGGGCGCCGTCGCGCGCGTCGGTCAGCCCGTGCCGCGCTTCGACCTGCCGAACCTCGAGGGCAGCGAGCGCGTCGCCGTCGCGGAGCACGTCGGCACGCCGATGGTGATCAACTTCTGGGCGACGTGGTGCGGTCCGTGCCGCTCCGAGGCGCCGCTCCTCGAGAACGCGTGGCGCAGGTACAAGGGGCGCGTCGTCTTCATCGGCGTCGACACGCGCGACTTCACCGGCGACGCGAAGAGCTTCGTGAAGAAGCACGAGCTCACGTACCCGATCGCGTACGACGGGCCTGCGAAGCTCTGGGAGCCGTGGGGGCTGACCGGCCTGCCGGAGACGTTCTTCGTCGACCGCAACGGCAAGATCGTCGAGCACCGCGTCGGCGAGTTCACGGAGCCGGCCGAGCTGGACGACGCGATCCAGAAGGCGCTCTCCTGAGAGCGCTCGCGGTCGTCGCGCTCGCGCTCGCGCTCGCGCCTGCCGCGCTTGCGAGCGAGCAGCACCCGTCCCAGGCCGAGCTCGAGGGCGAGCTCGTCTGCCCGACCTGCCACACGACGCTCGACCAGTCGAACGCGCCGGTCGCGCTGCGGATGAAGCAGTTCATCCGCCAGCGGATCGCCGCCGGCGACTCGAAGGGCGAGATCAAGGCGCAGCTCGTCTCCCAGTTCGGCAAGGGCGTGCTCGCGGCGCCGGAGCAGAAGGGGTTCGACCTGCTCGCGTGGGTGCTCCCGATCGCGGGCCTGCTCGCGGGCGGCGCCGTGCTGACGCTCCTCCTCTGGCGGTGGACCCGCCGTCCCGAGGACGAGCTGCCGCTCCTCGAGTGACCGGGCAGCTCGCGGCCGCGTTCTTCGCCGGCGTCGTCTCCGTCGCCGCGCCGTGCGTGTTGCCCCTCGTCCCCGGCTATCTGTCCATCGTCGCGGGCGGCACCCCGACGCCGCGGCGCGTGCTCGCGGGGAGCGTGCCCTTCGTCCTCGGGTTCACCGTGGTGTTCGTCACGTTGGGTGCGGGTGCGGCGGCGCTCGGCTCGACGCTTCCCTCGGAGCGGCGGACCGAGGTCGCAGGCTTCCTGCTCGTCGTCTTCGGGCTCGCATTCGCCGGGCTGCTGCCGTGGCCGGAGCGGCTCGTCGCTCCGGGTCTCGTCGCGCGCGCGCGTACCGGATCGAACGCGCTGCTCGGCGCCGCGTTCGCCGTGTGCGCGGCGCCCTGCGTCGGCGCGGTGCTCGGCTCCGTGCTCGTCCTCGCGAGCGCGACCGGAACGGTGGCGAAGGGGATCGTGCTCCTGACCGCGTACTCGCTCGGACTCGCCGGCTCGTTCCTGCTCGTCGGCGTCGCGTTCGCGCAGGCGATGGGCGGCTTCCGGTTCCTGCGCGACAACTGGTTCTGGCTACGCGTCGCGAGCGGGCTGATCCTCGTCGCCCTCGGGTCTGCTGCTCTTCTTCCACCGCGAGTGGTGGCTGTACGTCGGGCTCCGGCGCGTCCTCGACGCCCTCGGCCTCGGCGAGGTCTAGCGGAGGGAGCGCGCCCGGTCGTCCCGCCGCGACCTGGGCCAGGAGCGACGCGACGTCGACGCCGCGGTACTCGGGCGAGTAGCCCGCGAGCCTGCGTTCCGCCTTCGCGAGCTGCCGCTCGCAACCGACGAGGTTGCCGCGTTCCTGCTGGTACCAGGCGACGACGACGTGCACGAGCCCCTGGAAGAAGTCGCGCTCGTCGGCGTCGGCGGCGCGCCACGCGTCTTCGAACGCCTCGTGCGCCTCGAAGTAGCGGCCGGCGCGCGCGTGCTCGAGCCCGTCGGCATAGGCCTTCTCGATCACGAGGGGCAGTGTTACGCTCCCGATGCCGTGGCGACGATCCTGCTGTGTGGGGTCGACCTCTTCTTCCGGGGTAAGCTCGAGGGGCTTCTCGTCGCGCACCATCTCGTGACGACCGACAGCGTCGATCCTCCCGACGTCGTGATCGCAGACATCGCGAGGATCGACCCGGACGAGGTCGTCGAGGCGTACCCCGACGTGCCGATCATCGGGTTCACGAACCACACGGACACGGGCGGCCTCAGAGCCGCCAACGCGGCCGGCTTCGACCAGGTTCTGGCGAAGTCCGCGCTGGTCGAGCGCGTCGGCGAGATCGTCGACGGGCTGGTCGCCGAGCCTCGCTAGACTCGGCCCCCGTGACGTACATCATCGCCGAGCCCTGCATCGACATCAAAGATCTGTCCTGCGTCGACGTCTGCCCGGTCGACTGCATCCACCAGGCCGGGCGGATCCTCGTGATCGATCCGGAGGAGTGCATCGACTGCGGCGCGTGCGAGCCCGAGTGCCCGGTCGAGGCGATCTTCCCGGAGGACGCGCTGCCCGACAAGTGGGAGCCCTTCATCAAGATCAACTACGCGTACGGCGAGGGCTTCGACGTCGTGAACAAGCTCACCGACGAGTACGCCACGGAGCACAACGTCCAGAACCCGCCGCTCGAGTAGCGGTTAGGCGCACCGGGCGGGCGGGTAGACGACCCCTGATCGAACAGAAGGGGGTCGAGATGCCGCAGGAAGCCTGGAATGCGAAGCGCGAGCGGCAGTACGAGCACATCAAGGACAGCCTCGAGGACAGAGGGACGTCCCACGACAAGGCGCAGGAGATCGCGGCGCGGACCGTGAACAAGGAGCGTGCGCGCTCGGGCGAGGCGAACGAGTCGTCCCGACTCTCGCGCACCGACATGTCGTCGGGCCGGCGTGGAGGGCTCCGCTCTGGCACCGGCCGCCCGAAGGGCCGGACGAAGGAGCAGCTCTACAACGAGGCCAAGCGCATGGGCATCGAGGGCCGCTCGACGATGACGAAGGATCAGCTCCAGCGAGCGGTCGATCGTCGCAAGTGACGATCCGACGCAGGGCGTCGCCGCGTAGCTATCTTGACGCGCGGTGACGCCCAAGACCCTCGACCACGTCGCCCTCTGGGTGGCGGACCGCGATGCGATCGCCGAGAAGGCGATCGGCGAGCTCGGCATGCACGTGATCGAGCGCACGGATCGCTTCACGCTGATGGGCGCCGACGCGCTCCGGTTCAAGCTGACGCTCTTCGTCGAGGAGGGCCCGCGCGAGCCCGGCGCGCTCAAGGAGATCACGCTCCGCGTCAACGACGGTGACGAGGCGACGGTCGACCTCGGCGAAGGGCTGACCGTGAACGTCGTGCGTGCGCCGACGGAGGTCGACTACGACCTCGACCATGTCGCGCTGTACTCGGTCGACCCCGAGGCGACGGCGGAGGAGTACCTCTCGCTCGGCTTCGACGAGGCCGAGGCGCGCGACGGCGTGCCGCGGGTCGAGCTCGGCGGCGCCTTCGTCGAGTTCCATCGCGGTGAGCCGGGCGAGCCGGAGCGACCGCTGCTCAACCACCTGGCGGTGCTCGTCGACCGGGCAGACGACGCAAAGGACCTTCCCGCGGAGGTCGCGGACGTCGTCGACGCGCCGAACACGTACGCGGTCTTCGTCTGGGGGCCCGAGCGCGTGAAGCTCGAGTACGTCGAGCACAAGCCGACGTTCTCGCTCGTGTAGTTGCGCGTCGTCGTCGCCGGCGCGGGCATGGCCGGGCTGGTGGCGGCCGCACGCCTCCGTGAGCTCGGGGTCGACGTCGCGGTCGTCGAGAAGGGCACGCGGCCCGGGGGCTCCATGCTCCTCTCGAGCTGTGTCCCCTGGCGTCACCGCGAGTGGGAGTCGTTCCGCTCGGAGTGCCCCGCAGGTGACGAGCGGCTCCAGCGGGTCGTCTGGGAGCGACTCGACGAGGGCCTCCAGTGGCTCGAGCGGACGACGGGGATCGAGCCGGTGTGGCAGGACACGAACAATCCGCGCACAACGGGCCGGCGGTACGACCCCTCGTCCCTGACGGACGCGTTGGTCGGCCTGATCGGACGTGACCGACTGTCCTTTTCGGGAGGTGGCGATGTCGATGTACATCGCCATCACGGAGCCATCGTCCTCGCCACGGGCGGCTTTCCGGTCCGTGTCGCGCGAGAACGCGGCCTCCTCGTCCGCTCGAACCCGTGGAGCGAGGGCGACGGTCTCGTCTATGCGCGGAGCCTCGGCGCGGCGACCGCGGGCGACCTGGACGAGCTCTACGCGCGGGCCATGCCCGCACCGCCGGCGCGGGTCGGGGAGGCGGACTACGTCCGCACGTCCCAGTTGTACGGCGGCCGTGCACGCGTGACGAACGAGCGCGGCGAGGCGTTCTTCCCCGGAACGCCCGCCTGGCACGAGAACGACCTCGCGCAGGCGATCGCGCGGCAGCCCGGCGGCACGGCCTGGTTCGAGCTCGACGAGGCCGACGCCGGCGACCCGAAGGTGCAGGCCGCGCGCGACGTCGGAGGCGAGGTCGTCGAGTGGGACGGCGGCGTGCGCGTCCACGTCGCCGCAGGCGTGACCCACACGCTCGGCGGGCTCCGCACGGACGAGCGCGGCCGCGTTCTGCGCGCGGACGGCTCGGCGATCGACGGCCTCTACGCAGCGGGGGTCGACGTCGGCGGCGTCGCGAGCGGCGGCTACGCGAGCGGGCTCGCGCAGGCGCTCGTGCAGGGCCTCGTCGTCGCCGAGACCCTCGCCTGAGGCCTAGCCCATCGAGAAGACGCAGGCGCGGTTGTCGCCCGGGAGCGGCGACACGCCGCGCTTCGTGATCCAGACGCTCTTCTCGTCGACGTCGACACGGTCGCCGACGTTCGGCAGCTCGCCTTCCAGCTCGCGGAGCTCGTACCCGGTCGGCGTCCAGACGAAGATGAGGTAGCTCACGGCGCGGAACTCTACTCGGTCGCGTACGGCGGAAGCGACACGCGCACGGTCGTGCCGGAGTCGTCGTCCTTCTGGTCGACCTCGAACCGCGCGTTCAGCGTGCGGGCACGCTCGGCGAGCTCCGCGAACGTCGCGCGGCGCCGCTCGCCCGGCGCGTTGTCGGCGATCTCGGCGAGCAGGCCGCCGTCGGGGCGGTCGGTCACGGTGACCGTCATCCGCGTGGGCGGACCGCGGCGGATCGACGCGGACATCGCCTCGCGGATGATCTGGTAGAGCGCCGCCTGCCGCTTCTCGCCGAGCGACTCCGCCGCGTCGACGTCGACGTCGATCTGCAGCTGGTGCTCGAGCCCGAGCTGCTCTGCGAGCGCCTTCACCGCCGGCCCGAACCCCTGGTCGCGGAGCACGACCGGCTCGAGGTTGAACGACAGGTCGCGGAGCGCGCGGATCGTCTCCCGGTGCTGCCTCAGCACCTTCTCCATCACGGGCAGCGCCTCCGGCGCGACGGACTCGCGCACCGCGTCGAGCATGAGCGCCATCCCCGACATCGACTGCACGGGCCCGTCGTGGAGGAAGAGCGCGAGCCGCCGCCGCTCGTCCTGCTCTGCGCTCACGATCTGCTCCGACAGCCGGGCGCGCTCCGCTTCCCGGACCTTCGCGTCCTCGAGGAGCCGTGCGTTCTCGCTCTCCCGGGCCGCGAAGTCGGCGAGGACGGTCGCCCGCGCGACGTCGGCGCGCGCGAATGCCCGCGCCCGCACGAGATGGAGCGCGCCGATCTGCTCGTCGCGCACGCGGAGCGGCACGAGGATCCCCTGCCGCCCGTTGTTCGCGCTCGTCGGCTGCTCGTGCGGGCCCAGCAGCTCGGCCTTCGCCGTGAACAGGTGCTCGGCCTCGACCCGCGCGCGCTCGAGCACCGCGTCGTGTCCGCCGGGCGCCGCGATCGCGTGCATCGACTCGATCAGCGCCTCGAGGAAGGTCGCCTGCCCGGCGAGCTCGACCTCGATCTCGCGGTGCCGGTCGCGCTGCGCGAGGATCAGATACGCGGCCGCGAGCGCGAGCGCCGCGATCGCCGCGACGAGCCGCGCGGCGCCGAGCAGCGTGACACCCGAGCTCGCGTAGAGCGCGGCAGCGAGGGCCGCGAAGAACGCGGCCGCGAGGAGCAGCGCGGCTCTAATCGATGATCGCTTCGCGAAGCGCAATCGCCACCGCGTGCGTCCGCGTGTCGGCCTCGAGCTTCGCCAGGATGTGGCGGACGTGGCTCTTCACGGTCTCCTGGCTGATGAAGAGCTTCGCGGCGACGTCGGCGTTCGACATTCCGTCCGCGAGCAGCTGGAGGATCTCGCGCTCGCGCCCCGTCAGCATGTCGTCCTTCTCCTTGCCGGAGAGGAACGCCGGCATGAGCGCCGGGTCGACGTAGCCCTCGCCCGCGGCGACCTTCTCGATCGCGCGCAGCAACGTCTGGTGCGGAGCCTCCTTGAGGATGTAGCCCTTCGCGCCCGACTCGAGCCCGCGCCCGAGCAGCGAGCGCTCGCTGTACGCCGTGAAGATCAGGACGGAGGTGTCGGGCAGCTTCTCGGTGAGGATCTTCGTCGCCTGGAGGCCGTCCATGCCCGGCATCCGGACGTCCATGATCACGACGTCCGGTCGGCGCCGCTCGGCGAGCGTGACCGCGCTCGCGCCGTCCGAGGCCTCGCCGATCACCCGGATGTGCGGGGCGCGCGAGAGCGACAGGCGCAGGCCTTCGCGCACGACCTCGTGGTCGTCCACGATCAGGCACGTGATCTCGCGCTGGGCGGCGGTGTCCGGGGAGGGGGAGGCTTCCACGAGGCTTGCGGATTGTAGGCGTGACCGTCGGTCGGGACTAGATCGGAGTTAGACGGCCAGCGAGAGCTGCTCCGGGCTGCCGCTCCGGCTCGATCGGCGCCTTCCGGCGGTCGGCGATCTCGAATCTCCGTGCCAGATCCGCGACCTGCGCCCGGATCGGCTTCGTGTGCTTGGCGCCGAGGTAGGCGCGGCCGGCGTAGAGCTCCTCGTAGAGCGGCAGGAGCTCGGGCCAGTCGTCGGCCAGGTGCTCGAGGAAGTGCTCGCGCGTTCCCGGCCGCAGGAACAGGACGTTCGCCCACACCCCGGTCGCCCCCGCCTCGCGCGCCGCCCGGACGACCTCCGCCATCTGCTCGGGGTCGTCGGAGATGCCGGGGAGGATCGGCGCCATCCCGACGCTCGCCTTGACCCCCGCGTCGACGAGCTCCTTCAAGGCGCGCAGCCGCTGGCGCGGATGCGCCGTCGACGGCTCGGTCTTGCTCCACACGTCCTCGTCGAGCGTCGGGATCGAGAACGTCACCGAGACATTCGCGTGGCGTGCGGCCTCCGCGAGCACGTCGACGTCTCGGACGATCATCGGGCCGCGCGTGATGATCCCGAGCGGATTCGACGCCTCGCCGAGCGCCTCGATGCAGGCCCGGGTCAGCCGGTAGCGCCCCTCGGCGGGCTGGTACGGGTCGGTCGCGGCGCCGATCGTGACCGTCTCGCCCTCCCACGAGGGCCGCGCCAGCTCGCGCCGCAGGACGTCCGCGACGTTGATCTTGACCCGGATCGAGGTGCCGTACCGGTCGTCCGACGGCCGGTCCGCGCGCCGCTCGAACGCCCTGACGTAGCAGAACGTGCAACGGTGGACGCACCCCATGTACGGGTTCAGCGACCACTTGAACGCCATGCCCTTGACGCGGTTCAGCGCGACCTTGCAGGGCTCCTCGCGATACTCGACCCCCACGTGGCCAGTATAGAACACCTGTTCGATGGGCTGGCGCGGCTCACGCTCCCGCTGCCGATGCGCCCGAGCCACGTCCACACCTATCTGCTCGAGGGAGCCGACGGCTGGACGCTCGTCGACACCGGGCTCTCGCTGCCGGAGTCCCAGGAGGTGTTCGACCGAGTCGCCCGCGAGCTCCGGGTGGCGCGGATCGTGATCACGCACTTCCACCCGGACCACGTCGGCGCGGCCCAGCAGGCCCAGGCCGCGACCGGCGCGCCGGTCCACCAGGGCGAGCTCGACTACGAGCAGTGCGAGCACGTCTGGGGGAGCGACACGTGGCCGCAGGTGATCGCCGACTGGTTCCTCCGCAACGGGGTTCCCCCCGACGTCGCGAACGAGCTGCTGGAGGTCGGGTCGGCCTACGCACCGTTCATCCGGTACGTCCGCGACCCCGAGCTGCTCAACCCCGGCGACCGCGTCGACGGCTGGGAGGTCGTCGCGACGCCCGGCCACGCCGACGGGCACCTCAGCC
This sequence comes from uncultured Actinomycetes bacterium, assembly GCA_963737405.1. Lineage (GTDB taxonomy): Bacteria > Actinomycetota > Thermoleophilia > Gaiellales > Gaiellaceae > JACCTU01. The sequence continues at coordinate 98,173 of CAVTSL010000004.1, forward strand.
TCGTGCGCGACGGCGTGCTCGTCGCCGGCGACCACCTGCTGCCGAGGATCACGCCCGCCGTCGGCCTGTATCCGGACTCCCGGCCCGACCCGCTCGGGGACTACCTCGAGTCGCTCGAGCGGATCGCGTCGCTCGACCTCCACCTCGCGCTCCCCGGCCACGGCGAGCCGATGGAGGATCCGAGCGCCCGCGCCCGGGCGATCATCGAGCACCATCGGGAGCGACTGGGGGAGACGACCGAGGCGCTCGGCGCGGAGCCGCGAACCGGCTACGAGGTCTCGTACCCGCTCTTCGGCGCGGACCTGAACCCGGCGGCGCGCAGGTTCGCCGTGGCCGAGACGCTGTCGCACCTGGAGCGGCTCGTCCGCGACGGGGCGGCGCAGCGCCACGATGACGGCAGGGCCGTCTCCTATACTCAGTCGTAGCTTGGACGACGAGCAACCGCCTAGTACCCGCGCCCCGGAGAGCGGGGCGTGAGCGACTTCCTCCGCATCATCATCGTGCTCCTCCTCGTGCTGGGGACCGCGATCTTCGTCGCGGCCGAGTACGCGCTCGTGACGGCTCGCCGCACGCGCCTCGAGCAGATGAACTCGCTCCCCGCGCGCCGCGCGCTGCGGCTAATGGACGAGCCCGTGCGGTTCATCAGCACGATCCAGGTCGGGATCACCGTCTTCGGTATCGCGATGGGTTCCTTCGGCGAGCCGCTGATCTCGGACTACTTCGACCCGTGGCTCTCGCACGCGCTCGCGTACCTGCTCTCGTTCCTGATCCTGACCTACCTCACCGTCGTGCTCGGCGAGCTCGTGCCCGAAGGCGGTCGCGCTCCAGCGCGCCGAGGCGCTCGCCGATCGTGCTTGCGGTCCCGCTCGAGCGTCCTCGCCCGCATCACCGCGCCGCTCGTCTGGGTCCTCCAGAACTCCGCGAACGCGGTCTCACGCCTCTTCGGCGTCGAGCCCGCGGCGGCCGGCGTGCACGGCTACACGCGCGAGGACATCCTCTACACCGTTCGCGAGGCGGAGGACACCGGCGTGATCGAGGAGGCGGAGGAGGAGATGCTCTACAAGGTCTTCGACTTCGCGGGCAAGGAAGTGCACGAGGTGATGGTCCCGCGGCCCGAGGTCGTCGCGATCTCCGTCGACCTCCCGCCCGAGGAGTGCCTCGCCGCCGTCATCGACTCGCCGTACACGCGCTACCCGGCGTACGAGGGCTCGCTCGACGACATCGTCGGCATCCTCCACGTGCGCGACCTCTTCTCGGCGCTCAACGACCGCGGGATCGCGAACGTCGTGATCGAGGAGATCCTGCGGCCCGCGTTCGTCGTGCCGGAGACGAAGGACCTCGCGGCGCTCCTCGCCGACTTCCGCCGCACGAAGAACCACATGGCGATCGTCGTCGACGAGTACGGCGCGATGCAGGGGCTGATCACGCTCGAGGACGTGCTCGAGGAGATCGTCGGCGAGATCGAGGACGAGTTCGACCTGCCGGACGAGGCGATCGAGCGCATCGACGAGAGGACGATCCGGATCGACGGCACGTTCCCGATCGACGACTTCAACGAGCAGTTCGGGACCGAGCTGCCGCAGGAGGACTACCACACGGTCGCGGGCTTCGTCTTCGGGCAGCTCGGACGCGCGCCGGAGGAGGGCGACGAGGTCGCAGTGGGACGGCTTGCTCTTCCGCGTGCTCGCGATGGAGGGCTCGCGCATCGAGCGCCTCGAGGTGCACTGGCTCGAGCTGCCGGAAGAGCCCGAGCAGCCCGTCGCCGCCGAAGGTTAGAGAATCGGCTCGTGCACTCCGTCGGGCTGATCGGGGCCGGCAAGGTCGCGCGCGTACACGCCGCGAACCTCGCTCGCATCCGCGGCGCGCGCCTCGTCGCCGTCGCCGACGCCGTTCCGGAGGCCGCACGTGCGCTTGCGGACGATGTCGGCTGCGATGCGTTGAGCCCCGAGGCGCTCCTCGGCCGCGGCGACGTCGAGGCAGTGCTCGTGACGACGCCGCCCGACACGCACGCCGCCCTGATCGCAGCGGCGGCGGACGCCGGAAAGCACGTGTTCTGCGAGAAGCCGCTCGCCACGTCGCTCGACGCCGCGCGCGCAGCGGTCGAGGCGGCCGAACGTGCCGGCGTGCTCCTCCAGATCGGCTACAACCGCCGCTTCGACGCGGCCTTTCGGGCCGTTCGGGACGAGGTTCAACGCGGCGGCGTCGGTCGTCCGCTGGTGCTTCGGATCTCGTCCCGGGACCCGGCACCGCCCCCGGCGGCGTACCTTCCGCACTCCGGTGGCGTCTTCCTCGACACGACGAGCCACGACCTCGATCTCGCGCGTTTCGTCCTCGCCGCCGAGGTGACCGAGGTGGTCGTGCGCGGCGCGTCGCTCGTCGACGCGAACGCGGCGGCGATCGGTGACGTCGACACGCTGGTCGTCGCGCTCGCCTTCTCGAACGGCGCGTTCGGCGCGATCGACAACTGCCGGACGAGCGCGTACGGCTACGACCAGCGGTTGGAGGTGCACGGCACGGACGGGCTCGCGCAGGCGCCGAACGTGCCGGCGCACTTCTACACGGATCGGTACGAGGAGGCATTCCGGCGCGAGCTCGAAGCGTTCGTCGCCGCGCTCGACGGCGCGGAGCTCGAGGTGACCGGGCGCGACGGGCTCGCGGCGGTCGCGGCGGCGGAAGCCGCACGGCGCTCGCTCGACGAGGCGCGCGTCGTCCGGCTCGAGGAGCTCGCGTGAGGGAGATCGGCATCGGCCTGCTCGGCGTCGGGTGGATGGGCGAGGTGCACTCGACGTCGTACCTACGCGTCCCGATCCACTACCCGGAGTGCGAAGGCCGGGCGCGGCTCGTCGTGGCGGCGGACGAGGTCGAGGAGCGCGCGCGAGCGGCGGCGGACCGTCTCGGCTACGCCGAGTGGACGACCGACTGGCAGTCCGTCGTCGCTCATCCGGACGTGGAAGCCGTCTCGATCTGCGCGCCGAACTTCATGCACCGCGAGATGGCCGTCGCCGCGGCGGAGGCCGGGAAGCACTTCTGGGGCGAGAAGCCGCTGGGCGCGTTGCCGGAGGACACGCTCGAGATCGAGCGCGCAGTCGAGGCCGCAGGCATCCGCACGATCGTCGGGCTGAACTACCGGAACCCGCCCGCCGTGCAGCACGCGCGCCAGCTGATCGCCGACGGCGAGCTCGGCGAGGTGAACCACTTCCGCATGCAGTTCGTCGCGAGCTACTCGGCGAACCCACGCGGCGCACTCTCGTGGCGCTTCTCGCGCCGGCTCTCGGGCTACGGGATCCTCTCCGACCTCGGCTCGCACGCGATCGACCTCGCGATGTTCCTCTGCGGGCCGATCGCTCGCGTGACCGCGACCTCCGCGATCCTCATCCGTGAGCGACCGAGGGTGGAGATGGGCACGGGCACGCACTTCTCCGTCGTCGAGGGCGACGCCGAGCTCGGTCCGGTCGAGAACGAGGACTGGTGCGCTGCGCTCGTCGAGTTCGCGTCCGGTCTGAAGGGAACGATCGAGCTCTCGCGCGTCGTCGTCGGCGCCGAGGCGCGCTACTGGTTCGAGGTGAACGGCACGCGTGGCGCGGTCGCGTGGAACTTCGAGCGGATGAACGAGCTCGAGCACTACCGCGACGGCGGCGCGGCGCGGGTCCTGATGGGGCCGTCGCATCCCGACTTCGCGCGTTTCCAGCCCGGCCGGGGGATTCCGATGGGCTACGACGACCTGAAGGTGATCGAGGCGTACCGCTTCCTCCAGTCGATCGCCGACGGACAGCAGCGCGAGCCGGGCGTGCGCGAGATGGCCGCGACCGCCCGTGTGATCGATGCCGTCGCGCGCTCGTTCGCGAGCGGCAGCTGGGAGGACGTCGGCGACGCCTGAGTTCAGGGGAGTGCGACGTGCGCGGGCTGCTCGCCGCGAAGCGCCGCGGCGACGCCCTCCGCCATCGCTCGAAACACCGCCTCGCGCGCGCCGGTCGTCTGGCCGAGCGCGTGCGGCGTCGCGACGACGCGCGGGTGGACGAAGATCGGGTGTGACGGGTCCGGCGGCTCGTCGTCGAACACGTCGAGGCCGACGCCGCCGAGCGGCCCGCGGTCCAGCGCGTCGAGCAGGTCGTCGAGCGACGAGACGAGCGCGCCGCGAGCCGTGTTGACGAGGACGAGCCCGGGCTTCCCCCGCGCGAGGAGCGCCGGGCCGACGAGCCCGCGCGTCTCGTCGGTGAGCGGTGCGTGCAGCGAGACGACGTCGCTCCGCTCGAAGAGCGTCTCCAGCGGGGTCGTCGCCTCGGCGACGAGCGGGTCGTGGGCCAGCACGTGCATCCCGAGCGCGCGCCCGAGCTCTCCCAGCTCGCGGCCGATGCGCCCGTAGCCGACGAGGCCGAGCGCCGCACCGTCCAGGTCGCGAATCTCGAGCCGGTCGCGCGCCTCCCAGTCGCCCGAGCGGACGGCGCGCTCGAGCTCGGGCAGGCGCTTGACCACGGCGAGGATCAGCGTCAGCGCACCTTCGGCGACCGCGCGCGCGTTCGCCCCGGGCGTGACGACGACCGGGATCCCGCGCGCGGCCGCCGCCGCGACATCGACGCGGTCGACGCCGACGCCGCTGCGACCGATGACTCGCAGCTTCGGCGCGCGCGCGAGGTCCTCGGCGCGGACGGACGCGTCGCCGCGCACGATCAGCGCTTCGGTGTCGCCGAGCAGCGACCGCCAGTCGCGCGCGACCACGATCGGCCCGAGGATCTCCTCGGCGACCGGGTGGATCGGCCCGGTCGCGACGATCACGCCGTGCCGGCGGCGGCGCGCGCGCCCTGCACGAGGAAGAGCGAGTCCGAGCCGATGCCGACGAACCGGAAGCCCTGCTCCATGTAGCGCTCCGCGTCTTCGCGCGAGCGCGCGAGGATCCCGGCCGTCTTCCCGTTCGCGTCGGCGGCTTCGACGACTCTCGCGAGAGGGAGGTCGTCAGTCCCGAGCGCCGCGCTGAGGTCGTTCGGCCCGACGAAGAGCACGTCGACGCCGTCGACCGCCGCAATCGCGCCGGCGTCGTCGACTGCGGCGCCGCTCTCGATCTGGATCACGCCGAGCGCATCGGCGTCGCCGCGCGGGTGTCCCCAGTCTGCGGCGCGGTTCATGTACGCCACGCCGCGCACGCCGCGCGGCGGATAGCGCATGCACGCGATCGCCTGCGCGGCCTCCTCGGCGGAGTCCACGCGCGGGACCATGACCCCGTCCGCGCCGGCGTCCAGCGCGCGCGCGAACCGCGGCCGGTCGTTCTCCTCGACGCGCACGAGCGCCGCCGAGCGTCCCGCGATCGCCTGGATCGTGGGGATCAGCTCGCGCTCCGTCCCCGCACCGTGCTCGAGGTCGAAGACGAGCCAGTCGAACCCCGCACGCGCGCACGCCTCGGCCGCGAGCGGCGAGCCGAGGTTCAGGAACGTCCCGAGCAGCCTCTCGCCGGCCGCGAGGCGTTCTCTAGTAGTAGAAGCGCTGGAGCTCCGCGCGCTCACGCTCGTACTCCCGGCGGGCGCGCTGCGCTTCCGGCTCGTCGGAGACCTCGGGCGGCGCGACGTCCCACCAGACCTCGGACCCCGGGAGATAGCGGTGCGGCTCGGTCTCGCAGACGATCACGCACGCGCGCGACTCGCCGCGAGCCGCCTCGAGCGCGCCGCGGAGCGCGCCGGGCGAGTCGACCCGCCACGTGTGCGCGCCGAGCCCTTCGGCCGTCTTCGCGAGGTCGAGCTCGATGTAGTCGCCGTCGAGCTGCCCGTTCCGCCGCGCGCGGAACTCGTTGCCGAACATCTTTCCGTGCCGCAAGAGCTGGAGCCGCTGAATCGACTGGTAGCCGTGGTTCTCCGAGATCACGACCGTGATCTTCAGCCGCTCCTGAAGCGCGTTGACGATCTCGCCCGGGTTGAGCAGGAACGTGCCGTCCCCGATGTAGACGTACACCTCGCCCTCGGGCTGCGCCATCCGCACGCCGATCCCGGCCGGGAGCTCGTAGCCCATGCACGAGTAGCCGAACTCGAGGTGGCAGTGCCTGCCGCCGGTCGTGTCCCAGATCTTGAGCAGGTCGCCGGGAGGGGTCCCCGCCGCAGCGATCACCGTGTCGCCGGGCTCGGCCACGTCGTTCAGCGTGAGGATCAGCTGCGCCTGGCTCATCAGCTCGCCTTCGACGGGAAGGCGAAGCGCCGCGCGTTGCTCGAGCCACTCTGCGCGGGTCCGCGTCACCTCGTTGCGGTACTCCTCGCCGGTCGTCCAGTCGGCGAGCGCCTCGCGCAGCTGCGTCAGCGCCTCGCGCGCGTCGCCGACGATCGGGACAGCACCCTGCTTGTGGGCGTCGCGTCCCCAGACGTTGATCGAGACGAAGCGGACGTCCTGGTGCTGGAAGACGCTGTTCGACCCGGTCGCGAAGTCCGTCAGGCGCGTGCCGACGGCGAGCACGAGGTCGGCATCCATCGCGAGGCGCGACGCAGCCGGGTTGCCCTCGAGCCCGACGCCGCCGAGCTGGAGCCACTCGTCGACCAGCACCGCACCCTTGCCCGCGAACGTCTCGGCGACGGGGATGCCGGCGCTCCGCGCGAGCTCGAGGAGGGACTCCTCGGCCTCGCTGTAGAGCACCCCGCCGCCCGCGATGATCAGCGGCCGCTCGGAGGCACGGATCAGCTCGGCCGCCTCGCCGATCCGCCGCTCCGCGGCCTGCGGACGCTCGATCCGCCACTCGCGCTCCTCGAAGAACGGCGCGGGGTAGTCCCAGGCGTGCGACTGCACGTCCTGCGGCAGCGCGACGACGACTGCTCCCGTCTCGACCGGCGACGTGAGCACCCGCATCGCCTCGGGCAGGGCCGTGAGGAGCTGCTCCGGGCGCGTGATCCGGTCGAAGAAGCGCGCGACCGGCCGGAACGCAGTCGTTGACGGAGACGTCGCCCGAGGTCGGGTGCTCGAGCTGCTGGAGCACCGGGCCCTGGTGGCGCGTCGCGTAGACGTCTCCCGGGAGCAACAGGACGGGAAGCCGGTTGATCGTCGCGCCGGCGGCGGCCGTGATCATGTTCGTTGCGCCAGGCCCGATCGACGACGTGCACGCGAGCGTCTGAAGCCGCCGCTTCGCCTTCGCGTACGCGGCCGAGGCGTGGACCATCGACTGCTCGTTCCTCCCCTGGTGGAACGTGAGGCCCGAGCCGTGCTCCTCGAGCGCCTGGCCCAGCCCGATGACGTTCCCGTGCCCGAAGATCCCCCAGACTCCGGGGATCAGGCGCCTGCGCTCCCCGTCGCGCTCCGACCACTGCGCCTGGAGAAAGCGGACGAGCGCCTGCGCGGTGGTCAGCCTGACCGTCTCCACGCCGCTGAGCCTAGTCGGGCGCAGTGTTAACGGTGAGTTTTGCGGCGCCGCCGCCGGATTGACAAGGCGCGAAACGGTTGAGAGGGTCGCGCGGGATGCGCGACGACGTGATCGGCGTCGGTGTGCTCGGCTACGGCTGGATCAGCCGCGCTCACGCACACGCGCTCGAGACGCTGAACCACATCCGGCCGCTGCCGGCGCGCATCCGGCTCGTCTCGATCGCGGGGCGGCGCCGCGAGCCGCTCGAGGCCGCGGCCCGCGAGCTCGGCTTCGAGCGCTGGACGACGAGCTGGGAAGAGCTCGTGGCCGACCCGGACGTCGACGTGGTCGCGAACCTGTTCGCGGCCGAGGGTCACGCCGAGCCGACGCTCGCGGCGGTCGCGGCCGGGAAGGCGGTGCTGTGCGAGAAGCCGCTGGGCGTCGACGCGATGGAGTCGAAGGCGATGTACGAAGCTGCCGAGGAGGCTGGAGTCACGCACGCCGTCGGCTTCAACTACCGCTACCTCCCCGCGGTGGCGCTCGCGAAGCAGCTGCTGGTCGACGGGCGGCTGGGGGAGCTGCGTCACTACCGCGCGCTCTACCTCCAGGACTACGCGACGGCCGGCGGGCAGGAGCGCTCGTCGGGAGGAGCGGGCGCCGTGCTCGACTACTCGCACCTCGTGGACATGCTCCGCTTCCTCGTGGGCGAGCCGTCCACGGTGAGCGCGACGACGTCGAAGCTCGTGTCGGAGGTCGACGACGCATACGTGGCGCTGTTCGAGTTCGCGAACGGTCTCGTCGCCGCGCTCGAGGCGTCGAGGGTCGCGACCGGATGGAAGGGTCGTCATCGCTTCGAGGTGAACGGCAGTCTCGGGTCGGCCTGGTGGGACATGGAGGATCCGAACCGGCTGCACGTCTTCCTCACCGAGGACGAGCGGGAAGGGCTCGGCGGGTTCCGTGACGTGCTCGTCACCGAGCCCGGCCATCCCTACCTCGACCAGTGGTGGCCGCCGGGCCACGTGCTCGGATGGGAGCACGGGTTCGTGCACCAGTGGCGGGACTTCCTCGAGGCGGTGCTCGAGGGGCGGCCCGTCCCGGCGAGGCAGGCGAGCTTCGAGGACGGATACCGCGCGGCCGTCCTCTGCGAAGCGGTGCAGACCGCCGCGCGCGAAGGGAGGCGGATCGGACTCGCAGAGATCGCAGCAGCTTTCTGAACAGGGGCAACTCGGCAAACCAGCACGAAGGGGATGCGAATGAGCGAGAACCACACGCCGCAGGACGAGCTCGACCCGGTGCAGGCCGCGCTGAACCGCGCGGTCTCGCGGCGCACGCTGCTCCGCCGGGCCGCGGTCGGCGGCGCTGCCCTATCGACGCCCGCGCTGCTCGCGGCCTGCGACATCGGCGGCGACGACAACGAGAGCGCCGGTACGACGACGGCCACGGAGGCCGCCGCGAACCAGTCGAACCTGAACTTCTACTCCGTCACGCACGGCGAGTCCGGGAACGTCTTCTGGGCGATCTACCGGAACGGCATCCGCGACGGCGCGAAGAAGTACGGGGTCAAGGTCACCGACCTGCCGCTCGAGCAGTTCTCGGTGGCGGGCTACGTCGACCTGCTCAACCAGGCGATCGCGGCGAAGCCGGACGGCATCTTCGCCTCGATCCTCGACCAGAACGCCGTCGACGGGCCGCTTCGCCAGGCGATCGACTCCGGGATCCCGGTGATCGCGGTCAACGTTCCCGACACACGGCCGCTCGACAAGCGGATCCCGTACCTGTTCTACGTCGGCGGCGACGAGGAGGCAGGCGGCCAGCTGACGGCGCAGCGCCAGATGAAAGAGGGCGGCGTGAAGCACGCCGTCTGCATCATCCACGAGCCCGGCCACACCGGTCTCGAGGCCCGGTGCCGCGGCTACGACGCGGAGCTCACCAAGGCCGGAGCCAAGGTCGACAAGCTGCCGAGCTCGAAGGACGCGACGCAGGCGACCGAGCAGATCAAGGCCTATCTGCAGGAGAACACCGACGTCGACGCGATCTTCGGGGTCGGGCCGCAGCCGGCGACGTTCGCGCTCCAGGCGCTCGACGAGCTCGGGAAGAAGGGGCAAGGTGCGGGTCTCGGCCTACGACATGACCGAGGACCTGCTGACCGAGATCAACGGCGACAACCTCGTCTCGACGGTCGACCAGCAGCAGTACCTGCAGGGCTACGAGCCGATCCACTGGCTCCAGGGCCACATCCAGCACGGCTTCGTGATCGCGCCGGGCGTCGACATGCTCACGGGCCCTGCGCTCGTCGACAAGTCGAACGCCTCGCAGGTCGCCGAGGGCGTCAAGGACGGGTTCCGCTAGGAGTGACAGTCGACCGAGCAGGCTCCGCTCGGCGAGCGCGAGGCTGCTAGCCCCAATCGGGGCGCCCGAGGGTGGGCCGCGGTTCGCGGCCTGCTGATCGGGCGTCCCGAGACGGGGGCGCTGTTCGGCGCGATCGTGCTGTTCATCATCTTCGCGTTCATCGCGCCGTCGTCCGACACGTTCACGACGCGAACGTCGCTCGCCGGGCTTGCGAGCATCACCGCCGAGCTCGGAATCGTCGCGATGGGCGTGACGCTCTTGATGATCGCCGGGCCACTTCGACCTGTCGGTCGGCTCGGTCCTCGGCTTCTCGTCGGTGGTCGCGCCCTACCTCATCCTCAACTACGGCACGAACCCGTACCTCGCGGTGCTCTGCGCGATCGGCGCGGCGATCTCGATCGGCTTCCTGAACGGGCTGCTCGTCGTCACGACGCGGATCCCGTCGTTCATCGTCACGCTCGGGACGCTCTTCATCTGGCGCAGCCTGCTGCTTCGGATCACCGAGGGCTTCCCCGTCGCGGTCGACAAGGACGTGCTGGTGTTCAAGCTCTTCTCGTACCGGATCCCGGACGGGTTCTTCCGCGGCTACCAGGTCTCGTTTCTCTGGTTCCTCGGCGTGATCTTCCTGCTCTCGTTCGTGCTCCTGCGCACGCGCTTCGGCAACTGGACCTTCGCCTCGGGCGGAAACGAGCGATCGGCGAGGTCGATGGGCGTCCCGGTCGACCGGGTCTGGGTCATCCTCTTCATCACCACCGCCCTCTGTGCTTGCCTGATGGGGCTCATCCAGGTCGGCCGGTTCAACACGGTCGAGGCGACCCGCGGGGTCGGGCTCGAGCTGCAGGCGATCGCCGCCGCGGTCGTCGGCGGCGCCCGGCTGAACGGCGGCTACGGGTCCGTGCTGGGTGCGGCGCTCGGCGCGGCGATGATCGCGATGATCCAGCAGGGTCTCGTGCTGTCCGGCATCGCCAGCTACTGGCTGAACTTCGCGATCGGCGTGCTGATCATCGTCGCCGTGGTCGTGAACCAGCAGCTCGGCCGCACGAGGCCGCAGATATGAGCACGAACGGGACGCCGCTCGTGGCCGTCAGGGGGATCGCGAAGAACTTCGGTCGAATCGAGGCGCTCAGGAACGTCAGCTTCGAGCTCGGGGAGGCGCAGGTGCTCGGGCTGCTCGGCGACAACGGCGCCGGCAAGTCGACGCTGATCAAGATCCTCACCGGGCTCTTCCCGCCGGACAAGGGCGAGATCCTGTGGGAAGGGGAGACGGTGCGCTTCAACTCGCCGCGCGACGCGTACGAGATCGGCGTCGCGACCGTGTACCAGGATCTTGCGATCGTCGACCTGATGTCGATCTACCGCAACGTCTTCCTCGGGCGCGAGAAGGAGGTCACGAAGGGCTTCGGGCCGATTCGCTGGATCGACCGCAAGAAGGCACACGCCGACGCCAGGAAGGCGATCTCGGACATCGGGATCGAGATCCGCGACGCGGAGGAGCCGATCGCGCGCTTGTCCGGCGGGGAGCGCCAATCGGTTGCGATCGCGCGGGCGGCGTACTTCAACCCGAAGCTGTTGATCCTCGACGAGCCGACGTCGGCGCTGTCGCTCCGTCAGACGGACCGCGTGCTGAAGAGCGTCGAGGAGGCCCGCAACAAGGGCATCTCGATCATCTTCATCACGCATAACGTGTACCACGTGTATCCGATCGCGGACCGCTTCGTGATCCTGTCGCACGGGGAGTCGATCGCCGAGTTCCCGAAGGGCAAGCACTCACGCGACGAGGTGGCCGAGCTGATCGTCACGGGGAAGGAGCACGCCCTCAAGCTGGGCTACGGCGCGGCGTCGTGAAGGCCGCGGTGCTCGCCGCCGTCGGGACGCTCGCGATCGAGGAGCGCCCGGACCCGGAGCTCGGCGCCGCCGACGAGGTCGCGCTCCGGGTGGAGGCCTGCGGGATCTGCGGGACCGACCTGCACATCCTCAACGACCCGCCGAGTCACCCGGCGAACGTCGGGGTCGTCCTCGGCCACGAGTTCGTCGGCGTCGTCACGGATGTGGGCTCCGATGTGCGCTCGCTTCGAGTCGGCGAGCGCGTCGCGGTCGCGCCGAACCTCTGGTGCGGCGAGTGCGCGTCGTGCCGCCGGGGCTTCCGCAACCAGTGCGAGAACGGCACGACCTACGGCATCTTCATCGACGGCGGGCTCGCGCCCCGGGTGATCGTGAAGTCGCGCGCGTGCCATCCCGCTTTCGCACGACCTCCCCGCGCACGTCGCCGCGCTCGCGGAGCCGCTTTCGACGGTCGTCCACGGGGTGCGCCAGGCGGACGTCTTTCCGGGGGAGACCGCCGTCGTCCTCGGCGCCGGGCCGATCGGCGCGATGTTCTGCGCGCTGCTCGCGGCCGCCGGCGCGTCGGTCGTCGCCGTCGAGCCGACTGCGGAGCGCGCCGAGCTCGCGCTCCGCCTCGGCGCGGAACGGGTCGTCGAGCCCGGCGGGCTCGGAGCGCTGCGCGGCGACCTCGTCGTCGACGCCGTCGGCTCGCAGCTCGGCGCCGCGCTCGACTCCGTCGCACCCGGCGGCCGCATCCTGCTGTTCGGGATGAACCAGCACGCGCGGGCCGAGGTCGCACAGTCGCGCATCACGCGCGACGAGCTGACGATCCTCGGCTCCTACGTCGGTCAGGACGTCTTCCCCGACGCGATCCGGCTGCTCGAGCAGGGTCGCGCGGACTGGGACGCGCTCGTCACGCACCGCGTCGGGGTCGAGGAGCTGCCGTCGGCGGTCGACGAGCTCCGCTCCGGTCGCGCGCTCAAGGTCGAGGTCGAGTTCGCGTGATCGAGGCCGTCGTCATGGGGCGGGTCGGCGTCGACCTCTACCCGAACGAGCTCGAGACGCCGCTTCGCGCGGTTCGGACGTTCACCCGCTACGTCGGCGGGTTCGCCGGGAACGTCGCGACCGGGCTCGCCCGGCTCGGTGTCCGGACCGCGATCGTCTCGAGGGTCGGCGACGAGGGGCACGGCGAGTTCGTCCGCGACTTCCTCGAGCGCGAGCGGGTCGACACGCGCTTCCTCGCGGTCGACCCGTACTGGCAGACGCCGCCGACGTTCTGCGAGGTGTGGCCGCCCGACCGGTTTCCGCTGACCTTCTACCGCAAGCCCACCGCTCCCGACTGGCAGCTCTCCCCCGACGACTTCGACGGCGAGGAGGTCGCGGCCGCGCCGCTGCTCTACGCGACGGGCACCGGCGCTCGCCCAGTCGCCCTCGCGGGAGACGACCCTCGCCGCGATGCGGGCGCACCGCGGGACGACGATCTTCGACCTCGACTGGCGCCCGACCCTCTGGGACGACCCCGCCGAGTACGCCGGGCTCGCGGCTCAGGCGGTCGCCGCTGCCGACGTGGTCGTCGGGAACGAGGAGGAGGTCGGCGCGGCGTCGCTCGCTGCCCGGCCGGAGCGCCTCGTGCTCAAGCGCGGCGGCGAGGGCTCGCGGGTGTACGACGGCGGCGAGGAGACGGACGTGCCCGTGTACCCGGTCGAGGTGGTCAACGGGCTCGGTGCGGGCGACGCCTTCGCGGCGACGCTCGGCCACGCCCTCCTGCGCGGCATGCCGCTCGTCGACGCTGTCCGCCGCGGGAGCGTCGCGGGCGCGCTCGTCGCTGCGCAGCTCGCGTGCTCCGAGGCGATGCCGACGCTCGACGAGCTCGAGGCGGCGCTGTGACGCTGCACCGCCCGGCCGGGGAGTGGTCGCGCGTCACGCCGGCCGACGCGGGCTGGCGCTACCTCACGTTCGGGGTCGAGCGGCTCGTCGGCGTCTCCGAGCGCGAGACCGGCGGGGAGGAAACCGCGATCGTGCTTCTCGCCGGCTCGTGCGCGGCGACGGTCGACGGCACGACCTTCGAGCTCGGCCCGCGCGCGGGCGTCTTCGAGCAGCTGCCGTGGACGCTCTACCTTCCCCGCGACACCGAGTACCGGCTCGACGGAGAGGCCGAGCTCGCAGTCTCGTCGGCGCCGGTCGAACGGCGGCTGGAGCCCGTCCTCCAGCGGCCCGACGAGGTCGAGGTCGAGATCCGCGGCGCCGGCAACGCGACGCGGCAGATCAACAACATGATCCAGCCGGGCTTCCCGGCCGAGCGGCTGCTCGTCGTCGAGGTCCTGACCCCGGCCGGCAGCTGGTCGAGCTACCCGCCCCACAAGCACGACGAGGAGCGTTATCCGGAGGAGGTCGCGCTCGAGGAGGTCTACTACTACCGCGCGCCTGCGCCCGAGGCATTCGGGGTCCAGCGGCTCTACTCGCCGCCGCGCGGCCTCGACGAGACGTGGACGGTGCGCGACGGCGACCTCGTGCTCGTGCCGCACGGGTACCACCCGTTCTGCGCCGCCCCGGGGTACGACTTCTACTACCTCAACGCGCTCGCCGGCGAGCGCCATTCGATGGCGAACACCGACGACCCGGCCCTCGCCTGGATCCGCGAGACGTGGCCGGAGACGCCGAAGGACCCGCGCGTCCCGCTGGTGTCGGCGTGAGGGTCGGGAACGCCCCGCTCTCGTACGGCGCATTCGAGGTCACCGTCGGCGTCTACCCGAACGTGCCGGGGCCGGACGAGCTGCTCGCGGCGATGGCGGCCGCCGGATACGCCGGAACCGAGCTCGGCCCGCCGGGGTACCTCGGCGAGGGCGACGAGCTGCGCGCACGGCTCGACCGGCACGCGCTCGCGCTGACCGGCGGCTGGTGCCCGATCCGCTTCAGCGAGCCCGAGCACCTCGACGAGGACCTCGCCGGGCTCGAGCGGACGCTCGACCTCTTCGACGCCGCCGACGCCCGGGGCGCGCACCCGGTCTTCGGCGACGGCGGTTCGCCCGAGCGCCGCGCGAACCCCGGCGCGGGCGCTCCCGGGCTCGACGACGCCGGCTGGCGCCGCTTCGCCGACGGCGTCAAGCGGGCCCAGGCGCTCGCGGAAGAACGTGGGTACGAGCCGACGCTGCACCCGCACACGTCGACGTTCGTGGAGTCTCCCGCCGAAATCGAGCGCGCACTCGAGCTCACGGACATCGGCATGCTCGCCGACACCGGGCACCTGCTGATCGGCGGCAGCGACCCGATCGACGCGCTGCGGGACTGGGGCAGCCGCGTGAACTACGTGCACGTCAAGGACGTCCGCCTCGGCGTCGTGCGAGAAGTCGTCGCCGAGCGTGCGGACGTGCTCGAGGGATGGCGGCGCGGGATGTTCTGCGAGCTCGGCAGCGGCGACGTCGACCTGCCGTCGTTCTTCGACGCGCTCCGTCGGCTCTCGTACGCAGGTTGGGTCGTCGTCGAGCAGGACCGCATTCCGCGCCCGGACGAGCAGCTGTCGGAGTCGGCCGAGGCGCAGGCTCGAAACCGCAAGTGGCTGGCCGAGAACGTGGGCCTCTAGATGGAGCAGCCGAGCTTCGACCTGACCGGCCGGGTCGCGCTCGTCACGGGAGCGAGCCGGGGGCTCGGGCACGACCTCGCGCTCGCACTGCGGGCGGCGGGCGCGACGGTCGTCTCGGGTGTCCGGCGGGCGGCGGACGCCCCGACCGAGCCCGTCGAGCTCGACCTGCGCGACGTCGCCGCGATTCGCGCCGCCGTCGACGAGGTCGTCCGCCGTCACGGAAAGCTGGACGTCCTCGTCAACAACGCAGGGCTCGGCACGAACCACGACGCGCTCGACGCAACCGAGGAGGAGTGGGACGAGCTGATGGCGGTGAACCTTCGCGGCCTCTTCTTCGCGTGCCAGGCCGCGGGACGGCACATGGTGCCGGCGGGCTTCGGCAGGATCGTGAACGTGAGCTCGCAGGCGGGTCACGTCGGCATCCCGCGACACGCGGCGTACTCGGCGTCGAAAGGCGGCGTCGAGCTGCTGACGAAGGTGCTCGCGCTCGAGTGGGGCGGCCACGGCGTGACGGTCAACGCCGTCGCGCCGACGTTCGTGCGGACACCCGGGACGGCGGAGCGCCTCGACCGGCCGGAGTTCCTCGCCGACGTCGTCTCGCGGATCCCGATCGGCCGCGTCGGCACGACGACCGAGGTCGCCGCTGCGGTCATCTTCCTTGCCTCGCCGAGCGCGGGGCTGGTCAACGGCGCAAGCGTCCTCGTCGACGGAGGTTGGACAGCGCAATGAAGACGTCACTCGGCATCTGGGCCTTCGGGTCGATGGCCACTCGCTTCGTGCCGGTGGGGTACAAGCCCGAGCTCGCGGCGAAGACGACTGCCGAGCGCGTGCGCGGCGCGGTCGACGCGCTCGGCGATCTGATCGACGGCTACGAGTTCCACTACCCGCAGGAGCTCTCGCGCGAGAACCTCGACGAGGTGCGCGAGGCGCTCGGCGAGCACGACGTCTACTGCATCGCCACCGGCCTGCATCTCGATCCGCTGTTCGGCAAGGGCGGGCTCGTGTCACCGGACGATGCGGTGCGCGCGGAAGCGGTGCGGCGGACGCTCGACGCCGTCGACTTCGCCGGCGAGCTCGGTGCGCACTTCATCATCTGGCCGGGAGTCGAGGGCTACAACTATCCGTTCCAGACGCCGTACCGCGAGTCGTGGGCGTGGTTCGTCGACGGAATCGGGGCCGCCGCGCAGCACGCGAAGGAGCGCGGCGTGACGATCTTCCTCGAGCACAAGAACTCGGAGCCGGCGATGAACATCCTGATGCGGAACATCGGGATGACGCTGCACGTGATCCACAAGCTGCGCGCGCAGGGCCTCGACAACGTCAAGGTCAACATGGACTGGCAGCACCTGATCATGAACGGCGAGAACCTGGCCGAGTACGCGGCGATGCTCGCCGCCGAAGGGCTGCTCGGGCACCACCACGCAAACTCCGGCTGGGGCACCTTCGACGACGACAACATGGTCGGCGCCCTCCGGTTCATGGAGACGCTCGAGCTCGCGGTCGAGCTGCGCCGCTGCGGCTACGGCGTCGGCCGGAGAGCGCCTCGGCTTCGACCTCTACCCGTACACCGAGGACGCGGCGGCGGCGGTGAAGCGGAGCGTCCTGCAGTGGCGGTTCATCTGGAACGTCGCCGGCCGGATCGACGACGCGGCGCTGCGCGAGGCGCAGCAGGCGAAGGACGCGGTCCGCGCGTACGAGCTCGTCTACGCGGCGCTCGGGGAGTGAAGCAGCCGCTCGAGCGTGCGCTTGCCGCCGCGGAGCACGGGCGTCCCGTGCGAGGTGAGGACCCGCTGGACGGGACGCTCGAGCAGCGGACGCAGGGACTCGCGCAGGTCGTCGTGCGTTCGCTTGCCGAGCCAACGCTCGGGACAGAGCCTCAGCGCGTCCTGCGTCGGCCGCGGCTTCGCTCCCGCGCCGAGGAGCACGTCGCCCACGGCGACCGCGCGCTGCTCCGGCAGCCAGTAGACGACCTCGTTCACGCGGGCGGTCTGGAACGCCTCCAGTCCGCCGGGAAGCTCGTCGCCGGCCCTGAACGCGTCGGTCACCTCGATCCCGCGGTTTCTCAGCGGCTGCGCGGAGCGCGTCGGCGCCCAGACGCGCTTGGGCCGCAGCTCGCTCGTCGAGCGGCCGTGCCAGAAGACGGTCAGCACCACGTGGTCGGGTCGTCGAAGCGCGCGCGGCGGGTCGAGCGGGTCGACGAGGATCAGGCCGTCGTCGGTCTCGAGCGCGAGCGACCCGACCTCTTCCTCCCAGTGGTCGTGCCACGCGGTCCACCGACTCAGCCCGGGTGCGATCTCGTCCATCTACGTCCTGATCGCCGCGCGCAGCGTCTCGTACGCATCCTCTGTCACGGGGTCGCCGTGCGTGACGAGGACGAGCTCGACCGGAAGCTCCCTCAGAGGCTGGAGGCCGGCGTGCATCTCCTCCCGTGTCACGTTCGGCGGGAGCCACTGGTCCTGGACCCTGAAGCCGTTCTCCCCGAAGAGGACGTCGCCGGCGACGAGCGCGCGATGCGCCGGGATCCAGTACGCAACCTCTTCGTCGTAGTACGTCGGAAGCAGGTCGACGCCCGCCGGCGGCTCGTCGCCCGGCGCGTACACGTGCGCGCCGAACCGTTCGACGCACTCGTCGGCGCTTCGCCGGTGCCACTCGGCAGTCAGGAGCACCGCGACGTCCTGCGCCTCGAGCAGGCCCTCGAGCAGCGTCGGCGGCGCGATCGGGTCGAAGAGCACGAGGTGCGAGCCCGAGTCGTACGCGTACGAGCGGACGTCCGGCCCCCAGTCGTCTGCTTCGCGCCGCTCCGGATGGGGCGCGGTCCACGTCCACAGTCCGGGCCGGAGCTCCTGCATGGCCGCTGAGCCTAGCGCCGTCCTCGTCGGGCTGGACGTCGGCACGACCGGCGTGAAGGCGGTGGCGATCTCGCCGGACGGCGACGTGCTCGCGAGGGCCGAAGAGCAGTACCCGCTCTCGATGCCGCGGCCGGGCTGGTCCGAGCAGGATCCCGCCGACTGGTGGCGGGCGACGGAGCGCGTCCTCGCCGCGCTGCCGAAGGCCCACGCGATCGGCCTGTCGGGTCAGATGCACGGGCTCGTCGCGCTCGACGGCCGCGACCGCGTCCTGCGGCCGGCGATCCTCTGGAACGACCAGCGCACCGCCGCCGAGTGCGCCGAGATCGAGGAGCGTGTGGGGCTCGAGCGGCTGATCGGCCTGACGGGCAACCGAGCGCTCACGGGATTCACCGCACCGAAGCTGCTCTGGCTCCGCAAGCACGAGCCGGACGTGTACCGGCGGATCGAGCACGTGCTCCTGCCGAAGGACTTCGTCCGGCTGCAACTGACGGGCGACCGGGCGATCGACGTCGCGGACGCCTCGGGGACCCTGCTCTTCGACGTCGCGCGGCGGCGCTGGTCGGACGAGGTGCTCGATCTCCTGGAGCTGCCGCGCCGGTGGCTGCCGGAGGCGTACGAGTCTCCCGACGTGCCGGGTGCCCCCGGCGCAGGCGATCAGGCCGCCGGCGCGCTCGGCGTCGGGGTCGACCGGCCCGGCCGCCTCTCGGTCGTGCTCGGGACGTCTGGCGTCGTCTTCGCGGTCTTGCCCGCGTTCGCGGCCGACCGTGAGGCCCGCGTGCACGTCTTCTGCCACGCCGCTCCCGGGTTCTGGCACGCCATGGGCGTCATGCTCAGCGCGGCCGGCTCGCTCCGCTGGCTCCGCGAAACGCTCGGCGGGTCGTACGACGAGCTCCTGACGGCCGCAGAAGCGTGGGCGCCCGGGGTGGAGGGGCTCATGTTCCAGCCGTACCTCGCCGGCGAGCGCACACCGCACGCAGACCCGCATGCACGGGGTGCGTTCGTCGGGCTCTCGCTCCGCCACGACAGAGGGGCGCTCGTGCGCGCGGTGCTCGAGGGGGTCGCGTACGCCTTGCGCGACTCGCTCGAGCTTCTGCGCGAGCTCGGCGTCGACGCGCCCGTCGGCCGGGCGTCGGGCGGCGGCGCGCGCAGCGCGCTCTGGCTCCGGATCGTCGCCTCCGTCCTCGGGATCCCGCTCGAGCGCACGGTGGTGGAGGAGGGCGCGGCGTACGGCGCGGCACTCCTCGCAGGTGTCGCGTGCGGTGTCTTCGCCGACGTCCACGAGGCGGTTGCCCGGGCGGTCCACGTGCGCGACGTCGTCGAGCCGGACACGAGCTGGCAGGAGGCATACGACCACGGCTACGCCCGCTACAAGCTCCTGTACCCCGCCCTACGACCACTGGAGGAGCCATGAACTTGAACGGCAAGGTCGCGTTCGTCACCGGCGCGAGCTCGGGCATCGGCGCCGCCGTTTCGCGAATGCTCGCGGAGCGTGGCGTGGAGGTCGGGATGGCCTCGCGCCGCGGCGACGGGCTGGGCGTCGGGCTCGGCCTGACCTGCGACGCGCGCAAACGGGGCGACGTCGAAGCCGCCGTCGCGAAGACGGTCGAGGAGTTCGGCCGCCTCGACATCTGCGTGGCGAACGCCGGAGTCGGCTCCTACCACCCGTTCCTCGAGCTGCCCGTCGAGCACATCGAGGAGATGATCGAGCTGAACCTCCTCGGCACGATCTGGACGATCCGGGCCTGCCTGCCGCATCTGCTCGAGCAGGGTGAAGGCGACATCGTCACGCTCGCCTCTGAGGCGGGAAGGCGCGGCCTGCCCGGCGAAGCGGTCTACTGCGCATCGAAGTTCGGGCAGGTCGGACTGACGCGCTCCCTCGACCACGAGGTGCGCGAGCACGGCATCCGCGCGACGAACGTCTGCCCCGGCGGGGTCGCGACCGAGTTCGCGCTCGCAGAGGGGTACGGTCGGCCGCAGGAGGCCCTGAGCGGGATGATGAGCGCGGACGACGTGGCGGAGGTGGTGCTCTTCGTGATCACGCGCCCGCGCAACCACCGGATTCTCGAGACCGCCTTCCGGCCGATGGGTGAGATGTCGTGGGGGTGAGGGTCGCACTCCTCTCGACCG
The DNA here is from genome assembly GCA_963737405.1 of uncultured Actinomycetes bacterium. Taxonomy (GTDB): domain Bacteria; phylum Actinomycetota; class Thermoleophilia; order Gaiellales; family Gaiellaceae; genus JACCTU01. The sequence continues at coordinate 118,202 of CAVTSL010000004.1, forward strand.
CTGCGATCAACGACGCCCTCCTCGGCGGTGCGCGCGAGTCGGAGCTCGTCGAGGTCGTCGGCGTTGCGAGCCGGGAGCGCCGGCGCGCGGAGGCGTACGCGCGCGAGCGCGGTCTCGAGCGCGCCTACGGGAGCTACGAGGAACTGCTCGGCGACCCGGACGTCGACGTCGTCTACGTCGCGCTCCCGAACGCGCTCCACGTGGAGTGGGCGATCCGGGCGCTCGAGGCCGGCAAGCACGTGCTGTCCGAGAAGCCGCTCTCGCGCAACCCCGCGGACGTCGAGCGCGCCTTCGACGCGGCGGTGCGCGCGGGACGAATCCTGATGGAGGGGTTCATGTACCGACACCATCCGCAGACCCGCCGACTCCACCGGCTCGTCTCGGAAGGTGAGATCGGCGAGCTGCGGCTCGTCCGCTCGCACTTCTCGTTCACGCTCGACCGGCCGAACGACGTGCGCTGGGACCCGGACCTCGGCGGGGGCTCGCTGCTCGACCTCGGCTGCTACTGCGTCAACGTCTCGCGGCTGCTGGCGGGTGAGCCCGAGGCGGTGCACGCCGAGCGGACAGTCGGCGCGAGCGGCGTCGACGTCCGCTTCGCGGCGACGATGCGCTTCAGGGACGGGGTGCTCGGCCACTTCGACTGCGGGTTCGACCTCCCGCGGCGGGTTGCCCTCGAGGCCGTCGGCTCGCAGGGCAGCGTGGTCATGGTGGAACCGTTCGTCCAGGACGTCGTCACCCTCGAGCTCCGCCGCGGCGAGGAGCTGGAGTGGCAGGACACCGTGACCGCGAACCGCTACCACCTCGAGCTCGACAACCTGGCCCGCGCGATCGCAGGTGAAGAGCCGCCGCTCCTCGACCGACGCGAGTCGGTGGCTCAGGCGCGCGTGCTCGACGCCCTCCTGCGATCGGCGGAATCCACGCGCGCGCCTATGCTCGTATGACCGTGAACATGCACACGAAGGGAGGGCAATGACACGCATCCGCTACGCGGTCGCCGCCGGCGCCGCAGTGTTGGCGCTCGTCGTCGGAGCCGCCCCGGCGGCCGCCGCGACGAAGCTCGTCGGGACGGTCGGACCGAGCTTCACGATCACGCTCAAGAAGGCCGGGAAGAAGGTGACGACCCTCAAGGCAGGGACGTACACCATCTCCGTCCAGGACAAGTCCGACTTCCACAACTTCCACCTGATGGGGCCGGGTGTGAACAAGAAGACGACGGTCTCCGAGGTCAAGACGAAGACCTGGACCGTCACGTTCAAGAAGGGGACCTACCGCTACGTCTGCGACCCGCACTCCAGCCAGATGAAGGGGAGCTTCAAGGTCACGTAGCCAGCTCGAGCTCGGTGATCCGGCCGTCTTCGATCGTGAAGGCGGCCAGGTCGCCGGTTCGAGCCGACAGGATCAGGTACGGCTTGCCTTTCCAGAGCCCGATGTTCTCGACGTCGGTGCGCGACGGCCGTGCCGGCGACGCGGGGTGCGAGTGGAAGACGGCGAGCTCGTAGCCGTCGTCCTCGAGGAACCAGACCTCGGGGTCGACGTCGAGCTCGAAGCGGTAGGGCGAGCTCGCGGCGTTTCGTCCGGGGACGTAGCGCTCGGCCCGTCCGTCGCGGAGCACGACGAGACCGCACGCCTCGTTCGGGTCCTCTGCCCGCGCGTGCTCCTCGAGCGCCGTGCGAACCTCCTCCGGGATCACCACCAGACGTTCCGCTCCATCGCCGACTCGACGTCGTCGCTCTCCCAGAAGTCGGCCGAGAGGTACTTCCAGCCGCCGTCGGGGAGGATCGTCACGACGGTCCCCTCGTCGCGCTCGGCTGCGAGCCGTCGCGCGACGTGCGCGACCGCGCCCGAGGAGACGCCCGCGAAGATCCCGTCCTCGTCGAGCAGGCGCCGCAGGCCCTGCACCGACTCCTCGTTCGAGACGAGCACCTTCCGGTCGAGCTTCGAGACGTCGAGGATCGGCGGCACGTAGCCGTCCTCGAGCGACCGCAGGCCCATCACGGGGTCGCCCGGCAGCGGCTCGGCCGCCGCGACGACGATCTCGGGGAACGACTCGCGCAGGCGCGCGCCGGTGCCCATCAGCGTCCCGCCGGTGCCGAGGCCCGCCACGAGGACGTCGACGCGGTCGAGCGCCTCGGCGATCTCCGCGCCGGTCCCCTCGTAGTGCGCGCGCGGGTTCGCCTCGTTCGCGTACTGGAACGGCATGAAGTACTTCGGCTCGCGCCCGGCGAGCTCGAGGGCGAGGCGCACCGCGCCGTTCGAGCCCTCGTCGCCCGGCGACTCGACGATCTCGGCGCCGTAGAGCCGCAGCAGCCGGCGCCGCTCCTCGGTCGCGTTCGCGGGCATCACGCACGTGAGCCGGTAGCCCTTGAGCTTCGCGACGAGCGCGAGCGAGATGCCGGTGTTCCCGCTCGTCGGCTCGAGCAGCTCGCGTCCCGGCTCGAGCTCGCCCGACTGCTCCGCGGCCTCGATCATCGCCTTCGCGACGCGATCCTTGATCGAGCCGGTCGGGTTCTGTCCCTCGAGCTTCGCGAACAGGCGGACGTCGCCCTCGGGCTTCAGCTCGACCAGTGGGGTGTTGCCGACGAGGTCGAGGAGCGACGCCGCGACCTGCGGCCTAACAGCCACCGGCCGGCGACGTAGTCGCCTGTCCGCGAAGCGGACCAGGGGAGGGGGTTCGGGGGAACCGGGAGGTTCCACCGCGGCTACCACCCGCCATGGCGGGCAAGAGGATCACCGTGTCACCGTCCGAAACCGGCGTCTCGAAGCCGTCGCGCGTGCGGATGTCCTCGCCGCCGACGTAGACGTTCGCGTACTCGAGCTTGCCGGTGAGCGTCGGGAAGCGCGCCGTGAGGTCGTCGAGCAGCTCGCGCACGTTGTCGCCCTCTGCGATCACCTCGCGCTCGCCGTTCGTGTCGACGCGGAGCGTCGGTGGGATCCGGACGACGCTCATCTCGCCGAGCAGAACTCGACGTAGTCGATGTACTCGGTGATCGTCGGGTGCTCGCCGCAGACCGGGCAGCTCGGGTCGCGCCGAAGCGCAACCTCGGTGAACGTCGCGCCGAGCGCGTCGAAGAGCATCAGCCGTCCGATGAGCGGGTCGCCGATCCCAAGCGCGAGCTTGATCGTCTCGTTCGCCTGGAGCGAGCCGATCACGCCGGGCAGGACGCCCAGCACGCCTCCCTCGGCGCACGACGGCGCGAGCTCCGGCGGCGGCGGGGTGGGGAAGAGGCAGCGGTAGCACGGGCCCTCTACCCGGGGCTGAAGACCGTGACCTGGCCCTCGAAGCGGTAGATCGAGCCGTGCACGACGGGGATGCCGTGCCAGACCGATGCGTCGTTGACGAGGTACCGCGTCGGGAAGTTGTCGGCGCCGTCGACGATCACGTCCCAGCCCTCGCCGAGGATCCGGTCGATGTTCTCGGAGCTCAGCCGCTCCTGGAACGGCTTCACGTCGACGTCCGGGTTGAGCGCCTCGATCGTCTCGCGGGCGGACTCGACCTTCGGCTCGCCGACCCGTTGCGTCGAGTGCGCGATCTGACGCTGGAGGTTCGACTCGTCGACGACGTCGTCGTCCACGATCCCGAGCGTGCCGACGCCTGCGGCCGCGAGATACAGCGAGGCGGGCGAGCCGAGCCCGCCGGCGCCGATCAGCAGGACGCGCGACTCGAGGAGCTTGCGCTGGCCCGCCTCACCGACCTCGGGGATGAGCATGTGACGGCTGTAGCGGCGCCGCTGCGCCTCGGGAAGCGTCGACGGGACGATCGTCGGCAGCCCGCGCTGCTCCCAGCCGATGAAGCCGTCGATCAGGTTCTCCACCTGGTCGTACCCGAGCGCGCGGAGCTCCGCGCCGGCGACGGCGGAGCGGCTGCCGCGCGCGCAGTAGACGACCACGCGGGTCGACTTGTCGGGGATCGCCTGCTGGACCTTGCCCGCGACCTGCGCGCGCGGGAGGTGGACCGCGTTCGGCACGTGGCCGAGATCCCACTCCGACTGCTCGCGCACGTCGAGGAACACGGTTCCCCCGTCGAGGAGCGCACGGGCGTCGTCGAGGCCGATCGTCGGGACCGACCCCGTCGACTGCTGCAACAGTTCGCCGTAGGACGCCATTCCTATCGAAAGTGTAGCGATGACCTCCCTGCCAGAGCTGGAACGCCGCCGCGCGCATGCGTGCCGGTTGACGCCCGATCGCGCGCTCGCGACGCTCGACGACGCGCGGGCGTTTCTCGCCGATCGGGGGCTCCTGACGCTGACGCCGGACTGCGCGCTGCCGAGCCTCTTCGGCGCGTGCCACGAGGAGCCGTACTCCGACGCGCCCGGGTTCGGCAGCTGGCCGAAGACGAAGTACTGGTGGCCGATGGCCTGGGACGTGTTCGCGACGCGGGTGCACAAAGGCAAGGCGCTGTACGTCTCCGCCGAGGTCGCCGGGTCGATCGATCCGCTCTGCCGCGGCGAGCTCGCGCGCGCCGAGGCCGGCGAGCACGGGGAGGAGGCCGCGACGGTCGTCCGGCATCTCGCCTCGGCCGGGCCGAGCCTGCTCGAGGAGCTCCGCGAGGAGATCGACCTCGACCGGCGCGTGCGGACGAAGCTCGAGAAGGTCGGTGCGCTCGTCTGGCGCGGCGTCCGGCTCGAGGAGCCTCACCGGCACACGAGCGAGCTTCGCCGTTGGGATCAGGCCTTCGCGGAGACGGCGGTCGAGGATCCGCTCCGCGAGCTGCTCGTCGCCGGCGTCCGAGCCGCGGTCGTCGCGCCCGAGCGGGAGGCGCTTCGCTGGTTCACGTGGCCCGTGCCGCCGGAGGCGCTCGAGGACGACCGGCTCGAACGGCCCGAGCGCGGCTGGGTCGCTGCAGCGTGAGCGCGCGGACGCGCATCTGGTTGATCGTCGGGTCACTCGCGGTCGCTGCGGCGGCGGTGACGCTCGGCCTCGTCGCGCTGACGCGCGACGAACCGGCCGGCGAGGCGGTCGAGCCGCCGCCGCTCTACCTCGACCTCGGGGTGCGAACCGATCCTCAGGCGCAGACGCTCCGCCGCGCGGCGCGCCTGTACGCAGCGGGCGAGCTGCCCGCCGCCGCGCGGCTCTTCGCCCGCTACCGATCGCCGGAGGCGCTCGTCGGCGCGGCCTTCGCGTCGTGGCCGCGGACGCTCGACAGGCTGCGCACGCTCCCGACGGGGCTCGCCGTCGTGCGGCTGAACCGCGGGATCGTCCACGCGACTCTGGGCGACGAGGCGCAGGCGCGCGCGGAGTTCCGCGCCGCGACGCGCGTGCAGCCCGACACGCCGTACGCGGTGAAGGCGGCCGACGTGCTCCACCCGCGCTTCGCACCGGGGCTGCCGGTCTTCGTCCCGACGGCGCCGTTCCCGAAGCGCCTCGACGGTCTCTCCGCGCCGGAGCAGTTCGCGATCGTCGAGCGCGAGGGCAAGGATCCGCGCGCGCACGGTCGACGCCGTCCTGCGCTACGGCGTCGCATTGCAGCGCCTCGGCCGCCCGGTCTCCGCGCGGCGCACGTTCGACCGCGCGGTGCGCGCGCGTCGCGGCGCCGAGACGCAGACGGCCGCCGCGCTCGCCCGCTTCGACAAGGACCGGCCGGCGGCGGCGTTCGCCCGCCTCGGCCCGCTCACGCGCCGCTATCCCTCGGCGCAGACGGTTCGCTTCCATCTCGGGCTCGCCCTGCTCTGGATCGGCGACGTCGCCGATGCCAGGAGGCAGCTTCGGCAGGCGTACGACCTGGGGCCGCAAGCGCGCCTGGGGAGGGAAGCGAAGCGGTTCCTCGACCGTCTGTAAGGCATGGGTCCGCACTGAAAGACAATGAGCCGAACGGCCTATGGCGGCCGGTGCGAACTACAGGCACACTGTCGCCGCCAAAGTCGGACGTTGACTCCGTCCGACGCGGCCATAAGGTGAGGGAGTAGGTGCAGGTGCGGGTCGAGGTAGCAACGGGCCTTGGAGGGGGAGCCGTGAGCGAAGCGACAGCAGTCCGGCAAGGAGTGGATGTCGAAGACGTCCTGGCCACCGACGAGGGGAAGAACCTCCTCGAGGCCGGGAAGCTGGCCGGCTCACTGAGCGCGGAGGAGATCGCGCTCGCGCTCGACGAGCTCGACCTCGAGCCCGGCGCGCTCGACTCGTTCTACGACACGCTCGAGGCGAACGAGATCTCGGTCGTCGAAGCGCAGCCGGTCGAGGAGGAAGAGGTCGTCGCGCCGGTGGAGCGCGAGGTCTCGACCGATTCGCTCCAGCTCTTCCTGAAGGACATCGGCAAGGTCGACCTGCTCACGGCGGCGCAGGAGGTCGAGCTCGCGAAGCGGATCGAGCGCGGCGACCACCGTGCGAAGCAGGAGATGGTCGAGGCGAACCTTCGTCTCGTCGTCTCGATCGCGAAGCGCTACCGCAACCAGGGCCTGCCGTTCCTCGATCTGATCCAGGAGGGGACGATCGGTCTCGTCCGCGCGGCGGAGAAGTTCGACTACCGCAAGGGCTTCAAGTTCTCGACCTACGCGACCTGGTGGATCCGCCAGGCGGTCGCGCGCGCGCTCGCCGACAAGGCGCGGACGATCCGCATGCCGGTGCACGTCGTCGAGAAGCTGAACAAGATCGCGCGCGCCGAGCGCAAGCTCCGCGCCGAGCTCGGCCGGGAGCCGCAGTCGTGGGAGATCGGCCGGGAGCTCGAGCTCTCGCCGGAGGAGGTCGACCAGATCCGCCGGAGCGCGCAGACGCCCGTCTCGCTCGAGAAGCCCGTCGGCGACGAGGAGGAGTCCGAGTTCGGGCACTTCATCACCGACGAGTCGGCGCCGGCGCCCGAGGAGGAGGCCGAGACGACGCTCCGCAAGGAGGCGCTCAACAAGGTGCTCGACATGCTCTCGCCGCGCGAGCGCTCGGTGCTCGAGCTCCGGTACGGCCTCGACGGGAAGCCGCCGCGGACGCTCGACGAGGTGGGGCGGGACGTTCAACGTCACCCGCGAGCGGATCCGGCAGATCGAGAACCAGAGCCTGAAGAAGCTGCGGGCGCTGTCGGACTCGCAGACGCTCCGCGACGCCGCGGCCTGAGACCAGTCGACACGCCAGGCTCCGCCCTCCGCGGCGGACGTGTCCGTGCCCGCGAGCGGCTCGACCATCTTCGCGCAGCGCGAGGCGAACGCACCGACCTGTGGACGATTCGTCACGAAGTTGTTCCACTCGACATGTCTCGGAGGGGCGACACCAGGGTCAGACCCAGGCGGCCCGGCGTGCGCTCGCGCGCCAGTAGACTCTCGCGCCGGTGACCCCGGCGAACCTCGAAGAGCTCTACGACCTCCTGCGGATCCCGAGCGTGTCCGCGGACCCGTCGCACGCCGACGACGTGCGGCGCGCGGGCGAGTGGGTTCGCGACCTCGTGCGGTCGGCAAAGAGCGGGAGCGCCGAGCTGATCGAGACCGAGGCGCAGCCGCTCGTGATCGGCGAGATCCCGGCGTCGCGCGACCCCGAGACCGCGCCGACCGTGCTCGTCTACGGCCACTTCGACGTCCAGCCGCCTGCGCCGCTCGAGCTCTGGGACAGCGACCCGTTCGAGCCGACGGTGCGCGACGACTGGCTGTTCGCGCGCGGCGTCGCCGACGACAAGGGGCAGCTCTACGCCGTGCTACGCGCCGCGGTCGACCTCGCCGACGACGACGCACTTCCGGTCAACATCCGGGTCGCGTCCGACGGCGAGGAGGAGATCGGCGGGATGTCGGTCGTCGACTGGGTCCTCTCCGACGAGCGCGGCGCCGATGTCTGCGTCATCTTCGACGGCGGGATGGAGCGGCGCGACGTGCCGCAGTTCTGCACCGGCACGCGCGGGCTCGTCGCGTTCAACCTCCACGTGAAGACGGGCGCGCGCGATCTGCACTCGGGGATGTACGGCAACGCAGCGCTCAACGCGATCCACGCGCTGCAGCAGGCGCTCGGCGGCATCCTGCCGCGCGACGGCCGGCTGCCCGAGGCGCTGCGCGAGGGCATCATCCCCGCCTCGCCGGAAGAAGAGCAGAGCTGGGAGTCGATCCCGAGCGGGAAGGAGATGCTCGGCGAGGCCGGCGCGTCGCCCTACGACGCGCGCGCGGCCGACGAGTTCTGGCTCCGCACGACGGCCGAGTCGTCCGTCGACGTGAACGGCATCCTCGGCGGCAAGCCCGGGCTCAAGAACACGACGACGGTCACGTCGGCGCAGGCGAACTTCACGGTGCGGCTCGCGCCGGGGCAGGACGTCGCGACGATCCGGTCGGCGGTCGAGCGGCTGATCCGGGAGGCCGCGCCCGAAGGCGCCGAGATCGAGCTGACGTCCGACAGCGGCACGCCCGCGTCCGTCGTCGACCCGAAGTCGGCGCCGATCCAGCTCGGCCTGAAGGCGTTCGAGAAGGTGTTCGGCCGGGAGCCGCTCCTCGTCCGCGGCGGCGGCACGCTCCCGATCATGGCCGCGCTCACGGAGCGTGGCATCCCGGTCGTCCTGACCGGCGTCGCGCTGCCGGAGTCGAGCGTCCACTCGCCGAACGAGAAGCTGCCCGTCGAGTACCTCGGCAAGGCGAGAGACGCCGCGCGCGAGCTCTACCTGGCCTTCGCAGACCTGCCCCGCTCGGGCTAGGCCACCGATTCGGGGTCAGACCCCGGCCCGCGATCAGTCCACGAGCCAGGCGTGGCCGAAGCGGCGCATCTCGTCGATCACGGGCAGGAGCGCGCGCCCCTTCTCCGTCAGCTCGTACTCGACGCGCGGCGGGCGCTCCGGGAAGCTCGTGCGGACGACGATGTCCTGATCCTCGAGCGCGCGGAGCCGCTCCGAGAGCGTCCGCGGTGAGATGCCGGGGCAGGCGGCCTCCAGCTGCGTGAACCGGCGCGCGCCCTCCGAGAGGTCGTGCACGAGCAGCGCCGTCCACTTCGCGCCGATGATCTCCGTGCACGCCGCGACCGCACAGGAGGTCGTCTCGTGAGTCGGGAGCATCGTGCGCGCCACTACACGAAGTGTAGCGACGTGCCTGGAAACGCCTATCCCTCGGGCTCGTCCATGTGGGACGCGTCCGTGAACTCCCGGAACTCGCCCGAGACCAGGTACGCAGTCCGCTCCCCGATGTCCACCGCGTGGTCGCCGATCCGCTCGAAGCAGCGCGCGACGATGATCATGCGCAGCCCCCACTCGTGCATCGTCGGGTCGCGCCCGAACGAGAGCACCTGCTGGACGAAGCGGCGGTTGGCGCGGTCGATCAGCTCGTCCAGGTCGACGAGCGTCTCCGCCTGCTCGAGGTTGCGCGCCGCGAACGAGTCGAGCGCGACGCGGATCATCTCCTCGGCGCGGGAGCCCATCTCCTCGAACGCGTCGACGAACATCCGGTCGGGCGCGACCGGCGGCGCAAGCTTCACGAGCTTGGCGATCGTCACGCAGTAGTCGCCGATGCGCTCGAGGTGCAGGTTGACGTGCAGCATCGAGAGCACGAGCCGCAGGTCGGACGCGACCGGCGTCTGGCGCGCGAGCAGCTCCTGGATGCCCTCCTCGACCGCCAGGTAGCGCCCGTCCACCTCGTCGTCGAACGCGATCACCTCCTCCGCGAGCTCTTCGTCCTGCTGGACGAGCGCGTTGAGCGCGCCGCGGAGCGAGCGGAGGACGAGCGTCCCCTCCTCGTGGATCGACGCCTCGAGCTGGTCCAGCTCCTCCTGGAAGCCGACCCTCATCCGAACCGCCCCGTCACGTAGTCCTCGGTTCGCTGGTCGCCGGGCTGGGTGAAGATCTTCGTCGTCTCGTCGTACTCGACGAGCACGCCCGTGCGCTCACCTTCGGGCGCGACGTCGACGGAGAAGAACGCGGTCATGTCTGCGACGCGCGCGGCCTGCTGCATGTTGTGGGTCACGATCACGATCGTGTAGTCGCGCTTCAGCTCGTGCATCAGGTCCTCGATCCGCGTCGTCGCGATCGGGTCGAGCGCCGACGCCGGCTCGTCCATCAGGATCACCTCGGGCTCGGTCGCGAGCGCGCGCGCGATGCAGAGCCGCTGCTGCTGGCCGCCCGAGAGGCCGAGCGCGTTCCGCTTGAGCCGGTCCTTCACCTCGTCCCAGAGCGCCGCGCGCCGGAGCGCCTGCTCGACGCGCTCGTCGAGCCCCTTCTTCCAGCCGAGCACGCGCGGGCCGAACGCGACGTTGTCGTAGATCGACTTCGGGAACGGATTCGGCTTCTGGAAGACCATCCCGATCTGCTTGCGCACCTCCACTGGGTCGACGTCGCGGCCGTAGAGATCCTCGCCGTGGTAGAGCACCGTGCCGTGCACCTTCGCGCCCGGGATCAGGTCGTTCATGTGGTTGAAGACCCGGATGAACGTGCTCTTGCCGCAGCCGGACGGGCCGATGATCGCGGTCACCTGCCGCGCGTAGATCGGCATCGACACGTCGCGGATCGCGAGGTTGCCGTCGTAGGACACACCGACCGCCTGAACGTCGAAGACGACGTCACGCGTCGCCGGCGCGGGCGTCCGCGGCAGGTCCTGCGCGATCTTGACCGGCTGCGCCTCGGTCACGGGGGCGATTCTCCCCGTCAACGGCGCGGGGGTGGGTCGAATCGTGGTGAACGACTGGTGAACAGGTTGTATCGACTCACGCCGCGTCGGAGAGCGTCGTCCTCGTCAGCGCCTCCGCGACCCGCTCGAAAACGTCCTCGTCGTCGAAGGAGTAGGCGTCCGTGAAGTCGACGGCGCCGTTCAGCTCGAGGACGACGTAGGAGCGCTCCCGCCGCAGGAGGTCGACGCCGGCGAGGTCGGCGCCGACCGCCGCCGCCGCGGCGAGCGCGAGCGCGCGCGCCCGCGTGCCGGGGACGACAGGGCGGCGCGTTCCTCCGAGCGCGACGTTCGTCCGCCACTCACCGGGCGCCGCGACCCGCTCGATCGCCCCGACGACCTCGCCACCGGCGACGAGGACGCGCAGATCGCACCCTGTCGGCGGGACGAGCTCCTGGATGAGCGCGCCCTGCTCGCGGAACCACAGCTCGTCGTGCAGCGCTCGCAAGCAGCGACGGAGCTGGGCGCGTGTGGAGCAGAGGTGCACGTGTCGGCCCCAGCTGCCGAAGCGCGGCTTGATCACCGCGGGGAGCTCGATCGAGCCGGCCGTCGCGCCGACGTGCAGGTACGCGCTCCGCGGGTGCGGCACGTTGACGTGGCGGAGCCGGATCGCGGTGAGCAGCTTGTCGTGCATCGCGAGGAGCGCGTCCGCCCGGTTCAGCACGTGGACGCCGCGCTGCTCGAGCCGACGCAGCGTCCAGAGCCCCGGCTCGACGCCGTCGAGCGTCCGCCTGATGTCGAGGCGCGCCAGCGCGACGTCGCCGACCGTCAGCGTCCGAAGCGCGGCGCGCGGCGAGAGCAGCACCGCGCCCTGCTCGGCGAGCCTGGCGTTCGTGCCGTGCCGCCTATGCGCGACGACCGCGAGCATTGCCCGGGAGCATGAGGGCGATCGAGCGCGTCCGGTGGCCGTTTCACGAACGTCTCACCGGACCTTCACCGTCTAGAAGAGACCCTCGATCGGCCAGTAGAGCAACGCCGCGACGAGCGCGGAGGCGGGGATCGTCAGCACCCAGGCGAAGATGATGTTCCCCGCGACCCCCCAGCGCACCGCGGAGAAGCGCTTGGTCGCGCCGGCGCCCATGACCGCGCCGGAGATGCACTGCGTCGTCGAGACGGGAAAGCCGAAGTGCGTCGCGGCGTAGAGCACGCTCCCCGCAGACACCTGTGCAGCGAACCCGTCGACGGGATCCATCTTGAAGATCCGCTGGCCGACGGTCCGCATGATCCGCCAGCCGCCGACGTAGGTCCCGAGCGCGATCGCGAGCCCCGCCGAGACCTTCACCCAGTTCGGAATGTAGAACTCGTCGATCGTGCCGCTCGTGAAGAGCGCGAGCGCGATGACGCCCATCGTCTTCTGCGCGTCGTTCGCGCCGTGCGTGAACGCGAACCACGTGCCCGACAGCATCTGGCCGTACCGGAAGAGTCGATTGCCCGCGCCGGGCGTCATCCACACGAACACCCAGTAGATGAGCAGCAGCAGGATGAACGCGCCGATGAAGCCGAGGATCGGCGACGCGATCCCGGGGATCACGACCTTGTCCAGCACGCCTTTCCACTCGACACCTGCCGTCCCCGACTGGATGAGCGCCGCGCCGATCAGCCCCCCGAAGAGCGCGTGCGACGAGCTCGATGGGAGCCCGAGCCACCAGGTGATGAGGTTCCACGTGATCGCCCCGAGCAGCGCCGCGAGGATGGTCTGCATCGTGGCGAGGTTGGTGTCGATGATCCCCTGGCCGACGGTCTTCGCCACTGCCGTCGTGACGAACGCGCCGGCGAGGTTCGCGAGCGCGGCGACCGTCACGGCCTGCCGGGGCGTGAGCGCGCGCGTCGAGACCGACGTCGCCACGGCGTTCGCCGTGTCGTGGAAGCCGTTCGTGAAGTCGAAGAAGAGCGCCGTCGCGATGACGACGACGAGCAGAACGTCCACTAGCGGTTCTTGACGAGGATCGCCTCGAGCACGTCGGCGGACGTTTGAAACGCGTCGACCGACTCCTCAAGCTGCTCGTGGATGTCCTTCCAGCGGATGATCGAGAGCGGGTCCTGCCCGGAGCGGAAGAGCTCGGCAACCGCAAGGCGCAGGATCCTGTCTCCTTCGTCCTCGAGCTCGCGGATCCCATGGAGCTCGCCGCTCGCATCCCGGAACCCGTCGAGATGACGCACACCGGCGTCGAGCTGCTGTGCGGCGCGGTGGATGACGTCGGCCTGCTCGCGCGCCCGTTCCGGGATGCGGCGCACGTCGTACAGCTCGAGGTTCTGCGCCGCATCGTCGACGTGGTCACAGATGTCGTCGAGCGCTGTGGCGAGCCGGAAGATGTCGTCGCGGTCGAACGGCGTGACGAACGTCCTGTTGACGAGCCCGATCACCTCGGCGGTCAGCCGGTCGCCCTCGTGCTCGTGCTCCTTGATCTGTGCGATCGAGTCGCGCCCGTCCTCCGGATAGGTGTCGAGGAGGTCGACCAGGAGCTGCGTGATCTCGACGATGTTCGTCGAGGCACTGGTGAAGAGATGGAAGAACTCCCGCTTCTGCGGCTTGAGGCTCAGGCGCACGCCGGGCTTCTACCAGAAGTGACCGATTGGTGAACGTCAGATCCCGTCCGGGAACCTCGCGCGCACGGTCAGCCCCCCGCCCGGCGAGCCGGACGCCTCGACCGTGCCGCCTGCCGAGGTGACGACGTGCTTCACGATCGCGAGGCCGAGCCCGGTGCCACGCGACGACCGTGCGCGATCTGTGCGGTAGAAGCGCTCGAAGAGGCGGGGGAGGTCGTCGTCCGCGACGCCCTGGCCGTCGTCCGCGACGGTGACGCTCACGGCGCCGTCGCGGCGCTCCGCCGAGATGCGGCACCGCGCGCCCGGCCCCGCGTATCGGATCGAGTTCGCGACGAGGTTCTCGAGGACGACGCGGAGCATGCGCGGACGCAGTGGGACCTCGATCCCCTCGGGCACGTCGATGCTCAGCACGACGTCCGCGCGGTCGGCCGATTCGGCAAGCGACGCGCCGACCTCCTCGGCGATCGCCAGCAGGGGCGTCTGCGCGAGGGCGACGACCTGGCGGCCCGTCTCGAGCTCCGAGAGGAAGAGCACGTCGTCGATCAGCTCGCCGATCTGCTCCACCTCGAGGCGTGCTCGTCCGATCAGCTCCTCCGGGTCCTCGCCCGGCAGCGCAGCGGTCTCGAGCAGCGACATGAGACGTGCGAGCGGCGTCCGCAGCTCGTGCGAGACGGCGGCGGTGAACCCGGCGCGGAGCTCGTCGTACGCGGCGTTCTCTGCCGGCTCGCTCAGGTAGAGGAGCGTCTCCTTCTTGCCGAGCGCGTCGTACGGCACCTCGACGGCTCGCCGCTCACGGAGCGCTGACTCGGGCAGCCGGCGTCCCATCGCGAGGTCCTGGATCGCCTCGCGCGCGCGCCTGCTCGCTGCGACGACGCGCTCCTCGCGGTCGAGCACCACGAGGATCTCGCGACTCTCCTCGATCGCGGCGCGGCCCCGCGCGGCCTCGAACGCCATCTGGTCGGGTTCGTCCTCGAACGGGCGATCCTCGCGCCCGAAGAGCCTCTTTACCACCTCGTCACCAGTTCCTCACCGCGCATGAACCCTCCGGTGCGACGACGGTAACCATGATCGAAGCGAACCATGGCCAAGGTGCTCATCGTCGAGGACGACGAGGTCATCGGCCGCGGGATGTCGGGCCACCTCGCCAACGCCGGCTTCGAGCCGCTCCTCGTGACGCGTGGCGAGACCGGCCTCGCCCGGCTCCGCTTCGAGCGGCCGGACGTCGTCGTGCTCGACCTGATGCTTCCCGGCCTCGACGGCTGGCAGCTGCTGGAGACGGCGCGCGGCGAGGGCATCGGCACGCCCATTCTCGTCGTCAGCGCACGTGGCACCGAGCGAGACCGCGTGCGTGCGCTCGACGTCGGCGCCGACGACTACCTCGTGAAGCCGTTCTCGATGCAGGAGCTCGTCGCGCGGGTGCGCGCCGCCGCCCGGCGCGGCGTCCGTCCACAGGAGGAGACCCGTGGCGAGCCGATCGAGCTCGAGGAGCTGCTGATCGACCCGCGCGAGGTCCAGGCCTACGTCGCGGGCGAGAGCGCCGACCTCACACCGACCGAATTCCGGCTCCTCTACGCACTTGCGCAGGAGCAGGGTAGGGTCGTGACGAGAGAGGAGCTCATGCAGCGCATCTGGGGACGGCGACAGCGGCACCGCGATCGAACGGTCGACGTCTTCGTGCGGAAGCTGCGCGACAAGATCGATCGTCGCGCACCGACGCACGCGTTTCTGCACACCCGGCACGGAGTGGGCTACAAGCTGCAGGCGCTGAAGAAGTAGTGACGCGCCAGTACGACGCTGAGATGCGGTACATCAACCGCGAGCTCTCGTGGCTCGAGTACGCGGCCCGGGTGCTCGAGCTCGCAGCGGACCAGGCGGTTCCGCTCCTCGAGCGGGTCAAGTTCTGCGCGATCTTCTCGCAGATGCTCGACGAGTTCTTCCAGGTCCGCGTCGCGGGGCTTGAGGGGCAGGCGTCGGCGGGGGTCCCGGTCCGGTCTCCGGACGGCCGCTCCCCGCAGCAGGCGCTCTCGGAGATCCGCTCGCGCGTCGAGGAGCTCGTCACGCGGCAGGGGAGGCTCTGGTCGCGCGACCTGCGTCCGGCGCTCGAGGAGGAGCGGATCGTCGTCGGCGGCGTCGAGGACTGCACGCCCAAGGAGCTCGTGGAGCTCACCGCGCGGTTCCAACGAGAGATCTATCCCGTGCTGACGCCGCTCGCGGTCGGCCCGGGCCAGCCGTTCCCGTACATCTCGCCGCTGTCGCTCTCGCTCGCGGTCTTCGTTCGCGATCCGGACTCGGGCGAGGAGCGCTTCGCCCGCGTCAAGGTGCCGGAGGGTCTGCCGCGCTTCTCGACCGTCGGCCGCCGCGGGCTCTACGTGCCGCTCGAGCGCGTGATCTCGCACTTCCTGTCGGAGCTCTTTCCGCAGATGGAGATCGTCGAGCGCGCCGTGTTCCGCGTCACCCGCGACGCCGACTTCGAGGTGTCGGACGAGGCCGACGACCTGCTCGAGGCCGTCGAGCTCGAGCTGCGACGCCGGCGCTTCGGCGACGTCGTCCGGGTGGAGGTGTCGTCGCAGATGTCGTCCGCGATGCTCGGACGGCTCAAGGACGGCCTCGACGCCGACGACTCGCACGTGTACCAGGTCTCGGGCCCGCTCGATCTCTCGGAGCTGCTGCAGCTGACCCGGGTCGACCGGCCGGAGCTCGCGGACGACCCGTGGATCGGCGTGACGCCGCCCAGGTTCGCCGCCGCGCTCGCCGGCGGCGACGTCTTCTCGGAGATCCGGCGGGGCGACCAGCTCGTCCACCATCCGTACGACTCGTTCTCGACGACGTTCGAGGCGTTCGTGCGGGCTGCGGCGTCGGACCCGGACGTCGTGTCCCTGAAGACGACCGTGTACCGGACGAGCGACGAGTCGCCGCTGGTGCCGGCGCTGATCGAGGCGGCGGAGAACGGGAAGCAGAGCGTCTGCCTGGTCGAGCTCAAGGCTCGGTTCGACGAGCGGCGGAACATCGAGTGGTCGAGGAAGCTCGAGCGCGTCGGCGTGCACGTCGTCTACGGGTTCCCGACGCTGAAGATCCATCTCAAGACGACGCTCGTGGTACGCCGGGAGGGTGACACGCTCCGCAGGTACGTCCACGTCGGGACCGGCAACTACCACGCGATCAACGCGAGGATCTACGAGGACTTCGGCCTCTTCACCGCGGACGACGACATCACGTCCGACGTCGCCGACCTGTTCAACCACCTCACCGGGTTCGGCAAGCCGCAGGCGTTCCGGAAGATCCTCGTCTCGCCGTTCAACCTCCGCGAACGTCTGATCGAGGAGATCCGGAAGGTCGGCGCAGCGTCGAAGGGCGGCAAGCCCGGGCGGATCCAGATCAAGGTGAACGCGCTCACCGATCCCGCGATCATCGACGAGCTCTACGAGGCATCGCAGCTGGGCGCGCAGATCGATCTCATCGTGCGGGGAGCCTGCTCGCTTCGGCCCGGCGTCAAGGGGCTGTCCGAGAACATCCGGGTTCGGTCGATCGTCGGCCGCTTCCTCGAGCACAGCCGCGTCTACCACTTCGACTCCGGAGGGAGCGATGGGTGCTGGCTGATGGGGAGCGCGGACCTGATGCCGCGGAACCTCGACAACCGGCTCGAGCTCGTGGTCCCGGTCGAGAACGAGCGCCTTCGTGCGCGGCTCGGCTCGGTTTTCGCCGTGCTGCTCGGGGACAACAAGAACGCATGGGAGCTTGGCGAAGACGGTGGCTGGCGGCGCGTGCGGCCCGGCAAGGGCGAGCGCGCGCGGCCCACGCACGACGCGCTGATCCGGGTCGCGTCGCGCGCGCCGCGGCGCAGCACGGCGAGGCGGCGATGATGTCCGACACGGCTGCCACGATCGCCCGCGTGCGTGTGGGTGTGGTCGACGTCGGATCGAACACCGTGCGGCTGCTGGTCGCGGCGCGGCGTTCGGGCTCCCTCGAGCCGCTCGCGGAGGACCGCGAGTACCTTCAGCTGGGCGAGGAGATCGAACGGCTCGGCTGGATCTCCGAGTCGAAGCTTCGCGAGACGGTCGAGTGCGTCCGTCGGTTCGGCGCGCGTGCGTCGGACTTCGGCGTCCATCAGCTGGACGTGGTCGTGACCGCACCCGGCCGGCGGGCCGCGAACGCAGACGAGCTCGTGCACGCGCTGGCCGAAGGTGCCAACGCACGCGTCCGCGTCCTCAGCGCCGAGGAGGAGGGTCTGTTCGCGTTCGAGGGCGTGGTCGCGGGCCTCAAGCAGATTCCCGAGTCGGTCGCGGTCTGCGACAGCGGCGGCGGGTCGACGGAGCTCGTCGTCGGCGTGGCAGGCGAGCCGCACTGGGTGCGCTCGGTCGACGTCGGGTCGCTCACGGTCCGCTCGCTTCTCGCCGAGGATCCACCGGGTCGGCGTGCCGTCGACGCCGCTCGGCTTCAGGTTCGCGAGCGCCTGGACGGCATCGCGCCGCCGATCCCCAAGAGCGCGTACGCCACGGGCGGGACCGCTCGTGCGCTTCGACGCGTCGTCGGCCGGACGCTCGACGCACAGGGCTTCGACGACGCGATCGGCCGGCTGGCGAAGCGCCCGGCCCGCGAGGTCGCGGCGAAGTACGGGCTCGACGAGCGCCGCGCCTGGACGCTCCTCGGCGGGGCGATCGTCCTCGCCGAGATGCAGCTTCGGCTCGGGATCCCCCTCGAGGTCTCCCGGACGGGAATGCGCGAAGGCGTCGCCGCGGTGACGTTCAGCGAGCTCGCGGCCGCGTAGCGCTCGAAAGCTCCGCGAGCACCGACACGTCGCGCTCGTACGTCAGCAGGCCGACCGCCTCGTCGAGAGGCACCCAGACGGCCTGATCGACCTCGTCGCTCGGCTCGAAGGTGCCCTCGGTGCAGCGCATGAGGAACCAACGGACGAGCTTCGGTCCGGCGAGCGCCCGGTAGCGCGACTCGCCGATCGGCCGCTCGATCTCGCAGCGCAGACCGGTCTC
This sequence comes from uncultured Actinomycetes bacterium, assembly GCA_963737405.1. GTDB lineage: Bacteria > Actinomycetota > Thermoleophilia > Gaiellales > Gaiellaceae > JACCTU01. The sequence goes on from CAVTSL010000004.1 coordinate 136,269, forward strand.
CTCCTCGACCTCGCGGAGCGCGCAGGCCTCGTCGTCCTCGCGCTTCTTGCACTTCCCCTTCGGGAGCGACCAGTCGTCGTACCGCGGTCGGTGGACGATGAGGATGTGGCCGTCTCGGAGGACCACGCCGCCGGCGGCGCGGATCACCCCGTCGTCTTCTCGAGCCGCTTCCACGCCTTCGGAACCGTTCGACGCGCGTTGGCGCGGCGCGACTCCTGCCGTTCGATGAGCCGCCCGACGAGCAGCGCCGTCGACGGCTTCGCGAGCGCACGGAGGCGCTCCTCGGCGACGACGGCGTCCTGGTGCTCTCCGACGACGTCCTGGAACTCCTTCGCCCGCGCGACGACCTTGTCGTCGCCGACCACCTCGGCGGCGTAGCGCAGCCGCTTCGCGTGGATGCGCGCGCGGTGGAGCCCCTCGTCCGTCTCGATGTCGCGCATCGCCTTGCGGAGCTTCTTGCTCTCCGTGTTGACGAGACCGTTCAGCGATGCGTCGCGAATGACGACGGTCGCGCTGAACGCATCGATCTCGCGCATGAGGCGGCCGAACGACCGGGCGTCGAGCAGCTCGCGCACGGCCGCGTAGGCCTCGCGGCGCTCGGCGGCGACCCGGGCGAGCAGGCGTGCGGGAGCGGTTCCCTCGTCGAGGTCGGCCGTCGCCTCTTCGAGATATGCCGCGAGGACGTCGGCGTCGCGGGCCGGGCCGAGCGCGCGACCGAGATCGCCCAACTTGCTGCGCAACTGTTCGGCTCGCTCGTCGTCGATGAGCGGACGCGCGGCGCGAAGCAGCGCGCGCATCCGTCTGATCGCAACCCGGAGCTTGTGCAGCTCGTCGGGATCCGCGTCGGGCTGGACGGCCGGGGCGTGCTCTCTGATCGCGCTCGCCTGCGCCTGGAACGCTTCTCGAAGCTCGGCCACCTTCGAATTCTACGTCACCGGATGCTCCCGACCTCTTCACCGTTCCGCAGCCCCGGCTCTCGCGCAGGCGGCGCACACTCGTGTGGTCGATGCGACCGCAGCGCGCCGCGACCGCAGGGGAGTCCGGCAAGCGGCCACGCGCAGCGGGACTGGGAGACGCCGCCGCAAACCGCCGCGGCGTCTCCCGTTCGACCTATCGTTCGCGCGAATGACCAAGGTGTTGATCGTCGAGGACGACGCCGTCATCGCGGAGGGCATCTCCCGACATGTCGCCGAAGCAGGGTTCTCGCCGGTGTGGGTGTCCGACGGCAGGCAGGCGCTCGCCCGGCTTCGTTTCGAGCAGCCCGACGTCTGCGTGCTCGACCTGATGCTCCCCGGTGTAGACGGCTGGGCGTTCATCGAGACCGCTCGCAAGGAGGGGATCGGAACGCCGATCGTCGTCGTCAGCGCCCGAGGGACCGAGCACGACCGCGTGCACGCGCTCGAGATCGGGGCCGACGACTACCTCGTCAAGCCGTTCTCGATGAAGGAGCTCGTCGCCCGCGTCCAGGCGGCGTCCCGCCGTGGCTCGCGCCCGACCGAGGTGCAGCGCGGCGACCCGATCGAGCTCGAGGAGCTCCGCATCGACCCGCGCGAGGTGCAGGCGTACGTCGACGGAGAGAGCGCGGCGCTGACGCCGACGGAGTTCAAGCTGCTCTACACGCTGGCGCTCGAGCCGGGGCGGGTCGCGACCCGGGACGAGCTCTTGCAGAAGATCTGGGGGCGGCGCGAGACGCACCGCGACCGCACCGTCGACGTGTTCGTCGGCCGGCTCCGCGAGAAGATCGACCGGCGCGCACCGCGCCACACGTTCATCCAGACGCGCTACGGCGTCGGCTACAAGCTCGAGCCCGTCGCCAAGAACGGAGCCTAGGAGGGCTTGGCGGAGCGCGGCCCGGCGGCACAGCGCCTGCATCGCCAAGCCCTCCTAGACACCGAATCCTCTCCGGCGCGTCACCGCCTCGTGGCGAGGCGCCGCACCTGTTCTGCCGAAGATGAGCGTGTGAAGACGAGGCCGCTCCTCTGCGAGCTGCACGCACACACCACATGGAGCGACGGCTCGCTCGGCGTCCGCGAGCTCGTCGATCTCTACGGACGGAACGGCTTCGACGTGCTCGCGGTGACCGACCACGTGATCCGCACGGAGGATCCGTTCGCGCTCGGGCAGCACCTGCACGTTCACGCGTCGAACTTCGACCGCTATCTCGACGAGCTGGCGAACGAGGCAGCGCGTGCGCGCGAACGCTACGACCTGCTCGTCGTGCCGGGGCTCGAGCTGACGTTCAACGCGTACGATCCGCGCCGTGCCGGCCACGCGGTCGCGGTCGGCCTGCGCGAGTTCGTGCACGTGGACGGCGGTCTCGAGCACGCGCTCAGGGCCGCACGAGACGCCGGCGCCGCGCTCATCGCGGCCCATCCGGCGGTGCCCGACCGCCTCGACACGCGCCGCACCTGCCTCTTCGCGAGCGAGCCGTCGACCCGAACGCTCGTCGACCGGTTCGAGCTCTTCAACCGGAACGCGCTCTACGGCTGGGTCGCCGAGGAGGGACTGCCGGGGATCGCCACAGGCGACTTCCATCGTCCCGAGCACCTCGCGACGTGGAAGACGCTGCTGCCGTGCCCGAAGGACGAGCACGCGGTCGTCGGGTACCTCCGCTCGAGCGCGCCGGCGTTCCTGGCGCCGCTCGGCGACGACTGAGCGTGTCGCGGCTTAGCTCAGGCTGCGAACGGCGCCGCCGAGGATCACCGGCGGGTTCGCGTCGAGGTAGCGCAGGAGGAGCAGCCGGGCGCCCTCGTCTCCGCTCACCTCGGCCTCTACGTGCCACTCGGGGCCGCTGCGCCACACGTGTTTGACGTCGACGTTGCGAACCGGCGTCGGCAGCGCCGCTGCGAGCGTGCCGAGGTGGGGGCGGAACGGCGCGGACGCGTCCGCCTCGAGCGCCGACCAGTCGTCGCGCATCAGCGAGCTGGCGTGGGCCGCGGTGTACTCCCCGATCTCCTGGGGTGTCGCCATGGGGGCGGGACAGTAACGCGAGGAGGCCCGCTTGTCACGTGAAGCAACGCCGTTCTCCGACCGATCACCGTTCGTTCACCACTTCGTGATCAGTTCCAGGGCGGAGGGTTGTGCACCCAGCGGCCGCCGACCATCGTGGAAACGACCTGCAAATCTGGCAATTCGTCCGACTCCACGGCGAACGGATCGCGGTCGAGCACGACGAGGTCCGCAAGGAACCCGGGCAGCAGGCGGCCTCGCCGCCGCTCGTCACCCGAGAGCCACGCGGGCGTGACGCACGTCGCCTGGAGCGCCTCGTCGAGCGTCACCGCGTGCTCGGGATGCCACGCGGGCCGTTCGTCCCACGTCCGTCGGACGCCCGCGCACACCCCGAGCCACGGGTCGAGCTCCTCGATCGGCGCGTCGGAGCCGTTCGCGACCACGGCCCCGGAGTCGAGCAGCTCGCGGAAGCGATAGGCGCGCGCCGCGTCGTCTCCCCAGAAGCGCTCGGCGAGGTCGCGGTCCGACGTCGCGTGCGTGAACTGGACGGACGCCGCGACGCCGAGCCGGCCGAACCGCGCGACGTCCTCGTCGGCAAGGAGCTGTGCATGCTCGATCCGCTGGCGCAGGCCGAGCGGCGCCCAGACGTCGCGGGTCGCCTCGAACGCGTCGAGCGCCTCGCGGTTCGCGAGGTCGCCGATCGCGTGCACCGCGACGGGGAAGCCGGCGCGGGCGCCCCGCCGCACGATCTCCTCGAGCTCCTCCCGCGACGTGATCTGCACCCCCGAGCCGTCGAGCAGACGCGCGGTCTGGGAGCCGAGCGTGCCGTCCATGAACGCCTTCAGGTAGCCGAGCCGCAGAAACTCGTTGCCGAGCCCGGAACGGAGGTCCGCAGACTCGAGCTCGCCGACCCTGTCGTGCGGGAGCGACTGCCAGACGCGGAGCGTCAGCCCGTCGTTCGCGGCGAGACGCTGCCAGAAGCGGAGCGCGCCGAGCCAGCCGTCCTTGTCGTGCACCGCGACGACGCCGCGCGAGTTCGCGAGCCTGACCCCCGCGCGCATCGCGTCGACGTACTCGTCGTCGGAGATCTCGACGTAGCGATCGCGGAACTGCCAGCACGACTCCTCGCGGAGCACGCCGGTCGGCTCGCCGCGCTCGTCGAGCTCGACCACCCCGCCGGGCACCTGCAGGTCGCCGTTCGCGCGCGCGAGCGCGGCCGAGTTGAGCCAGAGCGAGTGCGAGTCGCGCGCCATCAGCGCGATCGGGACGTCGCTCGCAAGATCGTCGAGCAGCTGCTTCGTCGGCTCGACCGCCGGCGACCAGTCGCCGCTCCGCCAGCCCCGTCCTCGCAGCCAGCCGCCGCCGGTGCGGCGGTCGAGCGCGTCGCGCACACGTGCGAGCGCCTCGTCGACCGACCGTGTGTCCTCGAGCCGCACCTCGTCCTGCGCGACCGCCCAGGTCGGGAAGTGGACGTGCGAGTCGGTGAAGCCGGGCACGACGCAGCGGCCGCCGAGGTCCACGGTCTCGGGTGAGGCGAGCGCGGTCTCGTGCGTGCCGACGCCGCCCGCGACGCGGTCACCCGCGATCGCGAGCGCGCGCGCGACGGGCAGCGACGGATCGAGCGTCCGGACGACGCCGTTCTCGAGGATCACGTGAGTGACGTTAACGCGCGAACTTGCGGCGCTGGCGGGAGAGGATCACGCGTGCCGTGAGGCTGACGATGAGCACGAACGTCATCAGCACGGCCGCCGCCGCCCATGCCTTCGCGTGATCGTTCGGGTCGGGGGACTCCGAGAGCTGGAAGATCGCGAGCGGCACGGACTGCAGCGGCTCGCGCGGGTTCGTGCTGATGAACTGGCCGGCGAGCGCCGTCGTGAAGAGAAGGGGTGCGGTCTCTCCGGCGGCACGGGCGACCGCGAGGATCGTCCCGGTCAGGATCCCGCCGACGGCGGCCGGGAGCAGGACGCGCACGACCATCTGCCAGCGGGCCGAGCCGAGCGCGAGAGCAGCCTCGCGGAGCGACTGCGGGATGAGCTTCAGCACTTCCTGCGTCGACCGCGCGACGAGCGGCAGCATGATGATCGCCAGAGCGAGCGAGCCGGCGTACGCGCTCTGCTGGTGCGTGACCACGATGGCCGCGAAGATGAAGATGCCGATCACGATCGACGGAAGCCCGTTGAGCACGTCGAGCGCGAGGCGCACCGCACGGGACATCCTGGGGCCCGCGAACTCCGAGACGTAGACCGCAACCGCGACGCCCACCGGGATCACCAACACCGTCGCGATGCCGACGATCACGAGGCTTCCGACGAACGCATGCGCGATGCCGCCGCCCGACTCGCCGAAGACCGCCGGTGTCTTCGTGAAGAAGTCGAGGTCGAGCGCCTGCAGGCCGCGCTTGAAGACCGAGAGGAAGACGATCGCGAGCACGGCGACCGCGAGCACCGCGGCGGCCAGCGCGAGCAGCTCCGCGATCCGGTTGGTGAGCCGACGTCGGCGCAGGCTGCGGCCGGGCGGGAGCCGCTGCAGGGGGACGTGTGTGGCCATCAGCTGCCGCCCGCCTTCGATTGCTCGAAGCGGCCGACGACGAGCTGGGCGCCGACGTTCACGATGAGCGAGATCACGAGCAGGATCGCGGCGAGGTAGACGAGCGCGGAGACCTGGATGTTCGACGCCGCGCCCTGGTACTGCGCGGCGATCCGGCTCGCGAGCGTGTCGCCGGGCTCGAAGAGCGACGCGTGGATCGCGATCTGCCCGCCGATCACCTGCGTCACGGCGATCGCCTCGCCGATCGCGCGGCCGAACCCGAGCACGACGGCTGCGACGATCCCGCCGCGAATGTACGGCAGCACGACACCGCGGAGCATCTCCCAGCGCGTCGTGCCGAGCGCGAGCGCGCCGTCCTTGAGGTCGCCGGGGACGTTCGAGAGGAGCTCGCGCGTGAGGCTCGCGATGATCGGGACGACCATGATCGTGAGGATCACGGACGCGGTGAACACGCTCGACGCTTGCGGGTCGCCCTTGAAGAGCGGGAGCCACCCGAACACCTTCTGGATTGCGGGGCCGAGCGTGGAGTGGATGAACGGCCCGAGCACGAGAATCCCCCAGAGCCCGAGCACCACGCTCGGGATCGCGGCGAGCATCTCGATCAGCGCACCGACGACGTCGCGGACGGCCTGCGGCGCGAGCTCGGTCAGGAAGAGCGCGATCGCGATCGAGAGCGGCACCGCGAACAGGAGCGCGAAGAACGACGTCACCGCCGTCCCGTAGATCAGGTCGAGCGCGCCGAACGTGTTCTTGACGGGATCCCAGACGCGCCCGGTGATGAAGTCGAGACCGAACGTGTCGTAGGCGAGCCGAGCTCCGTCGATGATCTTCCACGTGATCCCGAAGAGGAGCGCGATCACGCCGACGCTGATCAGCAGCAGGACGAGCCGGAAGATGCGGTCGCCGATGTTCGGCAGGAACCGGCGCCCTCGCAGACCGGACGGGGGCCGCGACCGCTTTCTCGCTCGTCGCCACAGCGGCCACGAGCCTAGACCGGTGCTCCGTCGTTCACCAGAGCGTTCACCGATCCGTCACCAAAACGGCAACACCGTGTTGCCCACGCGGGACCCGGGCGGCGCGAGGCTGACCGCGACAAGGCGTCACCAGAGGAGGAGAGTGTGTTGAAACGAGGTCTCACCCTGGGCGTTGTCGTCGCGCTCGTCGCGTCGCTCGCCCTCGTCGCGGGAGCAGGCACAGGCGTCTCCGCGCCCAAGCGGTCGACCGCGGCGATCAGCGGCGCGGGTGCGACGTTCCCGTTCCCGCTGATCTCGCGCTGGCTGCCTGCCTACCAGCGGGCGAGCGGCAACACCGTGACCTACAACCCGATCGGCAGCGGTGGCGGGATCTCTGCGATCACGAACCGACAGGTCGACTTCGGCGCGAGCGACGCGCCGCTCACCCCGGATCAGTTCACGGCGTGCAAGGGCTGCGTGCAGATTCCGTGGGTGCTCTCCGCGACCTCGATCGCGTACAACATCCCCAACGCGCCGGTGCACCTCCGGATCACCGGGCAGATCCTGGCGGAGATCTACCTCGGGAACATCACGAACTGGAACGCGCCGGCGATCCGCAGGATCAACCCGGGCGTCAGCCTCCCCGACCTGAAGATCACCCCGGTCTTCCGCAGCGACGGGAGCGGCACGACGTACAACTTCACCGACTACCTGTCGTCTGTCAGCCCGGCCTGGAAGTCGAGGGTTGGGACCAGCACGCAGGTCAACTTCCCCGCCGGCGTCGGCGGACGCGGCAGCTCCGGCGTCGCCGGCGTCGTCGACCGCACCGCCGGTGCTCTGACCTACGTCGACGTCGCGTACTCGATCCAGAACCACTTCAAGTTCTTCCGGGTCCGGAACAAGGCAGGCAAGTACCAGCTGCCGGGCTACCGCGGCATCGTCGCCGCGGCCTCGACGATCAAGAAGGTTCCGGCGAGCAACGAGATGCACCTCGTGAACCCGCCGAAGTCGAACCCGGTGGCGTACCCGATCTGCACGTTCAGCTACGTGATCCTGCCGCTCCAGTCGTCGAAGTCGGCCGACGTTCGGCGCTTCGTCAACTGGGCGCTCACGACGGGGCAGCCGATGGGCAGGAGCCTGCTCTTCGTGCCGATCCCGCAGGTCGTCAAGCAGAAGTCGCAGCGCACGCTTCAGCGCGTCGGCTCGTAGTCGACGCGATCAGCTCGAAGCGGAGAGCGCCGGCCCACGGGCCGGCGCTCCGCGTTTCGGGCACCACCGCCTAAGCTGACGGCGACAACGGACTCGAGGAGGACGAACGTGATCGACCACGTCACCGCGACCGTCAGCGACGCCGAGGCCGCCAAGCGCTTCTACGAGAACGCGCTCGCGCCGCTCGGCTACTCACTCAAGATGGAGTTCCCAGGTGCCGCCGGGTTCGGCGCGGCAGGAGGAGCGATCCCCGACTTCTGGATCGGCAGCACGGAGGGACGCGGCGCCACACACATCGCGTTCAGCGCGCCCGATCGTGCAGCCGTCGACGCGTTCTACGAGGCCGCGATGGCGGCGGGCGCCATGGACAACGGCGCTCCCGGTGTCCGCGAGCACTACCACGAGAACTACTACGCGGCCTACGTCCACGACCCGGACGGGAACAACATCGAAGCGGTCTGCCACACGCCTGCCTAGACTTCGCGTGTGCCCCTCGACCCGCTGACCGACGAGCAGCGCGAGATCCGCGACCTCGTTCGCGACCTCGCGCGCGAGCGAATCGCGCCGCGCGCGGCGGAGATCGACGAGTCGCACGAGTTCCCGTGGGACGTCGTCGAGCTCTACCGCGAGCACGGGCTCTTCGGCCTCTTCTACGACGAGGCGTACGGCGGGCTCGGCACCGGCACGCTGCTCGCGCTCGTCGCGATCGAGGAGGTCTCGAAGGTCTGCGCGACGAGTGGGCTGATCCTCGCCGTCCAGGAGCTCGGCTCGCTCGGGCTGAAGCTCGCGGGGAACGACGAGCAGAAGGAGCGCTACCTGCCGCGGCTCGCGTCCGGCGAGCTCCTCGCCGCCTACGCGCTGTCCGAGGCCGGGTCGGGCTCCGACTCCGCGGCGATGCGGACGACGGCCCGGCGCGAGGGCGACGTCTACGTCCTCAACGGGTCGAAGCGGTTCATCACGAACGCCGAGGTCGCGAGCCTCTACACCGTCTTCGCGAAGACCGACCCCGACGCGGGTCACGCCGGGATCTCGGCGTTCGTCGTCGAGGCCGACACGCCGGGCTTCGAGGTCGCGAGGCTCGAGCCGAAGATGGGCATCAGCGGCTCGACCACCGGCGAGCTCGCGTTCGACGACGCGCGCGTCCCCGCCGCGAACCTGCTCGGCGAGGAGGGCGAAGGCTTCAAGATCGCGATGCGGATCCTCGACCGCTCGCGGCCGGGCATCGCAGCGCAGGGCCTCGGGATCGCGCAGGGCGCAACCGACTACGCGCTCGAGTACGCGAAGACGCGCGAGACCATGGGGAAGCCGATCGCGCAGCACCAGCTGATCGCCGCCAAGCTCGCCGACATGGAGACGGCGTGCGAGGCGGCGCGCGGGCTCCTCTATCGCTTCGGGCAGCTCGTGGACGAGGGCTTCGACGGCCCCGAGCTGACGAAGGCCTCGGCGCAGGCCAAGCTCTTCTGCACCGACACCGCGATGTGGGTGACGACCGAGGCCGTGCAGGTCCTCGGCGGCTACGGCTACATCAAGGAGTACCCCGTCGAGCGGATGATGCGCGACGCGAAGATCACGCAGATCTACGAGGGCACGAACGAGATCCAGCGCCTGGTGATCGCGCGCGAGATGCTGAAGGAGAACCGCGCCTTCCTCCTTGCAGGCGTGGCGTAGCTTCGGCTCCGCGGCCGCGGACTACGAGCTCGGCCGGCCCGGGTGGCCGGTCGAGGCCGTCGACGCGCCCGGCATCGCGCACGACGCGACGGTCCTCGACCTTGCCGCGGGGACCGGCAAGCTGACGCGCGTGCTCGTCGAGCGCTTCGACCGCGTGATCGCCGTCGAGCCGCTGGACGGGATGCGCGCGGTGCTCGAGGAAGTCGTTCCCGGCGCGGAGGCGCTCGCCGGCGAGGCGGAGTCGATTCCGCTCGACGACGCATCCGTCGACGCGGTGTTCGTCGCCGAGGCGTTCCACTGGTTCGGCGGGCCGCCGGCGGTGGCGGAGATCGCGCGCGTGCTCCGTCCCGGTGGGACGCTCGTCGTGATGTGGAACGAGCGCGGCGGACCGACGACTCCGCCGCTCCCCGACGAGTACCGCCGCCGCGTCCGCGAGCGGCGCAAGGCGACGGCGGCGTGGCCGTACGGCGACGGCAAGTGGCGCGCCGCGCTCGAGGCCGGGCCGTTCGGGCCGATCGAGCAGGCCTCCGTGCCGAGCGTGCACGAGCTCGACCGCGAGACGATGCTGGCCTCCGTGCGCTCGTGGAGCTGGATCGCGAGCCTCTCGGACGACGAGCGCGAGGCGGAGCTCGACGCGCTCGGGGCGCTGCTTCCCGACGGCACGTGGACGATCCCGATCCGGGTCGACGTGTACTGGACGAGGCGCGCATGACGCGCGTCAAGCTCTCGAGCGCGGACCGCGTGTACTTCCCGGACGACGGGATCACGAAGGGCGACCTCTTCGAGTACTACGGCCGGGTCGCGGACACCATCGTCCCGCACCTGAAGGACCGGCCGTTCACCCTCAAGCGCTACCCCCACGGCATCACGCAGGAGGCGTACTTCCAGAAACAGGCGCCGAAGGGGATCCCCGACTGGATCCCGACGCGGCAGTTCGTCACGCACCCGCGCGAGGGTGGAGCGCGAGACGTCGACTTCGCGCTCGTCAACTCGCGCGACGCGCTCCTCTGGATGGTGCAGATGAACTGCGTCGACATGAATGCGTGGTACTCGCGCGTCGACAAGCCGGCGCGTCCGGACTACGTCGTCTTCGACCTCGATCCGGACGAGGACGCGTTCGCCAACGCGATCCGCGTCGCGCACCTGGTCCGGGAGGCGTTGGAGGCGCTCGACCTGCGCTCGTACGTGAAGACGAGCGGCGCGTCCGGGATCCACGTGCTCGTCCCGATCACGCGGCGCGCGAGCTTCCAGGACACGTACGACTTCGCCGAGCTCGTCTCGCGCGGGGTCGAGGCGCAGGACCCCGAGCTCGCGACGACCGAGTGGCTGAAGCGCAAGCGGCCGAAGGGCTCGGTGCTCGTCGACCACCGGCAGAACGGCCACGGGAAGACGATCGCGTCGGCGTACTCGGTGCGGCCGAAGCCGGGCGCGCCGGTCTCGACGCCGCTCCGGTGGGAGGAGCTGACGGACGACGTGCGACCCCGCGACTTCGGCATGAGCGAGGCGCTCGCGCGCATCGAGCAGCACGGCGACCTGTACGAGCCCGTGCTGCGCGGAGGTCAGGCGCTCGGCGCTGCGCTCCGCTCGTTGAGAAAGTCGAGCGTCAGCGACGCGAGCTGATCGGCCGCCGTGTAGTTGACGGCGTGCGGTGCGCCCGCGACGACCTCGAGCCGCGCGTCCGGCAGCAGGGCGACGAGCTCCTCGGCCCACTCCTGTGGGACAAGCGGGTCGTGCTCGCCGCGCACGACGAGCGTCGGCGCGTGGACGTTCGGCGCGTGCTCCTCGATCGCGTCGTCGACGACGGAACGAGCGGTGCGCAGCAGGCGGATCGGCCCGTAGACCGCGTAGTCCCAGGCGGCGATCCCGACGAGGCGGGGCGGCTCGCGAAACGCGTCACCGGCGAGCCGCAGGATCTGCCGGCCGAGCGCGCGCGCGTTCGCGTCGACGGTCGGCCCGACGAGCACGAGCCGTTCGACCCGCTCGGGCCGCAGCGCGGCGAGCCGGACGATGGTCTGGCAGCCCATCGAGTTGCCGAGGAACGACGCGCGCTCCACCCCGATCGCGTCGAGCCACGCGTCGAGCGCGCCGGCGGTGCCGCCGACGCCGAGCGCGCGCGGCGGCCGGCTGCTTCGTCCCGAGCCGGGCAGATCGGGCACGAGAGCCCGCACGTGCGGCGCGAGCCGTTCCGCGGTCGGCAGCAGGTACCTGCCCGAGATCCCGATCCCGTGGACGAACACGAGCGGGTCGCCCGCGCCGAGCTCGCGCCAGAAGAGGTCGAGGCCGGCGACCGTCGTACGTCGAGTCGCCACGCGGCCACGTTACCCTCGTGCCTCCGAGTGGAAGCTCAAGGCCCGATCGTGCTCGTCCACGGCCTCGCCGGTTCGGCGCGCTGGTGGGGCAAGACGGAACGCGTGCTCGCGACCGGCCATCCGCTCCACCCGATCGACCTGCCCGGCTTCGGGAAGCACCGCGCGCGGTTCACGCTCGACGAGGCGCAGGCGTTCGTCGAGGCGAAGCTCGCCGAGGTCGGGCGCGCGCACCTCGTCGGCCACTCGCTCGGCGGTCTCGTCTGCGCGCGCGTCGCGGCCGAGCGGCCCGATCTCGTCGACCGGCTCGTGCTCGTGGCGCCCGCAGGGTCGCTTCCGCGGCGGTCGTTCCACGGCCATGCACTCCCGCTCGCCGCGGCGATGCTCACGACGACGCCGTCGTTCCTCCGCCTCGTCGTCGCGGACTCGCTGCGCGCAGGGCCGCGAACGGTCTGGCGCGCCGCCCGCGAGCTGCTGCACGAGGACCTCCTGCCGGACCTCCACGCGATCACCGCGCCGACGCTCCTCGTCTGGGGTGCGCGCGACCCGCTCGTCCCGCCGAGCGTCGGCGAGCTCTTCCGCGCCGAGCTGCCGCACGCGCGCCTCGAGCTGATCGCCGGCGCGAGCCACGTGCCGATGGTCGAACGGCCGACCGAGTTCTGTCGCCTGCTGACCGAGTTCCTGCCCTGATGCCGACCGCGGTCGTGATCGGCTCCGGGCCGAACGGGCTGAGCGCCGCGATCGCGCTCGCGGACGCCGGAGTCGACGTCACCGTCCACGAGGAGCAGGAGACGATCGGCGGTGGGGCGCGCTCGCTCGAGCTCACGCTGCCCGGGTTCGTGCACGACGTCTGCTCGGCGATCCACCCGATGGGCGAGCACTCGCCGTTCCTCCGCCGGCTCGAGCTGCCGATCGAGTGGGTGCGCCCGCCGGCGCAGGCGGCGCATCCGCTCGACGACGAGCCCGCCGCGTTGCTCGAGCTCGACGTCGACGCAACGGCGGAGGGGCTCGGCTCCGATGCGGACGCCTATCGCACGCTGCTCCGGCCGCTCGTCGAGGAGTGGGAAGCGGTCGAGCCGGTCCTCCTCGGCCCGCTGCCGCCGAGCATGCGCGCGCTCGCGCGTCTTGCGCGCGCACTCGGGCCGCGCCGCGCGGAACGAACTGCCCGCCTCGCTCTTGCCGACGCACGCGCGTTCGCGGAGGAGCTCTTCGAGACGCAGCGCGCCCGCGCGCTCGTCGCCGGAGCCGCGTCGCACTCGATGCTGCCGCTCGAGCGCCGCCCGAGCGGGGGCTTCGCGCTCGCGCTGATGACGCTCGGACACGTCTACGGCTGGGGCTTCCCGCGCGGAGGGGCGCAGCGGATCAGCGACGCGCTCGCCGCACGTGCCCGCGAGCTCGGCGTCGAGATCGTCGCGGCGAGCCGCGTCGACGAGCTTCCCTCCGCCGACCTGGTGCTCGCCGACGTCTCGCCGCGCGAGCTGCTCCGCCTCGCGCGCGGGCGCTTCCCCGGCCGGTACGAGCGCGCGCTCCAGCGCTACCGCTACGGCGTCGGCGCCTTCAAGGTCGACTGGGCGCTCGACGCGCCGGTGCCCTGGCGCGACGAGCGGGTGACGCGGGCGGGAACCGTCCATCTCGGCGGGACGCTCGACGAGATCTCGGCGTCCGAGTGGGCCGCCTGGTCGGGCCGGCGCGCGGACCGGCCGTTCGTCCTCTTCGCGCAGCACACGCGCTTCGACCCGTCGCGCGCGCCCGCCGGGAAGCACACCGCGTGGGCGTACTGCCACCTGCCGAACGGCTCCGGCGCCTCGATGCTCGACCGGATCGAGGCGCAGGTCGAGCGCTTCGCTCCGGGCTTCAAAGAGGTCGTCCTCGCGCGGAGCACGCTCGGCCCTGCCGACCTCGAGGCGAAGAACCGGAACCTCGTCGGCGGCGATCTCAACGTCGGTGCGATGGACCTCGGACAGCTCTTCACGCGTCCTGTGCGGAAGCTCGTGCCCTACCGGACGCCGCTCTCCGGCGTCTACATCTGCTCCGCCGCGACCCCGCCCGGCGGCGGCGTGCACGGCATGTGCGGCTGGTCGGCGGCCCGCGTCGCGCTCGCCGATCTGGGGGGACGGCTTGTCCAGCGCCGATAGCCAAGGGCAGAATCTGCAAATGGAGGCGGGCATCCGGGAGATCGAGGGCGCACGCGAGGCGCTCGACCGCCACGCGTGGCAAGACGCCTTCCGGCTCCTGAGCGACGCGGACGCAGCCGACCCGCTGCCGCCGCCGTGGCTCGCCGAGCTCGCGGACGCCGCGTGGTGGACGGGACACCTCCAGGTCGCGATCGACGCGCGAGAGCGCGCGTTCGCGCAGTACACCGAGGAGGGCAACAACCGCGCCGCCGCGGTCGTCGCGCTGCAGATCTCCCACGACTACCAGAGCAAGCTGAGCAAGGCGCTCGAGTCCGCGTGGTTCAAGCGCGCGGAGAGCCTCCTCGACCGCGAGCCGGAGTGCATCGAGCACGCGCACGTCGCGCGGCGCCGCGCTGCGAACGCCGCCGCGCACGGCGAGCTCGACGAGGCGATGAACCTCGCACAGCACGCGCTCGACCTCGGAACGCGCCACGGCGACAAGGACGTGATGGCGCTGGCGCTCCACGACCTCGGGCGCTTCAACATCACGAAGGGCAACGTCGACGAGGGTCTGAGCCAGCTCGACGAGGCCGCGCTCGCGGCGATGCACGGCGAGATCGGCCCGTACCCGACGGCGGTCATCTACTGCAACGTGATCGAGGCGTGCCGCGACCTCGCGGACTACCGCCGCGCCGGCGAGTGGACGGAGGCCGCGAAGCGCTGGTGCGAGCGACAGGCGATCGCCGGCTTCCCCGGCCAGTGCCGCGTCGACCAGGCCGAGGTGATGAAGCTGCGCGGCGCGTGGGCGGAGGCAGAGCAGGCCGCGCGCGCGGCGTCCGAGGAGCTGAAGGGCTTCCGGCTCTCCGTCGCGGCGCGTGCGTTCTACGAGATCGGCGAGGTCCGGCTCCGCGTCGGCGACAACGCCGGCGCCGCCGAGGCGTTCGGCGAGGCTGCCGAGCTCGGGCTCGACCCGCAGCCGGGCGGCGCGCTCCTCAAGCTCTCCGAGGGGAACGCTGCCGGCGCCCTGACGTCGATCACCCGCGCGGTCGAGGACCAGTCGTGGGATCGCCTCGCCCGGGCGCGGCTCCTGCCGGCGCAGGTCGAGATCGCCATCGCGGCCGGCGACCTTCGCGTGGCCGAGGCGGCCGTCGACGAGCTGCGGCGCATCGCCGACGCATACGGGAGCGACGCGCTCCGCGCACACGCGACCCAGGCACGGGCCGCGGTCCACCTCGCCGAGGGCGACGCGGCCGGGGCGGGCCGGTGCGCCCGCGAGGCCTGGCGCTTCTGGCAGGAGATCGACGCGCCGTACGAGGCGGCGAAGGCGCGCGCGCTGCTCGGGCTCGCCGCGCGCGAGCTCGGCGACGAGGACGGTGCCGTGCCGCACCTCCTGGCTGCGAAGACCGCGTTCCAGCAGCTCGGGGCCGCTCCCGACGCGCGTCGCCTCATGACGCTCCTCCCCGACTCGGCGCAGGCGTCGGCTCCGGTCACGCGCGCGTTCCTGTTCACCGACATCGTCTCGTCGACCCGCCTGATCGAGGCCGTCGGGGACGAGGCCTGGGCCGATCTCGTCGGCTGGCACAACGCGACGCTCCGGGCGCTCTTCGCCGAGCACGGAGGGGAGGAGGTCGACCACGCCGGCGACGGCTTCTTCGTCGCGTTCGAGTCGGTCGCGGAGGCGGTCGAGTGCGCGGTCGCGACCCAGCGGCGGCTCCTCGACCACCGCCGCACGCATGGCTTCGCGCCGCAGGTGCGGATCGGCGTGCACGCCGCCCAGGCCTCGAAGGGACGCGACGGCTACGGCGGCAGGGGCGTGCACGAGGCGGCCCGCGTCGGCGCGCTCGCCGAGGGCGGGGAGATCCTGACCACCAGCTCGACCGTCGCGAGCCTCGGCGACCGGTTCACCGTCTCCGCACCGCGGAGCGTCGAGCTCAAGGGCCTGTCGGAGCCGGTCGACGTCGTTACGATCGACTGGACGTCGCGATGAGCCAGACGACCGTCCACATCCGCTCCGCGCACGAAGGCACGTTCTCGGTGGGCTGGACCGGGCAGCACTCGCTCGTGATCGACCGCGGCCCCGGTGAGGGCGGCCAGGGCATGGGGTTCGACGGCGGCCAGCTGATGCTGCTCGCGCTCGGCGCGAGCTACGCGAACGTCGTCTATCGCGAGGCGGGCAAGCGCGGGTTCGACGTGCACGGCGTCCGCGTCGTCGTCGAGTGCGACTGGGAGGGCGAGCCCGCCAGCGCGCGAGAACGTCCGCTACTCGACTCGCGTCGAGGCGGCCGCACCCGAGGACGAGATCCTCGAGCTCATCCAGCACGTCGACGAGATCGCCGAGGTGCACAACACGCTCCGTACCGGCGTCGCGGTCGAGCTGGCCGACGCGGAGGCGGTCTCGATGCAGGTCGAGGCCCGCAGCGGCTAGCCGCGGCGCCTCCGGAACCCGCGCGGCCAAAGGACGAGCAGCAGCACGGCGATCGGGACCGCTGCAAGGTCGACGAGTCGAGCAACGCGTGCCGGACGCTCCGGTGCATACGCGATCGTGAGCTCGTACGACCCGGTCCATGGAATCTGCCAGCCGTTTGCGTAGCCGTTGACGCGAAAGTGAGGCGCGCTGCCGGAGCGTCCACCCGATGCCTCGACTCTCCAGCCGGGCGCGAACGTTTCGGTCGTGACGAGCACGAACGGTCGCGTTGCGTCGTGAACCCGAGCCCGGAACGAGTAGGGCGTCTGGCGCCTGTAATCGAGCTCGGGCAGGTCGATCTCGGGTAGCGCGGCAACCGCCAACGGCAGGGGCGGCGATCCCGTGGCAAGTGCGCGGTACTCGGTCACGGTCGGCTCGTCGGCACCGCCGTCGGCGTAGAGGAACAGGTGGGACGACGTCGTGCCTCTGCGTGGTTCGAAGATCGCGTCCCAACGGTGCCAACCAGACGACGTCTCGAGAGGCTCGCTTGCCGCACACTCGTCTGGGCCCTCCTGCCAGATGCACGCGCGAGGAGGAGTCCCGGAGACTGCTCGGTAGTCGAAGCGGATGCGCACCGGCTTGTCGGGCTCCGCCAGTGGGACGCGGAAGGAGACGCACGCCGCGTGCTCGCGTGCCCGAAGGCGTAGCGTCGCTCGGCTGCGCTCGCGGAGAACCCTGGCCGAGATCCCCACATCTCGGAGGCTGCGGTCGTCGAACTTGTTGCAGTCCCCGACCTCGCGGGCGAGCCGTACCGGGAGCGCGATCGGCCTGAGCGGCCGGACCCGGCGACGCTCTGGCGATGCGATCGAGATCAGCAGCTCTGTTTCCTGGGACCGCACGGTCTCTTCAGCGTCGCCGACCACGAGTCGAAACGGCCGGCGGGGCGCGTCGAACTCGACGGTAGACGCGCCGGCCCCGGGGGACAGACCCGGCTTGGTGAAGCGGACCGAGGCGCGCGACCGGTCGAGACGAACAGCGGCGACGTCGGCTTCGGGAGGCGGCGCTGCGACGCTCGCGTTTCCCGTCGCAACGGACCCGACTGCTTCTCGGTCGGATCGTGAGACGACCGCAATCGCGTGACCGGCGTGCGGACCGAGCAACCCGGTGAGCGCCGCGGCGGAGCCGCTGCGGGAGACGACCGGGGCCGCGGGGTATACCTCGGGCGAATCGACTCGCGGCGCCTCGTAGACATCCAGCACGTCCGACGAGCTGAGCAGCCGGAGCTCCGGGTCGCGCCGCAACCCTGCGGAGAGGGTGCGGGGATCGGCGAAGGAGCGCCCGGGGAACCGCGTGTCGAGATCGCGTCTCAGCACGATGTAGCGCGCGCCCAGCACTCTCAGGATCGGTTCGAGATCCCGGCCACCGCGGCGCACGCTGTCCTCGAGCGTCTGCACGAGATCGGCAACCGGGGGATTCCGGTAGTAGCCGCCGGGAAGCACCTCGATCACGGGTCTGCGGATGAGCTGGTGCAGGAACGAGGCGCCGTAGTACCCCCACGTCGTCGGCGCCTGGTAGTAGTCGAGTTGCGGCAGGACGACGACCTTCCCCTGCTTCGATGGGTCGCCGAGGTGATCCGCCGCATCTTCGAATTGCGCCGGAACCCGAACGTGCGACGAGG
Source organism: uncultured Actinomycetes bacterium (assembly GCA_963737405.1). GTDB lineage: Bacteria > Actinomycetota > Thermoleophilia > Gaiellales > Gaiellaceae > JACCTU01. The sequence continues at coordinate 154,097 of CAVTSL010000004.1, forward strand.
GCAGGAGCGGGCGCTCGTCGGGAGCAATCGCGCCCGTGAGAACCGGGTGCGCGTAGATCGCGGCCCCCGCGACGAACAGCAAGGCGATCGCGGCTCCGACGCGCGAGTCGACAAGCGTCACCCGCGCGACCGCGAGCGCAGCGAGGAGGGTGAACACGAGCACGAGCACGACCCCGACCTTCGCCGGGTCTCGATAGAGCCAGAAGCCCGGAACGTGTTCGTAGGCCCAGCGATTGGTTTCTGCGAGCGGTTCGTGAACGCCTTTCATGACCCAGATCGCGGCGAGACCGAGCGCCGCCAGCGCCGCGCCGACCCACCGGTAGGGCCGCCATGTCGCTGCCACGATCAATCCCACCGCGGCCGCAAGGGCTGGCAAATACCGAAGCGCGCTGATCGGCATTCGCTCCAGCCGCGCCGAGAAGGGGTAGTACTCGGGCTGGGTCCAACCCCAGTTCGACGTCAGCGCGACGACGTTCTGCAAGCTCGCGCGCGCGTGCGTCCACGCCCATTCGTCGACGCCGGGAGCCGCAAATCGGTCGGTGAAGACGGGCCCGACAACGGTCTGGACGAACGGCACGATCCACCAGACGTTGAGAAGCAGCGCGAGCGGTATCGCGATGGCGAAGAGGCGGGCGAGTCGGATGACCGCAGCGCGACCATGCGTCGCCACCGCCAGGAGTGCGGATGCGGCGGTCCACGCCAACACGATCCCGACCTGCGCGGGATTTCCGGCGACGACGGCGATCGGGACCGTGGCGACCGCGAACAAGAGAGGAGAGATGCCTCGCGGGCTTCCGGCGCGGATGACAAGCCCTCCGAGGAGAGCGGCTTCGAGGAGCACCACGAGCGGTAGCGCGTCGAAGCCGGTCGCGAGGTGGTACGCGCTGAAGAGCGAGAGCAGGCCAGCGGTCGCGCAGGCAAGGGAGGAACGAACGATCGACGACGCGAGGAACACGACCGCTGCGACACCACCGGCGACGAGGAGCGTCAGCCAGACGCGCTGAAACGTCGCTCCGTCGAGCCCGAGCGCCGCGAAGGCACGCAGCCCTTCGTATGTCGGGAGGGCGACGATCGAGAACGTGGGGGCACCCTCGCCGGCTTCGAACTGGTTCCAGTGCGACCGGTAGTCGGTGCCCGGCTCGATCGGCGGGGCGAGGTCGCCCCCGGCGAGGGCGCCGCCGCCGCGGAACCACGTCTGGACGGCCAACGCCGCGATGACGAACGGTACGGCGTAGGCGAAGAGCATCGGCGGGATGCGCGCGAGCGCGAGGGTCCCGCCGACTCGCTGGGCCCGCGCCGGCCGGAGACGCCGCTCACGCCTGACTGCGGGCGCCGTCACAACCGTGCCCGTACGAGACCTGCCGCACCGGCAGCCGCCTCGGCGGTCTTCATGGCAACCACACCAGCCGCAATGAGCGGCTCGTCGAGCAGGTCGCGTCTGTGCCTGATGAACGCCGGCCGAACGAGTCGGAGCTGTGAGCGCGCCAGGTCCGGGTGCTTCACGAGGTACGGCCGCATCGCACTGCCGTAGCGGAACTTCTTCGCCATCAGCGCGCTCAGTCGGAGCCGCCCCTCGTCGTGTCGGATGATCGCGTTCGTCCGCTCGAATCGCCCGCCGGCAGCGCGGACACGCTCGTGGAGGTCCCAGTCCTCCGCGGCAGCGAGCTGGTCGTCATAGCCGCGCACGTGTTCGAAGATCTGTCGGCTGAAGAACCGCGCCGCTTCGATCGAATCGTCGTCGAGATAGCAGCGGCGCTCCAGGGTCTTGCATCTCGCCCAGAAGCCCTCGCCGAAGCTCTCTTCGGGGATGACAATCGCGTCTGCCCGGTCAGCAAGCACGACACACTCCTGGACGACGTCTTGGTCGAGCACCATGTCGCTGTCGATGAAGAGCAGATGCGTGCCGGTGGCAAGCGTGGCGCCGTGATTTCGCTGCGTGCTCCGCTCTGGGCCGATCGTCTCGAACCGATCGCTGAGCCGTCTTGCGATCGCCGGGGTCGCGTCGGTCGAGTGGTTGTCGACGACGACGATCTCGACATCGGGATGTGATTGCGCACGGATACTCGAGAGACACGCCTCGAGGGTCCGCGCGGAGTTCCGCGTCGGGACGACGACGCCGACGTTCACCGTGCGCCTGTCCTCACGAGCAGCTCCTGAGCCGCGATCTCGTGGCGATCGAACGAGGACGACTGAACGAGTCCGAGCAGGGCGTTCGCCGTTTCGTCCCACGAGAACGACTCCGCCCATCCGATCGCCTCGAGACGCATGCGCTCGTACGTCTCCGCGTCGGCGATCAGCTCCAGCGCCTGCTCGGCCAGCAATCGGGGATCCCCTGCGGGCGCAAGCAGGCCCGTTCGGCCCGGCCTGATCGAGTCTCGTACGCCGGGGATGTCGTAGCCGACGGCGGGCGTGCCCACCGAGTTCGCCTCGATCACGACGAGCCCCCAGCCCTCCCGCACCGAGGGAACGAGGAGGCAATGCGCCGCTGCCATGCGCTCGTAGAGCTGTCGGCGCGGCAGACGGCCCAGGAGCTCGGCTCCGACGGGGAGCTCCCGAGCAAGCTCGCGCTCCATCGGGCCCTGACCCACGATCCAGAGCCGCGCCTCGGGGACGCGCGCCTGGATCGCCCGAAAGGCTCGAACCGCGTGGTCCGGACGCTTGTTCGCGGCCAGCCTCCCGACGAACAGGAACGTCGGCGCCGGTTCCTTCTCGACATGCACGACGTCGGGCGGCTCATCTCGTCCGTTGGGGATGACCGTGACGTTCTCGAACCCGAGGCGCTCGAGATCGGCCCGCGTCGAATCGGAAACCGCAGCGACCGGCACATCCCGATACGGCGCGAGAAGCACGCGCTCGAGCCGACGTCCTGCAGACGCGAGCGGGCCCGGGAGCTCGGAGTCCCAGACATCCTCTGCGAGTTGGTGGAAGACGGCGAGGGTCGGAGGCAGCCGCGAGCCCCAGAGCGGCGTCAGGAAGGGAATCGTGTTCACGCTCTCGACGATCACGTCGTAGCCGCGGAGTCGTGCCAGCTCCCGCTGAACGAGGAGATGGAACGATCCCGTCCGCAGCCTTCCCATGCGGCGGACACGGACGCCGTCGATCTCCACCGACGTGCGAGCCCCGGGGAAGGTCGACGTGAGCTGCGTCACGTCGTGGCCCTGCTCCACCCAGCGTCGGGCGACCTCGTGCGTGAAGATCTCCGCGCCGCCCGCGTCCGGGTTCTCGACGTCCCGCCAGTTGATCATCAGCACGCGCGCCCGATCACTCGCGCGTCGGAGCGGATGCGACGGACGTAGCGGTTGTTGCGGTCCGTCGATACGAGTTCAGGATGTGGTGTCGGTAGTAGATCGCGAGCGTGTCCCGCAAGATCCCGGCTGACGACTTCAGGTCGACCTGGCTCGCGAACCGATATTGAATCTGCACGGGCGCCTCGAAGACGCGGCGATAGCCAAGGCTCCGTGCGACGACGAGAAACTCGAGGTCGAACGCGTACCGCTTCTCGTAGAGCCTCGGGAGGACTGCGGCGAGGACCTCTCGCCGGATGAGCTTGAAGCCGGTCTGCGTGTCGCGCACGTCGACCCTGAAGAGCACGCGCGTGATCTTGTGGTACGTCCAGCTGAGCAGCCTTCGAAGCGGCGGGTAGTAGACCTCCGAGAGTGGATGCCGCTTCGACCCGAGGACGACGTCCGGCTCGTAGAGGCGCATGAGCGTAATGAAGGGCTCGATGGCCTCGGCTGCGATGTCGCCGTCTGCGTCGCAGAAAGCGACGTAGGCACCGCGCGCCTCGTTGAGCCCAATCCTCAGCGCCTGGCCCTTTCCCTCGCGGCGCGGGCACTCGATCACCCGCACGCCGTGGGACTCGAGCGACCGAGCGATCTCGACCGTCTCGTCGGTGCTCCCGTCGGAGACGACGATCACTTCGTACGAGCCCGCGCGCTCGATCTGCTCGAGGAGCGCGTTGAGCACGGGACGGAGCCCGCTCGCAGCGTTGTGGCAGGGGAGCACGACCGTGAGCTCGAGGGTCGGCTCGAGATCCAGGCCCGCACTCGGTTCGATCTCCGGTCGCTGCCAGCGCACGATCGAGGCCGCGGCCTGGTATTGCAGGAACGCAACGAGGGCCGCCGTAACGCACACGACCAGCGCGACCTGCTCGGCGTCGTCGTGGAAGCGGGAGATCAGCACTGTCTCGAGCGCGACGCCTGCGACTGAGAGCAGGTACGCGCGTGATGCGAGCGCGATGTGGAAGTAGACGAGCACGTTGACGACCGCCAGCCACCCCATGGCGACGGCGAGGATCGGAAGGAGGTCCGCCGCAGGCAGATACCGCTCCCCGAACGCGAGCTCGATCAGCGGCTCCCGGAGCACGAACAGTCCGACGAAGCCGATCGCGGCGAGCGATCCCACTGCGATCACGCTCGTGCGGAGCCAACGCATCTGCTCTTCCCGGTCGTTCCTCGCCGCTACGAAGCGGGGAAACGCAACGAGGCCGACCGCAGCCGGCAGGAAGAGCAGCGCGCGGGCGATCAGCCCTGCGCTCGAGTAGAAGCCGGACGTGTCGGCATCGAGATAGTGGCGGGCGAGGGCGATGTCCGCCTCGGCGAGCAGCCAGAAGCTCGTCAGCCCGAAGAGCGCCGGTGCGATGTCGCCACGGACACTTGCCAGCGAACGTCTTGCGGAACCCCAGGCGCGGCGCCCGATGTGCAACAGCCGGAACGCGATCGGGACCGTCAGCGCAGCTGACGCTACGGTCGCGAGCAAAGCGCCCGTCACCCCGAGGCCGGCCCAGACGAACGCGACTCCGAGCACGAGGCGGAGCAGGGCCGCGGCAACCTGGACGCCGGCGAGCGCGCGAAAGCGCTGTTCTCCCTGAAGGACGCCTTGTGCCACGCTCGCGGGTACTGATGCGACGACGTACGGGGCCAGGAGCAGCGTCGAGAGGAGATCGACGTGGAGAAAGAGGCTCAGAAGCGGACAGACGACGAGCGCGAGGGCGATTCCCGTCGCGTACGCGAACGGCGCCGTCGTCTTGAGTGCGCTGGCCGCGAGCGGTCGGACGTCCTCGTTCCGCCCGACCGACCGCAGCGTCGCTGTCTTGTCGGCGACGGCCGTCTGGATCACACCGAACGGAATCGAGAAGACGAGCACGACCGCGAGCAGTGCCGCGAGCGCGCCGTAGTCGGACGGCCCGAGCAGCCGGCTGATGACGACGTGGAACAGATAGTTCGACGCGTTGACGAACCCGAGCACGACAAGGAGCAGCGCCATCTGGCGCCAGAAGTCGCGGATCGCGACCGAAGAGAGCGCGGCCCACGCCGTCGCGCTCGAGCGTCTCACCCCAACGAAGCTCAAGTCCGACCCCCCGTTCCCGCTTCGTAGCGGGACCACTCCTCCCAGGGCGTGATCCCCGCAGGCAGAGTACCGCCCCCGATGACGAGTGTCAGCCGGCCGCCCTCCGAGACCCGTGGCTGAGCCGCGCTACGGCGCCCGAGCCTGGGCCGGGGCGCTCAGTGGGCCCTGGGCCCGAAGCGTCGGCCTTCCGCTCGTCCTGTCGATCATCTGTCTGCGATCGCTGTTCCAGGACGGCTACCTCCTTCAGGTCGACGCGGTCTTCGGGCCCCGTGCCGCGCCAATCGGAACCGGGTTCGGCGCGCCGATCGGCCTCCTCCAGGCCGCCGGCGTCGAGCTGTTGGGCGGAGCGTGGACCGGGCGCCTGTGGGCGCTCGGCTCGCTGTTCCTCGCGGGCTTCGCACCGATGGTCCTGCTCAGACGCTCACCCTGGTTCGCCCAAGCCTCTGCAGGCGTGCTCGGCATGCTCAACCCATGGGTCTACGACCGATTCGTCGAGGGGCAGTGGGGCGTCCTGAACGCCGCCGCGGGCCTCTTCCTCTGGATCGCTGCATGGGAGGAGCTGAACGAGCGACCCGGGCCGTGGACCACCGGCCTGCTCGCACTCTGCACGGCGGCCGTCGCGGTCTTCGACCCCCATGTCCTCGGGCCGCTGGCCGTGCTGGCGGTTACCGCCGCGCTTTGGCGCCGGATCTGGCGGGACCGCTCGGCGGTCGCGTGGGCCGGGGCCTCGGTCGGGCTCGTCGCGCTCTTGCTGCTGTATCCGGTCATCTCGTTCTTCGTCGACGACGAGCGCGGCGGATACGGAACCGTTCGCCAGTTCACGCGCGCGGACTTCGCATTGTTCCGCTCTGTCTCGAGCGACGACTACGGGCTGATCCCGAACCTCGTCGGGCTCTACGGCTATTGGGGCGAACGGCTCGGCCGCTTCCCACTTGCGAATGAAGACGCGACGTGGTGGCCGCTCACGGCCGCCGTGATCGTCGCGGCGGCAGTCGCGGGGGCCTGGCTCCGTCGAGACCGGGCATGGCTGTTCGTCTGCGGCATCGTGGGACTCGCACTGAGCGCGAGCACTGCATTGCCGGGCGGAGTCGACGCGGCGGCGGAGCTCGCGGACCGGCTTCCGCTCGTCGGCGCCTACCGCGAGCCGCAGAAGTGGAGCGCGCTCTGGCTGGTGGCAGTTGTGGTGTTGTCAGCCTGCGCGTCCGACGCGGTCGCAGGTCGGCGGCACCGGGCGTGGGCGGGCCCGGCGGTCGCATACGCCATTGTCCTCTGCGCGCTCTTCCCGGCGGGGGTCGGCCAGATCCGCGCCGTCCCGGCGATCGTCGCGCCGGTCGAGTATCCGGCGTACTGGTTTCGCACCGCCGAGTACGTCGGGCGCGCAGTTCCGGCCGACGACCCGATCCTCGTTCTGCCGTGGCACCTCTACCAGCCCCTCGGCGTGAGCGAGGGGCGACTCGTGGCGAACCCCGCGCGCGTCGTCTTCCCAGGGCGCCTGATCGTTCCCCAGAACCTCGAAATTCCGGGCCGTTTCTCGGAGGTCTCGTCGCGCTACGACCGGATCGGCGCCGTGATCCGGCGTGAGGGCTACCGATCGTGCGCCGTGGCGCGAGCGATCCGCCGGGAGGACGTCCGCTGGGTGCTCGTGCTTGACGGAACCGAGGGCCGAGGCGCTGTTGTCGGCCTGCGCCGGTGCGGGTTCGAGCTCGTCCAGGGCCGTCCGGGTCGCACCTCCGTCCTCAGGCTCTGAGGCCCGGGTTTACGTTTGAGCTCGCTGGATAGGGTGTTACACTCGGACACTCGGCTGACAGAAGTTGTCGGGGTCAAAAGCCGAATGGGGGTGACAGCCGATGGGAAGCAGGCTGGTCGGCATTCTTGCCGTCTTAAGCGTGACCGGCAGCGTTACCTGGGCTGCCAACACTGGTCCGTTGAAGGCAAATCAGTCTTCGGGACCGGGGTACGGCTACGCGGGGAAGGTCACGATCTGCCACCACACGGGCTCGAGGAACAATCCGACCGTGACGATCAGCGTGAACGCGAACGCGCTTCCGGCGCATTTCGCACACGGCGACACGATCGGGCCGTGCCCGGGGGACTGAGCAGCGTCTCGGGACCGAGCCGCTAGAGGCACAGCATCCGGCAGATGACGCGCGGGGCGGTCGCTTCCCCTCTAAAGCACCTGACGGCCGCCCCGCCGGCGACGGCGCCGCGCGCGCTCGTCGTCACCTATGGATCGGTTCTGTCCCCTGATCACGGCCTTGCCGTTCGGGCCCGCGCGATGATCGAAGCCTTAAGCCGACTCGGCGTGCGCAGCCCGAGTGATCAGTCACTCGGAGCGTGTCGGCGGACGTCGGCCAGCACTCGAGGAGCTGCACGTGCTTCGGCGCCCACTGCACCTCGGGTGGTCGGCCGAGCTGGCACGCGCGGTACACGAGCATCAACGCGGCGTGGACGTGATCGTCGTCGAAAGCGCGCTGCTTCTTCCGGCCGTTCGGGCAGCGCGACGGCGCGCGCCGATCGTCTGGGACACGAACGAGTGCGAGACGTTGCGCACTACTCCCGGGTCGAATCCAGCCCCACGAATCGTCTACGCGGCTTCGTCTGGCGGCTCATTGAACGCTGGCAGCGGGTCGCTCGGGCCGATGTCGTGGTCGCGATGAGCGAGACGGAGGCCGAATGGTAGGAGACCAGCTCTTTTCCGGCGTCGCGAAGGAAGCTCGCGGTGGTCGACCACTGCTCGCCTGCCCGCCGCATCGCTTTCGACCGCGCCCGCCCCGGAGCTCGAGCGGCTCTGCGGCGCG
>CAVTSL010000005.1:0-417504 GCA_963737405.1 uncultured Actinomycetes bacterium
CGGCGACGTGCCGCCCGGTCGCAAATGGCATCCTAGCGCGCCGACTCGAGCGCGGCTTCCGGTGGCTGGGCGGCAGTCGTCGGCCGCGTCGCGAGCACCGATCCCGCGAGCACGAGCACAAAGCCGACGCCCATCCCGAGTGTGAAGTGCTCGTCGAGGATCGTCACGCCGAGCACCGCCGCCACCGCCGGGTTCACGTACGTGATCACCGTCGAGCGCACGGGGCCGATCTCCGCGATCAGCGCGAAGAAGAGTAAGAACGCGATCGCCGTGCACACCACGGCCAGCGTCACGATCGCCGAGACCGCCTCCGCCGATGGCGTCTCCTCCGGGAAGCGGAACGCGGCGATCGGCGCGTACGCGAGCGCCGTCAACGCGAGCGAGATCGAGATCACGCCAAGTGGCGGCAGGTCCAGAGCCAGCGCTGCAGCATCGCGGGTCCAACCGCGTAACAGACCGCGACCAGCCCGACCTCCGCGATCGGGACGACGCTCGCGCCCTCGACGTTCACGCCCACGATCGCGGCGACCCCGACGATCCCGAGCACGAGCCCGAGCCCCGTCTGCAGCGTCAGCCGGTCGCGACCGCCGGTCGTGAGTGCGATCGCCGTCGCGACGAGCGGCACCGCCGCGATCAGGAGCGCCGTGAGCGAGCTCGAGATTTGCGTCTCCGCCTCGCCGAGCAGCACCCATGGCAGCGCGATCTCAACGGCGGCGAACGTGACGATCGGGAGCCAGAACGGGAGGAGCGGCCGCAGCTCACGTCGCGCAGCCGCGATCGGAAGCAGCAGGAGCGCGCCGATGCCCGTCCGCGCGAGCACCAGGAACGCAGGGCTGACCTCCTCGACCGCGACCTTGATCAGCAGGTAGGGAATACCCCAGATGACGCACATCGCCGCGAAGAGCAGGAAGCCGCGGCGCGACATCGTCCTCATCCCCAGAAGCTACCCCCGACGCCGTAACCGTCCAGCGCCGCCGATCGTGCGCCTGCTCCTGACCGCCTTCGTCGTCGCGTGGATCTTCGGCTTAGGCCGGCCCCCTTCTTGGTCTGCTCCTGGAACTGCGTTTGCTGTGCGCCGCAGCCGCACCCGACCGGCCGCTCCTTCGTGATTCCAGCTAGCTGCACTGCCGAGCTCACGCGGCCTGGCGCTGCTCGATCGCCGTGCCGCCGACGCTGAGCGTGACGTCGATGTTTCCGCGCGTGGCGCGCGAGTAGGGGCAGGTCTCGTGCGCGCGCTCCATCAGCCAGACGGCGTCTTCGCGATTGATCCCGGGCGCGTCGAGCTCCAGCGTCACCGCGAGCCCGAGGCCGCCGCCCTCGAGCGTCCCGATGTCGACGTGGGCTGTGATGCGGGAGTCGCTCAGGTCGAGCTTGCGCGGTGAGGCGAACCGCAGCATGCTCGACTGGAAGCACGCGGCATAACCCGTCGCGAAGAGCTGCTCCGGATTCGTGCCCGGCCCGCCTGTGCCGCCCATCTCGCTCGGCACGTCGAGGTCGACCTCGAGGCGGCCGTCGCTCGTGCGGCCGTGACCCGCGCGACCGCCGGTGACGGATGCTTCCGCGGTGTAGAGGACGTTCAGTTTGTTGGCCACGTCTTCTCCTTTCGATGTCTGCGGGCGGTGAAACGCCCTTGGATTGCGCACGTAAACGATCGCGGTGGCTTCAGCAGATGTCTGCACCGCTGGCGGCCACTCGCGCACCCGAGCGCCCCGAATCGCGAACCACCTGCTAGCCACCACTCAGGTCAGGCACCTGGTGGATGACGCCGCCGGCTGGGGCGCCTCGTCGAACCGAGGAAGCCGTCCAGCACTGACTTCCTGTCGTCGCGTTCCTGCTCGCCACGGCAGCGAAAGCGCTCTCCTATTCGTCCAATAGCTCTATGTGACGCCGCCGCCCAAAGACAGCATGCGAGCGTGTGCAAGTGATGCGAAGCCAGCACGCCGCTGTCCGCGCTGCTGCAGCGTGGGAGTTCTACGCGGGCCGCTGTGCACGTGCTCGGGCGGCTCCTCCATCCCGATGATCCGCTACTCGACGCCGGGGCGGATCAGCACAGTCACGCACCCCGTCATCCATGCGGAGGGCGAGCTGCAACGAAAGCGGCCCGCCGAAGCGGGCCGCTTCCCCTCGAAGGCCCTCCCTCCTTAGGAGTGCGCCATGCGGGTGCGCTGCCGATCGCGGGTCATCGCGAGCGCGATCGCGCAGGCGGTCGCGAGGATCAGCCCGAGGCCGAAGCCGAGGGCGAGATCGCCGCGGTCGAAGCTGCTGTCGGAGCTCGCCGACACTGTTGCGCTCTCGACCGTCTTGCTCTCGAAGGCGGGTCCAACGCCGACCTTGGCTACTTCCACGTGGGGCTGAGCTGCCACTCGCCGACCGTTCCGCCGGCGGACGCCGCCGACCCGCTGTCAGCGTGATACGCGCGGGCCAGGTTCGTCGGGGTCACGCCTTCACCGGACAGGTTCTGCTGCTCGACGCCCGAGCCGACGTAGCCGTCCGGCACGCCGTTCATGAAGACCGGGCCGCTGTCACGCGTGCTCTGGTTGGCCAGCGCCGTCTCGACGTGCTGCGCCGTGACGCCGACGCCGACGCCGACGCTGCGCGCCAGATTTGCGACGTAGTTGTCGCCGTCGGGGATGCCCGCCATGCTGCTCCGATTGGCCACGTTCTCCTTGACCAGGTCGAGGGCCTCGGCCGTCGCGACGCTCTGGTTCGAACCGGGCTCGAGCTGGCCGGAGTACAGCTCGGCCGCGCTCGTGATCGGGCTGAACGACGGCGCCTGGGCGGGCTAGAGCTCGCCGGCGTATACCTCTGCCTCGCTCGTGATCGGACTGAACGACGGCGCCTGGATCATCGCCTGCTCGGCTTCCAGGTCCGGGTACTGACCGGGGATGGGACCGTTGCCGAGGCCGGCCGAAGCCGTTGTCGCGAAGATCCCGGCGGTGGCGAAGCCGAGCGCCAGTGCCTTGAGGGCCTTCCGATGATTCTTCGGGGTGCTGCGCATTTGTTTTGCTCCTCCTAGTGGGTCATGCGAGTGACCCGAGGATCGGCCAACGCGCTAAATCTTGCCCGGGCGGTTGCCTAAACCAGCGCTAACGATCCCGACCCCGCCGGGGGCTGTCTCGGCCCAGCCCTCCCGTAAGCGCGGGGCCTTTTCAGCGGCCGCGGCGAAGCGGTGCGGTGGCGCGCGCGGCGTTGACGAGGCCCCAGCCGTAACGCTCGTCGTAGCCGGGCGCGCCGAGGTCTCGCGCAGTGCGAACCAGACGCTTCGCGATCGCTCCCGGCGACGGCTTCGCGCCGAGCACACGGCTCGCGACGACGAGCGCGGCGATCGCCGACACGTGCGCGGTCGCCATCGAGGTTCCGATGTAGTCGTCGGCGATCCAGAAGTCCGAGACGTCCTGGCCGCGGAGCGTCATCTGGTAGATCGGCCGGCCGGTGCGGCCGGGCCAGCAGGCGGGGTCGTCGGCCAGGTTTGCGTCGTTGCCGCCGCCCGGGGCGACGAGGTCGAGACCTCGGCCGACGTTCGAGTACCACGCGAGGCAGCCGTTCTCGGTTGTCGCGCCGACGGCGAGCGCCTCCGGCCAGCGTGCCGGGGTAGTCGACCGTGTCGGCCGACTCGTTGCCCGCGGCCGCGACGACGAGGCTCCCGCGCCTGGTCGCGTAGGCGATCGCGTCGAGCAGCACCGGTAGCTCGGCCTCGGTCACGTGCGGATCGAAGTTGAGGCTGAGGTTGATGATCTTCGCGCCGTGGTCGGCCGCGAAGCGGATCCCCTTCGCGATCACTGCGGGGTAGCCGACACCGTTCCGGTCGAGCACGCGGATCGGCATGATCCGCGCTCCGTACGCGAGTCCCGTAAGCCCGTACGCATTGTTCGTCTGCTCGGCGATCGTCGACGCGACGTGCGTGCCGTGGCCGTTGAGGTCGAACGGGAACGGATCGTCGTCGACGAAGTCGTAGCCCGGCACGAAGCGCGTCTCGCCGAGATCCCACGACCGGCGGTACGTGCCTCGGTCCACGTACGCGATGCCTGTGTCGACGACGGCTATGACGACGCCGGCTCCGCCCGGCCGCCGCGCGGCGATCAGGTTCGACCACGCGGCAGGCGCGTTCACGCCGAACGGGCCGGTGAAGTTCCACTGGAGGTCGGCCCAGCCGCCGGGCAAGGCCGCCGCTCCGCGATCGTCCGGCATGAACGGCGCGGCCACGCGGGCGGCGGCAGCGGGACGCTGGCAGCGAGCCGAGTGGGGACAGACGCGAAGGATGCGGATGTCCGGCACGTCGCGCCTCAAACGCAGCGCCAGCAGCAGCGACGCCGCGTTGTTCGAGTACGACAGCTCGCGCAGGCTCCGATCGGCATTCACGCGATGGACCAGCACGTAGCGACCGGCCTTGAGGCCTTCGAGCGAGAGCGACTGACCTTCGAGGAAGGGCTTGTAGTCGTCGCCGTAGCCGACGGAAATCCCTTCCTGCACCTCGAGCAGCGTCGTGTTCCTGAGTCCGCAGTTCGTTCGGTAGACCTTGTCGGCGCCGCGAGCGGCACCGCACGGGTCGTACCGCGTAGCGGTCGCCGAGACAGAAGCCGGTCTTGCGGTCGCGCACGACTTTGCGTGCGTTCCCGACGCGGCGGAGCTCGTAGCGGTCGAAGTGGAGCAGATGCCAGTGCTGGTGCGTCGACGAGACGGCGTACTCCATGCGTCGACGTGCGGGACGATGCTCTCACCGCCGTCGACGCGCTCGATCACCTGGTCGGCGGACATCGTCGGCTCGAGGACGGTCGCGCGCTTTCCGTCGATGATCAGCGGCCCGAGCCGATGTTGCGCACCGCCGAACCGAAGCCGAGCCGATACGACCGCCGTCGCTAGTGATCGCCAGCTGCACCGGCGTCTCCTGATCGAGGTCGGGGAAACGCAGCGCTGCGTGGAGCTCGCCGGACGGGCGATCTGGGCGCCGACGACCGCGTCACGACCGCGGCCACGCGGCGGCCGCGGTGACGATGCACGTTCATGCTGCGCGTCATCGCAGAAGAGCTAAGCGGCGGATCGCGGCGGGGGAACGGAAGGCAACGGTGGCACGGCGGTGCGAACTCGCTCGGTCGCTTCTACAGTGCGCGGACTCGATACGAGCAGTCTCGAAGGAGTGCACGAATGCGATCGTTCGAACAGTCGCCACGCTGGTGTGGCGCTCGGGCTCGTCACGTCGCCTCCGCGGGGGGAGCGGCGGCGGCCAGCGCGCCGAATCGCCGGCGGCGACGCCGGAGCGCTTCTAGCCGTCCTCGTAACGTCGGCTCGTCGCGGCGAGGCCGCGCTCGAGCGCGCGGTCGATGCCGACGAGGGCCAGGCCGACAAGGCCGTGGCAGCCTCGCGAATGCCCGGCTCCACGTGCGGAAGGCGTGGGCCGGCGCGGAGTACCTGATCGACAATGCCCCTGCGGCCCCGCCCGCCTCCGACGGTTCCGTCGGTGGATGAGCGGCGGCGCCCTGCCTGGTGCCTCACCGTTGCCTCGATCTGCGCAGCACGGCGCTCGCTGCGATCGGGAGCTCGCGCACGGTGACCTCGCGCGCCCAGCCCCCGGTGAGGAGGCGGTTTCGAGCGGCTGCGAACGAGAACTTGAGGTTCGGGATCGTCCCGGAGTCCGTCTGGGGCGACGCGAGGAGGCTCGGGTTCTCACGCTCGAGCGGGATGTTCCGTGGCCCGAGGATCGAAGCGCCCACGCCGTTCAGGATCGGCTGTGGATTCTCGTCCATGTGCGTCGAGCGTAGGCACCGCACGGCGCTGGACTCAGAAGGAGACGCGCGTCCGCGAGACGGTTTGTCTATCGCGTCGGGAACGCACGCGTGCCGCCGATCGCGGTAGCCGCCCAGGGCAGGCGAGCCCAGGACGGCGGCCGCTCTCGCCGGAACCGTTCGACCGTCGCGTACGCCTGCGCCGGGTCGGAGGTCTCGGCTTCCACGCTGGCGCCGTAGCGCGCCGCGAGCTTCGACACGGGATAGCGCACCCGTGCGTCCGGCGACCGCGCACCGGCCATCAGGATCACGCACGGCCCGTCGCCCGCGCCCACGAAGGCGTGCTCGGTCCAGGAGGGCCAGTGGAAGAAGTCCCAGCGGCCCGAGGCGTCGCTCCTCGCCCTCGACGAGCAGCCTGCACTCCCCTGACACGACGAGGAACGCCTCCTGGTCCGACTCCGCGTGGTAGAGGCCGTGCTGGCCCGGCTCCAAGACGGTGACGGTGATCCCCAGCTGCGCGAACTCGACCGGCGGTTCGCCGTACTCGCTCTCGAAGCTGCACCGGGCGCCCCTCCTGTCCGCGAACCACCACTCGGCATCGCGCACGTTGACGACGAACCAGCCCTCAGTCACGGGTGCGAGCCCTGAGCCGGAGTGCCCGAGCTGCGCTTCGGGCACGCTACGAGGGGGCGAGCGCGCGCTCCAGGGCAGCCCGGTCGAACGGCCCGCCGTGCGTCGCGAGCACGTGCTCGACCGGCAGTTCGAGGAGCGGGCGCAACCCCGCGGCGATCTCCTCGCGCGTCACGCCGGGCGGGAGCCACCGCTCGTTGATCTCGAGGCCCTGGCCGAAGTCGACGAGCGTGTCGCCGGAGATCACCGCACCCTGGCCCTCGACCCAGAGCACGGTGTCGTTCGTCTTGTGCCCCTGGAACACGTCGGCCCCGAACGGAAGCCGGTCGCCGGCCGAGTACGGGCGCGCCTCGCCCTTGTTCTCGCGGAGCAGCCAGACGACGTCGGGACTGCCGTCGCCGGCCTGCTCGGCGGTGAGGCCGTACGTGTCCATGAGGAACTGCGCGCTGTCGGGCAGCGGCGTGTAGACCGGCACACCGAGCCGCTCGACCAGGGTCTCCGCGTCGCGCTCGTGCCAGGGCGCGGTGAGCACGATCGCGGTCTCGCGCTCGGCCGCGAGCTCCTCGAGCTCGCTCGGCACGGCCAGCGGATCGAAGAGCAGCAGCCGCTCCCCGTCGTCGATCGCGTAGGACGACACGTTCTCGCTCCACGGCTCGGTCGAGCGCCACCCCGGGTGGGGTGCCTCCCAGTGCCACAGGCCCGGACGCAACTCGCGCACGGCGCGATGCTACTGAGCGCCGCCGATGCACGCGACGGTCGACGCCTGTGACCTCGTTGTGAGCCGGTTGTGACCGGCCGGCGGGATCCTCGAACGGATGAAACGGATCGGGATCATGGCGATCGGCAGCGGCGGCGCTTCTTGCGGCGACCGCGGCGACGGCGACGGCGGGCAAGCGGCCGCGGCCGACCGACGTTCCGCCGGCGCGGGTGCAGAGCGACGTCGCGCCCAACGGCTTCCAGGTGTACAACGACTACGCGACGCCTGCGCGGATCTACGCCTCGCGGCGCGCAGTCGTGCACTACGTCGTGGTGGGCATCGACGCTCCGGCGTTGAACGACGACGACGCCGACGGCGTCCCCGACTACGTCGAGCGCGTCGGTGACGCGGCGGACACGGCCATCGCGTACTACGAGCGGCGCGGGTTCGCGGGGATCCTCCCCGATGCGGGCGGTGCCGACATGCGCCCGGATCTCTACATCTCGCGCTTCGCGCCGGGGTCGTTCGGCGTCGCGTTCCCCGCGGCCCGTGCCGAGGGCGGTGCCTTCGTGGCGGTCTCGAACGCGCTCGACCCCAGCCCGACGACGAGCCTCGGAAGCCTGTACGGCACGGTCGCCCACGAGCTCTTCCACCTCACGCAGTTCTCGTACTACCCGCAGACGACCGACCCCGAGCTCGCCTCGTGGGCGCTCGAGGGGATGGCAGCGGCGATGGAGAGCCGGGTCTACCCGGAGCTGGACGACATCGTCTCGTCGCTGCAGCTCCGACGCTGGTTCGCGGCGCCGGAGCGGAGCGTGACGAGCCAGACCTACGGATCGCAGCTGCTCTGGCGCTATCTCGACGAGCGCCAGCCGCGGCTGCTGCACGCGTACCTCGCGCGCAGCGCGCGCGCCGGCGAAGACGCTCGCGGGGCGAGCCTCGTCTCGACCTACGCGCGGGTTGCACACGAGCCATTCGCTGCGGCGTTCGGTCGCTTCGCGATCTGGACGGCGGACTGGTACGGCGATCGGCTCACGCCGCTCCGGCGACTCGCGGGCCACGACGAGGCCGCCGGATCCGTTGCACCGCTCGGGATCCACTATCTCCGGCTGTCGCGGACGACGCGATCGGTGTCGCTGCGATTCATCCGCGGCCGCGGTGAGGCGGCGCTCACGTACGAGGTCGCAAGCGATCGCCCCGGCGAGCCGGCCGCGTCCCGCCGGCTCCGCGCTCGGCTCGTGAACGGCAGTCGCGGGCTGACGTACGCGATCCCTGCGCGGCTTCGGCGGAACGACCGCTTCGAAGCGCCGACCCTCGTCGTCTCGAACGGGAACCCGGCGCGGCGGGTCACGTACCGCGTCGTGACGCGCTAGGAGAGCCTCGATCGCGGCAAGCCGCTCGTCGGCGGTGCGTTCCGCCACGACGTAGCCGAGCCGGCGTGCGATCTCGGAGGCGCGGCGGAGGCGGTCGACGGCATCCGCAGTCCGACCGATCAGCTCGCTCGCCTCCGCGGCCTGGATCAGCGCGTCGGCGTGCATGCCGCTCTCGAACAGGCGCTGCATGAGCGGCTCCGACTCGCGGAGCAGCTCTTCGGCGTTCTCGCTCCGGCCTCGCCGTGCGGCGAGCGTCGCTCCGAGGAGGAGGCGCCAGACCTCGATCCACTCACCGGTCTCGAGCTCGCCTGCCCGCTCGAGGTAGTGCTCGGCCTCGCTGTCCTCGCCGCGCCGCGTGAGAACGAGCGCCAGGCGCCAGGCCGCGTTCGCGGCGCTGAACTGGTCCCCGACCGCCTCGAGCTCGGCGAGCCCGCCGCGGAGGAAGCGCTCCGCCCTGTCGAGGTCGCCGGCCATGATCTCGACGTCCGCAAGGGCGATCGAGTCCGCCGCCGCGCTCTGCCGGAGCCCGAGGTCCTCGAGGAGCGCGTGACTCTCCGCCATCAGGGCGCGCCCCTCCTCGAACGCGCCCTCCATCGCGCACAGCGTCCCGAGCCCGCCGAGCGCCGCCGCACGGGTATAGCGATCGGGCGGGTCCTCGAGGATCGCCTGGATCCGCCGTCTCGCTTCGTCGACCGGCTGCCAGCCGCGCCGGAGCAGCACGCACAGCCAGCTCGTGGCGACGCCTTCGATGAAGTGCGCGCCGGCAGCGCGTGCGTGCTTCGCTGCCAGCCCGAGCTGCTCCTCGGCGTCGAGCGGCGGCGCTCCGGTGCGCGCCGAGCGGCGGTACGACACGTGGTGCGTGACGATGTGCGCGTACGCGAGTGCTTCGTCGTCGCCGACCGCTTCGAGGACGGCGATCGCCTTGCGCAAATCCTCGAGCATGCGCTCCGGATCGACCTTCGGACCCCAGAGCGCGAGGTTGAGTCGCGCGACCTCGAGCCGGGCGTGCGTGCGCTCGTCCCAAGGCGGCGCTGCGGCCACGGCTTCGTCGACCACGCGGGCGGCGGCGTCGCGCTCGCCGTTCCACCCGAGCGCGTCGGCCAGGGCGGGGGCGAGCTCGAGGCGCTCGGGCGCGCCGGCCGGAAGCAACGCAGCCGCCCGCCGCAGCAGTCCCGCAGTCGTCGCCGGATCGCGCTCGTCGTACGACCGGCGGCCGGCAGCGGCCAGGTGCCGCGCCGCGTCGACTGCAACTCCCGCGAGCTCGGGCGCCTGGGGGTCCACCTCGACCTGCGCGCGATATGCCGACTCCAGGTGGTAGCCGATGAGCTCGTCGGCGTCGACGCCCCACCGGCCCGCGCGGTCGGCGACGATCGCTGCGATCTGCCGATGCAGGGCAGCTCGCCGGCGCTTCGGGATGCTCGCGTAGGCCTCGTCGCGGACGAGCGCGTGACGGAACCCCCAGACCTCTTCGCCGAAGACGTCGGGCGCCTCCGGCTCGACGAAGTCCCGGCGTGCGAGCGTCACGAGTGCCGGGCGCACGTCGACGTCGACCAGGGACTGCACCACCTCGGTCGGGAAGGTCTGTCCGTACGCCGCGGCGGCCTGGGCGACATGGCGCTCGGCTTCGGGAAGCCGGTCGAGCCGCGCGGACAGCAACGCGTGGATCGAGTCCGGCACGCTCGTCTCGCCCTCCAGCGCGGACGCCAGCAGCTGCTCGAGGAAGAGCGGGTTCCCGGCCGCCCCGGCGAGAATCGCGGCGCGTTTCTCGTCGTCGACGGCAGTGTCGGCGGCGAGACCGTCGAGCAAGACGCGGGCCTGATCCGGTGCGAGCGCGTCGAGAAGGATCGACGACGCGCTGAGCCGGCCGCCGGCCCACTGCGGGCGGGTGTCGAGGAGCTCCGGTCGCGCGAGACCGAGCAGCAGGATCGGTGCTCGCGCGAGCTCGGCCACGTGCTCGACGAGGTCGAGAAACGCCGGCGCCGCCCAGTGCAGGTCCTCGAGCACGAGGACGACCGGCCGCTCTCGCGCCAGCGTCTCCAGCAGTCGCCGAGCGGCCCAGGCCGTCTCCTCGACTGGGCCCGTCGACGCCGCTTCGCCCGCCGCCGCAGCGATCCTCGCCGCGACGAGCTCGCCGTCCCGCTCGCCCGCGAGGACGCCGGCAGCCCAGGACGCGACGCTCCCGCCCGCAAGCGTGGAGAAGGCATCGCGGAGCGGCGCGTACGTGGACGCTTCGCCGTAGGCGGGTGTGCGGCCGACCACGCAGGTCGCAGCTCCGGAAAGCTGGTCGACGACCTCGTGGGCGAGACGCGTCTTGCCCACGCCGGGGGAGCCGAACACCGTGACGAGGTGCGGTTTGCCCTCGCGGGTTGCGCGCCCGAAGCTCGCCACGATCTCGGCGAGCTCGTCCTCGCGCCCGACGAGTGGCGTCTCGAGGCGGCGGGCGACCGATTCCGCATCGTCGAGCACGCCCCGCACGACGTGGTCGCCGTCTCGCCGCTCGGCGGTGACCGCGTGACGGACGAGGCGCCACGCTCGCTCGCCGACGAGGACGTCCGCCTGGCCGGCGGCGGCGCAGAGCCGATCGGCCTCCTCGAGCGGCGGCCCGGAGACGAGCGGCCGACCGAGGGCCCGGTCCCCGGTGATGACGTCTCCCGTGGCGACTCCAGCACGAGCGACGAGCCCGCCGGCGACGAGCGCGCGGGCGGCGCGAACGGCGCGAAGCGCGTCGTCCTCGTGCGCCACGGGAACACCGAAGATCCCGAGAACACGCGTGTCCGCCGTGCGACCTGGCTCGGCTCCGTGTTCCGCGAGGGTTGCGACGGCCTCCTCGCGGCGCCGGCGGAGCTCGTCGCGCCGCACCTCCGGATCGGAGCCCGAGTCGGCGGAGAGGTCGGCGAGCAGGACGGTGACCGTCTTGCGTGCCTCCTCGACTCGAACGCCGGGTTCGCCCTGCGCGGCCGTCGCGGGTCCCGCGAGCTCCGCGTCCTGGCGCAGGATCGCGCGCTGGAGCTCCTGCAGCTGCGCGCCCGGCTCCGCGCCGAGCTCCTCGATCAGCGTCGTGCGCGCGGCGCCGTACGCCTCGAGCGCGTCCGCCTGCCGGCCCGAGCGGTAGAGCGCGAGCATGAGCTGCCCGCGGAGCCGCTCGCGGAACGGCTGCTCGCCGACCAGAGCGTCGAGCTCCTGGACGAGGGCAGCGTGGCGCCCGAGCGCGAGGTCCGCGTCGATGCGGTTCTCGAGCGCCTCGAGCCGTAGCTCGGCGAGCGGGGCCGCAGCCGCGCCGGCAGGTTCGCCGGCCAGGTCCGCGAGTGGATCTCCGCGCCACAGCGCGAGCGCGTCGTTGAGCAACGACGAGGCCTCGCGCGGTTCGCTCGCGCGCGCCTCTTCGACGAGCGCGCGAAAACGGTCGAGATCGAGCTCGCCCGGGCTCGACGCGGAGCAGATAACCGGGCGGTCGCGTGACGAGGCGATCGCCGAGCTCCCGCCGAAGTCGGAGGACGTGGTTCTGCAGCGATCCGAGGGCCGCTGCCGGTGGATCGTCGCCCCAGACGACGTCGATGAGCTGGTCGGATGCGACGACTCGGTTCGGGTTGAGCAGGAGCGCTGCCGCGACCGCGCGGCGCTTCGGGCCGCCGAGCGGCAGGACGCGCTCGCCGTCGAGGATCTCGAGCGGCCCGAGAATCCGGAATTCCACGGCATCACGAAACCACAGTCGCGAGCCGTCGTCACCCGCAGTCAGGCCGTGTGCTCGACGATCGCGTGGGCGACGATCTCCCAGTCGACTCGCTCGACGCCGTGGCCGGCTCCCTCCAACGGCAGGAGTCTCGAGCCGGGAATCTCTTCGGCCAGTGCCTGCGCGTGCTCGAGCGGGAACATCGGATCGGCGGTGCCGTGGACGACGAGCGTCGGGGCGGTGATCGAGGCGAGAGGCCGGCGAGACCGCTCGTCGCCGGGGATGAGGTCGTGGTTCTGCGCGGCTGCGAAGTCGCTCGCGCGCTCGACGTCTCGGCGGATGAGCTCGCGAACAGCCGCCTCGTCGAACGGGCGCCGGCCGCCAGCGAGCACCCGCGAGTAGGCGACGAGGTACTCGACCACCGATCCTGCGTCCGACCAGTCCACCCTCGACGTCGCCACGAACCGCGCGAAGTCCTCGGTCGGAGACGGGAGCCCTCGGTCACCCGGGGTCGCCGGCGACGTGCTGATGAGGACGAGCGACAGCACGCGATCGGGGAAGTCGAGCGCAAACAGCTGCGCGAACGCCCCTCCCGCCGAAACGCCGACGACATGCGCCGCCGGAACGCGGTAGGCGTCGAGCACTCCGGCGGCGTCGGCGACCAGGTCGGCATCGGTGTAGCCGGGGCTTCCATGGTCGTACGTGACCGATCGGCCGGTGTCGCGGTGGTCGTAGCGGATCACGAATCGCCCGCCGTCGGCGAGCAGGCGGCAAAACCCTTCCTCCCACCAGAGCATCGACGCGCCCAATCCCATGACGAGCAGGACGGGCGCGTCGACCGGATCGCCGAATGACTCCGTGCAGAGCTCGACGCCGTTCGCTTCGATCAGCCGCTCCACCAGCGTCGCCGTTACGCGGCCCGCCGGTAGACCTGGACCTGCACCCCGTCGGGGCCGACCTGCCTCGCCTCGACGAGCTGCAGCTTCAGCCGGTCGATGCCGTCCGGGAAGAGCCGCTTGCCGCGACCGAGGATCTCGACCACGCCGTCCACGGACACGAACTCCGTCACCACGAGCTTGCCCATCGTCTGCCTCCGTTCTCGAGCGTTTCTGGTTTGACCGGCGGGCCGGGTCGAAGTCATCGGCGTAAGAACCGCGCGCCTCGCGACGCCTACTCCTCGACAACGACGAAGGAGGAAGGATGCCCTGGGGCGACTGGATCAACGAGCTGCCGACCACGTTCTTCATGGTCGTGCACATCGCGGCGTTCGCGCTCGGCGCGGGTTTCGCGTGGCTCGCGTTCAAGCGCGAGCTGAGCCTGCTCGGAGCGGCGTTCTCGCTCTTCGCCGCGGCCGAGCTCGTCTACATGACCTACCACCTCGACTGGACCGTCTTCCTGTTCGCGCACACGATCGCCGAGGTGCTCGACCTGACCGCGTTCACGCTCGTCTTCGCCGCGGCCGTGTGGCAGGTCGCCGGAGCCCGCCGGCCCGCATTGGAGTCGAGCCGCTGATGTCGCGCTCGTTCGTTCTCGGAGTCCTCGCCGCGGCCACGGTCATGCTCGGAGCGGGTTGCGGCTCGTCCGCCGACGCCGCTCCCGTCGCGACGACCCAGGTGACGATGGCGAAGAGCTACCGCTTCGACCCGAAGACGATCGAGGTCGAAGCGGGCTCGACGGTCACGTGGACGAACGACGACAACTTCACGCACACGGTCCACGTCGACGGCCGTGAGGACCACAAGGTCGAACCGGGCGAGCGCGTCTCGATCGCGTTCGACACGCCGGGCACGTACCGCTACGTCTGCACGCTGCACCGGCGCGACATGAAGGGCGAGGTGATCGTCAGGTGATCACCCGTCAGGCGATCGAGCGCGACGTCGTGATCACCGCCTGCGCGGTCAGCGCCGGCATCCACGCCGCGCTCGTACCCGACCATCTCGCAGAGGGGACCGCGGCCGGCGTCGGCTTCGCCGTCGCCGCGCTCCTGCTCGCAGTGGCGGCAGCTGCGCTCACCAGGCGCTGGAACGCGACGCTGCTCGCCGCCACGGCTGCGCTCTTCGCGGGTCTGCTCGCCAGCTACGCCTTCGCGGTCACGACCGGCGTCCCGGTGCTCCACCCCGAGGCTGAGTCGATCGACGGCCTCGCCCTCTTCACGAAGGCCGTCGAGCTCCTCGGGCTTGCGGCCGCGGCCGACCTGCTCGCGCGGAGCGCGCCGTTCCTCATCCGCCGACCGAAAGGATCATTCGCGTGAAGACCACGACCGAACGACCGATCCCGCTCGCGCTGACGGCGCTCGTCGCCTTCTTCTCCGCGCTCGCCGCCCTGGCCGTCTCGAACGGGCACGCGCACGCCCACGGCAACGCACCGCACGCCGCCGTCCACTCGCACGTTGCGCACACCGCCGGAACGATCACGCGCAAGGAGCTCGCGCTGCGGAACGGGATGCGCGTGCTCTGGGAGGACCACGTGACGTGGACGCGGCTCGCGGTGATCAGCCTCGTCGCGGGCACTCCCGACACGCAGGCCACCGTCGACCGGCTGCTGAAGAACCAGGCCGACATCGGCAACGCGCTGAAGCCGTACTACGGCCGCGCCGCCGGCGACGCGGTGACGGCCGAGCTCCGGAAGCACATCCTGATCGCCGCCGACCTCATCGCCGCGGCCAAGGCCGGCGACCAGGGGAAGCTCGCCGCCGAGCAGGCGCGCTGGCAGCAGAACGCCGGCGACATCGCGACGCTGCTCAGCAACGCGAACCCGCGCAACTGGAAACGCGGCGCGGTGCTCTCGATGCTCGAGGAGCACCTGCACCTGACGACGCAGGAGGCCGTCGCCCGGCTGCAGGGAGATTGGGCCGGCGACGTCGCCGCCTACGACCGCATCCACGCACACGCGCTCGGGATGGCCGACGTGCTCTCCGAAGGCCTCGTGAAGCAGTTCCCCAAGCGGTTCAAGTGAACGGACGAGCGACACGCGACCCGATCACGCGACGCATCGTCGGTTGGCGCCGCCGGCAGCTGATGGACGCCGGGTTCCCGCTCGCGCTCGCGGATCGGCTCGCGCAGGATGCGCGGTTCGACCTCCACGCCCTGATCGAGCTCGCCGAGCAGGGCTGTCCACCCGAGCTCGCGGTGCGGATCCTGGCGCCGCTGAACGAGGGAACCGCGGCATGAGGGCGGTCGAGGCGCCTATCGTCGGGCGCGTGGAGCCGACCGTCGAGACGCCTTCGCGCGCCGTGCGCACGCTGGACGAGGAGTCCCGGACGTGGCTGAACGAGCTCCGCTCGACCGGCGCGAAGCGCGACGCCGCGGTCGCCCGGCTGCACGCACTGCTCCTGCGGGCCGCGCACTTCGAGGTCGCCCGCCGGCGACCGGCGCTTCCTCACGTGCGCGGCGACGAGCTCGACGACATCGCGACCGAGGCGGCGGACGACGCGCTGATGGCCGTGCTGAGGAAGCTCGACGACTTCCGCGGAGCGAGCCGCTTCACGACCTGGGTCTACAAGTTCGCGCTGCTCGAGGCCGCCGTGAAGCTGCGCAAGCGCGCCTGGCAGAACCGCGAGGTGCCGCTCGAGCCCGAGAGCTGGGACCTGTTCTCGAGCGCCGACCTCGAACCAGAGTCGGCGGCCGAGCAGGGCGAGCTGCTCTCGACGCTGCAGCGCGCGATCGACGAGCAGCTGACGCCGCACCAGCGCCGCGTGCTCGTCGCGCTGGCCGTGAACGGCGTGCCGATCGACGTCCTCGCCGAGCGTCTCGGCAGCACGCGCGGCGCCCTCTACAAGACGCTTCACGACGCGCGTCGCAAGCTGCGCCGCCACCTCGACGAGCGTGGCCTGACCGTTGGTTCTTTCCTGGAGGAGACGAAGTGACCGAGCGATCCGATCTCAAGCACTCGCTCGACCGGCTGCTGGGGCCGTCGGAGCCCGAAATCGGCTGCGAGGCATGCTTCGAGCAGCTGGACGGGTACGTCGAGCTCGAGCTCGCGGGCAGGAACACCGACGAGGCGTTCCCGGGATTCCGGGCCCACCTCGAAGGCTGCCCCGCGTGCCGCGAGGAGCACGAGAGCCTGCGCGCGCTCGTCGGCGGCGACCAGGCGAGCTGAGCTCTCGCTCAGGCGCGGGTCAGGGCGCCGCGGGCACGATTGGACCGATGGTCGGCTCGTTCCTGACGCTGCCGCCGGCGCTCGTCTACCTCGCGCTGTTCGGCCTGATCGCCGGCGAGTCGTCCGGGTTCCCGCTTCCCGGCGAGACGAGCCTGATCGCGGCGGGCGCGTTCGCCGCGCGCGCCGGCAGCAGCCTCTCGATCGTCGCCGTGATCGCGATTGCCGCGGCGGCGGCGATCGTCGGCGACAACATCGGCTTCACGATCGGCCGACGCGGCGGCAGGTGGCTGCTGACGCGGGAGGGGCGCTTCGCGGGCGCGCGCCGGCGCTATCTGGTGCGAGGCGACGCGTTCTTCGAGCGACACGGGCCGAAGGCGGTGTTCCTCGCCCGGTGGCTGCCGGGCCTGCGCGTCGCCGGCGCCTGGCTCGCCGGGACGAACGGCATGCGGCGGCGCACGTTCTTCCTCTGGAACGCGCTCGGCGGCATCGCCTGGGCGACCTCGGTCGGCATCGCGGCCTATCTCCTCGGCCAGGCCGCGGGCGGGCTGTTCCAGGCGTTCGGCATCGCGGGGCTCGCGCTCGTCGCTGCCGTTGCCCTGATCCTCGGCGGGTGGCACGTGCTTCGGCGCCGCCGGGCAGGCCCAGGGACACTGACCCGGTGAGGGAATTCGTTCCGGGGCGTGAGCTCGCGCACGCGTACTACACCGATGTCGTCGCGCCGCTCATCGGCGACGTCCCGCACTCGGCCGCCCTGCTCGGCTACGGCTCGGACGTGCTCGGCTTCGACACCGCGCGCTCGA
This sequence comes from uncultured Actinomycetes bacterium, assembly GCA_963737405.1. Lineage (GTDB taxonomy): Bacteria > Actinomycetota > Thermoleophilia > Gaiellales > Gaiellaceae > JACCTU01. The sequence goes on from CAVTSL010000005.1 coordinate 16,989, forward strand.
CCGACCACGGGTGGGGACCGCGGCTCCAGCTCTTCGTGCGAGCCGACGCCGTCGCAGGCGTGCGCTCACGCGTCGAGGACGGCCTTCCCGACGACTTCCGCGGCTGGCCGACGCGCTACGGCTGGGACGACGTGCCGGTCTCGGACCACGTGAGCGTGACGACGTTCGCCGCGTGGCTCGAGCGGCACCTCGGATTCGACCCGCGCGCAGGGATGACGACCGTCGACTGGCTGACGACGCCGCAGCAGCTCCTGCTCGAGGTGACGGGCGGCGCCGTCTTCCACGACGGCCTCGGCGAGGTCGAGCCCGTGAGAGCTGCGCTCGCATGGTTTCCCGACGACGTCTGGCGCTGGCTCGTCGCCTGTCAGTGGTGGCGCATCGACCAGGAGGAGCCGTTCGTCGGCCGCGCCGCGGAGGTCGGCGACGAGCTCGGTTCGCGCATGGTCGCGGCGCGGCTCGCGCGCGACGCGATGCGTCTCTGCTTCCTGCTCGAGCGCCGCTACGCGCCGTACTCGAAGTGGCTCGGCTCGGCGTTCGCCGGGCTCGAGAGCGCGTCCGACGTCGGTCCGGCGCTCGAGCGGATGCTCGACGCGCGCGACTTCGCGGAGCGCGAGGCCGGGTGGGTCGGCGCGGTCGAGTCGCTCGCGATGCGGCACAACACGCTCGGGCTGACCGAGCAGCTCGACCCGACGGTGCGGCTCTTCCACGGCCGGCCGTTCCGCGTGCTCGACGCCGGCCGCTTCGCCACCGCGACGATCGAGACCGTCCGCGACCCGCTCTTGCGCTCGCTTCCCCGGATCGGCTCGGTCGACCAGGTCGTCGACTCGACCGACGTGCTGAGCCACGGCGACGTCGCGCGCAGGTTCGCGGCGATCTACGGGCCGACGAGGTAGACGTGCGCCTGGAGCGGGCCGAACGCGTCGGTGATCGCGCCGCCTCGGACGGGGACGCTCCGGCTCTCGCCGAACACCCAGGCGGTGCCGCGGAGCCCGGCCGTCGCCACACTTGCGCGGACGCGGCGCCACGACGTGTTGACCGCGATCACGTACCGGGCGCCGTTGAACCGCCGTGCGCCGACGCGTACCGGGCCGGGCGACGCGGCCGCCGGCAGCTCGTCCGCGAGGAGCGCCGGTGCGAGCGCCGAGATCTCGGTGTTCAGCTTCGCGATCGACGACGCGATCTCGGGCCGCCAGTGGTCGGGGAAGTACCCGATGCCGCGCGCGCCGCCGGCGATCGCGAGCCAGGTCTCGGCGCGGACCGTGAGCGGCGTAGGGTCGAGCTCGGGACGGCCCTTGCAGAACTCCATCCGGCCGACCTCGATCCACTGGTACGTCGCGCGAGGTCCCGCGAGCGCAGCGAGCTCGCGTTGCGCCTCGTACACGGCACGGAACGCATCGCGGCGGCACCAGACCTGCAGCGGATAGAGGTCGAGCCCGATCATGTCCGCGCGCGCGATGAAGCCCGGATACACGCTCCGGCCGAACGGCGGCCCGGCCGACCCGCTGTAGACGTGACCGCTGAGCGTCAGGAACGTCACGCGGTGCGTCTGCTGCCACGGCGGATGGAACGGGAGCGCCTCGGGCCGCACGTAGAGGTCCGCCTCGTCGGGGTGATACCAGCCGATCGCGCCGCGCCCGTCGGCGACGTCCTTCCACGCGGCCGGGATCGCGGAGACCGCGCGTGCGCGGAGCGCGTCCAGCTGCACCCACGGCGTGCTGCAGCCGCTGCCCATGTAGAGGTTCACCCCGGCGTCGAGGCTCTGCTGGTATGCCCAGTCGCACTGGCCGTAGACCATGCGCGGGAAGAACGGCTGCCCGTCGACGTGGAGCGTCCGGTCGATCACCGCGCCGACCGTCCACTCCGGGAACGGCCGCGTCGTGAACGTGCCGATCGCGCTCACGACGCTCGGTCCGCGCCGGGCGGTCATGCGGTAGCGGTACGTCGTGCTCGGCTCGAGCGACCCGAGGAGCGCGCGACCGTCCGCGCGCTCGCGTGTCGGCGTGCGGAGCCAGATGCCGAACGCGTCGTTGCGTCCGACCTCGACCGTCGTCGTCGCGGGGGCGCTCGTCGTCCAGCGGAAGGCCGCTGCGTGCGAGCCCGGCTCGACGGTCGCGTTGATGGAGAGCGGCGCGGCGGCAGCCGTAGGCGCCAGGCCGAGGCCGACGGCGACGACGGCGACCGAGCGCAGCATCCGTTCGAAGGTAGCCTCGCGGCGTGAGCCGCGTGTTAACTCTCGCCGCGCTCGTCCTGCTCGCCGGCTGCGGCGGCGGCGAGGACCGAGCCGCTCCCCCGCAGCCGATCGCGACGCAGGCCGCGCGGACCGCGCCCGAGATCGCCGGCGAGACCCTCGACGGCGAGACGCTCTCGCTCGGCGACCTCCGCGGCCGGCCCGTCGTCGTCAACGTCTGGTCGTCCTGGTGACTGGTCTGCCGCGGCGAGGCGGGTGCCTACGCGAGCTTTGTCGAGAAGCATCCCGAGCTGCAGTTCGTCGGGCTCGACGCGGCTGATTCGACGGAGAGCGCGCGCGCGTTCGTGAAGGAGTTCGGCTGGACGTGGCCGTCGATCCACGACCCCGAGCGCCGGCTCGCGAAACGGCTCGGCGCGGACTACCAGCCGTACGTCGCCGTGCTCGACGCGGACGGGCGGATCGTGGCGACCTTCGACGGCGGCGGCGACGAGCCGACATGGGAGGCACTCGTCGAGCGTCTTCCCGACTGAGGGTGCGCTACGGCCCGCACGTCGACCAGGTCGTCGACGTCCGCGACGCGGCGGACGCGCGCGCGGTCGTGGTCGTCCTGCACGGCGGCTTCTGGCGCGCGGCGTACGGGGCCGACCTGATGGACGCCCTCTGCGACGACCTCGCCGCGCGCGGGTACACCGCGTGGAACGTCGAGTACCGGCGCCTCGGCTCCGGCGGCGGCTGGCCGGAGACGTTCGACGACGTCGAGGCCGCAACGCGCCGTGCGACGGACGTCGGGCCGCCCGTCGTCACGCTCGGGCACTCGGCCGGCGGGCACCTCGCGGTCTGGGCGGGCGCACGCTGCGGCGCGGCGCTCGCCGTCTCGCAGGCGGGCGTGCTCGATCTCGAGGACGCCTGGCGGCGCGGTCTCAGCTCGCGCGCGGCGGGCGAGCTGCTCGGCGGCTCGCCGGACGACGTGCCCGAGCGCTACGCCGCCGCTTCCCCCGCGGCGCTCCTTCCCCTCGGAGTCCCGCAGCTCCTGGTGCACGGCCGGGGCGACGATACGGTGCCCGTCGAGATGAGCCGCGCATATGCGGTCCGCGCCCGCGAGGCGGGCGACCAGGTCGAGCTCGTCGAGACGGACGAGGGCCACTTCGAGTGCCTCGACCCGAGCTCGGCGAGCTGGGCGGCGATCGTCGAGCGGCTTCCGTGAACCGCGCCGACGCGGAAGCTCTCGACTCCGCGGACCCTCTGTCCTCGTTCCGCGACCGGTTCGTGATCGAGGACGAGCGGACGATCTACGCGGACGGCAACTCGCTCGGCCGGCTGCCGAAGCGCACGTCCGAGCGAACCGCCGAGGTCGTCGACGAGTGGGGGTCGCGGCTCGTCACCGCGTGGTCCGAGTGGATCGAGTTGCCGGAGTCGATCGGCGACCTCCTCGCAGACGGCGTCCTCGGCGCGCGCGAAGGCGAGGTGCTCGTCTGCGACTCGACGACCGTGAACCTCTACAAGCTCGCCGCCGCGGCGCTCGCGTCGAACGCGGGCGCGCTCGTGACCGACACCGCCAACTTCCCGACCGACCGCTACGTGCTCGAGGGCCTCGGCGAGCTCGTGCTCTTCGAGAGCGACGAGGTCGAGGGCCCGACCGCCGACGACGTCGAGCGGGCGTGCGCCGGCCGCGACGTCGCCATCGTCTGCCTCTCGCAGGTCGCGTACCGGTCGGGCGCGCTCGCCGACGTCCGCGCGGTCACCGAGGTCGCGCACTCCGCCGGAGCGCTCGTGCTCTGGGACCTCAGCCACTCCGCCGGCGTCGTCCCCGCGGACCTCGAAGAGTCGGGCGTCGACCTCGCCGTCGGCTGCACGTACAAGTACCTGAACGCGGGGCCCGGCTCGCCCGCGTTCCTCTACGTCCGGCGCGACCTGCAGGAGCAGCTCCGCTCCCCGATCTGGGGTTGGTTCGGCCAGCGGGAGCAGTTCGCGATGGGGCCGTCCTACGACCCCGTGCCGGGCATCGCCCGCTTCCTCGCCGGCACGCCTCCGATCCTCGGGCTCGTCGGCGGTCGAGGTCGGAGCGGAGCTCGTCGCCGAGGCCGGGGTCGCTGCGCTCCGCGACAAGAGCGTCGCGCTCACCGAGCTCGTCGTCGCGCTGTTCGACGAACGACTCGCACCGCTCGGGTTCGAGCTCGGCTCGCCACGCGACCCACAGCGCCGCGGGTCGCACGTGTCCGTCCGCCATCCGGACGGGTGGCGCATCTGCCGCGCGCTGATCGAGCGCGCCGACGTCGTCCCGGACTTCCGCGCGCCCGACTCGATCAGGCTCGGGCTGCCGCCGCTCTACACGCGCTTCGTCGACGCGTGGGACGTCGTCGACCGGCTCGCTCGCCTCGTCGAGGCGGGCGAGCACGAGCACGTCGCCGCCGCGCCGGCGCGCGTCACCTAGTCGACCACGTACTCGGCCACGAGCGCGCGCAGGTCGTCGGCCTTGTCGACCAGCTCGGTGCTCTCGAGCTTCTGCACCTCGAGCAGGCGGACGAGGCGCGGGTAGAGGTCGGGCAGCCCGAGGTTCTCGACGACCTGCTCGCGGATCCACTTGTCGTACGCGATCGGGTAGACGCGCCGCGAGACGTGCAGGCCGCAGAGGAACGCCTCGAGCGTGCGGTACACGCGCGCGAAAGCCTGGAAGTAGAGCTCACGTCCCACGAGCCACGGCACGTAGTCGAGGTTCTGACGGCAGAACGCGCGGCACCAGTCGAGCCGCTCGCGGCGCACGTCGTCGGCGTAGAAGGGCAGCCACTCCGACTGCAGCTCGGCGAGCCGGTCGCCGCGCTCGAACAGGGTCACCGAGTACCGGAGCGTGTTGCCGACACGGAGCTCGAGCGGTTCGTGCTCGTCGTACGCGTGCGGGCGGACGAACACGCCGTCGATCACGCCCAGATGGACGTCCGTGAAGCGTCCCGCGCCACGCAGCGCCGCGACCGCCGGATGCCGCTCGCGCTCCTCCCACCACCACGGCCGCACCTCGTCGCGCACGGGCGGCGGAACGAGCACGAGCATGTCGAGGCAGCTGTCGGGCGTCGCCTTGCCGCGTGCGCACGAGTTCACGAGCAGGACGGCCTGCGTCTCGGGACGTTCCGCGAACAGTGCGGTCAGCTCGTCGGCTGCGACCCGGTGCGCCTCGGTCGGGTACGCGGCGGGCACGGATGAACTCTGCCGCAACGGGGTAGACGTCACGCGTGAGCGCCGCGGCGTACCTGCCGGACCGGCTCGACTTCGAGTCCGTCCGCGAGGCGGCCGAGCACTGCCGCGGCTGCGAGCTCTGGCGCAACGCCACGCAAACGGTCTTCGGCGAGGGCCCCGAGGACGCGGACGCGATGTTCGTCGGCGAGCAGCCGGGCGATCAGGAGGACAAGGAGGGCCGCCCGTTCGTCGGCCCGGCCGGCCGGATGTTCGACAAGGCGCTCGCCGAGGTCGAGATCGACCGGGCGACCGTCTATGTGACGAACGCCGTCAAGCACTTCAAGTGGCAGGCGCGGGGCAAGCGCCGCATCCACCAGAAGCCGACGTCGGCGGAGATGACCGCGTGCCGCCCGTGGCTCGACGCGGAGCTCGAGCTCGTCCGCCCCCGCGTCCTCGTCTGCCTGGGCGCGACGGCCGCCCAGGCACTGCTCGGGCGTGAGTTCCGCGTCACGAAGCAGCGAGGCGTGCCGGTCGACTCGCCGCTCGCCGAGCACGTCCTCGCGACGATCCATCCGTCGGCGATCCTCCGTGCGCAGGACCGCGACGCGGAGTACGCGCGCTTCGTCGACGACCTCCGCAAGGTCGCCGAGCTGCTCTAGCGCAGCGGCTGCGGCGTCAGTCGCCCCAGTCGAAGTCGCGCGAACGGCTCCAGAGGCCATCGTCGGTCTCGTCGGAGCGTGCAGCGTCTTCGCCGGGCCAACCGAGCGGGCTTGCAACGGACACGACCTCGGGGGCCTCGAGCCCCTCCAGCGTCTCCTCGAGACGAGCCTGCTCCTCGGTCTTGAACAGCGGGTGGTTCTCGAACGGATCGTCGGACTTGTACTGGCGGATCGGCATCCGTGTCTCGAGCTGCGAGTTGCGGTCGCGAAGATCGAGGTGCTCCTGGATGACCTGCGCGAACAGCGACGGGGTCTCTACCGGCATTCGTTCCTCCGTAGTCGGGGGCGAGGGCGCTGGGCGGCGACCGATTGTAAGGCCACGGTGAAGTCTGACGAAACCTGGGGCCGGAGGTTAGCGGAGTTTTCGGACACTCGCGGGGGCCGGGGCGAGCTCGACCCGATTCTTGCCGGCTCGTTTCGCTTGATACAAGGCAGCGTCCGCCGAGGCCACGAGCTGCTCCGCGGCGTCACCGTCCTCCAGCTCGGCGACACCGAAGCTCGCCGTCACCCGGACGGGGATCCCCTCCGGCGTGACGAGGGTCCGGCCCTCGACGTAGTCGCGGATCCGCTGGGCGAGCCGCACGGCGCCGGCCGCGTCGGTCCCCGGCAGGACGAGCAGGAACTCCTCGCCGCCCCACCTCGACGCGATGTCGACGTCGCGGACCGTGCGCGCGAGCACCGCGGCGAACTCGCGGAGCACGGTGTCGCCCACCGGGTGGCCGTGCTCGTCGTTCACTGCCTTGAAGTCGTCGAGGTCGCCGATCACGATCGCGAGCGGGCCTCCGAAGCGGGCCGCGCGCGAGACCTCGGAGGCCAGCGTGTCCTCGGCCTGGCGCCGGTTCGCGAGCCCGGTGAGGCCGTCCACGAGGGCCTGCCGCTCCACGATCCGGTGCAGCTTCGCGTTGTCGAGCGCGATCACCGACTGCCCGACGAGCGACGCGGCGGTGAGCCGCGCGTCGTCGTCGAAGTTCCGGCCGAACAGGAACAGCGTGCCGAACGTGCTCTGACCCGCCCGGAGCGGGAGCTCGAGCTGATCGGAGCCCGTGCCCGGCGCGCCGACCTCGACGACCTGGCCCTCCGACCCGACGAGCATGCCGCCGAGCGCGCCGGTCGCCTCGACCGCCGTCTCGACGATCGCGCGAAGGAGCTGGTCGACGTCGTGCGTCGCCGCGAGCGCGTCGCCGAAGCGCGAGACGGCCTCGCTCAGGCGGTGGCGCTCCGACTCGAGCTCCTCGAGGCGCTGCTGGAGCTGGTCGGCCATCTGGTTGAACGCGTTGCCGAGCTTCGCCAGCTCGTCGCGGCCCTTCACGGGCACGCGCTCGTCGAGCTTGCCGCGGGCGATCGAGTTCGCGGCCCGGGCGATGCTCGAGACGGTGCGAACGATCGAGCGCCCCTCGAGGTACGCGACGAGGGCGATCAGGAAGAGCGCGGCGAGCAGGCCGACGAGGAGGCGCTGCTGGATGCCCGCGGTCGCCGCGTCGATCGAGTCCTGTGGCGCAAGGACGCCGAGCGTCGGCTCGCTCGAAGCGCCGCCGGGCGTGTCGGCGATCAGCACGCGGACGCGCTCGCCGTTCAGCTCGACGGTGGCCGGGCGGTCGGCCGGGACCTTCAGGGGAGCCTGGGTCCAGCCCGCACCGGCGACGAGCCGTCCGTTCTGAACGACGACGAACTGCTCGCCCGCGTCGAGCCCCGAGCGGCTCTTCACCTTGCGCAGAAGCGCGCGGTCGAACGGGACCGAGGCGATGACGTAGCCGAGGAGGTCGTCACGGCCGACGACGCGGACGCTCCGTTCCGCCGCGAGCGCCGGCCGGTCGCCGACCTGGAAGTCACCGCTCTCGACGCGGACGTTCGGCGCGTAGCGGAGCAGGTCCTGGAGCGTCGCCGCGTCGCCTCGCGCGAGCGCGGACTGGAAGACGGGGTCGTGCGCAAGTGCCGTCGCTTCACGGGTCGCCTCGGAGAGATCCTCGTCGTACGCGGCGACCGCCGCGCGGAGCCCGGACTGCAGGCGTGCGTCGACCCGCCGCACCTCGCTCTGCTTCGCGACGGAGGTGAACCCCCAGAACGCGGCGGCCGCGGGGAGCAGCGAGAGCAGCACGAAGTACGCGACCAGCTTGAACTTGAAGCTCCTGGCCGCAGGTCTGATCAAGTGTCCCCCCTCGGACGCCGATACCTCATACGGGTGATTTCGGCTGAAACGGGCTCGAACATGAGTGCAATCGTCTGGAGGGCGTCGGCGCTGGTCGCGGCCGCTCTGGGACTGGCGGCGGCCTTCGTCGTCCCGCTTCACACGGCCGCGCCCGAGCCCGTGCCCGGGCCGACCGTCCAGATGCCCGCCGCGACGCTGCAGACGACGGTCTCGGTGTTTCCGGCGCCCGGTCGTCCGGAGTCGGCGCCGGGGCCGGTCGTGCACCCGGCGGACGCCGCGAAGCCGTCGCGCCCGGCGCTGAGGCGGCCTCCGTCGGCGCCTCGAGCGTCGTCGCCGCCGCCGCTTCCCGTCCGCCGGCTCGTGCCGCAGCGCCCGCCGCCGCGGGTGTTCCCGCAGACGGACCAACGCCTTCTGGCCGAGTTCGGGGCAGATCGTCAGGCCGAGCCGAGCCGCAAGCCGCACGTCCCCGAGTAGGGCGCTTCTGCTTGGATGCAGGCGTGCCGCGCGTCCGCCGACCGGGAGCGATGGGCCTCGCGCTGACGGCGTTCGAGGTCTGGCGTCGGCTGCCGCCCGCGCAGCGCCGGATGATCATGGACTCGGCGCGGAAGCAGGCACCGCGCGCCGCCGCGGCTGCGCTTGCGTACTGGCGCGCTCGTAAGCGGCAGCTTCGCTAGGTCAGGGCTTCGCGGACGATCCGGTCCTGCTCGCGCAGGTGGGCCGTCGGGTAGCCCTCGCTCGGGCTTGCGCGCCAGGGGCGGCCGACGTAGCGGACGGAGACGCCGACGACGCCGGCGGCCTCCTCGAGGCGGTGGCGGTTCGTCCGCCAGGCGCCCATGTTCTGCGGCTCCTCCTGGGCCCAGACGATCTCCCGCAGCCCGCTGTAGCGCCGGACGAGCTCGGCGGCCTCCTCGACCGGGAACGGGTAGAGCTGCTCGACCCGGGCGACGGCGACGTCGTGGGCGCCGGCTCGGAGCTCGTGGCCGACGATGTCGTAGTAGACCTTGCCGCTCGACAGGACGAGCCTGCCGCACGTGCGCGTGGTCGGTGTCCGGATCGTCGATCACCGGCTGGAACGAGCCCTCGCTGAGATCCGAGAGCGAGCTGAGCGCCTGGCGCAGCCGCAGCAGGCCCTTCGGCGTCATCACGACGAGCGGCCGCGCGGCCGGATCGAGCGCCTGCCGCCGGAGCAGGTGGAAGGACTGCGCGGCGGTCGTCGGGTTGACGATGCGGATGTTCTCCTGCGCGGCGAGCTGCAGGAACCGCTCGAGCCGCGCGCTCGAGTGCTCGGGCCCGTTGCCCTCGTAGCCGTGCGGGAGCAGGAGCGTCAGCCTCGACGTCTGCGCCCACTTCGAGAGGCCGGCCACGATGAACTGGTCGATCGCGATCTGCGCGCCGTTCACGAAGTCGCCGAACTGCGCTTCCCAGAGGACGAGCGCCTCGGGAGCCGACACCGAGTAGCCGTACTCGAAGCCGACGGCCGCGTACTCCGAGAGCGGCGAGTTGTAGACCTCGAACGACGCCGCCCCGTCGCGCAGGTGCTGGATCGGCGTATACACGCCGCCGTTCTCCGCGTCGTGGAGGACGATGTGGCGGTGTGAGAACGTGCCGCGCTCGGTGTCCTGGCCGCTGAGCCGGATCGGGATGCCCTCGACGAGCAGCGACGCGAACGCGAGCGCCTCTGCGTGGCCCCAGTCGATGCCGCCCGACTCGAGCGCCTCGCCGCGGCGGAGCAGCTGCTTCACGAGCTTCGGATGGACCTTGAAGTCGTCGGGGACGGTGAGGAGCTCGTTGTTCAGCTCGCGCAGGCGGTCCGCGGAGACCGCCGTGATCACGGAGGCGCCGCTGCCGCGCGGAATGCGCCCGTCGTTCTCGCTCGGCTTGCCGATCTCCTCGCGGAGGTGCTCGTGGGCGTCCTTGATCCGCGCCTCGACGCTCTTCACCATCTCCTGCGCCTCGTCCTCGGTGACGACGCCCTCGTCGATCAGCCGCTGCGCGTAGAGCTCGCGCGCCGGCGGGTGGCGGTCGATCAGCTGCGCCATCAGCGGCTGCGTGTACGCGGGCTCGTCCTGTTCGTTGTGGCCGTGCCGCCGGTAGCCGACGAGGTCGATCACGACGTCGTGGGAGAAGCGGCTGCGGAACGCGTCCGCGAGGCGGACCGCGGCGAGGGCGGCTTCGGGGTCGTCGGCGTTCACGTGGATGATCGGGACGTCGAAGCCCTTCGCGAGGTCGCTCGAGTGCCGCGTCGAGCGCGCGTCGCCGGGGTCGGTCGTGAACCCGACCTGGTTGTTCGCGATCACGTGCAGGGTGCCGCCCGTCGAGTAGCCGCGGAGCGCCTGGAGGTTGAGCGTCTCCGCGACGACGCCCTGCGCCGGGAACGCGGCGTCGCCGTGGATCAGCACCGGCATCGCGACGACGGGATCGGCGAGCCCCTTCGGCGTTCCGCGGTCGGTCTGCTCGGCGCGGGTCATTCCCTCGACGACCGGGTCGACGGCCTCGAGGTGGCTCGGGTTCGACGCGAGCGTGACCTGGATCTCGCCCGCGCGGGTCGTGCGCGTCGCGTCGGCGCCGAGGTGGTACTTCACGTCGCCGGTCCCGCCCTCGGGATCGGAGACGACCGCGTCGATCGTGCGCTCGCCCTCGAACTCGAGGAGCACGTACTCGTACGGCCGTCCGAGCGTGTGGACGATGACGCTGAGGCGTCCGCGGTGCGCCATCCCGAGCACGACGCGGTGCGCGCCGTTCTCCGCGGCGAGCTCGACCGCCTCGTCCAGGAGCGGCACGAGCGAGTCGAGCCCCTCGACGGAGAACTGCTTCTGGCCGAGGAAGGCGCGCTGGAGGTAGCGCTCGAAGACCTCGACCTCGGTCAGGCGTTCGAGGAGCCCGCGCTTCTCGTCGGCGGAGAGCGGCTGGCGGTACCGACCCGACTCGACCGCCTGCCTGAGCCAGACGCGCTCCTCGTGGTCGGAGATGTGCTCGATCTCGTACGCGATCGTCCCGCAGTAGGTCTCGCGGAGCGCCGGCAGCGCATCGGCGAGCGTCTCGCCCGGCACGTACAGGCGCAGGTAGTGCGCCGGGATCTGCGCCTGGAGCTCGGGCGTCAGCGGCGGCTCGAGACGCTCGGGCTCGAGCGCGGGATCGCCGACCGGCTCAGAGCCGAGCGGGTCGAGCCGCGCGGCGAGGTGGCCGTGCATCCGGTGGGCCTTCACGAGCGCCATCGCCGCGGCGACGCCGCCGAGCAGGAGGTCGTCGACCGGCGCAGGGGCAGGGCAGGCGCCGCCTCGGGAGCCGGCGTGGGCGCGGCCGGCGCGGATGCTCCGTTCCCGTCGGTCCGGAGCGTCTCGAGCAGGCGCTGCAGCCCGGGGTGCGTCGCGACGAGCTCGCTGTCGCCGCTCTCGAAGAGCTGGCGCCACTCGGACGGGACCGACTCCGGGTTCTCGAGGTACTCGTCGAGGAGCGCGCGGGCGTAGCCCGCGTTCAGACCGTCGACGTCGAACGTGCTCACGATGTTCTTTGTAGCAGGACGCTAGAAGAGCGGACGCCCCGTGAGAACGGCGATCGTCATCCCGAGGACGAAGGCGCCGGTCCCACAGCCGACGGCGATCGCGTGCAGGCGGCCCCAGCGGCCGCCGATCGCGCTCGCGACGAGGCCGAGCAGGATCGCCGCGATCGAGAGCGGCACGGGTCGCACGGCGAGCGCGATCACGGAGATGAAGATCGCGGCCGCCGACATGTAGCCGGCGATGATCTCGGCCGGGGTCGCGCGGTCGTCCTGCTCGTAGTCCGCAGCGGTGCTCATCGCATCGCCCTCGCCGCGCGCACGCGGTCACGGCCGCCGCGCGGACGGACCGGCGCACCGCGGCGGCGGGCGCGCCACGGGCACGGCGCGGACGGAAGCGTCGGCTCCTCCGGCTCCGCGGGCACGAGCGCAGCCGGCTCGTACGGGTCGGGCGTCGCTCGAATGGCCCACCACACCACGCCGATCAGGTACAGGATCGGAATCTTGAGCACGAGCATCATGAAGATGAGCTCCCAAGCCGTGGTGCTCATGCAGCGAGTGTACGCGATCGGTCCCAGGGCGGATTTCTCCTGACAGAAACCGAATCGAGCGCCCGCTCGTTCTACCATGGGAGGGCGAATCTCGTCCATCGGCGTGGCGTTAGAGCCGCGAGCGAGGGGGAAAGAGTCGACGATGAGCACCGAGCAGATCCAGAAGCTGATCGCGCGGGGAGAGGAGCTGGGCTGTCTGGACATGTCCGCGATCTCCGAGTTCGCGCAGGAGCACGATCTCTCCGAGGACGAGGTCGAGGCGCTCGAGGCCGAGCTGGACGAGCGCGGGATCGAGGTCACCGACGACTGCGCCCGCTCGACGGCCGACGACGCCGTCTACGTCAACGGCGACCTCGCCGTCGCGACGACCGACGCGCTGCAGCTCTTCCTGAACGAGGCAGGCCGCTACTCGCTGCTCACCGCCGCCGAGGAGGTCGAGCTCGCGAAGCTGATCGAGCGGGGCGACAAGCGCGCGAAGGACCTGATGGTCAACTCGAACCTCCGCCTCGTCGTCTCGATCGCGAAGAAGTACCAGGGCCACGGTCTCTCGCTGCTCGACCTGATCCAGGAAGGGATCATCGGGCTCATCCGCGCGGTCGAGAAGTTCGACTGGCGCCGCGGGTTCAAGTTCTCGACGTACGCGACGTGGTGGATCCGTCAGGCGGTGCAGCGCGGCGTCGCGAACAAGTCGCGCACGATCCGCATCCCCGTGCACATCGTCGAGCGCGAGACGAAGATCGGTCGCGCCGAGCGCGAGCTGACCGTGAAGCTCGGACGGCCGCCGACCGAGGAAGAGGTGGCGAAGGCCGCGAAGCTGCCGCTCAAGCAGGTGCGCGAGGTGCGCGAGGCGGCGCGGGCGGTGACGAGCCTCGACAAGCCGATGGGCTCGGAAGGCGGCGGGTCGTTCGGCGACCTGTTCGGCGACGAGAGCGCGGAGTTCGAGGAAGAGGTGCACGTGAGCCTCGCCGAGCAGGCGCTGCACCGGGCGCTCCAGGGGCTTCCGGATCGCGAGCGCGGCGTGATCGAGCTGCGCTACGGGCTCGGCACGAAGGAGCCGACCTCACTCGAGGAGATCGGGCGGCAGATGGGCCTCACGCGCGAGCGCGTGCGTCAGATCGAGGCCCAGGCGCTCGAGCGCCTGGCCGTCAACCGCGAGATCGAAGCGCTCCGAGAAGCCGCCTGAGCGTCCCGAGCCAGACCTCGAGCTGACGCTCTTCAGGCGTCACCAGCTCGTGCTCCTGCCAGATCAGCACGACTTGGGGCGTCGGATGCGCTTGCCCGTCGATGCTGCCCAGAGAGCGCTGCTGCGGCGGCCGTGAGAGTTCCTCACGTTGAAGAAAGATCCCGCACATTGCGAAAACTTGCGCTCTTGCGGCTACCCTGATCGAGTGATCGTTCGGGGGCTGGTCACGGTCACGGCGGTCGTGCTTGCCCTTTCGTCCGCCGCCGCAGCTCGCGCAAGTGAGCCGTTCGCCGACCTCAACGTCCGCGCACCCACGCTGAAGGTGAACGGGAAGCGGGCGCTCGTCGAGTACACGACGGCCCGCGGCGCGCGGCGCCACGTCTTCGTCTGGGGTGCGGTGAACGCGCGCGTGCCGCCGCAGGCGAACGTCCGACAGGTGCGGTTCAGGTACGACTTCGCGGGCGGTTGGCGAATCGCCCGCAAGCAGCTCTGGCGGGGCTTCAGGAACAGGTGCCGCCGATACGACGGGCCGCCCCTGCCGTACGTCGTCGCCGCGTGCAAGGCGCCCGACGGCTCGTACTGGGCGCTGCAGTCGTGGCAGCGTCGGCTCCCGCTCCTGGGGTTCGAGCCGTGGCTGCCCTCACAGGACGACTTCGAGCTGCACGTGTCGCACTGGAACACGGAGCTGCCGGTGCTCGAGGCGTACGTCAACTGGACGTACGGGTTCCAGTGGCAGGGAGTGTTCGGGCGGCTGTCGTATCTCGGGCATCCGATCTACGGCTTCTCGAGCTCGACGACCGGGAACCCACGCGACCGGTACGCACGGAACGTCTACATCGACACGCTGAACTCCGGGTACGGGCAGGGGTGGCGGCGCGAGTCCGGGATCCTCACGCACCGCGGCACCGGGACGTTCTGCCACAGCTTCGTCTCCGGGCAGCGGCCGCACGCGGGGTATCCGTCGTCGGCGCCGCGGCCGTCGTCGCGCGGGGAGCGGTATCGGATCTCGGTGATGGGGCCGGGCGTGACGCCGACGCTCCAGTGGGAGGCGGCGGGGTTGCCGCCGTTCAACGGGAGCTCGGAGCACCAGACGGTCGAGCAGCGCGCGAACGCGGCGTTCGACCGGATCATGGCCGGCGACCGGATCTGCGCGCGGGAGCGTTAGTAGAGGGAAGCCGCCCGGTGGGCGGCTTCGGAGGTGGAGCCAGCCGGGGCTCGAACCGGCGACCTCTCGCGCTGCCAGCGCGAGCGCTCTCCCAGCTGAGCTATGGCCCCAAGCGCCCCCAGTCTAGCGCCGAATTCGTACTCCTCCGCCCAGTGCACCCCGGGCGTTGGTTGTTCCGCGTACGCGCGAAGCCGGAGGTGGATGCTGCGCTGAGCGGCGGAACACGATCGAACGGCAGGAAGTAGCAGCGTCCGGCGTCCGGGCAGTACACCGCGAACGCGTCGACCTCGTCGCGCGTGTACGTACCGCCGGAGCAGCATCCGTCGCGCGGTCCGACGGCTACGAGTAGCAGCGAACGACGATCGACGTCTCCGCGGCAGCGCGCCCACTTGCACTGGACGCGGACGAGTTCGGGCCGCAGATCGAAGATGAGGTCGTACCGCTCGTCGCCGAACGGTCGCGTAGACGCCGACGCCGAGCTCGATCGCCGCGTGCAGCGATCGCCGACTCTGCGATCGACGCCTTTCTGATCCGGTCGTGAGCACACAACCGACGTTAGCGACGCGCGTCGGACGAACTGTTGTCTAAACAGACATCGCCGCTTCAGACAGCGGCGGCTTCGACCTCGACGCTCGGCACGTCCCCCCACAGCTCCTCGAGCCGGTAGAACGCGCGTGCGTCGGGCGTGAACACGTGCAGCACCACGTCGATGTAGTCCGCAACGATCCAGTTCGCCTCGCGCTGGCCGTCGGCCGTGTGCGGGATCGTGCGCTCGTCCTTCTTCATCCGCTCGCGCACCTCGTTGTAGATCGCGGCCACCTGCCGCGGGTTCTGCCCGGTGGCGATCACGAAGAAGTCGGTGTACGTGCACACCGGCCGCATGTCGAGGATGACGACGTCCCGCGCCAGCTTCTCCTGGGCGATGCCGGCGATGCGGCGGGCTTGTTCGAGCGGGCTCAGTCGGTCAGGTCTCCGGAGGGAACAGCAGCCTCAGTGTAGCGAGGGAGCCCGATAGAGCCCGCGGCGGGCGATCTCGGCTGCGACGGCGGGCGGAACGAGGCCGTCAAGCGACTCGCCGCGACTCGCCCGCTCCCTGAGCTCGTGCGACGAGATCGGCGGCGAGTCGATCTCGAAGAAGTGGACGCGCCCCTCATGCCCCGGCGCGAGCGGCGGGCGCTCGACCCCCGATCGCGTCGCGACGCCGAGCCGCACGCGCGCGAGCACCTCGTCCGGCTCCTTCCACGTCGCGAAGTCGCGGTACTGGTCGGCGCCCATCAGGAAGACGGCGTCGCCCGTCGGCGGCTCCGCGCGGAGCCGGTCGATCGTGTACCGGTACGGATCGGCGACGACGCGCGCCTCGGGGATGTCCGCGAACGCCTGCTCGGCGAGCGCGACCCTGACGTCGACGGGGCACTCGACGTGCTTGTGCGCGGGATCTCCGCTGACGAGGACGTCGAGCCGGTCGAGCCCGAACTCCTCGATGCCGCGGCGCGCGAGCTCGAGGTGCCCGTCGTGCGGCGGGTTGAACGCGCCGCCGAAGAGGCCGATCACTCGAACACGAGGGTCTCGTCCCCCACTTCGACCTCGACGCCCTTCCGCGCGCCGGCGGCGCGGAGCGCCTGCTCGAGCTCGTCGGGCGCGGGCGGCGTGCCCGTCACGCGGAAGCCGCGGTCGGTGCGGAGGATCCGGTACCCGCGCGCGCCGCTCGACTGCGGCCGGTAGACGAGGAACTCGGCGAGCTCTTCCGCGCCTTCCTCGACCGGCAGTGCAGGCGGCTCGGGCGGGCAGAGCTCGAACAGCCCGCGGCGGAGCTCCTCGATCCCGGCGCCGGTCGCGCACGAGACAGGGAAGACGCGCTGCACGCGCTCGTCCTCGACCGCGAACTCCGGCGGCTCGGGCAGGAGGTCGATCTTGTTCAGCACGACTGCCTGCGGCCGCTCCTCGAGGCCGGCGCCGTAGTGCTCGAGCTCCGCGTTGATCGTCCCGAACGCGTCCTCGACGTCGCCCGCCACGTCGATCACGTGGACGAGGAGCCGGGCGCGCTCGAGATGCGCGAGGAACTCGTGCCCGAGGCCGACGCCCTCGCTCGCGCCCTCGATCAGACCGGGGACGTCGGCGACGGTGATCTGCCTGCCGTCGGGCGCCTCGACCGTTCCGAGCACCGGCGCGAGCGTCGTGAAGGGGTAGTCCGCGACCTTCGGCTTCGCGTTCGAGATGCGCCGCAGGAGCGACGACTTGCCGGCGTTCGGCAGGCCGACGAGCGCGGCGTCCGCCAGGAGCTTCAGGCGCAGCTCGATCGTCGACTCCTCGCCCGGCAGACCGGTCTCGGCGTAGCGCGGCGCCTGCCGCGTCGGCGTTGCGAAGCGCTTGTTGCCGCGACCGCCCTCGCCGCCGCGTACAGCGAGCACCCGCGCACCCGCACGCGCGAGATCGGCGATCAGCTGTCCGTCCTCGTCGAAGACCTGCGTGCCGACCGGCACCGTGAGCTCGATCTCGTCACCGTCGGCGCCGTGCTTGTTCGAGCCTCCGCCGTGGCCCCCGCGCCCGCCCTTGAACCACTGGTTCGGCCGGAAGCGCGAGAGGTCGCGCAGGTCCGGGTCGGCCACGAGCAGGACGTCGCCGCCCTTGCCGCCGTCGCCGCCGTCGGGTCCCCCCTTCGGGACGAACTTCTCGCGGCGGAACGACAGCGCGCCGTTTCCTCCGCGGCCGGCCACGACGTGGATCCTCGCGCGGTCGTGGAACATCCGCGCCTCCTTCGAGGCCGAGTCGCTAGGACTCGACGACGTGAACGGAGCGGCGGTCGCCGCTGCGGCGGAACGAGACGACGCCGTCACGCACGGCGAAGATCGTGTCGTCGCGACCGAGGCCCACGCCGTCACCGGGGCGGAACTTCGTGCCGCGCTGGCGCACGATGATCATCCCGGCCTTCACGTCCTGGCCGTCGAAGATCTTCACGCCGAGCATCTTCGGGTTCGAGTCGCGACCGTTGCGCGACGACCCGAGGCCTTTCTTGTGTGCCATTAGTGCTCCTCCTTCGCGGCGAGCGCGTGCTCGAGCGCCGCGATCGCGCCCTTGCGCTTGCCGTGAGCCTGCTCGTACTCGAGCGCGGCCTCCAGCATCGGGCGGTTCCAGCCGGGAGCCGCCTCGTGGATCTGCGCCACGGTCATCCCCTCGTAGTCCTTCGGCATGCCGGCAACGTGATCCTCCGCCGGAGCCTCCGCCTTCGGCGCCGGCTCGGACTTCGCGCTCGAGCTGCGGGCGCCGATCTTCTCGATCTGCAGCTCGGTCAGCGACGCGCGGAAGCCGGTGTGCCGCTTGTAGCCGGTGCGACGGCGGTACTTGCCGATCCGGATCTTCTCGCCCTTGACGTGGCCGACGACGCGCGCGGTCACGGTCACGCCCTTCGGGCGAGAGCTCCGTCTTCTTGTCGTCGCCGAAGAGGAGCACGGACGGATTGAGCGTCTTGCCCTCGTCCGTCGCCACGCGGTCCACGCGGAGGAGGTCGCCCTCCTGGACGCGGTACTGCTTCCCTCCGACTGAGATGATCGCGTACGCCATAGCGCGGAAAACGCGGGCAGGGCCCGCGGCGGCCGAAGTGTAGCACCGGCCCCGCCGTCAGCCCCGGAGGGCAGGGAGGATGTAG
Source organism: uncultured Actinomycetes bacterium (assembly GCA_963737405.1). Lineage (GTDB taxonomy): Bacteria > Actinomycetota > Thermoleophilia > Gaiellales > Gaiellaceae > JACCTU01. Next base: position 35,248 of record CAVTSL010000005.1, read on the forward strand.
TCGCGGAGCAGGACGCGGGTCTCGGGCGCCCTCGCAGGATCGCACGTCCACACGACGACCGCGCGCTCGCGCGGCGCGACGGCGATCACCTGGCCGCCGTAGCCGATCGCGGCGAACGTCCTCGTCGCGTCGCCGATCCACCAGTAGTAGCCGTAGCGCACCTGCGGCTCGCCGGTCTCGACGTGCGGGGCCGTCGACGCTCGGACCCACGAGACGGGGACGAGCTGCCGGCCGCCGAACGCGCCGCCGCGGCGGAAGAGCTCACCGAGCAGCGCGAGCTCGCGCGCGCGGAGCACGAGACCCGCGCTGCCGCTCGAGTTGCCCTGCGGGTCGGCCGGCCACTCGAGCGGGTGGATGTTGAGCGGGCCGAAGAGGCGCTGCTCCGCGTACTCGGCCGCAGAGCGCCCCGTGGCGCGGGTGAGGACGGCGGAGACGAGGTGCGCCGACCCGTTGTCGTACACCCACTTCGCGCCCGGTTCGCGTGCGAGCGGCCGCGCGAGCAGGTTGCGCACGACGTTCGGACCTCCACGGTCTCGTCGTCCCAGCCTGCGCTCATCGTCAGCAGCTGCTCGAGCGTGATCCTGCGCACGCGAGGATCGGCGTTCGGCGGGACGTCGAGCAGCTCGCCGAGCGGCTGCTGCAGCCCCGCGATCTTCCCGTCGGCGATCGCGATCCCGATCAGCGCCGACACGACGCTCTTCGTGATCGAGAAGACGGGGAACGGCTGTGCCGCGCTCGCGCCGTCGTAGTAGCGCTCGAGCAGCGGACGCCCGTCGCGCATCACGATCAGCGAGTAGAGGCCCGGCGTCCTCGCGTGGACGGCGTGCTCGGCGTCCGCGAGCCGCGTCGCGGCCGTGCGCGGCGCGGTCTCCGTCGGAGCGGCCTCGTTCGAGCCTCCACACCCGGCGAGGCCGAGCGCGAGGGCGCAGACGAGGACGAGTCGTGCTACGCCGCGGTCTCCGTCGGCTCGGGCGCGTCGCCGGCCGGGGTCGCCGCCGTCCCGGTCTTGCGGCGCCGCCGCCCGCCGCGCGAGCCGCGGCGCGTCTTCTTCTTCGGCTTCGGCTCCGCATCGCCCTCGGCTGCCGGCTCGGCGCCGTTCGACTCCGCGGCGACGGCCTCTGGCTCAGCCTCCTCCTCCGGCTCGGACTCGAGCGAGCGGTCCGGCAGGTGGATGCGAGGACCCTCGGCGCCCGCGCCGCCGTTCGTGGCGGCCGTCCCGGTCTTGCGGCGCCGACGGCCGCCGCGTGATCCGCGGCGCGTCTTCTTCTTGGGCTTCGGCTCCGCGTCGGCGTCGACCTCGGCCTCGGCCTCTGCCTCTGCCTCGTCCTCGACGGCAACGGCCTCGACGGGCGTCTCCTCCGCGGGCTCCTCGACCGGCTGTTCCTTCGGCTTCGGCGCGGCCTTCGCGCGCGAGGCGCGCGTCGGCTTCTCCGCCTCGCGCTCGGCGGTGATCGGCGCCTCGACCACCTGCTGGTCGACGAGGGTCGCGTAGGCGGTCCCGTTCAGCACGCGGTTGACGCGCACCGGAACCTTCTTGCCGACGAGCTTCGACGCGCCCGCGACGGTGACCGCGAGCCCGTCGACCTTCGCGACCGCCGCGGTCGGATCGTAGAGGCCGACCTCGACGAGCTTGAGCTCCACCTCGGCGCCCTCCTCGACCGGCGCCTCCGGCCGGAGCTTCTCGATCGTGCCTTCGCCGACGACGGAGAAGTGGTCGTTGTGGATGCCGTCCTTCAACTCGATGAAGAAGCGGCGCTTCGTCGACGCCTCGATGTCCTCGAGCCGCGACGCGCCCGGGCCGATGAGCATGCTCCCCGGCTTGGCGGCCACCTCGACGCGGAACGCCTTCGTCCGCGGCTTCGACGCGGCGAGCGCACGCAGCCGGCGCTCGAGGTCGACCGCCGCGGTCGACTCCGAGACGACGATGCCGTCGCCCTCGCACGTCGGGCACTTCTTCGTGAGGATCTCGCGCGGCCCGTCGGTGACGTTCTGGCGCGTCATCTCGACCAGGCCGAGCGGCGAGATCTCGACGACGTAGGTCTTCGTCCGGTCTCGCTCGAGCTCGGTGCGGAGCGCGGCCTCGACCGTCGCACGGTTGGACGGGTTCGCCATGTCGATGAAGTCGATGACGATGATCCCGCCGATGTCGCGCAGCCGCAGCTGGCGCACGACCTCCTTCACCGCCTCGAGGTTGTTCTTCGTGATCGTGTCCTCGAGACGCGCGCCGGAGCTCTTCGAGCGTGAGCCGACGAAGCGTCCGGTGTTCACGTCGACGACCGTGAACGCCTCGGCGTAGTCGAAGATCAGGTAGCCGCCCGAGGGAAGGTCGACGCGGCGGTTGAGCGTCGAGCGGATCTCGTCGTCGACGCCGAAGCTCTCGAACAGCGGCGTCTTCTCCTTGAACCTGTGCACCTTCTCGACCATGTGCGGCGACGTCTTCTTCAGGTAGCCGACGATCCGCTTGTACGCGGTGTCGTCGTCGACGAGCGCGCGCTCGAAGTCGCCCGTGAAGAGATCGCGGGTAACGCGGAGCGGCAGCTCGGACTCCTGGTACACGAGCGTCGGCGGCGTCGCGTTCTTCGCGCGGTCCTGGATCGACTTCCAGAGCTTCTGCAGGAAGAGGAGGTCGCGCTCGACGTCCTCGGCCGAGGCGCCCTCGGCGGCGGTTCGGACGATCACGCCGCCCTGCTTCACCTTCAGGCCCTTCACGATCTCCTTCAGCCGCGCGCGCTCGTCGTCCTCGAGCCGTCGTGAGACGCCGAGGCCCTCGCCGAGCGGCACGTAGACGACGAAGCGGCCGGGAAGCGAGATCTCGGTCGTGAGCCTCGCGCCCTTCGACTTCATCGGGTCCTTGACCGCCTGGACGAGCACCTGCTCGCCGCGCTTGATCAGGTCCTGGATGCGGCGCCCCTGTCCCTTGCCCTCGAGCTCGGGGACGACGATCTCGTCGACGTAGAGGAAGCCGTTCTTCTCGAGGCCGATCTCGACGAACGCGGCCTCCATCCCCGGAAGGACGTTGTCGACGGTGCCGAGGTAGATGTTCCCGGCGATCGAGCGACGCTCAGGGCGCTCGAGGTACACCTCGGCGACGCGGTCGTCCTCGAAGATCGCGACGCGCTGCTCGCCGACGTCGACGCTGACGAGGAGCTCGCGCTTCGCGGGCGGGAGCTGCGGCCGCTTCTGCGGGACGCGGCGGCGGGGCTGGTTCGCGCGGCGCTCGCGGCGCTGCGAGCGGACCTCCTCCTTCTTCTCCTTCGGCTCGCGCGGCTTCGACTCTCGCGCCTTCGGCTCGGTCTTCGACGCCGTCGCTGCGGCGGACGCCGTGCCGGTCTTCTTTCGGCCCTTGCCGCCGCGGGTGCCGCGGCGCCGCTTCGGGCGGGTGGGATCGGTGGTGCTCGGTTGTTCCCCGCCGGCCGTGGCGGGGGTCGTCGTTACGTCTGGAGGCGGGGCTGGAGCGGCTGCCTCGCGTGCAGGCGCCTGCTCCGGCTCATTGCGCTTTCGTCGGAACCAGGAAAGTGGCAAACGGTTACTCCTTGCTCGGCGCGCGGCCGAACGTCGACCCCCGCAAGGGGCCGGGGCGCGCGCTGGTTTGTCAGGTACGAAAACTCGTGCATGTGCTGCTCTCAGGGTACCAGCGCCCTCGGCGCAGGCCTCCGTCCGGTCCAGGTCCTACGCTTCCGCCCGTGAGCTACTTCGAGGATGCCCCGATGAGCCCGACGGAGGAAGCTTTCGAGCTGCTGCTGATCGAGGAGGCGGACGCCTGGTTCGAGTACCTCGAGGCGACCAGGGGTCAGTCGGAGATCCGGTACAAGGAAGTGGAGCCCTGGGCCTGGGCTCGCCTCAGTCAGCGCCTACGCGCGATCCGCGCCCGGCGCAACCGGCTCCGCCCCGCCGCCGCCTGACCTCGCCTCGAAGTAGCGGATCGCCGCCTCGCCGAGCGCCCGCGTCCCGCCGTACGCGACGCCGCCCTTGACCGCCCACCCTCCGACGGGCACGAAGGAGAGCGCCCCGCGCGCGACCGCGCGCAGGCCGAGCCCCGTGCCGACGACGCCGAGCACCTCGGGCAGGCGCTCCGCGTCGAGCGGCTGGCCGTAGGCGGTCGCGAGGCGCATCACGAGCCGCAGCTGGTTCAGCGTGAGGATCGGGAAGTCCACGCCGGGGATGAACACCGCCGCGCCGATCAGGCCGTTCTGCCGGGCGACCTTCGCGACGAGCGCCTCGGCGACTCCGCGGCGAAGCGCGGGGAGCTTTGCGGCGAGCGGGCCGGCGGCGTCGTCCGCCTTCGCGGCCAGCAGCCGGCCGAGGTCCTCGAGCGGAAAGCCCTCGCCGGGACGGAGCGGAAGGACGTTGGTCGCGAGCGTGTACGGCACAGGCGTCGTCGGCTCCGGGCCGAGCACGATGATCGGCACGTTCGCCATCTCCGCAGCTCGCAGCGCGCGCTCGTCTTCCTCCGACGGCTCGCCCGCGAGCACGTAGACGAGCGCGGCCGCACCGTCGAGCGCGCCGAGCCCGGCGTCGCGGAGCGCGCTGGGGTCGCCGTCGCGGAGGAGCTCGCGCCGCAGCGCGTCGACGAGCGCGCGCGCACCGCCGAGCACGATCGGCTTCTCCTTCTTCGTCGAGTCGCGAAGCTCGCGGACGACGTCGAAGACCGCGGCGGGTGCGAGCGGAAGCTTCATCGACGCCGGCCGCGCGCGTGGATCGCCTGCAGGACGCCGACCGCGAGCAGGTTCGTGACGAGCGACGATCCGCCGACGCTCACGAACGGCAGCGGAATGCCGGTGACGGGCGCAATGCCCATCGTCATGCCGATGTTGACGAACACCTGGAACATGAGCGCGAACACGATCCCGCCCGCGGCGATCGCGGAGTACGGGTCGGACGCGTACGTGACGACACGGAGGCCTCGCCAGACGATGAGGAGATAGAGCAGGAGCAGGATCGCCGCGCCGATGAAGCCGCGCTGCTCGGCGAGCGACGCGAAGGCGAAATCGGTCGCGTGCTCGGGCAGGTAGTCGAGGTTCGTCTGCGTCGCGTTGTCGACGCCGCGCCCGCGGACACCGCCCGCGCCGATCGCGAGGATCGACTGCTGGACGTTGTAGCTCGCGCCCTGTGGGTCGTGCGAGCGGTTGACGAACGCGGTCAGACGGTCGCGCTGGTACGGCTCGAGCACGTCGACGCCTGCCGACGGCAGGATCCAGACGACGAGGGCGCCCGTGAGCGCGACGATCGAGAGGATCACGCCGAGGTGCAGCCAGCGCGCGCCGGCGATGAAGAGCATCGCGAGGAGCGCCGCGCCGTACACGAGCGACGTGCCGATGTCGGGCTGGACGAACACGAGCAGCGCGGGCACGGCGACGAGCCCGATCGTGCCGAGCACCGTCCGTACCTCGCCGATCCGGCGCGCACGCTCGGCGAGGAACCCGGCGACGCCGAGAACGACGAGCAGCTTCCCGAGCTCCGACGGCTGGAAGGTCACGGAGCCGAGGCCGATCCAGCGCTGCGAGCCGCGCGCCTCCGTGCCGAGCGGGATCACGAGCAGCAGCAGCAGGAGCGAGACGGCGTAGATCTGGCGCCAGTAGCGGCGGTAGAGGTCGGGGTCGATCAGCGAGGCGCCGAGCATCGCCGCGCCGCCGACGGCCGCGTACACCGCCTGACGGATCACGTAGTAGTCGGGGCTCCCCGGCACGTCGTCGCGCGTGATCCCGGCGACGAGGTGGAGGCCGTACGCGACGAGCGCGACGACCGAGCCGAAGAGGACCCAGTCGAAGCGGCGCGCGAATGCCTCCGCGCCCTCCTCCAGCCGGCGGACTCTGGTCGTGCGCCTGCGCGCGCCTGCGTAGTCGACCGCCATCAGTGGCTCCTCCGGTTCCATTGCCGGATGCGCGGGCCGCGAGCACCAAGCGATGCAAGGACGCAGGGAGCGTCCGTATTGGTAAATACGGACGCGACTGAGGACGCGGCAGCGCGCAGTGTGATCGCGGGTCGCGCGCCGGCGGATGGGGCCGGGGGAGCCACTTAGTCCGTCTCCGACGAGCTCACGAGGCCGACCTCGTTCGCCTTGACGTGGAAGTAGTTCGCGAGGACCTCACGTGCCGCCGGTGCCGCCGACGTGCCGCCGTGCCCGCCGTTCTCGATCAGCGCGCACACGACGATCTCCGGCGCGTCGTTCGGGCCGTAGCCGCACCACCAGGCCTGGTCGAAGTAGCGGTTGTACTCGCTCGACCACTTCTCGGCCGTGCCCGTCTTGCCCGCGATCTCCACCGGGAACGACGAGAAGATCGCCGTCGACGTGCCGTCGGGATCGTGCGTCGCGCGGAAGAGCCCCTCACGCACGACCTGGAGCGCGCTCGCCGAGACGTCGATCTTCTTCGGCGTCGGCTGCGTCGGGCGCGGGACGATCGACACGCCGCTCGGGTTCGTCACGTCCTTGAACACGTGCGGCGTGACGAGCCGCCCGCCGTTCGCGATCATCGCGTAGAAGCGCGCGAGCTGGAGCGGCGTGACCGTCATCTCGCCCTGGCCGATCGTGAGCTCGATCGAGTCGCCCGGCTTCCAGAGCTTCTCGATCGGATCCTTGAAGTAGTTGCGGCGCCACTCTGGCGTCGGGATCAGGCCCGGCGCCTCCGGGCCGAGCTCGAGGCCGGTCGGCGCTCCGAACCCGAACGTCTTCGCCCACTGCTGCAGCGGCGAGGAGCGCAGCTTGTAGAACCGCACGCCGAGCTCGTAGAAGTAGGTGTCGCACGACCACGCGAGCGCGATCGGCATCGTGATCGCCGTGTTCACGTACGGGTTCCAGTTCTTGAACAGGTACGGCACGCCGTTGTCGCCGACGTAGGTGTAGCTCGGCGTGCACGGCAGCGCCTCGTACGGCGAGACGCGGTAGTCCTCGAGCGCGGCGAGCGCCGTGACCGGCTTGAACGTCGAGCCGGCGGGATAGACGCCGGCGATCGCGCGGTCGAGGCCGGGGTAGTTGCGCCGCTTCGCCGCGTTCGGGTTGAGCAGCGGACGAAGGCGCCACGGGTTCGGCTTCCCCACGAACACGCGCGGGTCGAAGGTCGGGCTCGACGCGAGCGCGAGCACCTCGCCGTTTCGCGCGTCCATCGCGACGATCGCGCCGCCGTTCGCGTTCCAGCAGCCGTAGCACTCGGAGTTGCGCGCGATCTGGATGCCGTGCTGGAGCGCGCGCTCGGCCGCGAACTGGAGGTCGGCGTCGATCGTCAGCTCGACGTCGTTCCCGGGCGTGGAGAGCTTCAGGGGCGTGATGTCGCTGCGCGGCTGGCCGAGCGAGTCGACGCGGAGCCGGTCGAGCCCGGGCGTGCCGCGGAGGTAGCGGTCGAACGCTGCTTCCACTCCGGCCTGCCCGACCTTGTCGCCGGGGACGAGCTCTGCGTACGAGCGCTGTCTTCAGCTGGTCCTCGGTGACCTCGCCCACGTGCCCGAGCACGTGCGCCGCCATCGTCCCGTACGGGTAGGCGCGCACGTTGCTCTTCACGAGGCGCATCCCGGGGAACTCGTCCCGCCGCTCGCTGAGGTAGAAGAGCTCGGCGCGCGTGACGTTCTCCTTCACGACGACCGGGCTCAGCGGGTCGTGGGCGCGCTTGTCGACCTCGCGGGCGATCCGCGGCGCCGGCACCTCCAGCACCTTCCCGAGCCGCTTGAGCATCTGGTAGCGGCCCTTCTCGGGGAGGTCGGCAGGCCAGAGCTTCACGGCGATGCCGGCGGTGTTGCCGACGAGGATCCGGCCCTTGCGATCGCGGATCACGCCGCGCGGCGCCTCGACGCGGATCGTGCGCAGCTGGTTGTTCTGCGCGGCGCGGAGGTACTGGTCGCCGGACAGCACCTGCAGCGCCCAGAGCCGGAGGAACAGCACGACGAAGACGCCGAGCGTGATCGCCCCGAGCACCGCGAGGCGGAGCGCGAGCTTCGGCGTCAGCCGGTACGGCTCGACGACGCGCGGGTCCGGCGGCAGGAAGCGACCGGAGCTGCGGCCGTTGCCGCCGCTAGCCAAGGAGCCGTACCTCCTGCGCGGCCCACTCGGGCCGGCCGAGGATGCGGCGGACGAGCGCGTAGACCGGGAACGTGAGCAGCAGGTTGAGCAGGACTCCGGGGATCAACGCGCCGACGAGCACCGTCCCTGCGTCGACGGGATCGCCGAGCACGACGTGCAGCGCGAGCGCGCCGACGGCGTAGAGCACGGTCACGACCGCGACGGAGAGCAGCGGCGCATGCGAGCGGTCGCGTCCCGTCGTCTCGCCGTAGCGTCCGATCCAGTAGCCCGCGACGGTGAGGAGCAGCGACGTCTCGCCGAGGCGCGCGAGGCTCGCGGTGTCGAGCAGCAGACCGGCCGCGAACCCTGCAGCGGCTCCCCAGATCGCCCCGCGGAGCAGCGAGATCGCGACGAGGGTGACGAGCAGGAGATCGGGTGTGCCGCCGCGGATCTCGATCGTGCTGACGATCGAGGTCTGCAGGACGACGGCGACGAACACGATCGCCACGGCCTTCAGCGCGTCGAGCGTCATCGCACGAGCACCGTGACGACGTCGAGGTTCGAGAGGTCGACCATCGAGACGATCTGGATCTGCTTGAACGGCTCGGTGTCGGTCTGCGACGCGCTCGTCACCGTCCCGATCGGGATCCCGCGCGGGAAGAGCGACGGCAGGCGCTCGACGCCGGAGCCGGCGGTCGCGACGAGGTCGCCGCGCGTGACGTCCTTGTCCTTCGGCACGTTGTCGAGCGCGAGCGAGCCGCCCTCGCCGGACTCGACGATGCCGAGCGCGCCGGTTCTGATCGAGTACGCGGTAACGGCGCTCGACTCGTCGGTGAGGAGCGTGACGAGCGCGGTGTCGGCGGTGACCTTCGTCACCTCTCCGACGAGCGCGCCCGCGGAGAGCACGGGCGCGTGCTTCTTGATCCCCGCGTTCGAGCCGGCGGCGATCACGATCTGCTTCGAGAACTGCGGCGACTGCTGCGCGACGACGCGCGTGTTCACCGGGCGGTAGTCCTTCAGCCCCGGCAGGTCCTGGTAGTCGAGCGCCTCGCGGAGGTCACGGTTCTCCTGCGCGGCGTTCTGGTTCTCGATCGCCTGCTGGTTCGCGCGGGCGAGCTCGGCGCGCAGCCGCTCGTTCTCCTCCTTCGCGCCGACGAGGCCGTCGAACCAGCCGTAGAGGTCGCGGAACGGGCGGGCGACGCGCTCGGCGCCGACCTGGAACGGGCGCATCACCGTCGCGCCGGCGTCCTGAGCGCCGTGGAGCGGACCGTTGTCCGACTCGCGGAAGTAGACGGAGAGAAGCGCGAGCGAGAGCAGCGCGAGGATGCCCACCACCACGCGGCGCCGGGTTGCGCTGCGGGCTCGGGAGGGAAACGGTGCGGCGGAACGCTGGATGGGACGATCCAGCACCGCCAGGCGGGCGGTCCGGTTGCGAGGCACGAGCTTCGGCAGAGGTTAGCGGGGTTGCCCGCTAGCGCCGGTGATTGTTTCGCCTGGCGCGGGCGCTGCGGTGGATCACTTCGAACTCCTCGAGGCTCCTCCCCGAGCCGACGGCCACGCACGTGAGCGGGCTCTCGGCGAGGTGGACCGGCATCAGCGTCTCGTGGCGAAGGCGCTCGTCGAGGCCGCTGAGGAGGGAACCGCCGCCCGCCAGGACGATCCCGCGGTCCATGATGTCGGCCGCGAGCTCCGGGGGCGTCTTGTCGAGCGTCGACTTGATCGCGTCGATGATCTGGCTGACCGGATCCTCGAGCGCCTGCCGGATCTCCTCCGAGGTGAGGATCACGGTCTTCGGGAGGCCCGTCATCAGGTCGCGGCCCCTGACCTCCGCCTGCACCTCGTCCTTCAGCCGGTAGGCCGAGCCGATCTCGAGCTTGATCTCCTCGGCGGTCTGCTGGCCGATCAGGAGCTTGTACTCCTTCTTGATGTGGTTGACGATCGCCTCGTCCATCTCGTCGCCGCCGGTCCGCATGCTCTGCGAGACGACGATGCCGCCGAGCGAGATGACGGCGACCTCGGTCGTTCCGCCGCCGATGTCGACGATCATGTTCCCGGTCGGCTCCGCGACGGGGAGCCCGGCGCCGATCGCGGCGGCCATCGGCTCCTCGATCAGGTACGCCTGACGAGCGCCGGCGGAGAGCGTCGCCTCTTCGACGGCGCGCTTCTCGACGCCGGTGACGCCGGACGGCACGCAGACGACGACGCGCGGGTGCGCGAAGCGATGCTGGTGCACCTTCTGGATGAAGTGGCGGAGCATCTGCTCGGTCACGTCGAAGTCGGCGATCACGCCGTCCTTCAAGGGGCGGATCGCGCTGATCGTCCCGGGCGTCCGGCCGAGCATGCGCTTCGCCTCGACCCCGACGGCGTGCACCTCGCCGGAACGCTGGTCGATCGCGACGACGCTCGGCTCGGAGAGCACGATCCCGCGCCCGCGCACGTAGACGAGCGTGTTCGCGGTGCCCAGGTCCACGGCCATATCGCGGCCCCCGAAGCCGGTCAGGGAGTTGAAGAGGCCCATAGGAAGGCCCCCAGAGTACTAGGAACGTGCGTCCGCCCCTGGAAAATCGTCCTATCCGAAGCCGTAGACGCCCGCGAAGCGGTCCGCGAGCAGGCGCACGAGCAGCGCGCTCGGCAGGCCGACGACGTTCAGGTAGTCGCCCTCGATCTCGTCGACGAGGCTCGCGCCGAGGCCCTGGATCGCGTAGCCGCCTGCGCGGCCCTCCCACTCTCCGCTCGCCAGGTAGAGCCCGATCTCGCGCGGCGTGAGCGGACGGAACGTGACCCGCGTCGCGGCGTGCTCGACCACCTCCCACGCGACCGTACGGAGGCAGAGACCGGAGACGACCACGTGCGTCTCGCCGCTCAGCGCGTCCAGCATCTCGAACGCGTCCTCGGCATTCCGCGGCTTGCCGAGAACGCGGCTCCCCAGCACGACCGCCGTGTCGACCGCGAGCACCGGCCGGTGGTCCGCAGCCGCGACCGAACGTGCCTTCTCGCGCGCGTGCGTGCGCACGAGCTCGACCGGGTCGGCGCCCGGAGGATCGTGCTCCTCGTAGTCCGGCGCGACGACGTCGTGCGGGATCCCCAGCTGATGGAGGATCGCGGTGCGCTGGGGCGACGTCGACGCGAGCAGCAGCGGCGGCGCGGGCGGAACGCTCACGCGCGCTTGCGCGCCTTCCAGATCTCCTCGACCGGCCACTTCCGAGCCCAGTCGCCCGACACGTAGTCGTAGTACTCGTGCGTCTGCGCGGACTCCGGCGCCTGGAGCTCCCAGAGCCCGAGGATCTCGAACCCGTTTGCGCGCAGCAGCTCGACCCAGTCCGAGTGCGCGATGTGGTACTCGATCCCGCCGCCCTCGTGCCGCCAGTCGAACCTGTGCATCCCGAACTGCGGGCGCACGAGCTGCTCGACGACGTTTCCTTCGTCCGGCGAGCAGAGCACGACGAGCGCCGAGTTCCCGAGGAAGACGAGGTGACCGCCCTGCCGCAGCAGCCGCGCCGCCTCCGGGATCCAACGGTAGGGGTCGCACCAGATCGACGCGCCGTACTCCGACACGACGACGTCGAACGACGCATCGGGCAGCGGCACCTCCTCTGCGTTCGCCTCGAGGAGGGGGAACTCCAACCCGAACTGCTCCTGCATCCGCCGCGCCGTCTCGAGCTGCGCGGGCGTCACGTCGATGCCGACCGGCTTCGCGCCGCGCCGCGCGAGCCATGCGGAGAAGTAGGCGGTTCCGCAACCGAGCTCGACCACGTCCTTGTTCTCGAGCTCCACGTCGTCGAACACGCCGAGCTCCCTCTCGGGGATGCTGAACTGCCCCCAGCTGATCTCGGTCTTCGACCATGCGCCGGGTGCCTGCCGGTCCGTGTAGTCGGCATTCGACTTCGTCCAGACCTGGCGGTTGACGCTCGGGGCGTCGGGCTCAGACGAGCTCATCGTGCGTAAACCAGAGCGCGATCTCGCGCTCCGCGGACTCCGGAGAGTCGGACCCGTGGACGAGGTTGTTCGGCATCGACGTCGCCAGGTCGCCGCGGATCGAGCCGGGCTCGGCATCCGCCGGGTTCGTCGCGCCGATCGTCTTCCGCATCGTCGCGATCGCGCCTTCACCCTCGACGACGAGCGCCCACGTCGGCGCCGACGTGATGAACTCGACGAGCTCGCCGAAGAAGGGCTTCTCGCGATGCTCGGCGTAATGCTGCTCGCCGAGCTCGCGCGAGACGCGCAGCAACTTGCCGCCGGCGACGGTGAAGCCACGCCGCTCGATGCGCCCGAGAATCTCTCCCGCGAGCGAGCGCTCGACGGCGTCGGGCTTGATCAGGATGAGCGTCCGCTCGACGGCCACGGACGGATGATGCTACTCGGCGCGCCTCCGCCTCGGCGTCTCCCACGTGTCGCCGAAATCGATCGTCGCGGGCGTCTCGACGCGCGTCTCGCAGTACGGGCAGATCTGCCAGAGCGCCTCGAGCGGCTGCTTGCAGTTGACGCATGCCTGCTTCAGCTTCGTCGTGCAGACCGGGCAGACGAGGAACGACGGGTCGACCTCCGCCCTGCAGACGGGGCAGTGCAGGTCGCGGAGCGCGAGCCGCTTCTCCATCGCCTTGATCTCGAGCTCACGCTCGCGGATGTCGTCGAGGTACTCGGGCGGGCGGAAGAACATGTAGATGATCGGCCCGATGAAGGGCGGGATCGCGCCGAGCACCGTCGCCATCGCGATCATCCACGGATCCTCGATCCGCCGCCGGGCGTCCTTGAAGACCCAGTACGCGGTCGCGATCCAGAAGACCGCGAGGAAGAAGAGCCCGAGGTTCCGGGCGACGATGAGGAAGTCTTGGTCGAAAGTCACAGCAACAGCTTTCCCACGAGATAGCCGACACCGAACGCAGCACCGACGACCACAAACAGCATGAACGCGGCGAAGGTCACCACCTTCACGTGTTCGACCAGCTTCGTCACTCTACGCCCTGCTCCTCTCGGGCGGCCAGGTCTGTGAGCAGATACAGCGATCCGGTGACGAGCACCGGCGGGTCCCGGCGGGCACGCTCGACCGCCGCCTCCGGGTCCTCGACCGTCTCGACCTCTGCGAACCACGGCCGCGCCCGCTCCGCGAGCTCGTCCGCCGCGAGCGCCCTCGGGTTCGACGACGCCGTCGCGACCAGCCGGTCGCCGACCCGCGCGAGCCGCTCGAGCATGCCGTCCACGTCCTTCTCCCGCAGGATCGACGCGACGACGGTGTAGCGGCCCGGCGGGAGCTGCGGCAGCGCCCAGTCGAGCCCGTCCGGGTTGTGGCCGCCGTCCCAGATCTCGCTCTCCGAGCGGCGTTCGAGGCGCCCCGGGAGCTCGACGGAGACGTCGCCCTCGACGCCGGCGCCGAGGAACGCACCGGCCGCCTCGCGCGCCCCGCCGAAGACGACCTGGGCGGTCGGCGGCACGAGCTCGCCGAACTCGCCGTCCGGGAGGACCGCGATCGCGTCGTGCGTGACGACCGCGAGCTTCTCGCGGGCGATCTCGTCGCGCGTCTCGCCGAGCACGTCCATGTGGTCGAGCGCGACGTTCGTCAGGAGCACGACCGGCGCGTCGATCACGTTCGTCGCGTCGTGGCGGCCGCCGAGCCCGGCCTCGATCACCGCCGCGTCGACGTCTGCCGCCGCGAACTCGGAGAACGCCGCCGCGGTCAGCACCTCGAACTGGGTGGCCCCGACCGCCACCGCGGCCGCGCGCACGCGCTCGACCGCCTGCTCGAAGTCGGCCTCCCGGCCGCCGACGCGGATCCGCTCGCTCCACCCGCGGACGTGCGGGGAGAGGTACGCACCGACCGACAGGCCGACCGACGCGAGGTGCTCCTCGACGGTCCGCGTCGCCGTCGACTTCCCGTTCGTCCCGACGACGTGCACGGACGGGAAGCGCCGGTGCGGGTCGCCGAGCGCGTCGAGCAGCATCCGCATCCGCCCGAGCCCGAACTCCTCCGGCCACGGGCTGAGCGACCCGACCCAGTCAGCGGCCGACGGCATAGCCCTGCATGCCGCGGGGGTTCGCCGCGGCGCGCAGCACGCCGCCCCCGTCCCACGAGGCGGCGCTCAGCCGGCCGAGCGACCAGTCGGCGGTGATCTGGACGTCGTGCCCGCGCTCGCGGAGCTCGTCGACGACCGCCGGCTCGAACCGAGCCTCGAGCTCGACGTGCCGCGGCCTCGCCGCACGCGGATAGAACGAGCTCGGGAAGTGGTTCGAGTGGAACATCGGCAGGTCGATCGCGGCCTGGAGGTTCGGCTCGAAGTGCACGTGGTGGAGGAAGAACACGAGCGACCACTGATCTTGCTGGTCGCCGCCGGGTGTCCCGAAGGAGAGCACCTGGCCGTCGCGCTGCGCGAGGGACGGCGAGAGCGTCGTGCGCGGACGCTTGCGCGGCTCGAGCGAGTTGGGCAGGCCCTCGTCGAGCCAGAACATCTGCGCACGGGTGCCGAGCGCGAAGCCGAGCTCCGGCACGACCGGGGAGCTCTGGAGCCAACCGCCGCTCGGGGTCGCCGAGACCGCGTTGCCGAAGCGGTCGACGACGTCGAGGTGGCACGTGTCTCCGCGGGTCGGCTCGCCGGCGCCTGGAGCAAGTAACAGAGTGTCACTTGCGCTCTTCGGCAACCGGGGGCCGTCGAGTCCCGGGCGGAGGGCCGCAGACGCGGTGTCCGACACGAGCGCCCGGCGCTCCGCCGCGTACTCGGGCGAGAGCAGCTCGGCGAGCGGCACGTCCGCGAAGTCCGGGTCGCCGTACCACGCCTCCCGGTCCGCGAACGCGAGCTTCGAGCACTCGACCACGGTGTGGACGAAGTCCGCGCTGCCGACGCCCATCGCGGCGAGGTCGAACCCGTCGAGGAGCGCGAGCTGCTGGAGGAGGACGGGCCCCTGCCCCCACGGGCCGGTCTTGTGCACCGTCCAGCCCTCGTAGTCCAGGCTCGCCGGCGCCTCGAACGGCGCCTCGAACGCGGCGAGGTCGTCTGCCGTGAGGAGACCGCGGTGCCGCCGACCCGAGCTGTCCATCACCTCGCTCCGCTCGCAGAAGGCACCGATCGCCTCGGCGACGAACCCGCGGTAGAACGCGTCGCGCGCCGCCTGGATCTGCCCGTCGCGGTCGGACGACGCCGCCTCGGCCTCCTCGAGGATCCGCGTGTACGTGTCCGCCAGCACCGGATTCCGGAAGAGCGACCACGGCGCCGGCGCGGGGAGCCAGGTCTCCGCCGAGGTCGGCCACTCGCTCCGGAAGAGCGACTCGAGCGACGCGATCGCGTCCGCGACACGAGGCAGGACGGGATGGCCTTCGCGGGCGTAGCCGATCGCCGGCTCGAGCACGTCGCGAAGCGACGCCGTCCCGAGCTCCAGGAGCATCCGCATCCACGCGTCGAACGCGCCCGGGACGCAGGCCGCGAGCAGGCCCGTGCCGGGAACGAGGTCGAGCCCGAGCCCCCGGTAGTGGTCGATCGTCGCCGCCGCGGGCGACGGGCCCTGCCCGCAGACGACGATCACCTCGTCGCGCTCGGCCGAAGAGAGGATCACGGGCAGGTCGCCGCCCGGCCCGTTCAGGTGCGGCTCGACGACCTGGAGCACGAGCCCCGCTGCGACGGCAGCGTCGAACGCGTTGCCGCCGGCCTCGAGCGCGCGCATCCCCGTCGCCGAGGCGAGCCAGTGCGTCGAAGCGACCATCCCGAAGGTCCCGTGGAGCTCCGGGCGGGTTGTGAAGCCGGGGGGCACGCGGAAAGAATGCACGCTCCCGCACGTAGACCGACCGATGCGCGACAGCGACGACGCTCTCCTGATCGCCCTGGCCCAGCGAGGCTCGCTCGACGCGGTCGCCGAGCTGTTCGAGCGGTACTGGCCCGTGGCCTGGCAGGCGGCCTTCGCGGTCACCGGCAACATCGCCCGCGCGGACGACGCCGCTCAGGACGCCATCCAGCGCGCGTTCGCGGCCCTCGACCGGTTCGAGGCCGGCCGGCCCTTCGCACCGTGGATCCGGAAGATCGCGGTGAACCGGGCGATCGACGAGCTCCGCCGCGACAGCCGGCTCGTCGAGATCGACGAGCACACGCCGCGCCTCGCGACCGCGCTTCCGGAGACGGGCGAGAGCGTCGCGGGCGTCGCCGCCGCGGTCGCGGCGCTGCCGCACGACAAGCGGATCGTCGTCGTCCTTCGCTACTGGCTCGACTTCACGCTCGACGAGATCGCCGACTCGCTGCAGATCCCCTTCGGCACGGTTGCCTCGCGGCTGAGCCGCGCGCTCGGGGACCTGCGCGCCGAGCTGGAGACGCGCAATGTCGCATGAGCTCGAACGGCTCCTGAGGGACGCCCGCGCCGCGCTTCCCCTGCCGAGCGCGCGTGCGACGAACGACGACGCGCGAGGCCGTGATCGGATCGAGCCTGCGCCGCAGGCGCGGCCGGCTCCAGGCGACGGCGGCGGTCGTCGTGCTGCTCGGGGCGACGGCCTTCGGGATCGTCGCCGGGCTCCTCGTCGCGCCCTCGGGCGGGGCCTCCTCGCCCGCGACGGTGACGGGGCTCGGCTTTCTGCCGGCCAAGGGCTGGTCGGTCGTGCAGTCCGGCCCGGGCGCGGCGCAGCACTCGATCGCCGTTGCGACGAACGTGCCGGTCAGCTCGCTCGACGTCCCGCTCGACGGGCCGCCGTACACGACGATCCGCCGGCTTCCGGCTGACGGGATCGTGATGCTACGCGGAGTTCACGGCCCGCGGGAACGTCTGGACGGACCTCGGCTACCCGGCCGACGCCGGCGTGCCGCAGCTCGACGAGGCCTATCGCGAGACGGCCTGGAACGACCAGATCAGGCCGGAGGACCCGCTCGGCCAGTACCTGCTCCAGTTCTCCAACTCCGGCTACAACGTCGAGGTCCACACCTACATCGGCCGCCTGCGGCCGACGGACGCGCAACTCGCGGCCGCGCAGGAGCAGCTCGACCGGATGATCGTCGCCGGCGACCCCGTGACGCTCGACGCGACCCCGAAGGTCGTGCCGTGGAGCTCGCAGCTCACGCTGACGGGCGCCGTCGCGAACGGGCGCGCGAACGAGGACGTCGCGATCGAGGAGCGCCGCTGCGGCTCGAGCGCCTTCACCCGCGCGGTCTCGACCCACACCGATCCCGGCGGCGGCTGGCACCAGCAATGGGGCGCGCTGATCACCGGCGCGTACCGTGCGGTCTGGGAGGGGAAGGCGAGCCCGGCGGTGACCGTGCGCGTGCGGCCGGGCGTGACCGTCCGCCAGCCGACGCGAAGGCGCTTCGTCGTCAGCATCCTCGCGCTCGAGCACTTCGAGGGCGCTGTCGGCGTGCTCGAGCGCTTCGACCGCGCGACGAGCCGCTGGGTCACGGTCAAGCGCTTCCGCTTCTCGGCGAGCGGCGCGAACACCGGCACGACGATCGGCACTCGGGGAGCCGTGAACGCATCCGTGCCGCGCGGCGTGCTCGTCCGCGCCGTGCTGCCGAGGGCCTCGGCGGCGCCGTGCTACCTCGCCGGCTACAGCAACCTGCTGCGGACGCGATGAGCTCCGCGGGATAGCCCGGACGCCTGCCGGACGTAAAGGAGACCACCAGCCGGATGGAGCCGACCGAACCCAACGAGAGCTTCGAGCGCGCAGCCGCACTCGCGTCGCGCTTCGTCGAGAACGTCGAGACCGTCGTCCACGGCAAGACCGCCGAGATCAAGCTCGTGCTCTCGGCGCTCATCTGCGGCGGCCACGTGCTGTTCGAGGACGTTCCCGGAACGGCGAAGACGGTGCTCGCGCGCGCGATCGCGCGGCAGCGATCGACGGCGCGACGAACGCGCGCGATCCAGTGCACGCCCGACCTCCAGCCGACCGACGTGACGGGCCTCTCGGTCTTCAACCAGCGCGAGCGCGACTTCGAGTTCCGGCCCGGGCCGGTGTTCGCGAACGTCGTGCTCGTCGACGAGATCAACCGCGCGATGCCGAAGACGCAGTCCGCGCTGCTCGAGGCGATGGCCGAGCAGCAGGTAACGGCCGACGGCGTCACGCGCCGGCTGCCCGATCCCTTCCTCGTGCTCGCGACCGAGAACCCGATCGAGCAGGAGGGAACGTTCCCGCTCCCCGAGGCTCAGCTCGACCGCTTCTTCCTGAAGACGGCGCTCGGCTACCCGGGCGAGGACGACGAGCTGCGCATCGTCGAGGAGCAGGTGAACGCACATCCACTCGCGTCGCTCCGAGCCCGTGATCTCGCTCGACGACGTCAACGGCCTGCGGCGTGCGGTCGACCGAGGTCTACATCGACCCGCTTCTTCGTCGCTGGGTCATTCGCCTCGTGCGCGCGACGCGCGAGGCAGACGGCGTCGCGATCGGTGCGTCGGTCCGCGGATCGCTCTCGCTCGAGCGCGCATCGCGTGCGTGGGCGCTGATGAACGGGCGGAGCTTCGTCACGCCGGTCGACGTGGAGCGGCTCTTCCTGCCGGTCGTCATGCACCGGATCGTCTTCACCCCGAGCTTCGTCGCGACCGCGCGCGAGATCGGCTGGGACGGCGCGGCCGAGGCGTTCCGCGCACAGTGCGCCGACGCTCGCGCCGCGGCCGGACGAAGAGCTGGCCGACGTCGCCGTCGCTTGCGAGCGCGACGTTCCCGCTCATTCCCGCGGCGCCGCGTGCTGGGGCTCGCGTTCGGCGGGCTGCACAGCCAGCGGCGCGGGCAGGGATCCGACGTCGCCGGGTCGCGCCCGTACCAGCCGGGCGACGACGTCAAGCGCATCGACTGGAACGCGTCGGCGCGCCTCTCGCTCGCCCGCGGCAGCGACGAGTTCATCGTCCGCGAGCACTACGCGGAGGAGGCGCCGCGGGTGGTCGTCCTCTGCGACCGGCGCCCGACGATGGGCGTCGTTCGACGGCGCGTGGCCGTGGCTGAGCAAGCCGGAGGCGATCCGCGCCGCAGTGCGCCTGATCTCCGACAGCGCGGTCGCCGCAAGAGGACTGCTCGGCTACCTCGACCACGCCGAGGGCGACGGCACGTTCTGGCGGCCGCCGCGCAGCGAGCGCG
This sequence comes from uncultured Actinomycetes bacterium, assembly GCA_963737405.1. Classification (GTDB taxonomy): domain Bacteria; phylum Actinomycetota; class Thermoleophilia; order Gaiellales; family Gaiellaceae; genus JACCTU01. Next base: position 54,258 of record CAVTSL010000005.1, read on the forward strand.
AGCTCGGACGCCTCGACCTCGACCGGCCGTTCGCCGCGCCGGCGAACACGGTCGCGCGCGGGCTGCGCGAACTGATGGAGCACCGCCGCGACCTTCCGGCCGGCACCTTTCTCTTCGTCGTCTCCGACTTCCTCGAGCGACCGACGCGCGACGAGTGGATCGCGGCGCTCGAGCGCCGGTGGGAGATCGTCCCCGTCGTCGTCCGCGACCCGGTCTGGGAGCAGAGCTTTCCGGACGTCGGCGGTGTCGTCGTGCCCGTTCGCCGACCCCGAGACGGGCCGGCGGGTCGCAGTGGGCTTGACGGGCAAGGAGGCGAGGGCGCGGAAGGCGGAGAACGAGGCCGCCTGGGACGAGCTGCTCGGGTCGCTGCGCGCGCTCGACATGGAGCCGGTGCTCGTCGGCTCACACGAGTGGCGCGACGTTCTCTACTCGTTCCTGACGTGGGCCGACCAGCGCCTGCTCTCGAAGGGGCGACCGTGAGGGCGCGCGTCGCTGCGTCGCTGGCCGTGCTCGCGTGCGCGGGCTGCAGCGTCGGCGAGCACGCGCCGACGCTCCCCGCGGGCCGCGCGGTCCTCGCGACGCCGTCGATCACGCCGTCGGTGCACGTGTTCGGCGACGCGGTCACCGCCACGCTCGACGTCGTCGTCGATTCGTCGAAGCTCGACCCGGGCCGCGTGGAGCTGACGCCGCGGTTCTTCCCGTACGAGCGGATCGGCGGCGTCCACGTGCAGCGCACCGACTACGGCGACGTGACGCGCCTGCGCTACACGATGCGCCTGCGCTGCCTCGGCCCGCAGTGCATCCCGAGCCGGCTCCAGAGCGCGGCCGGGCCGCAGGAGCCCGGGCGCGGCGAGCGCAAGGCGTTCAGGTTCCGCGGCTCGTTCCTCGTCTATGACCAGAAGCCGCGCGACCGGCTGCTCCGGATCGTCCGCTGGCCGACGCTCGAGTCCGTCTCGCGCATCAACGAGACGCAGTTCGGGCTCGCGCAGGCCGGCGTCTCGCAGTTCGCGTTCCGCGCTGGGTACCGCCCGCTGCCGGGGATCACGTGGGTGCTGAGCCCGAGCCTCCTCGCGCTCCTGCTCGTCGTGGCGGCGCTCTTGCTGCTCGTGCCCGGCGCGCTGCTCGTGCGGCGGAGGTACCTCGAGCGTCGAGCCGCCGCCGAGGTCGAGCCGGAGCCCGAGCTCGAGCCGCTCGAGCGTGCGCTTCGGCTCGTCGAGTGGTCGCGCGACCGGCCGGACGGCGAGGACCGGCGGCGTGCGCTCGAGGCGCTCGCCGAGGAGCTCGAGAGCGCCGAACGCTCGCCGCTCGCCGAGGATGCGCGTGCGCTCGCATGGTCGCGGCGCTCGCCATCGCCGGAGGGTGCGACGCTGCTCGTCGAACGCGTCCGGGAAGGGACGAATGGCCGTCCGGGCTGAGCCGCTCCGCCCGCGCCGGCGCGGGATCCCGAGCACTGCGTTGCCGCGGCTCCGCGGTGCGGCTCGGCGCACGACGCTTCTGCGGGTGCTGCCGGCGCTCTTGCTGGTCGCGGCACTCGCTGCTGCGTTCCTCGTCGCGCGGGGCGAGGGGACGCGCCATGCACCGCTTCTCCCGACCGACACCGTCGGCATCGTCGTTCTCGATCTCTCGGCGAGCATCAGCGCGCAGAGCTACCTGCGTGTGGAAGCGGCGATCCAGGCGCTGACGAACAACGACCAGAAGGTCGGGCTCGTCGTGTTCTCCGACACCGCGTACGAGATGCTTCCGCCGGGATCGCCGAGCCGGGAGCTGCGACGCCTGCTTCGACTCTTCAGGCCGATCGGCGGAAGCGGCGGCGACATCGTCTTCCCGGCGAACCGTGGGCGGACGACTTCCGTGCGGGCACGCGCATCTCGGCGGGCCTCCGTGCGGCGCGCGAGTCGCTCGAGCGCGCGGGCGTGAAGAAGGGCTCGATTCTCCTGATCAGCGACCTCGACTCGCCCGCGACCGACGTCGCGCGGCTCGGCGGCGAGGTCGACGATCTCCGCCGGCTCGGGATCGACCTGCGCGTCGTCCCCATCTTTCCGATCGAGGAGAAGCAGGCGCTCTTCGAGAGCCTGGTCGGGAACGGTCGGATCGCGAAGACCACGACGCCGAACGCGCCGGTGCGGGCGCCCGAGGGCGTCGGCGTGCGCGGCGCGTTGCCGTGGACGTTCGTGCTCATCGCGCTGGGGCTGACCGTGTTGCTCGCGGTGAACGAGCGGCTGAACGCGAGGCTCCTCCCGTGAGCGTTCGCCGCCGTCGGCTCGAGCTGGTCGGAGCGGCTGTGGGTGCGGCGCTCGCGCTGGTGCTCCTCGTGCTCGCGGTCGACGTGCTGCGGTGGCAGAGCGAGCTCGGCGCCGCCGACGTGAGCTTCGACGCGACGCCTCGGTCCGGCGTGCAGGGGCGTTGGGCGGTCGACGGGCTCCTGCCGGGCTCGCTCGAGCGGGTTGCGTTGCGCGTCGAGGACGACCTGGAGTACCGGGAGGCGATCCAGCTGTTCGCGCGCGTCGAGCCCGGCCAGGTGCAGATCTTCGGGCCGCAGCTCGAGAACCTCTACGGCACCGCGCAGGTCGAGGTCGGAAGGATCGGGCGGGTCGATCCCGATCGGGCGCGGCGTTCGCGGGCGCTCAACCTCGCGGGCGTGTTCCAGGTCGGCCGTCAGACGACGCCGTCGAACCAGGTCACGGACTCCGCCGAGCGGCTCGCCGTGCTGCGTCAGGCGATCGGGCTGTTCCAGGCCGCCGTGCGCCTGGACGAGCACAACGACGACGCGAAGCTGAACCTCGAGCTCGTGCTGCGCGACGCGGGGGCCGCCGTGCTCTCCGGCGACGTGCCGAACGGGAACGCGGCCGAGGGCGAGCGCTCCGGCGCGGGGCGCGCCGGCAGCGGCTACTGAGGTGTCGCTCTCGTTCCTCACGCCGTTCGGCGCGCTCGTCGCGCTCGCGGCACTGCTTCCGTTGGGCGTTTGGCTCGAGCGCGAGCGGCGGGCTCGCGGGGTTCGCCGCGCGCTCGGGCTCCGGGAGCCTCGGCGGCGGACCGTGGTCGGCACCGGAGTCGCGCTCCTGGCGATCCCCGCGCTGCTCGGGCTCGCGGCGGCGCAGCCCGTGCTCGACACGACGCGGACGCGGCCCGAGCGGACCGACGCGGAGATCCTCGTCGCGCTCGACACCTCGCGTTCGATGCTCGCCTCGTCGTCGCCGGAGGGCTCGACGCGCTACTCGCGCGCGACGACGGTCGCACGCGACCTCGCAACGAGCTTCCAGCAGCGTTCCGCTCGGGCTCGCGTCGATCACCGACCGTGTGCTCCCTCACGTGTTTCCGACGAGCGACGCTCGCGTCTTCGTGTCGGCGCTCCAGGAGTCGATCGGCGTCGAGCGCCCGCCGCCCGCGTACTTCTACACGACGCAGGCGACCACGCTCGCAGCGCTCCAGGTCGTGCCGACGCGCAACTTCTTCTCACCGACCGCGAAGAAGCGCGTTCTGATCGTGCTCACCGACGGTGAGACGCGCGAGACCGGACCGCGGTTCGCGCGGGCGTTCAGACGCGGTCATCACGTCGAGACCTTCTTCCTCCGCTTCTGGGACCGCGACGAGCGGATCTACGCGAGCGGGGTCGCGGAGGCGGCGTACAAGCCCGATCCGAGGATCGCGGCCGGGGTCGACCGCGCCGCGGACAAGATCGGCGCTCGGGTGTACGAGGAGGACGACGCGGGCGAGCTCGTCGCCGCGGTGAAGGCGTATCTCGGCAACGGTCCGACGCGGCCGCTCGAGCGCGAGGGCGAGAAGCTCGCGCTGATGCCGTTCGCGACTGCGATCGCCGGGCTCCCGCTGCTGATCGTCCTGCGGCGCCGCAACGTCTGACGGGATAGATCGGCGCGGTGCGAGGCGAAAGGTGGATATGAACTTCGACGACGCCACGCTGATCGCGAGCGCGCGGCAGGGATCGACGGCGGCAGTCGACGCGCTCTATCGCCGCTACTGGCCGATCGCGTGGCAGTGGGCGTACGCGCTGACGGGGCATCGCCAACGCGCGGACGATCTGGCCCAGGACGCCGTGCTCGGCGCGTTCGCGTCGCTCGCGCGCTTCGACGTCGAGCGCCCGTTTCGTCCGTGGCTGAAGCGCATCCTGCTGAACCGCGCGGTCGACGAATTGCGGCGGCTGCGGCGCGGCGAGCTTCCGGTCGACTGGTTCGACGACCGGCTCAGGCCGCGCGAAGAGGAAGAGCTTCGCGCGTCGGACGAGCTGGTCGCTGCGGTGCGTGCGCTGCCGCCTGCGCGGCGGATCGTGATCGTCCTCCACTACTGGCTCGACCTGCCGGTGGACGAGATCGCAGCGCTGCTCTCGGTGCCGTACGGAACCGCGGCCTCGAGGCTGAGCCGGGGGCTCGCCGAGCTCCGCGGCTGTCTGGAGCGCGAGCGTGTCTAGCGACCTCGAGCGGCGGTTGAAGGAGTTCCCGGCGGAGTTCCCGCGGCCGGCCGACGACGTGACCGAGCGCGTGGCTGAGCAGGTGCGAGACCTGCCCCCACCGCGGCGTCCGCGGCGCCGGTGGTCGACCGTCGCGCTCGTTGCAGCGACCCTCGCGGGTGGGACGTTCGTCGGGCTCGCGTCGATCGCGACCGCGACCGACTCGAGCTCGTCGGCCGTCGGCGACCCGGTGATCTCCGCCCGCGTCTACCGGGACGGGCCGTCGACCTACGTCGAGCTGACGGGACGGATCCCGAACAACGACGCGGGTGAGCGCGTGCAGATCCTCGAGCGGACCTGTGGGACACGCGAGTTCCGGATCGCCGCGGACACGCAGACCGTGGCGGGCGGATTCTGGTCGCTCTCGCCGGTGTTCTTCTTCAACTCGGTGACCTACGTCGCCCGCTGGAACGGCCGGCTGAGCGACGAGGCGGTGCTGCGCGCGCCGATCTACCTCCTTCCGTTGGAGCTCGGGAAGAAGAAGTGGCGGCTGCAGGTGAACACGCGCCACCAGACGATGACCGGGCGGCTCGTGATCCTCCAGCGGCGGACGAGCTCGGGCGAGTGGGTGCAGCTTCGGCGGGCGCGGTTCACGCCGCTGGGGACGTTCGGGAGCTATGGCGCGGTGGTCTCGGTCAAGCAGCGCGGTCTCACGCTTCGCGGGTTCGTGCCCGCTTCGAGCGCGAGGCCGTGCCACGACGCCGAGACGACCATGGTCTTCCGCTCGCGGTAGCGCGCGGTTGTGGAGCATTCCTTTCGAACCTGGCACAGCTGATCGCGTGGCCCATGGGTACACATGGGCCATCAAGCGGACGCACATCATGCTGACGCATCGCCAGGCCGCGTTCCTCGCCGACGAGCGGGCGAGAACCGGCCTCTCCCTCGCGGAGCTGATCCGCCGCGCGATCGACGCGACCTACCGCGAGCAGGCGCGCCCGACGGTCGCAGGCTTCGAGCTCAGCGTGGGAGCGTGGCGGCGACCCGACGCGGCCGTGGTCGGGGCGGCGGACGCGAACGCGCTTCCGCTCCTGACCGGCGAAGCGGCTGACGGACTAGGCGGACTCTTCGGCGAGGAGCGGCTCGTCGGAGAGCTCCTCGGCGCCGGCGCTCGTGACGAGCGTCGGGCGAATCCCGTTCGAGATCGTCTCCTTCGTGATCACGCACTTGGAGACGTCCTTGCGCGACGGGAGCTCGAACATCACGTCGAGCAGCGCCGCCTCGATGATCGAACGAAGACCACGCGCACCCGTTTCGCGCACGAGCGCCTTGTCCGCGATCTCCCAGAGCGCGTCCTCGGTGAAGACCAGCTCGATGTTGTCGTAGCCGAAGAACCGCTGGTACTGCTTCGTGAGCGCGTTCTTCGGCTCCATCAGGATCTTCACGAGATCCTCGCGCTGCAGCTGGTGCACGGCGGACACGACCGGCAGGCGGCCGATGAACTCCGGGATCAGCCCGAACGACAGCAGATCCTCCGGCATCACCTGTGTGAGCAGCTCGCTCCGCACGACGTCGTGCTTCGAGCGGATGTCCGCGCCGAACCCGACGGCGTTCTTCCCGATCCGCTTGCCGATGATCTTGTCGAGGCCCGCGAACGCACCGCCGCAGATGAAGAGGATGTTCGTCGTGTCGATCGAGAGGAACTCCTGGTGCGGGTGCTTCCGTCCGCCCTGCGGCGGAACGGACGCGACCGTCCCCTCGAGGATCTTCAAGAGCGCCTGCTGGACGCCCTCGCCCGACACGTCGCGCGTGATCGACGGGTTGTCCGCCTTGCGCGCGATCTTGTCGACCTCGTCGATGTAGATGATTCCGGTCTCCGCCTTCTTGATGTCGAAGTCGGCGGCCTGGATCAGCTTCAGCAGGATGTTCTCGACGTCCTCGCCGACATAGCCGGCCTCCGTGAGCGCGGTCGCGTCGGCGATCGCGAACGGCACGTTGAGGATCCGCGCCAGCGTCTGCGCGAGCAGCGTCTTGCCGCAACCGGTCGGCCCGAGCAGCAGGATGTTCGACTTCTGCAGCTCGACGTCGCCGTCCTCGGTGCCCATCTGGACGCGCTTGTAGTGGTTGTAGACCGCAACGGCGAGCGTCCGTTTCGCCTCTTCCTGCGAGACGACGTAGTCGTTCAGGACCGAGTAGATGTCCATCGGCCGCGGCAGGTTGTCGAGGTCGAGCTGCGCGGGAGTCGTCAGCTCCTCGTCGATGATCTCGTTGCAGAGATCGATGCACTCGTCGCAGATGTAGACGCCGGGTCCGGCGATCAGCTTCTTGACCTGGCGTTGCGACTTCCCGCAGAAGCTGCAGAGAAGCTGCTCGTTGCCTTCGCTCGCGCGCGCCATCAGCGGGACACTAGTACCCGGAATTGCTCCCGGGTGTTCTCCCTCGAACGAGTGATTTCCGCTCCCCGATCCACCGACGCCTCTCCTTGTAGCGCGAATTCGGCCCGGGTGCTAGACCCGGGTCCCATCCCTACTCAAAACGACGGTATCGATGACGCCATAGTCCTTGGCTTCCTGTGAGGTCATGTAGTAGTCGCGATCCATATCCTTCGCCACCTTCTCGATGTCCTGGCCGGTGTGCCGGGACATGATCTCCTCCATTAGACGCTTGAGGCTGATCACCTCGCGCGCCTGGATCTCGATGTCCGTCGGCTGCCCGTGGAACCCGGCGGAGCCCTGGTGGATCAGGATCTTGGAGTGCGGCAGCGCCATCCGCTTGCCTTCGGCGCCCCCGGCCAGGATCACGGCGCCCATCGACATCGCCATTCCGACGCAGATCGTCTGCACGTCCGGCTTGATGAACTGCATCGTGTCGTAGATCGCAAGCCCGGCGTACACGACGCCTCCGGGCGAGTTGATGTAGATCGAGATGTCCTTGTCCGGATCCTCGGACTCGAGGTGCAGCAGCTGCGCGACGATGAGGTTCGCGATCTGGTCGTCGACGGGCGTGCCGAGGAAGATGATGCGCTCATTGAGCAGGCGCGAGTAGATGTCGAACGCGCGCTCTCCGCGCGACGTCTGCTCGATGACCATGGGGACAAGCGGGCTCATGCAGTCTCCTTGCTACCGGGGGTCCACAACTTTGTCGGTGTGTCTTGTTTTTCCTTCTCGGGGGTCCAGATCGCCTCGCGCGCCTGCGCGAGCTCGACCGGAATGCGCTTGACCTCCGACGCGACGCGGTCGAGCGCGGCGCGGAGGCGGATGTCTTCGCGGAGGTCCTCGAAGGTACCGGCGTCGCGCAGGCGCTGGATGAGCTCGTCCGGATCTTCCCCGGCGGCTTCGGCCTCCTCGCGGACGAGGGCCTCGACCTCGCCGTCCGGCACATCGATCTCGAGCTTGTCGGCGACCGCCTCGAGCACGAGCTCACGCGCCACGGACTGCGCGGCCTCGGCGTGGATCTGGTCCGAAAGCTGTTCGGGCGACTGGCCGGACAGCGCGACGTAGGTCTCCAGGTTGATCCCACGCGCGGCGAGCGAGCGGGCAAGGTTGTTCAGGAGCGTGCGGGCGCGGGCGTCGACGAGCGGTCCGCCGGCCTCGACGCGGGTCGCCTCCACGAGCGCGTCGACCGCCGCGCCGCGGACCGCGCCTTCGACCTCGACCTCGATCTGCTCCCGCAGCCTCGACTCGATGTCGGTGCGGAGCTCCTCGAGCGTGTCGAACTCGCTCGCGGCGCGCGCCAGGTCGTCGTCGACCGGCGGCAGCACCTTCTCCTTCAACTCCTTCAGCGTGAGCTCGACGTTCGCGGTGTCCTCCGCGGAGCGCTGGAACTCGACTTCGCGCGTCTCCCCCGGCGACATCCCGAGGATCGCCTCCTCGAGCTCCGGGACGAGACGCCCCGCGCCGAGCTCGACGACGTAGTCGCGCTGCGGCTCCTGTCCCTCGACCACGAGGTCGAGGACCGCGGTGTCGCCGGGCTGCGCGGGTCGGTCCTCCACGGGCGTCAGCTCGGCGACCGAGCTGCGGAGCACGTTCAGCTCGTGCTCGATCAGATCCTCGGGGACGTCGGCCTCCGGAGCCGGCACCTCGAGCTGCGTCCAGTCGGCGGGCTCGGGCTTCGGCTGCACGGACACGGTCGCGGTGAAGCGCCAGTTCTGCTCCGCGTCGTCAGGCAAGTCGTACTCGTACTTCGGCTGCTCGACGGGACGAATCCGCGACCGCGCCGCGGCACTCATGAACCAGCTGCCGATGTGGCTCTCGACCGCCTCGCTGTGCAGGCGTTCGCGGCCGACGCGCGCAAGGAGCACCGGCATCGGGACCTTCCCCTGCCGGAAACCGGGGATCTTCACGGACTCGGCGAGGTCGGATGCCGCGTGCTCGACGGCGTGCTCCATCTGGGCCCGCGGGACATCCACGATGAGGCGGACGCGATTGTCCGCGAGCTCCTCGACCTGGGCCTCCACCCGGTCATTGTGCCGAACGCCTTTCGGGCCGGCGCGGGGGTCGGCTGCCGGTCAGGCCCCGGCGGGCTCCCTCCGGTTCAGCTTCTAAGCTCTTGCGCCGAAAAGGAGGGGGCGATGCACGGCGTCGTTCAGTTCGTCCAGTACGTCAATCTCGCCCTCTACACGATCGTCGCGATCGCGGCAGTTTGGCTCTGGCGCAGGCATCGCGAGGGCGCCGGGCTCTGGGCGGCCCTGTCGTTCGGTCTGCTGGCGCTCATCGTCGACGTCGGCCCGCTGCTGCCGAACGACCCGAACGGGTTCCTGGAGCAGCTCGCGATCCGCGCCTTGATCGCGGGCCTCGTCGTCTTCCCGTTCCTGCTCTTCCGCTTCGCGGTCAGCTTCCGGCCGCCGAGCCGGCGCCTGTCGCTCCTCCTCGGCGGGGTGACGCTCGTGATGGTCATCTGGACGTTCGCGCTGCCCGAGGTTCCCGCCGAAGGCGAGTCGTGGCCCGCGTCGTTCGTCGTCTACGTCGTCGCGTTCACGCTCCACTGGACGGTGCTGACGATCGTCGTGACGCACCGGCTCTGGACGGCCGGCCGGGGCGAGGCGAGCGTCCCGCGGCGCCGGATGCAGCTGCTCGCGTTCGCGTCGTCCGCGATCACACTCGCGCTCATCATCGCGGCTGCCGGTCCGGCCGAGGACTCCGTCGGCGCGCTGGTCTCGAGTCTGCTGACGACGACGAGCGCGCTCGCATTCCTCGTCGGGTTGGCGCCGCCTGCCGCGCTTCGGGTCGCGTGGCGGCGGCCGGAGTCCAGCCGCGTTCAGGCCGCTGTCGCGGACCTCATGGGGGCCACGTCGAGCGAGCAGGTGGTCGACCGCGTGCTTCCACCGATGTGCGAGGTGGTCGGCGCACACGGGATCGAGCTCCGCGACGCGGACGGGAACGTGCTCGGCGCGTACGGCGACCGCTCCGACGGCAGCGGGCGCGTCGTCACGATCGAGACCGAGCCGGGACGAGTGCGGCTCTGGACGAGCACCTATACGCCCTTCTTCGGCGCGGACGAGCTCGCGGTCGTCCGCACGCTCGGCGCACTGACCGCGCTGGCCCTCGACCGCGCACGTCTGTTCGCGGACGAACGCCGCGTCCGGTTCGAGCTCGAGCGTGCAGACGAGATCAAGACGAACTTCATCTCGCTCGCGGCGCACGAGCTCCGCACGCCGGCCGGGACGATTCACGGGCTCGTCGAGACGATCCAGGGGCGGCGCGGCGAGCTGAACGAGGCGCAGCTCGCCGAGCTCGAGACCGTGCTCCGCGACCAGGCTGCGCGGATGAAGACACTGGTCGAGCAGCTGCTCGACCTGTCGCGGCTCGAGGCCGACGCGGTCGAGATCCGGCCGACTGCGCTCGCCGTCCGTCCTCGGGTCGAGGAGATCGTCGCCGCCGCGGCGGGCGAGCATGCCGGCGTCGTCCAGATCGAGGTCGACGCCCGACTCGTCGCGCACGTCGACACCGACGCGCTCGATCGGATCCTCTCGAACCTGATCGTCAACGCGTTCCGCTACGGCGCGCCGCCGGTCACGGTGACTGCACGGCAGAACGACCGCCACTTCCGCCTGACCGTCGAGGATTGTGGAGACGGCGTTCCGCCGGAGTTCGTCCCCGATCTCTTCGAGCGCTTCACGCGAAGCCGCGGCGCACGGGAGAGGATCGGCGGGACCGGTCTCGGTCTTGCGATCGCGCGCTCGTACGCGCAGGCGCATCGCGGTGATCTGATCTACGAGCCGGCGCACCCGCAGGGCGCGCGCTTTCAGCTCGTGCTACCGGTGGAGCGTCGTTAGCGGCGGAGTGCGGGCGAGAGGAGTCGAACCTCCAAGGGCTTGCGCCCAACGGGACCTAAACCCGTCGCGTCTGCCAGTTCCGCCACGCCCGCGCGGCGTCGAGACAGGCTAGCGCCGGAGCTCGACGGGAATCCGCACGACGTTGATCTCGGACCCGTCGGCCGCGGAATGCTCGTAGGCGACGAGAGTCCCGGGGCCGTCCTTCGAGATCGTGAAGGGGATCGTCTGCTCGAAGGTGCCCCGCGTGCCCGACCCCGACGTCGCCGTGGTGAAGTTGTCGTAGAGCACCTTCCCGCTCGCGTCGAGCAGGCGCAGGTTCAGCGTCGCCTCGAACGTGTTGGCGGTGCCGCGCACGCGAAGGGGGCTCGTCACGACGCTCCCCGGCGTCGGCGACTCGACGAGGATCGCCGGCGTCTGGCGCTCGAACGCTGCGCGTCCGACCGGAGGGTCGACGACGACGCCCTCGCCTCCGATCGCCTCGACCGGTTGGCCGTCGATGCGGAACCGAACGCGCTTGACGGTCGGGAACTGGGTCAGCGTGTAGACGATCTGTGCGACGCGGAGCTGCATCGACGTGCTGCCGCCTCCCGACTGGAAAGCGCGGGAGAGGTCGACCGTCGCGACGCCGTCGTCGATCGAGAGCCCGTTGAGCCGTGTGCCGTCGGGGATCTCCGAGTCGAGGCCGGCCGCGCGGTCCGTCTCCGTCGGTCCGGCGAGGAGCTCGCGGAGCGCGGCGGCCCCGACTGCTGCCGTCGGCTGCACGTCGCGGCCCGCCGTCCCCATTCGCTCGAAGCGGACGAAGTAGACGCGGAGCGGCGTGGTCGACGCCTGTCCGTCGGTCTCGGTCGGGGTGGAGGTCGACTCGGATGCTGTCGTCGTCGGCGATGTCGGCGCGGCATCGTCGCCTCCGCCGGCGCAGCCCGCGAGTGCAAGGACGGCGACGGTGAGCCAGAGGGCCCGCACGGCGCGAGCGTAACGTCCCGCCCGTGAGCAACGCGTTAAGGCTCGAGCGACATCACTTGACGGATCGCGCGAAGCGCGGCTCGCTCGTGGACATCGCGCGGCGCCTCTGCGGGCTGCATGCGCAGGTGCTCTCGGCGACGGACCTCCAGCTGTGGTCGCGCGTTCGCGACCACGGGCGAGAGGACCTCGCGCGTGCGCTCTGGGAGGACCGCACGCTCGTCAAGACGTGGCTGATGCGCGGGACCCTGCACGCGGTTCCCGCCGGGGACCTGCCGCTCTACGTCGGTGCACTCGACAATCGGGGGGAGTACGCGAACGCGTGGCTGCGCGCGTTCGACGCGACGCCGAAGGGCATGGAGGGACTCATCGCCGCGATCGGAGACGCGCTCGACGGCAAGTGCCTCACGCGTGCCGAGCTGATCGCGGCAGTGGCGCCGAAGGTCGGGAAGTCGTTCGCGAAGCGGCTGTCGTCCGGCTGGGGCGAGTTCCTGAAGCCCGCCTCGCGCCGGGGCGTGCTCTGCTTCGGGCCGAGTCGCGGCCAGAACGTCACGTTCGTGAGACCCGACCAGTGGCTCGGCGGCTGGCGCACGTTCGAGCGCAACGAGGCGCGGACGGAGCTGCTCCGGCGCTTCCTCTCGTCGTACGCGCCGGTGTCCGCCGACGACTACGGACGCTGGCTCGGCGCGCTTCGCCGGATCCGCGAGCCGTGGGAGGAGCTGGCCGACGAGCTCGTGGAGGTCGAGCCGAAGCGCTTCGCCCTCGCCGACGACGTCGCCGCTCTCACCGCTCGACCGAAGGGCGTGAACCTGCTCGGCGGCTTCGATCCCTACGTCCTCTTCCCGCACAACGACCGTCCTGTCCTCGAGGAACACCGCGACCGCGTGTACCGCACGGCCGGCTGGATCTCGCAGGTGATCGTCGTCCGCGGCCGCGTCGTCGGCGTCTGGACGCACAAGAAGCGAGGAGCCAGGGTCGAGATCGCGCTCGAGCCGTTCGCGCCTCTCAACGCGACGACGGCGCGCGCCGTCGACCGCGAGCTCGACTCGCTCGCGGCGTTCCTCGGCGCGGAACGCTAGACCGCGGTCGCGAGCGCGGCGATCGCGAGCGTCGGCCTGGGCTCCTGCGACTCCGTCTGCAGCAGCTCGGCGAACCGCACGGGCAAGGGCGGAACGTCGAGGTTGCCGCGGGCGTCGAGCGCTGCGCGGAGGCCGGTGCCGAAGTCTGGAGGGGTGGGTGCGGCCATGGTGTCCTTCGGTCGGGCGCCGACGGCCGCATCGCCAGGCGCTGCTTTGGACACATGATCACGCTCCAGAGGCGAGGCGGCTATCACTCAGAGTGGGGATTCGGAGTCTCCCGATTCGACCAGACACGGCCCTCGGAGCGTCCAGTGTGCATGGGTACCCATGCACATCCATGGCCCATCGCCCTTCGAGCCGACTCACGGCCCGAGGTCTATCTTCGCGTCGCGGTTGCCCTCGTCATCCTCGCTGCGTCTCGGTTCCTGCCAGCGAGGGCGGTCGCCCCGCAGGGCCAGACCGGCCGAACCGGCCAGGCTGATCGCTCCGACATAGCGGGACAGATCAGCTCCCCCAGAACGGCCTGACCTCGATCGTCCCGATCTCGGCGACCGGATGTCCGGCCGCGATCTCCACCGCCTGCTCGAGGCTGTCGCACTCGATGATGTCGAACCCGCCGACAGCCTCCTTCGTCTCCGCGAACGGTCCGTCGCTGACGACCGCCTTCCCGTCACGGACGCGGACGGAACGCCCGCGGCGCGGCGGCGCCAGCTGGTCACCCGTGACCCAGATCCCACGTTCCTGGACGTCGTCCAGCCACGGAAAGCTGTCCTCGTCGGCCGGCGTGGAAGGGTCGGGCTCGGTCTGGGCATCCATCGCCCCCGCGTCCCAGCAGACCAGCATCATGAACTTCACCGTCGTCCCCTTTCGGTCGTCGTCGGGCTGTACCACTGATCGACGGACGGGCCGCGAGGGGATCGACATTCGCGCGTGCCGATATCAGCCGAAGCGTCGCCGACAACGGCGCCGCTCGGGCTTCAGGACGTGCCGTTGAAGTCGACGTCCTTGGTCTCGACCGTCCCGGCAGTCCGCCCCGGGGCCGTCTGGTCGGACCAGTACAGGTTGGTGTGCGCGATCACCTGCTCCGGCGGAGGCGCCCCCCAGGCCGTCAGATCCTCCGTCGTGTGGGCGTCTTTGACGAGGATCGCGTCGTACCCCCTTGCGAAGGCGCCGTGGAGCGTCGAGCGGATGCACGCATCGGTCTGAGCGCCGACGACGACGAGTCGCCCGACACCGAGGCCTGACAAGACGGTCTCGAGCCCGGTGTCCTCGAAGGAGTCGCCGTAGCTCTTCTCGACGAGCGGCTCGGCCTCGCTCGGGCTCAGCTCGGGGACGATCCGCCACTCGTCACTTCCCCTCGCAAGGTGCTCGTCGTTGTGCTGGACCCAGACGACGGGGATCTGTTCCTGCCGCGCCTTGTCGACGAGGCTGCCGATGTTCCCGACGACCGCGTCGCGCTCGGGAGTCCCTTCGACGTTGCCGTTCTGCACGTCGACGACGATGAGCGCGGTGTTCGGTCGGTTCTCGAGTGTGGTCACGGTCCCCCCTTGCTCACGCTGGATGCCTGTGTCCGCGAACGGTAGACAACCAACCGACGGCGAGCCGGCACTTCATCGGAGTGGCCCCGGGTGGAGTCGAACCACCGCACGCAGATTCGAAGTCTGCCGCTCTATCCACTGAGCTACGGGGCCGCGGAGGACACGGTAGCCGAGCCGGGAACGGGATTTGGGGGCTCGCGGCCGGCGAGCACGGCTTCGATGTTCGTGACGAGCTCGGCCGTCGCCGCCTCGCGCGTCGCTCGCGTCGCGCTCCCGACGTGCGGCTGGAGCACGACGTTCGGAAGTCCGAGCAGCGCCTCGCGGCACGTTCGGCTCGTGGACGAACACGTCGAGCCCTGCGCGCAAGCGGCCGGACGTCAGCTCCCGCACGAGCGCGTCCTCGTCGAGGATCGCACCGCGCGCCGTGTTCACGACCGCCGCACCGTCACGCAAGAGCGCCAGGCGGCGCGCATCGATCAGCCCGCGCGTCTCCTCGGTCAACGGCGCGTGGATACTGACGACGTCGCTCTCGCGAAGGAGCTCGTCGAGCTCACGGAACGCCTCGTCGCGTTCGGTGCGGCGGTTGTAGATCACACGCATGCCGAACGCCCTCGCCCGCTCGGCGACAGCCCGCCCGATGCGGCCGAAGCCGACGAGCCCGAGCGTCGCCGCACGGATCTCGTCGCCCATCAGCTGACCGACGTGCCAGCCGGCGGCCCAGCGTCCCTCTCGTACGAACCGGTCGCCCTCGACGATCCGGCGCCGCACCGCGAGGATCAGCGCCATCGTCAGGTCGGCCGTGGCGATCCCGAGCGCCTCGGGCGTGTTCGTGACCGCGACGCCGCGCCGCGCGCATGCCTCGACGTCGATGCCGTCGTACCCCACCCCGTAGTTCGCTACGAGCCGGAGGTCCGGGAACAGGTCGAGAAGCTCTTCGCCGACCTCCGCCGCGACGACCGCGAGCGCCTCGACCCCGGGACGCTCCTCCGCGACGGGCCACTCGACGACGACATCCTCGAGCCGCTCCCACGCCGGCCCGGGAAAGTGTCGAGACGCGAGGACCCGCACGAGGCGAGGCTATCCTGTGCTTCGCGAGGTGGCGGTAGCTCAGTTGGTAGAGCCCCGGGTTGTGGTCCCGGTGGTCGGGGGTTCGAGTCCCGTCCGCCACCCCTTTTGAACAATGGCCTTGCGCATGTTTTGAACAGTCGCTTTGCGGTGAGGTCGCAGCTACTGAGGGCACGAAAGAACCGACCTCCTGGAAACGGCCTGGCAATAACGCGGCTCGCTACGCATTGGAAAGGCCACCGGCGCGTAACACCGGGTCGACGGTGGCACCTGCCCCTGTGCTTGCTGCGAACCGGCCTGGTGCCGGCCGGGAACGCATCGTCACGAGCGCTCGCTGACCGCACCCAGTGGGGGCCTACCGTGTAATAGGTTGAAACGTCGTCGTGAGATCAGACCATGAGGTCACTTCATGAGCGTTGGGTGGTAGAGGACAGGCGCGCCAGCGCCTCCTCCGGCGCGCGGGGTTGATCGCGGGCGTTCTCGCGCTTTTGGCTCTCGTGTTCCTCGCCAGCGGGCACTTGGTACTCGGGATCATCTTCGGGGCAGCCGCCGTAGTGGCGATTTGGGTGTTCTTGCAGGCGCGAACCGTGCGCTAGACCTCACTCCGGTGGTCGGGGGTTCGAGTCCCCTCCGCCACCCTCGTACCCGCTTCAAGTTCCGGCTCGGCCGCGCCGATACCCGTCAGATGACCCTGCCTGCGGCAGAGGCACTCCAGCGCGAGACGACGATCGCCGGCGTGCTCAAGACGACCTGCGTCCAGCTGACGACCGTGCTGGAGGCGGAGGCGTGCAACCTCTCGCGGGTGATCGGACAGCTGCTCGTCGACCTCGTCGAGTACTCCCGCGACGGACGCCGGATCCAGCTCGGACGCGCGTACCTCCTGCCGGACTACCCGGTCACGCAGGAGGTGATCGACAGCGGCGAGCCGCGGACGGTCTGGCTCTTCGACCCGGGCGTCGATCCCGGCGAGGCGGCCCTCCTCCGCGAGATGGACTTCGACGCGCTGCTGATGCTGCCGCTCCAGCTCGACGGACGCTGCTGGGGACTGCTCGAGGTCTACCGGATGGGAACACGCGTCTTCTCGCCCGAGGACGTCGCGCTCGGCGTGGAGATCGCCGCCTACGCCGGCGAGGCGATCGAGAGCCTTCAGCGCCGCGCCGCCGCGGCGTAGCCGACTCAGTCGCGCGGATCGGTCGCGCGGGCGACGCGCGCAGGCTCGCCCTCGCGCTTCCGCACGACGTGGAACCTCGCGTGCTCCTCGACCACGTCCTCGACAT
The DNA here is from genome assembly GCA_963737405.1 of uncultured Actinomycetes bacterium. Lineage (GTDB taxonomy): Bacteria > Actinomycetota > Thermoleophilia > Gaiellales > Gaiellaceae > JACCTU01. Next base: position 70,850 of record CAVTSL010000005.1, read on the forward strand.
CGAAGACCTCGTGGCCGGGCAGCACGATGAAGTGCGTCGGATCGGCGCGAACGCGTTCGTAGTCGCGCGCCGGCACGTCGATCATCTCCGCGCACCCGATGTCCGCGCACTCGCAGACGACTTGCAGGTGATCGGTGAAGTCGGCGAACGTCCGGTTCAGCTCCTCGAGCCGCTCGTTCACCTGCCGGAACATCGCCTCGTTGAGGCCTAGCTTCCTCTCGCGTTCGCTCACGCGCCGCAGCCTACTCCTCGGCCTCGGCCTTCTCGGCCAGCTCCTCGGCGACATCGCCGGCCCGACCGATCTTCTCGGCGACCGCGTATCCGTCGCCCTCGGCAACCACTCGTGCAAGTCCCCGCGCCGCCCGGTGATGGCCCGGAAGCGTCAGGAACCAGCGTGGGTTCGCGCGAACCGTCTCGTACGCCTCCGGGCGAATGCGGAGAAGCGCCCGGCAGGCCGGATCCGCGCACTCGCAGATCACGGGGAAGTCCGTCCCCGCCGAATAGTCGGCAGAAGCGCGATGAAGCCGGTCGTTCGCCTCGCGAAACGCCGACTGGTTCCGTGCGACGCGCTCCGCGGTCAGCGGCTCGACGTCGAGCGCCTCGTCCGAGCTCATGACAAGGCAATTGCCGGTCGAAGGGCGATCGAAACGGCGCGCCAGGATTCGAGCCTCCGACGGACGGCTCAGAAGAGCCGCGGGCGTCAGCCGGCGGCTGACCTCCGCGGGGGTGCGGTCGACTCGCGCACGACGAGCCGCGTTGCGAGCTCGATGTGCGTGGTCTCGCTCGCTCGCCGTTCGAGGAGACGGACGAGGACGTTGACCGCCGTGCGTCCCATCTCGCCGAGCGGCTGACGAACCGTCGTGAGCGCCGGCGTGACGAGTGTCGCGGGCTCGATGTCGTCGAACCCCACGACGGAGAGATCTTCCGGGACGCGCAGCCCGCGATCGCGCGCGGCGCGTAACGCGCCGAATGCAATCGAGTCGTTGAACGCGAAGATCGCAGTCGGCGGCTCGGGGAGGTCGAGCAGTGCGGCCGCTGCCTGCACGGCCGGTCCGACCTGGAAGTCGGAGGCGACCTCGAACGCCGGTTCCGGTCGGATCCCCGCGGCGGCGAGTGTGGCGTGGTACGCCGCACGGCGTTCCTCCGTCGCCAGCCATCCGGGCGGTCCGGTGATCGCCGCGATTCGACGATGGCCGAGCATCAGCAGGTGCCGCATCGCCTGGTCGGCGCCTGACCTGTGAGCGCCCGACACCGTCGGGATGCGATCGCCGAGCGGCAGCAGCGGATCGACCACGACGAACGGGTACCGGTCGCTCAGCGCCTGCTCGAGCTCCTCCGTCGTCTCCTCGGGCAGAATGACCACGGCGCCGTGGGTCGCGCCCTGCATCAGCCGGTCGAGCAGCGAGACCTCGCGCCCGTGCTCGTGTTGCGTCGGCGAGAGGACGAGCCGCAGCCCGTGCTCGTACGCCGCCTCCGCAACACCCTCGAGGATCTCCGGGAAGTATCCGCCGCGGACGATACGGAATGAGAACGCCGACGAAGCGGGTGCGCTCCGGCGGGTTCGCCGCGTCCGCAGGTGTCAAGGCGCGGCCGGCGTAGCGATCGGAAGCTCGACCGAGATCGTGGTTCCACGCCCCGGCGGGCTTTCCAGCGCGAACCGTCCGCCGAGCGCCTCGACCCGGTCGTTGAGGCCGACGATTCCGGACCCGCCGGCAGCATCGGCCCCGCCGACGCCGTCGTCGCGTACCGACAACAACAGATTGCCGTCGCGCTGCTCGAGCGAGACGTCGATGCGCGAGGCGCCGGAATGCTTGACCGCGTTGGCGAGAGCTTCGGACGCAACGAAGTACGCCGCTACCTCGATCGGCTCCGCGAGCCGCACGTCCGTCGTGATGTCGAGGTCGACCGGGATCGCGGAACGGCGCGCGAGCGTCCGCAGACGCCGGGCCCGAGGCCGCGCTGGGAAAGGATCGCGGGGTGGATCCCACGCGAGAGCTCCTGCAGGCCCTCGACCGCCTCGGTCAGTCCGGTCGCGATGGCCGGACAGCTCCGCTCGAAGGTCGTCTCGCTCGGCGGGACATTCGAACTCCGCCGCGCGCACGGCCAATCACGAGCGAGACGAGCCGCTGCTGGGCGCCGTCGTGCAGGTCGCGCTCGATCCGGCGCCGCGCGTCGTCCGAGGCCGTGACGATCCGTCTGCGCGACGCGGCGAGCTCCGCCGAGCTTTCCGCATTCGCGATCGCGGTCGCGACGAGCTCCGTGAAATCGGCCAGCCGTCGCTCCATCCGTAACGGCAGGGAACGATCGAGAGATCCCAGACGTGATGACCCCCCAGAGCTCGCCGTCCACGACGATTGGACTGCGCGACCGCCGAGCGGACTCCGACTCACCCGCACGACCTCGGGCATGTCCGCGGCAGCTGGATCGTCCGTATCGAACCGCGCCGCTCGACGCGTCTCGTATACCCAATCGACGACGAAACCGGGTTCGAAAGAGACGCGGGCGCCGACGCTGTGCTGCTCTGGTCGCACTGGAGGCTGCCATCACGGTCACCGTCCGGTCTTCGTGGAACCTGAGGATCACGGCCCTGTCGGTGCCGCAGAAGGGCTTGTGCCTCGTTGCACACCGCACGGAAGACCGACCCCGGTTCGGTTCCGCGTGCGACGAGCGTCGCAACGCGCCGCAGGGCCGCCTGCTCGGCAGCAACACGCTGCAGCGCGTGTCGCGCCTCGGTGTTCGAGACTGCGGTTGCGACCAGGTCCGTGAACGCGGCCAGCCGTTCCTCGGCGCCGGCGGGAAACGGCTCCGGCCGCTGACTCGCGACGAGCATGACGCCCCAAAGGCGACCTTCGACAACGATCGGGGCTGCGATCGACGAGCGCCAGCCGTAGCGGCGCGCGATCTCGGCGGCCTCACCCGAGGCGTCGTCGTACCCGTCGACACGTGCAGGCTTCCCCGTCTCCGCCACGATCGTCAAGACGTTGTGGCCGCCGATCGCCGACCGAGTGCCCACGGGCACCCCACCGCCCGACGCGCTCCAGCTTCCGATCGCCGTCGCAGCTCCGTCGCCGTCGTAGCGGCCGACAACCGTTATGTCGGTGTCGAGCAGCTTGCCAACCTCGGTCGCTACGGACTCGAAGACTTCCGTCGGACGGGGCGTCACGGGCGACCAGCGTCGCCACGCGACGCAGCGCTGCCTGTTCCATCGCGAGCGCTGCTTGTTCCGTTGCGAGTCCGCGCAAATCGTCATGCGCCTGGGCCTTCGAGATCGCGGTGGCGACGAGCTCGGTGAAGGCGGCGAGACGCGCCTGGGTCTCTCGCGGCGAGCGCCGTGGAGAGCACTATCCGCCCGGTGTAGCTTCCAGCGAACGCGGGCAGCGCGTCGCGCCGATGTCGCTGGCCGACGGCGATCATCCCCCAGACCCTGCCCTCGACGACGATCGGCACCCCGACTCCGACTCGTACCCGGCGGAGCGCGCGGCGGCAGCGACCGGCCCGGGCAGCTCCGAGTAGTCGATCTGTGCCGGCTTCCCCGTCTCGAACACAGACGGCGTTGAGGCTTCGACCCTGGAGCGGCCAGCGGCTGCCGACCGGGAAGCCGGGATCGTTGACCGACGCCACGACGACCGACCAGGTATCGGACTCGAACCGCACGACGCTCACCGCCGACACGTCGAGAATTCGCGCCACCTCCTGTCGCGACGGACGAGAAGACCTCGGCGGGCGCCGCGCCCTCGGCAACCAACGTGGCAACGCTCCGCAGCGCAGCCTGCTCGGCGACGACCCGGCGGAGACCCTCGCGCGACTCGGTCTTGGAGATCGCGGTCGCCACCAGCCCGGTGAAGTCGCGCAGACTGGCCTCGATGTCGGCCCGCAGCGGCTCGGGGCCGGTCGCTGCAGCGCGGATCAGCCCCCAGACCTCGCCGTCGACGACGATCGGCACGCCGACCTCCGAGCGAAGCTCCGATGTCGGCTCGCGTGGGACGCCCGGTCTCGAGGACGCTCGCCGCGAGGCTGCGACCGTCGACCGGCAACCGTGCGCCGACGGGGAAGTCGGGAGCGTTCAGCGAGGCGAGCACGACGATCGACCTGTCCGCCTCGTAGCGAACGAGCGAGACCGCCGGAAGGTCCAGGGCGTGGACGATCTCGTGCGTGAGCGCAGCGAACAGCTCCGCTGCCGGCACGCCCTCGGCGACGATCGTCGCCACCCGCGTCAGCGCCGCCTGCTGCCTGACGAGACGACGCAGGTCGTCGTCTGCCTGCGCCTTCGAGATCGCGGTCGCCACGAGCCCGGTGAAGTCGCGCAGACGGGCCTCCGTGTCGGCAGGCAGCGGCTCACGCTCCGTCGTGCCGACGCAGATCAGGCCCCAGACCACGCCGCCGACGGTGATCGGGACGCCGTACGCCGATCCGTAGCCCGACTCTCGGGCCATGGCCGCAATTGAGCCTCCGAGCTGCGAGTAGTCGTCGATCCGCGCCGGCTGTCCCGTCTCGAGGATGGTCGCGGAGAGGCTCGGGCCGTCGAGCTGCCAGCGGCTGCCCACCGGGAACCCGGGGTCGTTCAAGGACGCGAGCACCGAGACCGAGCGATCCGGCTCGTAGCGAAACAGCCATCCGGCGGGAACGTCGAGTACCGCGACAACCTCGCCCACGACCGCGGTGAACAGCTCGGCGGCGGTCGCGCCGTCGGCGACGAGCGTCGCGACACGTCGAAGCGCGGCCTGCTGCTCGGCAAGCAGACGACCTCCGTCCCCGGTCTCGCCGGTGGCCCGGTAGGTCGTCTCCGAACCCGTCAAGCGAACCGTTTCGAGAGCCGCGTGGTCGTCACGTACACGTTCGTAGCCTCCAGTCGGAGGGACTCAGGCGCGTGACCGGAGCAGACCTGCGATCGCGGCGGCGCCGAGAGCGCCTTTGCGAGAAATCGTACCGCCGGGCGAGTCGCCGGCGTGCGTGCAGTCGAAGATCCGAGGACGCGCCCGGGAGGATTCGAACCTCCGACCAACGGCTTAGAAGGCCGCCGCTCTTCCACTGAGCTACGGGCGCCTGTGAAAAGGGTAACCGCGAAGGCGGGTCAGCGTCTGACGCCGAAGTCGGCGGTCAGCACCGTCACGGGGTCGCTTCCGAAGACACCGGGCCCCACGTCGACGTGCACCGCCGAAAGGCCGACCTCGCGCCAGCGCGCGTTCAGCACGTTCTCGCGGTGCGGCGGGCTGTTCATCCACATCCGGACCGCGCCCGCAGGATCGACGTCGGGCGACGACCAGAGGAGGTTCTCGCCGACCGACCAGAACCGACGCGATCCCTGCGGGTAGAACCGCGCGACGCGCTTCCAGAAGAGCGTTCCGTCAGACGACTCGTGGGAGAAGAAACCGGCGGTCGCCATCGCCGTGCTGTGCGCGTTCGCCGCGGCTCGCAGCTGGAGGCTGAGGCGGAGCGGTGCCAGGCCGTGCTGCCGGCGGACGATGTTGATCTGGGCGAGCACCCCGGCCTCGAGCCCGTTGCGGGCCGCCGGCCGCCGCGGGCCGTCGACCCGCGCGAACGCAGGCGTCGCGGCGAGCGACGCCACGATGAGCGCGAGCAGGATCCGAGCGCCGAACGGCACGAATCCGGCATCGGCACTTCGGGCCAGAAGCTAGAGGGGTGCGTCCGCGACCGGCGTCGCGCGCTCGCGGCGCGTCCGCAGCCATTCGCGGACCAGCACCTGGATCGTCCCCGCGATCGGGATCGCGCCGAGCGCCCCGATCACGCCCGCCACGGAGGCTCCGATCAGCACCGCGATCAGGATCACGAGCGGGGAGAGCTCGACGGTCTTCGAGTAGACGAGCGGGTAGAGCACGTGGTTCTCGAGCTGCTGGTAGACGATGAACCAACCGAGGACGATCAGGCCGATCGTCCATCCCTTGTCGAGCACGGCGACCGTCGTGACGACGACGGCCGCGATCGTCGCACCGGCAAGCGGGATCAGGTCGAAGAACGAGACGAGCAGCGCAAGCGCGAACGCGTAGCTCACCCCGACGATCGTCAGCACGATCGCGGTCGTGATGCCCGCGATGAGCGCAATCGTGACGGCGCCCGCGACGAAGCCGCCGACCGTCGCGTACACGTCGCGTCCGATCATCCGCCACCGCGGTCGCGAGTCCTCGGGGAGCTCGTCGAAGAACCGCTCGACCCACTTCGGCCCCTCGAGCAGCATGAAGAACGTCATGACAATGATCGTGATCGTCGCGACGATGGCCGTGATCACGCCCTTCGTCACGGCGACGGCGGTGCCCGACACGCCGAGGATGCGGCTGATGTCGGTGCCCGATGCCGCCTCCTGCACGCGCTCGACGATGTGGTAGTCGCGCTCGAGGAAGCCGAGCCGTCCGCGACCCTCGGTCAGGTCCTGTACGTACTTCGGGACCGCATCGATGAAGTCGTTGATCTCGCCGACGAGCGTCGGGATGAAGGTCAATCCGAGCGCCACGACGATGATCGCGATCAGGAGGAAGGTCGTCGCGATCGCCATCCCGCGCCGGCGGATGCCGAGGCGCATCAGGAAGTTGACGACGGGGTCGAGCGCGAGCGCGAAGAAGGCCGCGATCACGACCCACGTCAGCACCTGGTGCGCGATCCAGAGGAGCTTCAGGAGCGCGGCGACCGCGAGCACGATCCCGAGCACGGCCAGGATCGTCCGCGCCCGGAAGCGGACGATCCGCTCCGGCACCATGGGCACGGAGCTTGCCGTGGCCGCCGGATAGCATCGGGCGCCATGAGCGACGCAACGATGCACACCAACCACGGCACGATCGAGGTCGAGCTCTTCGCCGACGACGCGCCGAAGACCGTCGACAACTTCGTCACGCTCGCGCGCGACGGGTTCTACGACGGCGTCATCTTCCACCGGGTGATACCCGACTTCATGATCCAGGGCGGAGACCCGACCGGCACCGGCCGAGGCGGGCCCGGCTACACGTTCGAGGACGAGTTCAACGACAACAAGGTCGTCCGCGGAGCACTCGCGATGGCGAACGCCGGGCCGAACACGAACGGTTCGCAGTTCTTCATCGTCACCGCGGAGGCGACGCCGTGGCTCGACGGAAAGCACACGGTCTTCGGGCGCGTGACGAGCGGCATGGACGTCGTCGACACGATCGCGAACGTCGACACGGACGCGAGCGACAAGCCGCGCTCCGACGTCACGATCGAGCGCGTCGAGCTGGCGGAGTAGAGAGGCGTTGCGGCCGACCGGCCGCGCCGTCGCTCATCAGGCGAAGCTGCTGCGCGCCCCGAGCACGCCCGGGGCGAGCGGCGGCGGTGGGTACTGCTCGGGGCGGCGCACCGACGCGGCGTCGACGCCCCGGACGAGCAGGCGCGACTTCAGCGTCTGCGTCGCGACGGAGTAGACGTCGAGCTTCTCACCGCACCCGCCCTTCGCGACGAGCACGTGGCCCTTGTCGAGCCAGCCGAGCGCGCGCGCCGGCGCGTCGGGGAGGAGCTCGTCCCCGCGCGGCCGGTGCGCGGTCACGACCATCGCCCGGCTCGTCCGGCAGTCTCGCCCGACCGTGAACGCGAAGTTCTGGCCGCGCCCGGGGAAGAGGTCGGTCACGTGCTCCGCAGGACCGCCGCGCCACGCCACCGGCGCAGACGTTGCGCCGACGAGCTCGAGGCGGTGGATGTCGACGCGATCGTCGACGTGCTGCGCGGCGAAGTAGAGCGACGTGCCGCCTTCGCCGAACGCGATCGCGTCGAAGCCGGTGTGCAGACGTCCGTGCACGAGCTGCCGGGGCGTCTTCCCGCGGTTCGTCGAGATCCAGACGGATTCGCGGCCGCCGCGCCGCAGGACGAACGCGAACGCGAGGCCTGACGGGTGGTAGACGACGCGTTCGTAGCGCGCGCCCTGCACCGGCGTGACGTCGATGAACCCGCCGCCGGCCGGATGCGCCTTCAGCAGCGCGCGGCCGTCGCGCGCGACGAAGACGATCGACTTCCCGATCGGGCGACCCCACGACGATGCGCTCGGATCGACGGCGGACGGCGGCCGTGACGGCGCGCCCGGAAGCCCCTTCACCTGCAGGTGCGCGAGCAGCGCGCGGTCACCGCGCGGTCCCCACGCAAACGGCCCTGCGTCCCGCGCCGCGAAGAGACACGTCACGCGACCGCTCGGGTCGAGCGCCCACGCCCGCCCGTTCGCGACGAATGCGACCGTCGCGTCCGGGCCGACCGGTCGCTGCACGCACCGTGTCGGGAGCGGCGCGCCCGACGCGAGCTCCGGCCTGCTGGGAGCGGATGACTCGTCGTTCCCGAACGAGCATCCCGCCGCGGCGAACACCAACGCGATCGCGACGAACCGGACGATCACTGCAAGCGCCCGACCGGGGTCGAACCGGTGACTAGAGCTTGGAAGGCTCTCGTGTTGCCGCTACACCACGGGCGCGGCGCACGCCCTAGGGTAGCCCGCGTGAGCTGGAGCCGTGGCCGTCTGGCGTCGTTCGTGGGCGGCACGGTGGTGACGCTCGCCGCGCTCGTAGGGCCGCTCCATGACCTGCAGTTCGAGCTCTTGATCGCGCACCTGCTCCAGAACGTCGTCCTCGCCGAGTGGGCGCCGGCGCTCCTCATGTTCGGGCTGCCGCCCGAGCTCGGCCGCCGCCTCGCCCGCTACGCACCTGCGTGGGCGACCCTACCGCTGTGGCTGGTCGTCTACTACGTCTGGCACCTGCCGCCGATCTACGACGCCGCGCTCGAGCACCCGAACACCGTGCTCCAGCTCGAGCACCTCTCCTACCTCTTGGCCGGCTGTGCATTCTGGCTGTCGATCGCGCACGGGCCGATGTCGCCGGGATCGAAGGCGGGCTTCATCTTCGCCGCGTTCATCCTTGCGAGCCCGCTCGGGCTGATGCTCGCGCTCGTGCCGACGGCGGTCTACGACTTCTACGACGGCCACTGGGGGCTGAGCGCCCTCGAGGACCAGCAGATCGCCGGCCTGACGATGTCGTCCGAAGAGGCGGTGGGGTTCTTCGCGGTGTTCGCGTACTACTTCGCGCTCTTCGCGCGAGAGCAGGCGTAGACGGTCGGGTGAATCGGGGCGGCCGGATTCGAACCGGCGATCCTCTGCGTCCCAAACGCAGCGCTCTGACCAGGCTGAGCTACACCCCGACGTCGTTCATATGAGCGTACAGCGTGACAGTTCGCGCAGACGAGCTCGCACTTCTCCACTTCGAGGATGGCCGCCCGTTTTTGCCGACGGCGAACGAGGTTGCTGACCTCGTCGACCTTCTCGACGCCGGGGAGATGGTCGAACGTCATGGCTGCGTGGTGGAAGCGCCGGCCGCAGTCGGCGCACGGGTGGCTCTTGAGCTCGTGGTACCAGGCGTAGAGCGCGGCGGCCCACTCCCGTTTCTGCCGAAGCCTCACGTCCCGTGTTCGCTCGTGATAGGCGCGGTCGTAGATCCGGCGGCAGTCTTTGCACCACGACTGGTGGCCGCCCCGGAATCGATGGAACTGATCCAGCGGCTTCACGACGAGGCAGCGGCGACACCGGCGCATCCGCCCAGAGTAGTTGTCTCGTCGGACAACTCTCCACGCGAGCCATGGCCAAATGGGCTTTGCCGGCGTCCGCGGAATGCCGTAGCCTGCCCGCGCATGTCGCGTGCGACGCGTCTCGCCGGCGTCCTCGGAGCGCTCCTGCTGGCGTGCGTCGCGGCCGCGCCCGCACCGGCTCGCCCGACGGTCCCCGAGGCCGAGCTGATCCGCGCGGTCAACCAGGCGCGCGCGCCGTACGGGCTTGCGCCGCTGCGGCTCGACCTCCGGCTCGAGCGCGCGGCCCGTGCGAAGTCGAGCGAGATGCTCCGCACCGGCACGTTCGCGCACGGCGACGTTCGCGGGAGGCTCGTCCGGTTCGGCGTCAAGGGCCCGATGTACGGCGAGAACCTCGCGTGGGCGACGGGGTCGAGCGCGAGCGCGACGAGGATCGTGCAGATGTGGATGGCGAGCCCGGGACATCGCGCGAACCTGCTCCGCCCGACGTTCCGCCGGATCGGGATCGGCCGGCGCGTCGGAGCGTTCGCCGGATACGGCAGCGCGGCGGTCGTCACCGCCGACTTCGCGGGCTAGCGGGGTCTACTCCTCCATCAGCGCGCGAAGGTCCGCGAGCTTCTCGTGGCGGAGCTGGTCGCGCTCGCCTCGATCGATCCGGTCGAGCAGGTCGCGGACGAGCGGCGCGAGCTCGAGCGGGTTGAACGGCTTCGTGATGTAGTCGACCCCGCCGATGTCGAGACCCTTCGCGCGGTCGCGGAACTCCGCGCGCGCGGTCAGGAAGACGATCGGGATGCCGCGCGTGCTCGGGTCGTCGATCAGCTGCTCCGCGACCCGCCAGCCGTCGAGCCCCGGCATCATCACGTCGAGCAGGATCACGTCGGGCTTCTCTGCGCGAGCCTTCTCGAGGCCGCTCGGCCCGTCGGCCGCCTCGGACACCTGCATGCCCTCGGCCTCGAGGTTCACCCGGCAGAGCAGCCGGATGGGAGCCTCATCGTCGATTACGAGCACTCTGGTCATGAGGGGCCGGATCCACCCGCGAGTACCCGGGCCACCGGAAGCTCGAACGTGAACCGAGAGCCCTCGCCTTCGGCGGACTCGACCCAGATCCTTCCGCCCATCGCATTCACGAGACCCTGCGCGAGGAAGAGGCCGAGCCCGGTCCCGCCCCGCTCGGCGTCTGCCCGATAGAACTTCCGGAAGATCCGCTCGCGCTCGACAGCGGGGATCCCGTGCCCCTCGTCGGCGACGTGGAACTCGACGGTGTCGCTCTTGCGACGCGCGGCGACGGTCACGCGGCCCCCTTCGGGCGAATACTTGACGGCGTTGTCGAGGAGATGTGAGAGCACCTGGCGAAGTTTCTCAGCGTCGGCCTCTGCTGCGAGCGGTTCCGTCGGGAGATCCAACACGAAACGGTGTCCGCCGCCGCCGTTCTCCCGCGCGGACGAGACCACGTCGTTGACGAGCGGCTGCACGTCCGTCGCCGCGAGGTTGACCTGGAGGTCGCCCGTGTCGAGCCGCGCGACGCTCAGAAGGGCGTCGACGATCCGCGTCAGCCGCTCGGACTCGGACGTGATGTAGCTGAGGAACGTCTTGCGCTCCTCGTCCCCGAAGGCCACGTCCTCACGGAGCAGCGTCTCGGCGAAGCCATAGATCGAGGTCAGCGGGCCGCGGAGCTCGTGCGAGACCGTCGAGACGAACTCCGTCTTCATCTCCTCGACGAACCGGTCGGCCGAGATGTCCCGGAACGCGAAGATCCGGCCCGAGACGACGCCGGCCGGATCGCGCATCGTCGCCTCGGTCACCGAGAGCCAGGTCTCGCCCCCACCCCGTCGGATCGGCACGAGCGTCGAGCCGGAGAGGCTCCGACCGAGGATCTGCTGCGGGTCTCGCCCGAGGGCTTCGCCCGCAGGAACGCCGGTCGCCGCCTCGGCCGCGCGGTTCCAGAGCACGACGTCGCCCTCGCGGTCGACCGCGACGATCCCGTCGCCGATGTTCTCGAGGATCGCGGCGCTCCGCTCCTTCTCGAGCGCGACCCGCTGGTAGAGCTCGGCGTTCGAGAGCGCCGCCGAGGTGTTCACCGCGAGCGCGACGAGCGCCTCGGTCTCCTCCGGCCGCCAGGCGCGAGGGTGACGCCCGTAGACCGACATCACGCCGTGCAGCGCGCCCTCCGGCCCGACGAGCGGCACGCCGAGGTAGGCGGTGAAGCCGGCCGGGAGGAGCACGTCGGATGCGAAGAGCACGGGGTCGGATCCGGCGTCCGCCACGGCGACCGGCAGGCGCGACTGGGCGACCTCGCCCGAGAGCGGGCCGGCCGCATCGTTGCGGACTCCGAGGGCGGTCTCGGCGTCGACGCCCGCAACGGCTGTGACGACGAGGTCTCCGGCGTCGACGACCCGGATCGCGCAGGCGTCGGCACCGAGCAGCGCAGGCGCCTGCTCGACGACCTCGTCCAGCACCGCCGCGGGGTCGAGCTCGGTCGCGAGCACGCTGCCGGTCCGTGCCAGCTGCTGCGCGAGCGAGCGCGACGTGCGCTCGGCCTCGAAGAGCGCGCTCCGTTCGAGCGCGCCTCGGCCTGCGCCGGCGAGGTGGCGGGCGAGCTCGACGTCGTCGTCGCGGAGCGTCCGCTCCTCGCCGAAGAACACGAGCACGAGCCCCGCGGTGTCCTCGCGCGACTCGAGCGGGGCGACGAGGAGCGACTCGAACCCCCACGCCGGGCCGAGGCTGCGCCAGCGGGCCGAGAACCGCTCGTCGCCGGCCACCGCACGCGAGGCGAGGATCCGCCGCTCCGACGACGCGAGCGTGAGCGCGTCGCTTTCCTCGGCAAGCCCTTCCTCGAGCGCGGCGCGCAGCGGGTCCGGAAGCTCGTGTGCTCCGGCGACGTGCAGCGCGCCGGCGCGCGGCATGACGACCGCCGAGAAGACGCCTCCGAACGCCTCACCGGCCGCCTGTGCAAGCGCGTCGAGCGTCTCGGCGAGCGAGAGCGGCTGGCCGAGGATGGTCGCGATCCGGTAGAAGCCGCGCTGGATCTCGAGCTGGCGCTCGTTCTCGACGATCAGCTGCGCGGTGTGGATCCCGAGGCCGAGCTCGCCGGCGAGCGCCTCCAGGAACGAGACGTCGGCGTCGGACCACACGCCGGGCGTCGTGCGGTGGACGGCGAGGACGCCGATGAGCTCCCCGAAGACGACGATCGGGGTGGCGAGCACGGCGCGGGAGCCGAGCTCGAGAAGCCCCTGCGTGCCCCCGGCGGGGCTGTCGCGCAGCGCGGACGAGGTCGCGACGTCCGAGATCGCGACCGTCGTCTTGCGGCGCATCGCGAGGTTCGAGGCGGCAAGGCGGGCGATGTTCGAGCCGTCGAGCGGCTCGAGCCCGGCGGCGAACCACTGCGCCTTGAGCGTCACGTCACTGTCGGGATCGCCGAGCCGCACGAAGCACCTGTCGGCGTCGAGGGCCGTCGCGACCTCCTTCATCGTCCCGGCGAGGACGGCGTCCAGATCGGCGTCCGTCCGGACCTGCTCCGCGAGGCGGGCGACCGCGACCTCGCGCGGCCCCTGTGGCCGCGCCCGAAGCCGCTCGAGGACGGGGCCGGCCTCCGCGGCGAGCGCCTGCAGCCGGGCGAGCTCGTCGCTGTCGAACGCGTGCTTCCGGCCGACGGAGCCGGCGACGATCACGCCGACGACCTGCTGGGCCGCGAGCATCGGCACGTACGCCACGCTCTCGACGCCGCTCCGCTCGACGAGGCGCTGACTGACCCGCTTCGAGGCGTGGGCGTCGTAGACCGCGAAGGCGGCCGCGTCGTGGTAGGCGCTGGCGATCCCGGACGGCTCGCGGTCGAGATCGAGCCGCACCTCGCGGAACCAGTCGACCTCCTCACCCCGGTCGATCATCGTGAGCCCCTGGGCGGTCCGGGTGGCCTCGTCGATCAGCGCCACGGCTGCGACCTCGACGTGCGCGAGCTCCCGCGCCCGGTCGGCGACGGCACGGGCCGCCTCCTCGACCGACTCCGCGCTCCGCAGCCGCCCGAGCTCTTCTGCGGCGCGTGCGATGCCCGGTGCCGTGAGGATGAGCGTCCGCTCCCGGAAGCGGACGAAGAACGCGACCACGGGAACGAGGGCGAGCAGGATCGCCACGAAGCCGGGCCAGCCGCTCCCCCCGACGGGCTCCCCGTCCCGGAGGACGAGGGCGCCGAAGACGATCGCCGCGATGCCCCCGCACGGGAAGACGAGTGCGAGCGCCAGCTCGAGCTCACGGAGCGCCCCCCGCGAGCGGACGAGGACCGGGACGAGCGAGAGGCCCGCGGCGACGTAGGCCGCGCCGAGCACGAGCAGGGGGACTGCGTTGAGATAGATGGCCTGCTGCTCGGCTGTCACTGGGCTGGAGGCAGATGATAGGGAAGGCGAATCACCGTTTTCGCCGGTTTCCCGGCGTTGACGATCGTTCCTCCAGCTTCAAAAGATGGGCCGAACGGCCCATTGTCCCGGGAACACGCGGCCGCTAGCTTCTCAGTCACTGGGCGATGCGAACCGCGGCCACCTGGCCTTGAGTCCGCGGTGAGCACTCTGAAGAGGCCGGCTGCACCGACCCCCCCGAAGCAGCCGGCCTTTTCATTTCCTCTTTTCAGGTCGTGGCTACGATCCGGACGATGCCGAAGCGCGTCCTCCTGGCGTCCCCCCGCGGCTACTGCGCCGGAGTCGAACGGGCCGTCGACACGGTCGAGCTGGCGCTCGAGCACTACGGCGCCCCGATCTACGTCCGCAAGCAGATCGTCCACAACGCCCACGTCGTCCGTGAGCTGGAGGCGCGCGGCGCGATCTTCGTCGAGAGCGAGCAGGAGGCGCCCGAGGGCGCGACGATCGTCTTCTCGGCGCACGGCGTGGCCCCCGTGGTCCACGAGAACGCCGCCCTCCGCGGGCTGAACACGATCGACGCGACCTGCCCGCTCGTGACGAAAGTCCACGTCCAGGCGCGGCGCTACGCGGCCGAGGGGTACACGGTGGTCCTCATCGGCCACGCCGGCCACGAGGAGGTCGAGGGGACGATGGGCGAGGCCCCGGAGTCGACGATCCTGATCGAGTCCGTCGAGGACGCGGAGGCGCTCGACCTGCCCGCCGACGCGAAGCTCGCGTACATCACCCAGACGACCCTCTCCGTGGACGAGACGGGCGACGTGATCAAGGTGCTCCGCCGGCGCTTTCCGTCGATCTATGCGCCCAAGCGTGAGGACATCTGCTACGCGACGTCCAACCGCCAGTGGGCGGTGAAGGAGATGCTCGGCGAGATCGAGCTGCTGCTCGTGATCGGCTCCCGGAACTCGTCGAACTCGAATCGGCTCGTCGAGGTCGCGCGCGCGAACGGGGTCGCGGCGCACCTGATCGACGACGAGACCGACATCGACGAGGACTGGCTCGACGGCGTCGAGACGGTCGGCGTCACGTCGGGCGCGTCGGCGCCGGAGAAGCTCGTCACGCGCGTCTGCGACTGGTTCCGCGAGCGGGGCGTCGACGACGTCTCGCCCTATCGCCTCGTCGACGAGGACGTCGAGTTCCGTCTCCCCGTCGAGCTCCGGCGAGAGCTCGCTCTGGCCGAGTCCCAGTCCTGAAGACGGCCATCGCGATCCTCGGCGCGATCGCGCTCGCGTTCTTCGCTGCCGCGGGCGGCTACCTGCTGCGCGACTCGCAGCATCTGGAACCCCGGGCCTGGAGCCACTGCGTCGACACCGCGGGCGGCTTCGACGTCGAGTACCCCTCGGACTGGCACAGCGCGCGAGGCGCGGTCGCCTGCCGGTTCTTCGACCCCGAGCCGTTCACCGTTCCGCAGAGCTCCGACTTCGGCGGGACGGCGCTTCGCGTGGACGTCGCGCAGCAGCCGTTCGACGACGTGGTCGCGGGTCTGATCGACAGGCGCTTCGCCGAGACCGAGATCCGCGAGCAGGTGACGATCGGCGGCAAGCGCGCGTTCCGGCTCCAGCTCGTCTCGACGGGCGAAGGGCTCGAGGACGAGGGAACGACCACGTACGGCTACGTGATCAGGCGTGCCGCCGGGCCGCCCGTGCTCGTGACGACCAGCGCGCCGCCCGGAGACCGCATCCGCCACCGCGACGTCGTCGATCGCGCAGCGCAGACGATGCGGCTGTTCGCGCCGCAGGCGCAGGCGGTCAGCGGGCTCCCGCTGCCCGTCGAGCAGACGCACACTGCACTGCTCGCGGCCGCGGAGGCGCACGACGAGGACGCGCTGCGCGCGCTCATCGACGAGAAGGAGTTCCGCTACACGTTCGGTGAGAACGTCCCCGGCGGACCGATCGCGTTCTGGCGGGCGGAGAAGGAGCGGAGCGGCACCGACCCGATCGACGCGCTCGCGAAGGTCCTGCGGCTGCCGTACGTGCTCTCGCAGGGCATCTACGTCTGGCCGTTCGCCTACGACAAGGGGCCCGGCGAGATGTCGGAGTACGAGCGCGACCTGCTGCGCAAGGCCGGCCTGACCGCGACCGAGGCGGACGGTGTCGGCTACCTCGGCTGGCGCGCCGGCATCCGGCCGGACGGGCGCTGGGTCTTCTTCGTCGCGGGGGACTAGGAGTCTGTGGCGGGGCAGGTCTCGTTGCCGGGGTGCGATGGGTGGTGCGAGGCAAGGACGCAGGGAGCGCGCGTATCCGCTGGATACGGGCGCGACTGAGGACGCCGCATCGCGCCGCCCAGCGCGGCCCGGCGGCTCAGCACCTGTCCCGCCGCAGCCTCCTAAACTTCGGCGTAGCGGAAGCAGTCGACGGTGTGGTCGTTGACGAGGCCCGCCGACTGCATGAACGCGTAGCAGACCGTCGGCCCGACGAAGCGGAACCCGCGGCGCTTGAGCTCCTTGCTCATCGCCTTCGACTCGGCAGTCTCGGCCGGGACCTCCTTCACGGTGCGGAACCGGTTCACCTTGGGCTCACCGTCGACGAACGACCAGAGGAGCTCCGAGAGCGAGACGTCGAGCTCGACGATCCGCCGCGCGTTGTCGACCGTCGACTCGACCTTCAGCCGGTTGCGGACGATGGCCGGGTCGGCGAGGAGCTTCTCGATCCGCTTCGGCGTGTAGCGGGCGACCTTGGCCGCGTCGAAGTCGTCGAACGCCTTCCGGTAGCCGTCGCGCTTGCGGAGGATCGTCAGCCACGAGAGACCGGCCTGCGCGCCCTCGAGCGTCAGGAGCTCGAACAGCTGCCGGTCGTCGCGCAGCGGCAGCCCCCACTCCTCGTCGTGGTACGCGATGTACTCGGGCACCCCCTGCGGCACCCATCCGCAGCGCGTCTTCACGCCTTCCCGATCTCCGGCTCGTCGACGTCGGAGAGCTCGACGCTCGTCGCGAGCACCTCGCGCGCGATCCAGTCGCCGTGACGCTCGACCAGGTCGGCGAACGTGCGCGGCAGTCGCACGGCGATCCGGTCGGTGAGCTCGAGCCCCGCAGTCCTTGCGCATCGAGTTCAGCCGGTGGATGAGGTCGAAGCCGCGGCCTTCGAGCTCGAGGTCGGCGTCGACCGACGTGTCGAGCGCGACGGTCAGCCCGTCGTCGGCCGCGACCGCCCAGCCTTCGAGCCCGCGGCGCTCGACGAGCACCTCGTCCGGCGCGAGCTCGTGCCCGGCCGCGCGGAAGCGCCCGCCGTCGAGCTCCTCGAACTCGCCTGCCTGAAGTGCGGCGCGCACCGCGCCGAGCTCTCGCCCGAGCTTCGGCCCGAGCACGGGCAGGTTCGGCCTGACGTTGAGCTCCGTCGCCTCGACCTCGCCGAACTCGACCTCCTTCACCCGGAGCTCGTCCGCGATCTCGTCGACGTGGCCGTCCGTCAGCTCGAGCCCCTGGACGACGAGCCGCCGCAGCGGCTGCCGGAGCTTGATCCCCGACGTCGACCGCGCCTGTCGCCCGAGCTCGACGACCCGGCGGACTGCGGCGACCTCGGCGAGCAGCTCCTCGTCGACCTCGCCGGGCTCCGGCCAGGTAGCGAGGTGGATCGAGGCAGGCGCGCCGAAGGGCGCGGCGAGGTTGCGCCAGAGGTGGTCGGTGACGAACGGCATGACCGGGGAGACGACGCGAAGGCGACTGGACGACCGCGTACCAGAGCGTCCGCAGAGCCACCTCGTCGCCGTCCCAGAAGCGCCGGCGCGAGCGGCGGATGTACCAGTTCGAGAGGTCCTCGACGAACGCCTCGAACGCGTCCATGAGGCGGTACGTCAGCTGGTCCTCGAGCGCCTCCGTCGCCTCGGCGACGAGCTTGTTCGTGCGCGAGACGAGCCATCGGTCGAGCGGCCGCAGCTCGCCGTCCGGGCCGCCGTCGAGATCCTCGTAGTGCGGCCGGAAGTCTTCGATGTTCCCGTAGTCGACAAGGAAGCGGATCGAGTTCCAGAGCGTCAGCAGCCGGCGCTTGATCTCGCGCGCGGGTCCGAACCCGAAGAGCAGGTTCCGGTCCGGCGGTTGCGCGCAGAACTGCCAGCGCATCACGTCGGCGCCGATGCGCTCGAACGCCTCCTCCGCCTCGATCATGTTGCCCCACGAGCCGTGCATCTCCCGGCCTCGCTCGTCGAGCATCTTCTCGTAGCCGAGCACGCGACCGGAACGGCGATCGGCCGACGAGGACGACCGACATGAAGAGCTGCGAGTAGAACCAGAGCCGGATCTGCTCGCGCATCTCCGATACCCAGTCGGCCGGGAACCACTTCTCCCAGTACGCGTGGTCGGGCAGGTCAGCGGTCGTCAGCCCCTTCGCGGCGCCCGTCGCGTAGCCCTGCTGGGATCCACTCCGGGTTCTGCCAGCCGAGCGTGGAGAACGGGACGATTCCCGCGTCGAGCCAGACGTCGCCGACCTCTGGGATCCGCGTCACCTCGTCGCCGCACGACTCGCAGGCGATGACGACCTCGTCGACCCACGGACGATGGAGCTCCTCGAGCCGGTCGAAGCCGCGCACGGCGCGCTCCTCGAGCTCCGCCTTCGAGCCGACGAGGGTCACGTGCCCACACGCGCAGCGGTAGATCGGGAGCGGCAGGCCGTAGAAGCGTCGGCGCGAGATGTTCCAGTCGCCCATGTTGCGAAGCCAGTCGTCCATACGCTTGCCCATGTACTCGGGCGTCCAGTCGACGGTCGCGTTCGCCTCGAGCAGCTTCGGCCGGATCTCGTCGACCGCGATGAACCAGTCGTCCGCGATGCGGAAGATCAGCGGCGTGTCGCAGCGCCAGCAGTGTGGGTAGGAGTGCTCGTACAGGCCGGCCTCGACACAGGAGCCCGCGCTCCTTCAGGTCGCCGACGATCTGGTCCGCGGCCTCGGCGGTCCCGAGGCGGTGGAGCCAGCCGTAGTCGTCGTAGAAGCGCCCGCCTTCGTCGACCGGCATCAGCACCGGTAGGTCGTGGACCTTCGAGAGCTCGAAGTCCTCCGCGCCGGCGCCCGGCGCGATGTGGACGATGCCCGTCCCATGGTCGAGCGTGACCTCGTCCCACGGGATTACGCGGTGCTCGACCGCGGCTCCGGGCGGGAGCGTGTCGAACGGGCCAACGTAGCGCAGGCCGACGAGCTCCTCGCCTCGCACAGTCTTCGTGAACGTGTCGTCGGGGTAGCGCCCCACCGCGACCCACTCGCCGTTTTCCCGCAGGCCGTACTCGGCGTCGGGCTTCACCGCCGCCGCGACGTTCGCCGGCAGCGTCCACGGCGTCGTCGTCCAGATCACGAGCGCCTCGCCGTGCCGGTCGATCAGAGGGAAGCGCACGAAGAGCGATGGGTCGGCGCGCTCCTGGTAGACGCCAGACTGCGAGAGCTCATGCTGTGACAGCGACGTCCCGCAGCGCGGGCACCACTCGGTCGAGCGATGGCCGAGGTAAAGCCAACCGCGCTCGTGGACGGTCTTCAGGAACCGCCAGATGTACTCGATGTTCGTGTCGCTGAAGGTGAAGTAGTCGTTGCCCCAGTCCATCCACTGCCCGAGGCGCTTCGAGCCTCGCCACAGCTCGTTCGCCGACCACGCGACGACCTCGCGGCAGCGCCGCGCGAACTCGGCGAGCCCGTACTCCTCGATCTCGCGCTTCGAGTTCAGCCCGAGCTGCTTCTCGACGCCCGACCTCGATCCAGAGGCCCTGGCAGTCGAAACCGTTCTGGTAGCGCTGGTCGAAGCCCTGGAGCGCCTTGTAGCGCTGGAAGACGTCCTTCAGCGTCCGGCCCCACGCCGTGTGGAGCGCCGAGCTTCTTGTTCGCCGTGACCGGGCCGTCGATGAACGACCACTTCGGGCCGCCGCGGTTCCGGTCGCGGAGCTGCTCGAACGGTGCCTTCCTCCTCCCACCGCTCGAGCACCTCGAGCTCGAGGGCGTTGTTGTCTGGGACGGCTGGAAGCGGCTGGAACGGCGGCATGCTTCGATTGTAGGCCGGGCGTTAGGGCCCGCCCCGGACGGGAACAACGCGTCCTGCGCTTGCGTTTGAATAGGCGTAGGACAATCGAGAAAGGACGCACTTGGACTCAGTGACAACCCAGACCTTCGAGCAGGAGGTCCTCCAGAGCGAGCAGCCCGTGATCGTCGACTTCTGGGCCGAGTGGTGTGGCCCCTGCCACGCCGTCGCGCCGATCCTCGAGAAGATCGCGGACGAGCGGAAGGACGAGCTCAGGGTCGTGAAGCTGAACATCGACGAGGAGCAGGACATCGCGACGCGGTACGGGATCGTCTCGATCCCGACGATCGTGATGTTCAAGGACGGCGAGCCGGCAGCGGCCGCGATCGGAGCGCAGCCGAAAGGCGCGCTCGAGCGCTCGCTCGGTCTCGTCGAGGTCGAAGCCGAGGCCTAGGGCTTAGGGGCTTCCGAGGCCGAGGGCGCTAGTCGCCCTCGGCCTCTTTCTTTTCCGGGGTCGGGATCGGGGCGGCGGCCTTCCGCGCGGGCTCGTCCAGCAGCTTGAGGACCCGCATCCCGTGCGTGAAGACGACGCTCCCGCCGAGCCAGCCGCCGACCGTCAGGAGCAGGAACGCCACGACCGTGAGGACGTATGGGCCGGTCTCCACGTTGCCGGCGTCGAACGAGTTCTTGCCGGCGATCGCGGCGGCGAGGAAGACCGCGCTCGCGAGCAGCATCGCGATCATGTGCGCCGTCGCCGTTCGCCAGACCGGCGTGCCGGTCTCGATCCGCAGCCAGTCCACGAACCCGGTGAAGGCTGTCGCGAGCGTGACGATCAGGCCGAAGACGATCCCGAGCCACCACGCGTGCGTCGCCGCGTGCGTCGAGATGCCCGCGATGTCGGCGGTCGCAGCGACGAGGGCGAAGGTGTACGTCCCGATCGTGATGTCGGTGAGCGGCGGGTGGATCGGGTGCCCTGGTAGGCCGTGCCAGAGGTAGTCGACTTCGAAGCCGCGGTCTTCCCGTCGGTTGGTCACGTCCGTGACCCGGCGAACCGCTCCACGCCGTCGAGCAGCACCCAGTTCGCCCGGAGCGCGCGCTCGGCCGCGTCGACGATGCCGTCCTCGTCGGCGGCGTCGGCCCGCTCGAGGACGCGCCTCGAGAGCTCGGCGTGCTCGTGGTCGCGCTCTGCGTGCAGCTCGAAGTAGCGCGTGCCCTTCGTGTTCGGCTCGAAGCCGTACCAGCGGGTGAGACCCTCGAGCTTCGTGCGCGAGATGTCGGGCTGGGCCGACTCGATCGCGAAGAGCGCGGCCGCGCCCTCGGCGCCGGTGCCGGTCCACGCGTCGACGCACGCGGTCGTCTCCGTGCGCGGCGCCCGGTCGAGGTCGGCGTCGAGCGCGTTCGCGAAGTCGTCCCAGAGGTCGACGTGCGCAGCCTCCTCTGCGGCGTGTCCCGCGTCGGACGCCGACCGGGCGAGCCCGGCGAGGGCGACGACGGCGTGGCGGTACTCGCCTGCGTAGTACGCGAGCTCTTCGCGCGTGAGCTCTCCGCACTCCCACCGGCGGTAGAAGGGATGGCGCAGCACGTTCCAGCGGTCGGCGACCGCCTCGAGACGCTCGAACAGATCCACGGCAGCTCCTTTCACGATCCCGTGGCGGGATCGTAAGGGGCGCGCCGGTCGGGTGCTACGAGTCCTGGATCTGGAGGAAGGCGAAGAAGGCGGCGTGCTTCGCCAGGTATGCCTCGATCTCGGCGACCCCGGCGCCGGCCCAGTCCTCGAGCCAGGTGTCCGAGAGGTCGTCCGCGATCGAATGAAGGCCGCGTTCGCTCATTGGCTCATGATCGGCCGGGTTTCCCGGTACCGCCATGGGCCGTTCGGCTCATTTTGCGGGCCTGCAGGCCTATAACGTCCTGCCCGGTGGCGGGCTTCCTGATCGTGAATCCCCGCTCGGGAAGCGACCGTCCGACCGCCGAGGAGCTCGCGGACGCGGCCCGTGCCCGGGGGATCGAGGTGCACCTCCTTCGGGAGGGCGAGGACCTCGAGGAGGTCGCGCGCGGAGCCTCCGCGGACGCGCTCGGGATGGCCGGGGGCGACGGTTCCCTGGCTTCGGTGGCCGCCGTGGCGATCGAGCGCGGCCTGCCCTTCGTGTGCGTGCCGTTCGGGACCCGGAACCACTTCGCGCGGGACCTCGGGCTCGACCGCGACGACCCGATCGCAGCGCTCGATGCGTTTGCGGGCCGCGAGCGCCGCGTGGACTTCGGCCGCGCGGGCGGTCGCCCGTTCCTGAACAACGTCTCGCTCGGGATGTACGCGCAGCTCGTCCACGAGCGTGAGAAGCATCGGCGGCGACGGGAGGTGCTCGCGCGTGCGCGGGCGATCCTGATCGCGTTGCGCCACTACTCGGCGCGCGGGCTCCTCGTGGACGGTGAGCCGGTGCGCGCCCGCGTCGTGCTCGTCGCGAACAACGCGTACAACCTCGACCTGCTCTCCGTCGGCGAGCGTGAGCGGCTCGACGAGGGGCGGCTGTACCTCTACGTCGCGACGGGCATCCTCGAGGCGCACTGGGACGAGCGGAGCGGCGAGCGGTTCGAGGTGAGCGCGGGGCGCGCGTCGCTGCGGGCGGCGATCGACGGCGAGCCCGCGCGCCTGCAGACGCCGATCGAGTTCAGCATCGAGCCGCGCGCGCTACGGGTTCTCGTTCCGCCAGCGTGAGAGGATCTGCTCGTTGTTGCGGAAGGCGAGCTCGTCGGAAGGCGGCAGCTCGTCGCGCCCGAACCACCTGAGCTCGGCGACGTCGTCGGCCGGGGTCGGCTCGCCGCTGACGACGCGGCACGTCCAGTAGAGGTTGAGCGTGTACTGCGCGTCCTCGTCCTCGCCGTAGCGGTCGACGACGACGTCGAAGAACTCGACGGGCTCGACGTGCATGCTCGTCTCCTCCTCGAGCTCGCGGACGAGCGCATCGCGCGGATCCTCCCCTTCCTGCAGGAAGCCGCCGGGGAGATCCCATTTGCCCTCGTCGGGCTCGATCGCCCGGCGCGCGAGCAGGATGCGGCCGGCGTCGAGCACGAGGCCCGACGCCGTCGGCTTCGAGCTCGCGTAGTGCCTGAAGCCGCAGTTCGGGCACTCGACGCGGGCGCCGCCGTCGAGCGGCTCGATCGACGCGCCGCAGCGCGGGCAGTGTCTCCACGAAGCGAGCTCGGCCACGTCGAGGCAGGATACGAGCATGAGCGAAGAGCCCGAAGCCTCGGAGAACGACTCGTGAGCCCGATCGCGGCGAACGAGTTCTCGCGCATCGCGCTGCTCGCGTCAATGCCGGGCGACCGGCTCGGCGACCTCGCGTCGCGGATGAAGCGCGAGAACGTCCAGCCGGGCAAGACGGTCGTGATCGAGGGCGAGCCCGGCGAGCGGTTCTACGTCGTGCTGAGCGGGATGCTCGAGGTGACGCAGGCGGGCCGCGGACAGCGGACGATGCTGAAGCCCGGCGACTACTTCGGCGAGGTGGCGCTCGCGATGGACATGCCACGGACGGCGTCGGTCCGTGCGGTCACGCCGGCGACGGTCGCCAGCTGCGACAAGGCGACGTTCGACGAGTTCGTTCGGCCGGTGTTCGCAGCAGACGAGCCCGAGCGCGGGTCGTAGATCAGCTCGCGGCTTCGGCCAGCACCGCGTCGGACAGCGCCGGCCAGACCGTCTTCGCCTCGTCGGACCAGTCGTCGAAGTCGCGGTCGGTGAGGACCGCGAGCGCGAGCCGCGCATCCGGGTCGACCCAGAGGAACGTCCCGCTCCCGCCGAAGTGGCCGAACGTCCGCGGCGAGTTGCGCGTGCCCGTCCAGTGGGGCGACTTCGAGTCGCGGAGCTCGACGCCGAGCCCCCAGTCGTTCGGGTCCATCCGCCCGAAGTCCGGGAGCACGCCGACGAGGCCCGGGAACGCGACCGACGTCGCCTCCGCGAGCGTCTCCTCCGAGACGAGCGTCGGCCGCAGGAACTCCCGGCCCAGCTCGAGCAGGTCGAGGAGCGTCCCGTACAGCCCCGAGGCCGGGGAGCCGCGCAGCTCGCCGGAGAACTCGAGCGGCTCGAGCACCGCCGCGCTCAGATACTCCGCGAACGGCATCTCGGCGCGACGCTCGAGGTGCTGCGCGAGCACCTCGAACCCGGCGTTCGAGTAGATCCGCCGCTCGCCGGGCGACGCGATCGGCACCGTCCCGTCGAACGGGAGCCCGGACGCGTGCGAGAGCAGGTGGCGCACGGTCGACCCGGGCGGCCCGGCCTCCTCGTCGAGGTCGACGACCCCCTCCTCCGCCGCGACGAGCGTCGCGAGCGCGGCCACCGGCTTCGTGATCGACGCCCAGCGGTACTCGCGCGCCTCGTCCCCGTGCCACGCGCGGATGCCGTCCGGCTCGACGACCCCCGCCGCGACGTGCTCGGGCGACCACGCCTCGACTTGCAACAGCGCCTCCACGCGCGGCGATACTAGACGCGTGGAGCGCCGCCGCATCTCGTCCGGATCGCCGTACGAGCCGATCGTCGGCTTCTCGCGCGCGGTCGTCGTCGGGAAGCACGTCTTCGTCGGCGGGACCGCGCCGGTGATGCCCGACGGCCAGGAGCTCCCCGACGACCCGTACGCGCAGGCGCGCCGCTGCCTCGAGATCATCGTGGCCGCGCTCGAGGAAGCCGGCGCGCGACCCGACGACGTGGTTCGAACCCGCATCTACCTCACGAGCACCGACGCGTTCGAGGGCGTGGCCCGTGCGCACGCAGAAGTCTTCGGCGACGTCCGTCCCGCGTCGACGGCCGTCGTCACGAAGCTCCTGGACGACCGCTGGCACGTCGAGATCGAAGCCGAGGCGATGCTCGCGTGAAGCAGATCTACCCCGCGACGATCACCGGGAAGAGCTTCGCGCCCGGCGGCAGCGTGCTCGACCACAAGTTCGGCCAGAGCGATCCGTACACGCTCGGTGTCGAGGAGGAGTACATGCTGCTCGACGAGGAGACGTACGACCTCGTCCAGCACATCGACACCGTGCTCGCCGCCGTGTCGGGACACGAGCTCGAGGACCGGATCAACCCGGAGCTCATGCAGTCCGTGCTCGAGATCGCAACGCCGATCTGCCGCACGGCGGCCGACGTCGACCAGGAGCTGCGCAAGCTCCGCGGGTACGTCGTCGACGTCGCCCGCCAGAAGGGGCTCCGCGTCGGCTCGGCGGGCACGCACCCGTTCTCGCTGTTCGAGCGCCAGCGGATCACCGCGCGCGACCGCTACCGCAACCTCGTCGACCAGCTCCAGTACGTCGCCCGGCGCGAGCTGATCTTCGGCATGCACGTCCACGTCGCGGTGGACGACGCGGAGAAGGCGATCCAGATCGTGAACGGGCTGCTCGTCGAGCTCCCGACGCTGCTCGCGCTCTCCGCCAGCTCACCGTTCTGGCGCGGCGAGCCGACCGGCCTCTCGTCGTCGCGCCAGATGGTCTTCGCCGCGTTCCCGCGCTCGGGCCCGCCGCCGCGGTTCAAGGACTACGCCGACTACGCCGAGGTCGTCGGCCAGCTCGAGAAGACCGGCTGCATCGCCGACTACACGCACATCTGGTGGGACATCCGGCTCCATCCGAAGTGGGGCACGGTCGAGGTGCGGATCTGCGACGCCGTGACGCGGGTCGAGGACGCGGTCGCGATCACCGCGTACTGCCAGGCGCTCGTCAAGCACTACTCGGAGATGTACGACCGGCGCGAGCCGATCCCCTCGTTCCATCGCATCCTCACGACGGAGAACAAGTGGCTCGCGGCGCGCTACGGCCTCGAGGCGCCGGTCATGGACCTCCTCACCGGACGCCGGAACCGCGTGCCGGTCGCGCAGCTGATCCGCCGCCGCCTCCGCGACCTCGAGCCCCATGCGCGCGAGCTCGGTGCGGACCGCGAGCTCGAGGGGATCCGCGGCATCCTCGGCCGGGGGAACGGCGCCGACCGTCAGCTGCGCGTCTTCAACGCGAACCGCGACATCGTCGAGGTCGTGCGCGAGATCGCCGACGCGACAGAGGTCGCGGCGGTCGCTGCCTAGCCGGGAACGGCGCGCATCGAGCCGTCGCCCCCGACGGCGACGACGCGTCCGCGCGCGAAGCCGACGCCGGCGACACGGGAAGCCGATGCGAAACGGGCCGCGCACCTTGCCGGTCCGCGCGTCGTAGCGCCACACGAGCCGGTTGCCCGAGAACGCGATCGTGTTGCCCGTCGCCGCGCCGGTCGGCCCGATGCCGAACGAGAAGCGCGTCCGGGCCTGAGCGGCGTGCGGAACGCGGTCGTGCCGCAGCACCCGCGGGCCGCGAAGCGCAATCGCCGTCACGCTCCCGAGCAGCGGGTTTGCGACGTACAGGCGCGACTCGTCCGGCCGAGAGGACGAGCGCAGCAGTGCCGATCTCGAGCGGGCCGGCGCGTCCGTGGCACGTCGAGGCAGTGACCGATCGCGTCCACGAGGTCGAGCGCGTGCACGAACGCGGTGCCGTCGCCCTTCACGTAGAGCGTCAGCAGCCAGCGGCCGTCGCGCGTCGCGACGCCGGTCCACGCTTGCCCCGACCATCTTCTCGACTGACCCGTCGGGCCTCGAGCGTGCGGCGTCGCGACCGAGCCGGCGGCGTGCGAAGTCGTAGAGCTTCAGCTCGTAGCCTGTCTCGTCGAACCAGTGGATCAGGAAGAGCTTCGTGCCGTCCGGGGAGAGGGTCTCGCTCTCGTACGCACCCGGGAGCGTGACCCGCCGCGCGACGCGATCACCGGTCGAGCACGACGAACCGCGTGCTCGAGTCGCCGGCTCGGCGCCGCCGAGGATCGACCCGCCGCCCGTCGGCGCTCACGGCCTGCAGCCAGAGCCGTCCCGGAACCCGCGTCGCGCCGAGCAGCCGGCCGGACGGGAGCGCGTACCGCGCCACGGTCGTCCCGGCCCTCGCGCGTGCGGCGGAGACGAAGTACGCGCCCGTCCGCGGACGCGACCCCTCGTGGAAGCGTCGTCACGCGAGTCCGGGCGACGACGTCGTAGACGACGAGCGGCCCGTCGTGGCCGTTCGGCCGCACGTAGACGTGGCGCGAGCCGGGGAGCGCAGTGCCCGTCGTGCCGCACTGCGAGGCCGGGCACCCGTCCGCCGCGGCCGGCGCCGGGACCGCCAGCAACGCCGCGAGCACGAGGAGCGCTCTTCATGCTCATCGGTACGCCCGGGACCTGCGAAAAGGTCCCGCCCGTATCCCGAGGCGTGGACCTCCCGAGGCCAGGCCTTCGTAGCGTCAGCGCGGGATGGCTCGCTCCGGCCGCGACGAGCGCGCCTGGGTGCGGGGCGCCCAGGCAGGGTCGGCCTCGGACCTCGAGGCCCTCTTCCGTGCGTACTGGCCCCGGGCGTTCCGCGCCGCCTACCTCGTCGCCCACGACGCAGCCGCCGCCGAGGACATCGCGCAGGAGGCGTTCCTCGCCGCGATCCGGTCGCTCGACCGCTTCGACCGCCGCCGGCCCTTCGGGCCGTGGCTGCACCGCATCGTCGTCAACCGCGCGATCGACTGGGCCCGCGCGCGGCGGCTGCGCGGCGAGACCGAGCTCGCGTCGACGGTCGCCGGCTGGCGGCACGCTGCGGCCGAGGGCGATCCGCACGGGCTCGCGGCCGCGATCGCGCGCCTCCCGCCGGAGCAGCGTGCGGTGATCGTCCTCCGCCACCTGCTCGACTACACGCCCGGCGAGATCGCCGACCTGCTCGAGCTGCCGCGCGGGACCGTCAACTCGCGGCTCCGGCGCGGGCTCGACGCGCTGAAGGAGGAGCTGTGAGGCGGGAGCTCGAGCGGATCGAGATCCCGGGCGAGCACGAGGCGCGCGAGCGTGCGTGGCAGCTCGCGAGCGCGGCCTTCGCGGAGCGCGAGCCGCACGCGCCGCGGCGCGCGTTCGTCAGGCCGCTCGTGGTCGCCGCGGCGCTCGTCGCCGTCGTCGCCGCGGCGCTCAGCCCGCCCGGCCGCGCCGTCATCGACAGCGTGCGCCGGGCGGTCGGGGTCGAGGCGGCGGACGAGGGCCTCTTCCGCCTTCCCGGCGGGCGGACGGCTGCTCGTCACGTCGGAGTCAGGTGCATGGGTCGTCGCCGCCGACGGATCGAAGCGCCGGCTCGGGGACTACGGCGCGGCGTCCTGGTCGCCGTTCGGCCGGTACGTCGCGCGTCTCACGGGAGAACGAGCTCGCGGCGCTCGAGCCCGACGGCGACGCGCGCTGGAAGCTCGTCGCGGCCGAACGTCCGGTTCCCGGCCTGGGCGGGCTCGCGGACGGACACGCGCATCGCGTACGTCACGGACAGCCGGCTGCACGTCGTCGGAGGCGACGGGCAGCGAGACGTCGACGCGGGAGGCGGACCGGCGCCGGGGCCCGTGCAGCCCGTCTGGCGCCCCGGCAAGCGGTTCGAGCTCACGCTACCTCGACACGAGCAACCGCGTGCAGACGTTCCCGATCGACGCGCCGGGGACGCAGTGGCGCTCGCAGCCCCTGCCCGACGCGCGGGCAGCTCGTCTGGTCGCCGCAGCGGCGAACGGCTCGCCGTCGTCGGGCACGACCGGATCGTCTTCCTCTCCGGCGCGAACGGCCGAGCCAGCGTCGAGCGAATCGCTCCGGCGGTGCTCGACGCGGCGTATTGCGAGCGACGGACGCCTCGCCGATCGGTCCGCCGCGTCGGCGGACGCAGCGACCTGCTCGTCGACGGGCCGCGTGCGCTTCTCGGGAACCGGAACGTTCTCCGCCTCGACCTGGTCGCCCGACGGCCGCTGGCTGCTCGTCGGCATGGGTCGAGGCCGACCAGTGGCTGTTCGTCCGAGCGTCCGGCCCGCGCCGCGTGCGCGCCGTCGCGAACGTCGCGGGCGCAGTTCGACTCGGCGAGCCCACCACACGTCGCCGGCTGGTGCTGCCCGTGAACCGCCGCTGCAGCTCCTCGTCGGCGCCGTCGCGCTCGCGCTCGCACCGGAGGCGTTCGCGCGCCGGCTCGGCGGGACGCCGACCGTCGCTGCGTCACCGCGGATCTCGAATCGCACGTCGGTCGCGGTCGAGCTGCTGACCGGACGCCGGCTGCGCGAGATCGCCGACCGCCGCGGGACCACGGAGCATCGAGCAGGTCGGAAACCTCGCGCTCGTCGCGCACACCGAGCACGGCCTGCTCTCCGTGATCGACGGGGCGACGCTGCGCGTTCGACGCGTGATCAAGGGCTTCCGGGAGCCGCGCTACACGGCCGCGGCCCACGATGGACGGCACGCGTTCGTCACCGACTGGGGCGACGGAACCGTCGCGGTCGTCGACGTCGTCGCGGGGACGGTCCGCAGCCGGCTCGCGCTCGGCGGGCCCGCCCGCCACCTCTCGTACGACGCCTCGAGGCGGCTCCTCTGGGTCGCACTCGGCACGAAGGCGAAGCGTGTCGCGACCGTCGACGTCTCCGGCAGGCCGCGAATCCTCGGCCGCTTCGCGCCTCCGTTCCTCGCGCACGACGTCGGACTCGCGCCGGGCGGCCGCTCGTGGGTCACGTCCGGCGCGGCACGCGAGCGTCGTCGTCTACCGCGCGAGGTCGTTCCCTGCCGCCTCGTCGCCGACGCGCCGCCGCAGCACGTCACCTTCCTGAACGGCCTCGCGTTCGTGACGAGCGGAGACGACGGAACGCTCCGCGTCCACGACGCGAGCGGCCGGCTCCTGCGCACGAGCCGGATTCCGACCGGCTCGTACAACGTCCAGCACGCGTTCGGCGGCCTCATCCTGATGCCGTCGCTCGACCGCGGGACGCTCTGCGTCGCCGACGCGCGCGGCCGCGTGCTCGCGCACCGTGCGCGTCGCCCGCTCGTCGCACGACGCCTGCTTCGTGATGACCCGCTAGGGTCGCGCGCATGATCGAAGTCGGCGAGCCGCTGCCCGACGCGACCGTCTTCGCCGGACCGGGCGAGCCGATGGGCCTTCGCTCCGCGGCGGCCGGGCATCGCGCGATCTACGTCTTCTACCTCTTCGACTTCTCCGCGACCTGAACGAACGAGCTCGAGCTCCTGCGTGACAGGAGCGCGGAGTTCGAGGAGGCGGGGCTGATGGTCTTCGGCGTGTCGCGCGACTCGCCGTGGACGCACATCGCGTGGTCGCAGGTGCTCGGCCTCGACTTCCCGCTGCTCTCGGACTGGAACGCCGACGCTGTGCACGCGCTCGGCATCGCGTTCGAGTTTCGCGGGATGCGCGACGTCGCCAGTCGATCGATCTTCCTCGTCGACGAGGGCGGTACGGTGCGCGGCGCATGGCGCTACGAGCCCGGAGAGGTGCCCGACTTCGACGTGCCGCTCGCAGCCGCTCGGGCGTTGTAGCGCTCGCCTGCGCGCTCTACCTCGCGGCCGGCGCGCTCGCCCTCTCTCCCGCTCTCCGCCATGCCGGCGACGAGCTCCTCGCGTACGGCAAGCCACGGCCGGGCGTCGTCACGCCGGGCGACCATCTGCAGACGACCTACAACCTCTGGCTGCCGGGACACCAGCTGGCGCACGCGCGCGCGCCGTGGCTCGACCCGTACAGCTTCCAGCCGGAGTCGGCGCCGCGGATCAACTTCGCCGGCTGGCCGTTCGCGATCCTCTTCGGACCGCTGCACCTGCTCTTCGGGACCGTCGGCGCGTGGAACGCGTTCGCGCTGCTGACGTACGTCGGCGCAGGCGCCGCCGCGGCCGCGTGGCTCCGCTCGCTCCGCCTTCCGCTCGGCGCTGCGCTCGTCGGCGGGCTCGCGTTCTCGCTCGCCCCGTACCGCTCGATCCAGACGTCCGGCGGGCACCTGCTCGGCGCGGTCGCGATGCTGCTGCCCTTGTCGCTCTGGGCGCTCGAGACGCGCCGCCGCTGGCTCGCGATCGCCGCGATCGCCTCGGTCCCGCTCTCCGGCCAGGTGCACCTCGCGCTCGGGACGATGGTGTTCTTCCTGGCCTACGCGGCGGTGCGGCGGCGCCCCGGGCTCGGGATCGCCGGCGCGGCTGCATCGGTGCTCGCCGGGATCGTCGTCTACCTCGCCGGGATCCGGGGCTCGACAGGCGCCGGCGGCCGATCGTTCGGACAGGTCGAGCGCTACTCCGCCGACGTGCTCGACTTCGTCACGCGGCACGCCCGGCACGGCTTCGAGACGTTCGTCTTCGTCGGCTGGCTCGTGCCGCTCGCCGCCGTCGCGGGCGTCGTGCTCGTCTGGCGGCGCGACCGCGGGCTCGCACTGACGCTCGGGCTCGGCGTGCTCGTTCCGGTCGTGCTCGCGCTCGGTGCGAACACGCCGCTGTACGAACCGGTGTGGGACGTTCTGCCCGGACTCAGACACACCCGCGTCCCGGAACGTCTCCTCCCGATCGCGTGCCTCTGCCTCGCCGCACTCGTCGCGTTCGCGGTCGCGCGGATCCCGTGGCGCTACGCCGCGCTCGTCGCGATCCCGCTCGTCGCGCTCGACCTCCGCGTCGACGTGTACCGGCCGATGGGCGCCGACGAGAGCAACCCGGTGTATGCGGAGCTGCGCGACGCGGCTCCCGGCCGCCTGCTCGAACGGCCGGTGATCGTTCCCGAGCTGCAGGAGGGAAGCGTGTACCTCTACTACTCGATGCAGGCGCCGCGTGAGCGGCCGCTCGGGTACTCGACGACCGCGCCGCGATCGGCGGACCGCACTGCCCGTGCGCTCCGCCGCGGGCTCGACCCGAAGACGCTCGGCGTGCGGTGGATCGTGCGCTACCGGGACGGGAAGCCGGAGCGCCTCACATCCCCATCGCGTGGTGACAAGCTCGCTCTGAGCAGGTAATTCCTGTCTCCGAGCCGCTCACCGTCAGCACCCAGGCGACACCGGGAGAGCGCAAGCCCGCCGTGCCTGCCTAGACGGCCCGCACGTCGCGCAGGATACTTCGGCCGTGACCGGGCGCTCGATGAACCGGGCCGCTCGCGTCGCCTGCGTGGCGTTGTGGGGCCCGCGCTGGCAGAGGATCGATGACGCCTGAGGTCAACTTCTCGTCCGAGCTCGCGGAGGCGCGCCGGCGGCTCGCTGAGCTGGAGTCGCTCGTCGAGATCAGCCCGGTCGCGATCGTCGTCATGGACGCCGACCAGCGAGTGACGGGCTGGAACCCGGCGGCGGCGCAGCTCTTTGGCTACTCGCCGCAGGAGGCGATCGGGCGCTCGATCGACGACCTCGTCCTCAACGAGGACCTCCGCGGAGAAGGCCGGGACATCAACCACGAGGCGCTCGAGCGAGGTCGTGCCGACCGGATCACTCGCCGCGCACGAAAGGACGGGAAGCTGGTCGACGTCGAGATGATGCTCGTGCCGCTCACGGTCGACGGTGAGCACGTCGGCTTCTACGCGATCTACCACGACATCACCGAGCTACAGCACGCACGAGCGCAGGCCGAGACGCTCCTGGCCGTAACGAAGGTACTCGGCCGGACGCTGAGCCTCGAAGAGACCTTCGAAACGATCCTCGACGAGCTGCAACGAGTGGTCCCCTACGACAGCTCCTCGATCCAGGTGGTTCAGGGCAATCGCCTGGTGATCGTCGGCGAACGCGGACTCGAGGATCTCGGTGGCCTGATCGGAGTGGGCTTCGACCTGGACGACAAGACCAACCTGAGCAGTCAAGTCGTCCGGTCGAAGCGGCGACAGGTTTTCGCCGACGTATCGGAGAACCCGAGCTTCGCGAGCGAAGAACACGGCAGTGGACGCATTCGCGGATGGATCTGTGCGCCGATGATCGTCGGCGACCGTGTCATCGGCGTCCTGAGCGTCGACAAGTTCGAGCCCGACTTCTACACCGAAGATCTCGCGGACCTCGCAACGGCATTCGCCGCTCAGGCGGCAACCGCAATCGAGAATGCTCGGTTGCTCGAGACCGAGCGCTCTGCGCGCCAGCAGGCCGAGACGCTCCGCGCCGCCGCCGAGTCGCTGGGGAGCACGCTAAGCATGTCCGAAGTCTTCGACCTGATCCTGTCGGAGCTGCGCAAGGTCGTCCCCTACCGGAGTGCGAGCGTCCAGCGGCTCGACGGCGACGAGTGGGTGATCGACCGCGGCTACGGCTATCCGGACCTCGACGAACTGGTCGGTCATCGCTACCGCGTGAGCGGCCCCAGCGATCCTGCCTGGCAGCTGGTGGAGCGGCACGGGACCGTCATCCTTTCAGACCCCGCCGCGCGCTTCCCGCAGTTCGAGGATGTCCACGTCGACGGAAGCATCAGGTCGTGGATGGCCGTTCCGTTGCTGATCGGCGACCGCCTCATCGGGATGCTGACATTCGACTCGTTCGAGGTCGACTTCTACACCGCCGAGCATGCGAACGTGGCGAAGGCGTTTGCTGCGTTCGCCGCCACGGCGATCGAGAAGGCGCGTTACGTCACCGAGCTCCAGCGGGCGCGCGAGGAGGCGGAGGCGGCGACGCAGGCGAAGAGCGCCTTCCTCGCCACCATGAGCCACGAGATCAGAACGCCGATGAACGCGGTGATCGGCATGACCGGCCTCCTCCTCAACACGGAGCTGATGCCTGAGCAGCGCGAGTTCGCCGAGGTCGTCCGCTCGAGCGGAGACGCCCTGCTTCACGTCATCGACGACATCCTCGACTACTCGAAGATCGAGGCGGGCAAGCTCGAGCTCGAGAAGGAGCCTGTCGATCTTCGCGAGTGCGTCGAGGGCGCGCTCGACATCGCCGCGCCGCATGCGTGGGAGAAGCAGATCGAGCTGGGCTGCCTCATCGACGAGGACGCGCCTGCAGCGATCGTCGGGGATGGGGCCCGCTTGCGGCAGGTGCTGCTCAACCTGGTCTCGAACGCGGTGAAGTTCACCGAGGAAGGCGAGGTGGTCGTCCAGGTCGATGCCGAGCCTATCGGGGCGAGCTCGTACCGTCTCGAACTCGCCGTTCGGGACACCGGGGTCGGCATCCCCGCGGACCGGATGGACCGGCTCTTCGCGTCCTTCAGCCAGGTCGACGCCTCCACTACTCGACGCTACGGCGGTACCGGGCTCGGGCTCGCCATCTCGAAGCGTCTCGTCGAGCTGATGGGCGGGACGATGTGGGTAGAGAGCGAGGAGGGCGAGGGATCGACCTTCCACGTCGGTCTTCCCGTGGAAGCCGCGGAAGTACCGACTCGTGTGGCCGTGCAGAGCACCCTGCCGGAGCTCGCCGGCAAGCGGATCCTCGTGGTGGACGACAACGCAACGAACCGCGAGATCGTTGCTCGCCACGCACGATCGTGGGGCATGGAGGCCATGTCGCTCGCGTCTCCCTCCGATGCGCTCGCTCGGATCGAGAGAGGCGAGAAGTTCGACGTCGCCGTGCTCGACCTGGTGATGCCGGAGATGGACGGCCTGGCTCTCGCACGCGAGATCCGGCTGCATCGAGACGAGCGCGAGCTTCCCCTCGTCCTGCTGACCTCGCTGGGCCGGCTCCCCCAGGCTCAGTCATCTGGAGAGTTTGCTGTGCAGCTTGCGAAGCCGGTCAAGGCCTCCCAGCTCTACAACGCCCTAGTGAAAGCGCTCGCCGAGCACCTCCAGCAGCCGGAGACTGGCGGGCCCATGCCGGAAGTGGGCAAGCCGGCCACGTCGTCGTTGCGGATCCTCTTGGCCGAGGACAACACAGTGAACCAGAAGGTCGCACTCAGGCTCCTCGATCAACTCGGCTACCGCGCCCATGTGGCGTCGGACGGCCTCGAAGCGTTGGAGGCGCTCGAGCGGCAGCCCTACGACGTCGTTCTCATGGACGTGCAGATGCCCGAGCTGGACGGTCTCGATGCTTCGCGGCAGATCTGCGAGCGCTGGCCGGCAGACGTCCGCCCGCGCATCATCGCGATGACGGCGAACGCGATGCCCGAGGACCGCGAAGCCTGCTTCGCCGCCGGAATGGATGACTACGTCGCCAAACCGATTCGACCGAACGAGCTCGCGAAGGCGCTGAGCCGCGCGCGGCCGCTCGCAGACACCGGCACACCACGCGCGGAGGGCGTCACCCTCGACGCGAGCGCGGTCGAGAGCCTGAGAGAGCTCGGTGGGAACGAGTTCGTTGCGGAGGTGATCGACACGTTCCTGAGCGACGCGCCCGCCCTCGTCGCGACACTGCGGACGACGTGCGAGCAGGGCCACGCGGACGGACTGCGACGGGCTGCGCACACGCTGAAGTCGAACGGCCAGACGTTCGGGGCCGGACGCTTCTCCAAGCTCTGCCGAGAGCTCGAGCTGCGAGCGAGGAGCGATGAACTGGACGGCGCAGCGGAGCTCGTCGATCGAATCGAGCGAGAGTACGCAGCCCTCGAGCAGACGCTCGCTGCGCTCCGCGCGACAGCCGCGTCGTGAACGCTTCCGCCTCTCCGCCGGGGACGATCCTCGTCGTGGACGACAACCGGGTGAACAGCCTCATGCTCAGCCGCGGTCTCGAGCAGCAGGGACATGCCGTCGTCTTCGCGAAGCACGGCGGCGAGGCGCTCGACCTGCTGCGTGGCCAGGACTTCGACCTGATGCTGCTCGACGTCCTGATGCCCGAGCTCGACGGCTACCAGGTTCTCGCGGAGCTGAAGCTCGACCCGCATCTCCGCGACATCCCGGTGCTCATGACGTCGTCGCTCGACGAGCTCGACAGCGTGGTCAAGTGCATCGAGATGGGCGCCGAGGACTACCTGACGAAGCCGATCAACTCGGTGTTGCTGAACGCGCGCATCACTGCGAGCCTCGAGAAGAAGCGCCTTCGCGATCAGCAGCGCGAGCTGATCAGCACTTTCGCGACGAGGGAAGTCGCGGAGGATCTCCTGACATCAGGCTTCTCGCTCGGCGGCAAGCACGTCGACGCATCTGCGCTGTTCTGCGATATCCGCTCGTTCACGTCGATCGTCGAGGCGTCGGAGCCTGTCGAGACGATTGAGCTGCTGAACGACTACTACACGCTGATGATGGACGCGATCGGCGGGGAAGGCGGGATCGTCAACCAGATGGTCGGCGACGGGCTGATGGCGATCTTCGGCGCGCCGCTGCCGCGCGACGCCCATCGCCAGCGAGCCGTGCTCGCCGCGCGCCAGATGCTGGACCTGATCCGCCTGTTCAACGAGGAACAGGCAGCGCGGGACAAGATGCAGATCCAGATCGGTATCGGCATCGCGTCGGGGCCAGTCGTAGCGGGTTACACGGGCACGCAGCACCGAGCGACCTATACGTGCGTGGGCGACACCGTCAATGTCGCGGCTCGTCTCGAGTCGCATACGAAGGTCGTGAACCGGCCGATCCTGATCGACGAGCACACGCGGCGCGGCCTCGACGACGTGATCGCCGTAGACGCCCAGGGAGAGCTGCTGGTCAAGGGCAAGACTCAGCCCGTGAAGTTTTACGCCGTCCGCGTCGACTCGCTCGTCGCGGACAGCGCGTAAGCGAGACCGCGATCTCTCAAGACGGCTTGAGCAAACAACTTCCGAGGTGGAGTTGCGAGGCGCCGCGAAGATCTACATACCCATCGCGTGGTACCCGGAGTCGACGTAGAGCGTCGTCCCTGTCACGTTCTTCGCGTCGTCCGAGAGGAGATATGCCGCGGCCGCGCCGACGTCGTCCGCGTCGATGTGACGGCGGAGCGGCGCGCGCTCCTCGACGATCGCCTCCATCGTCGGGAAGCCCGCGATCGATCGCGCGGCCAGGGTCCGCACCGGTCCGGCCGAAATCGCGTTCACTCGCACGTTCTTCAGACCGAGGTCCCAGGCGAGGTAGCGGACGGACGCGTCGAGCGTCGCCTTCGCGACGCCCATGACGTTGTAGTGCGGGACCGCGCGCTCGCCGCCGAGGTACGTCATCGTCAGGATCGAGCCGCCCCCGCGCGCCTCCATCAGGGGCTCGGCCGCGCACGCACACGCGACGAGGGAGTACGCGCTGACGTCGAGGGCCAGCCAGAAGCGCTCGCGGGGCGTATCGGTGAAGCGGCCTTCGAGATCCTCGGCGGCGGCGAACGCCAGCGAATGGACGAGGAGGTCGAGCCCGCCGCCGAACTCCTCGCCGACCGCCGAGAAGACGCGCTCGATGTCGCCGTCGGACCGGACGTCGCACTCGAGGACGAGCGGGCTCGAGACGCTCTCGGCGAGGTCGCGCACGTTCTTCTCGATCCGTTCGCCCTGGTATGTGAACGCGAGACGCGCTCCCTCGTCGGCGAGGCGCTTCGCGATCGCCCACGCGATCGACCGGCGGTTCGCCACACCCATCACGAGAGCGGTCTTGCCGTCGAACCTTCCGGGGGTCGCCACGGCGGGGGACTCTAGGCTAGTTTGTGGCTCTTGCGCCGCCCCATCGCTTTGATCGCACCGCTCGCGGCGCTCCTCTTCGCACTTCCCGCTGCCGCCGGGCTCGAGCCCGTCAGGCGGTCGACGAGCGAGAGCGGACCCGCACCGGTCGTCCGCGCCGGCTCGCTCTACGTGCCGCCCGGGCACAACAAGGGCCGCGTCAGCGTCGTCGTCCGGCTGCACGGCGCGCCGCTCGCCGCCGCCGGAGGCCGCTCGCTCCAGAGCCGGACGCGCACGAAGCTGAACACACGCTCGACGGCGTCCGTCGCCTACCTCGCGCGGCTGGCCGCGGAGCAGCGAACCGCCGCCGCCCGGCTGACGAAGGCGATCCCCGAGGCCCGCGTGCTCGAGCGCTACCGCGTCGTCCTGAACGGCTTCACCGTGAACCTGCCGGCGCGGAAGCTCCCGAAGCTGATGCGGCTCGGCCTCGCGGCGGAGGTCTACCCCAACGTCCGCTACTCGATGGCGACGAACCGCAGCCCCGACGTGATCCGCGCCGCGACCTTCTCGTCGCTCAAGGGCTTCCGCGGGGACGGGATCAAGATCGGCATCGTCGACGACGGGATCGACCCGCGCAGCCCGTTCCTGCAGGGCGACGGGTACACGTACCCCGAGAGCTTCCCGCGTGGCGGCAGCACGTGGGTGAACCGCAAGATCATCGTCGCGCGCGCATTCCCCGGGCCGAACTCGGGGCGCCAGGGACGCGAGGCGTTCGTGCCGCAGATCTCGTTCCACGGGACGCACGTCGCGGGGATCGCGGCGGGCAACGCCGGCACCTTCGCACCGGCCGGTCCCGATCACCCGGCAACGGCTGGCCTCTCCGGCGTCGCGCCGCGCGCGTGGCTCGGCAACTACCGCGTCTTCAACGCGCCGACGCCCGCCGGCTACGTCGCGAACGCCGCCGAGATCATCGAGGCGTTCGAGGCCGCGGTGCAGGACGGGATGGACGTGATCAACTTCTCCGGCGGCGGTCCGATGGGCGATCCGTCGACCGATCCGATCCTCGAAGCCGTGTCGAACGTCGCGCGCGCCGGCGTGATCCCGGTCATCTCCGCAGGGAACGACCGCGACGACTTCGGCTTCGGGACGGTCGGCTCGCCCGGCGTCGCCGAGGAGGCGATCTCCGTCGCCGCGGTCTCGAACTCGCACGTCTACGCGCCGCCGCTGCACGTGCTGGCCGCGGACGCGCCCGCGTCGCTGCAGACGATCCCGCTCGCAGCGCCGTTCGAGGCGCCCGCGACGACGCAGCGGACGCTGGTCGACGTGACGACGATCCTCGGGACGAACGGGCGGCCGGTCGATGCGCGCCTCTGCGGGCTCGGGGTCGACCCCAACGACCCGCAGTCCAATCCACTGCCGGCCGGCTCGCTGACCGGCCTCGTCGTGCTCGCGTCCCGCGGCGTCTGCACGTTCCTCTCGAAGGCGGAGCGCGCTCGGGCGGCGGGAGCCGTGGGGATGATCCTCGTCGACAACCGCTTCGGCGAGGCGAACGCGATCCCCATCGAGCTGCCGATCCCGTCCGGGATGATCGCGGACGTCGACGGCGAGGTGCTGCGCGGCTACCTCGCGCAGAAGGGCGGGCGGACGATCGTCCGCGCCGACCGCGCGCCCGCCGAGATCGTCACCGGTCGGAGCGGCGTGATCACGAGCTTCTCGTCGGCCGCGCCGACGAACTTCGGGCACGCGCTCAAGCCGGACGTCGCCGCGCCCGGCGGGCAGATCCTCTCGTCGACGCCGCCGGAGTCGGCGGGGGCGGGCAACCCCTTCGCGGTCTTCGACGGGACGAGCATGGCTGCGCCGCACGTGACGGGCGCTGCCGCGCTGCTCCTCCAGTCGCATCCCGGCTGGACACCCCGGCAGATGCGCTCCGCGTTCGTCTCGACCGCCGCAGCCGCCTGGGGCGACACCGCGCGCACGCGCGAGGCGCCCGTCGTGCTCGAGGGCGGCGGCCTCGTCGACGTCGTCCGCGCCGACGACCCCCTGCTCTTCACCGCGCCCGTCTCGCTCTCGTTCGGCGACCTCGACGTGAACCACGGCGCGGAGTCGCGCGCGCTCGCTGTGCAGCTGGACGACGCGGGCGGCGGCGCAGGGACCTGGTCGGTCGAGCTCCGGCCGCAGTCCGCCTCGGCGGGCGCGACGATCGAGCCGGACCCGCAGGCGACGATCGCTCCCGGCGGCGGCGACCGTCTCGCGGTGACCGTTCGCGCCTCTGCGTCGGCGGCTGCCGGCGACAACTACGGCTTCATCGTCCTCCGGCGCGGCGACGCGACCCGGCGGATCCCGTACTACTTCGCGGTCACGCGGCCCGGCCTCGAGCTCCGTCCCTCCCAGCCGCTGCGCGAGTTCAACGCGGGCGACACGCGCGACGGCGTCTCGCACGCGAGCGTGTACCGCTTCCCGACGTGGCCGTTCGGCCCGCCGCCCGACTACCGCAACGGCCCGGCGATGGTGCAGGACGGCGCCGAGGATCTCTACACGATCCTCCTCGACGAGCCCGTCGTGAACTTCGGCGCCGCGGTGTGGGTCTCGAGCGAGAACGCGCTGATCGATCCGTGGATCCTCGGCTCGGCCGACGAGAACGACGTGCAGGGCCAGGGAGCGACGCCGATCAACATCAACAACTTCACGTTCGGCTACCAGGGCGACGTCGGCGCAGCCGGCGTGACGTTCGTGCGGCCGAAGCGCTACTGGGTCTCCGTCGACTCCGGACGGAGCATCTTCACCGGGCAGGCGCAGAACGGGGCGTACGTCCTGAAGTCGTGGATCAACGATGTCTACCCGCCGTTGATGCAGCTGGTCTCGGCGAAGGTGACCGCGGGGCGACCGCTGATCATCGCGCGCGTGATCGACGCGCCGGCGCCGGGCGCCGACTCGGGGATCGACCCGACCTCGCTCACCATCGGCTACCGACGTGCGCTCGTCGCAGCGACCGCGTACGACCCGCTGAGCGGGTTTGCGATCTTCAGCCTCCCGGCGGCCGCGCCCCGTATCCCCGTCGGCCGGACGGCCCTCCAGGTGCTCGCGTCGGACTTCCAGGAGTCGAAGAACGGCTCGACGCCGGGCGGGAGCATCCTCCCGAACACCACGGTGCGGTCGTTCCGGCTGCGCGCCGTCGCGGGCCCGACCGTCACGTGGCTGACGCCCGACCGCGCCTCCTGCGTCGACCGGCGCCGGCAGCCCCTGCTCGTCGCGGCCGACTCGAGCAAGCCCATCCGGACGATCACGTTCTTCGACGGCAAGAAGCGTGTCGGCCGCGTCACCGGCAGCGCCGCCCCGCTCTACTCGTCGACGTGGGTGACGGCGCGCGCGAAGCGCGGCAAGCACACGCTCGCCGCGGTCGTCCGCGACGCGGCCGGCCGCGAGGCGCGCACGACGCGGAGCGTCCGCGTCTGCCGGTAGCGGTCGTCACCGGCGCGTCGAGCGGCATCGGCGCGGCGTTGGCTCGGCGGCTCGCGCGTGACGGCTGGCACTGCGTGCTGCTCGCGCGGCGCGAGGACCGCCTGCGCGAGCTCGCCGCGGAGCTCGACGGCGAGTACGAAGTTTGCGACGTCAGCGACCGCGAGTCGGTCGAGCGCGTCGCGGCGGCCGTCCTCGAGCGGCATCCGCAGCTGAACCTGCTCGTGAACGGCGCGGGCATCCCCGGCCGGCGCGACTTCCTCTCGGTCGAGCCCGAGCTCGCGGAGCGGGTCGTGCAGACGAACTACCTCGGCGGGCTCTGGTGTCTGCGCGCGTTCCTGCCCGGGCTCGAGGCCGCCGCGCCCGAGGCGCACGTCGTGAACGTCGTCTCCGTCGCCGGCACCGTCGCGTTCCCGCCCTCGGGGCCGTACTCCGCGTCGAAGCACGCGCAGCTCGCATTCTCGCGCGCGACGTCTGCGCAGCTCCGCCGCCGGGGCATCCACGTGCTCACGGTGATGCCCGGCTTCATCGAGACGGAGGGCTTCCCGCAGAGGACCGCGCTGCAGAGCGCGTTCTTCCGGCGGATGATCAAGACGCCGGAAGAGCTCGCCGACCGCATGGTCCACGCGATCGAGCGCCGCCGGCCCGAGCTGACGTACCCGCGCTTCTACCGCACGTTCGCCGTCGCGCAGGCGCTCGCGCCCGGACTGCTCGGCCGCTTCGCGTCCCGCTCGCGGAGCGGGTACCGCTCGACGAAGCGCTAGGAGGGCTTGGTGGAACGGGCCTCGTTGCCGGGGTGCGATGGGTGGTGCGAGGCAAGGACGCAGGGAGCGTTCGTATCCACTGGATACGGGCGCGACTGAGGACGCCGCATCGCGCCGCCCAGCGCGGCCCGGCGACACAGCGCCCGTTTCGCCGAGCCCTCCTCAAGGGCGCCGGACCAGGTACCAACCGGTCTCGACCTTGTACGGGTCGGCCGGGCGCAAGCGAGCGGGCACGCTCACGCGCGTCGCCTTCGCAGCCCGAGAGGTCGAGGTACGGGTCGAGCTCACGCGCGTGCGCATCGACGCGCGAGCGCAGGAGGACGAGGCCGTTCGCCTCGAAGAACGCGCGCAGGTCGCCGTCGGAGAGCAGTCGCGTGTGCGACGGATCGCGCTCGCGCTCGAAGCGGTCGAGCTCGATCGCCGCGAGCGGGTCGAACGGTGCGAGCTGGTCGATCACGAGGATGTGTCCACCCGGGCGTGTCACACGCGTCATCTCCGCGAGCACGAGCTCGGGCCGCGGGACGTGGTGCAGGACCGCGCGCTCGCAAACGAGGTCGAAGGAGCCGCGATCGAACGCCAGCTTCGCGATGTCCCCTTCGACGAGCTCGACGTTCGCGTACCGGTCCGCCGCGTACGCGCGTCCGCGCTCGAGCAGCTCGGGGACGAGGTCGACGCCGACCACTTCGCGAACGTGGCCGGCCAGCGCGAACGCGAGCGGGCCCGTTCCCGTACCGACGTCGAGCGCGCGCTCGTCGCCCTGCGGCTGGACGAACTCGACGACGCGCGCCTCGAGCGCGGGCAGCCGGCGGAGCGACGCCTCGGCGACGCGGTCGGCGTTCCCGGAGAACCGTGCGCGCACGGCGTCGTCGTGGCTGCTCACGAGTCGATCACCACCCGTCTCGCGCGCCGCGGGTCGGCGTTGATGCCCACGGACGAGCTCGTAGTTGATCGTCCCGGCGACGCGCGCGTGGTCCTCGAGCGTGACGCCGCGGCCGACGAGGACGACAGGCGTCCCGAGCGGCACCTCGTCGCCGAGCTCCACCGCGAACGAGTCCATCGAGACGGTGCCGATCACCGTTCTCGGCTCGCCTTCGACGCGCACCGTGGTGCCCGTCAGGTCGCGGCGAAAGCCGTCGGCGTAGCCCACGGGCACGATCCCGATCCACGTCGGCGCCTCGGCGACGAACCGCCGTCCGTAGCCCGTGCTCTCGCCGGGCTCGAGCCGCTTCACCAGAGCGACGTGACTGTGCCACTGCAGCGCCGGTTCGAGTCCGTCCACAGCAGCATCCTCGCCGAACGGGGACATGCCGTACAGCGCGACCCCGCACCGGGCGGCGTCGAAGCGCGACTCCGGCACGCGAAGCGCGGCCGCGCTGTTCGCGACGTGGCGGGTGAGGTGCGCATACGAGTCGGTCGCCGCCCGGAAGCGCTCGATCTGCCTCCGTGCGAACTCGACGTCGCTGTCGGCGGTCGCCAGGTGCGTCATCAGCCCGACCACCTCGACCGGCGGCTCCGGGAGCTCCGAGAGCCCATAGCGGCCCATGCCGGTGTCGAGCTTCAGGTGCACCCGGACGCCCTCGGGGATCTCCGCGGACGACAGGACGAGCTCGAGCGCTGCGTCCCGTGCCACGGCGACGTCGCGCCCCTCGGCCGGGCCGAGGACGAGGACCCGCTGGGACGGGAACTCGCGTCGCAGCTCGACGCCCTCCGCGACCGTGCCGACGCAGAGCGCGGTCGCCCCTGCACCGAGCGCGGCCGCGGCCGCGTCGACGGCCCCGTGGCCGTAGCCGTCGGCCTTGACGACGGCCCAGAGCTCGCTGCCGTCGAGCGCCCGGAGGAGCGTCCGGACGTTCCGGCGCACCGCGCCGAGGTCGATCGTGAGCTCAGACCGATGCATCGAGCGTCCTCGGGAGCTCGGCGATCACGTCGCTCGCCACCAGGCCCGCCTGGTGCGGCGCGGAGGCAGCGGCGGTCTGCTGCGCGACGGCGGCCGCGACGGCCGCGAAGCGCGCGTCGAGGCCCTTCGAGAGGAACGCGCCGAGGATTCCGGTCAGCACGTCGCCGGTGCCGGCGGTCGCGAGCGACGGCGGCCCGGGCGCGGCCACGAGGACGCCGGCGCCGGGCGCACCGACGAGCGTGTCCGCCCCCTTCAGCAGGACGACGCAGCCGAACCGCTCCACCGCTCGCTTCAGCGCGGCGAGCCGGTGTGCCGCGACCCAGCTCGACGGCTCCCCGAGGAGGCGACCCAGCTCCCCTTCGTGCGGGGTCAGCACCGTCGGAGCCGAGCGCTCGACCGGCTCGAGGCCGCGCAGCCCGTCCGCGTCGACGACGGCGGGGAGGTCGACCTGCGCCAGCAGTCGCCGCACGAGCTCCTCGTGTCCGGCGCCGAGCCCCGGGCCGATCGCGAGCGCGCGCGCCCGCTCCGCCGCGTCGAACACGTCGTCGAGACGTCTCTTCACCGCCTCGAGCAGCCGCGTCTCGAGGACCGGGAGCGACTCGTCGGGCGCGGCCACGGCCACGTAGCCGGCGTCCGCGCGAAACGCCGCCTCGGCGGCCAGGCACGCGGCGCCCGTGTACCCCGGCGCACCGCCGACGACGAGCACCGAGCCGGCCGTGTACTTGTTGTCGCCTTCCCTGCGGCGCGGCACGAGGCGCAGCACGTCGCGTGTCGCAAGTCGATGCTCCGTCTCGCCGGGCTCGAGGCCGATGTCCGCGATCGTCACGGTGCCGGCCCGGAACCGGCCGGGTGCGACGACGAGCCCGACCTTCTTCCCGTGGAACGTGACGGTGTGCGCGGCGCGCACCGCTTCGCCCGAGATCTCCCCCGTCGACGCGTCGACGCCCGAGGGGACGTCGACGGACACGATCGGCACGCGCGTGGCGTTCATCCGTTCGATGAGCGCGGCCGCCTCGGGGCGGGGCTCGCCGTGGAAGCCGGTCCCGAAG
This sequence comes from uncultured Actinomycetes bacterium, assembly GCA_963737405.1. GTDB lineage: Bacteria > Actinomycetota > Thermoleophilia > Gaiellales > Gaiellaceae > JACCTU01. Next base: position 115,050 of record CAVTSL010000005.1, read on the forward strand.
AGCGCGTCGAGCACGAGGTCCGCGCCCGCGGGATCCTCCGACTCCTCGGCGTCGCGGCCGGCCTCCCGCAGGAAGCGGAGCGCGATCCGTCCGTCACCGCCGTTCGCTCCCTTGCCGCAGACGCCGACGATCCGGCGCGCGTCGGGGAACCGCGCAAGCACCGTCTCGGCGACCGCACGACCCGCTCGCTCCATCAACACCTCGACGTCGTGCCCCGCCTCGGCCGCCCGCATCTCGTCCGCCGTGTAGAGCGGCTCGAACATCTACGTGACGATGCAGATCGCTGCGGCCAGCTCGCGCGAGTGCGTCATCGAGAGGTCGATCTCGCCGCTCCCGAGCCGCTCCCACGCCGCGCGCGTGCGGCCCGAGAGCGAGACGCCGGGCTTCGGACGCCCGACGATCTCGATCTCCTTCCACGTGAACCGGACGCCGACGCCGAGCGCCTTCCCGACCGCCTCCTTGCCCGCGAAGCGCCCCGCGTAGCTCTCCGCCGGGTTCGGCCGAGAGTCGCAGTACACGATCTCGGCCTCCGTGAAGCAGCGCTCGCGGAAGGCCGGGTACCGCTCGAGCGCCCGCCGGACCCGCGCGATCTCGATCAGGTCGACGCCGACCTTCACGACGTGCGGTCGAGCCAGTCCGGCAGGTCGGCCACGGACGAGAGGATCGCGTCGGGCATGATCCCCGACCGTTCCACCGCGTCGGGCCTGAACTTGCCGGTGCGAACGAGCGCGGTCCGCATCCCGTGCAGCTGCGCGCCGCGGATGTCGGCCTCGATGTCGTCGCCGATCATCCACGTCCGCTCGGGATCGCCGTCGACCGCCTCGAGCGCGGCCAGGAAGTACGTCGGGCTCGGCTTCCCGAGCACGGTCGCCTCCACCCCGGCCGCGTACTCGAGCCCGGCGACGAACGCACCGGAGTCGAGCAGCGGGCCGCGCGAGGTCTGCCACCACGCGTTCTTGTGCAGGCAGTAGAGCTCGGCGCCCGCGTCGAGCTCCGCGAACGCGCGCGCGAGGTTCATGTACGAGAAGACCGTGTTCGTCTCCGGCGTCTCGTCCGCGCCGCCGATGAGCACGACCTCGGCGGACTCTCCGACGAGCTGGACCCCCTCGAGGTCTTCGATGATCGCCGGCATCGTGAGCGCGAGCACGCGCTTGCCCGCGAGGGCCTTGGCGGCGGCCCGCGGCGTCGTCTGGAGCTCCTCGGCCTCGAGCTCGATGCCCATCGCTCGCAGCTCCTCCGTGAGGGCCGTGCGCGACTGGGTCGTGTTGTTCGTGACGAAGCGCAGGCGATGCCCGTCCTCGCGCAGCCGGCGGACGGCGGACGCCGCGCCCGGGATCGGGCGACCCGACACGTGGAGCACCCCGTCGACGTCGAGGAGAATGGCGGCCATGGACGGCGAGTCTATTCGGGTCACGCGGAGCGTCCTCCTCCCGCTCTCCGAAATCGACCTCCGCTTCTCCCGCTCGAGCGGCCCCGGCGGGCAGCACGCGAACCGCTCGGAGACGCGCGTCGACGCGCGGTTCGACGTCGAGGCGTCGCAGGCGCTCACCCCCGCGCAGAAGCGCCGCGTCGTCGCGCGGACCGGCCCGACGATCCGGGCGGTCGCGCAGGACGAGCGAAGCCAGTGGCGGAACCGGGAACGTGCCGTGGAGCGTGTCGCCGAGCAGCTGCGCGAGGCGCTCCGGGTCGAGCGGCGCCGCAGGCCGACGAAGCCGACCGCCGCGTCGCGCGAGCGGCGCCTCGAGGACAAGCGCCGGCGCTCGCAGACGAAGCGGCTGCGGAAGGATCCCTAGGAACCCTCCTGGGGCAGAAGCTCGTCGAGCGGCGTGGTCTCGTCGCCGAGGCGGTCGGGCGCGTCGATCGGCGCCTGCACGGCGAGCAGCTCCTTCAACCGCGTCTCGGTCGCCTCGTCCTGCCCGACGACGAGCGCGGCGACGAGGCGGCCTTCGAGGAGGTAGAAGACGATCGCGTCGCCGGCCTCGAACGAGCCGCGGGCAACGATCTCGTCACAGTCCTCCACGTCGCCGAGCAGGCGGAACGTGAACCCGAACACCTCGGAGAAGAACGTCGAGACGACGTCGTACGCCCCGTCCTTCCCGGCCATCAGCTCCCCGACCTTCGTCCCCGAGTAGTTCGCGTGCGACCAGTGCTCGATCCGGCGGTACTTCCCGAACACGGGGTCGTAGAAGCGGGCGACGTCGCCGACGGACCACACGTTCTCCGGGCCGACCTCGAAGCGCTCGTTGACGACGACGCCGTCGTCGATCGGCACGCCGCTCGACTGGAGCCAGTCGACCCACGGCACGACCCCGATGCCGACCACGGCCAGCTCGGCCTGGGCGACGCGACCGCGCTTCGTCTCGACGGAGTCGAGCTTCGAGAAGCCGTTGAACGACGCCACCTCGTCGCCGAGCACGAGCTCGACGCCGTGCTGGCCGTACAGATCCTGGAGGAACTGGGCGACCTGCCGGGCGCGCAGGATCTCGAACAGGCCCTTGCCGCGGTGCACGAGCGTCACCTCGAGCCCGAGCTGGCTCAGCGACGCGGCGACCTCCATCCCGATGAACCCGGCGCCCACGACGACCGCGTGCCTGACGTCCTTCGCAGCCTCGCGGATCCCCGCCGAGTCGTCGAGCGTCCGCAGCGTGTGGACGCCCTCGAGCTCTGCGCCCGGGACGTCGAGCTTGCGCGGCGTCGCTCCGGACGCGATCAGGAGCTTGTCGAACCGCTTGTCGGCGGCGCCCTCGACCACGAGACGACGGTCGCGCAGGTCGAGCTCCGAAACGCTCGTCTCGAGGTGCACGTCGACGTCGTTGTCGCGGTAGAACTGCTCGGTCTCGACGAGGGTGTCGGCGACCTCCGCCTCTCCGCGCAGAAACCGCTTCGAGAGCGGCGGCCGGTGGTAGGGGACGTGGGAGTCGCGGGAAAAGAGCGTGATCGGCCCCTCGCCGCCCGATTCGCGATAGCTCTTGATCGCCCGGCCGGTCGACAGGCCTCCTCCCACGATCACGAGCCCGTCCGCGCCTGCCACGTCTGTCACCGTAGTCGATCCGATCCTGGGGTCTCCACGAAGTACCGTGTGAGTTGGCGACGGTGCACGACGAAACCTTACGAGAGCGGAGCAGCGACAACTGGCTCGGAGTCGGCGCACGTGAGCTGACGATCGGCGCACTGACGGCGAGCGCGGTGGTGCACGCGGTGCTCGTGCCGCAGCACACCGAGGAGCCGTTCCTCGCCGTCTCGTTCGCGCTCGCCGCGATCGGGGCCGTGGTCGTCGGCGTCCTGCTCACCCGGCCCGGGCTGACGTGGGCGCCGTACCTCGCCGCGGCGCTGTTCGCGAGCCTGCTCGTCGCGTACCCGGTCGTCCACCTGATCAACGGCGAGCCGGTTCAGGCGCTCGACATCGGGACGAAGGTCGTCGAGGCGGTCGGCCTGCTCGCAGCGCTCCGCGCGCGTGACGACGAAGAGCTCGGGTTCGCGCCGCTGACGGTGATCGCCGGTGTGTTCCTCGCGCTCCTGATGGTGTCGGTGACCGGCGGTCACCACCACGCGCACGGCGGTGGCGGCGGCGGCGCCGTGCACCACCACTAGGGGACGAGCAGCAGCGGGAGCGAGGCGCGGCGGGCGATCACCTCGCCCGCGACGAGATCGACGACCAGCCACTCGTGTTCGTCGTACGCGTACGCGATCGAGCCGCTGACGGCGGTCACCCAGACCGAGGAGCCCTGGAGCATCCGCGAGCGGACGCGGCCGTCGCGCTCGTAGACGGTGAGCCCATCGCCCACGGCGAGAAGCGCGTCGCCCCATTGGTGGATCGAGCGCGTCGTCGCGTCGACTCGGTGCCGCTCGCCGGTGGCCGGGTTCACGAGCTCGAGACCCGCGGGAGTCGAGATCTGCTCCGGGTCGCCGCCCGGTCGCGCCCGCACCTCGTAGTCGGAGCCCGTGACGGCGAGCACGCCGCCTGCGACCGCGATTGCTTGGCGTCCCGAGCCGGTCGTGTACTTCGCGAGCGTCCCACGCTCCTGGTAGCGCACGGCGAGGTCGTCCAGCGCCACTGATGCGATCGTCCCGCTCGGGGCGACGACGAACGCCGTCCCGCCCTCGACCGCAAGACCCGGCATCCACTGCTCCCCGACCGGCGGCTGCGCGCTCGAGTCCAACCTCCATCCGGCCCGGAGGCGGGCCAGCCCGACCGATCGCGTCGACCCGTCGGCGGCGATCACCACGAGCCTGGGCGACACGATCCGTTCCGGCTCGCCGACGAGCAGCACGAGCGCGTCGACCGACTGCACGTGACCGAGCACCTCGCCCGCGAACGGCTGACGCCTGACGACGCGACGCTTCACGGTGTCGACCGTCACCAGCTGGAGGCCCGTGTCGGCGAGCCTTCGCAGGACGAGCACGGTCCGCGGCGAGCTCCAGCTCACGAGCACGACCGGGTCGATCCAGCCGGTGCGGAGCTGCGGGTCGCGCCCGAGCGGGATGCTCGCGGTGCGCCTCCGCGTCGCGAGGTCGACGAGCCGCAGGCGCACCTGCGTCGCCCGGTCGGAGTACCCGGTCGACACCGCGAGCGTCGCGCGGTCCGGCGAGAACGCCCAGGGCCCGAGGTTCGGCAGCGTGACGCCCGGCGGGGCGGTCTGCCCGAGCGTGCGCGCGTCCAGCTCGACGATCGTCCCACCGCCGGAGGAGACGACGAGCGCGTTCACCCGGTCCGGCGCGGTCGAAGCAGGCGCGGAGCCGGCAGGAACGGCCAGGAGCAGCGCACCGATCGCGGCGAAACGCGCCATCAACCGATCGTACGCCCGGGCGGCGCGAAAAGTTCCCGCGCTACTCGACCGTGACGGTCTTCGCCAGGTTCCGCGGCTGGTCGACGTTCAGGCCGCGCAGGCGCGCGATCCGGTACGCGAGCAGCTGGAGCGGGACGACCGCGAGCACCGACTGGAGGAACGCAGGCGTCTTCGGCACGTAGATCACGTCGTCGGCGTGGTGCTGGATGTCCTCGTTGCCGTCGGTCGCGATCGCGATCACGTGCGCCCCGCGTGCGCGCACCTCCTGGATGTTCGAGACGATCTTGTCGTAGACGTGGATCTTCGTCGCGACGACGACGACCGGGGTGTCCTCGTCGAGCAGCGCGATCGGGCCGTGCTTCATCTCGCCGGCGGAGTACGCCTCGGTCGGGATGTACGAGATCTCCTTCAGCTTGAGCGCGCCTTCGAGCGCGACCGGCAGGCCGATGTGCCGCCCGAGGTAGAGGAAGAACGGCTTCTCGTAGTAGCGCTGCGCGATGTCCTCGATCGGATGGTCGCCGTCGAGGAACTGCGCGATCTTCTCCGGCAGGTTGTAGACCGCTTCGAGGATGAACCCGTGGTCCTCCTCCGAGAGCGTGCGCCGAACCTGCGCGAGCTTCAGCGCGACGAGGATCAGCAGCGAGACCTGCGCCGTGAACGTCTTCGACGCTGCGACGCCGACCTCGAGGCCGCAGCGCGTGTAGAGCACCGAGTCGACCTCGCGCGTGATCTGCGAGCCCATCTGGTTCGTGATCGCGACGGTGTGCGCACCGGCCTGCTTCGCGAGCCGCATCGCTGCGACGGTGTCGCGTGTCTCGCCGGACTGCGAGATCCCGATCACGAGCGTGTCCTTCGAGAGCACCGGGTTGCGGTAGATCCACTCGGAGGCGATGTCGGGCTCGACGGGAAGCCGCGCCCACTCCTCGATGATGTAGCGGCCGACGACGCCGGCGTGGTACGCGGTGCCGCACGCGAGGATGACGATCCGGCGCAGGTTCCTGATCTGCTTCTCGGAGAGACCGAGGCCTTCGAGCTCGAGCTTCGCGCCGGGGCGGATGCGGTCGCCGATCGTCTCGCGCACCGCGTCGGGCTGCTCGTAGATCTCCTTCAGCATGAAGGTCTCGTAGCCGCCCTTCTCGGCTTCCTCGTCGCTCCACTCGACGGGCTCGATCTCCTTGTGCTCGACCGGTCCATCCTTCGTGAAGAAGCTGGCCCCGTCGGGCGTGATCGCGACGACCTCGCCGTCCTCGACGAGCTGGATCCTGCGCGTGTGCGGCATGAACGCGGTGGTCGCGGAGGCGAAGAACATCTCGCCCTCGCCGACGCCGACGACGAGCGGGCACTGGTGCCGCGCGCCGACGAGCAGGTCGGGGTGGTCGTGATGGATCACGACGAATGCAAAGTGGCCCTCGAGCTCGGCGTACGCGGCGCGCACCGCTTCCAGCAGGTCGCCCGAGTAGTGCCGTTCGACGAGATGCGTGACCACCTCGGCGTCGGTCTCGGAGTGGAACGTGTGGCCCTCTCTCTGGAGTGACGCACGCAGCTCGCGGTAGTTCTCGACGATCCCGTTGAGCACGATCGCGACCTTGCCGTCGGGGCAGCCGGTCAGCGGATGCGCGTTCTGCTCCGTGACGGCGCCGTGGGTCGCCCAGCGCGTGTGCCCGAGGCCGTGGTTCGAGACGGAGCCGTTCGGGCCCGCGGCCTCCACGAGGTTCGCGAGGTTGCCGACGGCGCGCACGAAGTCGAGCTCGTCGTCCTCGCGCAGCGCGATGCCCGCCGAGTCGTAACCGCGGTACTCGAGGCGCTTCAGGCCCTGGAGCAGGAGCGGCTTGGCCTCACGACTCCCGACGTATCCGATGATCCCGCACATTGCGTTCCCCCGGTCTCAAGCGTCGCCATCGGTCCGGACCCCTCGAAACGCAAAAGCCCGGCTGCGCCGCCGATTTTCCTCGTCGAAAACCGGTTTCAGCCGAGCTCTCGGGCAACGAGAGTGGCGATCCTAGCACACAGATCCCCCGCACTTTGAGGGGTTTCCGCCTCCGCGAGCACCCGTACGACCGGTTCGGTCCCGGACGGGCGGACGAGCACCCGGCCGCCGTTTCCCGCCCCGATCGCATCGATCTGCGCCCGCAGCTCGGGTGGGATCACCCTCGTCCGGACGCGGACGTTCTCGAGGGCCTGCGGCATCAGCTCGAGGACCGAGACGGCCTCCTCGAGCGAGCGTCCGTCGAGGGCGGAGCAGAGGAGGAGCGCCGCGACGAGCCCGTCGCCGGTGACGTGGCCGTCGAGCCAGATGATGTGCCCCGACTGCTCGCCGCCGAGGATGCCGCCCTCGCGGCGGAGCGCCTCGAGCACGTAGCGGTCGCCGACGTCCGTCGTCACGACCCGGATGCCCTGCTCGTCCATCAGCTTGTGGAAGCCGAGGTTCGTCATCACGGTGACCGCGACGAGGTCGACGCGGCGGTCGAGCGCGAGCACGGCGAGGATCTGGTCGCCGTCGATCGCGTTGCCGCTCGCGTCGACCGCGAGCATCCGGTCGCCGTCTCCGTCGAACGCGACGCCGAGGTCGAACCCGCGGCTTGTCACGGTCCGTTGCAAGGCGCTGAGGTCGGTCGCGCCGCAGCCGACGTTGATGTTCGTCCCGTCGGGCTCGTCGCCGATCGCGACCACCTGCGCGCCGAGCTGCTCGAACGCCTTCGGCGCGAGGTGTGCGTACGCGCCGTTCGCGCAGTCGACGACGATCTTCAACCCCGAGAGGTCGGAGCCGAACCGTTCGAGCACGTGCTCGAGGTAGCTGTCGGTCGCGATGCCGACCTCGTCGATCGTCCCGCCGTTCGTCGCCGGTGCGTCGAACAGCGCCTCGATCTCCTCCTCCTGCGCGTCGACGAGCTTCCGCCCCTCGCCGTCGAAGAACTTGACGCCGTTGTACTCCGGCGGGTTGTGCGACGCGGAGATCACGACGCCGAGGTCGAGACGGAGCAGCGCCACCGCAGGAGTCGGCAGCACGCCGCCGAGCACCGCGTGCCCGCCGGCGGACACGACGCCGCGCGCGAACGCAGCCTCGAGCGCCTCGCCGGACGCCCGCGTGTCGCGACCGACGAACACGCGCGCGTCGTCGCCGACCCAGAGCGTCGATGCCTTCCCGAGGCGCTCGACGAGCTCCTCGGTGAGGAACTCCCCGACGACGCCGCGCACGCCATCTGTTCCGAAGTACTTCCGCACGGGGGCAGAAGCTTACGGGTCCGACGCGGAGGCGCGGCTTTGCCGCGCCGTGAGCAACAGCGGATGAAGGTGGAGTGCGCCTTCCCAAGCGCTAAAAGCGCAGCTTTTAGCGCTTAGAAAACTGCGGGGCTTTGCGGGCCTTGTGGAGCCCGGCCTTCTTGCGCTCGACGATTCTCGCGTCGCGCGTCAGGAAGCCCTCGCGCTTGAGCGCCACGCGGAGGTTCGGGTCGGCCTCGACGAGCGCACGCGCGATGCCGTGCCGGACTGCACCGGCCTGGCCGGACGGACCGCCGCCGTGCACGCGGACCCGCAGGTCGTACGTTCCCTCGAGCCCGGCCACCTTGAGCGGGGCCAGCACCATCTTCCGATGGAGGTCGCGCGGGAAGTACTCGTCGAGGGTCCGGCCGTTGAACCACGTCGTGCCGTCGCCGGGGCGCAGGATCACACGAGCGACCGACGTCTTGCGCTTGCCGGTGCCCTGGTACTGGGCGGGTGTCGCCACTACTTGACCTCCAACGGCTGCGGAGCCTGCGCGGTGTGCGGGTGCTCCGGGCCTGCATAGATCTTGAGCTTCGTCAGCTGCCGCGCTGCGAGCTTGTTCTTCGGGAGCATCCCCTTGACCGCGATGCGGAGCACCTCGGTCGGCCGTCGGTCGAGCTGCTCGCGGAGCGTCCGCTGCTTGAGCCCGCCCGGGTAGCCGGAGTGCCGGTAGTAGATCTTCTCGTCGAGCTTCTTGCCCGTGACCGTGATCTTCTCGGCGTTCACGACGACGACGAAGTCGCCGGTGTCGACGTGCGGCGTGAACTGCGGCTTGTTCTTGCCGCGGAGCGTGTCGGCGATCCGGGTCGCCAGCCGGCCGAGGTTCTGCCCCTCGGCGTCGACGACGTACCAGCGGCGCTCGATCTCGCCCGGCTTTGCGGTGTAGGTCTTCATGCTCACGAAAAGACGGCGGAGCTACGTCCGCCGGGGCGCGATTGTAGCAGGGGTCTGGCGGCGGAGGAGGCGCGCCAGGGGCAGCAGCACGATCACCGCGGAGCCCAGGGCAAGGGCCGTGACCCCGAGCGCGTCGAGGGCGATTCCGCCGATGAGGGCGAGCGCGGCGCCCGTGAGCGACGAGAGCAGATCGTTCAGCCCGAGGAGCCGCCCCCGCTCGGACGCGGCCGCCCGATCGGCGAGCTGCGCCGTCGCCGCCACGAACGAGACGTTCCAGCCGAGCCCGAGCGCGAAGAGGAGGAACGCGGTGCCGATCACGCCCGCGAACCAGGTCAGGCCGATGCACGAGAGGCCCATCAGCACGAGGCCCGAGTAGAGCGCCTGGCTACTCCCGACGCGGTCGATCAGCGGCCCGACGAAGAGGACGAGCGCGTACATCCCGAGCACGTGTGCGCCGATGATCGGGAAGACGTCCTGCTGGGTGTGGTGGTGGTGCTGCACGACGACGTAGCCCGTCAGGTTCATCACCGAGACCATCACCGAGAAGCTCGCGAGCGCCACGAGCATCGCCGGCACCACCCCGGGCCGGCGGAGGATCTCCCGGAGCGGCGCCGCCGGGGCCGGCGGCTCGCTCGACTGCTGCGCCCCGATCGCCTCCGCGATCTTCTTGGGGTCGGGGCGGATGAAGAGGACGATCGTCAGCGCAACGAGCGCGATGCCGCCGGCGGCCAGCCACGGGACGGTCAGCGACTCGGCCTCGAGGGTCTTCCCCGCGAAGAGCGGCGAGAAGACGGCCGGACCGAGGATCGCGCCGAAGACCGCGCCGAACAGCACGTAGGAGATCCCTCGCGCGCGGCGCTCCGGCGGGTACATGTCGCCCGCAGCGGTCCGCGCGAGGAGCGCGACACCGCCCGCCGCCCCGGTCAGCGCCATCCCTGCGATCACGGTGACCGTGGAGTCCGTCCGCGTCGCGAGCGCGATCAGCGAACAGCCGATCGCTGCGATCACAAACCCTGTCGCGATCACGGGAATCCGGCCGAACCGGTCCATCGCGCGGCCGGCGGGAAGCGCCGCCAGCCCGGACGAGGCGAGGAAGATCGCCGGTCCGAGCCCGAGCAGGCCCTCGATGCCGGTGATCGCGACGAACGTCAGCGAGTTCACGGCCGCCGCGAGCTGGAACAGGCACGAGTTCACCGCGAGCGCCGCGGCCAGCAGGATCGTGTTCCGGCGGACGTTCAGACGCATCGAGCAAGCGTCGCACGAAAGCCGGCGGCGCCGCCGTGGGCCGGATGGCGGACGTACGGCGCCTGGAGCGCCTCCTCCGCCAGGCGACCGACCGCGAGCACGCGGCGGCCACGGGCGAGGCGGCGGACGAACGGCAGGCCGGCCGCGATCTCGGCACGCGTCGGGCGGCGATTCGACTCCGGACGTCCCGGCGCGTGCGGGTGGGTCGGCACGAGGTTCCAGAGGACGACGTCATCCGCGATCCCGAGCTCCTCGAGCGTGCGGTGGACGATCGTCGCGCTGATCTCGGTCGGGCCGGATCCGGTCAGCTGGCGCTCGGACGTGAACGCGATCCCGGACACGCGCGCGCCGCGGTACCCCGCGGCCTCACCGACCAGCAGGAGCCGTGCGTCGCGACGTGAGTCGAGGTACTCGGCAAGACGGTGCCGCCGAAGCGCAGAATCCGCGTACTGGTTGTGGGTTGCGCCGATCCGGGCAGACGCAAGCTCCTTGACGAACGCCGAGACCATCGAGATCGACACTCTGACCGACGGCGGCCAGTCGGGTGAAGAGGTGCTCGGCCGGATCGAGGAGTTCCTCGGCGGCGCGGCAGCGCTCGCTCGACCTCGCGCACTACGACCTGAACGTCGGGCCGGAGAACGCCGAGCGGCTGCGCGCGGCGATCCGGGCGGCCGTCGCGCGCGGTGTCGCGGTTCGCTTCCTCTACAACGTCGACCACCGCAACCCGATCCCGGTGCCGCCTCCGCCGGAGCCCGACGCGCAGCTGATCGCCTCGTTCGACGTCCCCGCCCGTGCGATCGCCGGCGTGCCCGACCTGATGCACCACAAGTACGTCGTCCGCGACGGCGAGTCCGTCTGGACCGGGTCGATGAACTGGACCGACGACTCGTTCACGCGTCAGGAGAACGTCGTGGCGACCGTGCGCTCCCCCGCGCTCGCCGCGAGGTACGTCGAAGACTTCGACGAGCTCTGGTCGACGGGGTCGGTCGAGCTGAGCGGGCGCGTACCGCCCAACCCGATCCGCATCGACGAGCGGAAGGTGCGGGCATGGTTCACCCCGGGCTACGGCGAGGAGCTGTCGACGCACATCGCGAAGGCGATCGCGCGCGCGAAGCGGCGCGTTCGCATCTGCTCGCCGGTCATCACCGCCGCGCCCGTGCTCTCGATCCTCGCGCAGGTCGTGTCGGAGGGCGAGCTCGACCTCGCCGGCTGCGTCGACCAGCCGCAGGTGCACGGCGTCATCTACCAGTGGCGTCAGAACGGCAACGTCGCGTGGAAGCTCCCGCTGCTCGAGCGCGTCATGCGCGGGGAGTTCTCGGGCAAGCGCTCCCAGCCCTGGCATCCCGACGGCGGACTGCACGACTTCATGCACGCGAAGCTCACGGTCGCCGACGACACGGTGTTCCTCGGGAGCTTCAACCTCTCGCGCTCGGGCGAGCGGAACGCGGAGAACGTGCTCGAGATCGAGGACGCGGCACTCGCCGAGCGGATGGCGGCCTACGTCGACGAGGTGCGGCGGCGCTATCCGCCGTTCACGTTCGACGGCGATGGCGCGCGTTAGGAGGCACGTCGTCGTCTCGGGGCGCGTGCAGGGCGTGTTCTTCCGCGACTCGGTGCGTCGGCTCGCGGAGCAGCACGGCGTCGCCGGCTGGGTGCGGAACACGTGGGACGGGACGGTCGAGGCCGTCCTCGAGGGCGAGCCGGACGCAGTCGAGCGCCTCGTCGACTTCTGCCGCAAGGGCCCGCCGCACGCAGCCGTCGAACGGGTCGACGTTCGAACGGAGCCACCGGAGGGCCTGACCGACTTCCGCGTGACGGGCTAGCCCGAGGCGGACACGCTCGAATGGGCGTGGTCCGGGGTCAGACCCCGGACCTGGCCCGGCGGGCGCTTGGGGGAAGCGCGAACGCGCGGAGCGAAGCGGATCAGCGGGTCGGACGCGGCCGGCGAGGGCACGGCCGGGGTCTGACCCCTGTCATGGCCCCTCGGGACGGGTCGGCGGGGGCCGCTACTCCCACTCGATCGTCGCGGGCGGCTTCGACGAGATGTCGAGCGCGACCCGGTTCACGCCCGGGAGCTCGTTGATGATCCGCGACGAGATCGTCTCGAGCAGGTCGTACGGCAGCCGCGCCCAGTCCGCGGTCATCGCATCCTCCGACGTGACCGCGCGGATGACGATCGGGTACTCGTACGTCCGCTCGTCGCCCTGCACGCCCACGGAGCGGATCCCGGGGAGCACCGCGAAGCACTGCCAGAGCTCCCGGTAGAGCCCCGCGCGGCGGATCTCGTCGAGCAGGATCGCGTCCGCCTCGCGCAGGATCTCGAGTCGCTCCCGCGTCACCTCGCCGATGATCCGGATCGCGAGGCCGGGGCCCGGGAACGGGTGGCGCCAGACCATCCGCTCGGGCAGCCCGAGCTCCTCGCCGACGCGCCGCACCTCGTCCTTGAAGAGCAGCCGCAACGGCTCGACGAGCTCCATGTCCATCTGCTCCGGCAGGCCGCCGACGTTGTGGTGCGACTTGATCTTCGCCGCCAGGCCGTCGCTCCCGCCGGACTCGATCACGTCGGAGTAGAGCGTCCCCTGCACGAGGTAGCGCACCGCTCCGAGCCGCTTGGCCTCCTCCTCGAAGACGCGGATGAACTCCTCGCCGATTCGCTTCCGCTTCTCCTCGGGGTCGTCGACGCCGGCGAGCCGCTCGATGAAGCGGTCCTGCGCCTGCACGTGGACGAGCGGGACGTGGAAGTGATTGCCGAACGTCTCGACCACCTGCGTGGCCTCGTCCTTGCGGAGGAAGCCGTGGTCGACGAAGACGCACGTCAGCTGATCGCCGATCGCCTTGTGCACGAGCAGCGCCGCGACGGCCGAGTCGACGCCGCCCGAGAGCGCGCAGAGCACCCGGCCCTTGCCGACCTGCGCCCGGATCCGCTCGACCTGCTCCTCGATCACCGCAGCAGGCGTCCACGCGGGCGGCGCCTCGGCGACCTCGTAGAGGAAGTTCTTGAGGAGGTCCTGTCCGTGCGGCGTGTGGACGACCTCCGGGTGGAACTGGACGCCGTAGAGCGCGCGCGCGGGATCCTCGAACGCCGCGATCGGCGTCGACGGCGAGCCGGCGACGACGCGCGCGCCCGCAGGCGGCGCCGTGACCGCGTCGCGGTGCGACATCCAGACCGTCTGCTCCTCGGGCAGGTCGCGGAAGAGCGCGCCCTCGTCCGCACGGAGCTCGGTCTTCCCGAATTCGGACGACCCCGTCCGCGCGACCTCGCCGCCGAGGTCGAGCGCCATCAGCTGCATCCCGTAGCAGATGCCGAGCGTCGGGATGCCGAGCTCGAAGATCGCCGGATCGACGCGCGGCGCACGCTCCGCGTACACGGACGCGGGACCGCCGGAGAGGATGATCGCGTACGGGTTGCGCGCGCGCACCTCCTCGGGCGTGACGCGGTGCGACACGAGCTCCGAGTAGACGCGCGCCTCGCGCACGCGCCGCGCGATCAGCTGCGCGTACTGGCCGCCGAAGTCGAGGACGAGCACGGGCCGCTCCTCCGGAGCCTGCTCCGGAACCGGCAGCCGAACGACCTCAGCGCCGATAGTTCGGCGCCTCCTTCGTGATCGTCACGTCGTGCGGGTGCGACTCGCGCAGCCCCGCGCCGGTGATGCGCACGAACTTCGCGTGCTTCAGGTCCTCGACCGTCGCGGCGCCGCAGTAGCCCATCGACTGCCGCAGCCCACCGACGAGCTGGTAGAGCACGTTCCGCATCGGCCCCTTGTACGGCACACGCCCCTCGATGCCCTCGGGGACCATCCTCTCGACGTCCTCGACGTCGCCCTGGAAGTAGCGGTCCTTCGAGAAGCCGCGCGCCTTCATCGCGCCGATCGAGCCCATGCCGCGGTATTCCTTGTAGCGCTCGCCCTGGCTCATGACGACGTCGCCCGGGCTCTCCTCGGTCCCCGCGAGCAGCGAGCCGAACATCGCGCAGTCGGCGCCCGCGCCGATCGCCTTCGCAAGATCGCCCGATGACGTCATGCCGCCGTCGGCGATCAGCGGGACGTCGTGCTGCGCGCAGACACGCGCGCAGTCGTAGATCGCGGTGATCTGCGGAACGCCGACGCCGGCGACGACACGAGTCGTGCAGATCGAGCCCGGACCGACGCCCGCCTTCACGCCGTCGACGCCGGCCTCGACGAGCGCCTCCGCGGCCTCACCCGTCGCGACGTTGCCGGCGACGAGCTCGACGTCGAACGACGTCTTGAGCCGGCGCGCCATCTCGACGACCGCGTTCGAGTGTCCGTGCGCCGTGTCGAGGACGAGCACGTCGGCGCCCGCGTCGACGAGTGCGGCCGCGCGCTCCATCGCGTCGGGGCCTACGCCCACCGCCGCCGCGACCCGCAGACGTCCCTGCGGATCCTTCGTCGCGAGCGGGTAGTCGGCGCGCTTCTGGATGTCCTTGACGGTGATCAGGCCCGTGAGCCGCCCGTCGCCGTCGACGATCGGGAGCTTCTCGATCTTGTGCCGGTGGAGGATCTCCTCGGCCTCGCGCAGCGTCGTTCCCGCCGGCGCGGTCACGAGCCCGCCGGACGTCATCAGCTCCGAGACCGGACGACCCTCGTCGCGCTCGAAGCGCAGGTCGCGGTTCGTCAGGATCCCGACGAGCTTCCCGGCGGCGTCGGCGATCGGCACGCCGGAGATGCGGTAGCGCGCCATCAGCTCGAGCGCGTCGCGGACGAGCGCGTCGGGCGGCAGCGTCACCGGCTCGGTGATCATCCCCGCCTCGGAGCGCTTGACCCGGTCGACCTCCGCGACCTGCTCGGCGATCGAGAGGTTCCGGTGGACGACGCCGATCCCACCCTCGCGCGCGAGGGCGATCGCCATCGGCGCCTCGGTCACGGTGTCCATCGCGGCCGAGACCACGGGAAGCTCGATCCGGATGCCGCGCGAGAAGCGCGTCGCGGTCGAGACGTCGTTCGGGAGGACGCCGGACTCGGCCGGAACGAGCAGGACGTCGTCGAAGGTGAGGCCCTCTTTGGCGAACTTCGCCTCGAGCGAGAGGAGCCGCTCGAGGTCGAGTCGTCCGAGTTCCAGGCCTTCCAAGAACCGCAGCCTACCAACGGCCTCCGACGACAACGAAAGCGCAACATCGCCGCAACCGATGCGGAACAGAGGAGGTTCAAAATGGAGGTCGTGCGAGTGACTTCCCCTCCCTCGCACACTGACCCTCGGCGCGTAGTCGGCGGGCGTTCCGGGTGCCGCCTCCACGGCACGGAAGGACGTCCGCCGTCGCGCTGCGTCCGGCGCGCGAGGACGAGCCCCGCGCGCCGGCCGGTGATGCTCTAGCGGTAGACGACCTCGTCGTCGCGGACGGTGCGCCGCCCGTGGAAGCCGCCCCAGCTCGACCAGAAGATGAGCGAGAGCAGGCCGCCGATCGCGCCCACGATGAGCAGGATCCAGCCGATCGTCTGGAGTTCGAGCCCGCTGACCGTGACGTTGACCGCCCAAATGAGGATGGCTCCGATCGCGATCAGGAGAAGACTTACGCCGATACCCATTTCCGTGTGTCCTTTCGGTTGCTCGCATCTGTAACGGCGAAGCAGCCCGGGCGGATACGCCCGTTTCCAGCGGCTTTCTAGGACTGCACCGGCTCGAGCTCGCTGACCTCGACCTGGCCCGTGAGCCGGTTCGCCTCCCGCGGCTCGAAGCGGCCGGCACCGACCTCGAGCGTCGACGCCGAGGCGGCGGCGACCGAGTACTTGAGCGCGTCCCCGAACGAGCGCTCCTCGAGCTGCGCGGCGAGGAACGCGGCGGTCAGCACGTCGCCGGCGCCGACCGTCGAGACCGGCTCGACCTGGGGCGCGACGGCGTGGAAGCGCCGCGACGGCCGCTCCTCCCGGTTCAGCCCGTAGCAACCCGTCTCGAGCGTGATCAGCACCGTCCGCGCGCCGAGCTCCGCGATCGAGTCGAGCGCCATCGCAAAGTCCTCGTCCTCGAGCTCCTGGCCGACGAGCGCCTCGGCCTCGTGCTGGTTCGGCGCCACGAGCGAGGGCTCCGCCTCGAGCCCGAGCCTGAGCGGCTCGCCGTCCGCGTCGAGCACCGTCCGCACACCCGTGCGGTTCAGCTCGCGGATCGCCTCGGCGTAGAACGACTCCCCGACGCCGCGTGGCAGCGAGCCGGCGAAGACGACCGCGTCGGCGCCGCGCGAGAGGTACCGCAGCTTGTCGCGGAGCATCTCGAGCTCTTCGGGCTCGACGTGTGGGCCCCACTCGTTGATCTCGGTGAACGAGTTCCCCATCGGGTCGACGACGGCCGTGGACGTGCGCGACTCGTCGGCGATGCGCACGAAGTCGTTCAGGATCGCCTCGGACGTCAGCTCCTCGACGATGCGCGTCCCCGTGCGGCCGCCGGCGAGGCCCGTCGCGACGACGGGCACGTCGAGGCGCTTCAAGGCGCGCGCCACGTTGAGGCCCTTGCCGCCGGCGAGCGTCAGGCCCTGGCTCGCGCGGTGGCGATGGCCCTGCTGGAAGTTCGGGACCGAGAGCGTGCGGTCGAGCGCCGCGTTGAGCGTGACGGTGACGATCACGGCCAGATGCTCGAGACCGCCTGGCCCGCGTACCAGGACGCACGGTCGACGACCCCCGGCTTCGCGACGGCGCGCGACGCGACGAGCGGCGAGCTCGCGACGAGCCGCGCCCCGTCGTAGATGCGCACCTCGCCGAGGCGCTGGCCCTTCTTCACCGGCAGCTCGACGGCGGTCGACGCGACGACCCGCTCGCGGAGCGTCCGGTCGACGCGGACGGAACGGACGACCGAGCGCGGCGCGACGAGCGCGACCGGCTTCTTGCCGAACCCGACCTCGGCGCTCGCGTACTCCCGCGTGCCGTCGACGACCGGAGCCGCCGTGTACCGCGAGAGCCCCCAGCGCAGCAGCGTGGCGAGGTCCGCGTTTCGCTGCGAGCGCGTCGGGCTGCCGAGGATCGTCGCGTAGAGGATGAAGCCGTTGCCGCGCACGGCCGCGACCTGCGACCACCCGGCTGCGTTCGTGTGGCCGGTCTTGACGCCGATCATCCCCGGGAACGTCCCGAGCAGGTCGTTCCACGTGTGCAGCCGGCGGCCGCCGGAGATCGTCGCGTTGCGGTCGTCGACGATCGAGCGGATCGTCGGGTTGCGCATCGCCGCGCGCGCGAGGAGCGTCACGTCACGAGCACTCGACACGTGGCCGGAGACGTCGAGCCCGTCCGGACGGACGAAGTGCGTCTCACGCAGTCCGATCGCGCGCGCCTTCGCGTTCATCATGCGGACGAACGCGTTCACGTCGCCCTTCCCTACGTACGAGGCCAGCGCCCACGCCGCGTCGTTCGCGCTCTGCACGAGCGCCGCCTCGACGAGGTCGTGGACGGAGATCCGCTCGCCGGCGCGAAGGCCGATCGTCGACTCGCCGATCGCGGCCGCCGACGGCGGGGCGACGACGACGTCGTCGAGCTTCGCGTGCTCGAGCGCGACGAGCACGGTCATCAGCTTCGTGATGCTCGCGATCGGAACGCGCGCGTTCGCGCGGCTGCCGGCGAGCACTTCGCCGGTCGCGCCGTTCTCCACGAGATACGCCTTCGCCCTGACCTGTGGGGGTCCCGCTGCCGCCGGTGCTGCGACGACGAGTGCGGCGGCGACGGCGGCAAGCGCGCGTCCCATCGGTCGGTCAGGCTAGCGGACGCGCAGCCGCTGCCCCACCTGGAGGCCGGTCGGGTCGAGCCCGGGGTTGAGCGTCAGCAGCCGCTCGACCGTGGTGTTGTTGTCGATCGCGATCTGGTCGAGCGTGTCGCCGGCCTCGACCTCGACGAAGACCGGCTTCGCCGCGGCCTGTGTGGTCGTCTGCGACCGGGTCGTCGTCCGTTCGGTCGTGGCGGCCACCGTCGTCCCCACGGTCGTCCCCTGCCCGTCGTCGAGCCCCGCCCGCACGAGCAGCACCGCGATCGTGACGCCCACGAGGAATGCGGCAGGTGCGGCCAGCCGCTTCGCGAGCCGCCGGTTCACCAGCCGGAGACGGCCCAGACGTCGGCGCGGAGCCGCGCGGCCTCCGCGCCGGCCGCAGCCCGCCAGTCGGCGGAGCCGGAGCGGTACGCGTAGATCACGGACCGCGAGGCAGAGACCAGCGCGCTCGCCGGCCCGCTCGTGAACGCCCGCGCGACGTCGGCCGGGGTCCCGCCCTGCTCGCCGATCCCCGGCACGAGCAGGATCGAGCGCGGCATCAGCCGGCGCGCCTCACCCACCTCGCGCGGGAACGTCCCGCCGACGACCGCGCCGACGCTCGAGAGGCCGTTCTCCCCGACGAGCTCCTCGCCCCAGTCGTCGACGAGCTCGGCGACCTGCATCCACACCGTACGCCCGTCGGAGAGCGTGAGGTCCTGCACGTCGGCGCTCCCGGCGTTCGACGTCTTGACGAGACAGAAGATCCCGGTGCCGTGGCGGCGGCACGCGCTCAGGAACGGGTCGAGCGAGTCGCGGCCGAGATACGGGTTCACCGTCAGCGCGTCGCCGAGCGGCGGGTCGCCCTCGAGGTAGGCGGCGGCGTAGCCGCGGCCTGTCGAGCCGATGTCGCCGCGCTTGCCGTCGACGATCACGAGCAGCTCCGCCGTCCGCGCGTAGGCGCAGACGTCCTCGAACGCGCGAATGCCGTCGGCGCCGAGCGCCTCGAAGAAGGCGAGCTGCGGCTTCACCGCGACGGCGTAGGGCGCGACCGCGTCGACGATGCCGCGGCAGAAGCGCGCGACGGCGTCGGCGGGCGCCTCGCCGCGAAGCTCGACCGGGAACAGGTCGACTCGCGGGTCGAGACCGACGCAGAGCTGGCTCCGCTTCCGGTGCACGGCGGCCGCCAGGCGGTCCGAGAACGCGACCGGTGCGGCTTGGGACTCGACGCGCGCGTTCTGCGCCATGGGCGGCCCAAGCGTATGCTCCGCGCCCGACGGCGGCACAGGACATGGCAGTTCAGGTCGTCTCTCCCCGTGAGTGGGGCGCCGCGCCGACGCGGGTCGCCCTGCCGCCGCGCGGCCCGCTCGACCACCTCGTCCTCCATCACACGGCGTACCCGACGTCGAGGATCGGCAAGACGTTCGCGGCGGAGGCGGCCCACATGCGCCAGATCCAGCAGTGGCATTTCGCCCGCGGCTGGGCGACGGTCGGCTACCACTACGTCGTCTCGCCGACCGGCCGGGTCTTCGTCGCCCGCCCACCGGACCGGCTCGGGGCGCACGTGCTCGGCCACAACGTCGGCACGGTCGGGATCGCGCTGATGGGGAACTTCGAGCTCGAGCGGCCCTCGAAGGCGGCGCTCGACGGCCTCGAGCACGTCCGGCGCAGGCTCGTCCCCGGCGCGGCGGGAAAGCCGCTCCTCGGGCACCGCGACCACACGGGCCAGAACACCGCGTGTCCCGGCCGCTGGCTCGAGCCGTACGCCGACAAACGCGGAGGGCCGCCTCGCGGCGGCCCTCCGTAAGCCGGTCGTGGCGCCTGCTAGCGGCCGCGAACCGCCGTCTTCAGCGCACTGCCTGCCGAGAACTTCGGGACCACCGAAGCCGGGATCGTCACCTTCTCCGTCGGGTTCCGCGGGTTGACCCCCTGACGCTCCGCGCGATGCTGCGTCGAGAACTTACCGAAGCCCGTGAAGGTGATCTCGCCGCGGCCCTTCAGCGTCTCGGTGATGGTGTCGAGCATCGCGTCGACCGCGTTCTGCGCGTCCCGCCGCCCCAGATTCGCCCTCTCGGCGATCTTGTCAACGAACTCCTGCTTGGTCACGAACGTCCTCCAATCGTGGTCTTTCGGGGTACGGGGGGTCAGCGTATCGAACCGATCGGACGAAAACGGCTCAACCATGCGGTTTTGAGGCGTTTTCGCCCGTTTCCAGCACCTCTGTGGCCCGGAAGAGAGGCCAGAGACGCACCGCATCGCGGGCGAGGGCGTCGATTCCGCCCTCCTCGCGGTCGACGACGCAGACCGCCGTGGAGACCTGGAGCCGGGCCTCGCGGAGCGCGCCGACCGCGTCCGAGGCGGCTCCGCCGGAGGTCACGACGTCCTCGACGAGGCAGACGCGCTGGCCCTCCTCGTACGCCCCTTCGACCCGGTTGCCGGTGCCGTAGCCCTTCGCCTCCTTGCGGACGATCAGGAACGGCAGGCCGGACTCGAGCGACGCGGCGGCCGCAAGGGCGACCGCGCCGAGCTCCGGCCCGGCGATCAGCTCGGCGTCGGGTGCGTGCTCGGCGATCGCCGCGGCCAGGCGCTCGCCGAGCGGGCGCAGCAGGTCGGGACGCGTCTCGAAGCGGTACTTGTCGAGGTAGTAGCGCGAGCGGCGTCCCGAACGGAGGACGAAGTCGCCCTCGAGGTAGGCGTGCTCTCGAATCGCCGCCCGGAGCTCGGCGTCGTTCATCCGCCGCGGGCGGCGGAGAGCGCGGAGCGCGCGAGCGGCAGGAGGCGCGCGGCCTCCGGTGCGCCTTCCGAGATCGACTGCATCGAGCCGTCCTCGTAGTAGAGGTCGACGCGCTCGCGGCGCGCGCCGGCCGTGCGACGGAGGAGCGCGATGCCGACCGCCCACCCGGCGACGAGGGCTCCGAGCGCGACGAGCTTACGCATCGCCGCCGTCCGTCTCCTTCTTCGGCGCCCGACGGCGCGCCGGCTTCTTCGCCTCGGCGGCCGACGAACGCAGAGCCGTCTTGAGGTCGTAGAACACGAGCGCGACGGTCGGCTCGGGGCCCGTCGTCGCGGCGATGTACGAGGCGCCGTCGCGCACGACGAAGACGCTCCCGGTCCCCGTCGCCGCCTCGAGCTGGCTCAGCGACCCGCGCCGTGCCTCGCCCGCAGCCGCGAGGAGGTCCTGGACCGCGCGCACGAACGAGCCCGGGTCGTCGAGCGTCGACGCGGCCACGGCGCCCTTCTCGTCGAAGAGCGTGGCCGCCTCGACCTGGCTCGAGATCTCGGTCAGGTCGGCGAGTGCCTGCTCTGCGGTCACGGCGCTGAACCATACTCGGCGCGGTGCGCAGGCGAAAACGGAGGCTGGTGCAGAAGTTCCTCGCCGATCGGGGCACGCACCTCGCCGCGATGATCGCGTACTTCGCGCTCCTCGCGTTCGTGCCCCTGACGTTCCTCGCGCTCTCGCTGCTCGCCTTCACGGGGCAGGCGGACGAGTCGAGCTTCCTCGTGCGCGAGATCAAGCAGGCCCTGCCCGAGACGCCGATCGAGGACATCGTCCGGCTCGTCCGCAGCGTGCAGGAGAACGCCGCCGCGCTCGGGATCGTCGGTGGGGCGTTCCTCGTCTGGACCGCGCTCTCGCTCTTCAGCGTGCTCGAGTCCGCGTTCAACATCGTCTACGGCCGGCCGAACCGCCCGTTCATCCACGGGAAGTCGCTCGCGCTCGCACTGCTCGTCGGAACGCTCGTCACGCTCTTCGTCGCGCTCCTCTTCGGTTCGTTCGGCGTCCAGGGGCTCAAGGACTGGGCGCCGGGGTTCATCGGCAACCCCATCGTCGCGTACGTGCTGTCCGTGGCGGTCTCGTCGCTCGGCGTGTTCGTCTTCATCCTCTCGATCTACTACGTGCTGACGAACGTGCGCCTCGGCCTGCGGGACGTGCTGCCGGGAGCGATCTTCGCGACGGTGCTGCTGGAGGCGAGCTTCCAGATCCTCCCGATCTTCCTGCGCTACGCCGAGCTCAACCCGGTGCTGAAGGCGTTCGGCTCGCCGGCGATCCTGCTCGTCTGGCTCTACTTCATGGCGAACGTGCTGATCTTCGGCGCGGAGCTGAACTGGTGGCGGCAGTACGGCCGCGAGGCGCCGCCCGAGGAGCCACCGGCCGGGTTCGCCTGAGCGCTACCCGGGCTCGAACGCCGCGGCGAGCGCCTTCGCCGCGAGCGCTCGGTGCGAGTGGTCGCGCTTCCAGTCGTTCCCGAGCTCCGCGACCGTTCGCGTCTCGCCCTGCGGGACGAAGATCGGGTCGTAGCCGAAGCCCTCGCTGCCGCGCGGCTCGCGCGCGATCGTCCCCGCGACCGTTCCCGTCCCGCGAAGCTCCTCGCCGTCCGGCGACAGCGCGACGAGCTCGCAGACGTACCGCGCGGCCCGATCCTCGACGCCCTCGAGCGCCTCCAGGAGCGCGGCGACGCCGTCGTCGGCCCAGCGCGCGGACTCGACGCCGGGACGCCCGCCGAGCGCACGGACCTCGATCCCCGAGTCCTCGCCGAGCACCCACGTCCCCGCGTGCTCGACGCCGTAGCGCGCCTTGCCGAGCGCGTTCTCGTAGTACGTCGCGCCCGTCTCGGGCGGATAGTCGTCGGCCTCCAGCAGCTCGAGCTCCCAGCCGGGAAGCGCGTGCCTCAGCTCGCGCAGCTTGTTCTCGTTCTGCGAAGCGAGCTTCGCCCTCAATCGGCCCAGCTCACCCCGGTGACATGCTCGAGCTCGGCGAGCTGCCGCGCGACCTTCGACGCCTCGACCTTCTCCGCGAACTCGACAGTGGCGACGAGCTCTCGCCCGCCGCGCGTCTCCGAGAGCTGGAACTGCGAGACGTTGCCGCCGAGATCCTCGAGCGCGGCGAGGACCGGCGCGGCTCCCTGCCCGACGTCGAGCCCGACCACGACCCGCTGCTCGTCGCCGGGCCGGAGGTACGTCATCATCCGGTGCGCGATGATCCGCAGCGGCCAGAGCGTGATGATCGCCGCGACGGTCGCGATCACCGCCGCCTCCCAGTAGCCGGCGCCGCTCGCCATCCCGATCGCTGCGACGAGCCAGAGCGTCGCGGCCGTCGTCAGCCCGCGGACGGACAGACCCTGGCGGATGATCGCGCCCGCCCCGAGGAAGCCGATGCCGGTGACGATCTGCGCAGCGATCCGCGTCGGGTCGTAGGTGATGCCCGAACGCTGCGAGAACGTCCAGTCGGTCCACGCGTACGCGGAGATGAGGAAGAAGAGCGCCGAACCGACGGAGACGAGCAGATGGGTGCGGAGCCCCGCCTCACGTTCGCGCACCTCCCGCTCGAGCCCGATCGCGCCGCCGAGCACCCCCGCCGCGACGAGGCGGAACGCGACGTCGAACCAGGTCAGCTCAGGCAAACGCGCGTTCCTGCGCTTCCGCGATCTGCACGATGCCGCCCGACGCGAGATCGATCAGCTCATCCAGCAGCTCGCGCGAGAACGGCTCGCCCTCGGCCGTCGCCTGCACCTCGACGAGCCGCCCGTCACCGGTCATCACGACGTTCATGTCGACGTCGGCCGCCGAGTCCTCCGTGTACTCGAGGTCGAGCCGCGGCTCACCGTCGACGATTCCGACCGAGACCGCGGCGACCGAGCCGGCGAGCGCGCGCGAGAGCCCGAACCGGTCGAGCGCGCTCCGCGCCGCGACGTACGCGCCGGAGATCGCAGCGCACCGCGTGCCGCCGTCTGCCTGGAGCACGTCGCAGTCGAGCCACACGGTCCGCTCGCCGAGCTTCTCGAAGTCGACGACGCCGCGAAGGGCGCGCCCGATCAGCCGCTGGATCTCGACCGTTCGTCCGCCCTGTTTCCCCCGCGACGCTTCACGTTGCACGCGCTCGCCCGTCGACGCAGGGAGGAGCGAGTACTCGGCGGTCATCCAGCCGCGGCCGCTGCCCTTCAGCCAGCGCGGGATCTCGTCCTCGACCATCGCGGTGCAGAGCACCTTCGTCTTCCCCTGCGACCAGAGCACCGCGCCGTGGGGCTGCTCGAGGTAGTCGAGCTCGATCGACAGCTCGCGCAGCTCGTCGGGTCGCCGTCCTTCCCTCATACGACGACCTCGAGCTCGGCCAGCTCGACGTGTTCCACCTCGGCGATCGGCAGCTGAAGGAAGCGCGCGCCCGTGATGCGGAACGCCTCCGGCGTGCCGGTGGTGAGAAAGCGGTAGGTGCCTTCGCGCGCCACGTCGTTCTCGATCCGCTTGCGCGCGAGCGTCTCGGCGACCTCGCGCGCGGTCTCGTCGGCGGAGAAGACGAGCGTCACGTCGCGGCCGAACACGCGCTGGAGGATCGGGCGGATGATCGGGTAGTGCGTGCAGCCGAGGATCACGGTGTCGACGTGCTCCTCCTTGAGCGGCGCGGCGTACGCGCGGACGGCGTCGGTCGTCTCCTCGCCGAACGGATCGTCGCCCTCGATCAGCGGCACGAGCCGCGGACAGGGAACGGGGAGCAGTGTGACCCCGGCGTCGAGCGCGTGCACGAGCTCTGCGTAGCGCCCGGCGCGCACGGTCGCCTCGGTCGCGAGCAGCCCGATGCAGCGGTTGCGCGTCGCCTGCACGGCGGCGTGCGCCTCGGGCTCGATCACGCCGACGACGGGGACGTCGAGCGCCTGCTGGAGCTCGGGCAGCGCCGCCGACGTGGCGGAGTTGCACGCGACGACGACCATCTTCACCCCCTGCGCCTCGAGGTAGCCGCCGATCTCGAGCGCGAAGCGGCGGATCTCGTCGAGCGGCCGGGGCCCGTACGGGAGCCGCGCGCCGTCGCCGAGGTAGACGAAGTCCTCGTGCGGCATCGTGACGAGGCACTCGTGGAGCACGGTCAGCCCGCCCATCCCGGAGTCGAACACACCGATCGGTCGGGAATCCATCGGGCGATTCTAGAACCGGGCTACCCTGGTGCCCGATGAAGCGGCTGCTCGTGGGGCTTGTCCTCCTGCTCACGCTCGCCGCCGCTCCTGCGGCGCACGCTGCCGCATACACGGCCACGGACGAGGTGGCGACGATGGACGACGGCGTCGGCATCGCCGTCACGCTCTACCAGCCGATCGGGCTCGGCCCCGCCCGCGCGCCCGGCGTGATGCTCTTCCACGGCATCGGGGCGAACCGGAGCCAGGTCGCCCCGATCGCGCAGCTCTTCGCCGAGAACGGCTACGTCGCCCTCACCTTCGACTTCCGCGGCCACGGTCAGTCGGGCGGGCTCTTCTCCGGCCTCGGCGCCCGCGAGCTCGCGGACGTCGCGATCCTCCGCGAGCGCTGGCTGCCCGAGCACTCCCAGGTGAGCGACCGGGTCGGCGGCTGGGGCATCTCGCTCGGCGGCGGCGCGCTGCTTCGCTCGATCGGGGAGGGCGAGCCGTTCGCTGCGGCGGAGGTGGCCGAGACGTGGACCGACCTCTACGACGCGCTCGTGCCGCAGGGCCTGCCGAAGTCCGGCGCGATCTTCCAGTTCCTCGGCGCGGTGCCGCGCAACCGCCAGTCGCCCGAGCTGCTCGCGGTGAGCGACGCCGTCGCCCGCGTCGACGTCCCTGCGCTGAAGGCGTTCGCGGGCGCCCGCTCGTCGCGCCAGCTGCTCGGCCGCGGCTATCCGCCCACGTACTTCTTCCAGGGACGCCAGGACTTCGCGTTCGGGCTCGATCAGGGGCTCGCGGGCTACCAGGCGCTCAACGGCCCGAAGCGGCTCTACGTCGGCCCGTTCGGTCACGCGCCGTCGACGTTCCCCGGCCCCGACTTCGAGCTCCAGAAGCAGCGCGCGCTCGCGTGGTTCGACCGCTACCTCAAGGGCATCCCGAACGGCGTCGAGAACGCACCGAAGGTCGAGCTCGTCCCCGAGGGCGGTGGGACGCCCGTCGGCTCGTCCACGCTGCCGAGGACGGTGACGCACGTCTATTCGCTGCCGGGCCGCTCGACGATCGGCTCGGCGGGAAAGGTCGTGCGCAGAGCGCGGCTGACGCGTGCGCTCGAGACCTTCGGCGCGCCGACCGTCGACGTGCGCGCGAGCTCGACGTCTGGCTGGTCGCACCTCGTCGCGGTGCTCGTCGCGCGGACGCCGGACGGCCGGGAGATCGTCGTGAGCGAGGGCGGCGTGCCGACGGCGCTCGGCGCGAAGCCGCGCCGGTTCCGCATCCGGTTGATCTCGCAGGCGAAGAAGATCCCGGCGGGCTCGCGCCTCGAGCTCACGCTCGCGGGGACGTCGACGGCGCAGAACGCGGCGAACCTCCTCTACTTGGTTCCGGTCTCGCAGCGTGCGAGGATCACGGTGCGCAACGTGTCACTGGCGATTCCCGTTCTTCGCACGCCGGTCTCGCGATGAGGCGCGCGGTGCTCGTCGCGGTCGTGGCGACGCTCGTCGCGATCCCGGGCGCGTACGCACGCCCGTCCGCGACGCCGGGCGTCACCGGCTCGACGATCCTGCTCGGCGGCAGCGGGCCGCTCAGCGGGCCGGAGGTGTCGTACGCCGGGACGATGATCGGGGCGAAGGCGTACTTCGACTACGTCAACGCGAACGGGGGCGTCTTCGGACGCAAGATCGAGTACCGCTACCTCGACGACGCGTACGACCCGTCGCGCACCGTCCAGAACGTCCGCAAGCTCGTGCAGCAGGACAACGTGTTCGCGATCTTCAACCTGACGGGCACCGAGCAGAACCTCGCCGTGCGGCCGTTCCTCAACGCGCTCAAGGTGCCGCAGCTCTTCGGCGGGACGGGCGTCCGCTCGATGGGCCGCGAGCACGCGAAGTACCCGTGGTCGATGGGCTACCTGCCGAGCTTCTTCGCGGAGGGTCGGCTCTACGGCCGCCACCTCGTCTCGACGCGGAAGAACGCGAAGGTCGCGGTGCTCTACGAGGCGAGCGACTACGGCCGCGACCTCTTCGCCGGGCTGAAGGCGGGCATCGGGCGCAAGGCGCGGATCGTCGGCCAGACGACGTACGAGGTCACCGACACCGACCTCTCGTCGCAGATCGCCCAGCTCCGCCGGTCGGGCGCGAACGTGCTGATGCTGTTCGCGCTCCCGAAGCAGACGATCGCGGGCTTCGTCGCGGCCAACCGGTTCGGCTGGAGGCCGCCGACGTACGTGACGTCGGTGTCCGTCGACCCGGCGGTGATGAAGATCGTCCAGGCGACGACCGGCAACAAGGCCGGCGAGGGCGCGCTGACGGTGCAGTGGATGAAGGACAGCTCGAACCCGGCGAACGCAAAAGACCCTGCAATTCGCCTCTACAAGACGATCATGCGGCGCTACGCGCCCGGCCGGAACGTCGACGAGGTCGTGCATCTCTACGGCATGGCCGTCGCGTACTCGATGGTGCAGACGCTGAAGGCGGCCGGACGGAACCCGACACGCGCGAGCCTCCTCCGCGCAGCGACGCACATGGACCACCAGGTTCCGTTCATGGTCAAGGGAATCGAGGTGAAGACCTCGCCCAGCGACTACTTCCCGATCTCCGACGTGCGGTTCCTCCAGTACAAGCGCGGCTACTGGCGGCAGGTCGGCAAGGTGATCCCCGCCTCGGATTAACAGGACCCTGATGTGATCGCCGCTGACCTACGGGGTACGAACGACGTCTAAGCAAGAAGCCGCAGCCTTCCGAGGGGCTGACCGAAACCAAAAGGAGTGGTGGATGACAACCAGAGTTCGCTTGGTGCTGCTCGCCTGCACGGCCCTGTTCGGGCTCGTGCTCGCCGGCAGCGCACTCGCGGCATTCACACCGGCGCTCGCGATCGGGCATCAGCCGCCGACGCTGGGCAGCACCGGGACGACGGCGATCCGGATGACAGTCCCGCGCGACGACGACGCGCTCGCGCGCGCCGCGATCTACGTCGCGCCGGGCTATTCGGTGACCGTCGGCCAGGCTGCCGGCACGTCGATCGGCACCGCGACCGCACAGATCCTCGTTCGTGAGCCGATCGCCGGGGCAGTCCTCCCGCTCACCGGCACGCTGGCGGTGGCGGACCCGACGGCGCTCGTTCGGCCGACCAACACGACCTCGATCGCGACGACGGTCACGCGCTGCACCGGTTCGCCGATCCACAACGCGATCTGGCTCGCGACGCTGCAGGCGTCGGGCCAGAACCTCGACGTGCCGATCGCGGTCGACGCGGCACCTGCCGCGCTCTCGAGCGTGGCGTCGTACGTGCTGACCTTCTGCCTGCCGAACCCGAACATCCCGCTCGAGCAGGGCGGCGCACCGTTCGGAGCGAAGCTGATCAACGCGCAGCTGAACTTCCGCGGCGGGTTCACGGCTCCGTCGACGCGGGGCACGTACCGCTGGCACGTCGTCGCGACGCCGTGGCCTGCGGGCGCGGGGCTGCCGAACGTCGCCGGCACCGTTGAGGCGCAGGGCCGCGTGATGCTCCCGGCACGCGTGACGCTGTCGGCGTCGTCGAGGAAGCGCGTCCTGACGATCAGGGGCAGCGTGCTCGAGGCCGACACCGGCGTCGCCGCGAGGGCGATCACCGTGCGCGTCGGCAACACCCGCTACAACGTCCGCACGAACGCGGGCGGGGCCTACCGCCTCGTCGTTCGGTTCCGGCGGCCGACGACCGTCATCGTCACGACGACGGCGAACGTCCCAGCGCGGAGCATCCCGTGCTCGACGCCGTCGCCGTTCCCGGGCGTGAGCTGCGTGAGCGAGACGCTGCAGTTCTTCCTCGTCACGCGTTCGCTGCGCGTCCGCGTCAGGTAGCAGGAACCTCCGGAGGGGCCCTGCGGGGCCCCTCCACTCTTCTTCTAGGATCCGAGGCGATGAGCGCACCGATCCGCGTCGGCACCTGCAGCTGGGCCGACGAGTCGCTTTCGAAGTACTGGTACCCGCCGGGAACGAAGGCGGGCGAGCGGCTGCCGTACTACGCCGAGCACTTCGACACGGTCGAGGTCGACTCGACGTACTACAGCCTCCCGGTCGAGGAGATGGTCTCGCGCTGGGTCGAGCGGACGCCCGACGACTTCGTCATGCACGTGAAGGCGTTCGGCGTGATGACGCGCCACCCGGTCAAGGTCGAGCAGCTCCCGCCGGACCTGCGCGACGAGGCGCCGCTCGACGAGCGCGGCCGAGTCGACCGCCCGCCGCGCGAGTTCCGCGCCGAGGTGTTCCGCCGCTTCCGCGACGCGCTCGAGCCGCTCCGCGCGAGCGGCAAGCTCGGCGGCATCCTCTTCCAGCTGCCCCCGTACGTCGTCCACAAGCCGAGCTCGCTGGAGTACCTCGAGTGGGCGAAGGAGCAGCTCGCCGGCGACGAGCTGATGGTCGAGTTTCGCCACGCGAGCTGGCTCGACGACGACAACCGCGCGGACACGCTGCAGTTCCTCGAGCGGCTCGGCGCGACGCACGTCATCGTCGACGAGCCCCGCATCGAGGGCGCGAGGAACATCGTCCCGACCGTGCTCGCGCTGACGTCGCCCACGCTCTACGTCCGCTTCCACGGCCGGAACGCGGGCACGTGGAACAAGCGCGGCGGCGGCGCGCAGGAGCGGTTCGACCACCTCTACTCGAAGGACGAGCTCCGCGAGTGGGCAGGGCCGCTGCGCGAGCTGGCCGGCCAGTCCGAGCAGGCGTACGCATTGATGAACACGAACAAGTGGAACGAGGGACCGGAGGGTCGGATGATCCCGCAGGGCGCGGCGAATGCGTTCGCGCTCCGCGGCGTCCTCGAGGAGGAAGGCGTGCCCGTCACGACGCCGGCGCAGGTCGGCGCGTGAACGTCCTCTCCGTCGTGCACGGCTCGGACGCGCGCGCCGAGCTCTTCTCGGACGTCGTGGCCGGCGCCGGGCACTCGCTCGAGGAGTGGTCGCTCGCATGGGGGACGCCGCCGCCGCGCCCGATCGAGACGTACGGCGCGGTGCTCGTGTTCGGCGGCGCGATGCACGCCGACCAGGACGAGCACCACCCGTGGCTCCGCGAGGAGGACGACTTCCTCCGGCACCTGCTCCGCGTGCGCGTGCCGACGCTCGGCGTCTGCCTCGGCGCGCAGCTGCTGGCGAAGGCGGCCGGCGCGGACGTCCGTCCCGCCGACGAGCCCGAGATCGGCTGGTACGACGTCGAGCTCACCGACGCGGCGGCTGACGACGTGATCTTCGCCGAGCTGCCCGAGCGCTTCCCCGCGTTCCAGTGGCACTACTACACGTACGGCGTCCCGTCGGCGGCAGTCGAGCTCGCGCGGAGCCGCGCGTGCACGCAGGCGTTCCGGCTCGGTGACGCGGTCTGGGGCGTGCAGTTCCATCCCGAGGTGTCGGCGCAGCAGGTCGCCAACTGGCTCGCGAGCGACGGCACGAACGAGGGGGTCGACGTCGACGCGGTCGCCGCCGAGACGGCGGAGCGCATCTCGGAGTGGAACGAGCTCGGCACCAGGCTCTGCCGCGCGTTCCTCGCCGCGGCCGAGCGCGAAGCGCCCGTCGCGAGCTAGCGGTCGATCACCATCGCGCCTGGCACGTCGCGCGCATGCGCGTAGCCGTGCTCGGCGCCCTCGATGCCCATCGCGGACGCGAGCGCGGTGACGATCTCGTTCGGCGGCGGAAGCTCGTCCGGCGTGGGCGCCTGCACCGCCGCCTCGCGGACGCCGCGGCGGGCGCCGCCGGTCAACCGCTCGACGAGGGTGGGGTTCGCAGCGAGCGCGACGACCTCGCCCGAGGGCAACGGGCCGTAGTACTCCGGCACCGAGAGGTACTCGTCGAGCATGCGTCCCCGCTCGTAGATCCGGTAGCGCGCAACGGCGCCCTCCTCGACCGCGAACTGGATCACGACCACGCCGAGCCCGTCCGAGAGCTCGCGCGCCACGCGCGGGAGCGCGGACGTGTCGCGGTCGCAGAGCTCGTCGTAGACCGAGATCCAGCCGTTCCGCGGCGGGACGATGACCGAGCCCTTCGACTTGCCCGGGAGCAGCGGGACGAACCGGCGCACCGTGCGCTCGACAGCAGGGAGATCGTCGGTCTGCACATGGACCGACCCGAAGGACTCGCCGCGCGGCGAGCGATCGAGGTCGCGCTCGAGCACGTCGAGCTCGACGCTGAGGAGGCGCGCGACGGGCCTGAACCCGACGCGCTCGAGCGTCGAGAGCGCCCGCTCGTCGCCCTCGTCGATCTCGACGGTGATGTGCGTCTCCCCGCGCTCGCTCAGCCGCTGCGCGAGCTCGCGCAGCTCCTCGGGCGACGGGTCCTCGAGCCGTTCGGCGTTCTCCATCGTGCGAGCCTAGATCACGCCGCGCCGGCGACGGAGTAGAGGCTCGCGAGCAGGTAGTGCGCGCTCAGGTTCTCGAACGGCGCGAACCGCTCCCCGAACGCGCGCGCCTTCGCGATCGACGGGCGCTCGCCGTCGAGGTAGTGCTCACCGAGTGCCTTCACGAGCCCGAGGTCGCCTGCCGGCCACGCCCGCGGCCTGGCGAGATGCCGCGCGAGGAACCAGTCGGCGGTCCATTCGCCGAGCCCTCTGAGCGAGACGAGCCGGGCCTTGACCTCGTCGTCCGGCAGCTGCGACAGCTCGCCCCAGTCGACGCCGGCGCGCGCGATCCCGATCGCGTACTCGGCCTTGCGCCGCGAGAACCCGAGCTCGGCCAGCTCCTCCTCACGGGCGGCCGCGAGGCGATCCTGGGTCGGAAAGGCCCACGCGTGGCCCGCCTGGACGCCGAAGCGCTCGATCAGCCGGTTCCGCACGGCGAACGCCGAGTTGAGCGATACCTGCTGCGCGGTGATCGACGTGACGAGCGTCTCGTAGGGATCGGGGTTGAGCGGCGGGCGCAGCCCACGCAGCTGGTGCACGAGGCGCGCGAGCACGCGGTCGCTCTCGGCGAACGAGTAGAAGCCGTCGAGGTCGAACGGCGCTCCGAGGTAGTGCGTGACGACAGGCTCGGTCGCGGCGTCGAGCGGCGCGACGTCGACGCCGCCGGCCGACGACTCGATCCGCACCTCGCGTCCCTCGACGACGCGGTGGACGCCGCCCTCGTGCCAGAGGTTCGCGAGGTCGGGGCCGAACGCGCGGTACCGCGCAGTCGAGAGATCGAAGTCGTAGGGCTCCGGAAGCGCGAGCGCCGCCATCGCGGCAACGTAGCGGCAGCCGCGAGGGCTGCCGCTCCGTCACCTACCCGGGCTCAGTTGCCGCAGGGCGCGACGTTCCGCCAGTTCGCAACGCTGTCGCCGACGGTCTGCGTCCCGCTCGACCCGTAGGCCAGCGTCACCTGGCGGTCGGGGATCTCGCCGCACGCGCCGTCCTTCTCGACGTGCTCCCAGTCGCCGAGCGTGTACTTGTACGCGAGCTGCGTGCCCTCGAGTCCGCGCAGCGTGACGCGCCAGTGCGTCGCGTCCACGCGCGTGAGCGCCTGGCCGCCCGGGTTCCACTCCGGGCCGGGCGGATCGAGACGCTGGAGCGTGCCGGCGATGTACACGGAACGGCCGGTTGCATCGGTCGTCGCAGGCACGGTCACGTCGAACTCGACCTGGACGGTCCGGAGGTCGGCCCGCGCCGAGACCTCCGCTGAGTTCCCGGAGCGATTGAACGAGGCGTCGACCGAGCGGACGACGTAGAAGTACTGACTCCCCTGCGTGACGTCCGAGTCGGTGTACTCGGCGGCCGTCACCAGCCCGAGCACGGTATACGGCCCGCCCGATGCGTCGCCGCGCAGCACTTCGTACCCGTACAGCGTCGGATCGCCGGTGACCGCGCTCCACGCCAGCTCGACGCCGGTCGGCGACGCGCTGACGACGTGCAAGCCCGTGGGCGTCGCGGGCGGCGTGGTGTCGCCCGGTGGCATCACCGTCAGATTCCCCGCCTGCGCCGTGCTGTAGCCGTTCTGGATCCCGTCCAGGTCCGCGTAGACCCATTCGCGGCCGTCGGTCGTCGAGTACCTGTAGGCGTAGTCGTAGGTGCCGACCGCATCGGGCAGCAGGCTCGCGACGAACTCGTCGTTGTTGCCGGCATCGACGTTGAAGCGTGCGTCGACCCACTCCCACGCCGCGTTGCCGGCGGGGTTGCTGCCGTCGGGACCGAAGCCGAGCTCGGCTCGGAGGCTCTCCGTCGCGCCCGGCTGGTTGGTCACGCCGTCGATCCACACCTGCCCGTAGACGTCATCGGTCCGGTCGGTGGCGCTGAGCGTGTGCGTCATCGACGGCGGCCACTGGAGGTTGGCCCAGCCGATCGTGAGATGCGGCAGCGCCGACACCTCGTTCGACGGGCCGCTCTCGTTCCCGGCCGCGTCGAGCGCGCGGACGACGTAGTGGTACGTGCGCGCATTGCGGAGGCCGGAGTCGGTGAAGCTGGTCCCCTCGACGCGGGCGTCGTTCGCCCGCACCCAGCCGCCGCCGCTCAACGGGCTCCGGTACACGTTGTAGCCCGCCGCTCCCCCGACTGCGTTCCACGCGAGCGCGATCTGCGCGTTGCCCTCGCTCTCGATGCGCAGGCCGCTCGGTGGGGCGGGCGGATCGAGGTCGACCTCGTCGGTCGCGTAGACCGCGCCGCCGAGCGGGCCGACGCTGACGTGGAGAACGCCGTTCTCCACCGTCGCGGACCCGCTCCCGCCGTACCGACGCGTGAACGTCGTGCCGTTCGGGACGTACCCCGCGACCGGGATGTCGAGCGTGCGCGTCTCGCCACTTCGGTTCAGGGCGACGATCGCGGCCCGGCTCGTGGTCTTGCGACCGTACGCGATCGTCTCAGCGGCGTCGTCCGCGAGCAGCAGGCGGAAGTCGCCGTTGACGAGCGCCGGCACGCTCCGCCGCAGTGACGAGAGCGAGCGGTAGTGCGCGAGCAGCGTCGCGTCGGGGCTCCCACCGCGGTCGGCCCACGGATACGTGCGCCGGTCGTCCGGGTCGTCGTCGCCGGTGAGCCCGACCTCGTCGCCGTAGTAGACGGTCGGCGCGCCGGCGAGCGTGAACTGGATCAGCGACGCGAGCCGCAGCCGCTGCTTCCCCGCGGAGACGTTGGCGGCGTTCTGCTCCTTGTCCGCGCGCGTCTCGGCGCCCGGGGTGAGCGTCCACAGCAGGCGCTCGGTGTCGTGGCTGTCCAGCAGGTTCATGAGCGAGAAGTAGGCGGCGTCGGCGTAGTCCTCTCGAATCGAGGCGACGCGCGACGCGAACTCCGACGCGCTCAGCTTCCGGCCGCTGTCGGCGAAGCCCTTCGTGTCGAAGCTGCCCGGCGCGAGCAGGCCGAGCACCGCGTCGCGCAGTCGGTAGTTCATCGTCGTGTCGAGACGGTCGCCCCGGAGGATCCGCAGGAGCGTCGTGTCCTTCTGCCAGGTCTCGCTGATCGTCAGCGCGTTCGGGTTCGCTCCCTTGACCGTGGCCCGGAACTTCTCCCAGTAGCCGGTCGGGAACGACGGGTCACCCGAGACGTCCATGCGCCAGCCGCCTGCGCCGCGGTCGAGCCACAGCTTCGCGACGTTGCTCGCGCCGTCGAGGAAGTACGCCTGCACGTCCGCCCGCGACTTCGAGAGCACGGGGATACTGTCGAAGCCGAACCAGCCCTCGTAGTCGCCGGGCCCGCACGGCGCGTCGTCGTTGAAGAAATGGAACCACGGCCGAAACGGCGAGCTCAGCGACTCGCACGCGCCGGTCTGCGCGAAGTGGGCGTAGCGGTCGAACAGCGGGCTGTCGGACGACATGTGGTTGAACACGCCGTCGAGGATGATTCGGATGCCTCGGCGGGACGCCTCGCGCTCGAGCCGCTGCCACTGGTCGAGGTTTCCGAAGTACGGGTCGATGCGCGTGTAGTCCTGCGTGTCGTACCCGTGGTTCGAGCCGCCGTCGAAGATCGGGTTGAAGTAGATCGCGGTGACGCCGAGCTGCTCGAGGTAGTCGAGCTTCTCGAGCACGCCCTGGAGGTCGCCGCCGAAGTAATCGCGGCCGCGCGGCCCTTCGCGACTAGCTGTCGGCTGGGCGAAGCGCTGCGGGCACTCGGAGTCGGGCGAGACGTAGTTGCGGCAGAAGCCCTCGGGGAGCGCGGTCCAGGGAAGCTCGACGATCCGGTCCCACGCAGGGTTCGCGCCGCTGCCGCCGGGATCGCCGCCAGGGTAGGTGTAACGCGGGTCGCGGGAGAGCCCCGTCGAATTCCCCGGCACCGGGTCGTTGCCCGCGTTCCCGTTGCGGAACCGGTCGGGGAAGATCTGGTAGATGAACGCGCTCCGGGCCCAGCTCGGTGCAGCGAAGCCCGGCTCGTAGACGGTCAGCGCGTAGCTCTGGTCGACGGCGTCGTCGCTCATCGCGCCGAGCCCGCCGTCGAGCGCCGCGGTGTTGTCACCGTAGAAGTCGGTGTCCGTCCCGTCGCGGACGACGAAGCGGTACCACAGGTTGTTCGCCGTAGTGTTCGGGACTACGACCTCCCAGAAGTCGCACGTGCGCGAGACGCCCGCCTGGTAGCAGCTCACGTCCTCCGCCGCGAGTTCCGCGTCGACGAGACGTTGCTCGCCGGCGTTCACGTCGAACAGACGGAGCGATACCGCTGTCACGTCGTCGTGGAACGTCCGCAGGCGGAGGCGCACCGGCGTCCCCGCGGGGACCGCCCCGCCCGGCGTGCGATAGAGCAAGTCGCGCGAGTCGTGGCGCACGCCGTCCCACTCGACGTTGTTGTCGCTTCCGCCGCCCGATGAAGTGACGGTGATCGTCAGGAGGTGGGTGGAGCCGTTGTACGAGAACGTGACACTCGACGGTCCGGCAGGAACGGTGAACGGGATGTTTGCGCCGTCGCGCACACCGCCCTGGCCGTAGTTCTCGGTCCAGGCCTCGTCGATCGCGACCTTCGCCTCGTAGCTTCCGGGCGAGATGGCGGTCGTCGTGAAGGAGTACGTGCCGTTCCCGTCCGGATCCTGGAGCCACGACCGAAGGCAGCTTGGATCCCAGTCCGCGGGGCAGCCGAGCTCGGACTGGAAGCTTCCCGGCGCGACCGCGATCGTCGTGTTGCGGTTCGACGTGACCCAGTGGCTCTTGTGGTCGTAGTAGAACTTCACGCTCGCCTGCGAGGCGAGGTTGAGGGCGATGTTCGCGCCGTCGCTTGTCGCGTTCTGCCCGTAGTTCTCCGTCCACGAGTCGTTCAGCGGCGCCTTGTACTCCCACGAGCCGGCCGGGACGTCGAACGTGCGCTGCCAGACGTCGTCGCCGGCCTCGTAGGTGAGGTGCGTCGCCCCGCAGTCCGGCTGCCAGTCGCCGGGGCAGCCGAGCTCGCTCTGGAGCGACCCGGCGATGGTGACGGACGACGGGGCAGGAGTGTGCGACGCGCTCGCCGATCCGACGAGCGGCAGCGCCGCCAGGAAGACGAGCAACGGGAGAACGCGACGGACGGACATCAGGCGGTCCTTTCTCATCGGCGGGGAACGTACGAGCGGACGGCGGAGACTGCGGTGCGCCCCTCGAGCGTGCGGACGATCGCGACGAGGTCGACTCGTTCGCGGCGTCGGAACTTGGCCGGGTCGAGGAACGTGCGGTACGGCGGCGAGTCGTCGGCGGCGATGCGCGTCCACCGGCCGGCCCGGCGGACTCCGAACGAGACCGTGAGGGGCCTCGCACCAGCGGTCGCCGAGACGCGGACGAGCGAGCTGAGCGAATCGCGTGCGACCTTCAGCACCGGCTTCGCCGGGCGTGCGGCCGGGATCTGGCGGGTCGCCTGGAGGAGCGCGCTCGAGTAGGCGGGGACGGTGAGCGTCAGAGCACCGGTGCGCGTGCTCGAGGCAGGCGTCGTCGTCCCGAGCAACCGCGTCCACTCGGCCTGCGGCGTCGCGGTCGCGATCGTCATCCGCGCCGGCGAGCCTCCCGCGTTGAACAGCGCGAGGTACTCGCGCTTGCCCGCCGCATCGATCCGGCTCACCGCGAGCGTCGTCCGGCTCGCGCGGCGCACGATCGTCGCGCCGGTCGAGAGCGCGGCGTGCTCGGCCCGGAGCCGGCCGAGCTGCCGAAGCCGTGTCGCAATCGGGTTCTCGGGCAGGTCGAACGAGGAGCCCGCTCCCACCGGCCCGCTGCCGACGCGCTCCTGGGTCTGCCACTCCGCGACCTGCGTCGGGAAGAGATCGTGGCGCGCCTCCTTGTCACCGCCGCGCCCGACGATCCCGAACTCGTCGCCGTAGTAGACGACCGGAGCGCCGCGCAGGAGGTAGAGCAGGTCGTACGCCAGGAGCATGCGCTGCAGCAGCGGCCCGCCGGCACCGGCGCCGAGGCTCTGCACCTGCTGCGCCGCCCTGCCGACGTCGTGGTTGCCGAGGAAGGTCGGCGGCACGTGCGAGACGCCGTCCGGCGAGACGAAGTAGTCGTCGTCGTTCAGCCGCGCCGCGATGCCGGTCGATCCTGCGCTCCCGCCGGCGAACCGGGCGAGCGCGTCCTGCATCGGGAAGTCGATCACGTTCGGCAGGCCACGGTCGCGGACGTACGACGAGAGCTCGACAGCGTCGCGGATGAACGCCTCGCCGAAGAGCTGGAAGTCGGGGACGCCCGCCGACCGCGCGGCGGCGAGGATCCTCGGCACCCAGGAGCCGAAGAAGCTCGGCTCGACGTGCCGTGCCGTGTCGATCCGGAAGCCGTCGATCTTGTAGCGCCGGATCCAGTCCGCGTAGAGCTCGACGAGGCCGTCGCGCACGTTCGCCTTCTCGGTCGCGATGTCGTCGAGCCCGAAGAAGTCGCCGAGGACGAGGCACTCGGGCGGGCAGGAGCTGAAGTCGATGTTCCCGCGGTTGTGGTAGTTCGCGGGATCGTTCAGCCAGTCGGGGCGCTTGATCGCCGGCGGAGTCGGCGGCGTCTGCGGCGGGCCGTACGACGTGCGCGGGAGCGCGATCACGTCGGCCGTGTGGTTGGGGACGACGTCGAGGATCACCTTCAGCCCGAGGCGGTGCGCGCAGTCGACGAACGCGCCGAACTCGGCGTCGGTGCCGAGGTGCGGGTCGACCGTCGTGAAGTCGACGCCCCAGTAGCCGTGGTAGCCGGCGCTCCCGTCCTGCACGAAGCGCTGCTTGTACGGCGGCGTGACCCAGATCGACGTGAAGCCGAGGTCCTTGATCCGCGCGAGCCCGCGCGGGCCGGTGCAGTCGCCGGTCAGACCGGCGTAGTCGCCGCCGTGGAAGTAGCCGGTGTCCGCCGGGTCGTAGCCGGTGACCTCGCGGCTGCCCGTGAGCCCGCCACGGTCGTTCGCCGGGTTGCCGTTCGCGTAGCGGTCCGGCATCACGAAGTAGATCCGCTGCGAGGCGAGCGGGGGCCGGACGACCGGGCGTGCGAGGGCAGCGATCTCCGACGCGCGCGGCGGCCGGGGCGTCGCGTCGGGAGCCGCGCT
The DNA here is from genome assembly GCA_963737405.1 of uncultured Actinomycetes bacterium. Taxonomy (GTDB): domain Bacteria; phylum Actinomycetota; class Thermoleophilia; order Gaiellales; family Gaiellaceae; genus JACCTU01. The sequence goes on from CAVTSL010000005.1 coordinate 153,159, forward strand.
CGCGACCCCCACGAGGACCCCGATCGCGGCAAGCGCCGCAGCCGCGCTACCGAATCGGCTCGCCCGACTCGGCATCGAAGAGGTGGATGTGCTTCGTGTCGACCGCGACGGGCATCTGCTCGCCCGCACGCAGGCCGAGGGCTTCCTCGGGCGAGAGCGAGGCGACGAGGTTCGGCCGGTTCGCCGTGACGCCCTCGCCTTCCGCCTCGGCCTCCTCGAGGTCCTCGTCGACGCCGATCACGAGCGCCTCGATCCGGAAGTACGCGATCGACGTCGAGCCGAGCGCCTCGATCAGCTCGAGCCCGGCGTTGATCGACGGGAGGTCGGGCCGCCTCGCCGCCGGGTGCAGGTCGTCGGCACGGATGCCGAGCACGATCGGGCGCGGGCCGCCGCTCCGGACTCCCGGGAAGCGCCGCAGCGCCTCGTCGGAGAGCGGGAACTGCTGGCCCCCCACGTCGACCGCGAGGCCGCCGTTCGACGAGATCACCTCCGCCGCGAGCAGGTTCATCGGCGGCGTGCCGATGAAGCCGGCGACGAAGAGGTTGGCGGGCGCGTCGTACAGCCGCTGCGGGGTGTCGACCTGCTGCAGCCTGCCGTGGCTCATCACCGCGACGCGGTCGCCCATCGTCATCGCCTCGACCTGGTCGTGCGTGACGTAGATCGTCGTCGTCTCGAGGTCGCGCTGGAGCTTCGCGATGTCGGCGCGCATCTGGACGCGCAGCTTCGCGTCGAGGTTCGAGAGCGGCTCGTCCATCAGGAACGCCTGCGGCTGGCGCACGATCGCGCGGCCCATCGCGACGCGCTGGCGCTGGCCGCCCGACAGCTCCTTCGGCCGGCGTGCGAGATACGGCGTGAGGTCGAGCATCTTGGCCGCCCACTTCACGCGCTCCTCGATCATCTGCTTCGGCTCGCGGCGGAGCCGGAGGCCGAACGCGATGTTGTCCGCGACCGTGAGGTGCGGGTAGAGCGCGTAGTTCTGGAAGACCATCGCGACGTCGCGCTCCTTCGGCGAGAGGTCGTTCACGACCCGGCCGCCGATCGACAGCGTTCCGTCCGAGATCTCCTCGAGCCCGGCGACCATCCGGAGCGCGGTCGTCTTCCCGCAGCCCGACGGGCCGACGAGCACGAGGAACTCGCCGTCGCGAACGTCGAGCGAGAGGTCGTAGACGGCCTGGACCCCGTTCTCGAACACCTTGTCGACTTCGTCGAACACCACTTCAGCCACTACCCACCTCCATGAACGCTCCAGACGTGAAAGGCCGGGCCGTCGCCCGGAAGCTCGAAGACGCCGTCCGCCGCGCTCAGCGAGTCGCCGCCGACGAGCGGCTCGAGCGAGCGAGCGTCGAGCGCGACGCGGATCGGCTCGTGGGCGGCGCGCGCCGCGAGGCAGAGCAGACGCTCACCCGGGACCTCACGCAGGTACGCGACCGCGTCGTCGCCGACGTGTGCGTAGCGGATCCCTCCGCGCGCGAGCGCCTCGCTCGAGCGCCGCAGCGAGATGAGACGCCGGTACCAGTCGAGGAGCCCGTCGTCCCAGCGCTCGGTCGCGTTCCACGGCATCGTCCGGCGCGCGTCCTCGCCCCACTGGCCTTCGAGCCCGAGCTCGTCGCCCGCGAAGACCATCGGCACGCCCGGAGACGTCATCTGGAGGCCGACGCCGACGAGCATCCGCTCGCGCGAGCCGGCGACGGTGCGGAAGCGCGCGCTGTCGTGGCTGTCGAGGAGCGGCCACGAGTGCAGCGCCGACTGCCACGGCACACCGGCGCGGAACGCCCGCATCGAGGCGACCATCGCGGCGCCGCTCGAGCGCGCGATGCCGACGGGCATGCCCCAGAACGAGCGGCCGAGCTCGCCCGGGAGCTCGTCGGCGCGGAGCCAGCCCCACACCGGCCTCAGGAAGCCCGCGTAGTTCATCGCGCCGTGCCAGCCGCGCCCGTCGAGGTCGCGGCGGTAGTCGAAGCCGTGCTCGGCGACGAGCACGTCGTCGGCGTCGAGCGCGCTGCGGACGACCTGCGCGGCCTCACGCGTGAGGTCGAGCTCGCGGTAGCGGCCGGTCATGTTCGCGACGTCGATGCGCCAGCCGTCCAGGCCCGCCTCGATCCACTTTCGGGCGACGGCTGCCATGCGGCGCCGCAGCTCGTCCGAGCGCCAGTCGAGCTTCGGGAGGCTCGGCACACCGGCCCAGGACGCGTAACCGGCCGGCAGCGAGTCGTCGAAGTAGTAGAAGCCGCGCTCCGCCGCGTCGCGGTTCTCGCGCGCGTCGAGGAACCAGTCGTGCCCGTTGCCGGTGTGGTTCGTCGTCAGGTCGCCGAGGAGGTGCATCCCGCGCGCCTCGAGCGCCGCGACGAGCGAGCGGAGCGCCTCGTCGCCGCCGAGCAGCGGGTCGATCCGGTCGAAGGTGGTCGCGTCGTAGCGGTGCGTGCTGCCGGCGGGGAAGATCGGCGTCAGGTAGATCGCTCCGGCGCCGAGCGACTCGATGTGGTCGAGGTGCTGCTCGATCCCGCGCAGGTCGCCGCCGAACCACTCGCGAGGCGTGTTCGGCCCGCGGCCGGTGGGCAACTCGTCCCACTCGCGCGCGACCGCCCAGTCCGGCAGCTCGTGGCTCAGAGCCTCGAACTCCGCGGAGCGCGCGAACCGGTCGGGGAAGATCTCGTAGACGACGGACGAGAGGTGCCAGGCGGGCCCGTCGCCGAGCGCCAGCACGAAGTCGTCCGCGTCCGGCGTCTCGTGGCCGTGGACGCCGAGGCCGTTCAGCCAGCTCCAGCCGCCCTCGGCGCCGACGAGCAGCCAGCGGTACGGGACGCTCGGGTTTCCGACCGGGAAGGTCGCGCGCCACCACGTCTCCGTCTCGGTCTCGCGGTCGACCTGCGCGCGCGCCCAGTGCGGCTCGCCGTCGACGACGTAGCGCAGGACGACGTCGTCGCTCGCCCCCTTCGGGACGCGAACCCGGACGACCGCGTCGCCGCCGAGCTCGTCCGGCTGCTCGAGGACGTAGTCGGGCGACCCGTCGTGGTGCGGCCGCGCGAGGAGCGACGTGCTGCGGTCGACCTCGGTCGAGCTCATCCCTTGACCGCGCCGCCGGTGAGCCCGGAGACGATGAACTTCTGGAGGAAGAGGAAGATGAGGACGACGGGCGGCGCCGCGAGCACGACGCCCGCCGCGAACGCTCCCCAGTGCTCGGAGTACTGCTGGTCGATGAAGTTGCGCAAGCCGAGCGCGAGCGTGAACTGATCCTGGTTCTGGAGGATGACGCTCGCGATCACGAACTCGTTGATCACCCCGATGAACGAGAAGAGCCCGACGACCGCGAGCACGGGTGCCGCGAGCGGGAGGATCACGCCCCAGAAGACCTGTGCCGGCGTTGCGCCGTCGACGCGCGCCGATTCGTCGAGCTCCGCTGGGATGGTGTCGAAGAAGCCCTTCATCAGCCAGACGTTCACGCCCATCACGCCGCCGAGGTAGACGAGGATCAACCCCGTCAACGTGTTCAGGCCGATGAAGCCGAACACCTCGCCCGTCTGCAGGACGATCAGGTAGATCGCGACGACGAGCAGCAGCTGCGGGAACATCTGGATCAGCAGCAGCGAGAACAGCCCGATGCGCCGGCCCTTGAAGCGGAAGCGGCTGAACGCGTACGCCGCGAGCGCGCCCAGCATCACGGTCAGAATCGCGGTCGAGCCCGCGATGATCATCGTGTTCGCGTACCAGCGGATGTAGTTGATCTGGGTGTCCGGGCTGCCCTCCGTGAGGCTCTGGACGGTGCCCGTGAGCAACTGTCTGAAGTTCTCGAGCGTGACGTCGCGGGGAATGAGGCTCGCGCCGCCGAGGGTCTGGTCGGCGTTGAACGCCGCGGAGATGACGTACGCGATCGGGAAGATCGCCCAGAGCACGGCGATCAGCGCGACGACATGGCGCCACCACATACCCGCCCAGATCGGACGCCGCCGCTTCGTCCGGGCGCGCGCCTGCTGGCGGACAGCCGCCGCGGTCTCGACCTGCTCGACGGTCGTCATCGCACGTTCTCCAGCTGCTTCGTCCGCCAGAACCCGATCGCCGCGATGACGGCGGTGAGGAAGAAGATGATCATCGCGACCGCGCTGGCGAGAGCGTAGTCCTGCCCCTTGCCGGACGAGAAGGCGAGCTTGTACGTGTAGCTGATCAGGATGTCCGTGTCGCCCGCGGTCGTCTGGTCGCTCGACTGCGGGCCGCCGCCCGTCAGGAAGTAGATGACCCCGAAGTTGTTGAAGTTGAAGGCGAACGACGCGATCAGGAGCGGTGCGACGACGATGAAGAGGAGCGGCAGCGTCACCTTTCGGAACACCTGCCAGGGCCCGCCGCCGTCGACGCGGGCGGCCTCGGTCAGCTCGGCCGGAATCGACTGGAGCGCGCCGAGCGAGACGAGGAAGAAGTACGGGAACGTCAGCCAGACGCTCACGAGGATGACCGACACCTTCGCCCAGTTCGAGTCGAAGAGCCACGGGACGTCGATGTGGAGCAACTGGTTCACGACCCCGAAGTCGTCGTTCAGCAATCCCTGCCAGACGAGGAGCGACAGGAAGCCCGGGATCGCGTACGGGAGCACGAGCAGGATCCGGTAGCCGCGCTGAAACCGCATCCCGGGCCGGTCGAGGACGATCGCCATGAAGAGCCCGAGCGCAAACGAGATCCCGACGCAGAGGAACGCGAACGCGAACGTCCAGACGAAGACGCGCAGGAACGGATCGCGCACGAGCGGGTTGTGGATGATCTTGCTGAAGTTCCGGAACCCGACCGCGGTCTTCCAGCCGGGCTCGAGCTCCTCGCCGTCCTTCGCGACGAACGAGCCGCGGCCGTTGTCGGCGAAGACGGTGCCGTTCGAGACGCGGACGAACTGGTCCTTGAGCGGGGTCGTACCGGAGCGTCGGCGCGAGCTCGGTCGCGCTGTCGAGGCCCTCTGGCCGGATTGCGGCGTCGCCCTCGGTCGGCACGGTGAAGTTCGAGAGCTCACGGTCGATCGACGCGAACTCCGTGCCCTTGATCGTCGTGTAGCCCTCGGCGCCGGCGATGCCGAGGTCGTCGACCTGCACGTCGCTCTTCGGGATCGGCGTCAGCCCCTCCTTCGTGCCGACGTACGTCTGGCCGGTCGCCTCGTCGGCGAGCAGCAGCACGAGGTTCCCGTCGGCGTCGCGCGCGGGCGTCATGAGGTACGTCTTGCCGTTCGCCGGCGGCGCGAGCGTGTTGCCCTTGATCCCGTCGATCGCCTCGGACTTCGAGAGGATGTGACCCGTCGAGTAGTTCGTGAACGCGACGTTGACCGTGTAGAGGATCGGAAGAACCTGGAACGCGAGCAGCAGAAGCGTTCCGGGGATGAGGAACTTGAGCGCGAGCGAGCGCTTCGACATGTACGCCCAGTCGATGAAGAGCGTCGTCGCGACGAGGACCGCGACGGCGATCCACTTCTCCTCGCCCGCGAGGATGACGCCCGCCCAGATGGCGACCGCGTTGAGCACGGCGAGGAGGACGATCTTGAGCGCGAGGCCGATCGGTCCCGAGAAGACCGCGACGACGCGAGAGGGGAACGCGAGAATCGACTGCGCGACCGAGGCGCGCTGGGGGGGCGGTTCCGCTCGGACTGCGGTCGTGCTCAAACGCGCTCCTTCGAAGCGAGAGACGATGAGGGCGCCCGTCGCCGGGCGCCCTCATCGCGAGTGATCGGGATCAGCCGATCTTGTTCCGGATGTTGCGGGCAGCAGTCGTGAACGTCGGCCGCGCGAGCGTGGCCGTGCCGTTCGTCGACTTCAACCAGGCCCCGCCGAGCTCCTCCCAGACGGAGGACATCTGCGGGATGTTCGGCATCGGGACGCCGCCGGCGCCGGCCGAGCCGAACTGCTTGAGCGTCGCGTCGTTGACCTGCTTCCCGGCGACCGTGTTGGCCGGGTAGCGTCCGTTCGCCGCCGCGAGCGCGCGCTGCGAGGCGGGGAGCATGATGTAGCTCGCCACGAGGTCCTTCGCGAGCGTCGCGGTCCCGTGCGTGTTCGCGTACCGGGTGACCATGAAGCCCTGCACGCCGAGGAACGGCACGGAGCGGAACTTGATCCGCGGCACCTGCACGATGCGGTAGCGCAGACCGCTCGTCTTGAGCGTGTCGGCCTCCCACGGACCCGTGACCCAGAAGGCCGCGTTGCCCTTGAGGAACGCGTTCTTCGCGGTGTCGTAGTTGACCTTCGAGTTGATCAGCCCGAGCCGGTCCCAGCGGTCGATCATCGCCGCGTTCCTGAGGAACACGGGGTTCGCGACGCCGATCTGCTTCGGGTTGAGGTTCCCCGCCTTGTTCTTGCCGAAGACGTAGCCACCGAGACCCGAGAAGAACGGGTACATGTGGTACGCGTCACCGGCCGGCGCCTGCGGCACCGCGATCGCGAGGTTGTCGCTGCTCTTCGCCTTGAAGGCGAGGGCCTGCTTCTCGAGGTTCGCGAAGGTCTTCGGAACCGTCGCCAGCCGCGTGTTCACGACGAGGCCGACGTTCTCGAGCGCGACGGGCGCGCCGTAGAGCCGCTTGACCGCCGTCCCGTAGGAGAACGCGTCCAGCGAGTACTTCGGGAACTGCCTGAGAGTCGCCTGCTTCGGCGACAGCGGGAGCACCAGACCGTCGGCGGCCAGCTGGCCGGTCCAGTCGTGTGCGCCGATGATGACGTCGGGTGCGCTCGCGACCGCGACGGTCTTGAGCTGGTCGCGGATGTCGCCGAAGTTCTTCTCGACGACCTCGACGGTGACGCCACGCCTGGCACCCCAGGTCTTGGCGATCCGCTCGATGTCCGCACGCCGGTCCTTGTCTGTCCAGATCCGGATCGTGCCGCCCGCCGCAGAACTGCCGCTGACCGCCCCGGACGCCGGGACAGCCGTTGCGACCATGGCGAGCATCGCGACGACGACGCAAGCGCCGAACGCGGTTCTCCTACTCATGTGGAGCCTCCTCCAAGTCGAATCCGACTGCTGCGCTGTGGAACAACGTTTCATGCCGCTGAGACAGCGTGGCGACATTACGCCAGTCGGTTGGGTTGAGTCAAGGGTTGAGACGCGTTTCGGTCGATATTGTTTGGCCTAGTTGCAGCAACTTGTCGAGCGCCCTATGATCGCTCGACTCAATGAAACGCGTTTCAACGAGGTTCGATGGCCTCCCTGCGTGAGGTCGCTACCCGTGCGGGCGTGAGCCTGGCCACGGCGTCCCGGGTCGCGAGCGGCGTCGACGGCGTCCGCGCCGAGACGCGGGCCCGCGTCGAAGAGGCGATGCGCGACCTGCTCTATGTGCCCCCCGGGCGGAAGCACGCCACGGGCGCGATCGGGCTGCTCGTCCCCGAGCTGACCAACCCGATCTTCCCGGCGCTCGCGCAGGCGATGGAGGCGCGCGCGACCGAAGCGGGGCTCGCGACGATCCTCTGCAACACGACCTCCGCCGCGTTCCGCGAGGCCGACTACGTGCACATGCTCCTCGAGCGCGAGGTCGACGGGATGATCTTCATCTCCTGCGAGATGACGCACCTCGCCGGCGAGCACGACCACTACGAGCGGCTGCTGGAGGAGGGCGCACGGCTCGGTGTTCGTGAACGGCGCGCTCGAGGACTTCGACGTTCCGTGCGTGTCGGTGGACGAGCGGTACGCCGGCTACGTCGCGACCCGGCACCTCATCTCGCTCGGCCACCGGCGGATCGGCTTCGTCGCCGGCCCGGCGGACTACCTGCCGACGCGCGAGAAGGCGGCGGGCCGGGCCGAGGCGCTCTTCGAGGAAGGCCTGCCGCTGAACGGCTGGCTCGTGCACGGCGACTTCACGCTCGACGGAGGACGGTCCGCGGCGCGCTCGATGTTGAGCCGCGGCGACCGCCCGACCGGCGTGATCTGCTCGAGCGACGTGATCGCGATCGGGGTGATCCAGGAGGCCCGCCGGCTCGGCCTGCGTGTCCCGGAGGATCTCTCGGTCGTCGGCTTCGACGGCATCGAGGCCGCGTCCTGGGTCGACCCGCCGCTCACGACGATCGAGCAGCCGATCGACGAGATCGCCACGACGGCGGTCGAGCTCCTGCAGACCGTGATCGCCGAGCCGCGCCGTCCGGTCTCGCGCGTGCTCTACCAGCCGCGGCTTCGTCGCGGCGGGTCGACCGCGCCGCCGCCCCCGGGCTGACCGACGACTCCTGTGCGGTCGTCCGGCGTCACGGCCGGACGAACGGCCGGTTATCCCACGCGCGCCTATACCGATCGGTATGATACTCAGCGGTATGAAGACAGGCGAGCCCAAGAATCCGTTCCGCTACGGCGCGCTCGCGTTCGACGAGGCGTTCACCGACCGCGAGCGGGAGCTTCGCGAGCTCAAGGCCGACATCCGCAACGGGCAGGACGTCGTGATCTTCGCGCCGCGGCGCCTCGGCAAGTCGTCCCTCGTCCTCCGCGCCGTCGCGGAGCTCCGCCGTCAGGGCGTGCTGACGGCCCAGGTCGACCTGATGACGGCTCCGACGAAGGAGAAGCTCGCCGAGAAGCTCGCCAAGGCGATCCACGAGGGGATCGCCACGCCGCTCTTCCGCGCACGCGAGCGGGCGCTCTCGGTCTTCCGCGGGCTGCGGATCACGCCGACGGTGACCATCGACCCGGAAGACACCTCGGTCTCGTTCGGGTTCGAGCCCGGGCGCGCGCCGGCCGACGTCGATGCGACGCTCGAGCGGCTGCTGACGCTCCCGGGCGAGCTCGCGAAGGAGCGCAAGCGCACCGTCGCGCTCGTGCTCGACGAGTTCCAGGAGGTCGTCGACATCGACCCTGACCTGCCGAAGCTCATGCGGGCGGTGTTCCAGGCGCAGCCGGAGGTCGCGCACATCTACCTCGGCTCGAAGCGGCACATGATGCGCACGATCTTCAACGACGAGAACGAGCCGTTCTGGCGGAGCGCGAAGCAGCTCGAGCTGGGCGTCATCCGGCCGGACCTGTTCGCGCCGTTCATCGCCGAGCGGTTTCGGTCGACCGGCAAGCGAATCGACGACGAGGCGGTCGCCGCGATCCTCGACGAGACCGCGGGACATCCGTACGCGACGCAGGAGCTCTGCTACTTCACCTGGGAGGCGACCGATCCCGGCGAGACGGCGACGCCTCTGCACGTGCGCGTCGGGCTCGCGGGGGTCCTCCGGTCCGAGCACGCGCACTTCAGTCTCATCTGGGAGGGTGCCTCGGCGGGGCAGCGCCTCCTCGTCGCGGCCCTCGCGCGCGAGCCGGGCCACCCGTACAGCGAGGACTACCGGCGACGCAACCGGCTGCCGCAGGCCACGAACGTCCAGAAGGCGCTGGCAGCGCTCGCGCGGCGCGAGCTCGTCGCCAAGCGCGAGGACGGCTCGTACGCGATCGTCGAGCCGTTCTTCGCGGAGTGGGTCACGCGCACGATCGAGCGTGTCGCCGAACGCTGATCAGAGCAGCTCCGCGATGAGCGCGGCCGCACGCGCCGCGCCGTCGCTCTCCACCCGCCGGTAGTCGACGTCACGCCCGATCTCCTCGGCGATCGCGGCCGCGATGACGTCGGGCGCCGAGGCGTCGAAGTCCATGCACCGGCCGGCCCCGTAGCGGCCGAGACGGTGCCGCACGTGGAAGTTCTGCTCGAAGTGGTGGCGCAGCGGGAAGTAGAGGAACGGCCGCCGGTTCGCGGTCAGCTCCATGGTCGTCGTCAGCCCGCCCTGGACGACCGCGAGATCGCACGCCGCCAGGTGGCGGTAGAGATCGTGGACGTACGCGTGCACCTCCAGCCCCTCGACCGCAGGGAGGGATGCCGGCTCGATTCGAGGGCCTGCGACGACGACCATCCGCAGCGCGGGAACGCGGGCCTTGGCCTCCGGGAACGCCGCCATCACGCGACGCAGGAGGTCCAGGCCGACGCCCGAGCCGCCGACCGTGACGACGCACACCTGCTCGTCGGGCCGGTAGCCGAGCTCGGCACGGAGCGCCGCGCGGTCGGCGAAGTCTTCCGGTTCGAAGCCGGTGATGTAACCGGCGAAGTCATAGTGCGCCTCGGTCCACGCGCGGATCAGCGGGAGGTCAGGCCCGAACGCGTCGCCGACGATGTCGTCGGCGTTCCCGACGAAGATCGCGCGGTCGCGCACCCTCGGGAACCGGGCGATGTGCTCGATCATCTCGGCGTTGTAGTCGGACGCCACGAACGACTCCCGCTCGCCGCCGTCCGGCATCGGGAGCCAGCCGACGAAGTCGGTGAGCCAGACATAGGCGGCGCGCTTCTCCTCGGGGTTCTCGTGGAGGTAGTAGTCGACCTCCCACGCCTCGTCGCCGATCCAGAGGTCGTACTGGTCGTCGCGCACGACGTCGTGGAAGAGCATGAAGTTCGCGCAGAGGATCTCGTCCATGCGCCGGATCGCCTGGAACGCGTGCAGGTCGTGTTCGGAGCACTCGCTCTCGATGTGCGACGACTCGTTCGCGAGGAGTGCGCTCGCCGGGTGGATGCGCTCGCCCTCGGCCTCGAGGACGTTCGTCACCGGGCTCTGAGCGAGCCAATCGATCTCGAGGTCCGGAACGAACGCGCGCAGCTCGTTCGCGATCGCGACGTCGCGGCGCGCGTGCCCGAGCCCGATCGGCGACGAGACGTAAGAGCGCGCGCCGGCGGCGCTTCGTCGCACGCCGCCATCGACCGGCCGGGCGGCTCGACGGAGGGATCGACTCGGCGAACTCGCGCAGGAGCTTGTTGATCTGCACGGGGTCGCGCGCCAGCGGGAGGTGACCCGCGCCCTCGAGTGTCACGAGCGTCCCACCCGTCGCGTCGGCGAGCGCAGACGCCGCGCGCGTGCGCCTGGATGCGGTCACGGTCGCCGTGGACGACCAGCACCGGGCAGCTGCACGTTCGAGGCGAGGCGACGGATGTTCTCCTCGCTCAGCGGACGGCGCGAGCTTGGTCGCGACCAGCGTCTCCGGCGTCGTGTCGAGGCCCCAGCCGACGGCATCCTCGATCGCGCTTCGTCGAGTGCGGCTCGTTCAGCGCGTTCGCGAAGAAGAACCAGAGGAAGTCCTCGTAGTCGCGAAGCCAGTAGTGGCGGTTGTACTTCGCCCAACCCTCCTCGCTCCTCGGGCTCGTCGTCGAACGAGTGAAGAGCGCGGTCGTCGTGCAGAGGTCGGCGAGCGGGAGCGCCGGCGCGATCACGAACAGCCCGTCGACGCGCTCGGGGTAGCGGCTGGCGAGGACGAGCGACCGCTGCGCACCGCAGCGAAAGCGAGACGAGGACTGCCCGCTCGGTCTCCGGTCGCGTCGAGGACGGCGAGCGCATCCTCCGCGTACTCGATCTCGGCGTACGCATCGGGTCGTGCGGGCGGTCGGAGCGTCCGTTTCCGCGCGGGTCGAACATGACGACGCGGAAGTGCCGCGAGAAGTACGGCAGCTGGATCTTCCAGACCCGCGAGTGCACGATCGCCCACGGCGGCACGAACAGCAGCGTGCGGTCGCCCTCGCCGTAGAGCTCCCAATACGTGCGCACGCCGTCGCGCTCGACATAGCCGTCGAGCGTCGGGATAACGGGCGCGCGACTGCTCGCGGGCCGACGATCGCGTCGGTCGTCGATCATTTGCGCTCCTTCGCCTCGAGCCACGCGTCGATCCAGTCCAGCAATGCGCCGTGGCCGGTGTCGATCCCGGAGAGACGCTCGAGGATGATCCCTTCGTTGAACGTGACGACGAGCGAGACGAGCGCGTCGAGCGGCATCTCGATGCCGTAGCGCTCGCGCGGCTCGCGCAAGCGCCTCGGTCAGCACCGCGCGCCACTCGTCGTTCACGTGGTCGACCCGCTCGCGCAGCTCCGGACGGTTCCACGCGAGCGCCTGGAGCTCGTACCAGATCTTCTGGTACGGCTTGTCCTCGTCGAGGTAGCGCATCGCCGTCCGCCACTTCTCGACGAACGGGAGTCGGGATCCGCATACATCGCGCGCTGCCGTGCGATCAGGCGGTCGGTGAACCGCTCGAGCACGCGCACGAGCAGGTTCTCGATCGAGCCGAAGTAGTAGTGGACGAGGCCGTGGTTGACGCCCGCCTCCTCGGCGAGGCGCCGCGTCGTGATCCCGCTGTAGCCGACGTCGACGAGCAGCCGCTCGGCCGCGTCGAGGAGCGTCTCCTCGGCGGCCGAGCGGGGTGTCTTCTCTACCGGTTGCGCCACGACCTTCGTCTCTTCCGGTCGAGGAACTGACCGATTCTGTACCGCGCGAGCGCCAGAAGTGCAGACGCCGAGCCAAGCGAGCCCGCGAGCGCGGCCACCATCGCCGGCTCGCCGCCGTGGTGCGCGACGATCACTGGAAGATCTCCGTCGTGCAGTCGCCGCCCTGGAGGCGAACCTCGTGCGCCCGCGCGGGCCCGCCCGGCCGGTCGCTCAGGTCGACGAAGAAGTCGGAGTCGACCTCCATGCCGCCGTTCGGGTCGCAGTTCACGCGGAGCAGCCACGAGCGGAGCTCGGGGTAGAACTGGTTGTCCCACGTCGAGTAGAGCGAGTTGGTGACGTAGAGGCGCCGTGCCGTCGAACGACAGCTGGAGCATCTGCGGCCCGCCGTTCAGCCCCCGGCCCGTGTCGTCGGGCTTGCCGAGGACGCCGCCGAGCCAGAGCTCGCCCGGTCAGGCGCGGGTTCGCCGGGTCCGAGATGTCGTACTGGCGCAGGTCCCCATGCAGCCAGTTGGAGAGGTACAGGAACCGGTCGTCCATCGAGACGACGAGGTCGGTGATCAGGCCCGGCACCGGGAACGGCCACCCTTCGAGCTCCACGGGCTCGACCGCGATCACCTTCTCCGCGGCGTACGAGCCGTTCTCGCGGTGGAAGCGCCACATCGTGCTCGACAGCGCTGCGCCGACGAAGCCCTGGTTGGCGTCCGGGTCGTGCAGCCAACGGACCTCGAGCGGCACGAGCCCCTCCTCGCCGAGGTCGAGCGTCTGCTCGAGGGAGCGATCGTCGAGGTTCCAGAAGTGGATCTTGCTCCCGTAGCGGCCGGCCGCGACGTCGTTCGGGTCGAACCCCGGCTCGAAGGCGTTCGGCTCGCCGAACTCGGTCGAGGCGAGGACGTTCTGCCGCGGTTGGTACCAGAAGTCGTAGTTGAACTTCGGGCGCGGTCCGCCGTTCTCCCAGCGGCCCTTCACCTCGAACGTCCTCGCGTCGAGGACCGCGAAGCCGCCGGCCCCATTCCCGTCGGCGTCGCCGAGCATGCTGACGACGACGTTCTCGCCCGGCATGCAGTGGACGGTGTGCGGCCGCGTGTAGCCCGTCTTCTCGACAAGTTCGTCGCGCTCGATCACCTTGTCGATCCGCGGCCGCCGCGGGTCGTCGGCGACGTTCACGAAGTGGATGCGCGACGAGCGGAAGCCGGGGACGATGAGGTGCGAGCGGTCGGGGCCGTGGCACGCCGAGCTGCAGCGATTCCACCCGAAGTGGTGCAGCTCGTCGCCGACGTTCGGCATCGGCGTCTCGTGCAGGATCTCGCCGTTCTCAGCGTCGACGACGGCCAGGAAATCCGGCGCCTCGACGCCCGTGCCCTCGTGGAGGCAGGCGAGGTAGAGGAACTCCTCCCGCGGGGCCTGTTGGGCCTCCGCCGGCGAGGCGTAGAACGACGGAGCGGCGTGGTGCTCGTGCATGTCTCCTCCTTTGCCAAGCGCCTTAGTCGTTTGACTAAGTCATTTGACCAAAGGACTCTGGAGAAGTCAAGGGCCGAGGGCCGCGGCCAGCTGGACGAAGTCCTCGAAGGGCTCGTACGTGACGCCGCGCTCGTCGAGGTAGCGCGCCAAGCCGTCCCGCGCGAAGACGCGGTCGGCCGCGAGCGCCGCGCAGCGGTCCGAGTAGCCGTCGCCGACATAGACGACCGGCGCACCGTTCGGAAGGCCTCCCCGCTTGCAGGCCTCGCCGCACGCGTCGCACTGCGCCTCGTCGCGCCAGATCGCGCGCCACCCGTCCGGCCGGGCGTCGAGTCGATTCGCCTGCACGTCGAGCGAGACGCCTTCCCGCTCGAGCACCGGGTCGATCAGCTCGCGGAAGCCGCTCGAGAGGATCACCGGCCGGTGCTTTCGCGCGAGCTCGCGAAAGCCCGGACGGACGGTGACGTGCTCGCGCACCCAGCGCACGGCATCGCGAAGCGGCAGCGTCAGCGTCCCCATCTCGATCGCGATCACCTCGTGCAGCGAGAGCGACCGGCCGAGCACGCCCTCGGTGCGCCGGTAGACGTCGCGGTCCCCGAACTCCTCGATGATCATGTGCAGCCCGTCGACCTCGGTGACGGTGCCGTCCCAGTCGAGGACGAGGTTCAGCGCCGCGACCTCTCTCAGAGGTGGGAGGTGACGCCGGCGGGATTCTCGTCGGCGGCTGCCGCCTGCTCGGCGTTCTCGTACCACGAGTAGGCGTACTTCCCGTCGTCCAGCTTCTTGGCCGTCTTCGTGAGCTTCAGCGGGTGGAACGTGTCGCACATGACGGCCAACTCGTGCGTCTCGGTCATCCCGATCGACTTCTCCGCGAGGCCCGGCTGCGGGCCGTGCGGGAAGCCCCGACGGGTGCAGCGTGATCGAGCCGACCTCGATCCCCTTGCGCGACGAGAAGTTCCCGTCGACGTAATAGATCATCTCCTCGCTCTGGAGGTTCGAGTGGTGGTACGGGATCGGGATCGCCATCGGGTCGAAGTCGAGCTTCCGCGGGCAGAACGAGCAGATCACGAAGTTCGGGCCCTGGAACGTCTGATGTGACGGAGGCGGCATGTGGATCCGCCCGGTGATCGGCTCGAAGTCGTGGATCGAGAACGTCCACGGGTAGAGGTAGCCGTCCCACCCGACGACGTCGAACGGGTGGTAGTCGACGACGTAGTCCTGGTAGCCGTCGCGCACGCGCACCCTGACGAGGAACTCGCCCTTCTCGCGGATCGTCTTCAGCTCGGTCGGCGGGTGGATGTCGCGGTGGTAGTACGGCGCGTGCTCCATCAGCTGGCCGTAGTGGTTGCGGTAGCGCTTCGGGATCTCGATCAGGCCGGGCGTCTCGAAGAGCAGGTGCCGCTCGGGCAGCGAGTCCGGCACGAACCGGTACGTCGTTCCGCGCGGGAGCACGACGTAGTCGCCCTGCTTGTACGGCAGGTCGCCGAACGTCGTCTCGACCGTGCCCGAGCCCTCGTGGACGAAGTAGACCTCGTCGCCCTCGCCGTTCCGGAAGAAGTAGTCCATGCGCTCGTCGGGGCGCACGAGCGAGATCTCGACGTCGTTGTTCCACATCAGCAGCTTGCGGCCGCTGATCGGGTCGCCGCCCTGCTCGACGTCCCACGTGGAGAAGTGCCTGTGCGCGTGTGCGTCGGGAATCCACTCGTCACGCTTGATCGGGACGAAGTCGCCGAGCTTCTGCACCCGGCAGGGCGACGTCAGGTGGTAGAGGATCGACTCGTTCCCCGAGAAGCCCTCGAGGCCCATCACCTCCTCGGTGAGGAGCGTGCCGTTGTCGCGGAACTGCACGTGGCGCTTGCGTGGGACGTCGCCGAGGCGCTGGTAGAACGGCATGGCGAGAGGTTACCCCGTGGCGAGTGCGGCGATCCGCGCGCCGACGGCCGGCGCGAACTTGAACCCGTGGCCCGAGCAGGCCGACGCGACGACGAGCCGCCCGCGGCGCTCGACGATGAACGAGTGGTCGGGCGTCGAGGTGTAGAGGCACGTGTCGAACGCGACGGGATCGGGAGCCGCCTCGGGGAACCGCCGTCTCGCCCACTCGACGGTCGCCTCGACGAGTGCCTCGTCGGGCTCCCCCGGCTCGTCCGGGTCGACCGGCACGCCCGCCTGGTGCGCGCCGGCCTTCAGCCCGTAGCGCGGATCCCGCAGCGAGTACATCGCCTCGCCGGGGCCGGCCCCGTAGTCGATCACCGACGGCACCGGGCGGTCCAGCTCGAAGTAGACGACCGTCTCGCGCGTGACGACGACGTCGAGCTCGACCAGCTGCTTCGCCCATCCACCCGCCGCAACGACCACCACGTCGGCGTCGAGCTCCTCCGGCGCGTCGACACGTGAGTGCTCGTGGATCGCCGCGCCGTGCGTGCGCGCGACGGTCGCGAAGGCGCGGCGTGCGCGATCGGCGAGCGAGATGCCGGCCTCCGGCTGGAGGAGCGCGCGGCCGTCGGCGTCGATGCCGAAGCGAACGCGCACCGCGTCCGGATCGAGCGCCTCCCAGGGAACGCCGCACGCGTCGAGCGCCTCTTCCGAGGTCTCACCGAGCTCGAGCAGCCCCGTGTAGTCGATCAGCTGCTCGCCCGTCTCCTCCTCGAGCGCCCGCCAGCCGCGATGCGCCTGCTGCGCGAGCTGCACCCACGCCGGGTCGGGGTACGAGAGCCTGAAGATCCGCGACCGCCCGTGGCTCGAGCCGTGATGGTGGTCGAGGTCGAACTGCTCGTGGACGTCGACCTGGTGCCCGTCGCGCGCCAGCGCCGCGGCCGCGGCGAGCCCGTGGACGCCCGCTCCGACGACGGCGACGCGCATGCGTCGCATTCTGGCCGAGAGACGGCGAAGGGCGGGCCTGTCAGCGCCCGCCCTTCGAAGCAGCCTCGCGCTCTGCGACTACTTCTTGCCGCCGCCCTTGTTGCCGTTTCCGTTGCCGTTGCCCGAGCCGCCGCCGTTGCCCTTGCCCGAGTTTCCATGCTCCTTCGGAGCCTGGGTCGTCGCGGTCGACTTCGCCTTCGCCTTGGCTTTGGCCTTCGCCTTGGCGTGCGTCTTCGTCCGCTCGACGTTCGTAGCGGTGCACGGTCGCGGACTTGTGCATCTTCTCGGCCTTGTGGACCTTGGCCTTGGCCTTCGTCTTGGCCTTGGCCTTCGTCGTGGACTTGTGCTTCTTCTTCGACTGGGTGGTCGCGGTCGTCGTCGACGTGGTCGCGGTCGTTCCGGTCGTCGTGCCGGTCGTGCCGGTCGTCGTGCCGGTGCCGAAGTCGCACGGGCCCATGGTGTCGCCGTGGTTGCCCATGTGCGCAGGCAAAGCGTTCTTGCTGATCTCGATCGTCACGCCCGGGTTCTTCTTCGACCCGGTCTTGTGACAGATGATCACCTTGCCTTCCTTCGCTTCCCCGGTCGTGGTGCCCGTGGTCGTCGTCGACGTCGTGCCGGTCGTGGTCGTGCCGGTCGTGCCGGTCGTGGTGCCCGTCGTCGTCGTGGACGTCGTCCCCGTCGTCGAGGTCGTCGTCGTGCCGGTTGTCGTCCCGGTCGTGCCTGTTGTGGTCGTACCGGTCGTCGTTGTCGTTGTCGTCCCCCCGGTCGTCGTCGTCGCGGTGGACGCTGTCGTGTCCGCGGCGGCGAGGATCGGTAGCTCTTGGACGTTGCTCGCGGCGAGGGCGCCACCGGCGAAGAGCGCGGCCAGCCCGAGCGCTACCAGGATCCGTGTCATACCCAAGGGAGATACCGCTCGCGCCCCGGTCTTGCGGTCTATCCCTCGATTGGTGGAGCGATGCGGTTTCTGAGGACGCCGAGCCCCTCCACCTCGAGCTCGACCTCGTCCCCCGGCCGGAGCCAGCGGCCGTCGCCGAGCTCGAGGATGCAGCCCGTGCCCACGGTGCCCGAGCCGATCACGTCGCCGGGCAGGAGATGGGTGTTCAGAGCTGCCTGCGCCACGAGGCGCTCCCACGGCCAGTACAGGTCGCGAAGGTTGCCGCGCGAGCGCTCCTCGCCGTTGACGCGCGCGACCATCTCCGCCTCGCTCCCGTCGAACTCGTCGGGCGTGACGACGATCGGCCCCAGGCTCGTTGCGAAGTCCTTCCCCTTGGCCGGCCCGAGGCCGACCTTCATCTCGACGCGCTGCAGGTCGCGCGCCGACCAGTCGTTCATGACGGTGAAGCCGCCGATCGCACCGTCGGCCCCGATGATCGCCGCGACCTCGAGCTCGTAGTCGAGCTCACCCGTGCCGTGCGGATAGACGATGTCGTCCTCCGGCCCGAAGATCGCCGCCGGGTTCGAGAAGTAGAAGACCGGCACCTCGTACCACTCCGGCGGAACGTCGAGCCCGCGGTTCGCTCGCGCCGTCTTCACGTGCTGCTCGAACGCGTAGAAGTCGCGCACCGCCGGCGGGTGCAGGACGGGCGGCCGCAGCTCGACCTCGTCGAGCGGGTACTCCGCGTGCTCGCGCGCAGAGCCGCCGCCGGAGAAGAACGACTGCAGGGTCTGCGCCGCGAGCTGGATCACGCGGTCGCCTTCGATCCGGCCCGGCCATCCGCGTTGGAGGTGCCGGCCCGCAGGGCTGAACATGCACAGTTTCATGGCTCGGTGTGGACGATGACCTCGTGGATCTCGGGCTGCTCGAGCCGGATTCGCTCCTCGACGCGCGAGGCCTGCGCGTGCGCCTCCGCGAGCGGGATCGAGCCGTCGACCGCGAGCGTCAGGTGCGCGACCGTGCCCTCGGGGCTCGTCAGGAAGCGAAGCTCGCGCGGCGGTCGGCCCGTCTCCTCCTGGACGAGCCGCTCGATCGCGGCACGGTCGCGTTCGACCTCCGCCCCGGACGCTGCCTCAGCGAGCGGCTCGATGTGCGTCTGAACATGCCCGGCTGAGGGCACAGCCTCGCGGATCGCCCGCTCCACGCGTTCGGCGATCTCGTGGGCTTCGTCCAGGGGCATCGCGCCCGGGAGCTTGAGGTGGAGCGAGATCTGCAGCTCGTCGCCGACGAGCAGCACGTTCACGTTGTGCACCTCGCGGACTCCCGGCACGCCGAGAGCGGCAGCGTGCGCGCGGTCCCGTACCTCCTGCTCGTCCTCCGGCTCGACATGCACGACGACGTCGCTCCTCGGCAAGGCGTGCTGCACCGCTTCCTCGACCGCGTCGGCCGCCGCGTGGCCCTGGCCGACCGCGGCACCCGCGGGAACGCCGATCACCACGTCGGCGAACTGACGGTCGCCGGACTGCCGCATGCGCAGACGGCGCAGCTCGACGCCGGGCAGCTCCGAGATCGCGGCTCGGGCGGCCGCCTCGGCCTCGTCCGGCACGCTGTCCATCAGGACGTCGACGTTCCCGCGCATGAGCCGCACGGCCGCGACGATCACGAGCACGGCGACGAAGAGTGCGGCGACCGCGTCTCCCTCGGGGCGGCCGGAGCGCGCGAGGAGCAGACCGACGAGCACGGCGGTCGAGCCCGCGAGGTCGCTCGCGAAGTGGAGCGCGTTCGAGTGCAGCGCGGCGCTCTGGTACCGGCGCGCCGCACGGAACGACAGCGTCATGCGCGTCGCGTCGACGACGATCACGACGCCGAGGACCGCGAACACCCACCAGGCGAGCTCGAGCTCGGGCGGGTCGCCGAAGCGGCGGATCGCCAGGAACGCGACCACGAGGCTGAGCAGTGCGAGGATCGCCGCCTCCGCGAGCGCGGCGAGGTTCTCGGCCTTGCCGTGGCCGTACGCGTGGTGCTGGTCCGCCGGCCGGCCGGAGACGCCTACGGCGAAGAAGGTGAGCAGCGCGGCAACGAGGTCGGTGCCGGAGTGCAGCGCCTCGGAGAGCAGGCCGAGGCTCCCCGTCAAGAGGCCGGTGACGAGCTTCAGGAGGGCGAGGCCTCCTGCCGCCAGGACGGAGAGAAGCGCCGTGCGGCGCTGGGGGGTCATGCGCGAAGGCTAGGAGGGTTTGGGGGAATGTGCCTCGTCGACGGGGTGCGATGGACGTTCCGAGGCAAGGACGCAGGGAGCGTCGATAGCCGTAGCTATCGGCGCGACTGAGGACGCGGCATCGGGGCGTCCAGCGCGGCCCGACGGCACAGCGCTCATTTCGCCAAACCCTCCTAGAGCCGTTCGAGCGGCCAGACGACGACGTCCTGCCGCGCGGAGTAGTACAGCAGCGGCTCGCCGTCGAGCTCCCGCGGCGACATCGTGTTCTGGCGAAGCTCCGCCTCGGCCGGCTGAACTCGCCACGGCGCATGGTGGATCTCCGCGCGGTGCAGCCGCTCGCGGTGCTCCGTGTAGAGGCAGTACCGCTCGGTCAGGAAGTGCTCGAGCGTCCCCGGCTCCGACGCCGCCGCCTCGCCGTCCGGACGGTACGAGACGTCGAGCCGCGCGCCGGTCCGTGCGCTTCGGTAGTCGATCCAGCCGGCGTGGCGACCGACCTCGATGCGCGCGCGGTGGTACGGAAGCTTGTACGTCAGCCGTGCGGCATCGACCGCCCACGAACTGTCCGCGTCGAGGCTGAAGAACCAGATGCCGGGCTTCCCGTCGTAGGTGACGTACGTGCGCACGTTCACCTCGGGAAAGGTCGACAGCACGGGCACCGGAGGCAGACCGTGCAGGCGAATGCCGGTGACGCGGAACGGCGTGATGCCGATCCAGGCGGATCCGTCGTGCGTTTCCAGCGTCAGGCTCTCCGGGAGCAGCTCCCGGACCGCGTCCTCGTCGATTCGCCAGTGCATGAACAGGAGCTCGTCCCACGTCTGTCCCTGCAGCCAGCTCCGCTCCGGCACCGGCCAGGGACGATGCGACGTCTCGGCGAGGCTCCCCGATTGCCGCGCCGGCGCCTGGACGAAGTCGGCGACGCTAGAAGGGCTCAACGACATGGGCACCATGCCGCCGGGCCGCGCTGGACGCCCCGATGCCGCGTCCTCAGTCGCGCCGATAGCACTGGCTATCGACGCTCCCTGCGTCCTTGCCTCGGAACGACCATCGCACCCCGGCGACGAGGACCATCCCGCTGAGCCCTTCTAGAGATTGCCGCGGAGCGCCTGCTCGCGCTCGATCGCCTCGAAGAGCGCCTTGAAGTTCCCGTCGCCGAAGCCGCGCGCGCCGTGGCGCTCGATCACCTCGAAGAAGAGCGTCGGCCGGTCCTGGGCGGTCTTCGTGAAGATCTGGAGCAGGTAGCCGTCGTCGTCGCGGTCGGCGAGGATGAGCAGCCGCCGCAGGTCGTCCCACGACTCGTCGATCTCGCCCACGCGGTCGCCGACGTCCTCGTAGTACGCCTCGGGCGTGGCGAGGAAGATCACGCCGCGGCCCTTCAGGGCGTCGACGGTGTCCACGATGTTCGACGAGGCCATCGCGACGTGCTGCGAGCCGGGGCCGTGGTTGAACTCGAGGTACTCCTCGATCTGGCTCTTCCGCTTGCCTTCGGCGGGCTCGTTGATCGGGAACTTGATCTTCCCCTCGCCGTCGGTCATCACCTTCGACATGAGCGCCGAGTACTCGGTCGAGATGTCCTCGTCGCTGAAGTGGATCATCTCGGTCATCCCGAACACACGCTCGTAGAACTCGACCCAGTGCTGCATGCGGCCGAGCTCGACGTTGCCGACGACGTGATCGATGTGCTGCAGGCCGACACCCGGCTCGCCTCCGTTCGACGACTCCTGCGCGACGTAGCCGGGGAGGTACGCGCCTTCGTAGCCGGACCGGTTCACGAACGTGTGCACGACGTCGCCGTACGTGGCGATCGACGAGAGCTCGACCTTGCCGAACTCGTCCTCGACCCACTGCGGCTCGGCCACGCCGCGCGCGCCGCGCTGCACCGCCTCGCGGTACGCGTTCGTCGCGTCGGGGACACGGAGCGAGATGTCCTTCAGGCCGTCGCCGTGCAGGAAGGCGAAGTCGCAGATCGGCGAGTCA
Organism: uncultured Actinomycetes bacterium; assembly: GCA_963737405.1. GTDB lineage: Bacteria > Actinomycetota > Thermoleophilia > Gaiellales > Gaiellaceae > JACCTU01. Next base: position 174,690 of record CAVTSL010000005.1, read on the forward strand.
CGCCGGAGCCCGCTCGTGACGACGAGCCGGATCTCGCCCTGCTCGAGCACGTACGAGGCGCGGTCGCGGACGCCGGTCTCCGGCCCCGCGTACGCCGTTCGGCGGAAGCCGAACGCGGTCTCGTAGTAGTACGCCGCCTGCTTGGCGTTGCCCACCCAGAGCTCGATGTGGTCCCAACCCTCGAGCGGCATGAAGTCGCTGCTCATCGCACCGGATCTTACTCGGCTGCCGGAAGCGGAGCCTGCCGCCGGGCGAGCACGATCCCGACCGCGATCGCGAGGCCGCCGGCCGCCTGCAGCAGCGTCATCTGCTCCGAGAGCAGCAGGAGCGCGATCAGATCGCGCCGAGGAACGGCTGGAGGTTCGCGTAGAGCGAAGCGCGCGAGGGCCCGACGCGGTCGATGCCGTGAACCAGAGGATGTTCGTGATAACGAGCGGGCCGACCACCGCGACGCCGAAGATGACCCAGATCGTCGGGTCGAGGTCCCAGTCCTGCGACGCGAGCTGCGGCGCGGCCGTCGGGACGATGAGCGCCGCGCCCATCAGCAGGCCGACGGCGCTGATCCGGAAGGGCGAGTAGCTCCGCATCAAGCGGGGCGATCGCGACGGAGTAGACCGCCCAGGTCGCGGCTCCGAGGAGCGCGAGCGCGATCCCGCGCCGGGCTCCCGGCCACGTCGCCGCTGGGCGCCGAGGGCGACGAGCACGACGCCGGCGAAGCTGACGAGCGCGGCGCCGACGAACCGCTTCGACAGGCTCTCGACGCCGCTCGCGCTCGCGATGATCATCGTGAAGATCGGCAGCGTCCCGAAGACGAGCGCCGCGGTGCTCGCCGTCGTGTACTTCAGCGAGTAGACGAAGGCGATCTGGTTCAGCCAGATCCCGACCACCGCGGCGCCGAACAGGAAGACGAGGTCCCGCCGGGTCATCCGCAGCGACCGTTCGAGCGCGAGCGTGATCCCGGCGAAGAGCAGCGCCGCGGTCGTGAAGCGGAGCGCCGACCAGGCGAGCGGCTGGACGCCGTGCTGGAGCACGTACCGCGTCAGCGTGAAGTTGAACGACCAGATGACGACGGTGACGACGAGGCCGACCTCGGCCGGAGAGAGACGGCGCACGCAGCCGGAAACTAGCGATACCCTCCGCGGCGTGGCTCAGGTGACCCGCGACGACATCGACGCGCTCGTCGGGCCGGCGACGCCGCAGTTCGCGCTCCAGCTCCGCGCGCGGATCGAGCAGCTGATCTCCGACCTGCCGGCGGACGACGAGGCTCGCCGCTACGGCGAGGAGCAGATGCAACGACTCGAGCGGCTTGCGTTCGCCTCGTCGAAGGCCGACGACCATCACCAGGAGCCCCGGACGCGGCCGGGCTGGGACACGATCCCGAGCGCTGCGCCCGAGTGGGATCCAATCCTGCCGCGGCAAGACTGATCGAGTCCGTCCTCGTCACCGGCGGCACGCGCGGGATCGGCAAGGCGATCGCGCTGCGGCTCGTCGCGCTCGGCGCCAAGCGCGTCGCGGTCGGCTACCTGCGAAACGACCGCGCCGCGGAGCAGGCCGCGGAGGAGCTGCGCGCGGCAGGCGCCGAGCCGGTCCTCGTCCGCGGGAACGTCACCTCCGAGCGCGTGCTCGAGGAGGTCGCCGCGCTCGGGCCGCTCGACGTGCTCGTTCACAACGCCGCGAGCGGGGTGATCCGCCCCGCGCTCGAGACGACCGCGAAGCACTGGGAATGGACGATGACCGCGAACGCGCGTGCGCTGCTCGACCTCGCTCGGGTGTGCGCGCCGCAGATGCCGCGCGGCTCGTCGATCGTCGGCCTCTCGTCGCTCGGCGCGCAGCGCGTGCTCGACAACTACACCCTCGTCGGCACGTCGAAGGCGGCCCTCGAGTCGCTCGTCCGCTACCTCGCGGTCGAGCTCGCCCCGCAGGGGATCCGCGTCAACGCGGTGTCGGCCGGCGTCGTCGAGACCGGTGCCCTCGAGCACTTCCCCAACCGCGAGGAGATGCTCGAGCAAAGCGTGATGCGGACGCCGGCGGGCCGGATGGTCGAGCCGGCAGACGTCGCGGGCGCCGTCGCCTACCTCGTCTCACCCGAGGCCGAGATGGTGCGCGGGCAGACGCTGATCGTCGACGGCGGGTTTTCGCTCGTCGTTTAGGAGAGCTATCGTCGGCTCGTGGAGCCGACCGACGAGAACCTGCGCGCCTTCGAACAGGCGCACCAACCCGTCGAGCGCGGCGAGACGTCGCTCCCGCCGCAGGTCCGCGAGTCGCTCGCCGACCTGAACGGGAAGCGCGTGCTCCACATCGGCGCGGGCTCGGGCGCCGCGACGGTCGAGTTCGTCGAGCTGGGCGCGAGCGTGACGGGCATCGATCCCTCCGAGGCCGCGCTCGAGCGGGCGCGCGAGCGGGCGCCGTCGGTGCTCTGGATCCACTCGGAGCTCGACACCGTGCCGAGCGAGCTCCAACGGGGGCGCTTCGACCTCGCCTACGCCGGCGTCGGAACCGTGCAGGGCGTCCGCGACCTCGACCTCCTCGCCGGCTCCATCGCGGCCTCGATGCGCGCCGGGGCCGACCTCTTGTTGTACGACGAGCACCCGGCCGCACTCTGCGTCGACGGCCTGATGCACTGGCGCGAGGACTACTTCGAGACGGGCTTTCACCGGCTCGGCCAGCTCGTCGGCGCCCTCGCGCGCCACGACCTGAGCGTTCGTGCGCTCGAGGAGTACCCGCCGGGGACGGGCTCGTTCCACGACGGGCGCGTGCCCGAGACGTTCCTCCTGCACGCGCGGAAGACCCGCTAGCCGGAGCCGTTGCGGCCGAGGATCCGGCCGAACGTGTCGGTCGCGACGTAGCCGGCGATCCGCGGGTTCTCCTGGAGCCGGCGGAGCGAGTACTCGTACCACTGGCGGCCGTACGGCACGTAGATCCGCAGCCGCTCTCCCCCGCGCACGAGCTCGTCGGCGAGCGACTCACGGACGCCGAGGAGCATCTGGAACTCGTACCCCTCGTTCGCGATCCGCTTCGCTTCGGAGATCAGGAACTCGTCGTGCGTCGCGACTCCGACGAACGACGCGGTCTCGAGCAGCGCCTCGAAGCAGCGGACGTAGTTGAGACGGATCTCCTCGAAGCCGGTGAACGCGATCGCCTCGGGTTCGAGGTAGATCCCTTTGCAGATGCGCACGTTCGGGCGCAGGTCGGCGACTGCGGCGATGTCGTCGAGCGTGCGCCTGAGTCGCGCCTGCAGGACGACGCCGACGTTGTCGAGGCCCTGCTCGCGGAGCTCGCGGTACATGCGCAGCGTGTCGTCCGTCGTCGAGGCGTCCTCCATGTCGATCCGCACGAAGTTGTCGACCTCGGCGGCGTGGCGGACGACCGTCTCGAGGTTCGCCCGCGCGAGGTCGTAGCCGAGCTTGAGGCCGAGGCCGGTGGGCTTGATGCTGACGTTGGAGTCGAGGCCGCGGTCCTTGATCGCCTCGAAGACGTCGTGGTACGCGCGGACGATCTGACGGGCCTCTTCAGGCGTCGCGACCTCCTCGCCGAGGACGTCGATCGTCGCCGTCTTTCCCTCGGCGTTCAGCCGTGCGACGGTCTCGACCGCGTCGTCGAGCTCCTCGCCGGCGATGTAGCGATCGGCGATCCGGCGGACGACCGTCCTCGGAACGGCGGGGAGCAGGCGGACGAGCGCGCGGTCGAGGATGGCCAAGCGCGCGGATTGTAGAGCCGGGAGACCCCTCGGACGAGTGACGCGCGTCCGGGGCCGCGGGCCGACCTTTCTAGGGTGATGAAAGCGCTGAAGAAGCTGGCCGGCGTCGCGGTGATCGCCGCTGTGGCGATGGCCGGCATGGCCGCGTCGGCCGCGCTCGCCCTCCAGCTGACGCACCCCTCCGCGGCACACGCCCGGCCGGCGCAGGCGGTCGCGGCGGCCCAGCTCGTCAGCGCGAAGCGCGTGCGCGCGCCGCATCCGTTCAACTCGCCCTGCCAGACCGCGAAGACCGAGGCCGACCTCGCCCTGTTGACGGAGGACCTCACGAGCTTCGCCGGCATCCAGCACGCGGCGCGGCGCTCGATCGGGATCAACGTCCGCCTGCTCGTTGCGCTTCGCCGGACGGAGAAGACGGGCACGCTCGAGCGGCGGTTCCTCGCCCGGCTCGAAGCGAGCATCCAGGACGACCGCAAGAGCGTCGGGCTGCTCCGCGCCGGAGCCGATCGGAAGAAGCTGCGGGAGTGGCTCGTCCGCAACGACCGCGTGAACGCACAGCTGCGCGCGCTCGCTGGACGCTTCCACGCGCCCGAGTGCGTGGCCTACTTCGGGATGTAGCTCCCTACGGCTTCCGCGGCGGCAGCCAGATGAAGCCGCCCGAGAGCGTCGCCGCTTCCTTCTTCCGCAGCGCGACGCAGTCGACGTTGCGATGGCGCACCTCGCGGATGACGCCGCGGAACGACGCGTAGGCGGGCTTCTTCGTCCCGTCGGCCCAGAGCAGCCCCGACTGCCAGCCGCCGAGGCCGCGCTCGTCGGTGAGAAGGAAGTTGAAGAACGACGCGACGTGCGGTTGGCAGTACGCGAGACGGATCGCGTCCACGAGCTGCACTGCGTGGAGCGCGTCCGAGCCGACGGTGCGGGCCCGCTCGACGCCGTTGTAGAGCGAGCGCTTCGACGACGAGATCGTCGTCTCGAAGCCGTCCTCGAGGTAGTAGATCCGCGCGCCGCGGCCGATCGTCGGCTGGTCGGTCCCGCCGAACGCGTCGGCGTACGCCGCGACCAGCTTGTCGTAGTCGCCCTGACCGATGGAGCCTGTGTTCGGGTGCCGTGCGAACGGGCTCTCGAGCGAGAAGTCGCCGTACGGATGATGGCCGACGTTGTCGAAGAGCGGGCGCGTGCGCGCCATCGCGCGGTATGCCTCGCCCAGCCTGCGCACGAAGAGGCCGGGCGAGTGGCTCGCGTTCGACGGGGCAAATGGGTTGTCGTTCCCGCGCGGGGAGGTGTCGGTCATGAGGTTCAGCTTCGGGCGGAGCGGCTTGAGCGCGTCGTAGCACTGCGCGAGCAGGTACGCATACTCGCGCGGTGCGACGCTCGCGCCGCCTTCGAACTGCGGCTGCCAGAAGTCGTTCGAGTTGACCTCGTTCCAGATCGTGACGTCGTTGATCGTCGGATAGCGGACGAGTGCGTCGCGGACGTACGAGCAGAACTGCGTGCGCTCGGCGTCGGACTTCGGAGCCTCCTTCGCGGGTCCGGCGACGGTGAGCACGATCCGCATCGGGAACGTCGCGTTGACGATGCGGTTCATGACCACGATGTCGTTGCGCGTCAGCCTCGTGCTGCCGCGCCGCCACGTCAGCGGCACGCGAAGCGCGCCGATGCCGAGGTCTCGGAGGAGCGTCGTCGTCGGCTGGGGGTGCGCCGTCCACTTCAGCTGGTCGTCGACGATCCCGACGGCCAGGTCGGAGTCCGCCCGCGCGACGGGCGTGAGGGCGAGCGCAACGAGCGCGAGCAGGATTGGGCCGAGGAGCCGCGGCACCTGTCGAGTATCGGCAGGTCGGGGCTCGCGCCTGAACCCTTTCCGCTATCGCCTGGTCAGTGTTCGCGCATGAACCCCTGGCGCGCGGCGCTGACGAGCGCCACCGCCTCGGGGAAGAGGACCCGCATCGCGTCGCGGAGCGCGATCGCCTGCTCCTCCGGCGAGCCGGAGACGTTCATCTCCGAGATCGCCGACGCGGTCAGCTCGACCGCGGTGTTGAGCGTCAGCGTCGCGAACTGCTCGCGCTGGGCCTCCTGCACGGACTCCGCCTGCTGCTCGGCGAACTCACGCAGCCCGCGCAGCAGGTCTTCCGGGTCGCCGCCGAAGGGGAAACCGCCGAAACCGCCTTCCATGGCCTCACTGTAGCGGCCGCTTGTACCCCGACTCGACCTCACGCGTCAGCTCCTCCACCGCGCCGACCGCCTGCTGCATCGCCTCGGCGAACGGGGACGCTCCCGTGTCGCCGAGCGCGCGCTCCAGGCGGCGAGTGGCCGTCCCGATCGCGTCGAGGTGGGCGGGCGTGGCCAGCCGCGGCGGCGCGCCGACCGCCGCCTCGAGCGCGAGCGCGGCCTCCTCGGCCTCGTCGATGCCGGGCGGGTTCTCGGTCAGCCTGAGCGCCACGAGCTGCGACCGGAGCTCGGAGAGGTCGCCCCCGCCCGCGCTCTCCTCCGCGAGCTCGCAGAGCGCCGCGATCGAGACGGCCTCGCGGACGCGGGCACGGCTCTCGACCGGCTCACCCGAGCCGTCGAGCGCGAGCCAGCGACGGCGCTCGCCGCCGTCGAACGAGCAGAGGTAGATCCGCTCGCCGGGCTCGGGCTCGGTCGGGAGCACGCCGGTCAACCGCTCGCCCGCGTCTGCGTGTTCCGCCGCGATCGCGGCGATGGCCTCGAGGTCCTCCGCGAGCTCCACGACGGGAGCCTACGATGGTCGCCGTGGCGGAGGGCTTCTCGATCGGCTTCGCCGTGGCGCTGCTCGTCGTCGGCGCCGCCTTCTATCTGGCCGCGAACGGCCGGCTGGCGAGGCGGACCGCCTCGATCGTCGCGGCGGTCATCGGCAGTGCCGCCGTCGCGGCGTGGATCGCGCTCGTCTTCGACCCAGACCTCGCGCTCGCGGTGGCGGCCGCCGGCCTGACCGCGTGCGCGCTCTCCATGTTCGCCGCCGTCGGGCTCTCCCGACTCGTGCGGCGCGGGCAGCAGCTCGACGCGGACTACGCGCGCGCCGAGAAGCGGATCCGCACGATGATCGACAAGGAGGCGTCGGATCGTGCACTGGAGCTGGAGCGCACGCTCGCGCGCGCACGCGCCGACTCGATCTCGAAGCTCGCAGAGGAAGAGCGGAGGATCGGCGAGGAGCACCGGCGCGCGCTCATCGGGCGCGAGTCGAAGACGCGCGACGAGCTCGCCGCCGCGCTCAGCGCCGCGCAGCAGCAGGTCGAGCTCCGCTTCGTCGAGTGGTCGCAGGACCTCGACCGGATCCAGGAGCAGCTCGCGGCGCAGATCGCCCGCATCCCGGTCCGAAGCAGCGCGAGCTGGTCGCGCAGGTCGAGTCGCGGCTCACGGCGGACGCCGAGCGAATCCAGGCCGAGAGCGAAGAGCAGCGGGCGGCCGTCGCGCGGCTGCGGGAAGAGCTCGCACGCTCGATCGAGGAGGTCGCGCAGACCGCGAACGCCGAGCTCGAGTCCCAGGCGGCGGACCGGCGGCGCGCGCTGCACGAGGTCTCGGATCGACTGCAGCGTCGAGAGGAGGCGCTCCGCGAGCAGATCGAGCGCGAGGAGACGGAAGCGGCGCGGCGCATCACCGCGGGCTTCGCAGACATCGAGCGCCGCCAGCTCGAGCAGCTCCAGCGCGTGATCGACCGCGCGACGTCGGGATTCTCGGAGCTCGCGACGCAGCAGTTCGAGGACGAGATCAAAGGTGCGCAGGAAGACGCCGCGCGGCGCCTCGCGCGTGAGCTCGAGCGTGCGGTCGCGTCGTTCGAGCGCGACGCCCGCGGCGTGCTCTCGGACCAGCTCGCGCAGATCGCCGACTCCGGCAGCCAGCGGCTCGAGAAGCGGCTCGGACAGATCGCGGCGGGGCTCGAGCGCCAGCGAGACGACGCCGTCGCGGCACTGGAGCGTCGCTTCGCGGAGATCGAGACGGAGAGCCGCGCGCGCGTGCAGTCGCTCATCGCGGAGGTCGACGCGGAGCGCACGGTGCTCGAGGCGCGGCTCCAGGAGCTCTCGCGGCGGATCGACGAGGCCTTCGCAAGGTCCCGTTAACAATCAAACCGCGGCAGGGATCGTCTCAGTCACCGCGAACGGAGGCGGGCCATGAGCGACACCGAGACCATCGAGAGGCAGAGCGACCGGGAGAAGGTCGAGAGCTGGCGGCTGCACGTCCTCATCGAGGCCGGATTCCCGCTCCCGCTCGCCGAGCGCATCGCCGCCAGCGAGGCTGACCTCCACCGCGCGGTCGGGCTCCTGCGCTCGGGCTGCTCGCCCCAGACCGCGGCCGAGATCCTGCTCTAGCTTCGGGCTAGCATCGGCCTCGTGGCGAAGGTCGAGGCTCTCCAGTACGGCGATCGCAAGGTCTACAGCGTCTCGGCGTTCAACCGCGGCGTCGCGGACTGGATCTCCCGCCTCCCGACCGTCTGGATCGAGGGCGAGATCACCGAGCTCCGCCGCCACACCGGCTGGGCGAACGTCTTCTTCACGCTGAAGGACCCGGCCGACGGCGCGTCTCTTCCGTGCTCGATCCCGCGCGGCCAGTTCGACGCGCTGCGGCTCGACCTCGAGGACGGCGAGCGCGCGCACGTCTACGGGAGGCCAGAGCTCTTCGCGGCGAAGGGCGAGTTCAAGCTGCGCGCGCTGACGCTCGAGCGCTTCGGCGAGGGAGACCACCTCGCCGCGCTGGAGCGGTTGAAGAAGAAGCTCGCCGGCGAAGGGCTCTTCGCAGAGTCGCGCAAGCGGCCGCTTCCGTTCCTCCCGCGGAAGATCGGGCTCGTCACGGGCAACGACGCCGCGGCGAAGCGCGACGTCATCACGGCCGTGACGACGCGGTTCCCACCGGCGCACGTCGTCGTCGCGGAGACGCTCGTCCAGGGCCCGCGCGCCGCGGCCGCGATGGTTGCGTCGCTCTCGGAGATCTGCGAGGCCGGCGTCGACGTGATCGTGCTCGCACGCGGCGGCGGTAGCTTCGACGACCTGCTGCCGTTCAGCGACGAGCGACTCGTGCGCGCGGTCGCGGCGTGTCCCGTTCCCGTCGTGAGCGCCGTCGGGCACGAGCAGGACACGCCGCTCTGCGACCTCGCCGCCGATCGGCGGGCGTCGACGCCGACCGCCGCCGGACGCGTCGTCGTCCCGGACCTCGCGGAGCTGACCGCACGGCTCGACGGAGCGCGCACGGCGCTCCAGCGCGGTGTCCGTCGCAGGCTCGAGCGCGACCACGAGCGAACCGAGGCCCTGCGCGCGCGCCTGCGTCGCGCGCCCGGTCAGGCGCTCGAGCGCGAACGGCAACGCGTGGACTCGCTCAACGAGCGGCTGCGGCGCGCACCTCTTCTTCTCGTCGAGCGAAAGCGCGCGGCGCTCGAGAACGCGACCGCCCGGCTCCGCGTGCTCTCCCCGAGCTCGACGCTCGGGCGCGGGTACGCGATCGTCCGCGGCGCCGACGGCATCGTCCGCGCGTCGCGCGACGTCGAGCCCGGATCCCACGTCGACGTCCAGCTGGCCGAAGGCGGCTTCGGCGCGCGCGTGGAGGAGACGCGTTGAACGACCGGCCGAGCTTCGAGCAGGCGCAGAAGGAGCTCGAGCAGATCGTCGAGCGCCTCGAGCACGGCCAGGCGCCGCTCGACGAGGCGCTCGCGCTCTGGGAGCGCGGCGAGGAGCTCTACAAGCTCTGCCGGGAGCGCCTCGACACGGCGCAGGGCCGGATCGAAGAGCTGGCCAAGCGTGTCGACGAGTCACGGCCGGTATAGGATCCGCGCCGTGGCGTCCGAGGCGACAGAGCTTCTTCAGCGCGTCCCGCTCTTCTCCGGGCTCGATCCGCGCGAGCTCGAGACGATCGCGCGGACCGTCCACGAGCGCACCTTCACGCCCGGCGAGACCGTCGCCGAGGAGAACCAGGGCGGCGTCGGCTTCTTCATCATCCGCGACGGCGAGGCGATCGTGACCGTCGGCGGGAACGAGGTCCGCCGTCTCCACCAGGGCGATCACTTCGGCGAGATCGCGCTCATCACCGAGGGGCCGCGCACCGCGACGGTGACCGCCGCCTCCGAGCTCCGCTGCTACGGCCTCACCCCGTGGGAGTTCCGCCCGCTGGTGCAGACGAACGCGAATATCGCCTGGAAGATCCTCCAGGCGCTCGCGAAGCAAGTCGAGCAGCGTCACTAGAGCGGGTGATTGCGGCCTGCGCGGCCGCTTCCTACGCTTCGCCCGAAAGGAGAACAGCATGGCTGAGAGCCAGAGCCATGCGGCCGGGCAGCCCTATGCGGTGCGCGAGAGCTTGAAGCGCCACCCTGGGCTGGACCTGGGACTCCGGGCCACCTGCGAGACGTTCATCGACGCCGTCGAGTACGCGTTCGACTTTCTCGACGAGCACGACCCTCAGCGCGAGGGTCGCGTGAGTGCGCTCGAGATCGTGCGGATGGCACGGGAGTCGAGCGAGACCGTCTGGCGCTACGAGCACGACGGCTCGCAAGACGGCCACCAGGATCCGAAGGAGCTGTGGGGCTTCGACATCGTCAAGTGGCGAGGTCCCCGGCACCCAGCCGCTCACCCAGCGTGACCAGATCGTCATAGGCCCTCGCAGGGTCGCCCGACAGCGGTGTCGCCTCACCGGCACGCACGCGTCCTCCGAAGAGGACGCAGCGGACGCCTGCCTCGCGGCACGCGCGCTCGACGACGGCCGGGCCTTTGCCTTCCCACGTCGTCTCGTCGACGGTTCCCTCGCCGGTGACGACGAGGTCGTAGGCCGCGGGGTCGAAGCCGGTCACCTCGAGGATCAGCTCCGCGCCGGGGACGAGCTCGGCGCCGAGCGACGCGAGCGCGGCGCCGAGGCCGCCGGCGGCACCCGAGCCGGGGATGTCGGCGAGCGGGTGATCCGCGAACCGCCGCTCGAGCTCGCGGACGTCGTCGGCGCTCGCGCCCTTCTGCGGGCCGAATAGCCGAGGCGCGTCGGCGAGCGTCGTCTGCACGTCGCACGCGACGCGTGTCGGGGCCGGAAGCTCGTTCAGCACGGCGAGCAGGCCCGCTCCCGCGTCCATGTTCGCGGTCCCTCCGAGGCCGACGAGGAGGGCGCGCGGCTGACCGACCGCGGCGATCAGCTCGCCGAGGCCGCGACTCGATGCGGTGCGGACGTCCAGCCGCGACGGGTCGAGCGGGATCGCCTGCGCGGCCTCGACGACAGCCGTGCCGTCGTCGAGCTGCGCCCACTCCGCAATATGAGCCCGGCCGAACGCGTCGTGCACCTGCGCGGCGTGTCGCGTTCCCCCGAGCGCGTCGAGCGTCCCCTCTCCCCCGTCCGCGATCGGTAGCTCGTCGCACTCGGCGCCTGCCCGCCGGAAGCCTTTCGCGAGCGCCGCCGCAGCCTCGCGCGCGGTGAGGACACCCTTGAGGCTGCTAGGCGCTGCGAGCGCGCGCAGGCTCTTCCTCCTGCACGACCTGCAGCTGCGGCCCTTCCGTCGTCTGATCCGGCATCCGCTTCAGCATCGCGAACGACATCCCCTCGTGCGCGAGGAAGATCAGCCCGACGCCGACGCCGACGGACATCTCCACCATCTGCAGTCCGAGGCCGAACGCGAAGCCGGTCGTGTACGCGACGCCGTACGAGACGAGCGGGAGCGCAACCGCCGCCTGGAGCAGGCCGATGTTGCCGGGCCAGAGCGGAAAGATCGTCGCGATGTTCATCAGCACGAGGACGAGGCCGGCCGCGGGGAGCGGCAGGTCGATGCCGAACGCCTGCATCGACGCCCAGACAGCGAAGAGCTGCAGCAGCCAGCCGAGGAACTGGAAGAAGATCGCGGCCGCCACCCCCGCCGGTGAGCGCAGCACCTCGAGCCCGATGCGCGCCATCGCGAGGATCCGGCGCAGCCGGCTCAGCTCCTCGACGACCGGCTTGCGGAGCCGCGACGTGATCAGCGCGAAGACGATCAGGATGCCGCCCACCGCCGCGGCGATCGCGACGCTCGTCAGCGCCCAGTGCGGGATCTTCGCCGTGAGCAGGACGTAGACGACGAGCATCATCGCCGGGATCACGTCGAAGAGGCGATGCGTGAAGACCGTACCGAGCAGCGTTGCCGTGTAGCCCTGTCCGCGCGGGTACCGGCGCGTCAGCACGGCGACGCGAGCCAGCTCGCCGGTGCGCGCCGGCAGCACCGCGTTCGCCAGCAGGCCGATCGAGAACGCCGAGAACAGGCTGCCGAAGGGCGGCGGATCGTGCGGGAGCGCCTGGCGGACGACGGTCCGCCACGCGAGCGAGCGGGCGACGACGGAGAGCAGGTTCAGCAGGATCGCGAACACGATCCACGTCCACTCGACCCGGCTGAACGCGTTTGCGACGAGCCCCCACTCCGGCCCGCGCCAGTAGAGCATCACGATCGCGACACCGAGGAGCGCGAGCACGATGAGCACGCGGACGCTTCGCCGCGGGACGGGAATCACGCGCGGACTCCGACGCGAGTCTCGCCTGCGACAAGGTCGTAGATCCCGGTGAGGCGGCGCGCGATTCCGTCCCACGCGTACTCCTCCTCTGCGAGCACGCGCGCGGCCGCGCCCATCGAGCGCCGGCGCGGCTCGTCCTCGAGCATCGCGACGACCGCCTGCGTGAGCGACTCCGGATCGCCGGCCGGGACGCTGAGCGTCGTCTCGCGCGTCGTGACCTCGCGGTAGCCGGGGATGTCGGACGCGACGACCGGCAGCGCGCACGCGAACGCGCGCGTCAACACCATCCCGAAGCTCTCGCCGCCGAGCGACGGCGCGACGAGCGCCTTCGCGGACAGAAGCTCGCGAGTGAGGTCGTCCTGGCTCAGGAAGCCGAGGATGTCGATGCCGTCGGAGGGTACGCCGAGCCGGCGCTGCAGCAGGCCGACGGCGAGCGGATCGGCGCCGATCAGCCGCAGCCTCGCACCGGTCAGGCGGTGGATGTCGGGCCACGACCGCAGCAGCACCTGCAGGCCTTTTCGCGACTCGTGCCGGCCGACGAAGGCGATCCGGTGCTCGCGTCCGTCAGGGTCCGCGTCGGGCGGGATCAGCACGCCGTTCGGGACGATGTCGTATGCGCCCGGCAGCCAGCGCGCGGCGGAGTCCCGGGCCTGCTCGGACACCGCGATCCGGTGGTCGATGCGATCCATGAGGAAGCCCCAGCCGATCACTCCGAGTCGCATCCAGCCCAGGTCGCCCGACGCGTGGAACGTCGCGACGACAGGACACTTCGCGAGCGCGAGCGCCGCGATGCAGATGGCAGGCGTCATGGGCTCGTGCAGGTGGAGCACGTCGAACTGCTCGCGCTCGAGCGCGCGCTTGATCCGGAGCACCGTGCGCGGGCTCAGGACGATGTTCGGCAGCGAGCCGTTCGCCGGGACGATCACGGACCGGCCGACCGGGATCACGTCGGGCGGCGGCGTCCCATGGCGTCCGAGCCGGGGGTGCAGCACGCGCGTGAAGCTTCCGGGCGGGTCGTTGCCCATGATCGTGCGGACGTCGACACCGACGTCTCGGAGGGCGGCCGCCTGCAGCTCGGCGTGCTCGACCACCGCGCCCCAGAAGGACCAGGAGTACGGCACGACGATCCCGACCTTCACGCGGCCAGCATAGAGAGTCGGATTTCGGAGCCGGCGGTGGCCGCAGATGTCAGTCACCCGTCCGCCGGCTCCTCCGGCAATTCGGGGAATCCAGGCCTCCGGTTTGCCCGTAGACTCGCCGTCGTGTTCGACGAGGGCCTGGCCGAGCTCCACACCCACCTCGGCGGCTCGGTGGCCTCGGACATCCTCTGGAGCCTGGCGCACGAGCAGGGAATCGCCCTCCCGGTGAAGGACTACTGGGAGTTCGACCGGCTCGTCACGGTCAGCGATCCGCGCGGGGTGCCCAACCTCGACGCGCTCGACCAGATCTACCACTGGACGGAGCTGATCCAGTCGTCGCCGATGGCCGTCGAGCGCTCCGTGCACGGCGCAATCGGGGGCGCGTACCGCTCGCAGGGAATCACGACGCTCGAGCTGCGCTTCAACCCGATGAAGCGGAACCGCGGCGGCGAGCGCGACCTCGACCACATCATCCTCGCCGCGATTCGCGGCCTCGACCGCGCGTCGCTCGAGTACCCGCAGGTGCGCGCGGGGTTGATCCTGATGATGGACCGGACGTTCGACGCGCGCCTGAACGAGATCGTCGTCGAGAAGGCGATCCGCTGGGCGCCGCGCGGCGTCGTCGGGATCGACATCGCCGGGCCGCGGCCGGGCGGCGGGCGCTACGACTACACGCAGGTCGCGCCGATGGTCGAGACCGCGCGCGAGGCCGGCCTCGGCGTGACGATCCACGTCGGCGAGGAAGGCGGCGACGTCGGTCGCGACGAGATCGGCGAGGTCGTCGAGTCGCTGCGGCCCGATCGGATCGGCCACGGCATCCTCGCCGCCGGCGACCCGGAGCTGATGACCGCGCTCCGCGAGCGCGAGATCGTGCTCGAGATCTGCCCGACGTCGAACCTGCTGACGAAGGCGCTGCCCGACGAGGACGCGGTGCGCGAGACGTTTCGCCGGTTCGTCGACAACGGCGTGGCGTTCACGATCGCGACGGACGGCCCGGAGATGATGCGGACGCACCTGCGCGACGAGTTCGAGCTGCTGCTCCGGATCGGCGCGCTCGACGAGGACGAGGCGCGCGAGGCGAACGTCCGCGGGCACGAGTCTGCATTTACCCGCTCGTTGCGGGTGGGCGAGCGGGCGTAACCCCGCGAAATACGCCCTTCGGACAATGGTTGCCCCGACAGGCCGCTGGCAGGCTCCGCGGCATGTCGCCAGTCCTCAGTGATCAGCCCATCGGCCTGACCGAACGCCAACTGCAAGTGGTCGCGCTGATCGCGGCGGGCTGCTCGAACGAGGAGGTCGGCGAACGGCTGGGGATCTCCCCTCGCACGGCGAAGGCGCACTGTGACGTCCTCCGACAGAAGCTCGGAGTGCCGCGCCGACGCCAGATCCCGGCCGCCTACCGAGCTCTCACCGGCGAAGACCCGCTCGCAAAAGACCTCGGCGCAGAAGTCAGCGCCGGGGGCTGACGGCAAGGTGCCCGCGGCCTCCGGGTCGCGGGCACCGGCTCTCTAGTGACAGATCCGTGCTGAAAGACTTGAACATCGGCGATAGGGTCGTTGATCGCTCTCGTGAGACAGCTCTTTCGTTAAGGGGGTATCCGACGGACGCCGCGCACCCGGCTCGGCGACACATCATCGAGCGTCCTCGACTGACCGGGATGCTGGATCGGTCAGAAGCATCTGTGGTCATCCTCGTCGCGCCGGCTGGGTACGGAAAGACGACTCTGGCGCGCCAGTGGATGAACCAATCAGGTCGCCGCGTGGCATGGGTAACCGGTAGCAACACCCGTGCCGACCCTGCCGCCCTCGCGGAGCTGATCGCAATGGCGGTGGAACAGCTAATGCCCGGCGCGGCAAGCACGATGCGCGAGCGAGCGCGGATCATCGACGGGTCGCGCGAGGATACGACCGTTCTAGCGGAGATCCTCGCGAGGGACGTCGCAGAGTGGGATCCGGACTCGTGGATCGTCGTTGACGACTACCACGAGGCCCTGGGGACGAGCCCAAGCGAGTCGTTTCTCGGGCGATTAGTCACGACTTCTCCAATACGGGTCTTCGTGACAAGCCGCGTACGCCCTCACTGGGCAACCCCGCGCAGACTTCTTTACGGTGAAGTCTTCGAGTTGGGCCAGGCGCTTCTTTCGATGGATGGAGACGAGGCGGCCGCTGTATTGGCGACTGGCAACGCCAGTCCGTTACCTGGCCTCGCGACGCTGGCGAATGGGTGGCCAGCAGTCATTGGACTCGCGGCAATGACGCGCACAGTCTCAATTCCTGAGGAAGCATTCGCCGAGCGCTTGTACAGCTTCTTCGCTGAGGAGATGTATCGCGCCCTTCCAACTAAGGCGCAGAAGGGATTGGCTGTTCTTTCAACGTTGCCGGCCATAACGGAGGACCTTGCTGGTCTTCTCACTCCGGACTCGGAAAGTGTGATTGCCGCCGGCCTGACTTCAGGAGTCTTGACGCAACACGGCCACGTCTTTGAGATGCATCCGCTGCTTCGCGAGTTCTTCAAGCAGAGACTTGAAGACAATGCGGAACTCCCGGGTCGCTCCGAAGTCGAAATGGCGACGCAGCTGCTCATCGCGAGGCGCGAGTGGGACTCCGCATTCGCTCTCGCCAACGAGATGGGCTCAACCGAGGACGTAACCCAAGTCCTAGAGGCCGAGCTCGATGGACTCCTGACTGCTGGAAGACTCGCCACCCTCGAAGAACACGCTGCGATTGCAAGAGCTCGAGGCCCGGTACCCGGCATTGTTCATCTCATTGACGCCGAGGTCTCGTTTCGGCGAGGCGAGAGCGAACGGGCGCGGCGGAGCGCGGAGCGTGCCGCCACCGCCATGGGCCCGAAGCATCGGTTACTGTCGCGGACGCTATTCAGAGCCGCTCAGGCGGCCTACTTCCTAGACAACGCTCAAGCGGCGATCGAGCTGGGCCGTCGGGCTGACGAGGCAGCCGAGGTCGCCGCTGATGTCGCAAATGCCAATTGGATCCGGTACCTCGCTGCGGCTGAACTCGAACTCGAAAATGTCGACGCCTTTGCCTCACGTGTTCAAGCTGCTGTGTCCGATGAGCCCGACGACGTACTACGTGCCGCGTCGGTGCTGCTCACTCAGGACGCTCGATTCTGTGCCGATGAGGCCGCCTTGGCGGCTGGAGAGCTTGCGCTAGCGGTCGTCGATCAAGCGAGCCCGCTAGTTCGCACTGCGTTTCTGTCGCTCCTTGGAAGAGCCCTGATCGAACGCGGCCGCTACTTAGACGGGCTCTCGGCGATCCGGCGAGGGTTGGAAGACGCGGAGCGTATGCGGATCGACTTTGCCAAGTTCCATCTCCAGCTCGGGCTTTCGTACGCCCACATGGGGCTAGGGGACGTGACGGACGCCGAGCGTGCCCTAACGACTGCGGAGCGGCACGTCACGGACGCTCACACGTTCGGGAACTGGAGCTTGGCGCGCGGGAAGCTTTCGCTTTCCAGGCGCCGTATCGATGAAGCTCGGCGATTGTTCGAACAAGCCGATCGCGCTCGTGACTCCGCGACGGTTTCTGAGTTGGCGGCGTACGCAGGTTTTGCGGCAGCAGCTCAAGGCGATCGCGACGGCGCGACTCGTTGGGCGGAGCATGCGCGTGACGTCAGCGTCACGATTGAACCAAGCGTAATAGCGGCAATGGCGATCGCACTAGCCGCAACCAGACAAGACGAATTTCGATCGAGGCTGCGTGCTGCCACGGCGCTTATCGAGCGGCGCGGCCACGTGAACCACCTCGTTCTCGCGATGTCTACGCAGCCGAGGCTACTTCGAGGGGTCGAGGAGCTTCACTTGGCGATGACCTCGCGCGTCTCGGCGGCGGTGCGCATTGTGCGCGGCCGCAGAACGTCGAACTCGCTAACTCCCCGGGAGCATGAGGTGCTCACGATGATGGCTGCTGGCCTGCGCAACCGCGAGATCGCAGGACAACTGTTCATCAGCGAGGTAACCGTTAAGGCGCACGTGCGCCACATACTCGAGAAGCTAGGAGCGCCTAATAGGGCCGCAGCGGTCGCTCGCGCGCTTGATCAGGCCGCTGCGAAAGCCGCCTCGTCGGACGAACCACCAATGTAGGAGGCGGCGCGTGCCGCGAGCCCAAACTCGGGATCGGTTCCCGTGCGGTACTCCTCCGAAGCTCCAGCAAGAATCGCTTCAAACGCAGCTACTACAGTCGTGTCGAATTGCGTCTCAACCGCCTGCGCAAGACGCATGCGTGCAACCCGTGATGGCATCGCGTCTCGATAGGGCCGGTCGGATGTCATCGCGTTGTAGGCGTCAGCAACGGCGATTATGCGAGAGACGATCGGGATCTGCTCGCCCGTGAGGTTGTCCGGATAGCCTCGCCCGTCGACGCGCTCGTGATGATGCCGAACGATCGTCGCGATCTCGGCATAGTCATCAACGTTCATGAGGATTCGCTCTCCGATGGTGCTGTGGAGCTCCATCTGCCGACGCTCTTCCAGGTTAAGAGGGCCTCGCTTCTCGAGCAACCCGGGCGGAAGGCCCACCTTGCCAATGTCGTGCACTAGGCCGGCAACATGCGCCCGCTGCTGGACGTCGTCTGGCAGGCCAAGCCTCGCAGCGATGTCGCGTGCGTAGACTGCTACCGCTTCTGAGTGGCCGGCCGTGTACCGATCGCGGGCATCGAGTGTGGCGACAAGCGCGGTCGCGAATGAAAGGTTCGCGTTCTCGAGCCTAGAGTTCGCGCCAACAAGATCGTCTGTAAGACGACGCTGCTCTTGGTAGAGGATGAAGAGCCGTTGGGCCGCTATCGCTGGCACGAAGAACAACAGAACCGTCCACGACGAGACTTGGTCGTAGGCGAACGCGAGCACTGCGATCACAGGCGTATACAGCGGGATTGTTCCCGTCACGAGCCGACCAAGAGCCTGAAGCGTGCTCGGGATTGACCCCGAACGCCTGATAAAGAGCGTTGTTGCGCCTACAGCGACGTCCGTCAACGCCTCCACCACGCTTGCGGCGGCGACAGCGATAAGCAGGATCCCGAACGAATCACCTCTCTCCAAAACGACTCCGGCTGTGAGACCGGCGATGCCCCCAGCCAGCGCGCGAGTTGAGCTCCAGACCAGCCATCGCTCATATGGAGGCCCGAACTCGGCGAGGAGGGCTGACGTTCCCACGACCATTGCCGCCAATGGCCCCCAAACAACCGCCGCAAAGATGACAGGTAGTACAGATACAGACATCGCGAGATTCGTTGTCAACTGCACGCTTTGTCGCTCTGCAAGCCACGCAATCACCCCGAGCGCGGCCACAACCGGCCAGGAAACGTCCCCTCCGTAGCCGTTGAGGCTGAGCCACGTCGCGAGAGAGAGGGTGATGATCGCGAGGCCAACCGAGTAGGTCTCAACGATCGACGGAAGCCGAAGGGTTACGCGGGGCCGGGCAAGAGCCGCGATTTCTGCAAAGCCCTCTTGAATCTGCTTTTCGAACATGCGTAAACTTGCGCTGCCGTCAGTCCCCGAAATCGGGAGGAACACTAAGGTGACTCAGCTCCGGAGTCGTCTTGTCGCGTTGCTGCCGCTGCTAGCTGTTGTCGGCGGAGCAGCGAAGATCTGGTAAGTCGAGCCGACGTAGCTTCTGTTTTCCACATGCGTAGGTCATCCCTCTGTTGAGGGATTTCCACAGCTGGGGAAAACAGCGGGAGAACGCTTAAGGGAAGACCGGTCACCTCACCCGCAGGGGGTGGCCGGCTGCGGCCTGTGTGCCTAGGCGATGATGCCGCGGCGGAAGCCGACGGCGACCGCATGGGCGCGCGAGCGCGCCTGGAGCTTCGCGAGGAGGTGCCGCACGTGGCTCTTGACCGTCTCCTCCGAGAGGAAGAGCCGCTGGCCGATCTCGCGGTTCACGAGGCCGTCCGAGATCAGTTGAAGGACCTCGATCTCCCGCATCGTCGGCTCCTGCTCGAGCTCGCGAAGCGGGGCGCTGAACGGGATCACCTCGGCCTGCGTGCCGCTCTTCCGCCGCGAGGCCAGCTCGTCGAACCGGCGCGTGTGGTCCGCGTAACGGCTCAGGATTTCCCTGCGTTCAGCAGCGTCCATTGCCCCCCACGTATCGGTCGGCCTATGCCGCCGCTTTAGAGGGAGCTACCCCGAATGAGGGGTATCAGCGGAGACCGGGTGGGACTCCTTGCCCGCCGGGTCCGTGGGCGTGGCGTCTTCGGGCGCCGATTCGGGGCTCTCCGCCGCGATCGAGGCGCTCAGCGCCTCCTCCCGGGAGACGTTCAGCGGGTGGTGGCAGGCGGCCAGGTGGCCCTCGTAGTCGGTCAGCGGAGGCTCGACCTCGCCGCAGATCTCGGTCGCGTAGCGGCAGCGCGGGTGGAAGCGGCAGCCCGCCGGCGGGTTGATGGGGGACGGAACGTCGCCGGTCAGGACGATCCGCTCGCGCCTCGCGGCGAGATCGGGGTCCGGCACGGGCACCGCGGAGAGGAGCGCCTCCGTGTACGGCATGATCGGGCGGTCGTAGAGCTCCTCCCCCGGTGAGAGCTCCGCGATCTTCCCGAGGTACATCACCGCAATTCGGTCGGAGACGTGCCGCACGACGCCGAGGTCGTGGGCGATGAAGAGGTAGGTCAGGTCGAACTCGGTCTGGAGGTCTCGGAGCAGGTTCAGGATCTGCGACTGGATCGAAACGTCGAGTGCCGAGACCGGCTCGTCGGCAACGATCAGCTTCGGCCGCAGCGCGAGGGCCCGCGCGACCCCGATGCGCTGCCGCTGCCCGCCCGAGAACTCGTGCGGGAACCGGTTGTAGTGCTCGGGCGAGAGCCCCACGATCTCGAGCAGCTCCTGGACCCGGCGCTTCCGCTCGCCCTTCGTCCCGATCTTGTGGATCTTGAGCGGGTCGCCGATGATCGAGCCGACGCGCTTGCGGGGGTTCAGCGACGCGTACGGGTCCTGGAAGATCATCTGCACCTCGCGACGCATCGTCCGAAGCGAGCGTCCCTTGCGATGGGTGATGTCCTCGCCCTCGAAGAGGATCTGGCCGTCGGTCGGCTCGAGCAGGCGGACGATCGTCCGGCCGAGCGTCGACTTGCCGCAGCCCGACTCGCCGACGAGGCCGAGCGTCTCGCCGCGCCGAACCGCGAACGACACGTCGTCGACGGCGTGAACGCGCGCGACCTCGCGCTGGAGGATCCCCTTCTTGATCGGGAAGTACTTCTTGAGGTGCCGGACCTCGACGAGCGGCGTCTCGGTCGAGCTCACGCCGCCTGAGTCTCCCCGGCGATCGTCTCCTCGCGGACGTCGCGCTTGACCTCGACCGGGAGCCAGCAGCGATCGAGATGGCCCGGATCCTCGACGCGGTTCTCGAGCGGCGGCTCCTCCCAGCACTGCTCGAACGCGTGCGGGCAGCGCGGCCGGAACTTGCAGCCCTGCGGGAGGTTGATCAGCGACGGAGGCGTGCCTTCGATCGAGTGGAGCCGCTCGGGCTTCGGGCGGTCGAGCCGCGGGATCGACCCGAGCAGCCCCCACGTGTACGGGTGCTGCGGGTCGTAGAAGATCTGGCGCTTCGTCCCGACCTCCACGACGCGGCCTGCGTACATCACCATGATCACGTCGGCGATGTCGGCGACGACGCCGAGGTCGTGGGTGATCAGGATCACCGCCGAGTTGAACTCGTCCTTCAGGCGGTCGATCAGCTCGATGATCTGCGCCTGGATGGTCACGTCGAGCGCGGTCGTCGGCTCGTCGGCGATCAGGATGTCCGGGTTGTTCGCGAGCGCCATCGCGATCATCGCGCGCTGACGCATCCCGCCCGAGAACTGATGCGGAAAGTCGTCGACGCGGGCTTCCGGGTTCGGGATGCCGACGGCCCGCAGCAGCTCGACGGCACGGGCACGCATGGTGGCCTTGTTCATCCCCGGATTGTGTGCCTTGATCGTCTCGGAGATCTGAGCGCCGACCCGGTAGACCGGATTCATCGCCGTCATCGGATCCTGGAAGATCATCGCGACCTCGTTGCCGCGGATCGACTGGAGCTCGTCCTCGCTCATCGTGATCAGGTCGCGGCCCTTGTACTGGACCTCGCCCTCGAATTGCGCGTTCACGCCGCGTGTCAGGCCGAGCATCGTCATCGAGGTCACGCTCTTGCCCGAGCCGGACTCGCCGACGATCCCGAGCACCTGGCCGCGGTCGAGCGTGAAGCTGACGCCGTCGACCGCCTGGAGGACGCCGTCCTCCGTCGCAAAGCGGACGTTCAGCCCCTTCACCTCGAGCAAACGCTCAGCCACTAGCTGGGGCGAATCCTGGGATCGAGGAAGGCGTAGACGAAGTCGACGATCGCGTTGAAGAAGACGATGAAGAACGCCCCGAGGAGCGTCACCGCCATGATCGGCGGGAGGTCGAGCGAGCGCACCGACTGCGCCGCGTACTGGCCGACCCCCCGGAGATCGAACACGGTCTCGGTCAGGATCGCACCGCCGCCGATCACGCCGGCGAAGTCGAGCGCGAAGAGCGTGACGATCGGGATCATCGAGTTCCTGAGCACGTGCTTGAGCATGACCCGCCGCGGGTTCAGGCCCTTCGCCCGCGCGGTCCGCACGTAGTCCTCGTTGATCGAATCGAGGATGTTCGAGCGCAGCACGCGCCCGTAGAAGCCGATGAAGAGCACGGCGAGCACGAACCACGGCAGGATCATGTGGTAGAGCCACTCGGCAGGGTTGTCGGTCAGCGGAACGTAGCCGCCGTCCGGGAAGATCCCCGCGTTCTCCGGGCCGAGGTAGTAGCGCGCGAGGATGCCGAGCCAGAACACCGGCATCGAGATGCCGATCAGGGCGAGGATCGTGATCCCTCGGTCCGACCACCTCCCCGCGGTGACCGCCGAGATCACCCCCACGAGGACACCGAAAAAGAGCCAGATGATGGCGGCGCCGACCGCCAGGGAGATCGTCGCGGGCAGGCCGCGCTTGATCTCCTGGAGCACATCCTGCTGCGTGGTGTACGAGATCAGATCGCCCGTGAAGACCTTCTGCATCATCTTCCCGTACTGCACGTAGAACGGCTGGTCGAAGCCCCAGGTCTCCCGGATGTTCGCGATGTTCTCGTCGGTCGCGTTCTTGCCCGCCATCCGCTCCGCGGGGTCGCCGCCCGGGATGATGATGAAGATCGCGAAGGTGATGAAGCTCACGCATGCCAGCACGATCACCGCGCCGAAGGCTCGTCTGACGATGAATGCGGCCATGGGCTGTTAGTGGCCCCTCACTAGTGCTCGATCTTCACTTTCGCACGTGGGTCGAGGGCGTCGCGGAGACCGTCGCCGAAGATGTTCAGGGCGACGACCGTCAACACGATCGCGGTGCCGGGCACGATCGTCAGCCACGGCGCCGTCCTGATCCGCTCCTGTCCTTCGGCGATGAGCGTCCCCCACGAGGGGTTCGGCGGCTGCACGCCGGCGCCGAGGAACGAGAGCGCCGCCTCGACGAGGATGTTGTTGGCGATGATCAGCGTGAAGAACACGAGGATGGTCGACGCGATGTTCGGCAGCAGCTCGCCGAGCATGACACGGAACGGGCCTGAGCCCTGCGCGATGGACGCTTCGATGAACTCCTTCTCGCGCAGCGAGAGGATCTGGCCGCGGAGCGGACGTCCGATGTAGGCGACGAGGATGACCGAGATGATCAGGATCGGGATCCAGAGACTCCCCGACTCGATGTTGATCGGCCCGTGGTGGAAGCCGTTGATCGCGAGCGCAGTGCCGAGCGCGATCCCTAGCAGGATCACGGGTAGCGCGGCGATGAGGTCGAACACGCGCGTGATCCCCCAGTCGGACCACCCGCCGAAGTAGCCGGCGACCAGCGCGAGCACCACAGCGAGGAGCGTGCAGATCAGCGCCGAGGCGATGCCGATCAAAAGCGAGT
Source organism: uncultured Actinomycetes bacterium (assembly GCA_963737405.1). Taxonomy (GTDB): domain Bacteria; phylum Actinomycetota; class Thermoleophilia; order Gaiellales; family Gaiellaceae; genus JACCTU01. Next base: position 197,872 of record CAVTSL010000005.1, read on the forward strand.
TGCGGCCGCCATAGAGCACGCGCACCGCGACGTCGCGGCCGAGCGTGTCGGCGCCGAGAACGAACTTGCCGTCCGCTTTCCAGAGCTGTGGCCCGAGCACGGTGACGGGCTTGATCTTCAGCTCGCCGGTCTCCGGATCCTGCACCGTGCCGCCGGCGGAGATGACGTCGACCTGCTCACCGTTGACCGTGATCTTGTCGGTCAGGTGCGTGTTGTTCGGGCCGGTGCCGGCGACGTGCTCCGCGTACCAGGGCGCCGCGGCACAGGCCACGACGATGCCGAAGAAGACGACGAGCGCGCCGAGCGCGACGTAGTTGCGGCGCAGCCGGCGCCAGGCGAGGTACCACGGGCTCCGGCCCTCGATCGGCCCCTGCTCGCGCCCAGCGAGCTCAGCGGCGGTGTCGAGGGTGAAGTCCGTGGCCTGTTGGGTCATTTAGGGGGATTCGAGGGCGCCTCGTGGCGCCCTCGAATCCGTTTCCCTCCTACTCGACTCCGTTAACTACTTCTTGCAGGACGTTGCGTAGATGTACTGATACAGCACGTGACTCACGTAGCAGTTCGAGAGATCCATCTGCGGCGTGAAGAAGTCCGTGAACTGCCGGTTGACGACCGGCGCCCACAGAGCATTGTCCGCCACCATCTGATCGACCTCGGCCCACTCCGCGTTGATCTGGTCGTTGATCTCGGGCTCCTTCTTGAGCTCCTCGATCTTGTTGTTGATCGCCGGAACGTTGGCGTTCGAGTAGTTGTTGTTGTGCTCCTCGGTGATGCGGTTGCCGTTCAGGAGCGTGTCGAACCAGTTCAGCGGGTGCGGGTAGTCCTGGAACCAGTTTGCGATTCCGGTCTGCGCCTTGGTCCGCTGGTTCCCGATCGTCGTGAAGTACACCGACGGATCGATGATCTTCAGCGTCGCCTTGAACCCGATCTGGTTCAGGACGTCCGCCAGGTAGGCGGCCGGCTTCTGGAGCGTCTCACGAGAGTTGCCCCAGACGGTGACCGGCATGCCTGCGTATCCGGACTGCTGCACGAGCTGCTTCGCCTTGGCGAGATCGTGCGTGTACGTCGTGATCTTCTTGTACTGCGGATACGTCGGCGGAAGCACGTTCTGCGTCGTTGCCGCGAGCCCGCCGTACAGCCGGACGACCGCCTCGCGATCGACCGCGTAGTTCACGGCCTGCCGCACCTCGAGCTTGTCGAACGGCTTCAGCCGCGTGTTCATGAAGTAGTAGTACGTGTTCGCGGGCGTGTACAGCTTCAGCTGCTCCGCGTACTGGTTCTGCACCTCACCCAGCCGGTCGACCGGGATCGGGTGGAAGTCGTAGTCGTTCTTCCCGTCGATGACCGACTGCAGCGCCGCCGAGTCCTCCTCGATGACGTTGAAGGTCATCTTGTCCGGGTTCCCGTTCGGGATGTCGTCGATGTCCTTCCACTTCGGGTTCCGGACGAGCGTGACGCTCCGGTTGGGCGTGTAGTTCTGGATCATGTACGGGCCGTTGGCCGGGATCCCCGCAGTCGACTGATCCTTCGCCGGGGTCGACGGAGGAACGAACGACGCGAACATCGTCGCGAGGATGTGCATGAAGTCGCCCTGCGGCTTCGTCAGCTTGATCTCCACGGTGCCGGCGTCATCGTCGGTGATGATCCCCGGGATGTCGCCCTTCTTCGTCTTGGCGAACTGCTCAGCGCCCTGGATGCCGGTGAAGAAGCCGACGCCCGGCGAGTCGATCAGGTAGAGGCGCTTGATCGTGCTCTTGAAGTCCGACGCCTTGACCGCCGTGCCGTCGGAGTACGTCAAGCCGTCCTTCAGCTCGAACTTGTAGTCCGTCCCGTCGGACGAGATCTCAGGAAGATCTTTGGCCATCGCCGGGATGATCGTTGCGCCGTCCGGCCCATTGATGAGCTTGTACGTGACGAGGCCAAGGTGGACGGGAAGCATGATCGACCAGCCCTGGACCGTGTACGACAGGCCCGGGTCGAGGTAGTCGATGCCGTTGTCGAAGGCGACCTTGAACTCGGGGAACGTCTTCTCGGTCGTTCCTCCGCTCGCCTCTGTCGTACCACTGGACTCGTCGTCGCCACCGCCACATGCGGCGAGGGCGAACGTGAGAGCGGCCAACAGAGCGAACACTCCTGCGAACCGCCTCCACTTGCTCAACTGCATTCGTACCCCCATTCGTCGCTGACGCGCCGCCAGGCGGGGCGCATGGCGGGCTCGATCCTAATAGACGAAAGAGTTCCCATTCGGTTGTTGCGGACGGGTTAATCGCCCAAACACGTTTAGGTGGGCGGCGGCTCTGGAATCTGCTCCGGAAGCGGCGCTTGGAGCACCGGCTCGCACGAACACCGGTTCCACCTCGTGCGGCCGGATCTGGCCCGCCTCGATCGCCTCCGCATAGTGGCAGGCAACGGTATGTCCCGCTGCCAGCTGCCTGAGCGGGGGTACCTCGTCTCGGCAGCGCGTCTGCTGGACGAAGGGGCACCGCGTGTGGAACCGGCAGCCCTTCGGCGGGTTCGCCGGCGACGGAAGGTCGCCCGGCAGCAGGATCGCCTCTCGCTCCCGCTCGACCCGCGGATCCGGGATCGGCACGGCCGAGAGCAGGGCGATCGTGTACGGGTGCAGCGGCCGGCGGTAGAGCTCGCCGGCCGGCGAGACCTCGACGATCATGCCGAGGTACATGACGGCGATCCGGTCGGAGATGTGCCGGACGACCGCGAGGTCGTGCGCGATGAAGAGATAGGTGAGGTCGAACTCGGCCTGAAGCGACTCGAGCAGGTTCAGGATCTGCGCCTGGATCGAGACGTCGAGCGCGGAGACAGGCTCGTCGGCGACGATCAGGTCCGGGTTGAGCGCGAGCGCACGCGCGACGCCGATGCGCTGACGCTGCCCGCCCGAGAACTCGTGCGGATACCGCGACGCGGCGTCGGCGGGCAGTCCGACGATCCCGAGCAGCTCTCGCACGCGGGCGTCGGCGTCGTTTCGCCCCGCGAGCCCGTGCGTGCGCATCGGCTCGCCGATGATCCGCCCGACCGAGTGCCGCGGGTTGAGCGACGACGTAGGGGTCCTGGAAGACCATCTGCATACGACGACGGAGCGGACGCAGCTGCTTCTCGCCGAGGTGCGTGATGTCCTGACCGTCGAACACGATCCGGCCGTCGACCGGCTCGTAGAGGCGGAGGATCGTGCGGCCGACCGTCGACTTGCCGCAGCCCGACTCGCCGACGAGGCCGAGCGTCTCGCCGCGGCGGATCTCGAACGAGACGCCGTCGACCGCCCGGATGTCGCCGACGTGACGGTCGAGCACAAGCCCGCTCTTGATCGGGAACCAGACCTTGAGATCCTCGATTGAGAGGAGCGCGCCGTTCGAGCTCAAGCGGTCACCGCGCGCTCGCGCGTCCACTCGTCCGCGGGCACCGGGTTGAAGCACGCGACGAAGTGGCCCGGCTCGATCTCGGCGAGCGGCGGCACGTCGTTGCGTGACAGCTCGACCTCGAAGCGGCAGCGCGGCTGGAACGGGCACGCGCTCGGCGGGCTCAGCATGTCGCGCGGTGCGCCGGCGATCGGCTTCAGCTTCGCCTTGCGCGGCGCGTCGAGGCGCGGGATCGACTCGAGCAGCCCGAGCGTGTACGGATGGCGCGGCGCGTCGAACAGCTGGTCGGCGCCTCCAGTCTCCATGAACATGCCGGCGTACATCACGTTCACGCGCTCGCACATCCCGGCGACAACGCCGAGGTCGTGCGTGATCATGATCAGCGCCGTCTCCTCGTCGCGGACGAGCTCGCGGAGGAGATCGAGGATCTGCGCCTGGATCGTCACGTCGAGCGCGGTCGTCGGCTCGTCGGCGATGATGAGCTTCGGCTCGCACGCGAGCGCCATCGCGATCATCGCGCGCTGGCGCATCCCACCCGAGAACTGATGCGGGTAGTCCTTGAGCCGCGCCCTCGCCCCCGGGATCCCGACGCGGTCGAGCAGCTCGATGGCCCGTTTGTCCGCGTCCTTCCGCGACATACCGAAGTGCGTCTCGAGCGCCTCCCGGATCTGCTTCCCGATTGTCAGCACAGGGTTGAGCGACGTCATCGGGTCCTGGAAGATGATCCCGATCTCGCGACCGCGCACCGAACGCAGCTCGCCGTCCGAGAGCTGCAGCAGGTCGCGGCCCCCGAAGAGCGCGCTGCCGCCGGCGATGCGCCCCGCGCGAGGCAGGATCCCGAGCAGGGCGAGCGAGGTCACGCTCTTCCCGCAGCCCGACTCGCCGACGATGCCGAGCGTCTCGCCCGGCGCGATGTCGAAGGAGATGCCGTTGACTGCGTGGATCGTCCCCCGGCGCGTCCAGAACTGCACGCGCAGGTCGCGAACGCTGAGGAGTTGCGGGGCTCCGCTCACGGTGAGGCCTCGTCGCCGGGGTGCGATGGGCGAGTGCGATGCAAGGACGCAGGGTGCGTCCGTATCGCGTAGATACGGGCGCGACCGAGGACGCGGCAGCGCGCCGCCCAGCGCGGCCCGGCGGCACAGCGCCTCATCGTGAGTGGAGCCCTAGGCACGGCCGCGGAGCTTCGGATCGAGTGCTTCTCTGAGCCCGTCGCCGATGAGGTTGAAACCGAGCACCGAGACCACGATCGCGAGGCACGGGATGATCGCGAGGTACGTCGCGGACGCGAGGTACTCGTTCGAGTCGGTCAGCATCGTCCCCCACTCCGGCGTCGACGGATCCTGCGGGCCGAGACCGAGGAAGCCGAGGCCTGCCACGTCGATGATCGCCGTCGCCATCGCGAGCGTCCCTGCGACGATCACCGGCGACATCGAGTTCGGGAGGATGTGCGAGAAGAGGATCTTTCGGCGGGCGACTCCGACCGAGCGCGCGGCGAGCACGTAGTCGTTCTCCCGCTGCGCGAGCACCGACCCACGGAGGAGTCGCGCGAAGATCGGGATGTTCACTACTCCGACCGCGATCATCACCTGCCAGAGGCCCGGGCCGAGCATCGCGACGATCGCGATCGCGAAGAGCAGTCCCGGGATCGCGAGCATGATGTCCATGCACCGCATCACGACCGAGTCCGGCCACCGTCCGACGAACCCTGCGAACGACCCGAGCAGCAGCCCGATCGAGAGGCCGATCGTGACCGAGACGACGCCGATCAGCAGCGAGTAGCGCGCGCCGTAGACGATCCGGCTGAAGACGTCGCGGCCCTGGATGTCGAGGCCGAGCCAGTGGTCGCGGCTCGGAGGCTGCGGCTGGAGGATCCCGTTCACGAGGAACGTGTCCTTTGCGGGATCGTGGGGCGCGATCAGGGGGGCGCCGATCGCGCAGATGACGAAGACCGACACGAGGACCGCTCCGACGATCGCGCCCGGGTTCCGGCGAAGCCGGTACAGCGCCTCGTGCCAGAGCCCGCCGCTCGGGTGCTCGAGCTGGATCTCGACGCTTCGAGCTCAGCGGCGCTCACGGAGTTCCTCCGAGCGTTGGAGGGGGCCGGGAGGCCTCCACGGACGAGCCGAACGTCATACCTGATCCTCGGGTTGATCACCGCGTACAGAACGTCCACGACGAGGTTGACGAGGACGAAGACCAGGGCGAGGAAGAGGATGCCGCCCTGCAGGACCGGGTAGTCGCGGTTGAAGATGGCGTCGCGGAGCCACGACCCGACTCCCGGGTATGCGAAGACGGTCTCGGTCAGGATCGCCCCGGACAGGAGGAATCCCATCTGGAGGCCGATCACGGTCGTCACCGGCAGAAGCGCGTTTCGCAGCACGTGGCGGCGGTCGACGATTCGCGGCGCCATGCCCTTCGCCCGCGCCGTGCGCACGTAGTCCTCGTTCTGCACGTCGAGGACGGAGGCGCGGGTGATCCGCGCGATGATCGCGAGCGGGATCGACCCGAGCGCGATCGCCGGGAGGATCAGGTGCTTGATCACGTCCCAGAGCGTCGACCAGTCGCGGGTGATGATCGCGTCGAGGACGTAGAAGTTCGTCGGATGCTTCGCGTCGAAGTTCAGTAGGTCGATGCGGCCGACACTCGGAAGCCACCCGAGCCGCACCGCGAAGATGTACTTGAGGAGGATCGCCAGCACGAAGATCGGGACCGAGATCCCGATCAGGGAGAAGACGAGGCTCCCCTGGTCGACGGGCCCTCCGTACCTCTTCGCGGCGACGAAGCCGAGTGGGATGCCGAGCCCGACGGCGAAGATCATCGCCGCGAGCGCGAGCTCCACCGTCGCAGGGAAGCGCTGGCCGATCTCCTCGGTCACCTGGCGGTGCGTCGCAACGCTGACACCGAGGTCGCGGTCGCGGAAGATCGTCTGCATGTAGTCGACGTACTGGCGCCAGATCGGCTCGTCGAGCCCGTAGCGCTCCTTGTACGCCTCGACGAGCTCGGGCGTCGCGCGCTCGCCGAGGAGCGACTCCGCCGGGCTACCCGGAAGCGCCCGGACCCAGAAGAAGAGCAGGACCGAGACGCCGAACAGGATCGGGATAGGAGCAGGAGCAGCAGGCCTGGGCCCGGACGATGAAGCAGGGAGCATCGTTCGCCCGACGGCTGCTAGCTCACGTTCCTACTGCCCGCCCAGGAAGACGGTCTTGAACAGGTCGGTGCCGATCGGGCTCGTGAAGTAGCCCCGCACCCGCTTCTGGAAGCCGAGTGCCGGAACCGAGTGGGCGTACGGAACGCCCGGGACCTGCTGCGCGATCAGGCGGTTCGCCTGCTTGTAGATCGCGAGTGCGCTTCGCCTGGTTCGTCTCCTGCTCTCCACGGTCGAGCAGCTTGTCGAGCGCGGGGTTCCGCTCACCGAACTGCGGGTTGTACCCCTGGAAGAACACGCCCAGGAAGTTGTCCGCGTCGGCATAGTCACCCGTCCAGCCGATCAGGGACAGGTGGCCGGCGGTTCCCTCGTTCACGTGCTTCACGTAGTCGGGACGCCACGGCATGCTCGTCGTCTCGACCTCGAAGCCCGACTGCTCCAGGCTCGCCTTGAACGCCTCGAAGTTCGCCTTCGGGTCCGGCATGTAGGGGCGCGAGACGCCCGTCGGGTACCAGAAGGAGATCTTGCAGGGCGGTCCGCAACCCGCGGCCCGCAGGAGATCCTTCGAGCGCTGCGGGTTGTACGCGTACTTCGTCACGTTCTTCTCGTACCCGGGCAGGCTCGGCGGCATGAACTCGTGCGCCACCTGCGCGCGGCCCGCGTAGAACGAGCGGACGACCAGCGCCCGGTTCAGGCCGTAGGCGACCGCACGGCGGACGCGCACGTCGTTCATCGGAGCCTTCGCCGAGTTGATCCCGACGTAGGCGACGTTGAACGACGGCCTGTTGAGGACCTTCAGGTTGGAGTTGTTCCGCACGGTCGCGACGAGCTGCGGCGCGAGCAGGTCCATGCCCTGGACCTCACCGGTCTGGAGCGCCTGCACGCGTGCGGTGTTGTCGCCGATCGGCCTGATGATGATCCGCGCGAGCCGGGCCTTCCGGCCCCAGTAGCTCGCGTTCCGCACGAGGACGACCGACTCGCCGACGCGCCAGCTCTGGAGCCGGTACGGACCGGTGCCAGTGGGATGGCTGAACGCGTACTGACCCGTCGGGTAGAACGCCCCGTTGCGGATCGTGCCCTGGTTCGCGCCCCAGCGCGCCATCGCGGTCGGGCTCTGGATCGAGAACGCCGAGAGCACGAGCGACGCGAGGAACGGACCGTTGCGGCGCGCCAGCTTGATGACCGCCGTGGTCGCATTCTTCGCACGGCAGCTCTGGTACAGCGGCTTGCCGAGCGTCGAGTTCTCGTTCTTGCGGAACCCGCCGAAGACCGTCTGGTAGTAGTAGGTCGCAGACGCGTCCTGGAACGGGCCGCTGAAGTTGTACCAGCGGTTGAAGTTCGCGCACACGGCGGCCGCGTTGAACGGCGTGCCGTCGTGGAACTTCACTCCGCTGTCGAAGGATGAACGTGTAGGTCTTCCCGTCCTTGGCGACGCTCCAGCTTCTCGCGAGCGACGGACTGATCTTCGTCGTGCCGGGCACGAAGTCCACCAGGCTCTCGTAGATCTGCTTCGTGACCCGGAACGACTCGCCGTCAGAGACGAGCGCCGGATCGAGATACGTCGGATCGCTCGCACCGGCGTAGATCAGGGTGTCGACGGAGGTCGCCGAGGGCGAAGCCTCCGATCTCGACCCGGCCGTTGCGGCTCCCGCAACGAGCAAGCAGGTCACCACCGCACCCGCCATGCTCAGGAGCTTCAAATTGCCCCTCAAACTGCCACCACCTCTCGTGTCGCTGCTGCCTGCGAAGGAGTATTCAGCAGGTAAGACGGGTTGGCAAACGAATTGTTAAGGGGCGGCCGAAGCCGCCCCTCGTCAAGGTCGAACGCTGTTCTCGCGATTACGCCGCGGAGGCCACAGAGATCAGATCGCGCAGCGCGCCGAGACGCGCCAGCGCCTGACCTTCGAGCTGACGGACGCGCTCGCGCGTCAGGTCGAGCTCGTGTCCGATCGCCTCGAGCGTCCACGGCTCGCCCTCGAAGCCGAACCGCAGCTCGAGGATGCGACGCTCGCGCTCCGGGAGCGCGTCGAGTGCCTTGCGCACGCCCTGGCGGCGGAGTGACTCCTCCGCCTCGTCGAACGGATCGGGTGCCTCGCGGTCGGCGAAGAGATCGCCGAGCTCGCCCTCGTCGTCCGCGCCGACCGTCTGGTTGAGCGAGACCGAAGCCGACGCGGCGCCGAGCGCCTCGTCGACGTGCTGGATCGGCAGGCCGGTCGCCTCCGCGAGCTCCTCCTTCGTCGCCTCGCGGCCGAGCTCGACCTCGAGCCGGCGTGCGGCGCGCGACAGCTTCTGCTGCCGCTCGACGACATGGACGGGCACACGGATCGTCCGGGCGTGGTTCGCCACGGCGCGCTGGACCGACTGGCGGATCCACCAGGTCGCGTAGGTCGAGAACTTGAAGCCGCGCCGCCAGTCGAACTTCTCGACTGCGCGGTTCAGGCCCAGGGTTCCCTCCTGGATCAGGTCGAGGAACGGCACGCCGAGCCCGCGGTATCCCTTGGCGATGGACACCACGAGCCGGAGGTTCGATTCGATCATGTGACGCTTCGCGACCGGGTCGCCTCGCTCGATGCGCTTCGCGAGTGCGACCTCGTCGGCTGCTGTGAGCAGCTTGTGCTTGCCGACATCGGCCAGGAAGAGCTGAAGGCTGTCCGCAGATCCCGAGAGCGGCTGATGCTCGAGATTGAGGCGGGTGTTGACCTTCTCCGCCTCCTTCTCATCGGTCGCAGCGGCACGGATCTCGAAGCCGATCGATTCGAGCTCATGGCGCAGCTGCTCGAGGTCCTCCTCGTTCAGCTCCTGCTCCTGCGCCATCGTCTCGAGCGAGGTCGCCTCGATGAAGCCCTGCTCCTCCGAGGCTTCGACGATCGCCTTCACCGGCTCCGAGTCCAGAAGTTCCTGCAACTGATTCTGCGTCAAAGTAGGTAAGTCTTCCTTTCGCGCTTGCCTGTGGGCGTGCGTTCGCACGAGCCCCTTTCGCACTCTAGGAGGTCTCTCCTGTCGGTGCTAGAGGGTCTGAACGAATCGCAACCGAATACCAACAATGTTGGTCTCAACCAGGGAAACGCCGCCCGCGCCCCGGGCATTCCAGGGCGCGCGAAGCCCGTCCCTGCTTCTACAGACGAACGAACCGCCTGAAAGTTTCCCTACGCCCTCGTTCGGCGTCGGCCACGCGGCGCCGGACCGCGGGCGCGCCGGTCCGCGAGCAGCTCCAGCGCCCGCTCGAACGAGATCGATTCGACCTCGTCGCCGGCCTTGAGGCTCGCGTTCGTCTCCCCGTCGGTGACGTAGGGACCGAAGCGGCCGTTCCGGATGACGATCTTCTTCGCGGTCGTCGGGTCGACGCCGACCTCGCGGAGCGGCCCCGCCGCGGCGCCGCGGCGTCGGCGCTCCTTCGGCTTGCGGAGGAGCTCGAGCGCCTCTTCGAGCGTGACCGTGAAGAGCTGCTCCTCGCTCTCGAGCGAGCGTGTCTCGGTGCCCTTCTTCACGTAGGGGCCGTACCGGCCGTTGAGCGCCTCGACGTCCTCGCCGTCGGTCGGATCGGGCCCCAGGACTCGCGGGAGCGAGAGGAGCTTCACGGCGTCGTCGAGCGTGACGGTGTCGAGGGACATCGACTTGAAGAGCGACGCCGTCTTCGGCTTCGACTTGTCGTCCTCGGAGAGCACCTCGGTCACGTACGGGCCGAAGCGGCCGGTCTTCGCGACGAGCTGGCGTCCCGTCTCGGGATGGACGCCGAGCTCGCGGTCGCCTGACGGCTGCGCGAGAAGCTCCTTTGCCTTCTCGAGCGTCAGCTCGTCGGGCGCGATGTCGAGCGGCACGCTCGCGCGCTCCTCGCCGCGCTCGACGTACGGGCCGTAGCGACCGACGCGAAGCGCGATGTCCTCGCCGATCGGGAACGTGTTCACCGCGCGCGCGTCGATCTCGCCGAGCGCGGTGACGAGCTCCTTCAGCCCCGCCTCGTGCTCGCCCCCGTCGTTCTCGCCGAAGTAGAAGCGGCGGAGCCACTCGACCCGCCCCTCGTCGCCCGCGGCGATGCGGTCGAGGTCGTCCTCCATCCGGGCGGTGAACTCGTAGTCGACGAGGCGGCCGAAGTGCTTCTCGAGCAGCTCGACCACCGAGAACGCGAGGAACGACGGGACGAGCGCGGTGCCCCGCTTGAAGACGTAGCCGCGGTCGAGGATCGTGCCCATGATCGCCGCGTACGTCGACGGGCGGCCGATGCCGCGCTCCTCGAGCGCCCGCACGAGCGTCGCCTCGGTGTAGCGCGGCGGCGGCGAGGTCGCGTGCCCCTGCGCGGTCAGCTCGCGGGTCTCGAGACCCTGCCCCTCCTCGAGGTTCGGCAGCGGGCGGTTCTCCTCGTCGTCCTCGTCGTCCTTGCCGACCTCGTAGGCGGCGAGGAAGCCGGGGAACGTGATCACGGTGCCCGACGCGCCGAGCTCGACGTCCTCGCCCGACGACGACGCCGCGCCGAGCCGAAGCGAGACGGTCTGCCCGCGGGCGTCGGCCATCTGCGAGGAGATCGTGCGCTTCCAGATCAGCTCGTAGAGGGCGAGCTCGTCGCGGTTCAGCTCGCCGCGCACCTCGGTCGGCGTCCGGAAGCGGTCGCCGGCCGGCCGGATCGCCTCGTGCGCCTCCTGTGCGTTCTTCACCTTGCGCTCGTAGCTCCGCGGCTTCGGCGGGAGGTAGTCGGCGCCGTAGAGCTCCGTCACCTGCCGACGCGCCGCTGTGACCGCCGCCTCGGAGAGCGACGTCGAATCGGTGCGCATGTAGGTGATGTAGCCGTTCTCGTAGAGGCGCTGCGCGACGCGCATCGTCGTCTGCGACGAGTAGCGCAGCTTGCGGCTCGCCTCCTGCTGAAGGGTTGCGGTCCGGAACGGTGCGGTCGGCCGGCGCGTGTACGGCTTCTCGTCCTTGCTCCGCACGCTGAACGTCGCGTCCGCGAGGCGCTCGAGGAGCCCGCGCGCCGCGCTCTCGTCGAGATGCACGATCTCGGGGTTCTTGAGCTTTCCGTCCGCGCCGAAGTCGGAGCCTCGTGCGACGCGCTTGCCGTCGAGCGAGACGAGGCGCGCGGTGAACGAGCCCGGGTCGAAGATCCCTTCGAGGTCCCAGTACGAGACGTCGACGAAGGCGATGCGCTCGCGCTCGCGTTCCACGACGAGCCGCGTCGCGACCGACTGCACACGGCCGGCGGAGAGCCCCTGCGTCACCTTCTTCCAGAGCACCGGCGAGACCTCGAAGCCGTAGAGCCGGTCGAGGATGCGCCGCGTCTCCTGCGCGTCGACGAGGCGATCGTCGATGTCGCGCATCTGCCCGAGCGAGCGCTCGATCGCGTCCCGCGTGATCTCGTGGAAGACCATCCGGTGGACCGGGACCTTCGGCTTCAGCACCTCCTTCAGGTGCCAGGCGATCGCCTCGCCCTCGCGGTCCTCGTCCGTCGCGAGCAGCAGCTCGTCGGCCTGCTTGAGCTGCTTCTTCAGGTCGTCGACGGTTCTCTTCTTGTCCTTGTCGACGAGGTAGAGCGGCTCGAACTCCTCGTCGATCGCGACGCCCATCGTCCCGTACTTCGCGCGCTTCTCCTTCGGGATCTCGGACGCCCGGCTCGGAAGGTCGCGGATGTGCCCGACGCTCGAGGCGACCGTGAAGCCGTCCCCGAGGTAGCCCGAGATCGTCCGCGCCTTGGCGGGGGATTCGACGATGACGAGGCGGTTTCCGCCGCTTTTCTCCGTGGTCGCCACGCGGTCCACCTTAGCCCGTGTTGTCAAGGCGGCAGAATTCGGCGCCGTGGCGCCACGACCTTCTCCTCTGTACCGGACCATCGCCGCGCTGTCCCGTCCCGTCACGAATCTGCTCTTCCGCCCGAAGACGACCGGAATCGAGAACGTGCCGCGCGAGGGAGGCTTCGTGATGGCCGCGAATCACCTGTCCAACTTCGACCCGTGGGCCGTCGGGCTCCCCATCTTCCCCTGGCGGTTCCTGCGGTTCATGGGGAAGTCGGAGCTCTTCTGGTGGCCGCTCGGCCCCATCATCTCGGCCGGCGGCGCGTTCAAGGTGCGGCGCGGTCAGGCGGACATCGGCGCGATCGAGACTGCGGTCGAGCTCGCGCGTGAGGGCCACGCCGTGATGATGTTCCCCGAGGGAACGCGCAGGAAGAAAGGAATGGTGAAGAAGTACCAACCGCGCGCGCACACGGGCGCCGCCCGCATCGCGCTCTCCGCAGGCGTGCCGCTGATCCCGGCGGCGATCAAGGGAACCGACAACCTGCTGCGGCTCGGACCGCTGCGCGTCGCGTACGGCGAGCCCGTTCAGCTCGACGACCTGCGCGCGCAGGATCCGCGTGAGGCCTCGCAGGAGGCGACCGACCGGCTGATGGCCGAGATCGAGCGGCTCGAGGCGACACTGTGAGTCGGCCGCTGCTCGCAGTCGACGGCGACTCGCTCGCGCACCGCGCGTACCACGCGCTGCCGAAGCAGATCCGCCGCGCAGAAGGCCGGCCCGCGAACATGATCGTCGGCTTCACGAACATGCTCGTCGGGCTGTGGGACATCGTCGAGCCGCGCGCGACGTTCGTCGGCTTCGACACCCTCACGACGCCGACCTACCGGCACGTGGCGTTCCCGGCGTACCAGTCCGGACGCGAGTTCCCGGATGATCTCCTCGAGCAGCTCGACCTGCTGCCCGAGCTCGTCGCGGCGCTCGGCTTCGCGCACGCGAAGGAGCCGGGCTACGAGGCCGACGACTTCCTCGGCGCGGCGGTCGCGTCGGAGGAGAAGAAGAAGAGGAGCGTCGTCGTCGCGACCTCCGACCGCGATCTCTTCCAGCTCGTGAGCGACCTGACGACGGTCCTCCAGCCTGTGCGCGGCGTCAGCGAGCTCGCCTGGGTCGGTCCAGATGAGGTGCGCGAGCGCTACGGCGTCGAGCCGAAGCAGGTGCCCGACTTCATCGCGCTCCGCGGCGACCCGTCCGACCGCCTGCCGGGGGCGAAGGGCGTCGGCGCGAAGACGGCCGCGTCGATCCTCGCCCAGTACGGAACCCTCGAGGCGGCGCTCGAGGAAGGACGCTTCCCGGCGCAGGCGGAGGACTTGCGCCTCTTCCGCCGAATCGCGACCGTGGACGCCTCTGCTCCTCTCCCTCCCCTCAGAGACCAGACGCCGAAGTGGGCGGAGGCGTCCGCCCTCGCCGAGCAGTGGGGGTTGAACGCGGTCTCTGAGCGCCTCGCAGCGCGGGCCGCGTGAAGGTCGTCTCGCACGCGGACCTCGCTCGCCTCCACCCGACGCAGCACCATCCGGAGTCGCCCGAGCGGCTGCGCGTCCTCCTCGAGCGGTTCGAGTGGACGGAGGCACGGCCCGCGCGACAGGCCGACGTCCTGCGCTGCCACACGCGCGACTACGTCGAGCGGCTCGAGCTGATCGACACCGAGACCTGGCTCGACGGCGACACCGTCGCGACCGAGACGTCGTACGAGGCGGCGCTGCTCGCCGCCGGCGTCTCGATCGCAGCCGTGGAGCAGGGATCGTTCGCGCTCGTCCGGCCGCCCGGGCACCACGCGCTCCCGAACCGCGCGATGGGCTTCTGCCTCTTCGACAACGTCGCGATCGCCGCGCGGTTCGCGCAGGCGGAGCTGGGACTCGGGCGCGTCGCGATCCTCGACTGGGACGTGCACCACGGAAACGGGACGCAGGCGATCTTCTGGGACGACCCCACAGTCTTCTATGCGTCGATCCACCAGTGGCCCTTCTACCCGGGGAGCGGCGGACCCGACGAGCAGAACGAGACGACGTTGAACGTGCCGCTCGGCGCCGGGTCGGGCGACGACGAGCTCCTGCACGCGCTCGACGGGCTCGTCGAGCCCGCGCTCGCTCGCTTCGACCCCGAGCTGCTTCTCGTGTCGGCCGGGTTCGACGCGCACGAGGACGATCCGCTCGCGTATCTCCGCGTGACGACCGACGGATTCCGTGAGATCGCCGCTCGTTCCCGAAGGTACGCGCCGCGGGTCGCCGCGGTCCTCGAGGGCGGCTACAACCTCGCCACGCTGCCCGACCTCGTCGCGTCGGCGCTCGTGGGGTTCGGCGAATGAGAACGGCCGGCGCGCGAACGCCGGCCGTTGCCAGAGAACCACTCGGACGTTCAGCTCACTCCTGAGCCGTTCCTGACATCGGCCCGCGGGCGACGACGCTCGCGACCCAGGGCGGGTGAAGGACGTCCCTCGACGCGAGTGATTCGGTCAGCGCCGCGCGACGGCCAGGAGCTCGAGCGCCTCGCGCCGCGACGACACGTTGAGCTTGTGCAGCAGGCTCTTGACGTGGGAGCGGACGGTGTGCTCGGAGATGAAGAGCCGCTTCGCGATGTCGTCGGTGCCGAGGTGCTCGTCGAGGAGCAGGAGCACCTCGACCTCGCGCGCGCTGAGCGCACCGGCGATGTCGTCGGGCACGCCGCCGTTCCGGTGGCCGCCCTCGCGCACCTGGTCGAGCAGGCGCTTCGCGACCTCGCCGGAGAGCGCGGCCTCGCCGCGGACGACGCCGCGGAGGAACTCGACGATGCGGTCCGGCGGCTCGCTCTTCAGCAGGTAGCCGGCGGCGCCCGCGCGGATCGTCGCGAGCAGGTTCTCCTCGGTGCCGGACGCCGTGAGGACGATCACCTCGGTGTCGGGAGCGGCGTCGCGGATCCGCGGAAGCGCGGCGAGACCGTCGACGCCGGGCATCGAGAGATCGAGCAGGACGACCTCCGGCACGAGCTCGCCGGCGAGCGCCACCGCCTGCTCGCCGTCGGAGGCCTGGCCGACGACCTCGAAGCCGTTGGCACCGAGCAGGGTCGCGAGAGCCTCCCGCGTCAGGGGATGGTCGTCCACGATCAAGACGCGCGGCTGCATCTCAAAAGCTCATCGGCAGCAGGTGCGCTGCCGATTAGAGGGACATGCGCCGCGAGGAACGCGATGCCTACGAGACCTGGCTCTCGGGTGAACTGCTGCTGTTCGGGCTTCTCGGCGCCGCTCTGGCGCTGTTCGTCGACTATGCCGCGCTCCGCCATGCGTGGGAGGCGCCCGCGCTCGGGCTCGTGCTGGACACGGCGATCACGCTCGCGGGCGGCATCGTCGCGGTGCTCGCCGGCATCCGCTTCGCGGTCGAGGGCCGCCGGTTCGACCTCGTCCTCTCGTCCGGGTTCTTCGTCGCTGCGGCCGCGACGCTCGTCTTCGAGATCGTCCCCGTCCTCGACGCGCCGCTACCGGCGCGGGTGGAGGGCTGGGCGGCGATCTTCGGCGCGCTCTTCGCGACGGGGCTGATCGCGCTCGCGCCGTGGGTACGCGGCTCGGTCGTCGCGCGCCAGCGCGCGCTCGGCAACTCCGTGGGCGTGCTGCTCGCAGTGCTTGCGGGGCTCTGGCTTTGCCTCCACACACTCGCGCCGCACCTTCCGCCGCTGACCGCCGGGCCGACCCAACCGGATCCGCCGCTGCTCCTCGCGTTGTCGCTCTCGCTGCAGGCGCTGCTGAGCCTGCTCGCGCTGATCGGCTTCGGCATCCGGTACCGCAACCGCGGCGACGACCTCGACCGCTGGCTCGCTTCGGCCGCGACGCTCAGCCTCTTCTCCGCGCTCTACCGCGTCTTCACGCCGCTGCTGCCGAGCACGGCGGTGTCGATCGGCGACTTCCTGCGCGTGATCGCGTTCGGCGTCCTGCTCGTCGGCGTCTGGCGCGCGATCTCGTCCGCGGAGTTCGGACGCGCCGTCGCGGAGGAGCGTGCACGCGTCGCGCGCGAGATCCACGACGGGCTCGCGCAGTATCTGTTCGCACTCGCGACGCACGCGAGCATGCTCGAGAGCGGCGAGCCGACGAAGGAGGCGATCGCGCGCATCAAGGAGCTCGCGGTCTCCGCGCAGCAGGAGGCTCGCTTCGCGGTGCTCGCGCTCTCGTCCGCCGGCGGAAGCGCGCCGTTCGACGCGGCGCTCCGGCGCTATGTCGAGTTCCTGATCGCCGACGGTGCGCTCGACGTCGACGTGGAGATCGATCCGCGCGTCCGGCTCGCGCCCGACGAGCAGATCGAGGTCTTCCGGATCGTCCAGGAGGGCCTCGCGAACGTCCGTAGGCACGCGGACGCGACGAGTGCGGTCGTCCGGATCTGGACCCGCGAGGGCCAGCGCTTCGTCACCGTGACGGACGACGGTCGGGGCTTCCAGGAGGAGACCGGCGACGCGGGCCAGGGGCTCCGCAACATCCGGCAGCGCGCCGCCAGCATCGCGGGCGCTGCGTCGGTTCGTTCGCATCCCGGCCGCGGCACGACCGTCGAGATCGCGCTGCGGGCCTAGGCCTAGATCTCGCCGCTGTACGAGTCGTTCAGATACGCCTGGCGGGCCTCGTGGTCGCGCGGCGAGCGGAGGTAGCGGCTCCACGCCTGCTGCTCGTGCCAGACCGCGCCGAGCTCCCAGACGCAGAAGGTCGGACGGTGCGTCCCGTCGACCGGCCACGGCGCGAAGGCGGGGTCGTCCTCGCCGTTCTTCGCCCACACCGTCTCCCAGACCTCGTTGTCGTTGTTCCAGGTCAGGACGATCAGGAAGTAGAAGCTCTCGCCGCAGCGGTGGAGGAGCACGAAGCCGAGCTCGCCGCGAAGGTCGAACACGCCCGTGTCGAGCGCGGTTCCCGCGAGCGCGCGGATGTCGGCCGGGACGGGCTGGTCCGCGGGCGCGATCTCGTACCACTTGAGCTCCGCGCCGTCGACCGTGACCGGCTCCCACGGCTCGATCCGCTTCGAGATGTGGACGTACTGCTCCGCGACGCTCAACGCTCGTCCCCCGCACGCGTGAACTCCATGATCCAGTTCGTCTCCCACGTGTCCCCGCCGTCGTCGGAGAACGCCTGCTCCCAGCGCGGCCTGTCGGACGTCGCGCCGTACCACGTGAACCGCACGTGGATCGGCCGGCCGTCGAAGGTGTCCTCGCCCTCGAACACGCCGACATCGCCGTGGAACCTGCCGAGCACCGGCGGGTCGAGCACGCCGGGGCGACGGCTGTCGGCCCAGTAGATCGACCACTGCCTCGTGCTCCGGATCGAAGAACCGAATCGACATGCCGACGAAGCCGCCGTCGTGGTCGGTCCGGAACTCGTCTTCGTTGCCGAACCCGTCGAGGATCGGCCACGCCGTGCTCGTCGCCTCGAACTCGTCCCAGTCGTGGCAGCCCGCGAGCCGCTCCCGCAGGCGCCGGTTGCGGACCTTCCAGCGGCCCATCCAGAAGTCGAAGTCCCGGACCCCGGCCGCTTCCATGACTGCCTGCGCCATCGCTCCCCTCCCGTTCGGTGTCGTCTGGACGCTAGCCGAGGAATAGGGCGGAACCTGCCCGCTATTTGTGATCGACTGCGGGCGTGGCGACGCCGACCTCACGGCTGCTGGAGCTGCTCGAGCTCCTCCAGACGCAGCCGCTCACGACGGGCCAGCAGATCGCGGACCGGCTCGGGATCGACCGGCGCACGGTCCGCCGCTACGTGGCGACGCTCCAGGAGCTCGGCATCCCGGTCGAGGGCGAGCGCGG
Source organism: uncultured Actinomycetes bacterium (assembly GCA_963737405.1). Classification (GTDB taxonomy): domain Bacteria; phylum Actinomycetota; class Thermoleophilia; order Gaiellales; family Gaiellaceae; genus JACCTU01. The sequence goes on from CAVTSL010000005.1 coordinate 215,899, forward strand.
TGTGGGCGGCGGCTACCGCGTACGCCCCGGGTTCCGGCTCCCGCCGCTGATGCTGAGCGACGACGAGGCGATCGTCGTCGTGCTCGGGCTGCTCGCCGCCCGACGGCTCGGGCTCGACACGCCGTCGGAGTCGGTGGAGGGAGCGCTGACGAAGATCCGCCGCGTCCTTCCCGACGCGAGCCGGCGCCGCGTCGAGGCGCTCGAGTCGACGCTCGAGTTCACGAGGTCGGCGACCATCGGCGCGCCGGTCGCCGGAGACACGGTCCTGCTGCTCGCAGACGCGATCCGCAGGCGTCGCCGCGTGCACCTGAGCTACCGGTCCTTCGCGGGCGAGGAGACGGAGCGCGACGTGAGCCCGCACGGGCTCGTCGTGCACTCGGGACGGTGGTACCTCGCCGCGCACGACCACGTGCGCGACGACCTCCGGACGTTCCGCGTCGACCGGATGGAACGCGCGTCGCTCGTCGAGGGCTCGGCCGTCGACCCTCCGCCGGGCTTCGCGGCCGTCGAGCACGTCAGCCGGTCGCTCGCGCGCGTTCCGTGGCCGTGGGCCGTCGAGGTCCTGCTCCACGTTCCCCTCGAACGGGCGTCGCGTCGCATCCCGGCGACGCTCGCCGAGCTCGTCGAGACGCCCGACGGCACGCTCCTGCGCATGCGCGTGAGCTCGCTCGACTGGACCGCCTCGGTGCTCGCGGGGCTCGACTGCGCGTTCACGATCCGCTCGCCCGACGAGCTGCGCACGAGCGTCGAGGCGCTTGCAACGCGGCTGGCGGCGGCTGCCAGGGACTCAGCGCCGCGTGATTGAGACCAGCGCGATGACGTCGCTCCCACCCTGCACGGTCTGCTCCTTCACCAGCCCGATGCCCCGGACGTAGAACTTGTTGTCGAGGACGCCCCGCTCGAGCAGCGAGAACTCCTCGGTCTTCAGCGCACGACGGGACGACACGAACGGCGTCGTCACGGGCGCGTTCAGCGCGACGACGCGGGAGCAGTCCTCGGCGACGTTCTTTGCGTCTTCCTGCTTGAGCGTTCGCCCGACTCTCGGTGCGGCCGGCATGAAGATCCCGGCGCGCGCGTTGTGGACGCCGGCCTGCCAGGAGCCCTGCGTCGTGACGACGCGTCCGTTCTCGAACTCCTTCGTGTCCTCGCCGAAGTACCAGACGTTGCCGCTCGCGTCCTGCGCGAACCAGTCGAACGTGTCCTCGACGACCTCGCCCCGGACGAGGACCCGGTCGCGGACGACCGTGATCGGGACGCCGAGGATCGTCTTCGCGCGCCGGGTGACGGTGACGACGTCCGTGGCCGGCTTCCCGTCGAGCTTGCCGCGGTACGTGAACGTCGTCCCGGGCCGGAGCGGGAAGTACGCGTTGTCGACCCGGCGGACGAACGACTTCGGAAGCGCGGGCGGCCTGCCGCAGCTGCGCGGCGTTGCGGCGGGCTCGGCATCCGCGAGTGCAGCGACGGCCAGCGTGGCCGCGAGCGCCGGGACGACGACGAGTGCGATCCGGTGCATCGACCCGGTCCTACTTCGCCGCCGATGAGACGGCGATGAGAAGTCAGTCGGTCTCGGGGAGCTCCGCGGGCAGTCCGAACGCGGAGAAGAGCTCGGGGTTGATGAAGGCGGTGATCTCCTTGATCAGATTCCCCTCGAGCGTGAGGACGTCGAGCGCCGCCGCGGCGTAGCGCCCCGTCTCCGAGTCGAGTTGGTAATACGCAACGGCCAGCTGGCCGTTCGCGCGTGTCGGAACCGCGCGCGACTCGGGGCAGAACTCGCGTGCAGCCTTGCTGAAGCCGGCGATCGTCTCGCGCCCTCGCCACCAGGTCGGCCACGGGGGCATCGAGAAGACGGCGTCCTCCGTCAGCAGTGCTGCCACCGCGTCGACGTCGCCTCGCGCCCACGCGTCGACGTACGCCTCGACGAGCTTTCGCGCGCGTGCGTCGTCGAGTGAGCGGAGCGTCGTCTGCTGACTCTGATCCGGGAGTCGCTCGTCGACCGCCTTGCGCGCGCGCTGCAACGTGCTGTTGACCGAGGCAACCGTCGTCTCCAGCGACTCGGAGACCTCGCGCGCGGAGTAGCCGAGCACCTCGCACAGGACAAGGACCGCCCGCTGCGTCGCCGACAGGTGCTGGAGCGCAGCGATGAACGCGAGCTCGACGGCTTCACGCTGCTCGTACCGGGCTTCGGGCGCTGCGTAGCCGTCCGGAACTCCGACCTCCTCGTCCGGGTACGGCTCGACCCACACCGACTCGACGAGCGGCTGGCCGATGTCCCCCGTCGAGAAGGCCTGTGGGCCGTAGTCGGCGGGGAGTGTCCGCTTCTGCCTCCGCGCGAGCGAGTCGAGGCACACGTTCGTCGCGATCCGGTACAGCCACGTTCGGAGCGAGCTTCGGCTCCCGAACTCGGCGAGCCCGCGCCAGGCACGGAGCAATGCCTCCTGGAGCGCGTCCTCGGCGTCGTGCACCGAGCCGAGCATCCGGTAGCAGTGCGCGTGGAGCTCGGCCCGATGCTCCTCGACGATGCGCCGAAACGCGGCTTCGTCGCCGGCGCGGGCAGCGTCGAGCAGATCGTGTTCTTGGGTCGAGCTCGAGGGTCGAACGGCCATCGTCAACAGGGTAGACCGGCCGAGCGGCGCAAACTCATCGCGTTCGGTAGTGGAGAGAGATCAGCTTGGCCATCTCAGCCGGCCGGCGCGTAGGTCGCGAGGATCGCGCCGGTGCTCGCGACCTGGCTGTCGACGAGCCGAAGCGGCCTGCGCAAGCCGTCGTCGCGGAAGATTCGCTTCCCGCCGCCGAGCACGAGCGGATCGATCATCAGGCGGAGCTCGTCGACCAGGTCGTGCTCGAAGAGCGTCGACACGAGCTCGGTGCTGCCGATCGTGTGCAGGTCACCGCCGTCCTCCCGCTTCAACGCCTGCTACGGCCTGGACGACGTCGGCCTCGACCAGAGACGAGTTCTGCCAGCCGAGCTCCGGCCGTGTTCTCGAGACCACGTACTTCGGCTTCGTGTTCATGGGCTCGGCGATCACCTGCTCCTCCTCGGAGGCGTTCGGCCAGTAGGCCGCGAAGATCTCGTAGGTGCGGCGCCCGAGCAGGAAGCCGCCGGCCTCGACGATGCTCCCGAGCACCCACTGCATCGCGAGCTCGTCCTCCATGTACGGCATGTGCCAGCCGCCGTGAGCGAAACCGCCGCTCGTGTCTTCGTCGGCGAGGCCCGGCGCCTGGGCGACCCCGTCGAGGCTGATGAACTCGTTCACGACCAGCTTGCGCATCTGCGTCCCCCAATCGCTCGAACGTCACCCGTTCAGACTCTGCCGCGCCGCGCGATTCATCGCTCGAGCGAAGACGCCTGGATGGCCGTCACTCGGCGACTCGTACGCGATTGGGCGCGGCGAGACGCGAGGCCATCGTGCGGCGCTCCTCGGCCAGTCGGCTGGCCGGGGCGAACGCGCTCCAGGTGAACCAGTCCCTGAGCCCGCGCTGCAGCGTCCTCGGGCCGTTCATCGTCAGCTTGCCGGCTCGAATCGCGCCGCCGAGGTCCGCCCGTCCCAGGTAGACGCGGTAGAGCGTGGCTGTGTCGGCGCTGACCTCGAGGTCGACCTCGAAGCCGGGATGCTGGAGGCAGACGGAGACCTCGGAAGGCTCGAGGACCATCCAGTAGCGCCGCTTGGGGTTGCGGAAATCGAACTTCACCACGGTTCGGTTGGTTGGGAGCCGATCGCGATCGACGTGTCGGGCCATCCAGACGATCAAGAGGTCGGGATCGAGCTCGTCGCGGCGCGGCTCGGTGAACGACCAGGTCGCGCCCCACTCGCCGATCGCCTGCACGACCGGCTCGAGGTCACGGCCGGCGGACGTGAGGCGGTACTCGAGCGTGCGGCCCTTCGGGCCCGTCCTGCGTTCGACGACCTCGGTCCGCTCGAGCGCGCGCATGCGGTCGGTGAGGACTGAGCGCGAGATCCCAGGGAGGCCGCGATGCAGCTCGTTGAAGCCGCTCGCGCCGCCAAGCAGCTCGCGCACGATCAGCAGCGTCCAGCGGTCGCCGAGGATCTCGGTGGCCTTCGCGACGGGACAGTACTGCGCGTAGTTGCGCATCGCTCAAGCATGTTAGGTCAGAGGTCCGTTACTCGGACCGGTTGGTTCGAAAGTCGAACTAGCTCCCAGAGGCCGGCGAGCCTACGGTGGCTGCATGGCTATCTCGGCGTCGACGATCGAAGTCGATGACCTCCGCGCCGCCGTTCGCGGTCCGGTGATCGTGCCCGCCGACCCCGGCTACGACGCCGCGCGCGCGATCTGGAACGGAGCGATCGACCGTCGCCCCGGATGCATCGCCCGCTGCACCGGAGTCGCCGATGTCGTCGCCGCGGTCGGCTTCGCCCGCGAACGAGAACTGCTGGTGGCGGTGCGCTCCGGCGGCCACGGCGTCGGCGGTCACGCGCTCTGCGAAGGCGGCCTCGTGATCGACCTCTCGCCGATGAAGGGGATCAGGGTCGACCCGGTGGCACGGACTGCCAGGGCGGAAGCCGGCGTGCTGTGGGGGGAGCTCGACCGCGAGACGCAGCTTCACGGATTGGCGACGGTGGGCGGGATCGTCACGCACACCGGCATTGCGGGCCTCACCTTGGGCGGCGGCATCGGCTGGCTCATGCGAAAGCACGGCGCGACGGTCGACAACCTGCTCTCGGTCGACCTCGTCACGGCCGACGGCGAGGTTCTCACCGCCAGCGAGGATGAGAACCCGGACCTCTTCTGGGGCGTCCGTGGCGGCGGCGGCAACTTCGGCATCGTCACGTCGTTCGAGTACCGGCTTCACCCCGTGGGGCCGATCGTCCTCGCCGGACCGATCTACCACGCGCTCGAGGATGCCTCCGAGGTCCTGCGCTTCTACCGAGAGTTCATCGCAGCGGCTCCCGACGAGCTGACGACGATCTTCAACCTGCGGGTGGCCCCGCCGCTGCCCTTCCTGCCCGAGGACGTGCACGGCAAGCCGATCGTGATGGTCGGGGCCTGCTACGCCGGCGCGGCCGAGGACGGGATCGAGGTGGTGCGGCCGCTGAAGGAGTTCGGCACTCCGATCGTCGACCTGCTCGAGCCGAAGCCGTACACCGCGCTGCAGTCGATGTTCGATCCGTCCGTCCCGCACGGCTGGCACTACTACTGGAAGTCGGTCGAGCTGCCGCCGCTCACCGACACGGCGATCGACACGCTCGTCGAGCACGCCTCCGCGGTCACCTCCCCGAAGTCGTATTGCATCGTCTTCCAGCTCGGCGGCGCCGTCGCTCGCGTCGGAGCGGACGAGACCGCTTTCAGCCAGCGCGAGGCCGCCCACAACGTGAACATCTGCGCGGTCTGGACCGAGGACGACCCCGAGGGCGAGCGGCACGTCGCCTGGGCGCGCGAGTTCTTCTCGGCGATGCAGCCCCACGCCGGCGAGCACGTCTTCCTGAACTTCCTGGGCGACGAGGGCGCGGACCGGGTCCGGCAAGCGTATGGCGAGCGGAAGTACGAGCGCCTCGCCGGGTTGAAGCGGGTCTACGACCCGACGAACCTCTTCCGTCTGAACCAGAACATCGAGCCGTGTTGATACGAATCTCGATGTGCTCGGCAGCCCCGCGATCAACGTCTACTCGCGTGACGTCATCCGGCTGGTCGGCTTCTACGAGGGTCTCGGGTTTCTCGAGACCTTCCGCACTCCGAAGGTGGGGACGCCGGTTCACGTCGAGGTCGGCTTGGACGGCTTCACGATCGGGATCGCCGCAGTCGATGCTGTCATCGCGGATCACGATCTGAACCCGGACCTCGGTGGTCGGCCGGTCGAGCTCGTACTTTGGACGGACGATGTGGACCGCGATTACGCACGCCTGACCGGCGAAGGTGCGCCCTCGCTCAGCCCGCCGCACGACTTCCTGTCGGACCTCCGCCTCGCATGGGTTGCAGACCCGGACGGCAACCCCATCCGGCTGGTTCAGAAGCGCACGTGACAGTCGCCGGCGAATCGCAGCCATAGAAAAAGCCCTGTTTCCAGGGCTTTTTCCGTAGCAGGCCTGTAAGCCGGATTCTGTCGAGGGTGATCATCCCTCTAGGCCGACGATCTCTCGCCGGCTCGAGCGGCGTACCCGGTCCCTCGGCGGGCCACCTCGGCGGGACCTGTTTCGCCTTGCACCGAACGGGGTTTGGCGAGCCGCCGTGTCACCACGACGCTGGTGGGCTCTTACCCCACCGTTTCACCCTTACCGCCGGCGTCTCCGGAGAGTCATGCGCCGGAGGCGGTCTCCTTTCTGTGCCACTTTCCGTCGGCTTTCGCCGCCTGGGGTTTCCCCAGCGTTCTGCCCTGCGGTGTCCGGACTTTCCTCGAGCCTGAGCTCGCGATCACCCGGCCTGCAGGTCGAATTGTAGCCCGCCCTCCGCCGAATCGGCGGCCGCGCGAAGGTGCGACCCGCACTCCGGGCACGAGATCGTGCGCGCGCTGCGGAGCACGAACTCGCCGCAGACGAGGCACTCGAGGCTCACTCCGCGGGTGAGCGCCTGGAGCTCCTGGTCGAGCGTCCTGTAGAGCGCGGTGACCATCAGCGATCACTCCCCGGCCTGATCGCGGTCGCGACCGGTGAAAAGCAAGCGAGGCAAGGACGCAGGGAGCGCGCGTAGCCGGAGGCTACGGGCGCGACTGAGGACGCGGACTCGCGCCGCTTTGCAGCCGCAGCGCGATCGTGAGCAGGACGGGGAGGGGTCGCCATCAAAGGCTCCGGAAGACCCCCACGATCTTCCCGAGGATCTGCACGTACGGCGAGTAGATCGGCTCGAGCGCGTCGTTCTCGGGCTGGAGGCGGATCCGGCTGCCCTCCTTGTAGAAGCGCTTCACCGTCGCCTCGTTCGCGGACTCGTCGTCGCCGACGAGCGCCGCGACGATCTCGCCGTTTCGCGCGTCCTGCGCCCGCCGCACGACGACGATGTCGCCGTCGAGGATGCCCGCGTTGATCATCGAGTCGCCGCGGATGCGGAGGAGGAACTCCTCGCCGCCGCGCGAGAGCGGCTCCGGGACCGCGAGATACGCGTCGACGTTCTGCTCGGCGAGGAGCGGCTCGCCGGCGGCGATCGAGCCGAGGAGGGGAAGCTTGTGCGTCTCGGCGGGCTCGGCCTCCGCCGCCCGCGGACGGTCGCGCAGCAGCTCGAGCGCGCGCGGCTTCGTCGGGTCGCGCTTCAGGTAGCCCGCCCGCTCGAGGTTCGCGAGGTGGGCGTGAACGGTTGATGGCGAGGCGAGCCCGACGGACTCGCCGATCTCACGCACCGTCGGCGGGTAGCCGTGCCGGCCGACGTACTCGGTCACGAACTGCCAGATCTCCTGCTGCCGTCCGGTGAGCATCCCGCCTCCTGGGTCGGTTGGTCGAACGCGCGTTTCCGCGAACGTGTGTTCGACAGAAGGCTAGAGAGTCCTTCGGACGTCGTCAAGGCGACGAAGCCCGAGCGCCGTCAGGCGCACCTGTCCCCCGACGACCCGAACGAGCCCCTCGCCGACCGCGTCGTCCCAGGCGGGATGCCGCGGGCAGTTGCTCGTCCAGACCTCCATCACCTCGGCGTAGCTCCGAGACCCGCCCTCGACGAACTCGAGCAGCTCACGAACGGAGGGAGCGAGGACCGTGGCCATCTCCCAAAGGGTACGCGCCGCGAGTGCCGGCTCCTCCGGGCCCCGCGGGGACATGCGCTGGAGAGGACTTGAACCTCCACGGCCTTTTAAGGCCACTAGGCCCTCAACCTAGCGCGTCTACCAATTCCGCCACCAGCGCGTGAGGGGCCGTCAGTGTAGCCGTGGTTAGGGTACGGCCGTGCGCGACCTCTGCCGATCCGCCGTCGACGCCGCCGTCGGCGGGGGCGCTTCGTACGCCGACGCGCGGGCGGTCGTCCGCCGCTCCCAGGGCGTCTCGACGAAGAACGGCCGCGTCGAGAACGTCAGCGATCTCGAGAGCGAGGGCATCGGCGTCCGCGTCCTCGTCGACGGCGCGTGGGGCTTCGCCGGCGACCGCCGCCTCGACGCCGACGGAGCGCGCGACGCCGCACTGCGCGCCTGCGCGTTCGCGCGCGCCGCGGCGGGACGGGGCGAGAAGGCGCTCGCACCGCTCGAGGCGGCGAGCGGGACGTACCGCACGCCCGTCGAGATCGACCCCTTCGCGGTCTCGCTCGGCGACAAGGTCGCGCTCTGCCTGCGCGCCGAAGAGGCACTTCGTCACGCCGACGTGAAGGTGACCGAGGCGTTCGTCCGCGCGCTCCGCGAGCACAAGTTCCTGTTCACGTCCGACGGCGCCGAGATCGAGCAGGAGCTCGTCGAGACGGGCGCGGGGATCGACGCGTTGGCTGTGAGCGACGGCGGCTTCCAGATCCGCTCGTACCCGTCGGCGCACGGCGGCTCCTCCTCGCAGGCCGGCTGGGAGTACGTCGAGGGGCTCGGGCTCGAGCGGGAGGCGCCGCGCGTCGGCGAGCAGGCGGCGGCGCTCCTCCGCGCGGAGGTCTGCCCGCCCGGCGTGACGACCGTCGTGATCGACGCGGAGCAGATGGAGCTCCAGGTGCACGAGTCGGTCGGCCATCCGATCGAGCTCGATCGGGTCTACGGCAGCGAGGCGTCGTACGCAGGCACGAGCTTCCTGAAGCCGACCGACCTCGGCTCGCTGCGCTACGGCTCGGAGAAGATGAACGTCACCGCGGACTCGACGACGCCCGGCGGCCTCGGAACGTTCGCGTTCGACGACGAGGGCGTGCCGGCCAGGCGCGAGCCGATCGTCGTCGAGGGCGTGCTCCGAAACTTCCTGACCTCGCGCGAGACGGCTGAGCGGATCGGCACCGGCGCGGGCGGCTCGATGCGCGCCGACGGCTGGAACCGCATGCCGCTGATCCGCATGACGAACCTGCACCTCGACCCCGGCGAGGGGACCTTCGACGACCTGCTCGCCGACGTCGACGACGGGATCTACCTCGAGACGAACAAGAGCTGGTCGATCGACGACAAGCGGCTCAACTTCCAGTTCGGGACGCAGATCGCGTGGGAGATCAAGAACGGCAAGCTCGGGCGGATGCTGCGCGACGCGACGTACACGGGGATCACGCCGCAGTTCTGGGGCTCGCTCGACGCCGTCGCCGGGCCCGACGCCTGGCACATGCAGGGACTGACGAACTGCGGGAAGGGCCAGCCGGGTCAAGGCGCGCACGTCTCGCACGGCTCGTCGCCGTGCCGCTTCCGCAACGTCCAGGTGGGCGTCAAGGCGTGAGCACCGACGTCCGCGAGGTCGCCGGCCTCGCACTCGACGCGGCGAAGGGCGACGACGCCCTCGCGATCGTGCTCAGCGAGCACTCGGGGCTCGCCCGCTTCGCCTCGTCCGAAGTCCACCAGCCGACGCTGATCGAGAACTGCAGCGTGATGCTGCAGATCGTCCGCGACGGGAGGATCGGCACGGCGTCGACGAACCGACTCGACGCGGACGCGCTGAGAGAGCTCGCGCAGCGCGCCGGAGATGCCGCGGACGCCGCGGTCGCGGAGGAAGGCTTCCCGGGGCTCGCCCCGCAGACGCCGCTGCCGGAGGTCGAGGGCTGGGACGACGCGGTCGCCGGGATCGGGCCGGAGGACCAGGCGCGCCGTGCTCGCGCCGCGATCGACGCGTCGTCGGTCGAGCTCTTCGGGTTCTTCACGAGCGGCGCGACCGAGCTCGCGATCTCGTCGACCGCGGGCGTGGACGCGTACCAGGGCATGACCGACGAGACGACGCTCGTCGTCGCTGCCGGCGAAGGCGAGTCGGGGTACGCGAGCCGCACGACGTGGTCCGAGGACGGCATGGATCCCGCGGCGGTCGGACGCGAGGCCTCCGCGAAGGCGCAGCGCACGCGAAACGCGAAGTCGCTCGAGCCCGCGCCCTACCGCGCCGTGCTCGAGCCGTACGCGTTCGCCGATCTGATCACGTACTTCTCGTTCGACGCGTTCGGCGCGAACGGCCTGCTCGAAGGACGCTCGTATCTCGCCGGACGACTCGGGGAGAAGATCGTCGACGAGAAGGTCTCGATCGCGGACGACGCGCTCGACCCGCGCGGGCTGCCGAAGCGCTTCGACTTCGAAGGCGTGCCGAAGCAGCGCGTGGAGCTGATCGAGAACGGCGTCGCGAAGGGCGTCGTCTGGGACCGCACGAGCGCCGCGCGCGCGGGCGAGGGGCACGAGTCGACCGGTCACGCGCCGCCGCCGGTCTACCGGCAGTACGGCCCGCTCGCGTTCGGGATCTCCGTCGCCGGCGGAGAGGTCGACACGGTGGACGAGCTCTGCGAGCTCGTCGGCGACGGCATCTACGTCACAAGGCTCCACTACCTCGGGATCGTCGACCCGCGCGAGGGCGTCATCACGGGGATGACGCGCGACGGCACGTTCCGGATCCGCGACGGGAAGGTCGCCGAGCCGCTCGTCAACCTGCGCTTCACCGTGTCGGTGCCGCAGATGCTCGAGGACGTCCCGGGCTTGAGCCGCGAGACGACGCTCGTGAACACGAGCGACTTCTACGGCGACCGCTATCCGACGGGCGTGGTCGTTCCCGCCCTCGCCACGGCGCGGTTCAACATCACCGGCGTCGGGTCAGAGCCCGGTCTCTAGAGCCCGCTAGAGCAGGTGCCAGAGGACGATCGTGTTCGTCGCGAAGAGCGACGCCACGACGACCGTCAGGCGGGTGAGGTTCCGCTCGACGATGTGCGTCCCGCCCTGGGAAGCGGGCGTGAAGCCCATGCCGCCCACGCCGGCGTCGCGTCCCGAGTGCATCAGGATGAGCGAGATCAGCGCGAACGAGAGCAGGACGTGAATTGCTGCGAAGAAGCCGACCATTGCGGGCCCATGGTAGCTAGCGCCCCGCGACCTCGATGATCGCGTCGATCAGCTCCGCGGCGATCCGGTCCTTCGTCACGTAGCCCGCGGCCCCGGCCTGCCTGGCGAGGTCGACGTCCGAGCGCGCGTTCGAGCCGGTGAGCATGAGGACGCAGGCGGTGTCGTCGAGCTGCCTGATCTCGCGCGTGGCGGCGATCCCGTCGAGCACCGGCATCGCGATGTCCATGAGCGTGAGGTCGGGCCGGCGCTCCTGCCAGAGCTCGACGGCCTCGCGACCGTCACGCGCATGCCCGACGACGTCGATCCGCTCCTCGGCGGCGAGGATCGCCTCGAGGGCTTCCGCGAAGAGACGATGGTCGTCGGCGATCAGCACCGTGACGGCGGCGGCCATACCCCTTCCAATCTGCACTGTTACCCTCGGAATGTGAAGCCCGAGGAGGCAAGTGAGCGGATTCACAAGCTCCTCGTCACCGGGGACAACAGGCTGAAGCAGGGGGTTGACCCGGCGAAGATCCGTCAGAGCTACGAGGAGGCGCTTCGGCTCGCCCGCGAGGCCGGTCTCGACGAGAAGGTGGGGCCGCTCGTCGAGGTCAGGCTCGCCGATCTCGAGCGGCTCGCTCGAGAATCGCCTCCACACGGCTCGCCTGCACATTGACGTCGTGAGCCTCGGCGGCCGCACGCGCCGCCGCGTTCGGGACGGGGAGCGACGCCGCGCGCCGGAGCCCGTCGACGATCGAGTCGAGGTCGAGCGGGTCGACGAGCGCGCCCGCCTCCGGCGGAACGAACTCGGGCGGCCCGCCGATCCTCGTCGCGACGACCGGGCGACCGGTCGCCATCCCCTCGAGCAGCGACTGTCCGAGCGGCTCGAGCAGGCTCGGCTGGCAGAGGACCGACGCGCGCGCGAGCTGCTCCGGGATCTCGTCGTGCGGCACGCGGCCGACGAGGCGGACGCGCTCGCGTCCCTCGAGCTGCGGCCGGAGCGGGCCGTCGCCGACGTACGTGAGCGTGCCCTCGCCGACGCGCGCGAACGCATCCGCGAGGCGGACGACGTTCTTGCGCTCCGTCAGCGAGCCGATGCAGACGAACGCGGGCGCCTCGTCGGGCGCCGGCAGCACCGGGAAGCGTTCGAGGTCGACGCCGCTGTCGACGACCTCGGTCTTGCCGCGCGCCTCCGGCACCTTCGACTCGAGCTCGCGGCGCAGATAGTCCGAGACCGCGATCACGGCACTCGCACGACGGACCGCGAAGCGCGTCGCCGCACCGACGCCGGGGATCGCGCCGACGTTTCGGACGTCGCGCCCGTGCGCCGTGAGGACGAGCGGCGCGCGCTGCGCCAGCGCGGCGATCAGGCCGGACGGCACGAGGAAGTGGGCGTAGACGACGTCGGGACGCGGCGCGCGTCTCGCCGCCCGGGCGAGCTCGAGGTAGCGGCGCCTGCCCCCTGCGCGCCGGTCGAGCACCGCCCGGTCGACCTCATGGCCACGCCGCTCGAGCGCGTCGGCCATCTGCGCGACGAACACCCCGAGGTCGGGATCGTCCGGCCCGGGGTACATCTGCGAGACGAGGAGGATGCGCACCGGCCGGGACGCTAGCGTCCCCGCTCGTGAGCGTCGTCCACGTCGACCAGCTGACGAAGACCTTCGTCGTCCCCGAGCGCGAGGCCGGGCTCAAGGCTTCCGTGCGCGCACTCGTGAAGCGGCGCCACCGTGAGGTGCACGCGGTCGAGGCGATCTCGTTCGAGATCGGCAGCGGCGAGGTCGTCGGATTTCTGGGCCCGAACGGTGCCGGCAAGACCACGACGCTGAAGATGCTCTCGGGCCTCCTGTACCCGACGTCGGGGGTGGCGACCGTGCTCGACCACGTGCCGTCGAAGCGCGGCCGCGACTACCTGCGGCAGATCACGCTGGTGATGGGAAACCGCAACCAGCTCCAGTGGGACCTCCCCGCACTCGACTCCTTCGAGCTCAACCGCGCGATCTACCGCATCCCGCGTCCCGACTTCACGTCGCTTCGCGACGAGCTGATCGAGCTGCTCGACGTCGAGGATCTCGTGCGCAAGCCCGTGCGCAACCTGTCGCTCGGGGAGCGAATGAAGGTCGAGGTGGTCGGGTCGCTGCTCCACCGGCCGCGCGTCCTCTTCCTCGACGAGCCGACGATCGGCCTCGACGTGACGATGCAGAAGCGGATCCGCTCGTTCATCGCGGAGTACAACCGCCGCTACGAGGCGACCGTTCTGCTGACGAGTCACTACATGGCGGACGTCGAGGCGCTCTGCAAGCGCGTGATCGTCATCCATCACGGGCGGATCCTCTTCGACGGGGCGCTTTCGGCGCTCGGGGAGCGCTTCGCTGCGTACAAGACGATCGCGGTCGACCTCGAGGACGGCGTGCGCGACCTCGGTGCCTACGGCGACGTGCTCCAGCACGACGGCTCGCGCGTCACGCTGCGCGTCCCGCGCGCGGAGACGGCTCAGATCACCGCGCGCCTCCTCGCCGAGCAGGACGTCGCCGACCTCACCGTCGAGGATCCGCCGATCGAAGACGTGATCGAGCTGGTCTTCGCGCAGGAACGCGAGTGACCGCGCCGCCCGCGCTTCCCGAGACGAGTGGCGCGCGCGCGTACGTCGACTACTACCTGACGCGCGGCCGGACGATGATCTCCGAGCAGTTCCAGTACCGCGTCGCGAACTACTTCTACATGATCGGGATGGTCGCGGAGCCCGTGATCTACCTGGTCGTGTGGACGACGATCGCGGACCAGCAGGGCGGCTCCGTCGGCGGCATCACAGCCGGCCAGCTCGCGGCGTACTACATCGTCTGGACGCTCGTCCGGAACATGAACATCGTCTTCACGCCGTACGGGTGGGAGTGGCGGATCCGCGAGGGGCAGCTCTCCGCCGCGCTGCTGCGGCCGATCCATCCGCTGCACGACGACGTCGCGGCGTTCGCGGGCTGGAAGGTCGTCGTGATCGTGCTCTGGCTGCCGATTGCGGCGGCCCTCTGGCTGATCTTCGACCCGACGCTCGATCCGCGGCCGATCGAGGTTGCCGTCTTCGCCGTCGCGATCTGGGGCGCGTACCTGATCCGCACGATGTTCATGTCGATCCTCGGGATGATCACGTTCTGGACGACGCGCGTGAGCGCGATCTTCGAGCTCTTCGTCGCGCTCGAGCTGCTGCTCTCCGGGCGGCTCGTCCCGCTCCAGCTGATGCCGAGCTGGGCGGAGAACCTCGCCTACGCGCTCCCGTTCATGTGGACGTTCTACTTCCCGATCGAGGCGCTCGTCGGCGACTGGTCGAACGCGCAGCTGCTCGGCGGGCTGGCGGCGCAGGCGGCGTGGACGCTCGTGCTCACGGGGCTGACGCTGTTCGTCTGGCGCTTCGCGGTGCGCCGCTACTCGGCGGTCGGCAATTGAGGACGCTCCGGCTCGGCTGGCTCTTCTTCCGCGTCGGCTCGATGAACGAGCTGCAGTACCGCACGAACTTCTTCATCCAGCTCCTCCAGTCGACGGTCGCGGTCGTGACGGCACTCGTGGTGCTCGCGCTCGTCTACTCGCACACGGCGGAGCTGAACGGCTGGTCGAAGTCGGAGCTGATGGTCGTGACGGGGATCCAGATCCTCCTCGGCGGCGTGATCCGCACGACGATCCAGCCGAACATGGAGCGCTTGATGGAGGAGGTACGCGACGGGAAGCTCGACTTCGCGCTCACGAAGCCCGAGGACTCGCAGGTGCTCGCAAGCGTGCGCGAGGTCCGCATCTGGCGCTCGGTCGACGTCGTCGCGGGGGGCGCGGTGCTCGCGTACGGGATCTCGGGTCTCGAGGGCGGCGTCGGGCTCGACGATGCGCTCCTCTCCGTCGCGATGCTCGCCGTCGGCGCGCTGATGATCTACTGCTTCTGGCTCGTGATCGCGACGCTCGCGTTCTGGATCGTGAACGTCTGGAACATCATCGAGCTCTTCGACGGCCTCTACCAGACGGGTCGCTGGCCGGTGTCGATCTACCCCGGCTGGCTGCGGATCAGCGTGACGTTCCTCGTGCCGATCGCGTTCGCGATCACCGTGCCGGCGCAGGCGGTGACGTCGCGGCTCGCGTGGCCGACGGTCGGGCTCGCGCTCGCGTTCGGCGCGGCGCTCTTCGCGTTCACGCGCTGGTTCTGGCACTTCGGGCTGCGCCGGTACTCGGGCGCGTCAGCGCCTAGGCGCGCTGCGCGTCGTACATGCCGAACTCCTCGCGGAGCACGCCGCAGATCTCGCCGACCGTCGCCCGCGCTCGGAGCGCCTCGCGCATCGGCGGGAGGAGGTTCTCCGTCCCCGGCGCGACTCGCCGGACCTCGTCGAGCGCGGCGCGGTGCGCGTCTGCGTCCCGCTCGGCCCGAACGCGCGCCGTCCGCTCGAGCTGGCGGCGCTCGGCCTCCGGATCGAGCCGGTGCAGCTCGATCGGCTCGGCGTCCTCCTCGACGTAGCGGTTCACGCCGACGAGCACGCGCTCGCCGTTCTCGATCTCCTGCTGGTAGCGGAACGCGGACTGCTCGATCTCGGTCTGCACGAAGCCCTGCTCGACCGCCGCGACCGCGCCGCCGAGCTCGTCGACCCGCCGGATCAGCTCGCGCGCGTGCTCCTCGAGCTCGTCGGTGAGCGACTCGATGAAGTACGCCCCGCCGAGCGGATCGGCCGTGTCGGTGCCCCCGGCCTCGTGCGCGAGCAGCTGCTGCGTGCGGAGCGCGATCCGCGCCGAGTGCTCCGTCGGGAGCGCAAGCGCTTCGTCGAAGCCGTTCGTGTGGATCGACTGCGCCCCGCCGGCGACGGCCGAGAGCGCCTGGATCGCCACGCGCACGATGTTGTTCTCAGGCTGCTGCGCGGTGAGCGTCGAGCCGCCGGTCTGCGCGTGGAAGCGAAGTGCGAGCGCGCGCGGGTTCGTCGCTCCGAAGCGGTCGCGCATGATCTCCGCCCAGAGCCGGCGTGCGGCGCGGAACTTCGCGACCTCCTGGAAGAAGTGGTTGTGCGCGTTGAAGAAGAACGAGAGTCGCGCGCCGAAGTCGTCGGGCGACAACCCGGCGTCGACGGCGGCCTGCGCGTACGCGATCCCGTTCGCGAGCGTGAACGCCAGCTCCTGCGCGGCGGTCGAGCCGGCCTCGCGGATGTGGTACCCCGAGATCGAAATCGTGTTCCAGCGCGGCAGGCGTTCCGCCGCATACGCGAAGAGGTCGGTCGTGATCCGCATCGACGGCCGCGGCGGGAAGATGTAGTTCCCGCGCGCGATGTACTCCTTGAGGATGTCGTTCTGCGCCGTCCCGCGAAGCTGCTCGGGCTGCACGCCCTGCTCCTCCGCGACGAGCTCGTAGAGCAGGAGCAAGAGCGCGGCGGGCGCGTTGATCGTCATCGACGTCGAGACCTCGCCGAGCGGGATCTTGTCGAAGAGCAGCTCCATGTCGGCGATCGAGTCGATCGCGACGCCGGTTCGCCCGACCTCGCCCTCGGCGCGCGGGTCGTCCGAGTCGTAGCCGAGCTGCGTCGGGAGGTCGAACGCGACGCTCAGCCCGGTCTGGCCGCGCTCGAGCAGGTAGCGGAAGCGCTCGTTCGTCTCCTCGGCCGAGCCGAAGCCCGCGTACTGGCGGATCGTCCACGGCCGGCCCCGGTACATGTCGGGGTACGGGCCGCGGGTGAACGGAAACTCGCCGGGGAGCTCGAGGTCGCCCTCGACGTCGTCGGCGGTATAGACGGGCTTGAGCTCGATGCCCGAGTCGGTCTCGCGCGCGTCGGTCGCAGCCACCGCCAGATCGTAGGAGAAAGACAAAGAGGCGCCGGGACCCCGATCCTCGCGAACCCCGTGGTGCCGGAAGTGCCGGCAAGCCTGGCGAGAAAGCCGACGCCTCTTCGCTCCCGTGTGCCTACCCCGGCCTTTGTGGGTTCAAACCGGGATTTCTCCATGAGTACGCTTCGGCGCATGCGCGTCGTCGTCAAGCTCTTCGCCGGACTCCGCGAGCGCGCCGGGACGGGCGAGCGGGCCCTCGAGCTCCCGGACGGCGCGCGCACGGCGGACGTCTGGCCCGAGCTCGGGCTCGGCGAGGAGCCGGGCGGTCTGCTCTACGCGGTCAACCGCGAGTACGCCGACGCGGATCTTGCACTCGCCGACGGCGACGAGGTCGCGCTCATCCCGCCGGTCTCCGGTGGTGCGTTCGTGGTCACGGACGACCCGCTCTCGCTCGAGTCGGTCGTGAAGGAGGTCGCGGGCGAGCGTGCAGGCGCCGTCGCGACGTTCACGGGAACCGTCCGCAAGGAGTCGCGCGGCCGGACCGTCCACCATCTCGAGTACGAGGCGTACACCGAGATGGCGGAGTCGGTGATGGCGGGGCTCGCGACGGTGCTGAAGGCGCGGTACGAGCTCCACGACGTCGCGATCCACCACAGGGTCGGGCGCGTCGAGATCGGCGAGGCGTCGGTCGTGATCGCGATCTCCGCCCCGCACCGTGCCGACGCCCTCGCGGCGTGCAAGGACGCGATCGACGCCTTGAAGGAGACCGTGCCGCTCTGGAAGAAAGAGGTGTACGAGGGCGGCGAGGAATGGGTCGGCCGCGGTTCATGACGCCGACTTTCAGCTATACCAAGTAAGTGAGCGACTTCCGCCCAGAGCCACGGCCCGAGCCGATCGAGTGGTCGACCCGCGTCCGCGAGGACGACCCGGACGAGCTGCCGGAGGAGCCGTACGACCTGACCCAGCTCCGCGGCTACGAGCCGGTGCACCCGGAATCGCCGCTCCGCTCGTTCCTGCGCAAGCTCTGGGTCCCGATCGCGTTCGTCGGCGCGCTGTTCTGGAAGTTCAAGGCGGCCGCCGTCGCGGTCTTCAAGTTCAAGTTCATCGGGACCGCGTTGTCGGGCCTCGTCTCGATCGCGGCCTACGCGCTCCTCTGGAGCTGGTGGTTCGCGGTCGGGCTCGTGGTGCTGCTGTTCATCCACGAGATGGGGCACGTGCTCGAGGCGCGCCGCCAGGGGCTGCCGACGAGCGCCCCGATGTTCATCCCGTTCCTCGGCGCGCTGATCACGATGAAGCAGCTGCCCGACGACGCCTGGCGCGAGGCACGCGTGGCGCTCGCGGGACCGCTCGTCGGAACGCTCGGAGCGTGCGCGTTCTGGGCGATCGGCGCGGCGACGCAGCGCGACTTCTTCACGGCGATGGCGTACGTCGGCTTCTTCCTCAACCTCTTCAACCTGCTGCCGATCGTGCCGCTCGACGGCGGCCGCGCCGTCGGGGCGCTTCACCCGGCGTTCTGGCTGCTCGGGCTGGTCGGGCTTGCGGGCCTGCTCGTGATCGCGCCGAACCCGATCCTGATCGTGATCCTGATCATCGGCGGGATGGAGCTCTGGCACCGCTGGCGCGAGCGCGGCACCGCGGAGGCGACCGGGTACTACCGGATCGAACGCTGGCAGCGGGTCGCCGTCGGCGTGACGTACCTCGGGCTCGCTGCGTTCCTCGTTGTCGCGATGCACTTCACGCACATCGAACGCACGCTTTGATGGACGACCGACGGATCCTCGAGAACGTCGACGGCAACCTCCACACGAGCGTGCTCAAGATCGCGCGCGAGTTCGAGATGGGCTTCGAGGCGGTCGCGAAGATCCCGCTCCCGGCCGTCACGCTCTTCGGCTCCGCGCGCGTGCACGAGGGGCATCCCGCGTACGAGGCCGCGCGGACGACCGGGCGGCTGTTCGCGGAGGCCGGCTGGTCGGTGATCACCGGCGGCGGCCCGGGCGTGATGGAGGCGGCGAACCGCGGTGCGAAGGAGGGCGGCGGCTTCTCGGTCGGCTTCAACATCCACCTCCCCCACGAGCAGCACGCGAATCCCTACCTCGACATCGACGTCACGTTCGACCACTTCTACGCACGCAAGGTCTGCTTCGTGAAGCCGGCCGAGGGGTTCGTCATCTTCCCGGGCGGCTTCGGGACCCTCGACGAGCTGTTCGAGGCGCTGACGCTGATCCAGACGGACAAGGTGCTCGACTTCCCGGTCGTGCTCTTCGACTCCGACTTCTGGGCCGAGCTGCTCGACTTCATGCGCGGCGAGCTGCTCGCGAAAGGGATGATCTCGCCGGTGGACGTCGAGCTCCTGCACGTGATCGACGACCCGGCAGAGGCCGTCGAGATCGTCAACGACTCCTACGTGCGCCGTTGCGCCTCGCTCACCGCCGAGCCCGCGAAGGCGGACGCGCAGTAGCTACTCGGGCGGCGGCAGCGTGAAGTCGATGCGCGGCGGGTTCGTCCCCGGGCCGTAGACGACCGTGGGCCCGACCGCGATGTACCGGCTCATGAACGCGTCCCGCCGCAGCACCTTGTCGCCCTCGTAGACCGTGCGGTTGACGGTGACGTCGAAGCCGGCCTCGTTCGAGCCTTCGGACGTGCGGATCGAGCCGGCGGGCGCGTAGGGGTCGTAGGCGTAGGCCGTCGTCGGCTGGCGCCAGTTGGTCTGCGGGCTCGTCGTCGCCTCGACCCGGCGCCCCGACGGAGCGCCGTAGAACGTGAACGTCAGGGTCGAGCTCGTGTACGACGACTTGATCAGGATCCCGTGCGGCAGGTCGTTCCGGAACTCGAAGTCCGGGCCGCCCCACGAGACGGTCGCGTCGCGGCCCAGCGGGTAGTGGCTGATGTAGAAGCTGTGGTTGTGCCGCTCGATGATCGGGAGGCCGAGCTCGAATGCATTGTTGAAAAGCGTGGTCGCGGTCTGGCAGACGCCGCCGCCGATCGACGGCAGGAGCAGCGAGCCGACGATCATCTGCCCCTCGCGGAAGCCGCGCTCCACGGTGCGCTGGCCGACGACCCGGTTGAACGAGAAGACCTCGCCGGGCTCGATGATCGTCCCGTCGATGTAGCGCGCCATGAGCTGCACGTTCCAGATGCGGTTCGACGACGAGACGCCCATGTCGGTCGTGAAGGACGAGATCTTCCGCGTGATGCCGAGCGAGGTGAGCGCGTCGGCCTGGATGTCGGCCGGGATCTCCGACAGACGGACGTCCGCGACGCGCCGGTCGGGTGAGTACGCGGCCGCCGTGACCTCCGCGAGCGCTGCGCTCCTGTCGAGGCCGATCCCCGGGCGGTCGGGAAGGACGCTCACCCTGTCGCCGGCGATCTCGAAGCGCGCGTTCACGGCGCGGCGCTCGTGCGCGCCGATCGCCGGGTCGAGCACGCGCGCGAGCCGGGCCTCGTCGAGCGTGACGAGGAAGTCGCCTGCGCGGCGCTCGAACCGGACGAGCCGGGCAAGCTCCTCCGGCGCCAGCGTCCGCAGCGGGCGTCCCTCGAAGAAGACGTAGACCGGTGCTGCGACGAGACCCCGTGCGACGTCGGCCGCGTTTCGCGCGTCGTCCGTCGAGTAGCGCGGGAGCGACGGGGAGAAGCTCGCGGTCACGGGCCCTCCCTCGAATGCCGCGCGACGGAGCTCTGCGAGCAGCGCGGGCGCGTCGAGTCGCATGCCTTCGCTTCCCGGGCTGACGATCGGCTCGACGCCGTTCATCGAGACCTCGGCCGCGGCCGGCGAGTGTCCGCCGGCGCGACGGATGCGCGTGAGCACTCCGTCCAGTGCTTCGGGGCGCTCGCGCAGCACGGGCTCGACGTCGACGCTGCGCGCGCCGACGAGCGCGGCGAAGCGCTGGGGCTCCGTGCGGCGCGAGGCGGCGAGCGCGGCGTCGGCGGTCGCGACGGCGTTCAGGGCGAAGACGTCGGACGGGCGAACGGCGATCGTCGTCTCGCCCGCTCGTACCTCGACCGGCGCCTTCAGGCGCGGGGCGAGGCGCCGCTGCAGGGTCGCGGTCGCGCCCGCATGGTCGAGGCCGGCGACGTCCACGCCCGCGACCGTGGTGCCAGGAAGCGCCTCGTCGCGGTACTGCACCATCCGCAGGTACGGGACAGCGGCCGCGACGAGCAGCGTCACGACGACGAGCGTGGAGATCCTCGGCCACGTCCTCGGAACCAGCTTCGCGGCGAGCTCGGTCACGGGGCGAAAGTAGCAGGGGCGCCTACACTCCCGGGTGTGCGCCTCCGCGACCTGCCGTCCGTGGACGAGCTGGCGCGCGGCGTCGAGGACCCGCTCGCCGTCGACGCGGCGCGCGCGCTCCTGGAGCGGGCCCGCGAGGAGATCCGCGCCGGCGCCGATCCGGGCGACCTCCGGGAGCGGCTCGGCGCCGAGCTGACGCGCGCCCGCACGCCGTCGCTCCGGCGCGTCCTGAACGCGACCGGGGTGATCGTCCACACGAACCTCGGGCGTGCTCCGCTCGCCGACGCCGCGCTCGACCACGTGCGTGAGACCGCGAGCGGCTACTCGAACCTCGAATACGACCTCTCGACCGGCTCGCGCGGGTCGCGGCAGGATCACGTCGCCTCGATCCTCCGGCGGCTGACAGGTGCCGAGGCCGCCCTCGTCGTGAACAACAACGCGGCTGCGGTCCTGCTGGCGCTCGCCGCACTCGCGGAGGGTCGCGAGGTCGTCGTCTCGCGCGGCGAGCTGATCGAGATCGGCGACGGCTTCCGCATCCCCGACGTGCTCGCGCGATCGGGCGCGCGCCTCGTCGAGGTCGGCACGACGAACCGCACGCGCGCCGCCGACTACGAGCGCGCGATCGGGCCCGAGACAGCGGTGCTCCTGCGCGTGCACCAGTCGAACTTCCGCGTCGTCGGCTTCACGGAGCAGCCGCGCGTCGAGGAGCTCGCAGCCGTCGCGCGGCGGCACGAGCTTCCGCTCGTCGACGATCTCGGCTCGGGCGTGCTGACGGACCTCACGGACGAGCCGTCGGCCCGCGACGCGCTCGCGGCGGGGGCCGACCTCGTGTGCTTCAGCGGCGACAAGCTGCTCGGCGGTCCGCAGGCGGGGATCGTCGTCGGGCGCGCGGACCTCGTCGAACGCCTGCGCCGGCATCCGCTCCAGCGCGCGCTGCGCGCCGACAAGCTCACGCTCGCGGCGCTCGAAGGCACGCTGCTCGCGTACCTCGACGAGCCGCGGAAGATCCCGGTGCTGCGCATGCTCGGCGAGCCCGCCGAGGCGGTTCGTGCGCGTGCCGAGCGGTTGGCCGAGCTCGTGGGCGGAACCGTCGAGGAGACCGTTGCACGCGTCGGAGGCGGCGCGCTGCCGCTTGCCGAGCTGCCGAGCTTCGCGTGCGCGGTCGAGGAACAGCTCGCCGCGCCGCTCCGGACCGGTGAGCCGCCGGTCGTCGGCATCGTCCGCGACGGCCGCCTTCTGCTCGACTGCCGCACGCTCGCGGACGACGACCTCGCGCCGGTCGCGGCCGCGGTCGACGCGGCCCGTGGATGAGCGAGCGGTCGCCGGAGACGATCGGCTGGGACCTGCTGCGCGGGGCGCTCACTACACGCGCGTACTCGATCGCCGCGGACCTGCGCATCGCGCACGCGCTCGCCGACGGCCCTCGACCGGTCGACGAGGTCGCGCGCGTGGTCGGCGCCGACGCCGACACGCTCTACCGGCTGCTGCGCGCGCTCGCGAGCGACGGCGTGTTCGCGGAGCAGGAGCGCGGCGTCTTCGCGAACACGCCTGCATCGGAGCGGATGCTCGACGCGAGCGTGGCCGCGTTCGCCCACCTCTTCGGCGGCGTCTTCCACCGCACGGCGGGCGCGCTCGACGCCGGCGGGGAACCGTCCTTCGCCGGGTTGTACGGCACCGACTTCTGGACCTGGCTCGGGGCGAATCCCACCGAGCGCAGCGCCTTCGACAGGGCGATGGGCGGCCGCGGCACTCGAACAGCGGATCGCCTCGCGACCCTCGAATGGCGCGGCGACGAGACGGTCGTCGACGTTGGCGGCGGGAACGGTGCGCTGCTCGTCGAGCTCGTCCGCCGACAGCCGGGGCTACGCGGAGTCGTCCTCGACCTGCCTGAGACCGATCGGGACGAGGCTGCGCTCGGCGATCGGGTCGAGTTCGTCGCCGGGAGCTTCTTCGAGCGCGTTCCGGAAGGTGACGCGTACGTCCTCTCGGGGATCCTCCACGACTGGGACGACGAGAGCGCGGCGCGGATCCTGCGCACGATCCGAGAGGCCGCGCCGCCCGGCGCGCGTCTCCTGATCGTCGAATCGGTCGTCCCGGCGGGGAACGAGCCGCACGGCGCGAAGTGGCTCGACCTGCTGATGCTCGCGCTCCTCGCAGGGCGCGAACGGGACGAGGAGCAGTGGCGGGCGCTGCTCGCGGGCGGCGGGTTCGAGCCGGTCAGCGTCGACGACGGCCTGATCGAGGCTCGATGCCTCTGACCGTCGGAACGGCCGGCCACATCGACCACGGCAAGACGTGGCTCGTCCGGGCGCTTACCGGCAAGGACACGGACCGCCTGCCGGAGGAGCGCGCGCGTGGCATCTCGATCGAGCTCGGGTATGCGCCGCTCGACCTCGGCGACGGCGTCCGGCTCTCCCTCGTCGACGTCCCGGGGCACGAGCGGTTCGTCCGGACCATGGTCGCCGGCGCGACGGGGATCGACCTCTTCCTGCTCGTCGTCGACGCGCGCGAGGGAGCGCGGCCGCAGACGCACGAGCACCTCGCGGTGCTGCGGCTGCTCGGGGTCGAGCGCGGCGTCGTCGCGGTCTCGAAGGCGGACGCGGTCGACGAGGAGTCGCTGGCGCTCGCCGTCGAGGAGGCGCGCCGGCTGGTTCCGGGCGTCGAGGTCGTTCCGGTGAGCGCGAAGACGGGCGCCGGCCTCGACGAGCTCCGCCGCGCGCTCGCCGAGGCGGCCGCGCTTGTGGGTCAGAGCCACAACGCCGGCCCGGCGCGGCTCTACGTCGACCGCGCGTTCACGCTCCGGGGGATCGGGACGGTCGCGACCGGGACGCTCTGGTCCGGCTCGATCGGCGTCGGCGATCGCCTTCGCGTCGAGCCGGCCGGCTTCGACGTCCGCGTGCGCAGCGTGCAGATGCACGACGAGGACGTCGAGCGCGCCGAGGCCGGTGGACGGGTCGCGGTGAACCTCCCCGGCGTCGAGCGCGACCGACTCGCACGAGGCGACGCGCTCGTGACGGCGGGCGCCTTCACGATCTCGTACCGGCTCGACGTGCGGCTCGAGCCGATCGCCGAGATCCCGCGCGCGGTCACGCTCCACCACGGGACCGCGCAGATCCCGGCGCGCGTCGTCCGCGCCGACGAGGGCCGCGCGCAACTCCGGCTCGCCGCACCGGTCGTCGCGGCACGCGGCGATCGCTTCGTCCTCCGCACGGACACGACCGTCGGCGGCGGCACGGTGCTCGACCCTTCCCCGCCGCGACGCGTCGACGCGGAACGGCTGGCCGTTTCGGAGGCCGGCGACGCGCGCGCGCTCGTTCACGAGCCGGTGCGCGCCGACGCGCTCGAGCTGCGCGGCTTCTCGACGGAGTCGCTCTCCCGCGCCGACGGTTGGGTCTTCGCGCCGGAGTGGCTCGACGATCTCGAGGGCGAGCTGCGACGGAGACTCGCGGACGCCGACCCGCTCGACCCCGGCGTGCCCGCGCCCTCCGCGCCGTGGAGCGAGGAGATCGTCCCGCTCCTCGGGCTCGAGCGCCGCGGCGCGAAGCTCTACCTCCCCGGCGCGACCGCCACGGCCGACGACGACGAGGCGCGCGAGCTCGAGTCCGAGCTGGAGCTCGCGGGCTACGAGCCGGTGAAGGTCGCGAACCGCGCGCTCGCCGCGCATCTCGAGCGCGAGGGCCGGCTCGTCCGGCTCGGCGACGGCTACGCGATCGGCCGCGACGCATACGACCACGCGCGCGACGCGCTCGTCCGCGAGTGCCAGGGGACGGGCTCGATCGAGCTCGCCCGGTTCCGCGACCTGCTCGGGACGTCACGTCGTCCGGCGCAGCTCCTCCTCGAGCGCTTCGACGCCGACGGGCTCACGCGCCGCGTCGGCGACGCGCGCGTGCTGCGACGCGCCGCTACACCCTGAGCTCGAAGGCGAGCAGCTCCGGCCGGTTGTAGTGGCCGGCGGGATCGAAGCGCTGCCGCTCCTCGTACAGGCGATCCGGCTCGAGATCCGCGTACAGCACGCCCTCCTCGCCGTACAGCGGCCCCGCGAGGTAGCCGGCGTCCGGCCCGAGGATCGCGCTGCCGCCGCGTCCCAGCACGTCCACGCCCTCGAGCAGGTCGCGCAGCGGGAAGTCGTCCGGGTACGACGCCGCGCGCTGGAAGTGGCTCGGAGCGACGACGAACGCACGCGACTCGCGCGCGATGTGCTGGAGCGTCGCCTGCCACTCGTCGCTGTCGTCGGCGGTCGACGCGACGTAGATCTCGACACCCGACTCGTAGAGCGAGAAGCGCGCGAGCGGCATGTAGTTCTCCCAGCAGATGAGCCCGCCGATGCGGCCGAGCGGCGTCTCGAACGCGCGGAGCCCGCGGCCGTCGCCCTGGCCCCAGACGAGGCGCTCGTGGTTCGTCGGGACGAGCTTGCGGTGGTGCTCGGCGAGGCTGCCGTCGGGCGCGTGGTAGAGGAGCGAGTTGTAGATCGTGCCCGGCTTCTCGGGATCGACCTCGTTCACGCCGGTGACGAGCCAGACGCCGTGCTCGCGCGCGATCTCGCCGAGGCGGCGCTCGGCCGCGCCCGGCACCTCGAGCGACTCGCGGCGGAGGAGCGCGAACGCCTCCTTCGCGCGCGGATCCGCCCAACCGGCGAGCGCCTTCGCCCAGCGCGACGACGGGTAGGCGGGCACGAACGTCTCGGGGAAGACGACGAGCTGCGCTCCCGCTTGCGCTGCCTCGGCCGTGTACGCCGCGAGCTTCTCGATCGTCCGGTCGCGGTCGAGGATCACGGGCTCGACCTGCACGCACGCGACGCGGACCGCTTCGCGCATCGCTACTCGCGGACGACCGGATCGCCGACGGCGATCTCACCGTCGGTCAGGATGTCCGCGTTCAGCCCGGCTCGGTGCACGTAGCCCTTGATCACGCCGGGACGAGTGAGGCTCTCGAGGGTCGAGCAGGGCTCGCAGAGCTCGACCCCGACGCACTCGACGTCGCCGACGCGGAAGCGCACGCCGACGAGCGCGTTCAGGTCGATGCCGCTCGTGAGGACGTTGCGCCGGCTCTCGGCGGCGCCGAGGTCGACGCCGCTCTCCGCGGCGCCCTCGGCGAGCGCCTCGGCCGCGATGAGCGTGAGCGCGCGGCCCGGCGGCGCCACGTCGTAGAAGTGGCGGTTGCCTTCGAGCCCGCGCCCGGCGACCGCGCGGACGCGCTCGACGGGCTCGGGCAGCTCGCGCTCGCCTCCGATGAAGATGCCCTCGACCCGGCCGGACTCCATGCGCGTCAACACTATCCGGCCGGGCCGTACCCTCCGCCGCCCGGCGTCTCGATCGAGACGACGTCGCCCGCCTCGAGGTCGACCGTGGCCTTCGCGGGAAGCGCCTCGCCGTTCCGAGTGTTGCGGCCGGGTGCGCCGTCGGCGCCGCCGCGGGCACCACGGGGCGCATGCCGTCGCCGCTCGGTCAGCAGCGAGAGGCGCATCGGCTCGAGCGCGCGCAGCTCGCGGACGACGCCGTCGCCTCCGCGGTGACTCCCCGAACCGCCGGAGCCGAGCCGGAGCGCATACCGCTCCACCCGGAGCGGGTACTGGAGCTCGAGCGCCTCGATCGGCGTCGAGAGCGTGTTCGACATGGCGACGTGGACGCCCGACGGGCCGTCGGCGTCGGGGCACGCTCCCTGGCCGCCGCCGATCGTCTCGTAGTAGGTGAACCGCTCGTTGCCGAGCGTGACGTTGTTCACCGTCCCCTGTCCCTGCGCCGGCACGTCGAGCGCGTGACCGAGCGCGGCGAACAGGACGTCGACGATGCGGCTCGACGTCTCGACGTTGCCCGCCGCGACGGCCGCCGGCGGACGCGCGTTGACGAGACATCCCTCCGGCGCGGTGACAGACACCGGCGCGAAGGCACCGCCGGACGCGGGTAGATCGGGATCGGTGATGCAGCGGACGACGAAGTACGACGCCGAGCGCGCCACGGCGAGCGGGCAGTTGAGGTTGCCGTGGTGCTGTGGGCTCGTGCCCGCGAAGTCGATCTCGATCGCGTCGCCGGCGATCGTGACCGCGGCTCGGATCGTGAGCTCGCCGTCGGTCGGCTCGAGCACGTCCTCGGCCTCGTAGCGGCCGTCGGGGAGCTCCGCGAGCGCGGCGCGCACGACGCGCTCCGAGTACGCGTAGAGCTCGTCCATCGCGGCGGCGACCGTCGCGCGGCCGCGGCGTTCGCACAGCTCGTCGATCCGCCGCTCCGCGAGGTGGTGCGCAGCGAGCTGCGCGCGGAAGTCGCCGCGGCGCTCCTCGGGGTTTCGCATCCGGGCGACGAGCGCCTCGAGCGCGGCGTCGTCGAGACGCGTCGGGGGGATCACGACGCCTTCCTCGTCGAGGGTGCGCGACTCGGCGGGCATCGAGCCGGGCTCGACCGCGCCGACGTCGGCGTGGTGCGCGCGCGAGACCGCGAAGCCGAGCGCCGTCCGCGAGACCATCGTCACGTCGGGCAGGTGCGTGCCGCCCGCGTACGGGTCGTTGAGGATCCAGACGTCGCGTGGCGCCGGGTCGTGCGCGGCGACGGCGGCGACCGCATCGGGCATCGCGCCGAGGTGCACGGGGATGTGCTCGGCCTGCGCGATCATCCGTCCCCGCTCGTCGAAGAGCGCGGTGGAACAGTCGCGGCGCTCCTTGATGTTCGCCGAGAAGGCCGAGCGGATCAGCACGGCGCCCATCTCCTCCGCGACTGCGCGAAGCGACTCGCCGACGACCTGGAGATCGATTCTCACGGTCCCGTCACGGTCCCGTCACGCTCTCGTCACTCTCAGCGTGCTAGACCCATCCCCAACCCCCACCCACCCGGGGGGAATGAAGACGGTGGAGCCGGGCTGCTCGAGGACGCGTGGGCCCTCGACCCGCACGGGCGCCGCGCGTGGCAGGTCGAACGCCGGGCCGGGGCGAACGTCTGCGGTGCGGATCGCGACGAGCTCGATCGGGCGGTCGCGGTCGGCGTAGCCGTACCGTTCCTCGTGGGCGCGGTGGAAGGCCTCGGCGAGGCGTTCCTCGAGCGGGACGGTCAGCTCGAACGACTGGCCGGCGTACCGGAGATCGGCTTCGCCCTCGCGCGGGAGCTCGCCCGCGTCCTCGAGCAGGACGAGGCGGCTCTCGACCCGGTCGCGCCGCTCGTCGCTCGCGACGAGACCGAGCGCGGAGAGCACGCCCGGCCGCCTCGGGGACGAGCACGGTGCGGATGCCGAGCTCTTCGGCGAGCGCGCACGCGTGCAGCGGCCCCGCGCCGCCGAAGGCGACGAGCGCGAAGTCGCGCGGGTCGAGGCCGCGCTCGACGGTGACGACGCGAAGCGCACGAAGCATCTCCGCGTTGACGATCTCGACGACCGCCGCGGGGTCGAGCTCGCCCGAGCGCGCGCTCCGCTGCGGCGCGGTCGAGCTCGACGCCTCCCGCGAGCCGCTCGGGCAGCCGGCCGAGGAGCAGGTTCGCGTCCGTCACCGTCGGGCGAGTGCCGCCGCGGCCGTAGCACGCCGGGCCCGGCTCGGCGCCCGCGCTCTCGGGGCCGACGCGGATCGCACCTCCGGCGTCGAGGCGCGCGATCGAGCCTCCGCCGGCGCCGACGGTGTGGATGTCGACGGTCGGAAGCCTGATCGGGAGCCCCGCGACGGTGCGCTCGCTCGAGCGCTCGGCGACGCCGTCGACGATCAGGCAGACGTCCGTCGACGTGCCGCCCATGTCGAACGCGATCGCGTTCGGGAATCCGGCCTCCGACGCGACGCGCGCGGCGCCGACAGCGCCGGCGGCCGGCCCGGAGACGAGCACGAGCGCCGGGTGGGCCGCGGCCTCTTCCACCGTCGCGACGCCGCCGGACGAGCGCATCACGAGCGGTTCGGGCAGTCCACCGCCCGCGGCGGCGTCGGCGAGCGCACGCAGGTAGCCCGACGTCACGGGCCCCAGGTACGCGTCCGCAGCGGTCGTCGAGGCGCGCTCGTACTCGCGGAACTCCGGCGCGAGCTCGTGCGAGGCCACGACGTGCGCATTCGGCAGGCGCCGGCGAACCTCCGCTGCGACGGCTCGCTCGTGCTCGGGGAAGCGGTACGAGTGGAGGAGGCAGACCGCGACCGCCTCGGCCTCGAGGTCCGGTAGCGACTCGAGGTCGAGCGGCTCGAGCTCGCCGTCCGGCCCCATCCGGCCGCCCACGCCGACGCATCGCTCGAGCGGAACCAGGGGCTCCGGGTGCTCGGCGCAGAGGCGGTACAGGTGCGCGCGCGTCTGGCGCCGGAGGTGCAGGAGGTGCTCGAAACCCGCGGTCGTCACGAACGCGGTGCGTGCGCCCTTCCGTTCGAGGAGCGCGTTCGTCGCGACGGTCGTCCCGTGAGTGAAGCGCTCGACGGCGTCGGCGCCGACCGCGCGCGCGGCCGCGACGACGGACTGCTCCTGCCGGGCCGCCGTCGGCACCTTCGCCGTGCGCAGCTCGCCGTCGACGAGGAGCACGGCGTCCGTGAACGTGCCGCCGACGTCGACGCCGAGGATGCTCAAAGGCGCGCCGCGAGAGCCGAGGCGTTCATGTGCGCGACGGCCGCGATCGTGACCATCGGGTTCACGCCCGACGCCGTCGGGAACGCCGACCCGTCGCAGACGACGAGGCGCGAGACCTCCCACGCCTCGCCGTTCGGGTCGCACGCCGACGTCGACGGCGATCCGCCCATGCGCGCGGTGCCCATCACATGCGCCGACGCGTAGAGCACGCGGTTCGGCTCCCAGCCGCGCGCGTCTCCCTCGGCGAGGAAGCGACCGACGCCGCCGGACCCGCGCTCCCAGACGACGGGCTTCGCGTGCGTCGAGACGATGCGCTTCGCCCCGGCGGCCTCGAGGATGCGCGCGGCGCCGACGAAACCCGCGCGCAGGTGTCGCAGGTCGTACCGCGAGATCCGGTAGCGCGCGAAGGGCTGGCCGTCCCGGCCGACGACGACCTCGCCGCCGTCGCGGTCGCGGACGAGCGGGAAGATCGGCGCCATGTAGGGGAAGCGTCGCGCGAGGTCGAGGCTCTCGCGCGCACCGTCCCACTGGAGCCCGGCGCCGAGGAAGCCGGGATGGATCGGCGCGGTCTCGTACCGGACGCCGTAGCCGCCGTCGAGCCGCGCGTGCTCCTCCGAGTAGCGCGTCTGCAGCGCGCCGTCCCACGGACGGATCGGCTCGTCGAACTCGCCGACGACGAGCGTGACGGGATGGAAGTGCAGGTTGCGCCCGATCGACGCGTTCGCCAGGCCGGAGCGTCGGAGCAGCGCAGGTGTCTGGAACGCTCCGCACGCGACGACGACGGCGCGCGCACGCACCTGCACGTGTCCCGCGTCGACGCCGACGGCGGCGCCGCGCTCGACGATCACGCGCTGCGCGTACGTTCCGGCGAGCACGCGTGCGCCGGCCGCGACGGCGTCGGCGAGCCACGTCTCCGCGGTGCCCTGCTTCGCGCGCAGCGGGCAGCCGAACCCGCAGTAGCCGCACACGCCGTTCTGGTCGCAGCCGCGGACGTTCCTTGGCTGCGCCGCGACGTGCCAGCCGAGCGCCTCCGCACCCTGCTCGAGCACGCGGTCCCGGCCGGAAGCGGCGCCGTGCTCGCCGTTCACGTCCATCCGCTGCTCGACCGCGTCGAGGCTGCGCGTGAGCTCGTCGCCCGCGAAGGCGGGCACGCCGTGCGCCGCCCACTCGGCGCGCACGTCGTCGGGTGGCCGCAGCGCCGTCGTCCAGTTGACCGTCGTCCCGCCGCCGAGGCACCAGCCCGCGAGGAAGTCGAGCGACTGATCCTCGGTCGCCGCGGCCGCCCCTTCGAGGTAGAGCCGGCGGAGCGACTCGATCTCCTCGCCGCTGAAGGTGGGCTCGTCGCCGGCCTCGAGGACGACGACGTCGAGCCCTGCCGCGGCCAGGACGCCCGCTGCTGTGCCGCCGCCTGCGCCCGACCCGACGACGCAGACGTCGCACGTCAGGCTGAGCTCGCCGACGGGACGCTCCGGCACGAACGCCGGCGGGGCCGCTGCGTGGTCGAGCGGCCCCGGGTAGCCGATCTCCGTCCGCGGCGCGCCCGGGCAGCCCGAAATAGTGGTGCAGGACGCCCTTGCGAAGCACCTTGTACGCGGAGCGCTTGCGCTCGAGGGAGCTGTCCCGCCAGGAGCGCAGCACGCGCTCGCGCTCGGCGTGCGGCAGCCGGGAGAAGCGTCGGAGCGGCTGCGCCGCGTGCTCCCACACCGAGAGGAGCTGCAGGACCTCGCGAACCTCCGCGCGACGCGGGTGACGCTCGAGCACGCCGACGAACGCGTCGGGAACGCCGAGCGCGCTCGCGGGCGGCAAGCCGTCGAGCCCGGGAGCGAACGTGTCCGCGATCGACTCGAGCGCGGCGCGCTGACGGCGTGACAGCTCCATCGGCGCCTACGCTAACGCTGTGGCCAAGCTCGAGCTGGAGCTCGTCGGCGCCGGCGGCGAGCCCGTCGACTTCTGGCGCACCGTCAACTCACACGGTCTCAACGACCTGCTTCCGAACCGGATCGACTCGGTCGAGCGGACGCTCGAGCTGACGCTTCGGCCGGGCCCACAGACGGTCGTCGTGCGCTCGGAGTCGCCGGGGACGCTCGTGATCGAGGGTCGCGCGCCGCGACGCGCCGCGCCCGCAGTTCGCCACGTTCTGCGCCTCGACGAGGATCTCTCGCCGCTCTACGCGCGCCTCGCCGAGGATCCCGACCTCGACTGGGCCGCGCGCGGCGCGGGCCGTTGGATGCGCAGCCCCACGGTCTTCGAGGACGTCGTGAAGACGATCTGCACGACGAACTGCGCGTGGTCGGGAACCGTTCGGATGGTCACCGCGCTCGTCGAGGAGCTCGGCGACGAGTCCGATCGCGGACGCCGAGCGTTTCCGACGCCGGAGACGATGGCGTCGACGCCCGAGCGCTTCTACCGCGACGTCGCGCGCGCCGGCTACCGCGCCGCGTACCTCCGCTCGCTCGCGTCGTCGGTCGCCTCCGGGGAGCTCGACCTCGAGGCGCTCGCCGAGGACAGTGACCTTCCGGACGACGAGGTCGAGAGTCGCCTGCTGGCGCTCCCCGGCGTCGGACCGTACGCGGCGGCGCACGTGATGATGCTGATCGGCCGCTATTCGCGACTCGTGCTCGATTCGTGGACGCGCCCGACGTATGCGCGGCTCAACGGGCGCAAGGCGAAGGACACGACGATCGAGCGGCGGTTCCGCCGCTATGGCCCGTACGCCGGGCTCGCGTTCTGGCTCTACCTCACGCGCGACTGGGTCTCGGACTAGCCTCCCGACCGGAGCGGCATGGGCCCGGTGGCCCAGCTGGTCTTCAAAACCAGTGCGGTCGTGTAGCCCACGGCTCGGTCGGTTCGACTCCGGCGCCGCTCCGTCGGTCCGCCCTGGCCTCAGGGGAGGAGCGGCGGGAGCTTCGGCGGCTCCACCGGGAGCGGCGGCAGCTGCACCGGCTGCGTGAGGTCGGGGAGCGGCAGCTGCTCGGTGACCGGCTTCAGGGCGTCGGTCACCGGCGCAAGCGTCTCCTGGACCGGCTCGACGACGGGATCGAGCGGCGTCGACGGGAGCGCGGGCGGGACGGGCGTCGCCCGCGTCGGGGCCGGCGCGGGCTGAGGTGTGGGGGCCGGTGCCGGCGAGTGGCCGTGCGGCGTCGAGTCGACCGTCGTCACCGCCTCGGTCGTGATCGACGTGGGCGCGGTTGGGGCAGGCGCCGCTTCGGCACGGGCCGGACCGACGATCGCGCGTCGGGCACCGACCTTCTCGGGACGCGCCGCGGGCACGACCGCGGGGCTTGCGGCGGCAGCCGGTGTCCCGCGCGCAGACGTTGCCTGCGGCGTTGGTGACCTGTGTGGCGCGAGCGCGACCGACGTCCCGACCGCGACCGCAGCCACCGCCACCGCACCGGCCTTCAGCGCCGCTCCGCCGGCGAAGAGCGATTTCAGGAGGCCCGCGGCCGACGAGAGATCCGCGGCAAGGCGCCGGCGGCGATCGCGCACGGCCTCGGCGAGCTTGCGCCGGGCGCGGAAGATCCACGACTCGACCGCGGCGTGCGAGACGCCGAGCTCACGCGCGATTTCCTCGTACGTGAGCCCGTCGAGCGGCACGCAGCACGAACGCGCGCCGCTGACCGTCCGGGAGCGCCTCGAGCGCGGCGACGAGCTCCGCGTCCAGGCCGAGATCCGGGATCGACCCCGTCGCCGCGACATCCTCGAGGACAGTCGCGTCGAGCGCGACCTCCCGGCGCCGGTGCGCGCATGTCGCACGCGTCGCGCAGACGTTGCGCGCGATCGTCAGCAGCCACGCGCGTTCGGACGTCGGCCGGACGCCGCTTCGAACGGCGCCGAGCACGCGGAGGAACGTCGCCTGCACCGCCTCCTCGGCGTCGTCCCGGTTCCTGAGGCTCTGCAAGCAGAACGCGCGGAGGGCGAGCGCATGACGCTCGTAGAGATCGTGGACGACGCGCGGCGCGTCGTCGAACGGCGACGGTGCGATGGCCACTGAGCCACCTCAGTGTCGTACGCGCCGGTGACTTTCGTCAGTCCCTCGAACGGGGGATCCGCGAACGAGGTGCAAGTTTCGGCGCGCCTGCTCGGTCTCTGTCTGCAGCCGCAGCAGAAAGGGGACGCAATGCCGCCGCTCTTCCCGCATCAGCCGAAGCCGATCCGTGTGCTCATCGTGGACGACCACGCAGGGTACGCCGCGAGCCTCACGGCGATCCTCTCCGGGAACCCCCGACTGGTCGTGGTCGGGCGGGCGGTCGACGGGCTCGACGCCATCGAGCTCGCGCGTCTCCTTCGCCCCGACGTCGTCGTGATGGACGTCAACATGCCCCGGCTCGACGGATTCAGCGCCTCCCGGTTGATCCGCCGGGACCGGGAGGACGTCCGGATCGTGATCGTCTCGGGCGAGCCGCGGCTCGACCACCCCTCGCGTGCCCGTCAGGCCGGCGCGGACGTCTATCTGCCGAAGGACGTCGACTTCGTCACCCTCACGAACGTCGTCGCAGGCGAGACGTCCGGAGAGGAGCCGGGCACGTTCTCGGTCGCGTTCGCCACCGCGATCTGAGGTCGCACACGGAGGCGCGGGCCGGGCGGCGGCCGCGCCTCCGGGTGCGATGCTGCGCGGGATGCGCGCACTGCCGGAGCAGTTCGAGCCCTACGGGTGGGCGATGTCGACGGTCGAGGCCGCCCGGATCGCGGGGATCGACCCCGCGCAGGTGATTCGGTTCGACGGCAACACGCCGCCCGCGCCGCCTTCGACTGCAACCGCCGACGTCGTGGCGCCGGCGCTCGCCGAGATCCAGCGCTATCCGCACGGTGGCTTCCCGGCGCTGCTCGACGCGATCGCCGAGTACGCCGGCGTCGATCGGTCGCGGATCGTCCTCGGCGCCGGTGCGGACGACCTCCTGCTGCTCTGCGCTCGGGCGTTCGCGGGCCCAGGGGACGTCGTCCGCGTGCTCGACGAGCCGACGTACCCGTTGTTCCGGATCGCGGCGTGGCTGGCCGGCGCGGAGGTCGGCGACGAGGGTGCGGTCGTGACGTTCTGCTGCCGGCCGCACAACCCGACCGGGGCGCTCGGCCCGATCCCCGCGGAGCGGCCGCTCGTCGTCGACGAGGCGTACTTCGAGTTCGGCGGCGACACGGCTGCAGGGCTCGAAGGCGTGGTCGCGGTCAGGACGTTCTCGAAGGCGTTCGGGCTCGCGGCCGCGCGCGTCGGCTACGCGATCGCCGACGAGGACGTCGCGGCGGAGCTCGTCGTCCGGCAGGATCCGCTGCCGATCACGACGCTCTCGGCGGCACTCGCGCTCGCGGCGCTGCGCGCCGGGCCGCCGGACGTCAGCGCAACGCTCGCGGAGCGGGAGCGGCTCGCTCGTGCGCTCCGGGAGCTCGGCTTCGCGCCGCTGCCGTCGCACGCGAACTTCGTCTACGTGCCGACCGATCGAGCTCAGGCTCTGTACGAGCGGTTGCTCGCTCTCGGTCTCGTCGTCCGGCCGTTCGCCGGCGCGATCCGGATCACCGTCCACGAGCCCGCGGCGAACGGCCGGCTGTTAGACGCGCTCGAGCAGGCGAACCGGTAGCGCGGGATCGAGCACGTCTCGCCACTCGCCTGCGAGGTCCGGCGACGGCGGATCCTGACCACGCAGCGGTACGACGACCGCGACGTCGTCGCCGCGGAGGAATGCGCACACGTCGTCGCCGAGGTCGAGCGGGCGGTACTCGCCGAGCTCGCGCCGCGAGCGCAGCGCGAGCGCCTCGCGCAGCACGTGGAGCTTCGGCGGCGGATCGGCGAGCGCGCGCCGGCGCAGCTCGAAGTCGACCGGCCGGCGGTTGTCGGGATCGACGAGGTTGAGCGACTCGAGCTCGTCGCCCTGGTACACGTCGGCGACGCCGGGAACCGTCACCTTCAGCAGCGTCATCCCGAGTGCGTTGCGACGGCCGCGCTCCGCGACGCGGGTCGCGAAGTCCTCGAAGCCGTCCGGCGGATCGGTGACGACGCGCCGGACCGCTTCCTTGACGCGACGCTCGTGCTGCTCGTTCGGGTTCGACCAGCTCGTGTTCACCTTCGCCTCGCGGAGCGCCTTCTCCATGTAGCTCTCGACGCGCTCGGCCTCGATCGGCCATGCGCCGACGAGCGTCTGCCAGAGGAGCTCGTCCTCGTTCGGGTCGTCGAGCGCGCGCCACGACTCGCGCCGCGCCGCCCACTCGTCCGCGAGCTCCGCGAGCACGACGATCCGCGCGCGCACGTCGCCCGAGCGCTTCGTGTCGTGCGTCTGCGTGGCGAGCAGGTGGTTCGGGAACCGCGCCGCCCGCTCGAGGTTCGCCCGGTGGAACTCGTCGACGGAGAGCGTGAACCGACCGGGGTCGCCGCCGACCTCGTTCAGCGCGGTCAGGCGGAGGTAGCGGTAGAACGCCGTGTCCTCGACGCCCTTGGCCATGACCGGCCCGGTCGTCTGCTGGAAGCGCGTCACGAACTCGTCGTGGCCTCGCTCCTCGAGCAGCAGGAGACGGCGTAGTGACGCCTCGACGGACTCGAGTGCGTCACGGTCCTCCTGCTCGACTCGACCCGTGAGCGGCTCGACGTAGGTGCGGTAGACACGGAGGGAGGCCACCGCGACATCGAGGTGATGGCGATGTCGATGTCCATCGACATCACGCAGTGACGACTGCAACTTGTCGACCTCGCGGCGAAGGTCGGAGCGGGCCAGCTCGAGCTTGGCCCGATCGGCCACTGAGGCGAACGAGCCGCCGTCCCCCGTGACCCGCTCGTACCATCGCGTCAGCGTCTCCTCGCCGCGCGGATCGACGAAGAGCGCCGTGACGTCGTTCGCGAACTCGTAGCCGGTCGTCCCCTCGACCGGCCAGTCGCGTAAGCCCTCCCCCGGCTCCAGGATCTTCTCGACCCAGACGTGGTCGGCCGGCAGCCGCTCGAGGTAGCCGCGCGGGTCGGCGAGCCCGTCCGGATGGTCGATCCGCAGCCCGTCGACGAGCCCGTCGGCGACGAGCTCGAGCGTCTTGCGGTGCGTCAACTCGAAGACGTCCGGATCCTCGATGCGCACGCCCGCGAGATCGTCGATCGTGAAGAAGCGGCGGTACCACCCCGTCGCGGGCTCCCAGTCGAACACCTTCGCCCGCTGCGCAGGGTCGGCCCAGAACCGGTTCTCGTCGGACACGGCCATGTGGTTCGGGACGACATCGAGCACGATGCCGAGCCCGGCTCCCGCGAGGGCGCGAAACGCCTCCTCCCCGCCGAGCTGCTCGGAGACGCGCGTCGGGTCGACGACGTCGTAGCCGTGGGTCGAGCCCCGGCGCGCCTCCATGATCGGCGAGAGATAGAGGTGCGAGATCCCGAGCTCGCGCAGGTACGGAACGACCGCGCGCGCCTCGTCGAACCCGAACCCCGGCCGCAGCTGCAGCCGGTACGTCGAGGTGAGCCTCACCAGCCGCGGCGAAGCACGAGGATCGAGCGCGACTCGACCGGCACCCCTGCGCGCGCCGTGTACGAGCGCGCGCCCTCCTGCACCTCCGGCTCGGCGGTCGAGAGCGCGAATTGCCAGCGCGCCCCGAACCGCTTCGTCGGCAGCTTGAACTCGATCGACTCGTAGTGCCCGTTGAAGAGCAGCAGGAAGCTCGCGTCGACGACCGGCTCGCCCTGCGGCGTCTGCGTCGCGATCTCCTCGCCGTTCAGGAAGACGCCGATCGCACGCGCGTCGCCACGGCGCCAGTCCCGCTGCGTCATGCGGCGGCCGTCGGGCCGCATCCACCACACGTCGGGCAGATCGGAACCGGGGGAGCCGCGGCCCTCGAGAAACGCCGGGCGGCGAAAGACGGGATGTGCGCGCCGGAGCGCGATCAGCCGGCGGGTGAACTCGACGAGTGCGCGCTGGTCGTCGTCCCAGTGCCAGTGGAACCACGACAGCGCGTTGTCCTGGCACCACGCGTTGTTGTTGCCGTGCTGCGTGCGCCCGAACTCGTCGCCCCCGAGCAGCATCGGCACGCCCTGCGAGAGGAGCAGCGTCGTCAGGAAGTTGCGCTGCTGGCGCTGCCGCAGCGCACGGATCCCGGGATCGTCGGTCGGCCCCTCGGCGCCGTGGTTCCACGAGCGGTTGTCGTCGGTCCCGTCACGGTTCGCCTCACCGTTCGCCTCGTTGTGCTTGTCGTTGTACGAGACGAGGTCGGCGAGCGTGAACCCGTCGTGCGCCGTGATGAAGTTGATCGAGGCGAACGGGCGCCGTCCGTCCTTCTCGTAGAGGTCGGCGGAGCCGGTGAAGCGCGTGACGAAGTCCGCGACGTTCTCCTGCCCGCGCCAGAAGTCGCGCATCGTGTCGCGGTAGAGCCCGTTCCACTCGGTCCAGAGCACCGGGAAGTTGCCGACCTGGTAGCCGCCCGGCCCGACGTCCCACGGCTCGGCGATCAGCTTCACCTGGCTGAGCACCGGATCCTGGTGGATCGTGTCGAAGAACGTCGACAGTCGATCGACCTCGTAGAACTCGCGCGCGAGCGCGGACGCGAGGTCGAAGCGGAACCCGTCGACGTGGCAGTCGATCACGAAGTACCGAAGCGAGTCCATGATCAGCCGCAGCACCGACGGGTGCACCGGGTTGAGCGAGTTGCCCGTGCCGGTGAAGTCCATGTAGTGGCGCGGGTCGTCCGGCATCAGCCGGTAGTAGCTCGAGTTGTCGACGCCCTTGAACGAGAGCAGCGGACCGAGGTGATTGCCCTCGGCGGTGTGGTTGTAGACGACGTCGAGGATCACCTCGATCCCGGCCGCGTGGAGCGCCTTGACCATCCCCTTGAACTCGCGCACCTGCTCGCCGCGCGTCCCGGTCGCGGCGTAGAGCGCGTGCGGCGCGAGGAAGCCGATCGAGCTGTAGCCCCAGTAGTTCGTGAGCCCTCGATCGACGAGGAAGCTCTCGTCCGCGATGTGGTGCACCGGCAGGAGCTCGACCGCGGTCACGCCGAGGCGCTTGAAGTGCTCGATCGCCGCGTCGCTCGCGAGGCCGGCGTACGTGCCGCGCAGGTCCTCCCGCACCTCGGGGTGCAGCTTCGTGAAGCCCTTCACGTGCGTCTCGTAGATGACGGTGTCCTGCCACGGCGTGCGCGGCGGGCGGTCGCCCTCCCAGTCGAACCACCCGTCGACGACGACGCACTTCGGGATCGCGGGCGAGGAGTCCGACTCGTCGATGCGCAGGTCGGCGTCGGCGCTCCCGTCGGGCACGTACGGCAGCGTGTTTGCGCGCCTGTAGTCGACGGGGCCCTCGATCGCCTTGGCGTACGGGTCGATCAGGAGCTTCGCGGGATTGAAGCGCTGCCCCTGCTCCGGGCTGTACGGCCCGTGGACGCGGAACGCGTAGCGGGTTCCCGGCCCGATCCCCGGCAGGAAACCGTGCCAGTTGAACGCCGTGCGCTCGGTGAGGTCGAGACGCGTCTCGTCGCTGTCGTCGTAGAGGCAGAGCTCGACGCGCTCCGCATGCTCGGAGAAGATCGAGAAGTTCGTCCCGTCGCCCGTCCAGGTTGCGCCGAGCGGGAACGGCTCGCCGGGCCAGACCCTCATCGCCGGAGCTCCACGGTCTTCGCGTCGAAGTCCGCGACGAGCTCGACCGAGCCGCGTCGCGCGCGCAGCAGCGAGCCGTCGACCTCGACCTCGATCTCGCGCGGGAGCTCGCGCCGGAGCGCGATCAGCTCACGGTAGAACGCACGTAGCTCCACGTCGGCCGCCGAGCGATCGAGCTTCGAGCGCTCGAACGTCTCGAGCGCCTGCGGGTCCGGCACGTCGTCCGCGGAGAACCCCGCGAAGCCGGCGAACTCGCGCCGCCGACCTTCGCGCGTCGCCTGGGCGACGACCGGGTCGATGTGGTCGGTGAAGAACTGGAACGGCCGCCGCTCGCCGTACTCCTCGCCCTGGAAGAGCAGCGGCGTCTGCGGGGCGAACAGCACGACGGCGGCGCGCAGTCGCAGCTCGTCGGTCGCGGGACGATCCCCCACAGCACGATTTCCGACCTGATCGTGGTTCTGCGACTCGACGACGAGGCGCTCCGCGGGCCTGCGCCGGAGCTCGCCGGCGAGCCCCTCGAGCGAGCCGTAGCTCGCGTAGTAGCCCTCGCGCTCACCCGTCAGCCGCGCGTGCAGCTCGTGGTGAAGCTCGTCGGCCCACTGCGCGTCGTGACCCCACTCCTCGATCGGGCGCAGGTCGCCGGTCGCCATCTCCGACATGACGAGTGCCCGCGGGTTGATCGCCCGGACGCGCTCGGCGAGCTCCGCGAGCACGTGCCGCGGCCCGTCGTCGAACACCGCATGCACGGCGTCGAGCCGGAGGCCGTCGACCCGGTAGTCGCGCACCCAGAGCTCGGCGTTCTGGATCGCCCACTCGCGCACGGCCGGCTGCTCGTAGTCGAGCGCCGGGCCCCAGAACGTCTCGTGACGGTCGGTGAAGTACGGCCCGAACGCACGCAGCACCTCGGCGCCGGGACCGACGTGGTTGTAGACGACGTCGAGCACGACGCCGAGACCGAGCTCGTGCGCAGCGTCGA
Source organism: uncultured Actinomycetes bacterium (assembly GCA_963737405.1). Taxonomy (GTDB): domain Bacteria; phylum Actinomycetota; class Thermoleophilia; order Gaiellales; family Gaiellaceae; genus JACCTU01. The sequence goes on from CAVTSL010000005.1 coordinate 255,739, forward strand.
CGAAGCGGGCAAACGCCTCGGGACCGCCATACGAGAAGTGCGGCGCAGACGTGTAGAGACCGTCGTACCCCCAGCCGCGTGTCCCTGGAAACGTCGCGACAGGCATCACCTCGACCGCCGTCACGCCGAGCTCCTTCAGCTCGGGCAGGTGCCCGATCGCGCCGTCGAACGTGCCGTCCTCGCTGAACGTGCCGACGTGAAGCTCGTAGAGCACGAGCTCCTCGAGCCGCAGCCCCTCCCACGTCGCAGCGCTCCACCGGAACCTCGATGTGTCGAGCACGCGCGAGGGGCCGAGCACTCCCTCGGGCTGCCACCGCGACGTGGGGTCGCCGAGAGCCTCGCCGTCCACGACGTAGAGGTAGTCGTCGCCGTGCCGAGCGGCCGCGGCGCCGCGCCAGAAGCCGTCGTCGCCGCGCTCGAGCGCTTCGTCGCGACCGTTCACGCGCGCGGCGAGCGAGGACACCTCGGGCGCCCAGACCTCGAAGTCGACGACCTCCGGGTCGCGAGGAACGGCGCCGAGCACGGCGGTGAAGGTACCGATGGGGCGTCCGGTCACCGCGCGATCCTCCTGTGGTGCGAACGCACAATCACCTGCGGGAGTTTCTGCGCCGCAGCCCGAAGACGCCGCACCTCCGGCTGAGGCGACGACTGGTTGCGGCGCTCGTGCTCGTCGGCATCGTCGACGTGATCTGCACCGTGCTGATGTGGATGTTCGAGGACGACGCCGTGCGCAGCGAGATCCACAACCTCTGGGACGCGTTCTTCTTCACGACCGTCCAGCTGCTCACGGTCTCGTCGCAGATGCGAAACCCGGTCACGACACCCGGGCGGATCGTCGACATCTTCCTCGAGCTCAACGCGCTCTGTCTCGTGACGGGCATCGCCGGCGCGTTCGCGTCGTTCTTCCTCGACCTCGGGAGCCAGGCGGACGCTAACGGTCAGGAGCGAACCACGTGACCGAAAGCGGCGGCAGCGTGAGCTCCGCCGAGAACGGCTGGTCGTGCCAGCCGCCGGCCTCCGCGACGACGCCGCCGAGGTTGCCGACGTCGCTGCCGCCGTAGTACGTCGAGTCCGTGTTGAGGATCTCCGTCCAGCGGCCACCTGACGGAAAGCCGACGCGGTAGCGCTCCCGGACCTCGGGCGAGAAGTTGCCGACGCACACGACCGGGTCGGTCCCGTCGACGCCGTAGCGCGCGAACACGATCACGTTGTGGCCGGCGTCGTTCGCCTCGAGCCAGCGGAACCCGTCGGGGGTGTGGTCGACCTGCCAGAGCGCGGGGCGGTCGCGGTACACGCGGTTCAGCTCGCGCACGAGCTGCTGCATCCCCGCGTGCTCGGGGCGCTCGAGCAGGTGCCAGTCGAGCGAGCGGTCGTGCGACCACTCCTGCTCCTGCGCGAGCTCCCCGCCCATGAAGAGGAGCTTCTTGCCGGGATGCGCCCACATGTACGCGTAGAGCGCGCGCAGGTTCGCGAACTGCTGCCAGCGGTCGCCGGGCATCTTCGACAGGAGCGAGCCCTTGCCGTGCACGACCTCGTCGTGCGAGAGCGGAAGGATGAAGTTCTCGCTGAACGCGTACATGAGCGCGAACGTCAGCTGGTGATGGTGGTAGCGCCGGTAGATCGGCTCGCGGCGGAAGTAGTCGAGCGTGTCGTGCATCCAGCCCATGTTCCACTTGAAGCCGAACCCGAGGCCGCCGAGGTACGTCGGCCGCGACACGCCGGGCCACGCCGTCGACTCCTCCGCCGCCGAGACCACGCCGGGCTCGCGGCCGTAGATCACCTCGTTCAGCTCCTTGAGGAACCCGACCGCGTCGAGGTCCTCGTTGCCGCCGAACACGTTCGGCACCCACTCGCCCTCGCGGCGCGAGTAGTCCAGGTAGAGCATCGACGCGACGGCGTCGACGCGGATCCCGTCGACGTGGAACTCGCGCAGCCAGAAGAGCGCCGACGCGAGCAGGAAGTTGCGCACCTCGTGACGCCCGTAGTTGAAGACGAGCGTGCCCCAGTCGGGGTGCGCGCCGCGGCGCGGGTCGTCGTGCTCGTAGAGCGCAGTCCCGTCGAACCGCGCGAGCGCCCAGTCGTCGCGCGGGAAGTGCGCGGGCACCCAGTCGAGGATCACGCCGAGGCCGCGCTGGTGGAGGTAGTCGACGAACCAGCGAAAGTCGTCGGGCGAGCCGAAGCGCGACGTCGGCGCGAAGAAGCCCGTCACCTGGTAGCCCCAGGAGCCCGAGAACGGGTGCTCCATGACGGGGAGCAGCTCGACGTGCGTGAAGCCGAGGTCGAGCGCATAGTCGGCGAGCTCCTGCGCGAGCTCGCGGTACGTGAGCGAGCGGTTGTCCTCGAGCGGGTTGCGACGCCACGAGCCGAGGTGCACCTCGTAGACCGACATCGGCTCGTCGTGCGGCTCAGACTCGCGGCGGCGCGCGAGCCACTTCCCGTCGCCCCAGCGGTGCTCGGGCACGTGGACGACCGATGCGGTTTGAGGCGGGACCTCGGACGCGAACGCGAACGGATCCGCCTTCAGCTTGACCGTCCCGTCCGCCTGGACGACCTGGAACTTGTACCGCTGTCCCGGCTCCGCACCCTCGACGACGGCCTCCCAGATGCCGGAGTCGCCGAGGTTCCGCATCGGGCTCGGCTGCCAGTCGTTGAAGTCGCCGACGACGGCGACCGCGCGCGCGTTCGGCGCCCAGACCGCGAACGAGACGCCCCCGTCGCGCACGTGCGCGCCGAGCACGTCGTGCAGCCGCTCGTGCCGTCCCTCACCCGCGAGGTAGAGGTCGATCTCGCCGAAGACGCTCATACCGCGGCGCGCTCCAGCAGCCGGACGATGCCCGCGACGGGGATCGGGACCCACGACGGGCGGTTGTCGAGCTCGTAGCGCAGCTCGTACACGGCTTTCTCGAGCTCGAACACGGCGAGCAGCCGCTCGAAGGAGGAGCCGGACGGGATGAGCGACGAGTCGACCTCCGCGAGGTACCCGAGCAGGAACGCATCGCGCGCCCGCTCCTCCCACCCGTCGGGCGGCTCGACGCCGTGCTCGATCCGCGCGGCGCTCGCGGCGTACGCGAACGAGCGGAGCATCCCGGCGACGTCGCGCAGCGGCGAGCGCTTGCGGCGCCTGTCGACGATCGGCCGCGCCGGCTCGCCCTCGAAGTCGAGGATCACCCAGCCGTCGCCCGTCCAGAGCGCCTGGCCGAGGTGGTAGTCGCCGTGCGTGCGGATGATCTTCCCGACGTCGCCCGCGTGCGAGAGGCCGCGCAGCTGCTCGCGCACCTCCTCGCCGCGCCCGAGGATGGGCTCGAGCTCCGGCGCATCGGGCAGCGAGACGAACAGCTCCTCGATCTCCTCGTCGACGCTCGCGGTCAGCAGGCCGAGCGACTCGTTGCTCGGTTCCTCCGGCGCGAAGCTCGGGTCGGAGTAGTCCGAGGCGAGCACCGTGTGCATCGCGCCGGACACCTCGCCGAGCACGCGCAGGCGCTCGACGAACTCGTCGCTCCAGCCCTCGCGGAGCGACTGCAGCGCGAGCTCCCAGCCGTCTCCGTCTCCCGGCACGTAGTCCTGCGCGATCGCGAGCGTCGCCTCGACGGGCGTCCCGCGGTACGACGCCCAGCCCTGCAGCGACGCGATCGAGGGGAAGCCGCGCTCGGTCAGGAAGCGCAGCAGCTCGAGCTCGGGGTTCACGCCGGCCTCGATCCGGCGGTACGACTTCAGCACGAGCGCGTCGTCGAACACGAGCGAGCTGTTCGACTGCTCCCGGCCCATCGGGCGCACCTGCTCGAGCGAGCCGTCGGCGCCGGGCCCGCGGAACTCGACCATCGCCTCGCCGCCGGCGACGTCCAGCTCGGCGCGCATCGCGCGAACGAGCTCGCGCGCGAGCTCGGGGTCTGCCAGCGCGTCGTACACCCTCCAGCCCTCGACCTCGGCGATCGCGTCGTCCCACTCGCGCCGGAAGCCGAGCGGCACGTGGTAGAGCTCGTGCGTCCCCGGGTGGAAGCGGATCTCGACGAGCGCGAGCGCGAGCATCGGCTCCTCCGTCCGGACGACCGGTGCCGCGATCACCTGGAAGTGCGCGATCTCGCGCGACTTCGCCCCGAACCAGCGCTGCGCGAGCACGAACTCGCGGAGCGAGTCCTCCGGGACGGAGAGCGCGAGGTGATGCGTGAAGGCGGTCACTCGTCCCCCTCCTGCTCGGGCTGGCGCAGCTGGAACCAGAAGAACCCGCGCGGCGCGAGCGTCAAGAGGTACGACAGGTCGCCGACCGCCGGAAACGACGTCCGGCCGAACATCTCCTCGGGGACCATCCCGCTGAAGCGTGACAGGTCGAGCTCGACCGCCTGGGCGGAGCGCGCGACATTGTGCACGCAGAGCACGATGTCGTCCTCGTAGCGCCGCACGTGCGCGAAGATCCGCGGGTTCGAGGTCTCGAGCGGCTCGTACGTCCCGAGGCCGAACACCGGATGCTGCTTGCGGAGCGCGATGAAGCGCCGGATCCAGCGCAGGAGCGACGTCGGCGTGCGCAGCTGCGCCTCGACGTTCACCGCCTGGTAGCCGTAGACCGGATCCATCAGCGGCGGCAGATAGAGCTGCGCGAAGTCGGCGCGCGAGAAGCCGCCGTTCCGGTCGCCCGTCCACTGCATCGGCGTGCGGACGCCGTCGCGGTCGCCGAGGAAGATGTTGTCGCCCATCCCGATCTCGTCCCCGTAGTAGAGAACGGGTGAGCCCGGGAGCGAGAACATGATCGCGTGCAGCAGCTGGATCTCGTCGCGGCCGCTGTCCATCAGCGGCGCGAGGCGGCGGCGGATGCCGAGGTTCAGCTTCATCCGCGGATCCTTCGCGTACTCGTCGTACATGTAGTCGCGCTCGTCGTTCGTGACCATCTCGAGCGTCAGCTCGTCGTGGTTGCGCAGGAAGAGACCCCACTGGCAGTTGTCCGGGATCGCGGGCGTGCGCTCGAGGATCTCGTAGATCGGCGTCGCGTCCTCGCGCCGCAGCGACATGAACATGCGCGGCATGACGGGGAAGTGGAAGCACATGTGGCACTCGTCGCCGTTGCCGAAGTACTCGACGACGTCCTCGGGCCACTGGTTCGCCTCCGCGAGCAGCACCTTGTCGGGGTAGCTCGCGTCGACCTCGGCGCGGACGCGCTTCAGGTAGTCGTGCGTCTCGGGCAGGTTCTCGCCGTTCGTCCCGTCGCGCTCGTAGAGGTACGGGATCGCGTCCATCCGGAAGCCGTCGCTGCCGAGATCGAGCCAGAACCGCAAGACGTCGAGCATCGCCTCCTGGACTGCGGGGTTGTCGTAGTTCAGGTCCGGCTGGTGCGAGAAGAAGCGGTGCCAGTAGTACTGGCCGCGCACGGGATCCCACGTCCAGTTCGAGGGCTCCGTGTCGACGAAGATGATGCGCGCGTCCTGCCACGGCTCGTCGCTGTCCGACCAGACGTACCAGTCGCCGTACGGGCCGTCGGGATCGGTGCGCGAGGCCTGGAACCACGGGTGGTCCGCCGAGGTGTGGTTCATCACGAGATCGGCGATGACGCGGATCCCGCGCTGGTGCGCGGCCTCGACGAGCAGGCGGAAGTCCTCGACCGTCCCGTAGTCCTCGTGCACGTTGTTGAAGTCGGCGATGTCGTAGCCGCCGTCGCGGAGCGGCGACGGGTAGAGCGGCAGCAGCCAGATGCAGTCGATCCCGAGCCACTGGAGGTAGTCGAGCTTGTCCGTCACGCCGCGCAGGTCGCCCGAGCCGTCGTCGTTCCCGTCGAAGAACGCGCGCGTGTGGATCTCGTAGAAGACGGCGTGCTTGAACCAGTGCGGGTCGCTCTCGAACCAGCGTCCGGGCTCCGCGGCGCGCTCGACGGTCTCGGTCACGACCCCACCCGCAGCACGTGGCTCTGGCCCGGGTCGAGCCGCACGTAGTTGCGCCCGGTCTGCCACGTGAACGCTTCGTCGGCGAGGAGCTCCTGTGCGCGGAACGTCGGCGCCAGGCCGAGCGCCGCCGGCAGCACCGCGACTCCTTCGCGCGCCTCGAACGGATCGGTGTTCACGACCACGACGACCATGTTGTCCCCTCGGCGCTTCGCGTACGCGAAGAGGTACTCGCTCTCGGTCTCGATCAGCGTCAGGTTCGCGAAGCGCTGCAGCGCCGGGTTCGCGCGGCGGATCTCGTTCAGGCGGCGGACGAGCGGCAGCAGCTCGCCGTCGAGCTTCCGTTTCTTGACCTCGTACTTCTCGGAGTCGAGGTACTCCTCGCTTCCGTCGCGCACCGGCACGTTCTCCAGGTTCTCGAACCCGGAGTAGATGCCGTACGTCGGGCTGAGCGTCGTCGCGAGCACGAGCCGCGCCTCGAACGCGGGACGTCCGCCCTCCTGGAGGTACGCGTGGAGGATGTCCGGCGTGTTCACGAACAGGTTGGGCCGGTAGAAGTCGCTCCAGTCGAGGAGCTGCTCGACGAACTCCTTCAGCTCCCAGCGCGTGTTCTTCCACGTGAAGTAGGTGTACGACTGGCTGAAGCCGATCTTCGCGAGCGTCGTCATCATCGCCGGCCGCGTGAACGCCTCCGAGAGGAACAGGACGTCGGGATGCTCGCCGCGCACCTCGTCGATCAGCCACTCCCAGAACGGGATCGGCTTCGTGTGCGGGTTGTCGACGCGGAAGATCCGCACGCCGCGCTCGACCCACGTCAGCACGACGTCGCGCAGCGCGTCCCAGAGCCCCCGCCAGTCCTCCGAGCCGAAGTTGACGTTGTAGATGTCCTGATACTTCTTCGGCGGGTTCTCCGCGTACTTCAGCGTCCCGTCGGGGCGGCGGTGGAACCACTCGGGGTGCGCGGCGAGCCACGGATGGTCCGGCGACGTCTGGATCGCGAAGTCGATGCAGACCTCGCAGCCGACCTCGCGGCCGCGCGCGACCATGCGCTCGAACTCCTCGAGCGTCCCGAGCTCGGGATGGACGGCCTCGTGCCCACCTTCGGCCGCGCCGATCGCCCACGGGCTGCCGACGTCGCCGCGCTCCGGCGTGAGCGTGTTGTTCCGTCCCTTCCGGTTCGTCGTCCCGATCGGGTGCACCGGCGGGAGGTAGACGACGTCGAAGCCGAGCTCCGCGAGCTCCGGCAGCACGCGCTCGACGCCCTTGAAGCCGCCGAACGAGCGCGGGAAGAGCTCGTACCACGCGCCGAACGCGCCGCGTTCGCGGTCGACGTCGAGCTCGAACGTCTGCGACGGCGTCTTCTCGCTGCGGTCGCCGGCCTTCGCCTCGAGCGCCTCCTCGACGGTGAGCGACTCGAGGCCGAGGAGCGACGCGCCCTCGGTGAGCTCGGAGCTCAGATCCTCCTGGCCGGCCTCGTGCTTCCGCTTGATCTCCCACTGGTACGACGCGATCCGGTCGAGCCACGCCTCGATCCGATACGTCCACCGCCCCGGCTCGTCGACCTCGAAGCCGCCCTCGAAGGTGTCGTTGCCGACCGGCTGGAGCGGCGACTCCTGCCAGCGCGTCGCGCCCGGCCGCTTGAACCGAACCGCCGCGCCGAGCACCTCGTGCCCGTCGCGCGCGATCGTCGCGGACACGTCGACCCGGTCACCCGCAACCGCCTTGACCGCGTACCGTCCGCAGTCCACCTGCGGGCGGACGTCCTGGATCAGGATGCGCGCGGGAGCGTTCTTGGGTTTTGGAGCAGGCATGTCGGTGAGTCGTACCGAGATTGAGCGAGGTCTGAACGCGTGAAGCTTCCCCGTTCGAGCGGGATCCTGCTGCACCCAACCTCCCTGCCCGGGGGCCGGCTCGGGCCGGAGGCGTACGCGTTCGTGGACTGGCTCGCGGCGGCGGGGCAGTCGTGGTGGCAGGTCCTGCCGCTCGGACCCCCTGACGAGGTCGGCTCGCCGTACAAGTCGCCGTCGGCGTTCGCGGGCTGGGCCGGGCTGCTCGACGAGCCCGAGGCGGCGGTGACGACGGACGAGCTCGAGGACTTCCTCGCTCGCGAGTCGTACTGGATCGCGGACTGGGCCGCCTTCGCGGGCGGCGACGCAATCGCCGACCAGGTGCGCTTCGAGCGCGAGTGGACCGCGCTCCGCGCGTACGCGCACGGGCGCGGCGTCCGGCTGATCGGCGACCTGCCGATCTACGTCGCCCCGGGCAGCGCCGACCACCGCTCGCACCCCGAGCTGTTCCAGGACGACTTCGTGGCAGGCGTCCCGCCGGACGAGTTCACCGACGACGGGCAGCTCTGGCGCAACCCGCTCTACGACTGGCCCGCACTGCGTGCGCAGGGCTTCCGCTGGTGGCTCGAGCGCTTTCGCCGGACGTTCGAGCTCGTCGACCTCACCCGCGTCGACCACTTCCGCGGCTACGTCGCGTACTGGGCCGTCCCGGCCGACGCGGAGACGGCGAAGGACGGCGAGTGGCGACCCGGGCCCGGCCCCGAGCTCTTCGAGGCCGTCCGCGAGGACGTCGGCGACCTGCCCGTGATCGCCGAGGACCTCGGCGTGATCACGCCGGCGGTCGAGCGCCTGCGCGACGAGCTCGGCCTCCCCGGCATGCACGTCATGCAGTGGGCGTTCGTCGACGACGTGAAGAGCCCGCACCGGATCGAGAACCACCGCGAGAACGGCGTCGTCTACACGGGGACGCACGACAACGACACGACGCTCGGCTGGTGGCGCTCGCTCGACTCGGCGGAGCGCACGGCGACCGGGCTCGACGCGCGGGACCCCGCGTGGTCGCTGATCGAGCGCGCCTTCTCGTCCCCCGCGGTGCTCGCGGTCGTCCCTCTGCAGGACGTGCTCTCTCTGGGCAGCGACGCGCGGATGAACGTGCCCGGGAGCGAGACCGGCAACTGGCGGTGGCAGCTCGAGTCGGGAGCGCTCACGCCGGAGCTCGCCGCGCGGCTGCGCGCGGCGACCGAGGAGGCGGGGCGCGCGTGATCCTCGAGACGCTCGCCGCAGCGCTGATCTGCCTCGACCCGGGCCACGGCACCGTGCCGTCGGTGGGAGCACAGCGCGAGCCGATCGGCCCCGGCTCGAAGACGCTGAAGATCAAGGATCCGGGCGGCACCGCCGGCGAGGCGCCCGTCGCGCTCGCGATCGCACGCCGGACGCGGGCGCTCCTGCTCGCGCGCGGCTACCGCGTCGCGATGACCCGCAACGGCCCGGGGTACACCGGCGGGAACGTCGAGCGCGCGCGCTTCTGCAACGAACGGCACGCGGCGTTGATGATCCGCATCCACGCCGACGGCTCCACGAGCAGCTCGCAGCGCGGCGCGCACACGCTCTACCCCGCGCTCCGCCGCGGGTGGACCGACGACGTCTACCGGCCGAGTCTGCTCGCAGCGACGCTCGTGCAGCGGGAGCTCGTGCGGGCCACCGGCGCGCGGGACCTCGGGCTCCAGCGCCGTTCCGATCTGACCGGCTTCAACTGGGCCGACGTGCCGGTCGTCCTCACCGAGGTCGGCTTCCTCACGAACCCGGCGGAGTCGCGCCTCCTGCACTCGTCGGCGTACCAGCAACGCGTCGCACGCGGACTTGCTGCAGGAGCCGAGTCGTATCTGGCAAAAAGAGCAAATCGCGACTAGGTTGAGAGCGTCCTAGCAGGTCGGAGAGCGAAGGGTCGTCCAGTGGCCGCAGCGGGGATTGCTGGACTGCGGCGGAGGGGGTGACGGTGTCGAGCGCCGAGGCACGCCGCGCTGTAAACGAGGCCGCGCTCGCCCGTGACCGCACGGCGCTCGTCGCCGTGGCCGCCTCCATGCCCGCGACCCAGGCGTTCGCCTACGAGCGCCGGCGCGCCCGCGCGTATGCGCACGCGCTCGACGGCAATCCCGACTTCGCGCTCGCGGAGCTCAGCCTCGCGGCCGCCGCGGAGCCGCCGAGCGCGGCGACGCTCGCGGCCGACTCGGCGCAGCTCCACCTGCTCCTCGGCGACCCTGCGCGGGCGGTGGCCTCACTCGAGGGAGCCGCGCGCGCCGAGCAGGCGCTCGACCCGCACGCGGGCGCCGTGCTCGTGGCGGCGATCCGCGAGGCGCCTGCGTCCTGGTTCCGCGGCGTCCGCGCCGCGTTCCACGGCGGCAGCCTGCGCACGACGGCAGCGGCGCTCGGCGCGGCGTTCGACACCGTGGCCGACCGGACGGTCTTCCGTGCCGGGATCGCGACCGCGGCGCTCGCGGCTGCGGTGCTCTCGTTCTTCACGCTCCCGAACCTCTTCTTCGACGACACGTCCTCGCCGCGGAGCGGCGTCACGACGCCGCGCTTCGCCGCGCCGCCGGACGTGGTCGTCGCGAGCGTCCCGGAGGCGAACCCCGAGCCGGTGGCGCCCGACCGCGCGACCCGCGACCGGACGAGCCCGAGCCCGAATCTCGCGTCGGCGACGACGACGCTCGTCAGCTTCGGCGCGGAGCCGCCTGCGGGCGGAACGGCAGAGCAGCAGCCCTCGCCCGGTCGTCCGCGAACGTCGCGCCCGGGACGTGACCCGGCGCCCCCGCCCGTACCCGCACCCACGCCGGCCCCCACGCCCGAGCCGTCGCCCGCTCCCGCGCCGGCACCGGCGCCGGCTCCGGTTCCGACGGACCTCCCGGTCGCGGCGGCCGCGCCGGCAACGCCGCCGGCCCCCGCAGCCGCGCCCCAGCCCGTCGTCGAGCGCAAGAAGGCAAAGGGCAAAGAGCACGCCCCGGGTCAGCAGAAGAAGCGCGACACGGTCGCCGAGCCGCCCGAGCGGCCCGCCGCGTCCCCGCCGCCTCCCGCGGCGCCCGCCGCCGCGCCGACGCCCGCAGCAGCCGAGTGTGAGCCCGAGCAGCAGCCGGCGCGCGAAGACGACAAGGAGCACGGCCGCGACAAGGGCGACGAGAAGGAGAAGCACCGCGAGAAGGGCGACGACTAAGCCGGTTTGTCGCCGAAAGGCCCCGGGTACGCGGCTTCCGTCCTAGCAAGGCCAAGCGAACCGAGGGGGTCACGACGTGTACATCGGACTCGGAACCGTGCTCGTCATCGTCCTGATCGTGCTGCTGATCTACCTGCTGGCGTGACGACGATCCTCAGCCGGCACCGCGAAGGGCGGCTTCTCGGCCGCCTTTCGTCTACCTAGGACTCCTGACTCGCCGCGCATCCGCTCGAGCGCGGCGCGGCCGCGGACGTGCACGTCCTGGCGGCGCACCTCGGGATCGGCCTCGTCGAGCGGCGTCTCCGCCTCTTCGAAGACCTCGCGCTCGTCCACGACCTCGCGCGACTCCGCGATCCGCCGGCGCAGCTCGTCGGCACGCGGATCGGCCTCCGGCTCGGGCGGCGCGACCGGCGCGGGCGCGCTCGCTGAGGGCGTCTGCCGGAGGAAGCGGGCGAAGAGCGCGACCGCGATCCCGGCTCCTGCGACCAGCCACGCGACCCGGCTTCGCATCGGGGCGATGCTACACTGCCCGCCGCTTCTCGCTCCGTCCCGCGCCGTGACTCTTCCCGAGCGGCGCAGGCAGGCGGAGCCGCCTAAGACCGAGAGAAGAGGAGGTATCGGGGAGTGAGAACCGAGTACGAGATTCTGCTGATGCTCGATCCGGAGGCACCGGAGGAGCGCCAGAACGAGATCCTCGAGCGGGCACGCGCGCTCGTCGAAAGCGGCGGCGGCACGTGGGATCGCCACGAGCCGTGGGGCCGGCGCCGGCTCGCCTACGAGATCGGGCACAAGGACGAGGGCGTCTACCACCTGTTCGAGTTCACGTCCGAGCCGGAGACGCTCGACGAGCTCTCGCGCATCCTCAAGATCACCGACGGCGTGATGCGCCACATGGCGGTCCGTCGTGTCCAGCGCAGTCCGGCCCGGCCGGTAGCGCGGACGGCGCGCGACGGGCAGGATGCTCGCGAGCCTGTCACCCAGTCGGTCGAGGAGTAGGAGGAGAAGCACATGGCGAACATCAACCGGGTCATCCTGGTCGGCAACCTCACGCGCGATCCCGAGCTTCGGCACACGCCGAGCGGGACGTCGGTCTGCAAGCTGCGCCTCGCGGTGAACAGCCGCCAGAAGGACGCCTCGACCGGCGAGTGGGGAGAGAAGCCGAACTACTTCGACGTCACCGTCTGGGGGAACCAGGGCGAGAACTGCGCCAAGTTCCTCTCGAAGGGCCGCCCCGTCGGGATCGACGGCCGGCTCGACTGGCGCGAGTGGGAGGCGCAGGACGGCACCAAGCGCCAGGCCGTCGAGATCATCGCCGACACCGTGCAGTTCCTCGGCAGCCGCGAGGGCGGCGGCGAAGGCGAGCGGCAGTTCGTCCCCGCGGGCGCGGCGACCGACGACTTCGCGCCGACCGGCACCGACGACGACATCCCCTTCTAGCGAGGTACACGTGGCGAAGCAGCAGGAACAGCGAGGGCGGAAGCGACCGCCGATCGGAGGCCCGCAGCGGAAGCGCAACTGCTTCTTCTGCAAGGACAAGATCGACGAGGTCGACTACAAGAACATCAACCAGCTCCGGCGGTACATCTCGGAGAAGGGCAAGATCCGCTCCCGGCGGATCACTGGCGCGTGCCGGCGCCACCAGAACCAGGTCTCGGTGGCAGTGAAGCGGGCGCGCGAGATGGCGCTCCTGCCGTACGTGGGCGAACGCTAGATGGACGTCATCCTCCGGCAGGACATCGACAAGGTCGGTCTGCGCGGCGACGTGGTCAACGTCGCGCGCGGTTACGCGCGGAACTTCCTCCTGCCGCGCGGTCTCGCCGAGGAGGCGACGCCGGCGAAGGTCGCCGAGCTCCGGAAGCGCGAGGAGCAGCGCGCCCGCCATGAGGCGCAGAGCTTCGAGCAGGCGCGTGAGATGGCCGACACGCTGAACGAGGCCGTGCTCCGCTTCGAGGTGAAGTCGGGGCCGACGGGCGCGCTCTTCGGCTCGGTCACGCCGACGGACATCGTCGACCAGATCTGGCGCGAGAAGAAGATCCGCGTCGACCGCCGCAAGGTCGGGATCGACAACATCAAGCGGATCGGGCGCCACACGGTGCCGATCCAGCTCTTCACCGACGTCGAGGTCGAGGTCGAGACCCTCGTCGTGCCCGAGGGCGGCGAGCTGCCGCCCGAGGAGGAGCTCGCGGCGATGGAGGCCGCCGCGCGCGCCGAGGAGGAGGCCGCCGCCGCGGTCGCCGAAGCCGAGCACGAGGAGGCGGAGGAGCTCGTCGCCGAGGCGGAGGTCGAGGCCGAGGCGGAGGTCGACGAGGTTGCGGCTCCGGCGGACGAGGCTCCTGCGGACGACACGCCGGCGGACGAGAGTCCGGGCCCGCCCGACACCGAACCCGAGCCGAGTTAGCACCGACTCGTCCACAGGCGCGCACGCGCCTGTGGATTCGCGCACGAACTTTCCGCACGGAGCGGGTTTGTTTCCCACAGATCCGTCCGGTGACGCTGGCAGCATGGCCGAACTTTTCCCTGCACATCGAAGGGTTCGCCATGTCGAAAACGCCACTGTCCACTCCTACCAATGCCTCGAGCGGAGTGGTTGACTCGCGCCCTGTGGCCCAGGTCGCCCAGTTCTCGTCCGCCGCCCCGGTTCCACCGCAAAATCTCGACGCCGAGGAATCTGTCCTCGGGGCGATGATGCTCTCCCCCGGTGCGATCGGGGCGGTGAGCGAGATCCTGGATGCGGGCGACTTCTACCGGGAGAGCCACGCCAAGATCTATCGGGCAGCGCTCTCCCTGTACGCCCGCGGCGAGCCCGTCGACGCCATTACCCTCGTCGACGGTCTCGAGGAACGAAGTGAGCTCGAGGATGCGGGTGGCCGCATCCGCATCCACGAGCTCGCGGCGCTCGTGCCCGCCGCCGCGAACGCGGCGCACTACGCACGGATCGTCCGGGAGATGGCCACGCTCCGGGGGCTCATCCGGACCGGCCAGGAGATCGCCCGGCTCGGCTGGGAGCGGCCGGGTGAGACCGACCAGCTCGTCGACCAGGCCGAGCAGATCCTCTTCGACCTCTCGCAGGACCGCGTCTCCACCGAGTTCGCGCACATCGACCAGCTGCTGAAGGAGAGCTTCGAGCGGATCACGCAGCTCTACGAGGCCGGCGCCGATGTCACCGGCACTCCGTCCGGGTTCAAGGAGCTCGACCGGACGACGTCGGGCTTCCAGCCGGGCAACCTGATCATCGTCGCGGCGCGCCCGTCGATGGGGAAGTCGGCGCTCGGGCTCTGCATGGCCGCGAACCTCGCCGTCCGCGAGGGCGTGCCGGTCGGGATCTTCACGCTCGAGATGTCGAAGTCCGAGGTCACGCAGCGGCTGATGTGCAGCGAGGCGAAGGTCGAGTCGCAGCGGCTCCGCACCGGGAAGCTCGCGGTCGACGACTGGCCCCGGCTGACGGCCGCCTGCGACAAGCTCGCCAAGGCGCCGATCTACGTCGACGACACCGGGTCGATCAACCTGATGGAGATCCGCTCGAAGTCGCGTCGGCTCAAGTCGATGGAGCCGAACCTCGGGATGATCGTCATCGACTACCTCCAGCTGATGACGTCGGGAGGAACGCCCGAGAACCGCGTGCAGGAGGTGTCGCAGATCTCGCGCTCGCTCAAGGTGCTCGCGCGCGACCTCGACGTCCCGATCGTCGCGATGTCGCAGCTCTCACGGGCGGTCGAGCAGCGGCACGACAAGCGGCCGATCCTGTCCGACCTCCGCGAGTCCGGGTCGATCGAGCAGGACGCCGACCTCGTGATGTTCATCTACCGGGACGAGTACTACAACGAGGAGTCCGACCAGCAGGGAATGGCCGAGGTGATCGTCGCGAAGCACCGCAACGGCCCGACCGACTCGATGAAGCTGTCGTTCCTCAAGCGCTACGCGAAGTTCTCCGACCTCGCGGCAGCCTGATGGGGTGGTGTTAGCGAATCGTGGGGTGATCGCAGAGCAGACGGTGTGCATCCCGCCGCGGGCGACCAGCTTCCGCGCGGTGTGCGAGGCATGCGCCTCGAGCCAGCTTCCGAGCCGGGGGTACGTCGGCGCCGTCGTCGACGGCAAGCTGGCGCTCGAGAAGGACCAGGGGCACGTCACATGCGAGCGCGGGCACGACATCCGCGTCCTGCGCGCGCTCCCCGCCAGCCTCGTCCATTAGATCGGGCACACTCCGGGTCGTGCCCGCGACCGTGATCGTCGGTGCCCAGTGGGGCGACGAAGGCAAGGGGAAGATCGTCGACCTGCTGGCGCAGCACGCCGACGTCGTCTGCCGCTACCAGGGCGGGCCGAACGCCGGCCACACGATCATCGTCGACGGCGAGACCTTCAAGTTCCGCCAGATGCCGTCCGGGATCCTCTCCGGCAAGCAGTGCGTGATCGGCGCCGGCTGCGTGGTCGATCCGGAGGTGCTGATCGAGGAGCTCGACGACCTCGCAGCGCGGGGAGTCGAGACCGAAGGGCTCGTCCACCTCTCGGGGAACGCGCACCTGATCCTGCCGTGGCACGTCGCGCTCGACCGCGCGAGCGAGCGGCGGCTCGGGAAGCTCCAGATCGGGACGACGCGACGTGGGATCGGCCCGACCTACGCCGACAAGGCGGCACGGATCGGGATCCGCGTCCAGGACCTGCTCGACCCGAAGATCCTGCGCGAGAAGATCGAGGTCGCACTCGCGGAGAAGAACCTCTGGCTCGAGCGGGTGTACGGCGTGGAGCCACTCGAGCTCGAGGAGGTCGCGGCGAGGCTCGAGCACTACGCGCAGCGCCTTCGGCCGTACGTCGCGGACACGTCGCTTCTCGTCGACCGCGCGCTCGACGACGGGCTCTTCGTCCTGTTCGAAGGCGCCCAGGCGACGTTGCTCGACCTCGACCACGGCACGTATCCGTTCGTCACGTCGTCGAATCCCGTCGCGGGCTACGCGTCCGTCGGGATCGGGATCGGGCCGACCCGGATCGACGCCGTCGTCGGCGTCTCGAAGGCGTACGTCACGCGGGTCGGCGAGGGGCCGTTCCCGACCGAGATCGAAGGCCCGGACCAGCAACGCGTTCGCGACCTGGGCGGCGAGTTCGGAACGGTCACCGGCAGGGAGCGCCGCTGCGGCTGGCTCGACCTGGTCGCACTCCGCTACGCGGTACGCGTGAACGGGATCACGTCGCTCGCGCTGACGAAGCTCGACGTGCTCTCGGCGTTCGACGAGCTGCCGGTGTGCGTCGCGTATCGGCTGCCCGACGGCGCGGAGACGCGCGACTTCCCGGCGCACCAGAGCGACTTCCACCACGCGAGTCCGGTCTACGAGACGCTGGCTGGATGGGCGGAGCCGCTCGACGACGTCGGTGCCGTCGAGGAGCTCCCCGAAGCGGCCCGCGCCTATGTCGCGTTCGTCGAACGCGAGCTCGGGGTCGAGGTCTCGCTCATCGGCACCGGTGCGGAACGCGAAGCCGTTCTGTCGCCGCGTGGGCTCGAAGCGGTCGCGCGTCCCTGAGCGGGCTCAGTCGAACGTCACGACGAGCTTGGCGATCTCGTCGCCGCGGCTCGAGATGATCATGCGGCCGGCCTCGCGCCCGGCGTCTGCGCGCCACGCGTAGTGGGCGACGATCGGTTCCTCGGACTCCTCGACGGCGAGGATCTCGACCTCGTCGTCGGGCGGGTTCGCCGCGTACGCCTCTGCGATCGCCTGCTTGCCGTTGAACGGTCCGACCGGAACGCCTTCGAAGACGAGCTCGGCATCGTCGGTGAACTGGGCGAGCATCGGCGCGAAGTCGCCGGTGCGGATGCCCTGGTTGAAGAGCTCGACGTGGCGTTCGAGCAGCGTCATCGCGGCAGCTTAGGCACGGCGACTCGCGTGCTTCAAACCCGCCGACGGCCCGCATAGCATGGTCGCGTGAGAGTTCTCGTCCTGGGGTCTGGCGGACGTGAGCACGCGTTGGCGTGGAAGCTCGCGCAGAGCCCGGGACTGTCGGAGCTGCACGCAGCGCCCGGGAACCCCGGCATCGCCGCGATCGGGCAGTGCCACCCGGTCCGCGCCGACGACGCCGAGGGCCTGCTCGCGCTCGCGCGCTCGCTCGACATCGACCTCGTGGTCGTCGGGCCGGAGGCGCCGCTCGTCGCGGGCGTCGCCGACGCGCTTCGTCTCGGCGGGGTGGCGGTGTTCGGGCCGAGTGCAGCGGCTGCGCGGATCGAGGGGTCGAAGCGCTTCGCGAAGGAGGTGCTGCAGGCCGCGGGCGTCCCGACCGCGGACGCGTTGGCGGTCGCGCGACCTCCGTGCGTCGTGAAGGCGGACGGGCTCGCCGCGGGCAAGGGCGTCTTCGTGTGCCGCACCCAGGCCGAGCTCGACACGGCGCTGCGCGCGGTGGGGAGTTTCGGCGGCGACTTCGTCGTCGAGGAGCTGCTGGAGGGCGACGAGCTCTCGGTCTTCGCGATCTGCGACGGCGCGCGGGCGCTCCCTCTGGCCCCGGCGCGCGACTTCAAGCGTGCGTTCGACGGCGACGAGGGGCCGAACACCGGCGGGATGGGCGCCTACTCGCCCGTGCCCCTCTCGGACCTCGACGCCGCAGCGATCGTCGAAGCCGTCCACGAACCGGTGCTGCACGAGCTCGCGGAGCGCGGCACGCCGTTCATCGGCCTGCTCTATGCGGGGATGATGCTGACGGAGGACGGGCCGCAGGTGCTCGAGTTCAACTGCAGGTTCGGCGACCCCGAGACGCAGGCGATCCTCCCCCGCCTCGACGGCGACCTGCTCGGGACGCTCGCGGCGGCCGCGGCGGGCGACCTCGCGGAGTCGACTCTGCGCGTCTCGGACGACGCCGCCGTCACGGTCGTGATGGCGGCGCGCGACTACCCCGCGAAGTCGGACGTCGGCACGGCGATCAGCGGGCTCGAGGACGCCGAAGCGGACGGCGCGGTCGTCTTCCACGCGGGCACGGCGCTTCGAAACGGCCGCCTCGTGACGAACGGTGGCAGGATCCTCGACGTGACCGCGACGGGGCCGACGATCGCAGACGCTCGTGCTCGCGCGTATTCGGCGGCAGAGAAGATCGTGTTCGACGGCGCGCGCTACAGGACGGACATCGCCGTCGAGGCGACCGACGGGGCGCCCGTTGGCTGACGCGCCGAGTGTCGGGATCCTCGTCGGATCCGAGTCGGATCGCGAGCGCATGCAGGGCGGGATCGACGAGCTCGACGAGCGCGGGATCGCGTACGAGTTCGATGTGCGCTCCGCTCACCGCAATCCGGACGCCGTCGCCGAGTACGCGCGGACGGCGCGCGAGCGCGGCATCCGGGTGCTGATCTGCGGCGCGGGGCTCTCGGCCGCGCTGCCGGGCGTGGTCGCCGCCCACACCGACCTGCCGGTGATCGGCGTCCCGCTCCGCTCCAGCCTCAGCGTCCTCGACGGTCTCGACGCGCTCCTCGCGATCACGCAGATGCCGCCCGGCGTGCCGGTCGCGGCGGTCGGTGTCGACAACGCGAAGAACGCGGCGGCGCTCGCGGCGCGCATCCTCGGCGTGACGTGAACGTCCGCCTCGCGCGGCCGGACGATGCGCGACGGCTCGCCGAGATCCACGTCGAGACGTGGCGGGCGACGTACCCCGGCGTCGTGCCGCAGGCGGTGCTCGACGGCCTCAGCGTCGAGCGGCGTGAGGAACAGTGGGAGCGGTGGATCCCGGATCCGGCTTCGACGGCGTTCGTGGCCGAGATCGACGGCCAGGTCGTCGGGTTCGTCAACGTCGGGCCGTGCTTCTCGACAGCGGGGCTCGGCGAGCTCTACGCGATCTACGTCGTGCCGGCCGCGCAGGGGACCGGCGCGGGCAGCGCCCTGATGGAGTCGGCGGTCGACGCGCTCGGGGAGCGCTTCGACGAGGCGATCCTCTGGGTCGCGACGGAGAACCCGCGTGCCCGGCGCTTCTACGAGCGGCACGGCTGGACCGTCGACGGCGAACGGATCGACGACTGGTTCCCGGGCATGTCGTTGCACGAGACGCGGTACCGCCTGTCCGGCCTGGGGCGGCGCTAGTCTGGCCTGGTGATCGCCCGCTACTCCCGTCCGGCGATGGCCGGGGTCTGGTCGGAGCAGCGCAAGCTCGAACGGTGGCTCGAGGTCGAGCTCGCCGCGCTGGACGCGTGGGCGGAGGTCGGTCGCGTGCCCCAGGAGGCCGCCGACGCGATCCGGGCGAGTGCGAAGGCGCCGACCCCCGAGCGGGTGCGCGAGATCGAGGAGCGCACGCAGCACGACGTGGCCGCGTTCGTCGACGCGGTCGCCGAGGGCCTCGGGGAGGAGGGCAGGTGGTTCCACTACGGGCTCACCTCGTCCGACGTGCTGGACACGGCGCTCTCGCTGCAGATCCAGGAGGCCGGCCGGCTCGTCCTCGGCGGTCTCGCGCGAGCGTTCGACGCGGTCGCGGCGCGCGCGGACGAGCACGTCGAGACGATCACGATCGGCCGGACCCACGGCGTGCACGCGGAGCCGACGACGTTCGGGCTCAAGCTCGCCGGGTGGGCGTTCGAGCTGGACCGCGACCGCGTGCGGGTGGAGCGCGCGCTCGAAGGGCTGCGGGTCGGGAAGCTGTCGGGTGCAGTCGGGACGTACTCGGCGACCGATCCGGAGGTCGAGCGCCTCGCGTGCGAGCGGCTGGGGCTGGAGCCGGCGCCTACGTCGACCCAGATCCTGCAGCGCGACCGGCACGCGGAGCTGCTCGCCGCTCTGGCTGTGGCGGCTTCGTCGCTCGAGACGTTCGCGCTCGAGATCAGGCACCTCGCGCGAACCGAGGTGCGCGAGGTCCAGGAGCCGTTCGGCAAGGGACAGAAAGGCTCCTCGTCGATGCCGCACAAGCGGAACCCGGTCGTGTCGGAGCGCCTGTGCGGACTTGCGCGCGTCGTCCGCGGCGCGGCGCTCGTCGGGTTCGAGAACGTCGCGCTCTGGCACGAGCGCGACATCTCGCACTCGTCCGCCGAGCGGGTCGTCCTGCCGGACGCGTTTCTCGCGCTCGACTACATGCTCGATCGCTTCGCGTGGCTCGCCGAAGGGCTCGTCGTCTTCCCGGAGCGCATGCGGCGGAACCTCGAGCAGAGCCACTTCCTCTTCTTCAGCCAGCGGGTTCTGCTCGCGCTCGTCGAGAGCGGCCTCTCACGGGACGAGGCATATCGCCTCGTCCAGCGCACCTCGATGCGCGCGTGGGAGGAGGAGCAGGACTTTCGCGAGCTCGTGCGGGCCGACGCCGAGATCGCGGGCCGGATCGACCTCGAGGAGGCGTTCTCGCTCGAGCCGTACACCCGTCACGTCGACACCGTCTTCGAGCGCCTGCACGCGCTCGTCCGAACGAGAGAAGAGGAGCCAACGTATGCCTGAAGCCGCCGCACACGTCGGAAGCGGGAAGGTCCGCGAGCTCTACGCGCTCGACGACGACCGTCTGCTGCTCGTCGCGAGCGATCGCATCTCGACCTTCGACGTCGTCCTGCCGACCGAGATCCCCGACAAGGGACGCGTCCTCACCGGGCTTGCCGGGTTCTGGTTCGCGCGGACGCGGGACATCGTCCCGAACCACCTCATCTCGCTCGCGGACGACGGCCGCACGACCGAGTGCCGGCGGCTCGAGATGCTGCCGATCGAGTGCGTCGTCCGCGGCTACCTGTCCGGCTCGGGCTGGAAGGACTACGTCGCGACCGGTGCCACGTCGGGCCACGTCCTTCCGAGCGGGATGCAGGAGTCCGATCGACTCCCGGAGCCGATCTTCACGCCGGCGACGAAGGCGCAGGAAGGCCACGACGAGAACATCGACGCCGCGCGCGCCTCCGAGCTCGTCGGCGAGGAGCGTTTCCGCGAGGTCGAGCGGGTCGCGCTCGCGCTCTACGCCTTTGCCGCCGAGTACGCGCTCGAGCGCGGGATCATCATCGCGGACACGAAGTTCGAGTTCGGAGTCGACGAGGAAGACCGGCTCGTGCTCGGCGACGAGGCGCTCACGCCCGACTCGTCGCGCTTCTGGCCGGCGGACGAGTATCGCCCCGGCGGCGCGCAGCCGTCGTTCGACAAGCAGTTCGTCCGCGACTACTGCGAGACGCTCGGCTGGGACAAGACCGCTCCCGGCCCCGAGCTCCCGGACAACGTCGTCGCGGGGACGCGCGCACGGTATGTCGAGGCGTTCGAGCGCGTGACCGGGATCCCGTTCGACGACTACCTGGCCGAGCCCGCGGTCGTGCTGCGGTGAGGGCGACCGTCGTCGTCCGGCCGAAGGAAGGGATCCTCGACCCGCAGGGGCAAGCGGTCGAGAGCTCGCTGCGCCAGCTCGGCTTTCCCGTCGGCGAGGCCCGCGTCGGTCGCGTCGTCGATCTCGAGCTCGAGTCGACCGACGCCGCGCAGGCGCGAGCCGAGGTCGAGCGCATGTGCGAGCAGCTCCTGGCGAACCCGCTCATCGAGAGCTTCGAGATCGAGCTGACCGAGGCGTGAGCGAGCGCAGGCCGAAGATCGCCGTGCTGACCTTCCCGGGGTCGAACGACGACCGCGACGCGGCGTGGGCGCTCCATGCCCTCGGTGCCGACCCTGTGTCGGTCTGGCACCGCGACGATGCGCTTCCCGACGTGTCGGGTGTCGTCCTGCCCGGCGGGTTCTCGTACGGCGACTACCTTCGCTGCGGCGCGATCGCCCGCTTCGCTCCGGCGATGGAGGCGGTCGGTCGCTTCGCCGCCGACGGCGGGCCCGTGCTCGGAATCTGCAACGGCTTCCAGATCCTCTGCGAGGCCGGGCTCCTGCCGGGCGTGCTCCGCCCGAACCGGTCGCTCGAGTTCATTTGTCGTGATGTGCGCGTGCGCGTCGTGCGCGCGGACACGAAGCTCACCGCGCGTTGCACCGAGGGGCAGACGCTGTCGATCCCCGTCAAGCACGGCGAAGGCTGCTGGTACGCCGACGACGAGCTCTACAGCGAGCTGACCGACCTCGACCAGATCGTCCTGCGCTATGAGGACAACCCGAACGGCGCAGTCCACGACGTCGCGGGAGTCTGCAACCGGGAGGGCAACGTGCTCGGGCTGATGCCCCATCCGGAGCACGCGGTCGATCCGCTGCTCGGATCGGCCGACGGCTCGTTCATCCTCGCGTCGCTCGTCGACGCCGCACGCGACCGCGAAGCGGCACTCGTCTAGGCATCACCTCCGAAGCCCAGGGTCTCGGCGAGCTCGGGATGCTTGAGCAGCGCCTGGCGCAGACGCTCGACGTCTCGCGCGCGGAGGGTCACCGGTCCGCGTCGCGCCGAGCCGTCGGTCGTGTACGCGAACCGGACGAACCGCTCGCCCTTCGCGTTCTCGAGGAGCTGGACGACGGAGGCGAACCGACGCTCCCCGGCTCGCTGCGGGATCTCGAGCTGGTCGACGAGGGCGGCGTCGCCCCACGGCGTCGCGGCTTTGACGCTTGCTCGGGCTTTCGTGCTCATGAGAACGACCGTAGCGGCGAAGGTGTGCCGTGTCTGTGTCGCGTCTGTGCCGAATGTGAGACTTCTCCTCCACAGTGATCGTCGCGCACGTCGATCTGGACGCCTTCTTCGCCGCCGTCGAGGAGCTCGACGATCCGAGCCTGCGCGCGCGGCCGCTCGTCGTCGGAGGCGACCCACACGGCCGAGGAGTCGTCGCGACGGCGAACTACGCGGCGCGCCGGTTCGGCATCCACTCCGCCATGAGCTGCGCGGAGGCGCTCCGCCGCTGCCCGACCGCGATCTTCCTGCGGCCGCGGCATTCGCGTTACCGCGACGTCTCGCGGAGTGTCTGGGCCACGATCCGCGAGCTCGCGCCGGTCGTCGAGCAGACCGGCATCGACGAGGGCTACCTCGACCTGACCGACGAGGCCCCGGACTTCCTCGCGGCTCGGGCACTCGCGGAGGCGATCCAGACCGCCGTCCGCGGGACGACCAGTCTCACCTGCTCGCTCGGGATCGCGAGCTGCAAGGTCGTCGCGAAGATCGCGAGCGACCGGCGCAAGCCGGCCGGGATCACCGTCGTCTCGGCCGGGAAGGAGGCGGCGTTCCTCGCCCCGCTCGACGTTCGCCGACTGCCGGGCGTCGGACCACGAGCGGAGGCGCGACTTCGCCCTGCCGGCGTGACGACGATCGGAGGCCTGGCTGCGCTCACGGACGACGAGCTTGCGACGCTGCTGCCGGGGAAGCTCGGCACGGAGCTCCGCGAGCGGGCACACGGCATCGACCGGCGGCGGGTCGTCGCGGTCTCCGAACCCCCGGTCTCGATCAGCCACGAGGAGACGTTCGACCACGACGTCGCAGACCGCGACCGCCTGCACGGCGAGCTGCGCCGGATGGCGGACAGCATCTCCCGTCGACTGAACGAGCGCGGTCTCTACGCCCGAACCGTCACGACCAAGCTGCGCTACGGCGACTTCACGACGCGCACGCGCTCGATGACGCTCACGACGGGGATCGAGGACGCGGACCGGATCCATCGGCTCGCGAGCGAGCTGCTGGAACGAGCGCTGACCGAACGCCCGGGCGCCCTGAGACTCGTCGGCGTCAGCGTGTCGGGACTGCAGCCTCTCGCGCAGCTCGCGCTCGTCTAGCCCGTGCGCGAGGCAGATGAGATGCTCGGGCTCGCGCACCCGACGTGGATCTCCCGACCGTGAGCGAACCGACGACCTCGTGGTGGCTCGAGGAGGCCCCGCCCGACGAGGCGGCGGCGCCGCTCACGCGCGACCTCGACGCGGACGTCGCGATCGTCGGCGGCGGCTACTGCGGCCTCTGGACCGCGCTCGCGCTCCACCGCCGCTCGCCCGAGCTCCGGGTGGTCCTGCTCGAAGCAGCTCGATGCGGACACGGCCCGAGCGGCCGAAACGGCGGCTTCCTCCACGGCTACTGGAGCATGCTCGGGTGGCTGCGCGAGGTGCTCGGCGACAAGCGCGCGCTCGAGCTCGCACGCGCAGGCGACAGGATCCTCCCGGCGGTGCGCGAGCTCGGCGAGGACGTCTGGCTCCGCGAGGCCGGCCTGCTCGAGGTCGCGACGACCGACGAGCAGGAGGCGTCGCTCGGCCACGCGGTCGAGACTGCCCGTGAGCTGCGAGTGCCGGACGAGGCGGTCGCGGTCTCGGCCGAGGAGGTCGAGCGACGCTGCGCCTCGCCCCGCTTCCGAAGCGGCGTCCTCTTCCGTGAGTGCGCGACCGTCCAGCCGGCGCGCCTCGCGCGCGCACTGCGGCGCGCGGCGCTCGCGGCCGGCGTCGAGATCTACGAGCAGAGCCCGGCCGAGCGCGTGCGGGACAACCGCGTGGAGACGCCGGGCGGCTCCGTCCGAGCCCGCGACGTCGTACTCGCGACGAACGCCGCGCTCGCGTCGTGGGGGCCGACCGCGCCGCGCCTCGCGCGCTTCCGCTCGTACGTCGTGCTGACCGAGCCCGTGCCCGACCTGCTCCGCGAGCTCGGCTGGACCGGCGGCGAGGCGATCAGCGACGGCCGGATGTTCCTGCACTACTTCCGCACCACCGAGGACGGCCGCGTGCTCATGGGCAGCGCGGGCGGAACCCGCCGCCATGCCGAGCGCGGGCTCCGGCTGCTCCTGCCCGCTCTCGCCGACGCGAAGATCACGCACGACTGGGGCGGCCCGATCGACGTCTCCGCCGACCGTCTCCCGCAAGTCGGCTCCCGTGGCCGCATCCACTACGCGGCCGGGTTCACCGGCAACGGCGTCGGCCCGACGTGGCTCGCGGCGCAGGCGCTCTCGTCGCTCGTCCTGCGCGCGAACGACGAGTGGTCGCGCCTTCCGCTCGTCGGCCGCTACGTCCCGCGGCTGCCGCCGTTCAAGAACGCGGGCGGCGAGCTCGTCCGCCGCTCGGTCCTCGCGCTCGAGGAGGCCGAGGAGGAAGGCCGGCGACGGCCGCTCGTCGCGCGCGCAGGCGCCGCGCTCCCGCGCCTGACGGGAACGCGGCTCGGGCTGCGTTAGGAGGGTTTGGCGGAGTGGGCCTCGTCGTCGGGGTGCGATGGTCGTTCCGAGGCAAGGACGCAGGGAGCGTCGATAGCCGAAGCTATCGACGCGACTGAGGACGCCGCATCGGGGTGACCAGCGCGGCCCGACGGCACAGCGCCTACTTCGCCGAACCCTCCTCTACTTGAGGTCAGCGAGGATCTCGTCCGCGGCGCGCTCGCCCGTCTCCACCGCCCCGTTCAAGTAGCCCTGGAAGTCGATCGAGGTGTGCTCGCCGGCGAAGTGGCACGTTCCTTGCCGCCTGCCCTCCATCCCGGCGAACTTCGTGTACTGCCCCACCTTCCAGTACGAGTACGACCCCTTCGCCCACGGGTTCGCGGGCCAGAAGTCGACGAATGCCTTGCCGTTGTAGGCCTGGGTCAGGCCGGGAAGCACGGGCTCGATCTGTGCGAGGAACTGCTGCGCGCGCGACTGGGCCGTGCCGCTGCCGAAGCTCGCGCCGACCTTCCCGCCGGTGTAGTCGACGAGGATCCCGGACGTGCCGGGCTGCGCGCGCGTGACCTCCCAGGTGCTCTGGTAGCCCGCGGTCGGAGTACGTCTCGCCGCTGAAGCCTTGCGGGCTCCAGACGCGCTTCGAGAACTGGACGTGGAGCTTCGAGTTGGTGCCCATCCCCTGCTCCCGGATCGCCGTCTCTTTCAGCGGCTCCCAGCCGGCCTTCGAGAAGTCGACCGACCGATCGCATGATCGAGAACGGAAGCGCGAGGACGACGCGATCGGCGGTGATCGTCTTCGTCGCCGACCCTTGCCTGAACGTCAGCTCCCAGCGTCCGGCCGCGGTGACGCGGATCGCGACGAGCTCGGAGCCGGTCGTGATCTGACCGGCGAGCCGCTGCTCCAGCCGCGCGGGCACCTGGTCGTTGCCGCCCTACGACGTGGTACTTCTCGTTCGAGGCGCCGAAGATCCGCAGGTTGCCGGCCCCGCGATAGCCCAGCAGGTAGACGAGGTTCAAGCGAGCTCTGCTCGGCCGACTCGGCACCGTACTCGATGTTGTAGGCGACGTTGAGAAGCTGGCCGATCTTCGAGTCGATCCCGCCCGGGAACGTCTCGTCGATCCAGTCGACGATCGACATCCGGTCGAGCTCTCGTCCGCGCGCTGTGAAGCTGTCGAACGTCGTCGGGTAGCTCGCGGCCGAGAGATCCTTGTGGAGCTTCTGCCAGCCCGCCTTGAGGTCGGCGGTCGCCTGCGCGTAGGAGTAGCGCGCTCCGTCGAACCAGTTCGTCTGCTCGTTGCCGTCCTCCGCCGAGAGCAGGTTGTCGAGCTTCAGCCCGAGCTCCGACGCGAGCTGCCTGAGCTGCGTGTGACCCTGGTCGATGAGCTCGCCGCCGTGCTCGGCGATCTGCCCCTCGGCGAAGAAGCCGCGAAGCGTCCAGCAGCGCCCGCCGATGCGGTCGGACGCCTCGTGCACCTCCGCGACGACCCCGGCCTGCTTCAGCCGGTACGCGGCGGTGAGGCCGGCGAGCCCGGCACCGACGACGACGACCTTCCCGGGTGGGGTCGCCGCGCCTGCGCGCGACGCGAGGACCCCGAATGCGGTCGTCGCCGCGCCCGCAGCTGCGGCGTCGCGCAGGAAGTCGCGCCTGCTCGAGCGGCGCTCCTCCGCCGCGACGTCGCGCAGTGATCCGCTGGAGCGTGCCCAGCAGTGGTGTTCTCGCCATGCCCCTCTCCTCTCCCTCGTCGTCAGTGCCCGGCAGCCCCGTTCGACGGAACGGCGCTGCGGGCCCGCAGTGCCTGGGTTGCCTTGACGGCCAGCCAGAGCTCCATCCGCTGCTCGGGCTCGTCCGGATGCCGCCCCGTCTGCTCCCGCAGGCGATCCATCCGATAGCGGAGCGTGTGCCGGTGGATGCCGAGGCGGTCTGCGGCCTCGCTCCAGCGGCAGCCCGACTCGAGCAGCACGGACAGCGAGTCCGCGAGCCGGGGGTTCGTCGCGCTCGCGCCGAGCACGCGGTCGACGAACGCCTCGAGCGCTGCATCGGGCAGCGAGAGCAAGAGCTCGAGCGAGCCGAGGTCGCGATAGGACGCGACCGGCGTCGTCGCGGAGTCGATCGCCGCGCGCGCCTCGACGAGTGACCGCCCGAGCGCACGCCCGCGTGCGGGCCGGCCGATCCCGACGCGCGCCGACGGGTCGGCCTCGACGAGCTTGTGCGCGAGCGCGAGCGCGTCCTCCTCGGTCTCGACCTCGACGAGGAAGCCGGCGCGGTCCGGCCTCGCGGTCGAGAGGTAGCGGACGGAGCGGCGGTCGAGCAGGTCTGCGACTTCGCCGCGGACGCGCTCGCCGGTCGTGCCGTTCGACGCGGGCACGGCGAGGAGCGCGGCGTGCGAGCGGGCAGGGTCGAGCCCGAACGCCGCCATCCGGCGCGACGCCTCGCGATCGTCGAGGCGGTCGCTCTCGAGGTCCTCGAGCAGGTCGCCGGCGAGCCGCAGCTCGGCCGCGCTCACCGCACGGCGGCGCGAGAGCTCGAAGCCGAGCGCCGTCTGACCGTGGTGCAGCACGAGGCGGTCGTACTCGCCGAACGGACGTCCTTCGCGCGCCGCCTTGAGGATCGCGCCGCCGCCGAGCGGGAGCTCGAGCGCGGCGTCGAACGAGGCACGCCCGCCCGTGTGCCGCTCCGCCACGACGCGCGACCGCTCGTCGAGCAGGGCGAGCGAGCAGCCGAGATGACCGCTCACGATCGAGAGCAGCGCCTGCAGGCCCCGACCCTCGAGGACGGCCTCGGCAAGCCGCTCGTTCACCTCGAGCGCGCGTGTCAGGCGCTCGAGCTGGTCGTTCGCGAGCCGTGCGCCGGCCGCCTTCGTGATCGCGACGAACGGCACCTCGTAGGGCACCGCGATCACGGGGAAGCCGAGCTTGTTCGCCTCCTCGACGAGCGCGGGCGGCGTCTCGGAGAAGCCGAAGCCGAGGCCGAAGCCGAGGCCCGCGAGCCCGTGCTTCGCCAGCCGCCGGAGGTACGCCCGCTGCGTCGTCGCCAGCTCGCCGACCCCGAGACCCGTGGTCAGGAGCAGCTCGCCGCCCTCGAGGAACGCCGTCGGATCGTCGAGCTCGGAGACGTGGAGCCAGGTCACCTCGGTGGCCAAGCCGTCCGCGCCGGCGGCGACGGTGAGGCCGAGGCCCTCGAACTCGGCGATGTCGCGGACGGTCAGCACTCCGACACCACGGCCAAAGCTAGGGCCGTCCGGCGGCGATTGCAAGCCGCCTCTCGGCCAAGTCGTCCGAAGCGGACTCGACGCCGGGTCCAAAACAGCCGTCCGGATTCCTCCTCTTCGTCTCTTGCCCGCACGGCCCGTTCGTGGGTTGGATTGCGCCGTGGCGTTGCAGGAAGTGCGGGGCAGCGACCGCGTCGTCGCGGCGCGGCAGCAGTACGTCGCGCGAGGCATCTCGACCCCGCAGCTGGTGGTCGACCGCGCCGAGGGTGCGCGGGTCTGGGACGTGGACGGGCGGGAGTACGTCGACTTCGCCGGTGGGCTCGGCTGCCAGAACACGGGACACGGCCTGCCCGCGGCCGTCGCGGCGATCCACGAGCAGGTCGACCGCTACCTGCACCAGTGCTTCATGGTCGGGATGTACGAGCCGTACATCGAGGTCTGCCGCCGCCTCGCAGAGCTCTCGCCCTGCACGGGCGACGAGCAGCGCTCGCTGCTCCTGAACTCGGGCGCGGAAGCGGTCGAGAACGCCGTCAAGATCGCGCGCGCGGCGACCGGCCGGCCCGCAGTGATCGTCTTCGACGGCTCGTTCCACGGCAGGACGCTCCTGACGATGACGATGACCTCGAAGGTCACGTACCGGCGCGGGTTCGGCCCGTTCGCGCCCGAGGTCTACCGCGCACCCGCGCCGTATCCCTACCGCGGCGTCGACACCGCCCAGGCGATCGCCGGGCTGGAGGAGCTCTTCCTGCGCGAGGTCGACCCCGAGAGCGTGGCCTGCGTCGTGCTCGAGCCGGTGCAGGGCGAGGGCGGCTTCATCGTGATGCCGGACGACTTCCCGCGTGCGCTCCGGGAGGTCTGCGACCGGCACGGGATCCTCTACGTCGACGACGAGGTCCAGTCGGGCGTCGGCCGAACCGGCCCCGTCTGGGCGATCGAGCACTACGGCGTGCAGCCCGACCTGCTCGTCTCGGGCAAGTCACTCGGCGGCGGGCTGCCACTTGCCGGCGTCACGGGGCGCGCCGACGTGATGGACGCGCCCGCGCCCGGCGGTCTCGGCGGCACGTTCGGCGGGAACCCGGCCGCGTGCGCCGCCGCGTGCGTCGTGCTCGACGAGGTCGCGACGCCGGAGTTCCGCGCGAGCTCCGAGCGGCTCGGCGCGCTCCTCCGCGACCGGCTCGACGCGCTCGCCGAGCGCGTGCCGCAGGTCGGAGAGGTGCGCGGTCTCGGCCCGATGCTCGCGCTCGAGCTCGTGCACGATCGCGAGTCGAAACGGCCCGCCCCCGAGCTCGCGAAGGCCACGACGACCGGTGCGCTCGAGCGCGGCCTGATCCTCCTGAGCTGCGGGCTGCACGGAAACGTCGTCCGGATCCTCGTCCCGCTCGTAGCATCCGACGACGAGCTGAACCGTGGCCTCGAGATCCTGGAGGAGGCGCTTGTCGGCGCTGCCGGCTGAGCGCCCGAGCGAGACGGCGAACCGCGCGGAGCCCGCGGCCGAGCCCGACGTCCGGCTGCGCGGGCTCCGCAAGCTGTACGGCGACGTCGCCGCGGTCGACGGCGTCGACCTCGACGTCGCGCGCGGCGAGTTCTTCACGATGCTCGGGCCGTCGGGCTCGGGCAAGACGACGACGCTCCGCCTGATCGCCGGCTTCGAGCGACCAGACGAGGGGACGATCAGCCTCCGCGGCCGCGATGTGAGCGGAGATCCTCCCTACGCCCGCGACGTCAACACCGTCTTCCAGGACTACGCGCTCTTCCCGCACATGACGGTCGACGAGAACGTCGCGTACGGGCTGAAGATCAGACGCGTCCCGCGCGCCGAGCGGCGCACCCGCGTTGCCGATGCGCTCGAGACGGTCCGGCTCACGGGCTACGGCGAGCGACGTCCGTCGCAGCTCTCGGGCGGCCAGCGCCAGCGTGTCGCGCTCGCGCGCGCGCTCGTCAACCACCCGCAGGTGCTCCTGCTCGACGAGCCCCTCGGCGCGCTCGACCTGAAGCTGCGCCAGGAGATGCAGATCGAGCTGAAGCGCATCCAGCGCGAGGTGGGCATCACCTTCATCTACGTCACGCACGACCAGGACGAGGCACTGACGATGAGCGACCGCCTCGCCGTCTTCAACCAGGGCAAGATCGAGCAGGTCGGCCCGCCGGCAGAGGTCTACGAGCATCCGCGCACCGAGTTCGTGGCCGGGTTCGTCGGCGTCTCGAACCTGCTCGCGAGGGACGGAGCAATGATCAGCGTCCGGCCGGAGAAGATCCGGATCCTCGGCGCAGCAGAGCCGGAGGAGGCCGGCACGCAGGTCGAGAGGGGAACGATCCGAGAGGTCGTCTATGCCGGGATGGCGACCCGCTACATCGTGGAGCTGGACGCCGGCGGCGAGCTGACCGTCGTCGTCCAGAACCTCGAGACGACCTCGGCACAGGCGCTCGAGGCGCGCGGCCGCAGTGTGCGGTTGCAGTGGCGCCCCGAGCACACACTCACACTCGAGACGGGGGAGAAGGAGCTTCGATGACACGCAGGCGAAGGACGTTTCTCTGGGCATGCGTCGTCGTCGTCGTGGGGACGCTGGCGGTCCTCGCAGGGTGCGGCGGCGACGACGACAACGAGAGCGCGGGAGGCGCGACGACGACGGAGGCGGCAGGCGGGCCGATGCAGCAGTCCGTCGGCGAGGGCGAAGGCCGCGTCGACCTGATCGCGTGGGCCGGCTACGTGGAGGACGGCTCGACGGATCCGAAGGTCGACTGGGTGACGGACTTCGAGAAGGAGACCGGCTGCCAGGTGAACGTGAAGATCGGCAACACGTCGGACGAGATGGTGACGCTGATGCGCACCGGGAACTACGACGGCGTGTCGGCGTCCGGCGACGCGACGCTGCGACTGATCGCGGCCGGTGACGTGGCGCCGGTCAACACCAAACTGATCCCGAACTACGCGGACGTGTTCGACGGGCTCAAGAACCAGAAGCACAACTCCGTCAACGGCCAGATGTACGGCGTCCCGCACGGCCGCGGCGCGAACCTGCTGATGTGGCGGAGCGACAAGGTCACTCCTGCTCCCGACTCGTGGGGCGTCGTGTTCGACGAGAACTCGCCGTACAAGGGCAAGGTCACGGCGTACGACTCGCCGATCTACATCGCCGATGCGGCGCTGTACCTGATGAAGACGCAGCCGGACCTCGGGATCAAGAACCCGTACGCGCTCGACGACAAGCAGTTCCAGGCGGCGGTCGACCTGCTCAAGAAGCAGCGGGGCATCGTCGGCGAGTACTGGTCCGACTACACGAAGGAGCAGGCGGCGTTCAAGTCGGGCGACACGGTGCTCGGCACGACGTGGCAGGTGATCGCGAACCTGCTGGCCGCGGACAAGGTCAAGGTGCAGACGCTGCTTCCGAAGGAGGGCTCGACCGGGTGGTCCGACACCTGGATGATCTCGTCGAAGGCGAAGCACCCGAACTGCATGTACAAGTGGATGAACCACATCATCTCGGCGAAGGCGAACGCCGAGGTGGCTGAGTGGTTCGGTGAGGCGCCGTCGAACAAGAAGTCGTGCGCGCTCACGGCCGCGAAGGACCACTGCTCGCTGTACCACGCGAGCGACGAGGCGTACTTCAAGAAGGTCTGGTACTGGACGACCCCGACGAAGGCGTGCCTCGACGGTCGCGGGTCCATCTGCAAGGACTACTCCGAGTGGGTGCAGGCCTGGACCGAAGTGAAGGGGTAATTGGAGGCGACCGCTTCCGTTGAGAGGGCGCCCCGGCAGTCGCTGGGGCGCCGTCTCTCCACCTTCTTCTTCCGCCGGCCGCGCCTTCGCGTCTCGGCGCTCCTGGCCGCACCGCTCGGCTGGCTGCTGATCGCGTACCTCGGCTCGCTGATCGTGCTGTTCGTCGCGGCGTTCTGGCGGCTCGACCCGTTCACCGCCGAGGTGATCCACGACTACTCGTTCGGGAACTTCCGGACGCTCTGGGAGACCGACGTCTACCGGACGATCGCGCTCCGCACGATCGGCATCGCGGCGGCGGTGACGGTGATCGACGCCGTGCTCGCGTTCCCGATCGCCTTCTACATGGCGAAGGTGGCCTCGCCGCGGGCTCGCTCGCTGCTCGTCGTCGCGATCCTCATGCCGCTGTGGGCGAGCTACCTGGTGAAGGTCTACGCCTGGCGGATCATCCTCCAGGGCGACGGGCCCCTGAACTGGGCGCTCGACCCGTTCGGCCTCAGCGGCCCGGGCTACGGCAACGTCGCCGGCGTGATCGTGTTCTCGTACCTCTGGCTGCCGTACATGATCCTCCCGCTCTACGCCGGGCTCGAGCGGATCCCCGACTCGCTGCTCGAGGCGTCCGCCGACCTCGGCGGGAAGGCCGGGCGGACGTTCCGCCGCGTGATCCTGCCGCTCGCGTTCCCCGCGCTCGTCGCGGGCTCGATCTTCACGTTCTCGCTGACGCTCGGCGACTACATCACGCCGCAGATCGTGATGGCCGGGCACCAGTTCATCGGGAACGTCGTCTACACGAACGTCGGCATCGCGAACAACCTGCCGCTCGCCGCGGCGTTCGCGACGGTGCCGGTCGCGGTCATGGTCGTCTACCTGCTCCTCGCGCGGCGCGCGGGCGCGTTCTCGAGCCTGTGACGCTCGGGCCGGTCGCGAAGTGGCTGCTGCGCGGCGGCACCGCGCTGACCCTCGTCTTCGTCTACGTGCCCCTCCTGATCATCGCGCTCTACGCGTTCAACGAGAGCCGCATCCAGGCGTGGCCGATCGAAGGCTTCACGCTGCAGTGGTTCGAGCGCGCGCTGCACAACCAGGGAGCGCGGGATGCGCTCTGGGTGTCGATCAAGGCGGCGCTCGGGGCGACGCTGCTCGCGCTCGTGCTCGGCACGCTCGCCTCGCTCGCGGTCTCGCGCTACCGCTTCTTCGGCCGCGAGACGATCTCGTTCTTCATCATCCTCCCGATCGCGCTGCCGGGGATCGTGACCGGGATGGCGCTCAACGCGACCTTCAACACGGTGGGCCTCTCGCTCGGGCTGCTGACGATCGTGATCGGCCACGCGACGTTCTGCATCGTCTTGATCTACAACAACGCGGTCGCCCGGCTGCGGCGGGTGTCCGAGCACCTCGAGGAGGCCTCCGCCGACCTCGGGGCGGACTCGTGGCAGACGTTCCGCTACATCACGTTCCCGCAGCTCCGCTCGGCGCTCCTCGCCGGCGCGCTCCTGGCGTTCGCGCTCTCGTTCGACGAGGTGATCGTGACGACCTTCACCGCGGGGCCCGACTTCACGCTGCCGATCTGGATCCTCAACAACCTGTCGCGGCCGAACCAGCTGCCGGTCGTGAACGTCGTCGCGGTGTTCCTGATCCTGCTCTCGACGATCCCGGTCTACCTGGCGACGAGGCTCTCGCGGGACACCGGCGCGGTCGCGCCGACCGCGGGCGGCGCGCAGGCCGCCGGCGCCCGCTAAGTGGCCTTGTCCACTCCCGATTGGACTTGACCAGCCGCCGCTGATGTGGTGAGGTGTCCGCAGCTGCGGCGCCAAAGGTCTTGACCACTCGAGAGGGGGAGCCGTGAAGCGAATCATCGCCCTCGCCGGACTCGTCGTCCTGGTCGCAGGGCTCTCGACAGGTGCCGGGGCCCGGTCGCGCGCACCGGCGGGACAGGAGGTCGTCGGCTACTTCACGTCGTGGGGGATCTACGGCCGCGGCTACCGCGTGAAAGACGTGGCGACGAGCGGCTCGGCGTCGAAGCTGTCGCTCATCAACTACGCCTTCGCGAACGTCGCGCCGAACGGCTCCGGTGACGTCGTCTGCCAGCTCGGGGACGAGTGGGCCGACTACCAGGTGCCGTGGACGGCCGAGCAGTCCGTCACGGGCTCCGAGGTGACGTGGCCGCGGCCGATCCTCGGCAACTTCCAGCAGCTCCAGGCGCTGAAAGCGCAGTACCCGAACGTCCGGGTGCTGATCTCGCTCGGCGGTTGGACGTGGTCGCGGTACTTCTCCGACGCCGCGCTGACCGCGGCCTCGCGCGAGAAGCTCGTCAGCTCGTGCGTCGACCTCTTCATCAAGGGGAACCTCCCCGACCCGGGCTGGGGCGGCATGGGCGGCCCCGGCGCGGCGGCGGGGGTCTTCGACGGCATCGACCTCGACTGGGAGTGGCCCGGCTCGGACGGGAACGTCGGCAACGTCGTCAGGCCGGAGGACAAGCAGAACTTCACCGCACTCGTCCAGGAGTTCCGGAGGCAGCTCGACGCCTACGGTCGGACGACCGGGCGCAGCTACCTGCTGACCGCGTTCCTGCCCGCGGCGCCGGCGAAGATCGACGCCGGATTCCAGGTGTCGAGCGTGTTCGGCTCGCTCGACCTGGCGACGGTCCAGGGCTACGACCTCCACGGCGCGTGGGAGCCGACCACGAACCACCAGGCGAACGTCTACAGCTCGAAGCAGGACCCGACGACCCCGCCCTTCTCGATCGACGACACGGTGAGCGCGTACCTCGCCCGCGGGGCGCCCGCGCGCAAGCTCGTCGTCGGCGTGCCGTTCTACTCGCGCGGCTGGACGGGCGTCGCGAACGCAGGCAAGGGCCTGTACCAGCCGGCGACGGGGCCGGCTCCGGGCACGTGGGAGCCCGGCGTCGAGGACTACAAGGTCGCGAAGACGAAGCTCGCCAGCGGCTTCGTCCGCTACTGGGACGGGCATGCCCGGACCGCGTGGCTCTTCGACGGAACGACCTTCTGGACCTTCGACGACCCGCAGGCGATGAAGGAGAAGGCGAAGTACGTCCGCAAGAACGGGCTCGGCGGCCTGATGTTCTGGGAGCTGAGCGGCGACACGCCGGACGGCGAGCTGATCGGCTCGATCGCCGACGGCCTGGCCCGCGGCGGCTAGAGCCCTTTTTCGACACCACGTACATGCTCGGGGGGCGCTCTGTGCCCTCCGAGCCCCTTGTTGCGTCCCGAACGGCGACGGTAGGCTCGACGCGGCGTATGAACCCGGCCGGAGGTGCGTGAGCTCATGAGCGTGACCGTCCAGCAGCACAAGAACTTCATCGGGGGTGAGTGGGTCGACTCCGACGGCGGCACGATGGAGGTGCTGAACCCTGCGACGGGCGAGGTGATCGCCGAGGTGCAGCGCTCGACCGAGGCCGACGTCGACCGCGCGGTCGAGGCGGCGAAGGCGGCGCTCCCGGAGTGGCTCGAGAAGACGCCGAAGGACCGGATGGAGCTCCTCCTGAAGCTCGCCGACGTGATCGACGAGAACGCCGAGGAGCTGACGAAGATCGAGTCGCTGAACGTCGGCAAGCCGATGTCGATCGCCGCCGACGAGATGCCGTTCTCCGCCGACAACCTCCGCTTCTTCGCCGGCGCCGCCCGTGCGCTCGAGGGCAAGGCCGCCGCCGAGTACGTCGAGGGCTACACCTCGATCACGCGGCGCGAGCCGCTCGGCATCGTCGCCGGCATCACACCCTGGAACTACCCGCTGATGATGGTCGTCTGGAAGCTCGGCCCGGCGCTCGCCGCCGGCAACGTCCAGATCCTCAAGCCGGCCGAGCAGACCCCGCTGTCGCTGCTGCGGTTCGCCGAGCTCGCGCAGGAGATCCTTCCGCCCGGCGTCGTGCAGGTCGTCACGGGCGACGGCCTCCCCGTCGGCGACCGGCTGGTGCGCCATCCCGACATCCGCCTCGTCTCGCTCACGGGCGACGTGGAGACCGGGAAGCTGATCGCCCGAAACGCGAGCGAGACGCTCAAGCGCGTGCACCTCGAGCTCGGCGGCAAAGCGCCGATGGTCGTGCTCGACGACGCCGACCCCGAGCAGGTCGCCGAGGCGATCAAGATCGGCGGCTACTGGAACTCCGGGCAGGACTGCACCGCCTCGTCGCGCATCCTCGTCAGCGAGCGGATCTACGACGACGTGCTCGACAAGACGACGAGCGTGATCGAGGCGATGAAGGTCGGCGACCCGGCCGACGGCGACGACGTCGAGATGGGCCCGCTCATCTCGAAGGAGCAGCAGGAGCGTGTGCTCGGCTTCCTCGAGCGGCTCGACGGCAAGGCGAAGGTCGTCACCGGCGGCGAGGCGATCGGCGACCGCGGCTTCTTCGTCAAGCCGACGATCGTCGCCGACGTGACGCAGGACTCCGAGATCGTCCAGCGAGAGGTGTTCGGGCCGGTCGTCTCGGTTCAGCGCTTCTCGAGCGACGACGACGCGATCGCGATGGCGAACGACGTCCGCTACGGGCTCGCGGCCTCGGTCTTCTCGCGCGACGTCGGCCGCGCGCTCAGCGCTGCCCGCAAGCTCGAGTTCGGCACCGTCTGGATCAACGAGCACCTGTTCCCGCTCGCCTCGGAGATGCCGCACGGCGGCTTCAAGGAATCCGGCTACGGCAAGGACATGTCGCTGTACTCGATGGAGGAGTACACGCGGGTCAAGCACGTCGCGATCAAGCTTTCGTGACGGCGACCGCCGAGACCGACCGGTTGACGGACGTCCGCCCGACCCCTGCGGACGTCCGTCTTCTCTCCGTCGTCAAGCGCTTCGACGACGTCGTCGCGGTCGACGACCTCTCGCTCGAGATCCCGTCCGGCTCGTTCTTCGCGCTGCTCGGGCCGTCGGGCTGCGGGAAGACGACGACGCTGCGGATGATCGGCGGCTTCGAGGAGCCCGACGGCGGCGCGATCGAGGTCGGCGGGCAGCCGGTCACGGGCGTCCCGCCGTACAAGCGCGACGTCAACACCGTCTTCCAGAGCTACGCGCTCTTCCCCCACCTGTCCGTGTACGAGAACGTCGCGTTCGGGCCGCGCCGCAAGAAGCTGGCGAAGGCCGACCTCGACACGCGCGTCCGCGACATCCTGCGCGTCGTCGGCCTCGAGGGGATGGAGCAGCGCAAGCCGCGCCAGCTCTCCGGTGGACAGCAGCAGCGCGTCGCGCTCGCCCGCGCGCTCGTGAACAGCCCGAAGGTCCTGCTGCTCGACGAGCCGCTCGGCGCCCTCGACCTCAAGCTCCGGAAGCAGATGCAGCTCGAGCTGAAGCGGATCCAGCACGAGCTCGGACTGACGTTCGTCCACGTCACGCACGACCAGGAAGAGGCGATGACGATGGCCGACGCGATCGCGGTCATGAACCGCGGGAAGATCGAGCAGCTCGGCACGCCGAGCGAGCTCTACGAGCGGCCGCGCACCGCGTT
This sequence comes from uncultured Actinomycetes bacterium, assembly GCA_963737405.1. Lineage (GTDB taxonomy): Bacteria > Actinomycetota > Thermoleophilia > Gaiellales > Gaiellaceae > JACCTU01. Next base: position 292,896 of record CAVTSL010000005.1, read on the forward strand.
CGTCGCCGGCTTCCTCGGCGTCTCGAACCTGCTCGACGGCACCGTGACGACCGACGGTGCCGTTCGCGTGGACGGTGCCGGCGAGATCCGCGTCGGGTCGCGGCTGCCGACTGCCGGCACCCGGGTGCAGATCGGCGTGCGCCCCGAGCAGCTGCGGCTCGACGGCTCGGGCGCCAACTCGATCGCCGGGACGATCGAGGAGCGCGCCTACACCGGGGTCGCAACGCAATACGTCGTGAACACGACCGCTGGCAAGCTCACGGTCTTCGTCCAGTCGTCCGGAGCTGCGGCCGAGGGCGATCCGGTCACCCTCAGCTGGGAGCCGGACAACACATTCGTCGTCGAGGAGGCGTCATGACCCAGTCGTTCACGAGGATCGAGCTGTTGCGGCGCGGGGCGGCAGCGGGGATCGTCATCAGCATCCCGGGCGTGCTGGCCGCGTGCGGCGGCGACGACACCGAGGCCGCGGGCACGACGACGGGCGGGCCCAAACAGCTCGCGAAGACGCTCCGCTTCTCGAACTGGACGCTCTACATCGACGTCGACGAGAAGACGAAGAAGCACCCGACGCTCGACGAGTTCAAGCAGAAGACCGGGCACGACGGTGCAGTACACGGAGGACATCAACGACAACGCCTCGTACTTCGGGAAGATCCAGGGGCCGCTCTCGCAGGGCCAGTCGATCGACCGGGACATCATCGTCCTGACCGACAACTCGCGCTTCCCCGGGCTCTTGATCGACAAGGGCTGGGCCGAGAAGCTCGACAAGAGCGCGATCCCGAACATCGAGAATCTCCAGCCCGCGCTCGAGCACCCGAGCTTCGACCCGAACCGCGAGTACTCGCTGCCGTGGCAGTCCGGCATGACCGGCATCGCGACGAACACGAAACTCACCGGAGGCAAGCCCGTCACCTCGATGGACACGCTGCTCGAGGATCCGAAGTTCAAGGGCAAGGTCACTCTGCTCTCCGAGATGGCGGACACGATGTCGCTCGTCATGCTCGCGAACGGCGACGACCCGACGAAGGTCACGGACCAGTCGTTCAAGGCTGCGTACGACCGGATCAAGAAGGCGGTCGACAGCGGTCAGATCCGTCAGTTCACCGGCAACGACTACGCTGGGCCGCTCTCGAAGGGCGACCTGATGGCCGCGATGTCGTGGTCGGGGGACGTCGTGCAGCTGTCCGCCGACAACCCGAACCTCGTCTGGAACCTGCCCGAGTCCGGCGGCGACATCTGGACGGACAACATGCTGATCCCGAAGGGCGGCGACGTCGTTCACCGCGTCGACCTACATGAACTTCGTCTACGACCCGAAGATCGCGGCGCAGATCGCGGCATACGTGAACTACGTGACGCCGGTCAAGGGCGCGAAGGAGGAGGCGGCGAAGATCGACCCGAAGCTCGCGAACAACCCGCTCATCTTCCCGGACGAGGAGACGCTCTCGAAGGTCGTCATCTTCGACAGCAAGGCGCTCTCGAACCAGGACTACCTGGAGAAGTGGCAGACCCTGCTCGGAGGCCTGAGCTGAGCTTCCTCCACCGGCACCGGGGCGTCGCCCCGTACCTGCTGCTCCTCCCCGGGGCTCGCGTGGCTCGCGGTCTTCTTCCTCGCGCCGCTCGGGTTCCTCCTGTACCAGTCGCTGCAGTCGGGCTCGTTCGACTTCGGCTACCAGTTCACGTGGGAGTTCTCGAACTACGTCGACGCGATCTCGAAGTACCACGAGCAGCTGATCCGCTCGTTCGTCTACGCGGGCCTCGCGACGATCCTCGCGCTCGTGATCAGCTACCCGCTCGCTACTGGATCGCGTTCCGCGGTGGGCAGTGGAAGAACCTGCTGCTGCTCGCGATCATCGCGCCGTTCTTCGTCACGTACCTGATCCGGACACTCGCCTGGCAGACGATCCTCTCTGACAACGGCTTCGTCGCGAACACGCTCCGGAGCCTGCACCTGCTCGGTGAGGACGGTCGGCTTCTCGCCACCTCGACCGCGGTCGTCGCGGGCCTCACGTACAACTTCCTGCCCTTCATGGCGTTGCCGCTCTACGTCGCGCTCGAGCAGATCGACCCGCGGCTGATCGAGGCGTCGAAGGACCTCTACGCGAGCAGCACGCAGGCGTTCCTCCGGGTGACGCTCCCGCTCTCGCTGCCGGGCGTCTTCGCCGGGACGCTCTTGACGTTCATCCCCGCCGCAGGTGACTTCATCAACGCGCAGCTGCTCGGGACGCCGAAGCAGCACATGATCGGCAACGTCATCCAGTCGAAGTTCCTCGAGCTGATCGACTATCCGGCGGCTGCGGCGCTCAGCTTCGTCCTGATGGCGACGATCCTCGCGGGCGTGCTGCTGTACGCGCGCGCGCTCGGCTCGGAGCGGCTCACGGGATGACCACGTACGCCGCCACACGGCCGGCGCACTCCGCCTGGAGCCGCGCGTGGGCGGCCGTGAGGTACCACGCGCTGACGGTCTACGCCGCGCTCGCGTTCATCTACCTCCTGCTGCCGATCGCGGTCGTGATCGCGTTCTCGTTCAACGACCCGGCCGGACGCTTCAACTACACGTGGCAGGGGTTCACGCTCGACAACTGGCGCAACTGGGACGCCGTGCCCGGCCTCGTCGGCGCGATGGGCCTCTCGCTCCAGATCGCAGCGCTCTCGAGCATCGTCGCGACGATCCTCGGCACGCTGATCGGGCTCGCGCTCGTGCGCCACGACTTCCGCGGCCGCGCGAGCACGAACCTCCTGATCTTCCTGCCGATGTCGACGCCGGAGATCGTGCTCGGCGCGTCGCTCCTGACCCTCTTCCTGACGATGCACGTCGCGACCGGTTTCATGACGATCCTGATCGCACACATCATGTTCAACATCTCCTACGTCGTCGTCACCGTGAAGGCGCGCCTCGTGGGGTTCGACCGTCATCTCGAGGAGGCCGCTGCGGACCTCGGCGCGAACGAGTGGACGACGTTCCGGAAGGTGACGCTCCCCCTGATCGCGCCCGCGATCCTCGCGGCCACCCTGCTCACGTTCGCGCTCTCGGTCGACGACTTCGTGATCACCTACTTCAACTCGGGCTCCGAGGTCACGTTCCCGCTCTTCGTCTGGGGCGCCGCGCGGGTCGGCGTGCCGCCGCAGGTGAACGTCATCGGGACACTGATCTTCGTCGTCGCGCTCAGCCTGATGCTCGTGAACGTCCTCCTCCAACGACGAAAGGGTTCTGCATGACCCTCCCCGAGACCGGCCTCTCGAACGACGAGCTCCAGCAGGCCGCCCGCGACCACCTGTGGCTCCACTTCACGCGTATGGGCGCGTACCAGGACGCCGCGCTCGTGTCGAAGTCGAGCTCGGCGAGCGCGGCCGAGGTGCCGATCATCGTCCGCGGGGACGGCTGCTATCTGGAGGACTCGAAGGGCAAGCGGTACCTCGACGCGCTCGCAGGCCTCTTCTCGGTCAACATCGGCTACGGCTTCGGCGAAGAGGTCGGACAGGCGGCGCTCGAGCAGATGCGCGAGCTGCCGTTCTACACGAACTGGTCCTACGCGCATCCCCGCGCGATCGAGCTGGCGTCGACCGTCGCGGAGCTCGCGCCGGGGGATCTCAACCGCGTCTTCTTCGTCTCCGGCGGCTCGGAGGCAGTCGAGTCGGCCTGGAAGCTGGCGCGCCAGTACTACCTCGCGCGGGACGGGAAGCACGGCAAGTACAAGGCGATCGCGCGCAAGGTCGCCTACCACGGCACGACCTTCGGCGCGCTCTCGATCAACGGGATCGAGGAGCTGCGGGAGCCGTTCGTCCCGCTCGTCCCGGAGGTCCGCCACGTCAGCAACACGAACCGCTACCACCGCCCGTCGGAGGAGACCGAGGAGGAGTTCACCCGCTTCCTGCTCGACGAGCTCGAACGGACGATCGTCGAGATGGGGCCCGAGACGGTGTGTCTCGTGCACATGGAGCCGGTGCAGAACGCCGGCGGAGCGTTCACGCCGCCCGCGGGCTACTGGCAGGGCGTGCGCGAGCTCTGCGACCGCTACGACATCCTCTTGAGCGCCGACGAGGTGATCACGGGCTTCGGCCGCGTCGGCCACTGGTTCGCGTCGGAGCGCTACGACATCCGGCCCGACATGGTCTGCAGCGCGAAGGGGCTCTCGTCGTCGTACGCCGCGATCGGCGCGGTGATCGCGACCGACAAGGTGATGGAGCCGTTCATGGACGGCACGTCGACGTACATGCACGGGATCACCTTCGGCGGGCATCCCGTCATGGCCGCGATCGCGCTGAAGAACATCGAGATCATGAAGCGCGAGCGCATTCCCGAGGGTGTGCTCGAGCACGAGGACGCGTTCCGCACCACGCTCGAGCAGCTCCTCGAGCTGCCGATCGTCGGCGACGTGCGCGGGACCGGCTTCTTCTACGCGCTCGAGCTCGTCAAGGACAAGGAGACGCGCGAGACGTTCAGCGACGAGGAGTGCGAGTGGCTGCTCCGCGGCTTCCTCTCGGGCGCGCTGTTCGAGCGCGGGCTCATCTGCCGCGCGGACGACCGCGGCGACCCGGTGATCCAGATCTCCCCGCCGCTCGTCGCGCGCCAGGAGCAGTTCGACGAGATGGTCGGGATCCTCGGCGACGTGCTCGCGGAGGCGTCGCAGCGGATCGACGCGGGCTGAGGACAGTTGGTCGGGCGTCGGAGTACGGCCACTCCGACGCCCCGCCGGCTCACCCACCACGAGTAACGGCACCGCCCGGGGCCGCCGAAACCCCTTGCAGGAGCGATGTCGTCCTAGACGAACGTCCAGGATGGGTTCGTCTTGACGCGTTCGGGGGATCACTCACTCACGGTGCTCGCCGACACCAAGCACATGATCCGCTACCGCATCGCCACGAAGCTCGGCCTCGTCGAGCCGCTCGTCCGGATGCAGCGCCGCGCAGACGCAGCCGCGCTCGCCTCGACCGGCCGGCGCCGCGCCGAACGGCGCCCGCACCCGCATGCGCTTCGCAGCGCCTCCTAGCGCGGCCGGACGAAAACCACCCTTTCGCAGAACCGCCGCCGAATGGGACAATTGAACGATGGCGCAGGTTCTCGACTCCGTTCGGACCGCCCGCGAGGCGGTGGGAAGCTACTCCTGGCGCGAGGCCTACGAGGCCTACTCGAGCGTCGAGAGCGGCGCACTCGCGCCCGACGACCTCGAGCGGTTCGCCGAGGCCGCGTGGTGGCGCGGCGCGCCGGACCAGGCGATCGGGCTCCGCGAGCGCGCCTACGCGGCGTACTCGTCGGCGGGTGACGCACGCGGCGCGGCGCGCGTGGCGCTCACGCTGACCGACGACCAGGTCAGCCGCGGCGCCTTCGCGGTCGCGCAAGGCTGGTTCGCGAACGCCGACCGACTGCTCGCCGAGCTCCCCGAGTCGGCCGAGCACGGTCAGCTCACCCTCGCGAAGGCCTTCGCGGCGCTCTTTGCGGTGGGAGACCTCGAGGAAGCGGCCAAGCAGTTCGACCGCGCCGGTGAGATCGCGCGGCTCCACGGCGACCGCGACACGCAGGTGCTCGCGCTCGTCGGAAAGGGCCGCGTCCTCGTGAAGCAAGGGGACGTCGAAGGCGGCTTCGCGCTCCTCGACGAGGCGACCGCGGCGGCGGTGTGCGGCGAGCTGCGCCCGTTCTCCACCGGTCTCGTCTACTGCGCCACGATCAGCTCCTGCCAGGACCTCGGCGACTTCCGCCGGGCGGCCGAGTGGACGGAGGTCGCGAACCGCTGGTGCGACCGGCTCGACGTCAGCGGCTTCCCCGGCGTCTGCCGGATCCACCGCGCGGAGATCATGCGCCTGCGCGGCGAGTGGCCCGAGGCCGAGGCGCAGGCGCTCGCCGCCTGCGAGGAGATCCACGACTTCGACCGCTCGGTCACCGCCGGCGGGTTCTACGAGATCGGCGAGATCCGCCGCCGCCGCGGCGACTTCACCGGCGCGGAGGAGGCGTACGCGACGGCGAACGAGCTCGGGCGCACGCCCGAGCCGGGTCATGCCCTCCTTCGGCTCGCCGAGGGCAAGGTCGACGCCGCCGTCGCGGGAATCGGGCGCGCGCTCGCCGAGATCCACGAGCCCCTCGTCCGTCTGCGCGGGCTTCCCGCACAGGTCGAGATCGCGGTCGCTGCACGCGACCTCAAGACCGCGCGCGCCGCTGCGCGCGAGGCGGAGCAGATCGTCGACTCGTACAAGATCGGCGGTCGCCGGACGCTCGCCTTCGACGCGACCGTCAAGCTTGCGGCCGGCCGCATCGCGCTCGCGGAAGGCGACGCCGACGAGGCCGCCGGCGTCTTGCGCGAGGCGCGCGACGACTGGCAGCAGGTCGGGGCGCCGTACGAGACGTCGCAGGCGCGCGTGCTGCTCGGTCTCGCGTTCCGCAGACAGGGTGACGAGGACGCGGCCACGTCCGAGCTCGAGGCAGCGCTCACGACGTTCGAGCGGCTCGGCGCACGGCTCGACGCCGACCGCGCGATGGAGCTGCTCGGCCGGCTTCAGACCCGCCGCACCTTTCTCTTCACCGACATCGTGGACTCGACGAGGCTCCTCGAGACGCTCGGCGACGACAAGTGGAAGAAGCTGCTCGCGCGCCACGACGAGCTCCTGCGCGAGCGGATCGGCGAGCACGGCGGCGAGGTGATCAAGCACACCGGCGACGGCTTCTTCGCAGCGTTCGACAACCCCAGGGCCGCGGTCGAGGCTGCCGTCGCGATCCAGCGCGCGCTCGACGGGGAGATCGTCGCACCCGACGTCCGGATCGGCGTCCATACGGGCGGCGCATTCCAGACGGAGGCGGACTACGGCGGGCAGGGCGTCCACGTCGCCGCACGGATCGGGGCGGCGGCCGGAGCGTCGGAGATCCTCGTCAGCAACGAGACACTCGACGGCGTGGGCGGCGCGTTCCGGCTCTCCGAGCCGCGGCCGCAGACGCTCCAGGGCGTCGATCAGCCGATCGACGTCGTCACCGTCGCCTGGCGCTAGCGCCGCGCGGCGCCGAGGATGTACGGCGCGCACATGATCGTCAGCCACGCGGAGGAGTGGAACCCGCGCTCCAGCGTCTCGACCTCGAACCCTGCGTCCGTGATCGCCCCGAGCGTGTCGCGCGTCGTCTCGCAGCCTCCGAGCGAGCGCGTCCAGAAGAGCTTGTCGCCCGCCCGCTGAACAGCGCGGAACGCCGCGTGTTCGGAGCGCACGTGCTCCCAGAAGCGGAGCTCACCGCCCGGCCGGAGCACGCGCCGGAGCTCGCGAAGCGCGGCGCCGGGGTCGGGAACGCTGCAGAGCAGACCCATGACCACGACGGCGTCGACCGAGCCGTCGGCGGCCGGGAGCGACTCGGCGTCGCCGTCGACGACCTCGATGGGAACGGCCGCGGCGCGCGCACGCTCGAGCGCCGCGCTCCGAGCGGTCGCGTCGGGCTCGACGGCGAGCAGGTGCTCGACGCCGTCCGGGTAGTGCTCGAACGAGCGCCCGTCACCGGAGCCGACCTCGAGCACCCGCCCCGTGAGCCCGTCCAGGACCCGCCGCCGTAGCTCGCGCGCCTTCTGGTCCGGACGGCGCCGCTCGCGGTCCTCGAGATACCTCGCGAAGCGGGACTGCCGAGGTCCGTAGAGCGGCGCCGCTGACACGCGCGGCTACTTCCCGCTGCGGTCGATCAGCTCGATCCGGTACTCGTCGGGATCCCTCACGAAGCAGATCCGCGAGCCGCCTTCGCGCACGCGGTACGGCTCGCGCTCGGGCTCGATCCCCTGGTCCTTGAGCTGCGCCAGCGTGTCGTCGAGATCGTCGACCGCGAGCGCGATGTGCCCGTAGCCCGTCCCGAGGTCGTAGGTGCGGCCGTCGTGGTTCAGCGTCAGCTCGAGCTCTTCGTCCTGGTCCGGGACGCCGAAGAAGTAGTTCGTCGCCTCCTTCTCGCCGTTCCGGACGATGTCCATGTCGCGGCGGAACTCCAGACCGAGCGCCTCGTAGAAGGCGCGGCTCTTCTCCGGATCGGTGATCCGGTACATCGTGTGTAGGTAGCGCGTCATGTCGGCATCGTACGGCGGCGGCCATGGCCGTGGCGTTGCTGAACGGTCAACGGTCGCCGCGCACGAGGGCGACCGCTTCACGTTGATCGAGCTCGGACCCGGCCGCGAAGTCATCCTCGAAGACGTCGGGATCCATTTCCTGCGCCACCCGCGTGGCCAGCTCCGCCTCGCCGGGCCGCATCGAAGGCCACGCCCGCAAGCCCGCACGCCGACGAAGCCCATCGGCCGCGCCCAGGGCAATCGCGGCCCGCCGCGCATCGCCTTCCGCCAGAGCGAGCTGGGCGTAGGCGACGAGAGAGAACGTCACGGTTTGCGTGCTGAGCTCGGTGTCCTCGCTCGCGTCGACCGATTCCACCAGCTGCGCCCGAGCCTCCTCGAGCCGGCCCGCCCTCACAGCCAGCGATGCGAGCTGTGATCGTGCACTCGACTTGAGCCACGTGTTGCCGAACCGGCCGCCGAGCTCGTCGGCCTCGGTGAGGTATTCACGAGCCGCGTCATACCGGCCGAGCGTCATCTCCAGCAGCCCAACGGTCAGAGCCGCCCACGCCATGAACGGCTCGTTCTGCCGGCGGAAGCCGTCGAGTGCCGTCGACGCGGCCCGCAGCGCGCCGTCGAAGTCATCAACGGTCGGCAGGAACCACGAGACGGCCAGCTGCGCCGCGCTCTCGAGATACGGATCGTCGATGCGCCCCTCGAGTCGTTCGATTCCTTCGACCGCGGCCTGTGCGCTGTCGTCGTCGCCGACCTCGACTGCAGTGACGGCCGAGATCAACAACAACTCGGCTTGTGCGCGCTCCTCCAATTCATCGGCTCGAAGCATGAGCTCCTGGATCCAGGCTCGACCTTCGGGCATGCGATCGCGCATCTGCCAGAACAGCCAGAGGACGAGGAAGATGTGTGGCAGGGGTGCGATGTCATGGGTGAAGAACCAACGGATGGCGACCCCGAGGTTCCCTTCCTCGGTTCGCAATCGCTCGGCCCACTCGGCCTGTCGCTCCGTGGGCCAGTCGGCGTTCTCGACGAGCGCGCCGAAGTACTCCGCGTGTCGCCGCTCGACGTCCGCCATGTCCGCGGCGGCGGCAAGCCGCTCGGCGCCGAGCTCCCGTATGGCTGCGAGCATGCGGAACCTCGGCCCGGCATCGGTCGCGTCGACGCTCACCAGGCTGTGCCCGGCGAGAGCGTCGAGCAGATCGAGCGTCCGATCTTCGGTGAGGCCTGAAACGTGCACGGCTGCCTCGAGCGTCCAGCCTTCGACGAAGATCGACAGCGTCGCCAGCATGTGCTGCTCCGCGTCATCGAGCAGCCCGAAGCTCCATTCGACGGTCGCGCGCAGCGTGCGTTGACGTTCGGGAAGATCGACCGGGCCGGTACCCAACGCGTCGAGGCGACTTCCGAGCCGAGCGAGCAACGCATCTGGTTCCAGCAATCGGGTGCGGGCCGCTGCGAGCTCGATTGCCAGCGGCAGACCATCGAGGCGCCGGCAGATCTCCACGACGGCGAGCGCGTTCTCGTCGGTCAAGGCGAAGTCGTACCGGGCGGCCTGGGCTCGATCGACGAACAGCTGGACGGCGGGCAACGAGGCCAGCTCCTCGATCGCCGCCGGCCCCGACAACGCAGGCACCGTCAGCGGGCCGACCGGGTACTCGCGCTCGGCCCGAAGCCGAAGCACGGTGCGGCTCGTTGCGAGAATCTTGAGACCCGGGCAGCGGGCCAGGAGCTGGTCGAGGTCCGGCGCGACGCCAACGATCTGTTCGAGGTTGTCGAGCGCGAGCAGGGTGGGGGTTTCCGCGAAGTGCTCGACCAGGACGTCCAGGGGTGGGCGCACGCCCTCGAGGGTCACGCCCACCGCGGCGGCGATGCGCGGCAGCACCAGCTCGGGCTGAGCGATGGACGCGAGCGGCACGAAGACCGTCCCCTGCGGGTAGCGATCGTCGAGTTGCTCGCCGACGGCGATCGCCAGCCGCGTCTTGCCGATGCCGCCGGGACCGGTGAGGGTGACCAGCCGGACCTCGGGCTTTGCGAGCAGTTCGGAGACCTCGACGATGTCCTGCTCGCGCCCGATCAACGTCGTCGACGTCACCGGCAGTGAGCGCGGGGGCCGCCGTTTGCCGTCCGACGCGGGCGACGCGGAGCGGTCGGCCGCGCTGTTCGCCGCCGCGAACCGCTCGCTCAGGAGCAGGGCGAGGTCTTCCCGCACCAGTCGCCCGAGCTCCCGAGGCGTACCGAACGTGCGGTAGGAGGCGGTCCCCTCCGCCTCGAGCTCGCCGATCATGGCCGCGAGCCCAGGCTCTCGGTCGGGCGCCGGTTTCTTGACGTACAGCAGCCGGGGGATCGAGTGGGAGAGTCGAAACTCGTCCTCCAGGCCCGAGATGTCCATGCCCGGCCCGACCCAGCCGTACCGCTGCCAGTACAGGCCGATGAAGATGTCGGACTGCGCGAGGTAGGCCCGGTACAGCTCGCGAGGTGGGTGCGGTCGGGCGCCGAGCTCGAACAGCACCGGCGTCAGCCGCAGGGCAGAGATGGCACGGGCTACCGCGGCACGCTCGTCGGCGAGCTCGGCCAGCGTGGAGCTCACGAAGACACGGAGACGCTGGTCCGGGGTGCGGATCGCGACGTTGCCCTGCTGCTCCTCCGTCATCGAAGCGAATGTTGACACCGAGCTCCTCGAGCACGCGCAGAGAGCGACCTCCGCCCGATCGGTGGAGCGATCGGAGGAGGAGTGCATCCCACCATCGGCTGAGCCGGGAGGCGCCCCAATCGGCCGCGCGCAGGATCGCGGGATCCACCCGCGCGGGTCACCCTGCAGACACGTCCGCCATTCCTTGAAGGGAGCCGTGTCGACCATGTCCACCGCCCGTTCCATCGACCGCCGCAAAGCCATCGCGGCTTCCGTGCTCGCGGGAGCCGTGACCCTGCTCGTCGTCCTGACGGCGACCTCCTCCCCGGCTCGCGCCGCGTCGTCGGCCCGCGCAAGCGTCTGCGTGCTGCTGCCCGACACGAAGTCGTCCGTGCGCTACGAGCTCTTCGACCGGCCGTACCTCGCGAAGGCGTTCAAGGCAGCCGACGTCTCCGCCACGATCGACAACGCCCAGGCCGACCCGCAGCTGCAGCGGTCGCAGGCAGACGACTGCCTGGCGGGCGGTGCCAAGGTCGTCCTCCTCGACGCGCTCGACCCGGGCTCGGGTGCCGGGATCACGAACGCCCTCGTCGCGGGCGGCGCGAAGGTGATCGACTACGACCGGCTCGTGCCGAAGAGCAAGGCGTCGTTCTACGTCTCGTTCAACAACGTCAAGGTCGGGGTCCTGCAGGGCAAGGGCCTGGTCGCCGCGCTGAAGGCAGACGGCAAGTACGCGCACAAGCCGGTGATCGCCCAGCTGAACGGGGCCATCACGGACAACAACGCCAAGCTGTTCAAGCAGGGCTACGACTCGGTCCTGAACCCGCTGTTCAAGAAGGGGACGTTCAAGAAGGCCACCGCCGGCGACCAGTGGACCAACTGGGACCCGAACCAGGCGCTGACGATCTTCGAGTCGATGCTCGCCCGCAACAACAACAAGATCAACGGCGTCCTCGCGGCGAACGACGGCATCGCCGGGGCGGTCGTGTCGGCACTCAAGAACAAGCACCTCAAGCCGATCCCGCTCACCGGCCAGGACGCGACGCCGACCGGCGTGCAGTACATCATCGCCGGCTGGCAGAGCGGCACCGTCTACAAGTCGGTCAGGGCCGAGGCTGCCGCTGCGGCAAAGGTCGCGATCAACCTCCTCCGGAACAAGCCCGTGAAGACGAACGGCAACGTCAGCGGCACGCGGTCGGTGCTCCTGCAGCCGGTCTGGGTCACGAAGAAGAACTACCCGCTGCTGTTCAAGGACGGCTTCGTCAAGCGGAGCCAGGTCTGCGTCGGCGTCTACAGGAAGTACTGCACCTAGCCGCCACCACGGAGCTCGGGCGGGCGCCGGTTCCGGCGCCCGCCCCAACAGCGCCGGGAGCCTTCCATGCCAGTCGTCCCCACACTCGAGCTCCGCGACGTCTCGAAGTCGTTCGGCGCGGTACAGGCGCTGACCGACGTCGGCTTCACCGTCCGAAGCGGCGAGGTGATGGCCCTCGTCGGCGACAACGGTGCCGGCAAGTCGACACTCGCCAAGGGCATCGCGGGCATTCACGCCTTCGACGACGGTCAGGTCCTGTTCGACGGCGAACCGGCCTCGATCAATTCGCCGAAGGACGCCGCCCGGCGCGGCGTCGAGGTCGTCTACCAGGACCTCGCGCTCTGCGACAACCTCGACGTCGTCGAGAACCTGTATCTCGGGCGGGAGCTCCACGGGATCGGGTACCGGCTGAAGGAGCCCGAGATGGAGCGCCAGGCTGCCGAGACGCTCGCGACGCTCGGCGTGACCACGATCCGCTCGATTCGCCAGAAGGTCGCGACGCTCTCGGGGGGTCAGCGACAGTCGGTCGCCGTCGCCCGGGCGGCGATGTGGAACTCGCGCGTCGTGATCCTCGACGAGCCGACCGCCGCGCTCGGCGTCGCGCAGACCCGGCTCGTCCTCGAGCTGATCAGGACGCTCGCCGAGCAGGGCCTCGGCGTCGTGCTGATCTCGCACAACCTGCACGACGTCTTCGAGGTGGCGGACCGCATCACGGTGCTCTGGCTCGGGCGGAACGCCGGCGTCTTCGAGCGCCGATCGACGACCCAGCAGGAGATCGTGGCGGCCATCACCGGCGTCCAGGGCAATGGTGCGGGTGTCCCGCCGCAGGCGAGGCGAGGCGGCATGAGCGTCGCAGCGCCTCGAACCCGACCGCTGGACGACGAGGCACAGCCGGGAGGAGTCCGCTCGGCGCTCCTCGGGTACATCGCTCGGCTGCGCGCCGGAGACGTCGGCAGCCTGCCGGTGATCGTCGGGATGGCCGTGATCGTCGCCGTGTTCACGAGCCGGACGAGCGCGTTCTTCACGGCGACGAACTTCGACAACCTGATCGTGCAGATGGCGCCCCTGGTGATGATCGCCATCGGCGTCGTCTTCGTGCTCCTGCTCGGCGAGATCGATCTCTCGATCGGCTACGTCAGCGGTCTCGGTGGGGTGGCCGCAGCGTGGCTCCAGGAGTCCGGCACCTCGCACGCCTGGTCGGGGCTGATCGTGATCCCGGTCGTCATCCTCTTCGGCGCCGCGATCGGACTGTTCCAGGGCTCGTTCGTGGCGCTCATCGGCGTGCCCTCGTTCGTCGTCACGCTCGCCGGTCTGATCGCCTTCCAGGGCGTGATCATCCTCTGGATCGGCACGCAGGGGACGATCGGGATCCAGGACACGTGGATCAACGACACGGCGAACTACTTCCTCCCCAAGACCGCCGGTTGGGTGCTCGCCGCGATCGTCGTGTCCGGCTTCGCACTGAGCGCGCTCGGCGGGGCGTTGTCGCGGCGGCGTGCGGGCCTGGAGCAGACCGGCGTCGCCATGGCGATCCTCCGGGTCGCGTTCATCGGCATCGTCACGTTCGGCGCGGTCGGGATCGCCAACCACTCGCGCGGCGTCCCCTTCGCAGGGCTCCTCGTCGTCGCACTCCTCGCGGTCTGGACGTTCGTCGCGCGCCGGACGACGTTCGGGCGTCACGTCTACGCGGTCGGCGGCAGCGCCGAAGCGGCGAGGCGGGCCGGGATCAACGTGGCGTTCATCCGGATCGCGGTGTTCATGATCTCGAGCGCCATGGCGGTGCTCGGCGGGATCGCCTTCGCCGCACGGCTCAACTCCGTCGACCTCACCGCGGGTGGCGGGCCGATCCTGCTCAACGCGATCGCCGCCGCCGTGATCGGCGGCACGAGTCTCTTCGGCGGACGCGGGCGCGTGGTCTCGGCGCTGCTCGGCGCGCTCGTGATCATGACGATCGCCAACGGCCTCTCGCTGCTCGGCTCGAGCGCCTCGACCCAGTACATCATCACCGGGGTGATCCTCCTCGCGGCGGTCACGCTCGACACGGTCTCGCGGCGCCGCCTCGAAGCGGCCGGACGCTAGCGCAGGACCCACCGCTCCTCCGTTCAACGTCCGCGCCGTCATGCTCCGGATCTTTCGGCGGCCGCCAGCTCGAGCACGTCCTCCGCGTACATTCGACACTTCAACCGGCAGCGTCCACACCGAGCGCTCGACCTGCGACCGCCGGATCCCGGCAGCCGAACCGATCCTCCGCCCACAGCGAGAACTCATCAGCTGGAGGTCAGGCGGCGCGACCTCCTCGGCGGACTCCTCCACGAACATGGGGCCGCGGCATGACGATCGAGTTTGTGCACCCCATGGCCACCCGGCCAACGGAGCTCGAGTCCTCTGCCGGCGGCGGCCCTGGCACGGGCTGCTTGACGCCAATAGTCGCTGCAGGCACGGTCACCCGGTGCGAACCATCATCCTGCTACGGCACGGGAAGTCGAGCTGGTCGGATTCGACACTTGCTGACATCGACCGCCCGCTCGCGCCGCGAGGCGAACGCGCCTCGAGGAGCATCGCCAAGTACATTCGTCGTAAGAGGATCCGCCCCGCGCTCGTCCTCTGCTCGCCCTCACTTCGCACCCGTCAAACGCTCGACGCGATCGAGCCTTCGCTCGGCAAGCGCTGCTCGGTCGAGCTCGTGCCGCAGCTCTACGCCGCCTCGGAACACGAACTGCTCGAACGACTCCAGGCTCTTCCCGAGTCCATCAGTTCGGCAATGCTCATCGGTCACAACCCGGGCCTACACAACCTCGCGCTTGTCCTCGCTTCGCGCGGGCCTGACCTGCCCCAGCTCGAGGAGAAGTTCCCGACCGGTGCGCTTGCCACGCTCGCCGTCCACAGCGATAGCTGGACCGCTCTAAGCCCTGGCGAGGCAGAGCTCGTCGATTACGTTGTACCCAGGCAGCTGGGCTGAGCTTCAACGGCACACGGGCGAGGAGATACGTGTGACCGCCGACAAATCGGGGCGCACGAGTGCCGGCCGTAGGCTCACGCTCGCCGGACGGTACGCGTGATTGTCTAGCTTTTGTCCAGCTACAGTGACGCCGTGGGGCTCGCCTCAAGACCCGTGACGTCCGACGAGACGACGAACGCCGTTGGGCCGGTGGTCGAACACACGCCGCGCGGGGCGGAGATGCTCGCCGCGAGCTACTGGCGTGAGGTCGAGGCGACGACGGGACGCCTGGTGCGGGCGAACGCCGCGGACGGGCACATCGACGTCCGTCTGCTCGGTCGAGGCCCCGTGCTCATCAGGCTCGGGCCTCCAACCGTCCGGGCGGATCTCGCATCCGTCACGTGCACGTATCCCATCGTCGGCGGGCTGCTCGTCGGGCAGGCCGGCGGAGCGCTCGCGCTGGAGCAGATGAGCGGCGACCCCGTCGTCCTGCGGTCGGTGCTGACCGAGTACGTTCCCACACTCGCCGGCGCCCTCTACTTCCACCTGCAGGCGCGGCTGCACTCGCTGATCACGCGCCGCTACTTCGCCCGCCTCGTCCGGGAGGCGCGATGAGAGTCGCGGTCTTCGGCGCGACCGGCACGATCGGGGCTGCGCTTCTGCCCGCGCTGTCCCGTTTGCACGACGTCGTAGCGGTGTCACGCGGGGAGCGGAAGGGAGAGGGTGTCACCTGGCTGAAGGCCGATGTGACCGACGCCGAGTCCGTTCGCCGGGCCCTCGACGGGGTCGACGTCGCCTACTACCTCGTCCACTCGCTCGGCAACCGAGACTTCGAGGGGCGCGATCGCGCAGCTGCGAGGACGGTGTCCGAACAGGCCGCTGAGGCAGGGGTCGGCCAGCTCGTCTACCTGGGCGGCCTCGGCGACGACTCGGACGAGCTCTCCGACCATCTTCGAAGCCGACTCGAGACCGAACGAGAGCTCGCATCCGGTGCCGTTCCCCTGACGACGCTCCGGGCCGCGATCGTCATCGGCCGGGGCAGCGCCGGCTTCGAGACGATCGTCGCGCTCGTGGATCGCCTGCCGGCAATGGTCTGTCCGCGCTGGGTCGGCGTGCGCACTCAGCCGATCGCGATTGCGGACGTCGTCGAGTACCTCGCCGGGGTCTGCGGCAATTCGCAAGCGATCGGCGAGAGCTTCGACGCCGGCGGGCCCGAGGTGATGACCTACAGGGAGATGATCGAGCGGGTCGGGGCGTTGCGCGGCAAGCGGCCGAGGATCGTCGAGGTTCCGGTACTCACGCCGAGACTCTCCTCCTACTGGCTCCACCTCGTGACGCCGGTGAAGGCGTCGGTCGCGCGGCCGCTCATCGAGGGGTTGCGGAACGAGACGGTCGCGAAGGATGAGCGCATCCGGGACCTGGTCCCGCTCGAGCTCACACCGTTCGACGTCGCCGCGCGCGCTGCGATCCAGTAGCCCAACGCTTGCATCCGCTCTGTATACCCGGTATAGTACCGCGTATGCTTTTCATTCGGAGCCACGCATGAGCGTCCCCCACGCACTGCTCGCCCTGCTGAGCGAAGGGCCGAAGTACGGCCTGCGCCTCCAGAGCGAGTTCGAGGCCCGGACGGGCGAGGTCTGGCCGCTCAACGTCGGGCAGGTCTACACGACCCTGCAGCGCCTCGAACGCGACGGCCTCGTCGAGACCGACGACGGCGAAGGCGAGCGATCGCAGAAGCGATACAGGATCACGTCCGCCGGCGAGCGCGACCTGGCCGACTGGCTTCGCACCCCGCCGGACCTCGTGCCTCCCCCGCGCGACGAGCTCGTGATCAAGGTGCTCGTCGCCCTGCAGGTCCCGGGAACGGACATTCACGAGGTCCTGCAGGTGCACCGCCGGCACGTGATCGAGGTCATGCAGCGCTACACGCAGGTCAAGGCGGCGGCCGGAGAGGACGACGTGGCGTTGGCGCTCGTCGCCGATGCCGAGCTCTTCCGGCTCGAAGGAATCGTCCGCTGGCTCGATGCCGCCGAGGTTCGCTTGAAGCAGCTGCCGTCCCTCGCGCCGGCCGCGGTCGCCGACATGCCACTCGAACCAACTCACACGACGGAGGTCTCGCGATGACAAGCGCACTCGAACTGCGCGGGGTGTCCAAGGTCTACGGCTCCGGGCCGAGCGAGGTGCAGGCACTGAGCGCGGTCGACCTCTCGGTCGAGTTCGGCGAGCTCGTGGCCGTCATGGGGCCGAGCGGCTCCGGCAAGAGCACCCTCTTGACGATCGCCGGCAGCCTCGAGGAAGCGACGAGCGGCGAGGTGCTCGTGGACGGAACCGACCTCGCGACCGTTTCCCGCACGGATCGGGCGAAGCTGCGGCGCCGCTCGATCGGCTACGTGTTCCAGGACTTCAACCTGCTCCCGGGGTTGAAGGCGATCGAGAACGTCACCCTGCCGCTCGAGCTCGACGGCGTCCCGTCGAAGGCCGCACGCGCGGCGGCCGTGGAGGCGATGGAAGAGCTCGACGTCGCAGACCGCAGGGACCGCTACCCCGACGAGCTGTCGGGCGGCGAGCGGCAGCGGGTCGCGATCGCCCGGGCGATCGTCGGAGAACGCGGGCTGCTGCTCGCCGACGAACCGACAGGCGCCCTGGACTCCGTGAACGGCGAGGGTGTCATGCGCCTGCTCCGCGCCGCGACGCATCGGGGAGTCGCGGGTGTCGTCGTGACCCACGAGGCGCAGCTGGCTTCCTGGGCGGATCGCGTCGTCTTCCTGCGCGACGGCCGCGTCGTCGACCAGACGACCGCGCCTCCGGGCCCCGAGTCGCTCCTTGCGGCCGGCGATCGGCGATGACGACGCTCGCTCACCGGTCGGCGCTCCGCGGACCGAAGAACGGCGGGGTTGCGGCCCGCCGCGCGGTCGTCCGATGGGCGGGGCGCATGTTCCGCCGCGAGTGGCGGCAGCAGCTGCTGGTCGTGACGCTCCTCACCGTCGCCGTCGCTGCGGCGATCGGGAGCATCACGATCGCCTACAACGCGGTTCCCGCCGACGACGGCGACTTCGGCTCGGCCAACCAGGTGTTCACCTTCGACGGCTCCGATCCGCAGAAGCTGCAGGCGGGCCTCGACTCCGCGCGGAAGTCGTTCGGAACGATCGACGTCATCGGCCACCGCTCCGTGCACGTTCCCGGGAGCGTCGAGACGCTGGATTACCGGTCACAGGTCCCCGGCGGCGCCTACGGCGGCGAGCTGCTCGCGCTCCGGCGCGGCAGCTACCCGGTCGGGCGAGGCCAGGTCGCGGTCACCGACGGGGTGGCGGAGTCTCTGCGGCTCGAGCTCGGGTCGACCCTGGCGCTCGACGGGCGACGACGGACCGTCGTGGGCATCGTCGAGAACCCGAGCAAGCTGAGCGACGAGTTCGCTCTCGTCTCCCCCTCGTCCGCGAGCCCGGACCTCGTCGACGTTCTCGTCGGCGCGATGGCGGCCTCCACGTCGACCGAGTCCTTCTACCGGTCCCAGGGCGACCGTTCCGGCTCCGCCGTCACGGGCTCCATGACTCGGGGAAGCGACGTCGGCGGCGCGGCGGAGACGTTGGCGATGTTCTCCGTGGCCACCGTCTTCGTCCTCCTTGCGTGCCTCGTTGCCGCAGCAGGGTTCGCGGTCGTCGCGCAGCGACGGCTCCGCCAGCTGGGGATGCTCGCCGCCGTCGGCGCCACCGAGAAGCACCTCCGTCTCGTGCTGCTGACGAACGGCGCGGTCGTCGGGGCGCTCGCCGCACTCATCGGGACGATCGCAGGCCTCGCGCTCTGGGTCGTGTTCGCCCCGACACTCGAGTCCGCGGTCGACCATCGAATCGACAGGCTCAGCCTTCCGTGGACGCTGATCGCGATGGCCGTCGTCCTCGCGATCGTCGGTGCAACCGCGGCTGCCTGGTGGCCGGCGCGAACGGTCGCGCGACTGCCCATCCTGCTCGCGCTCTCGGGGCGACCGCCCAAACCGCGGCCTGCACGCCGCTCTGCGATCGCCGCCGCAGCCCTGATCGCGGTCGGCATCGGCTCGCTCGCGCTCTCCGATCGAGACAGACCGGTGCTCATCGTCGCGGGGCTTCTGGCGACGATCCTCGGTTGCCTCCTCCTCGGCCCGCCGGCGATCCGCATCTTCTCCGCCCTGGCCGGACGACTCTCGATCGCGCCGCGACTGGCGCTGCGTGACCTCGGCCGGTACCAGGCCCGTTCCGGAGCCGCGCTCGCTGCGGTCACACTCGCACTCGGCATCGCCGCGGCCGTCGTCGTCACCGCGTCAGCCGAGGAGGCGAAGGCCGCAGCCGAGCCGCCCAGCCTCTCCGACCGCCAGATCCGGGTGTACCTCGGCCCACCGGAGGAACGACAGCTCACTCCGGTCGACGCGGTCGCTCAGCTCGGCCGCTTGGCCACAGGCGCCCGACAGGTCGCCGCCCAACTCGACCGGGCAACGCTGATCCCGCTCCGCAAGGCCGTGCAACCGGGCGCGGTTCCCGGGGCCGCGGGCGGGACCCGATTCTTTCCCACGATCGAGCTCACGAAGGCATCCACCACTCCCGAGGGGCGGAAGAGCTACCGCAGCCGGTCGCAGCTCTACGTCGCGACGCCTGCGGTGCTCGAGTACCTCGGGATCGACCCCGCCGCGCTCGATCCGGGCACGGACTTCCTTCTCGACCGCAGCGTCGCGGCCGACCAGCTCGTCATCCCGAGCATGATCAGCCGTCGGGAGTTCGCGGTCGCGAACGTCAAGAAGATCGAGGTAGGCGAACATCTCTTCGGCTCCGGCAGCGGCCGGACGCCGCCGAACTTCATCACTCTCGCGGCTCTTCGCCGCCACGGCTGGAAGCAGATCCCGGCCGGTTGGCTCGTCGAGTCGAGCCGCCCACTGACGAGCGACCAGATCGCTGCCGCTCGCGATGTTGCGGCGGACGCCGGCCTCACGATCGAGGTCCGAGACGAAGGGCAGTCACTCGCGACGGCCAAGGGCATCGCAACCGCAGCCGGCGCGCTCCTCGCGCTCGCCATCCTCGCGCTGACCGTCGGGCTGATCCGCAGCGAGAGCGCCGGCGACCTCCGCACCCTGACTGCGGCAGGAGCCACGTCTCGTATCCGCCGCACGCTGACGGCCACCACCGCCGGCGCGCTCGCCCTCCTCGGTGCCCTCCTCGGCGTCGCCGGCGCCTACGTCGTTCTCGCGGCGCTGTACTACGACGACCTCGGCTATCTGCGTGACGTGCCGGTCCTCTATCTCGCGCTCGCAGTCGCGGGCGTGCCGTTGGCCGCCACCGCTGCCGGCTGGCTCCTCGCCGGCCGCGAGCCGCCCGCCATCGCCAGGCGGGTCATCGAGTGACCATTTAGGGTTCGCGGACTGCGGCGCTCGATTCTGCCAGGAACGGAGGGGCGATGCGTGGAGGTCTGAAGTCACTCGTCTTGATCGCGACGGTCGTCGCATGTGCGGCCGGCAGCGTTCCGGCCAACGCGAGCGACGGGTCGAAGCCGCCGGGGCTGCAGTTCCTCGGGCAGGCGATCGTCCCGACCGGCGCGATGTTCGCCGGGACGACGATCGGCGGGCTCTCGAGCATCACCTACGACGCCGAGCGCGGCGTCTTCTACACGCTCTCGGACGACCCGAGCCAGTTCAACCCGGCGCGCTTCTACACGGTTCGCGTCGACCTTTCGGACGGCCACCTCGACAACGGCGACGTCGCGTTCCTCGGCGTGACGACGCTGCTCGCGCCCGGCGGCGCTCCGTACCCGGCGCAGAGCCTCGACCCGGAAGGGCTGACGCTGGCGAAGAGCGGCGAGCTCATCGTCACGTCGGAGGGCTTCGCGACGCGGCAGATCCCGGCGTGGGTGCGCCGGTACACGCGCGGCGGGACGTACCTCGGCGACCTGCCCGTTCCCGGTGCGTTCGAGCCGACGGGCCCGACGCACGGCATCCGCCAGAACCTCGCCTTCGAGGCGGCGGCGGTCGCGCCGAACGGACGACACCTGTTCGTCGGCATGGAGAACGCGCTCGTGCAGGACGGCCCTGCTGCGACGCTCGCGGGCGGGAGCGCCTCGCGCATCCTCCGCTACAACCTCTCGACCGGAAACCTCGACGCGCAGTACGTCTACTTCGACGACCCGGTCGCCGAGCCGCCCTCACCGCCGACGCAGTTCTCGGTCAGCGGCCTCGTCGAGCTGCTCCCGTTCAACGACAGGTTCATGCTCTCGATGGAGCGCTCGTTCTCGGTCGGCGCGCCCGGAACCGGGAACACGATCAAGCTCTACTCGGTCGCGTTCCCCGGAGCGGACGACGTGAACGGCTTCGACAGCCTCGCCGGGCTGCTCGGAAGCGTCCGCCCCGCGGAGAAGACGCTGCTCCTCGACCTGCGCACGCTCGGGATCCCGCTCGACAACGTCGAGGGCATGGCGATCGGCCCCACGCTGCCCGACGGGCGCCGTTCGCTCGTCCTCGTCAGCGACAACAACTTCGCGGCGACGCAGTTCACGCAGTTCCTGCTGTTCGCGCTGGACTGAGCAGCGCGCGGAGGTCGTCGATCGTGTCGGCCTCCTCGGCCCGCTTGTCCGGGCGGTAGCGCTTGACCCGCGCGAAGCGGAGAGCGAGACCGCCCGGATAGCGCGTCGAGGACTGGACGCCGTCGAGCGCGATCTCGACGACGAGCTCGGGACGCGCGAAGACGGCGATTCCTTCGCGGTGCGTCTCGCGCGCGAGCAGCTCCTTGGTCTGCCACGTGAGCAGCTCGTCCGTCAGTCCCTTGAAGCACTTGCCGACCATGACGAAGCCGCCGGTGTCGGCGTCGCGCGCGCCGAGGTGGAGGTTCGAGAGCCACCCGCGGCGGCGCCCGTGGCCCCACTCGGCGCCGAGCACGACGAGGTCGTACGTCCGGACCGGCTTGACCTTGCGCCAGGCCTTGCCGCGCCGGCCGGCGGCGTACGGTGACGCGGCGTCCTTCACGACGACGCCCTCGTGCCCCGCTTCGAGCGCCTCGTCGAGCACCCGCTGGGCCTCTTCCGGATCGTCGGTGAGGACGCTCGGGATCCTGAGCTCGGGAGCGATCGCGTCCAGCCGCGCCGCCCGCTGCTCGAGCGGCAGGTCGAGCAGATCCTCCCCGTCGACGTGCAGCACGTCGAAGAGGAACGTCGTGATCCCCTCCGGCGCCGCCTCGTTGTCGATTCGCGAGACCGTGTCCTGAAACGCGGCCGGGCCGTCCTCGCCCATCCACAGCGCCTCGCCGTCGAGCACGGCCTGCTGCACCGGTAGCCGTCGCGCGACCTCGACGAGGCCGGGCAGCGCGTGCGTGATGTCGTTGAGGTTCCGCGTGTAGATGCGGACCTCGTCGCCGCGGCGGTGGATCTGGATGCGGATGCCGTCGAGCTTCCACTCGACCGAGGCGCGCTCGAACGCGTCGATCGCGTCGCCCACGCTCTCCGCGGTCGACGCGAGCATGGGGAAGATCGGCGTGAAGAGCTCGAACCCGACCGCGCGCAGGCCTTCCTCGCCGGACGTCATCGCGATCTCGGCGGTGCGCGTGAGGTCGCCCGAGAGCATCAGCGCGCGGCGCGCGAGCTCTCCGGGGACGGAAGCGGCCTTCGCGATCGCGTCGACCATCAGCCCCGCGAGCGCGCCCTGCCTCAACTCGCCGGTGAAGAGCCGCTTGACGAAGTCGGCCTCGTCGTCCGTCGCACGCTCGAGCAGTGCGCGGAGGATCTCGCGTCGCCGCCCGGCAGAACCGGGCCCCGTCGCCTCCTGGACGTCCGTGATCGCACCGTCGAGGTCGCCGATCGTGAGCGACGGCTCGGCCGCCGGCGCCACGTCGACGCCGAAGACCGTCGCGTACCCGACACCGACTCGCCCCTGACGGGGGACGCCCGCGAGGAAGCCGGCCGCGACCGGCACCTCGGTCGGGTCGAGCCCGCGGAGGAGCTCCGCGAGGATCGCGACCTTCCGCGAGCGGGAGCTCTCCGCTGCGACGGCGCGCGATGCCGCGACGAGGTCGATGAGCAGGGTCACAGGGTCGCCACCGTCGACCCGATTGTCCAGCTGCCCTAGGAGGGCTTGGCGAAACAGGCGCTGTGCCGCCGCTGGGCGGCGCGATGCGCGTCCTCAGTCGCGCCCGTATCCACTGGATACGAACGCTCCCTGCGTCCTTGCCTCGCACCACCCATCGCACCCCGGCAACGAGGCCCGTTCCACCAAACCCTCCTAGAGCGAGAGCGGTGCGCGCGCGTCGACGAGGCCGAGCTCGTTCGCGCGCCGAAGCGCGTCGACGCGGCCGGACGTTCTGAGCTTGCGGTACACGTTGGTCAGGTGGTACTTGACCGCCTGCTCGCTCACGCGGAGCTCGAGCGCGATCTGCTTGTTCGAACGGCCTTCCGCGAGCCCCGCGAGCACCTCGGACTCGCGCTCGGTCAGCCCGGCTTCGCGCGCCGCACGCTCGCTTCGGCGCTCGCCGGAGTCGACGACGTTCGAGGTCACCGTTCCCTCGGCGACTTGCCTGAGGACCCCCGCGAGGTCGCGCGGATCGACGCTCTTGGAGACGAACGCGCTCGCGCCCCGGGCGAGGACCTCACGCGTGAGCTCCTCGTCGTCGCTCCCGCTGAGCGCGACAACGCGGACGGCGGGGAAGCGCTTCTTCAGCTCATCGAGCACCTGGATGCCGTCCATCCCCGGCATCCTCAGGTCGAGGAGGACGATCTCGGGCGCGACGTCGCGCGCGAGCACGAGCGCCTCGTAGCCCGAGCGCGCCTCGCCCACGACTTCGATCTCGTCTTCTCCGGCCAACGCCGACCGGATTGCCTCGAGCATCAGTTGATGGTCGTCGACCACCAACAGCCTCAGTTGTCCCATCGCCGCAGAACCTTCTTTCTCGTGCCCGCTTCGTGCCTTCCGATGCATTCTGGGTCTCGTGCAGCCCCACCGGATCACTCCCAAGGGTGATTCGGCCGAACTGGCCGTCGGATGGGGCAACCCAGCCCTCCGTCCATAGCGAGCCGGCTGCCCGGATTTCGATAATTGCGGCGTGGACCCCTCCCCACCCCTGCGCGTTCGGCTCAGCTCTCCGGCCCTGGGCGACGACCTCGTCGAGGCACTCGTCGCCGGCGACTGCCTGTGCGCCCGGACGGGCGACAACACGCTCGTCGTCCTGCACCGCGCGGCGAGCGACGAGGCCGAGGCGCGGCTCGAGCTCGGGTTCTTCCTCCGCGCCTGGTCGACAACGCGCGGCGTCACCGCCGAGCTCGTCTAGCTAGACGGAGACGAGCTCGGGCTCGACGAGCTCGTGCTGGAACGCGAAGCGGATCGCCTCGGTCCTGTTCGCCACGCCGAGCTTGCGGTAGACGTTCGTCAGGTGGAACTTGACGGTCTGCGGCGCGATCTTCAGGTCCGCCGCGATCTGCTTGTTCACGAGACCCCGCGCGAGCGCGCGCAAGACGGCGAGCTCGCTCACGGTCAGAAGCGCCGCCGCATCGTCCCGCTCTCCGCTCTCCTGCAGCGCTTCGGGCTGCGAGGCGACGGTCTCCTCGACCGCCTGCCGCAGCACGGAAGCGAGGTCGCGCGGATCCACCTGCTTCCGAACGTACGCGCTCGCGCCGAGCCTGAGCGCACGCTGCGCGATGCGCGGCTCGTCGTGGCCCGAGAGCATCACGACCTTCACCCGCGGGTGCTTCTCCCGGATCTCGCGCAGACAGGCGAAGCCGTCGGTCCCGGGCATCGCGACGTCGAGCACGACGACGTCAGGAGCGGTCTGCGCCACCTGCGGCAGCAGCTGCCGCGCCGACTCCGCGACCGCGACGACGTCGAAGTCCCCGTCGTCCTCGAGCATCGCCTGCACGGCCTCGAGCACGAGACGGTGATCGTCCGCCAGCACCACCCTGATCCGCGGCATGCAGGGACTCTCCCAGGAGACGTCCCTCGGTTGAGCTAGACCCTGGTCTAAACCGGTTAGACGTAGCCCTTCAGCTGTTCAGCGAAGAGCTTGAGGATCCAGATCGAGGCGAGGAACATGAACGCGAGCACCGGCGCGACGACGCCGACGACGGCGAGGACGGCCGCTACCGGCGAGGCGCCGACCGCTGCGTCGAGCGCAACGGTGCCGACCTGCAGGAGCACGAACGCGACGAGGACGCGAACGATGGCGTCGCCGTACTTGCTCGGGGCGGCCCCGGGCCAGCGCAGGTACGACCAGAGCGCAAGCAGCGCGGACGCAGCGACGATCGCGAGTAGCAGCCCTGCAACGCCCAAACCGCGCTCTCCTTCCCGGAGTCGACCGACAACGAACCTATCCGTTCTATCGGGCGCTCCGCAAGCGCGGTTGAGCGTTTCCGTCGTCTATGCCGAGCCGAAGAACTTGATGACCTGTGCCAGCACCGGCCCGAGGGTGAGGATGAACATCGCGGGCAAGATCAGCCCGACGAGCGGGAAGAGGATCTTCGTCGGCGTCTTCTGGGCGCGCTCCTCGGCCGCCTGACGCCGACGCTTGCGCATGTCGATCGCCAGGTCGCGGAGCACCTTGCCGATCGAGACGCCGAGCGCCTCGCCCTGGATCAGCGCCTGAGTGAACGCGCGGAGCGCCGAGCTGTCGACCCGCCCGGACAGGTTGCGCAGCGCCTCGACGGGCGTGAGCCCGAGGCTCTGTTCCTGCAGGACGAGCCGGAGCTCGTCGCCGAGCGGGCCCTGGATGCTCCGGGCGGCGAGCTGGATGCCCGACGCGAACGCGACTCCGGCCTCCACCGTCGTCACGAGCAGGTCGACGAGCTCGGGCACCTCTTT
The DNA here is from genome assembly GCA_963737405.1 of uncultured Actinomycetes bacterium. GTDB lineage: Bacteria > Actinomycetota > Thermoleophilia > Gaiellales > Gaiellaceae > JACCTU01. The sequence goes on from CAVTSL010000005.1 coordinate 318,567, forward strand.
GTCGACCCGCTCGATCCGCGACCAGGCTCGGCGTTTCACGATGTGCGTGGGAAGGAACCAGCCGAGCGCCAGCGCCCAGACGCCGAGCAGGATCGCGCGTGCGCTGAGCGCACCGTCGAGGCTGCCGACGACGAGGAGGCCGACCGGAGCGGCGATCCCCAGCATGCGGTAGCCGAGGAACGTCGCCGTCGACGTGCGGTACATCCCGGCAGCGTCGAGCTGGCGCCGGAGCGAGCGCTGCCGCTCGGCGCCGAAGCGGCGAAGGAGGCGGCCGCCGGCCTTCGAGGCGGCGGTGTCGACGACGGTTCGCAGGTCGAGCGACCCGCCGACCGTGGGCACGTGTGGGCTGAAGCCGTACGAACGGATCTGCGAGAGGGTCGCGCGCTCACGCGACCGCGCGAGCGAGACCGAACGCAGCACGAGCACGCACGACACCGCGATGAGGGCGAGTCCGGCGAGCAGGAACAGGGTCACGTTGCCTCCCTAGACGTCGATGTCGACGATGCGTTGGATGATGAGCGAGCCGAGCGCGACCATCGCCACGGCGATGAGCAGCGCGACCTGGCCGAGCCCGCTCGTGAAGAACGTGCTCATGATGTCCGGGTGCATGAACCACATGAAGACGGTCAGTCCGATCGGCAGCGCCGTCAGGATCCAGCGGGCCATGCGGCCCTGAGCCGTGAGCGCGCGCACCAGTCGGCGAAGCTCGCCGCGCTGCCGGATCGTCTCGACCACCGTGTCCAGCACCTCGGCCGAGTTGCCGCCGGCGGTGCGCTGGAGCTCGGCCAGCAGCGCGACCTGCTCGAGGTCGCGGTTCCGCATCCGGTCGACCATCTTTCTGATCGCGACCTCCGGCGGAACGCCGAGCTGGTCGTCCTGCACGACGCGCTTGAGCTCTGAGCGCGCCGGCTCTCTCGTGTTCTGGACGACGACGTCCAGCGCGCCGCTGAAGCTGTGGCCGACGCGGAGCGCCGAGGCCAGCACCTGGAGCGCGTCCGGGAGCTGATCGGCGAACTCGTCGCGGAGAGCCCGGAGCTTGAAGCGCACGATCGTGTGCGCGACGACCGGCGGGGCGACAAGGCCGAAGAGCGCGAGGACCAGCGACACCGGTGCAAGCACGATCGCGAGCACGAGCGACGCACCGGCCGTCGTGAACGCGACCTTCCGCGCTGTCCAGTCGAGCCGTGCGATCTCGAGGTCCTGCTCGAGCCGCGCCCACCAGCCGTGCGTGTAGCGGTTCTCGGCGAGCGCCTTGCCGACGACGGCGCGCTCGTACGCGGCGAGGCTCGTCGGGATACCCGCAGAGAAGTGACCGATGCGCTCGACGACGTTCCGCTTCGGGCCGCGTGCGAGCAGCAGCAGCGCCCACCCGAGCAGCGCGGCGAACCCGAGTCCCACCGGGACGATCGACGCCGGCGAGAGCACGAAGCGCGAGACGAGCGACCGGTGGTACGGGTCGATGCGCGCCGGCGTCGGCGCGACGTAGTCGGCCGTCGCCGTGCCGGCGCCGGCGAGCTCGACGTCGACGGCGACGCGGGACTCCGGCCGGGCGTCCGAGCGGTACCGAATGAGGTACTCGCTCGCGAGCCGCCTTCCGAGCTCCGCGTAGATCGCGTCGAGCTCGTCGGCCGAGCTGGCCTCGGCGTACGAACCGCCGGTCCGGCGCGCGATCTCCTGGAGCGCTGTTCCGTCGTAGGCGCCGGAGCGAAGGCCGACGGTGAAGATGCGCACGCGGGCGCGCTCGGCGGCCGCGACGACGTGGTCGACGCCCCAGCCGCTGCCGACGTCCGCGCCGTCCGAGAGCAGGACGATCGAGCCCGCCGAGATCCGCGAGTCGCGCAGCAGCTCGACCGAGCGATCGAGCGCGTCGTAGATCCGCGTGCCGTACGCGAGGTCGGGCGGGTTGCGGAACGCAGCTGCGAGCGCCTCGGCGTTGCTGGTCGGCGCCTGCACCACGGTCACGTCGCCGTTGAACGCGACGAACCCCAGCTCTGCGCCCTCCTGGCGCTCGTCCACGAACGTGCGCGCCGCAGCCATCGCGGCCGTGAACGGTGCGCCGGCCATGCTCTTGCTCGCGTCGACCGCGAGAACCGCCCCGAACCGGAGCCCACTCGCCGCGAGCGGCGACAGCCGAACGTCGCGGACGAGCGCGCCGTTCTCGCGCACCTGGACCGACGACGCGTCGAGCGCGGCTCCGTCGGGGGAGCTGACGACGTAGCCGCGCTCGGGAAACGGCAGCCGCGTCACCGGAGCGATCTCGAGCACCGCGCCGGCGGCCAGGGTGGGGACCGCCGCCGCGGTGAGGGCGAGAAGCGCGCCGAGCGCCGCGAGACGCCGCCGCATCACGACTGCCACCCCGCGCCGGCCGCCGCGAGGTGCGGGCCGCCGAAGAGGTCGAGCGGCAGCTCGATGCCGTGACGCTCGAACTTGCCGAGGAAGCCGGGATGAAGGCCCGTGGGCCGGAGCTCGCCGACGATCTTGCGCTCGGCGTCGATCCGGTCGACCTTGAACTCGAAGAGCTTGTGGAGCGTGATCATCTCGCCCTCCATCCGCTGCACCTCCGAGATCTCGACGACGCGGCGCGAACCGTCGTCGAGCCGGTCGAGATGGACGATCAGGTCGAGCGCCGACGAGGCGTGCTGCCTGATCGCCCGCAGCGGGAGCTCGTAGCCGGCCATCAGCACCATCGTCTCGATGCGGTTGAGCGCATCGCGCGGAGAGTTCGCGTGGACCGTCGAGAGCGAGCCCTCGTGGCCCGTGTTCATCGCCTGGAGCATGTCGAGCGCCTCGGCGCCGCGGACCTCGCCGACGATGATCCGGTCGGGCCGCATGCGGAGTGCGTTGCGGACGAGGTCGCGGATCGTGATCTCGCCCTCGCCCTCGATGTTCTTCGGGCGCGACTCGAGCCGGAGCACGTGCTGCTGCGCGAGCCGAAGCTCGGCCGCGTCCTCGATCGTGACGATGCGGTCGCGCTCGGGGATCGCCCCCGACAGCGCGTTGAGGAGCGTCGTCTTGCCCGAGCCGGTTCCGCCCGAGACGAGGATGTTCAGCTCCGCCTCGATGCAGCGGCTGAGGAAGTCGGCGCCCGGCTGTGAGAGCGTTCCGAGCTGCACGAGCTCGGGGATGTCGAAGCGGTCCTGCCGGAACTTGCGGATCGTCAGGATCGGGCCCGAGAGCGAGAGCGGCGGGATGATCGCGTTCACGCGCGAGCCGTCGGGCAGCCGCGCGTCGACGAGCGGCGACGACTCGTCGATCCGCCGTCCGACCTGGCCGACCATCTTCGTGATGATCCGGCGGAGGTGCGACGCGTCGGTGAAGCGGAGCGTCGTCTCCGAGATCCGTCCCTGGCGCTCGATGAAGATCTCGTGCGGCCCGTTGACCATGATCTCCGAGATCGAGGTATCCGACAGCAGCCGCTCGAGCGGCCCGTAGCCGAAGATGTCGTCGGCGATCTCGCCGGCGAGCCGGTCGCGATCGTCCCGCGACAGCGCAACTTCCTGGCGCAGCTGATCGTCGATCTCGGACTGGACGCGGTCACGCACGGCGTCGCTGTCGGCGACGTCGAACAGACGTGGGCCGAGCTCGCTGACGAGCGCGAGGTGGATGCGGTTCTTCAGGTCGGCGAACGGGTCGTTGCCGTTGCCCCACGCCGCTGCGGAGCCGTTGCTCGAGAGTCTCTCGTGCAGCTCCATGGTCAGCTCCGCTTCCCGACGAGCATCCGCCGTCGCGAGCCGTTGGTTTCGACCGGAGCGACAGCATTCGAAGCGGCGTCGACGTAGCGGTTTGCGAGACCCGTGAACGCCTTCGCGGCGTTCGACTTCGGCTCCGCGACGACGATCGGCTGTCCCGCCGTGATCGCCCGCGGGATCGCGCGGTCGCTCGGCACGAGCACGTCGGGCCGCCGACCGAGCAGCTGCGCGACGTCCTGCTCGCTGATGCCGACGCTCGTGTCGGCGCGGTTGAGCACGAGCGTCAGGTCCTCCGAGGCGTAGCCCATCTGCGCGAGCGTCTCGAGGCCGATCTTCGTGTCCTTGAGCGAGAGCGCGTCGAGCATGCCGACGACGCAGAGCTCGGACGAGTTGTCGACGGCAGCGATCACCTCGGGCGTGAACGCCGGAGGCGTGTCGACGACGACCACGTCGTACCGTGAGCGGAGGATCTCGAACACCTCGCGGAGGAATGCGACCGTCACGGCGGCGGCCTGGTCGGGCCGGAGCGGCGCGAGCAGCGCCCGCGCGCCCGAGGGATGCTCTGCGAGGAAGCTGTCGACCTTGTCGCCGTCGAGCGAGCCGCCCGACACGGCGAGGTCGTAGACGGTTCGCTCGGGCTTGAGGCCGAGCGCGAGCCCGACGTCGCCGAACTGGAGGTCGAGGTCGACGATCACGGTCGAGGCCCCACCGAGCGCGAGCGCGACCGCGATGTTGCACGAGGTCAGCGTCTTGCCCGTCCCGCCCTTGGGCCCGAGCACCGTCACGAGCTGTCCGCGGGCCGCGGCCGGCGCTGAGCCGCGCCGCCGCGCGAGCGCCTTCTCGAAGGCGAACGCGAGCTGCGACGAGTTCTGCGGAAGCGTGATCAGGTCGTCGGCGCCGGCTTCGAACGCGCGCTCGAGGAACCCGTTCGGCGTTCCGCTGTACAGCGCGACGACCGGTCGGTCGCTCCGCTGGCGAGCAGCGTTCCCGATCAGCTCGAGCGCCTCGTCCCGCGCGTCCGCGCAGCCCACGACGACGAGGTCCGCCGCCTCCTGGAGCTCGACCGCCGTGCGGTCGTGCGCGTCGGTGAGCGAGACGAGCCGAACCGGGACGCCCGCGGGGAACGCCCCGCGGATCGTGCCCGAGTCGATGCTCTCCTCGAGCGCGACGAAGATCCTCAGCCCGTTCACCGGTTGCCTCCGACCGACTGCAGCACCTTCACCGGCGGAACGCCCAGCAGCATCGTCTCGACGGTGACGATCCCGGGACGCGACTCGACCGCACCGGCGCTCGGCCGCAGCGCGAGCCAGACCTTGCCGTTGTCCGACGCGAACGCGAGCTGCGCCGCCTTCTCGTCGTCGACCTTCAGGCTGACGTTCGTCGAGCCGGAGCCGGCCGCCTTCTCACCGACGGCGACGACGGGCACGTCGGACATGATCAGGCGCAGCATCGGCCGGGCCTGTCCGCCGTTGATCGGCCGCCCGGCCCGGTCGAGCGGGACCACGTTGAAGCCCGCGTAGACGTCGACGCGGTTGCCGGCTTCGATCTCGCCGACCATCCCATGCGCGGCAGTCGAGCGGAACGGAAACGACGCGCTGGCGATCGGTGAGATCGGCCGCGAGCGAGTCGCCGGCCGGCGCGAAGTCGGCCGACGTGAGCTGCGCAGCCCTCGAAGATCTCGCGGGTCGCGACCGTGCCCTGGAGGCTCGACGGGTCGCTGATCGCGCCCTCGCGGAGCTGACTCTCGCGCATCGTCGTCGCCGTGTAGAGCGCCTTCGACGCCAGCACCGTGCCGGACGTCCCCTTCGGGATCGACTCGCGCGCCACGAGCACGGTCACGAGCGCACCCGACGCCTCGAGGCTCGCGCGGTAGCGGTTGAGGTACGCGACGATCGAGACGCCCGCGAGCAGCGCCGCAAGCAGTGCGACGAGGAGCGTTCCCTTTCGCGTCGAGACAAGCCTGTGTGCAAGTTCCATCGTTCTCCTCCAGTTGCTAGCGCGTCATCACCGCGACGCAGGGGGTCAATGAGGTGGGGTCGCAGACTTCGTCCCCCGCCCCGTGGGGGTTCGGCGCGGCGTACTTGATGAAGTGGCCGGCGATGTAGCCCTTCGGCACGGAGTGCGCGCCGGGGCACGGGTCGCCGTTCCAGCCGACGACGTAGAAGACGCCGAAGTCGATCACCGGGAAGATGTCGTTGCCGCTCCCGCTGAAGCTGCCGAACGGCGTGATGATCAGCGGGACGATCCGCGGGTCGCCGGGCTCGAAGTTCGGCCAGTTGATCGGCGCGGTGCACGAGTTGGCGCCGCCGAGGATCCGGTCCTTCATCCCGTGCTCGACCTGTCCGACCGCGCCGCCGGTCTGTGACTTCACGCACTCCCACGGCTGCGGAAGGCTCCAGAGCGCGTTGTACGCGGGGCAACTGAGCCCCGGGTTGATCTTGTACGACGGCTCACAGCCGTTCTCGATCTCGTCGCGCAGGTTCGGAAGGGCCGGGTCGCAGTCGATCGACTGGTTCAGGCTCCCGACGACGCGGAGCTCGACGACGGGGTCGCTCGCCTGCGACTGGATCTGCAGGTTGCCCTTCACGGCGATGCTGACCCCGAGCGTCTGCGTCGTCCCCTGCTCGAACGAGTTCGCCCCTGACGTCACGCCCGGGCCGGAGATCTGGACGCGCTCCACGGGGCCGGAGCGGTCCTCCGAGGCGACGAACCCGCGCTGCACGACGCCGAGCGAGCCGTTGTCCTTGCAGGGGTTGTTGTTCTTGTTGTTGCAGGTCTTCCCGTTCCACGTGCCGGTCGTCTGCTCGAAGCTCCACGCGAGCGCGACGTTGTGCGGCCCACCGCCCGAGAGCGGAAGCCCCGTGTTCGTCGACCAGCTCACGAGCCCGCTCGAGCCCGACGGCGTCAGCAGGTACTTGCCGGCGCCGTCGACCGTCGCCCACACCTCCGTCGTCACCCCCGAGCCGGTCAGCGGATGCGTCGAGCCGAGATCGACTTCGGCCTGCACGCCGGCGGAGCAGTCGGCCGACGCGAAGTACGCGTCGGGGGCGCACGTGCCGGCCAGGAGCCAGGCGTTCCGGACCTCGGGCGCGGTCGAGCTGCTCCAGCCGCGGATGTGCACGACGCCGTTCCCGGAGGCGAGGTCGTAGCACTCGGTGTAGAGCTGTCCGCACGGCGTGCCGGGGTCGTTCCGCCGACGAGCCTGATCCGGACGCCGATGTGACTTGCGGAGATCGGCACGTCCACGCCGGCCAGCGACGACCAGAGCTGCTGGCCGCCGGACGTCCCCGTCTTGACGAGCTCGCTCGTCGCGAGAACCGCGCCGGTCGCCTCGTTGACGAACGTCGCGAACGCGTAGTTGAAGCGCAGGTCGGGGACCGCAACGGGGAGCATCCCGTCCTGCTGGATCACGGTCTTCAGCTGCACCCGCGCGTGCGCGTTGATCGACGGGACGAAGTCGAGTCCCGGAATGTTGAAGAGGAGCGGCAGGTTCGCCTCGGTCGCCTTGACGTCGAACATGAGGCTCGCCGTGTCGCAGGGCGCCTGCGTCTCGGTGTCGTCCGGCGCGTGCGATCCCGCGGCGTAGGTCTTGCTCTGGTAGAGGACGGTGATCGTGCCCTTGTTCGCGTTGCCGACCTGGCCGTTGTAGACCGAGCCGGCGGCGCCGTTGTACTTCGTCGCCTCGCTCTGGATCGCCGCGTTCGCTGCCGAGGCGTCGGTGAAGCACTTCCCGAACATCGCGCCGCCGGCGAGCGCCGCCGCATCGGCCTGCAGCTGAAGGTGGCGCTTGTGCACCCACCAGTTGCCGACGTCGACCGACAGCGAGAGCAGCAGGAAGACGAACGGCAGCAGCAGCGCGGTGAGGACGATCACGCCCCCGTCCTCGCGTGCCACGACGAGTCCGCGCACGTCGCTCACGTGCACGTCCCGACAGCGCTGTAGTCGGCGGGCTGCTCGAGCCGCATCGTCGCCCGGCCCTTGATGTCGAAGGTCCCGCTGTCGATGAACGGGATCCAGTGGTAGCCCACGGTCACCTGCACGGTCACCGGGTCGCCGACGTCGCTGCCTTCCGGCAGGCAGATCGCGATCGTCGCCCCGGTCGGCACCGCATCGGTTCCGCCGGACTTGAGCTCGGTCGTCTCGAGGCGGTCGCGAATGTACGTCTGGTACTCGCCGGCCGTCGGATAGCGGTTGACGGCGGCCTTGCGCGCGCCTTCCATCGCGACGTGGTTGAGGTCGAGCCAGTAGTTCATCGCCTTGCCGAAGTCGACGAACACGAGCACGAGCACGCAGAGGAGCGGCACGACCATGCCGAACTCCACGACGCCCTGGCCCGACTCGCTCCGGAGCCGCCCGCGAACGGAAGGGGTTCCGGAGGAGCGCCGCGTTGCGACGTTCGTCTGCATTCCTCCGGAACCCACCTCTCGTCTCCTCGCAGCCGCTACGGCATCAAGCCGTCGATGGCCGCGGCCACACGACCGAGGAACGCCTGGATGCTGCCGCCGAGGAGTCCCAGAGTGATCGTCAGACCGACGATGACGAAGCCGATGACCATCGCGTACTCCGTCGCGCCCTGACCGTCTTCGCGCTTGAAGTCCTCGGCGCTCACGAGTCATGAGGCGGCCCAGCATGAGCGACATCCGCTCGAACATCCCAACCTCCCTGTTGGTGTCCACCCCGCCGAACCACTCGTCGGGGACATCGGAGGTTTAGGCGGTGGAGCAGGGCGCGGGAACCGGCGGGAGGGGTGGCCGACCTAGGACCTTCCGCAGGTGTTCGCGCAACGCGCGATCGGCGACCCTTCTGCGTGATGGCGGTCGCGCTCGTCGGGGATCACGTCGTCTGCGACCCGTGCGTCGTCGCGGAGACGTTCGCCGCGCGGCTGCGAGGGCTGCTCGGACGACGCTCGCTCGGAGACGGCGAAGGGCTGCTGATCCGGCGCGAGTCGTCGGTGCACACGTTCTTCATGCGCTTCGCGATCGACGTCGTCTTCCTCGACTCGGAGCTGCGCGTGCTGCGCGTCGACGCGAACGTCGGCGCGTGGCGTCTCAGGGCGTGTCGCGGCGCGCGCTCGGTGCTCGAGCTCGGCGCCGGCGAGGCGGCTGCCCGCGGAGTGTCGGTCGGCGATCGCATCGAGCTCCGCGATTCCGCCTGAGCTCTCCTGTCCTCGCGGGGGGTTGGAATCCCGGGCTTCGCGCCTACGATGCGCCTGACGGTGGAAGCTGCGGCCCAGCACACTGCGCAACTGCGCGCGGGTGCGTCGACGGATGACCTGATCGATGCCCTGCTCGCAGAGCAGGCGCGCCTGCTCGCGCGGATTTCCGAACAGGAGCAAATGGCGGCCGAGGCGGGAGCCCGCCTCTTCGCCAGGCTCGGTTTCGACCTGCACGACGGACCGCTCCAGGGGATCGCGGCGCTGACCGCGGAGCTCAGGCTGCTGCGCGCAGAGGCGACGCAGGCGTCGCCCGAGCTCGTCGCGCTCCGCCTGGACGACGCTCTCGCGATGCTCGCGTCGATCGAGAACGAGGTTCGCGGCCTCGCGGGCGCGATGGACTCGACCTCGCTCGTCAGCCGGCCGTTCGCCGACCTGCTGCGAGACGAGGCGGCAGAGGCAGCCGCGAACGGCGTCGAGGTCGCCGTCGAGCTGACCGGCGACATCGACAGCTGCACGCCGTCTCAGAGGATCGCGCTGCTCCGCGTCGTCCAGGAGTCGCTGTCGAACGTCGCGCGGCACAGCGGCGCCGACAGCGCGACGGTCGATCGTTTCGGCCGGCGAGACGGAGCTCGTCGCCGAGGTGATCGACCGCGGGCTCGGGTTCGACGTCGAGGCGGCCCGAAACGCCGGACGTCTCGGTCTCGTGGGCATGTCCGAACGGATCCGCCTGCTCGACGGCACGCTCGAGCTCGAGAGCCGCCCCGGCGGGCCGACGAGCGTCCGCGCGACGATCCCGCGCTGGCGGCCTCCTGGCTAGGCGGCCGCGATGCCGCGGCTGAGCGCGTAGCGCGCGGCCTCGGTGCGGCTGCTGACGCCGAGCTTGCGGTAGATGTTCGTCAGGTGGAACTTCACCGTCTGCTCGGTGATCCAGAACTCCCCGCTGATCGCCTGATTCGAGAGACCGCGCGCGACCGCCTGAAGGATCGACGTCTCGCGCTCCGTCAGGCCTGCGTCGTCGCGCGTCGCACGCTCGTCCGCGAGGCCGAGCTCGAACCGCTCGCCGCCGTGCGCGCGCCGGAGCGCGTCCGCGAGCTCGACCGGATCGACCGATTTCGAGATGTAGGCGTCTGCGCCGCGCTCGAGCGCCTCGGCCGCATGGTGCGCCTCGTTCGCGGCCGACAGCATGACGACGCGAACGTCGCTTCCGGCCTTTCGGATCCGGTCGACGCACGTGAGCCCGTCCATCTCGGGCATGTGCACGTCGAGCAGGCAGACGTCGGGCTCGTGCTGATGCAGGAGCGGCAGCACCTGGCTGCCTCGTCGTGCCTCCGCGACGATCTCGATGTCGTCGGCCGTCTCGAGCACGCGATGAAGCGCGCGCAGGATCAACCTGTGGTCGTCCGCGATCAGAAGCCTGATCGGCACTCGGTGATCTCCTCTCCCCTGACGAGCGCCGTTGCCGCAGCGCGTCGGACCGGATCGTGCATCCACGAACGGATCACGTCAATGGGCCGCGCCTCGAACTCGCCGTAGGACCAGCCCGCGGTCGAGGTCCTCCTCCGCGCTCGGGCGGGAAGCGCTTCCGGCTAGCCCTTCGTCCGCCGTTCCTATCCGAACCGGCGGCGCATCGGCGGCCCGGTCGCGCAAGGCTTGTTCCATGGTCGCAACGGAGAATCGGCGTGAGGAGCGGCTCGTTCTCGGCTGGCGCTACGAGGCGCTCGTCCGCGCGGGCTACTCCGAGCGCGACGCGATGCTCCTGGCGGACCGCGTCGACATCGACCTCCACCGCGCAGTCGAGCTCGTCGAGTCCGGCTGCGAAGCGAAGACGGCGCTTCGCATCCTCCTCTGACATGCGGATCCGGATCGACGACCCAGGGTTGCTGCCCGAGCTCGTGGCGTTCCTCGACAGCCGCGTCCACCTCGTGGTCTCGGCCGAGAGCGCGTACGAGGTCGAGGTCAGCGTGCTGGGCTCGTTCGCCGACGGCGGCCGGGCCGACCTCGCCGCCGAGCTGGAGCACTGGACGAACGAGCACCCCGACGCAGGCCTCGCGATCGTCCCGCCACCGCGGATCGAACGCGACCTCGGGGACGAGCTCTCGCTTCGGCTGATGCCGCTCCCGGAAGCCGCCGACTTCCCCTCGGGAGCCTGACCGCTTGAGCTCGACGCTCCTCGTTCATGGCTTCGTCGTCGGAGGCGCCGTGCTCGCTCTCTGGATCTACGTGAGGCTCGGCGAACGGCGGCCGACGTCGTTCCGCGTCGTCTGCGCGCACGTGCTCCTCGCGGGCGTCGGCCTCGCGCTCGCACCGAGAGGCGTCGCGATGTTCATCGGCGACAGCACCTCACCGCTCGTCCTCTCGCTCGGCCTGTTCGCGCTCTTCCTGCCGACGATGACGTACCTCTTCCTCACCGCGCTGTTCTTCCTCGACCGGCTCCAGCGGTCGATGCTCGCGCGGTAGGTCCTCCTCGATCAACCCGTAGAGGACGCCGTCGACCCACTCGCCGTGGCGGCGGTACGCCTTTCGCTTGACGCCCTCGCGGACGAAGCCCGACCGCTCGGCGTGCCGCATCGCGCGCTCGTTGAAGCCGTAGATCTCGAGCTCGAGCCGGTGGTAGCCGAGCTCGCGGATGAGATGACGCTGGAAGAGGCGCGCGGCCTCGTCGGAGACGCGGCGTCCTCGGAAGTCGGGATGGATCGCGAGCCCGCCGAGCCGCGCGACCCGGCTCCGCTTGTTCGAGACGGCGAACCCCATCACGCCTGCGCGCTCGCCGTCGACCTCGACGACGAAGCGGCCGAAGTCGTCCGGCTCGGCGTTCGAGCGCTCGATCTCCTCGAGCAGCTCCTCGCGCGAGGTCGCGCGGCGAGCGGACAGGAACGGGTCGACCTCGTCGTGCGTCGTCAACTCGATCAGGAAGTCGACGTCGTCCGGCCGCGCGCGTCGGATCGTGACGTTCACGGACGTGCGGGCTCGGCGACCTCGGCGCTCCGACCGAAGCGCAGCACGCCGGACCCGAGTGCCACGCCGAGCAGGATCAGTCCGAGCCCGGCGACCATCCAACCGGTGATCTGCTCGTCGAGGAGGAGCGATCCGTAGAGAAGCGCGGTGACGGGGAGCAGGTAGGTGACGAGCCCGGCGCGGAACGAGCCGTAGTCGCCGATGATCTTCATGAAGATGAGGAGCCCGACGGCGGTGCCGGCGACGCCGAGCGCCACGACGGCGGCGACGGACTCCCAGCCCGGAGCATCGGACGGCGCCTGCGCGAGGCCGAACGGGAGCAGCACCACGGTCGCGCCGAGCATCGTCGCGGTCGAGAGCGTGATCGTGTCGAGCCGCTCGGTCTGGCGCTGCAGGAGCAGGCTCGCGATCGGCGTAGAGGATCGACGCGACGACGACCGCGAGCGTCCCGACGATCGCCCACGCGTCGACGTCGGGCTGCGCGCCCGTCAGGACCGCGACCCCGACGAGGCCCACCACGATCCCGACAATGCGGAAGCCGGTGGCGCGTTCGCTGTGCGCCAGCCAGATCGCGAGGAGCGCGACCCAGATCGGGAACGTGGCGTTCGCGATCGCGGCGACGCCGGAGTCGATGTGCTCCTGACCCCAGGCGATCAGGGTGAACGGGAGTGCGCTGTTGATCACGCCGAGCGCGAAGGCGCGCCACCCGGCCCGCCGGAGGCGCCCGACCGTGCCCCGCGCGAACATCAGGCCGACGAGGACGAGCGAGGCGATGACCACCCGTCCGGCCATCAGCGTCGTCGGCGCGAAGTCGTCGAGCGCGATCTCGATGAACATGAACGAGGCTCCCCAGATCGCGGCCAGCGTCAGCAGCAGCGTGAGGTAGACCCGCATCGCCCGAGGCTACCCACGGCCGGGAGCCCTACGATTGGCCGCCGTGATCGCGATCGCCGTGACGAGCGGGAAGGGCGGCGTCGGCAAGTCGACCGTCACCCTCAACCTCGCGCTCGCGCTGCTCGAGCGCGGTTCGTCGGTCGGCGTCCTCGACGCCGACTTCTACGGCCCCGACATCCCGCTGATGGTGAACCTCAAGCGGACGATCCCGCTCGAGCGCTGGATGCTCGGGCGCTCGCTCGACCGCGCGCCGCTCACCCTCGAGCCCGTCGAGCGCTACGGACTGAAGCTGATGTCGGTCGGGTTCCTGATCGGCGAGGACCAGGCGCTCGCGATGCCGGCGCAGCTGCTCCAGGGCGCGCTGCGACAGCTCCTCGCGGACGTCGAGTGGGGCGAGCTCGACGTGCTCGTGATCGACCTGCCGCCCGGCACCGCCGACCTCCAGCAGCAGCTGTTCGGCATGGTCGACCTCGGCGGCGCGCTGATCGTCGTCGGCCCACAGGACGTCGCGCATCTCGACGGCCGCAAGGTCCTCGACATGCTTCGGAGCGCGGGAGTACGCGTCCTCGGCGGCGTCGAGAACATGGCCGGCCTCGTCTGCCCGCACTGCGGTGAGCTCGTCGAGGTCTTCCCGCCTGCGCCCGAGGAGCGGTCGCTCTGGGCGGCGGGCGTCACCCGCCTCGGGTCGCTGCCGCTCGACCCGGCGGTCGCCCGTGCCGGCGACCAAGGGAGGCCGGTCTTCCTCTCCGTGCCGACCGGAGCGGTCGCGACCGCCTACCGCGCGCTCGCGGCCGAGGTCGCCGACGCAGTCGACGTCGCCTGACTAGCGGCGGCGGTAGATGCCGGCCGACCGCTCGAGCAGCTGCTCGTCGACGAGGAGTCGACGCACGGTCACGTAGTCGTCGTGCACGTCGGCGAGCTGCTCGTTCACCTCGAGCTCCGTGTAGGCCCGGCCCGGCTCGAAGCGGCCCGCGAGGTACTCGAGCACGATCCGCCGCTGCGCTGCCCGGGCGGGGAGCGCGCGGAGGCGTCCGTCCTCGGCGAAGTTCCGAAGGACCGCCGCTTGCTCCTCGGTCGCCCCGGGCAGACCGCGGCGACGCGGAGGCCGATCGCGCGAGGCCTCGTCGAGGGACTCGGTGCGGACGTGCAGTCCCTCGGCCGGGTCGATCAGGCCGGCGGAGACGAGCCGTGGGAGGACGCTCTGGACGCGCCCGGCATCGAGGCCCGTCGCACGCGCGACGTCCTCGGACGTGGTCGCGCCGAGGGCGACGGCGGCGAAGACGCGGAGCCGCTCGTCGTCCGAAAGGAGCCCGGCGAAGGTCGCAGCGGTCATGGTTCGGAGGATACCGAGGCCCGCCGGAGGCAACGCTAGGATGGCCGTCTGACTGCGGTCGCCGAACAGCCGCTCCACCGGGCGCTCGGTCTCACCGACTGGGAGTTCGACCGAATCCGAGAGCTGCTGGAGCGCGATCCGAACCACTTCGAGCTCGCGGTCTTCTCGCTCCTCTGGTCGGAGCACTGCGGGTACAAGCACTCCGCACCGCTCCTGAAGCGGCTGCCGTCAGATGGGCCGCGCGTCCTCCAGGGGCCGGGTGAGAACGCGGGCGTGATCGACCTCGGCGAGGGCGAGGCGGTCGCGTTCAAGGTCGAGAGCCACAACCACCCGAGCGCGGTCGAGCCGTTCCAGGGAGCGGCGACGGGCGTCGGCGGCATCCTGCGCGACATCGTCGCCATGGGCGCCCGCCCGATCGCGCTCCTCGACGGCCTCTACTTCGGCGACCCCGGCTGGATGTTCCGGCGCGCGGTCGCGGGCATCGGCCACTACGGCAACTGCGTCGGCGTCCCGACCGTGGGCGGCGAGACGCGCTTCGACGACGCGTACCGCGACAACGTGCTCGTGAACGCGATGTGCGTCGGGCTGCTCCCCACGGAGCGCCTGACGAGCGCGAAGGCGCGCACGGCCGGGCACGCGGTCGTGCTCTACGGCGCGACGACGGGCCGCGACGGGATCGGCGGCGCGTCCGTGCTCGCGAGCCAGGAGCTCGGCGAGGAGTCGGCCGACAAGCGGCCCTCCGTGCAGATCGGCGATCCGTTCACCGGCAAGAAGCTGATCGAGGCCTCGCTCGAGCTCGTCGAGCGCGGGCTCGTCGACTCGCTCCAGGACTGCGGTGCCGCCGGGCTCGCGTCGTCGCTCTCGGAGATGGCGAGCGAGACCGGCATCGACATCCACCTCGACCGCGTGCCGCTGCGCGAGCCCGACCTCGAGCCGTGGGAGATCATGATCTCGGAGAGCCAGGAGCGCATGGTGGCGGTCGTGCGGCGCGACTTCCTCGCGCACGTCGTCGAGGTCTGCGACCGCTGGGAGCTCGCGCATGCCGTCGTCGGCGACGTGACGGACACCGGCGAGCTGCGCGCGTTCCACGACGGCGAGCTCGTCGGCGCGATCCCGGCACGGCTCCTCACCGACGAGTGCCCGCGCTACGAGGTCGAGCGGGAGGAGCAGTCGGCAGACCGGCGTACGCCCTCGGCTCGATCGCTCGCCGAGCCGAACGTCGCGAGCAAGGAGTGGGTCTACCGCCAGTACGACCAGCTCGTCGGCTCGCGCACCGTCAGGCGTCCCGGCTTCGACGCCGCCGTTGTCCGGCTCCGGCCGTCGCTCCGCGGGATCGCCGTGTCGCTCCAGGGCCCGCGCATCGGCGAGCTGGATCCGCGCCGCGCAGGGCTCCAGGCGGTGTTCGGTGCGGCGCTCAACGTCGCGTGCGCAGGCGGCGACCCGCTCGCGCTCACCGATTGCCTCAACTTCGGCAATCCCGAGAAGCCCGAGATCGGCTGGGAGCTCGCGGAGGCGATCGAGGCGATCGCCGAGGCGGCCGACGCGCTCGGCGTCCCCGTCGTGTCCGGCAACGTCTCGCTCTACAACGAGACCGACGGCCGCGCGATCCCGCCGACGCCGGTGGTCGGCTGCGTCGGGCTCGTGCAGGACGTGCGCCGCGTTCCGCGCGGCTGGTGCGAGGGCGACTCGATCCTCGCGGCGAGCGCGGAGGGCGTCCGCGCCGAGGCGGGGCTGATCCGCTTCGTCGCGCGCATCGCGCCGCAGCTCTCGCTCGCGCACGACGTCGGGACCGGCGGCGTCAAGGCGGCGCTCGCCGAGGCGGCGCTCTGGAGCGGCGTCGGGGCCGAGGTCGACGTGCCGGAAGGCGCCCGCGTCCTGCTCGCGTGCCGGCCCGACCGGGTCGGCGGGCTCGGCGCACAGTTCGAGGAGATCGGCGTCGTCGGCGGCACGGCGCTCCTCGGCAAGCCGCTCGACGAGCTCCGCGACGCCTGGGAGGCGCTCCTCTAGATGTGCGGCGTCTTCGGCATCCGCTCGCCCGAGCGCGACGTCGCGCGCATCGCGTACTTCGGGCTCTTCGCGCTTCAGCACCGCGGCCAGGAGTCGGCCGGCATCGCCGTCTCGGACCGCGGGCGCCTGACCGCGCTCCGCGACATGGGTCTCGTCACGCAGGTCTTCTCCGAGGAGAAGCTGCGCGGCCTCCGCGGCGACCTCGCGATCGGGCACACGCGCTACTCGACGACCGGCTCGACGCACTGGGCGAACGCGCAGCCGATCGTGCACAACGGCCGCGCGCGCACGGTCGCACTCGGCCACAACGGCAACCTCACGAACGCGGCCGAGCTTCGCGAGGAGGTCGCCGAGCAGGGGATCCGCGTCCACTCGACCTCCGACAGCGAGATGATCGCCGCGCTGATCGCGAACGACCCGGCGCCGCTCGACGACGCGGTCGCGCACGCGATGGCGAAGCTCGACGGCGCGTTCTCGGTCGTCGCGCTCGCGGAGAACACGCTGATCGCGTTCCGCGACCCGCTCGGCATGCGGCCGCTCTGCATCGGTCGCCTCGGGACATGACTGGGTCGTCGCCTCCGAGACGTGCGCTCTCGACCTGGTCGGCGCACAGTTCGAGCGCGAGGTCGACCGCGGCGAGCTCGTGCTGATCGACGACGACGGCATCCGCTCGGTGCGGGCGGTCGAGCCGCGCGGCGACGGCGCGCTCTGCATCTTCGAGTTCTTCTACCTCGCCCGGCCCGACTCCCGGCTCGCGGGCGTCGAGGTGCACTCGGCCCGCGTGCGGATGGGCGAGCGGCTCGCGGAGGAAGCGCCCGTCGACGCCGACCTGGTGCTGCCGATCCCCGACTCGGGAACGCCGGCCGCGATCGGCTTCTCGCGCGCGAGCGGCATCCCCTTCAGCGAGGGGCTGATCAAGAACCGCTATGTCGGCCGCACGTTCATCCAGCCGGAGCAGGGCCTCCGCGAGCAGGGCATCCGCCTCAAGTTCAACCCGCTCGCCGAGGTCGCCGGGCAGCGCGTCGTCGTGGTCGACGACTCGATCGTCCGCGGAAACACGACGCGGCAGATCGTGCGCATGCTCTTCGACGCCGGGGCGAGCGAGGTGCACGTTCGGGTCTCGTCGCCGCCGGTGATCGGGCCGTGCTTCTACGGGATCGACTTCGCCGACGAGGACGAGCTCGTCGCGTCGCAGCGCTCCGTCGAGGCGGTGCGCTCCTACATCGGCGCCTCGACGCTCCACTACCTCTCGCTCGAGGGGCTCCAGGAGGCGACGCGCCGCCCGGAGTCGGAGCTCTGCCGCGCCTGCCTGACGCGGGAGTACCCGACCGCGGTGCCCCTCGAGTCGGCCAAGCGCCGGTTCGAGCGCCTCAAGGTCTGATAGAGATTTCTACATGGATCTGGAGGCCTACGGCGGGCTGACCGTCGACGTGGGCGTCGCCCTCGACCCGGGCCAGGTGCTCTTCGTCGACGCGTTCGTCGACTCGGCCCCGCTCGTGCGGGCGATCGCCGACGCCGCGTACCGCCGGGGCGCCCGCTACGTCGACGTCGTCTACGTCGACAAGGAGGTGCAGGCCGCGCGCATCGCGCACGCCGGCGAGGACACGCTCGGGTACGTCCCCGACTGGTCGCTCGAGCGGCTCGAGGCCGCGCGCGGGAACGCCGTCGTCTCGGTCACGGGCGATCCCGACCCGCGGCGGTTCGAGTCGCTGCCCGAGCGGCGCGTCGCGCTTGCGCGCCCGACCGCCGCGATGGCGAAGTTCCTGTCGATGATCCAGACCGGCGAGGTCAGCTGGACGATCGTCGCCTTCCCCACGCCGGGCTGGGCCGACCTCGTGTTCGGCGAGCCGGACGTCGAGCGCCTGGGCAACGCGATCGCCGCCGCGGCGCGGCTCGACCGCGACGACCCGGTCGCGGCCTGGCACGAGCACCTCGAGCGGCTCGCTGCCCGCGCCGACGACCTGAACGCGCGCGACTTCGACGCCGTCCGCTTCCGCGGGCCCGGCACCGACCTGACGATCGGCCTCCTCGAGCAGTCGGTCTGGCGCTACGCCGACGCGAAGACGCCGAGCGGCAGGCGCTACGTGCCGAACATCCCGACGGAGGAGGTGCTGACGACGCCGCACCGCCTTCGCGCCGAGGGCACGCTGCGCGCGACCCGCCCGTTCATGCTCCAGGGCACGATCGTGCGCGAGCTCGAGCTGCGGTTCGACGGAGGACGCGTCGTCGACGCGCAGGCGGCCTCGGGTGTGGAGGTCGTCCGCGCGCAGCTCGCTGCCGACGGCGGCTCCCACCTCGGCGAGGTCGCGCTCGTCGACAAGGACTCACCCGTCGGCCGCTCCGGCCTGACGTTCTTCAACACCCTGCTCGACGAGAACGCGACGTGCCACATCGCCTACGGGCACACCGCCGGCTGCACGGACGGCACCGACGACCTCGACGCCGACGAGCTCGTGGCGCTCGGCGTCAACGTCTCGGCGATCCACACCGACTTCATGGTCGGTGGGCCGGACGTCGAGGTGGACGGGATCGAGCGCGGAGGAGCAGCCGTGCCGCTCCTCCGCGACGAGACCTGGATGCTGAGCTAGCTCACTGCTCGAGCACGCGGCTGGCCTTGGCGACGCCGCGGCTCAGGATGTAGGCGATCGTCGTCCACTGGAAGAACGCGAGCCAGGACCCGGTGCTGAGGCTGTCGGAGAACCAGGTGACGAGCATCGCGACGATGAGCGCGAGCAGGTACACGAGGAGCTCGGCATTGCCGGGGATCGGCAGACGCGCCACGTCGGGCATGTTCGTCCAGGGATAGGAGCTGCCGGAGGGCGGCGGCTCGTCGGGAGGCGTGGTGGACATCGCAGGACTCCTTTCGGGGGCGTCCGCCTCGTTTCTCCCTGTGCTCCGGGTCTCCTACGAGAGGTGGTCGGCTCGGCCGTAGCGCACCGCGCGCTCGACCGACCGCGGATCGGCGCCCGCCTCGAGCAGCTCCTGCCTTTGTTCTCCTTCCGCGAAGAGACGGAGGAAGAGCCAGGCGAACGCCGCGAAGGTGACGAGCGAGCCCTCGATCATCATGATCGCGCCCGCGGCCGCCTGGTCGGAGAGCCCGACGTTCGCGTACGGGTCGTAGAAGACCTCGCCCGACCAGAGGAAGACGTTGGCGAGGACGGTCTCGACGAGCCGCACGACGACGATGTAGGCGAGCTTCGCCGCCGACCCGAACCACGCGGGCGCGGGAAGCACCTCCACGACCGGCGCCCACATCACCAGCCCCGCGGTGAAGAACGAGAGGTGCTCGAGCGCGTGCACGAACCCGTTCTCGATCGCGGCGTCGTAGGCGAACGGGAGGTGCCAGAGATAGAGGTTCGCGATCCAGAGCGGCAGCGCGACGAGCGGATGGACGAGGACGCGGAGCACCTGCATCGGCGGCAGCGCGAGCAAGGGTCGGAGCAGCGGGCCGTTGAGACCGACGAGGAGCGCGAGCGGCGCAAGGTCGCCGAGCAGGATGTGCTGCACCATGTGGAACGCGAACCGCTCCTCCCCGAGCGCCGCCACGGGTGAGACGACCGAGGCGAGGAGCAGCAGGAGCCCGAGCGCGAAGCTCGCGATCCTCCAGCGCGGAACGGGGGCCCCGCGCCGCTCGAGCGTGCGCGCCCGCACGCCGTACGCGACGCCGACGATCACGATCGGAGCGAGCTGCAGCGGGTCGAGCGTCCAGTCACCCATCGGTCGAACTCTAGAATCGCTCTTCGGTGCACCTGTTCCACTACCACCTCGTCACGAGCAAGGTGCGCCAGGTCGAGGCGCGATACCTCGGGAAGCTGGGGTTCGACCTCGTCGCGCGCCACGGGCGGATCGCCGAGGACCTGACCTCGTTCGAGTCGGGCGTCTCGTGGGAGGAGCTCGAGCGGCGCGGCTTCAAGCTGCGGCTCTCGGAGCTCGAGCGGGGAGGCGTCAACGTCGTCGTGCAGCCCGGGCAGTGGGAGCTCCCGCGCGTCGACCACATCGGCCTCGCGCTCGACGACGACGAGTTCGACGAGACGCTCGAGCGCGCCGAGGAGCTCGAGCTCCGGGTGCAGGACCACGGCGGGCGGCGCACGTTCGTCTCGACCAACGGCGGCTTCAGGCTCGAGGTGCACCCGCCGCGCGAGTGGCTCGAGGAGCTGCTGAAGGGCGGGGAGCAGTTCCGGCTCGGGGAGCTCCACCTGGTCGCGGACGACGCGGAGCAGAAGGCGAGCGCGCTCGCCGAGGTACTCGGCCTCGCGCCCGAGGGGACGACCGTGGCGCTCGGGGACACGATGGTGCGGTTCCGCGGGGGCGGCCCCCAGGGCCGGCCGCAGCTCGAGGCGGAGCTCTTTCTCTAAGCGCTCGCCGTCAGTCGTCCTGGGCGAGCAGCTCGCCGTAGACCGCGAGCGAGGTCGCGGCCAGGCGCTCGGCGAGCGAGCCGATGTCGCGCCCCTCGACGACCGGCACGAAGACGACGCCGGCTCGGTTGACGTTGAACCCCTCGAGCTCGACGGTCCGCTCCGCGGTCTCGCGCCAGCCCTCGATGCCGGCCTTCCGGACGGCGGCGCCGTCGTCGGAGATGTCGATCCGAATCCCGCGCTTCCGGACACGGACGCGCACCGGATCATCGCCGTCGTACGTCAGCCCCGAGTCGAGGACGACCTCGCCCTCGTCGCCCCAGGACGTCCGCGCCTGCTCCAGCTGCTCCGCGATCGTCAGGGCTCCATCGTAGACTCAGCGTCTCAGGTGGAGGGGCAGACGTACGAGTCGTCCGGCGTCTCGCTCGCAACGGCCGGCGCGGTCGTCGAGCGGCTGCGCGCGGCGGTCGAGTCGACAGGTGCGCGTCGGTTCGGCGCGTTCGCGGGGCTGCACCCGCTCGACGACGGCCGCCTGCTCGCCGCGTCGACCGACGGCGTCGGGACGAAGCTCGTGCTCGCGCGCGAGCGCGGCCAGCTGCGCGCCTGCGGCGCCGACCTCGCGGCGCACTGCATCAACGACGTGATCACGACCGGCGCCGACCCGCTCTTCCTGCTCGACTACGTCGCCGCGAATCGGATCGAGCTCGAGCAGGTCGCCGAGCTCGTCGAGGGAATGGCCGAAGTCTGCCGCGCGGCCGGGTGCGCACTCGTCGGCGGCGAGACCGCTGAGCTGCCCGGGATCTACCGCGACGAGGAGCTCGACTTCGCCGGCACGTGCGTCGGGATCGTCGAGCGCGAGCGGCTGGTCGACGGCTCGCGCGTCGAGCGCGGCGACGTGATCCTCGGCTTCCCCTCCGCCGGCGTTCACGCGAACGGGTTCACGCTCGTGCGACGCATCCTCGAGCTCGAGGACTACGACGGGCCCGACCTGCTCGCGCCGACCCGGCTCTACCTCGACGACGTCCGGAGGCTCCGCGATCGCGCCCACGCGTTCGCACACGTCACGGGCGGCGGCATCGAGGGCAACCTGAGGAGGGTCGTTCCCGACTCGCTCGACGTGCACGTCGACTGGGACGCATGGGAACGCCCGCCCGTCTTCGAGTGGCTCGCGCGTCACGTCGGCGAGGACGAGCTCCGCCGGGTCTTCAACCTCGGCATCGGGTTCTGCGCGGTCGCGCCGCCGGGAACCGACGGAACCGTGATCGGGGTGATCGCGTGATCGGCGTCCTCGTCTCGGGCGAGGGGACGAACCTGCAGGCGCTGCTCGACGAGGGGCTGCCGATCGCGGCCGTCGCGTCGAACCGCGCCGAGGCACGCGGGCTCGCGCGAGCCGAAGCCGCGGGCATCGCGACCGCGGTGTTCCCGCTCGACGCGTACACGAGCCGCGACGAGCGCGACGACGCGATGGCCGAGTGGCTCACGTCGCAGGGCGTCGAGTGGGTCGTCCTCGCGGGCTACATGCATCTGCTGCGCCCGTCGTTCCTCGACCGGTTCCCCGAGCGCGTGATCAACGTGCACCCCGCGCTGCTCCCGCAGTTCCCGGGCGCGCACGCGATCGAGGACGCGCTCGCCGCGGGCGTGCGCGAGACCGGCGCGACGGTGCACTACGTCGACCAGGGCGTCGACACCGGGCCGGTGATCCTGCAGGAGCGGGTCGCGGTCGAGGACGCCGACACGGTCGAGAGCCTCCGCGCGCGCATCCAGGCGGTCGAGCATCGCCTCCTTCCGAAGGTGGTGAAAGACCTCTGCGCGCGCTGATCTCCGTCTATGACAAGACCGGGCTCGAGCAGCTCGCCCGCGGCCTCGCCGACGCGGGCTGGGAGCTCGTCGCGAGCGGCGGCACGGCCACGGCGCTCGAGGCGCTCGGCCTCGAGGTGCAGCGAGTCGAGGACGTCACGCAGGCGCCGGAGATGCTCGGCGGCCGCGTCAAGACGCTCCACCCGCGCATCCACGCGGGCATCCTCGCCCGTCGCGACCGCGACGACGACGTCGCCACGCTCGACGAGCACGACATCAGCCCGTTCGACCTCGTCTGCGTCAACCTCTACCCGTTCTCGCAGGTCGTCGCGAAGCACGGCGTCCGCGAGGACGAAGCGGTGGAGATGATCGACGTCGGCGGCCCGTCGATGCTCCGCGCGGCCGCGAAGAACTTCGCGCACGTCGCCCCGGTCTGCCGGCCCGACCAGTACCCGGTCGTGCTGCGCGAGCTGCGTGAGCACGGGGAGATCCCGCTCGAGACGCGGCGCTGGCTCGCGGGCGAGGCGTTCGCGACGACGGCCGCCTACGAGGCGGCGATCGCACGCTGGTTCAACGAGGTCGAGCTCTTCCCGGACGGCTTCATCCCGTCGTTCACGAAGGTGACCGAGCTGGCCTACGGCGAGAACCCGCACCAGCGCGCGGCGTACTACGCGGAGTCGGGCGCACGCGTCCACCTCCTCTCGCGCGTCGAGCAGCTGCACGGCAAAGAGCTCTCGTTCAACAACCTGAACGACCTCTCGGCCGCGCGCCTGCTCGCGCGCGAGTTCACGCTGCCGGCGTGCGTGATCGTCAAGCACGCAAATCCGTGCGGCGTCGCCGTCGCCGCGACGATCGAGGAGGCGTATGCGAAGGCCCTCGCGTCCGATCCGACCTCCGCATACGGCGGCATCGTCGTGCTCAACCGCCCGGTCTCGCCCGAGCTCGGCGCAGCGCTCGCGCAGCAGTTCATCGAGGTGCTCTTCGCGCCCGGCTACGACGAGGCCGCGCTCGACGCCCTGCGCGTGAAGCAGGGCACGCGGATCCTCGCCGACGACGAGCGGCGTCGTCCCGACCGCGGGGAACGCGACTACAAGCGCGTGCTCGGCGGCCTGCTCGTCCAGGACCGCGACCTCGACGTCGAGGACCGCGAGGGGATGCGCGTCGTCGCCGGCAACCCGTCGGAGGAGCAGTGGGGCGACCTGCTCTTCGCGTGGCGCGTCGCGAAGCACGTCACGTCGAACGCGATCGTGCTCGTCAAGGACCTGCAGACGGTCGGCGTCGGCGCCGGGCAGCAGTCACGCGTCGATGCCGTGCGCCTCGCGGTCGAGAAGGCGACGGAGCACGGTCACGACCTGACCGGCGCCGCGCTCGCGTCCGACGCCTTCTTCCCGTTCGCCGACGGGCCGGAGCTCGCGCTCGACGCCGGCGTGTCGTCGGTGATCCAGCCGGGCGGCTCGAAGCGCGACGACGAGGTCGCCGAGGCGATCGAGGCGGCGGGCGCGGTGATGGTGTTCACCGGCCGCCGCCACTTCCGCCACTACGAACCGACCCGGAAGCCCGCGCCGAGGCGCGGGCGTCCGGGGCCGGTCTGAACTGCTAGCTGGCGTTCGCGCAGACGACGTACAGCGTCATGTCTGCGGCGTTCACGTTGCGGTTGACCTGCACGATCCAGCCGGAGTTGTCGTTCGGCTTGACCGTGTTCGTGTCCCAGTCCATGCGACCGGGGAACGACGCGACGACGCCGCTTCCGTCCGAGAGTGCCGGCGAGTTGAACCCGTCGCTACCACCCGTGAACCGGTACCCGCCGCCAATCGCGACCTTGCCGGGCGAGCAGGCGACCGTGGCGATCGCGCCGCTGCCGACGCCGACGTACCCCGCACCCATGTCCGTGTTGCTGGCGTCCTTCGAGTAGCGCCAGGTGCGAACCTCGTACCCGCTGACGCCGTCCTGCCCCTTCGGTCCCTGAGCGCCAGCCGCGCCGGTTGCACCGGCCGCGCCGGCAGGCCCCTGCAGGCCGGTCGCGCCGGTCTCGCCCTTGT
This sequence comes from uncultured Actinomycetes bacterium, assembly GCA_963737405.1. Taxonomy (GTDB): domain Bacteria; phylum Actinomycetota; class Thermoleophilia; order Gaiellales; family Gaiellaceae; genus JACCTU01. The sequence continues at coordinate 342,791 of CAVTSL010000005.1, forward strand.
CGCCGGTCGCACCCTTCTCGCCCGGCTGACCCTTCAGCGCCGCCTTCGCGCTCTTGGAGAGATCGACAACGCCGATCGAGCCGTTCTTGATGTTCGCGCCGGTCAGCATCTTGTTGGCCGCGAACGCGCCGGTCGTGATCAGCAGCGTGAGGGCAACGGCACCGAGCACGGCAATAACCTTTTTCATTCGTTCTTCCTCTCGTGACGGTTCCCGGTCGACCCAATGTCGCCCGGTCTGAGAGACATTGTGCATAGCAAAAACGCTATGCGTGTGACACAAACGTGCCGGATGCGACCTTGGTCCTCGCGGCTACCGTGACGCTCCCTGTGTGCGGTCGGTGAGCGCTCGTGACGGTGCGCTCCCGGCCGGCACGCGGGTCCGAGATTCTCGGCTCGAAGCCGGGCTACGGTCGCCAGAGGCGGTAGAAGGGCTGCGCACCGGCGTCGTTCGCGTACGCGGCGAACTGTCCGGGAGGTGTCTCCTGCTCGTCGATGCGGTCGTAGATGCGAGCGAAGTCGAGGGTGAACGCCTTGGCCACGGGCCCGTTCGTCCGGGCCTTCACCTGCTGCGCGAGCAGCTCGAACCGCGACGACGAGGTCGCGGAGGCGATCGAGGCGGCGGGCGCGGTGATGGTGTTCACCGGCCGCCGCCACTTCCGCCACTACAGCTGCCCGCGACCGCGAATCCCGAAGAGGGCCAGCACGATGACTACGGCCGCCGCTGCGAGAACGCCGTCATCCAGAGCCCAGCTCGCGCTGAACAGCGAATCGAACACGATGCCGGCGAAGACGAGGATCAACGAGAGCACCAACCCAACACGGAGCCTGTGCCACTGATCATCGCGGAGCATGCAGCTACGGCCTCCAGAACCGGTAGAAGGGCTGCCCGCCGGCGTCGTTCGTGTACGCGACGAGGATCGGGAGGAAGTCCTCCATCGCGCGGGCGTTGTCGAGGTTGCCGCCGTAGACCGGGTCGAAGCCGGCGTCGCGGATCAACTGCTCCGTGACCTCCCGCGCCTCGTCGTCGGCCGCGTAGATGTTCCCGGGCCGCGGGTCCTGCTCGTCGATCCGGTCGTAGATCCGCGCGAAGTTGAGGTTGAACGACTTCGCGACGTGACCGTTCGTGCGCGCCTTCACCTGGTGCGCGAGCGACGGAAAGCCCTCGGCGCGGCCGCCGAACGCGTTCGTCGCGTCGACGACGACCTTGCCCTCGAGCCCTGAGACCTTCGAGAGCGCGTCGTCGATGGCGCCTGACGGCACCGCGACGAGCACGGCGTCGGCGTCCGACGCGTCCCCGCCCTCCTGGCCGAGCTCCGTCACGTCGTGCCCGGCGTTCCGCCAGCGGCGGGCCAGCCCGCCGCCGATGTTTCCCCTGCCGATGGTCGTGATCTTCATGGCGGGATCTTGCCAAGCGCACGGTAGGGTCCCGCAGCGTGGCGCGGGACTACCCCACCGTCCTCGACCTCGTCGGCAACACGCCGATCGTGCGGCTCGACAGGATCTCGCAGAGCGTGCCCGGCTCGATCCTCGGCAAGCTCGAGTACCTGAACCCGGGCGGCTCCGTGAAGGACCGCATCGGCCTCGCGATGATCGAGGCCGCGGAGCGCGAGGGGAAGCTGAAGCCCGGCGGGACGATCGTCGAGCCGACGTCGGGCAACACGGGGGTCGGCCTCGCGATCGCGGCGGCGCTCAAGGGCTACCGCTGCATCTTCGTGATGCCCGACAAGATGAGCCAGGAGAAGATCTCGATGCTCCGCGCGTACGGCGCCGAGGTCGTGATCACGCCGACCGCGGTCGAGCACGACTCGCCCGAGTCGTACTACTCGGTCTCGTCGCGCCTCGCCGAGGAGATCCCGGGCGGCTTCAAGCCCGACCAGTACTCGAACATGTCGAACCCCGAGGCGCACTACCGGATGACCGCGCCCGAGATCTTCGAGCAGACGGAGGGCGGCGACATCGACGCGATCGTCATCTCGGTCGGGACGGGCGGCACGATCTCCGGCGTCGGGCGCTACTTCAAGGAGCACAAGCCCGAGGTGCTGATCGTCGGCGCCGATCCAGAGGGCTCGGTCTACACCGCGGAGAACGAGGGCGACCTCCACCCCTACCTCGTCGAGGGCATCGGCAAGGACACGTGGCCGAAGACGATGGACCCGGACGTCGTCGACGAGTGGGTGCGCGTCTCCGACCGCGACTCGTTCCTCACGGCGCGGCGCCTCGCGCGCGAGGAGGGGCTGCTCGTGGGCGGTTCCACCGGCTCGACCGTCTGGGCGGCGATCGAGGTCGCGAGGCGGCTCGGCCGCGATGCGCGGACCCTGACGCTGATGCCCGACTCCGGCCGCTCCTACATGTCGAAGTTCTACGACGACAACTGGATGCTCGAGCACGGGTTCGTCGAGCGGCAGGCCCCGGCGCCGACCGTCGACGAGCTGCTTCGCTCGAAGACGCTCGAGGAGGCCGACGTGCCGCAGTTCGTGACGATCTCGGCCCACCAGAAGGTCGGCGAGGCGATCGACGCGATGCAGCGCTACTCGATCTCGCAGCTCGCGGTCGTTCGCGACGGCGAGGTGGACTCGCTCGCCGACGTGATCGGCTCGCTCCAGGACCGCGACCTGCTGGACCGCGTGTTCCGCAATCCGGACGCGCTGCACGACGACGTCGCGAACGCGATGCAGCCGCCGCTCCCGGCGGTCGAGGTGAGCGACTCGCTCGACGACGTCTTCGCGACGCTCTCGGGCCGGACGAACGCCGTCGTCGTGGCACGGAGCGGACGGCCGGTCGGGGTGCTCACCCGCTCCGACCTGCTCGAGTACCTCGCGCACAACCGGTGAGGCGGCTCGTGGTCGTCCTGGCCGCGGTCGCACTCGCGGGCTGCGGCGGCACGGACGAGCAGGCCGCGACGACCGCACAGCAGCCGCAACCGAGGCCGGATCCGGCGCCGCTCTTCTACCCGGTCGCGCAGGGATCGGTGCCCGGGTGGCTCGAGCAGGTCAAGCCGTTGAAGGGCCTCGGGCGCTGGCACAACGCGATGCTCTCGCCGGACGGCAAGACGCTGCTCGCGCAGTGGACGGCCGAGTGCGAGATCCCGGTCGCGTTCTTCGTGCCGGTCGACACGCGCAAGCCGCGGCCCGTCGCGCCGACGCGTTACGAGACCGTCGCGGTCGGCTGGAACGACGACGGAAGGGCGGGCGTCTTCTTCAACGGCGGCGCGTGCGGCGGCGGGCCCGAACGGCCCGGCCTCTACCTCGTCTCGCTCGACGGCAACGCGCGAGTTCGTCACCGACGACGTCGACGCGGTCGAGCGTTGGAAGGCCGAGAGAAGCTAAGAGGGCTCGTAGGCGTCCGCGACCGCGTAGGTGATGCCGGCCTCCGGCACCTGCCGGACGTCCGCGGCGTCGGCGAAGAGCCCGTCGCGGGAGAGCAGGAACAGCTCCGGCACGATCTCCGCGCGGATCTCGCCCTGCGCGTAGACACGCACGATCGAGCTCTGCGAGACGACGATCGCGACCGCCCGCGTTCCGTTCGTGATCGACGCGGCCGCCGCATGACGGGTGCCGAGGCCCGGCATCAGCGCCGTCGTCGGATCGACGCTGATGTATCGCGCGGCCGACACGAACGTCCCGGTCTTGTTCACGACGAAGGCGCCGTCCAGCTGCGCGAGCTCCTTCACGGTCTCCCGGAACTCCGGCCGCCGCACATCGAGGAGCTCCTCGGCGTGGCCGTAGAGCGGATCGAGGAGCAGCGGCTGCGACTGGTCGAGCACCGAGTCGACGTCGCCGATCACGAACAGCGTTCCGATCTTGCGGCCCTCGCGCCCCTCGCGGGCGATCTCGACGGCCAGCTGCACGAGCTCCTCGACCGTCTCGCGCATCGTCTCCGCGCAGCGGGCGCTCTTTGCGACAGGGCCGAAAATCCGATCGAGGTCGGTCATACGTCTTGAAACGCGGAACGGTCGCGCGGCATTCCGACGAAGCGGTAGCCGAGCGCCCGGATCGCGCCGAGGTCGATCAGCGACTGCTCGAGCTCGGCGCTCGCGACGCCGTCCAGATACCGCCAGAGGTAGGGGAACTCCTCGTACGACCGTTGCTCGAACCGACGCCTGAAGGCGGCCAGGAGGACGTCAGACGCCGTGACGGAGCTGTGGTGCGCCTCCCACTCCGCGGCCCCGGGCCGCTCGTTCCCCCGACCCGCGGCGGCGAGGATCCGGCGCTGCCCCTCGTACCAGTCGGCGGTCGGCCCGTCGAGCCGGTCGGGGCCGAACTCGTCCGCGACGAACGGCCCGCCGCCTTCGAGCGCCCGGGCGACCCGCTCGAGGTTCGGCTCGAGCCCCTCGCCCATGTGGTGGAAGACGCGGTTCGCGACGACGGCGTCGAAGCGGGCGTCGTCCTCGAGCTCCTCGAGCTTGATCCGCCGGAAGAGCGGGCCGTCGGGCGCCGCGGGGTCGATCGCGAGGACGTCGTATCCCGAAGCTTCGAGCTTCCGCGCGAGCTTGCCGTCGCCGCAGCCGACCTCCAACACCCGGGCGGGCGGGCTCGGCAGATTCGCTAGAACGAAGTCCGTGACGGAGAGCACGCCGGTCGAGGTTACGCGCGACGAGGCCCGGCGCATCGCGGTTCGGGCGCAGCTCCTCGACGGGAGCGCGCGGAACGTGCTCGACACGGTGAGGCAGCTCGGGTCCCTTCAGCTCGATCCGATCTCCACGGTCGCGCCGCCCCAGCACCTCGTCCTCTTCAGCAGGCTCGGACAGACGTACGACCAGGCCGAGCTCGACCGGCTGCTCTGGGAGGAGAAGAAGCTCTTCGAGTGGCGAGCGTTCATCTGGCCGCTCGAGGCGCTCCCGATCATCCGCGCCCGGATGCGCCGGCGGAACCGGGGCACGTACGCCCACGAGCGCCGCGGCGCCGAGTTCTTGAAGACGAACGCGGCCTACCGGCGCTACGTCCTGCGCGAGCTTGCTCGGCGCGGGCCGCTGCTCTCGCGCGAGCTCGCCGACGACTCGGTCCGGACGTGGACGTCGCACGGCTGGTACGGCACTCGCAACACGTCGATCATGCTCGACATCCTCCACGGCCGTGGCGAGGTCGCCATCGTCGGGCGTCGCGGCAAGCAGCGGCTCTGGGGCCTCGCAGCCGACTGGTATCCCGAGACGGAGACGATCACGAACGCCGAGGCGGAGCAACTGCTCGACGAGCGGCGCTTCCGCGCGTACGGCATCCGCTACGAGAAGGGCCGCTGGTTCGCGCACCCCGACGCGAAGGACGGCTCGGTCAGCGGACCGCGCGACCCTCCTCTCGCCGTTCGACCGGCTGATCCACGACCGCGACCGAGCCGAGGCGCTCTGGGACTTCCGCTACCGGCTCGAGATGTACGTCCCGAAGCTGAAGCGCGAGTACGGCTACTACGTGCTGCCGCTCCTGGTCGGCGACCGGCTCGTCGGACGGGCCGAGCCGAAGTTCGACCCCAAGACGAAGACGCTTCGCGTCCTCGGAGCGTGGGGCGACACCTCGAGGCTCGACGAGGCCGTGAACGAGCTCGCCGGGTGGCTCGGAGCGGAGCGGGTCGAAGGCTGAAACCTCGTTTGCGGCCGAGAGCCGCGGGGCATCCCGAGGTGTCCTAGCAGGTCTGAATCGAAACGAAGGAGGGGTCATGTCGACGACCGACCTTTGGACGTACAACGACAACGCGCTCGTCGGGAACGCCCTCGTCGGCCTCGAGGTCGTGGCCGTGGACGGGGAGATCGGCAAGGTCGACGAGGCCACCGACGATGCGGGCACGAGCGGCATCGTCGTGGACACGGGCGCGTGGATCTTCGGGAAGAAGGTGCTCCTCCCGGCCGGCGTCGTCGATCGCGTCGATCTCGACGAAGAGAAGGTCTACGTCAACCGGACGAAGGACGAGATCAAGAACGCGCCGGAGTACGACGACAAGAACGGCGCCGACGACGACTACCGGGCGAAGCTCGGTGCGTACTACGGCGACCGTGACGAGAGACGAGGTGACTGATGGACACCTGGGTCTGGATCCTGATCATCGTCGCCGCCGTGGTCGTGCTGGCCGCGGTCTTCATGGCGATGAGCCGACGCAAGAAGGTCGACTCGCAGCGAGCCGAGGCAGGCGTCCTGCGCGACCGCGCCGGCGTGCGTGAGACGCAGGCGGAGCGTGCCGAGGAGGCAGCGGAGCGAGAGGCGCGCGAGGCGCGCCGCAGGCAGGAGCTCGCCGAGCAGCGGGCCGAAGAGGCCCGGCACGAGCGCGAGGCCGCCCAGGCGACGGCCGCCCGCGCGGACGACGTCGACCCGGACGTCAAGTAGGGAGCGCCGGCGCCCGCGCCGACTCGGCTCGGGCGCCGCTCTCTACAATCGCCCCGTGGACTTCGAGACCCGCGCGATCCACGAAGGGCAGGAGGCCGATCCGGCGACGGGCTCGCTGATCGTCCCGATCTACCAGACGTCGACCTACGTGCAGGACGCGGTCGGCGAGAACAAGGGCTACGACTACTCGCGGGTCGGCAACCCGACCCGGACTGCGCTGCAGGTAACGCTCGCGGCGCTCGAGGGCGCCGAGCACGGCATCGCGTTCTCGTCGGGCCTCGGCGCGACGACGACGCTGATGCACCTGCTCAACCCCGGCGACCGGACGGTGCTGATCGCCGACGTCTACGGCGGCGTCTATCGGATGACGTCGCAGGTGTACGAGCCCAAGGGCTACCTGTTCGACTACGTCCCGGCCGACGCGTTCTCGAACCTGCGCGAACGGCTCGACGAGAACACGCGCATGGTGTGGATCGAGACGCCGTCGAACCCGATGCTGAACGTCGTCGACATCGCGGCCGCGGCCGAGGCGGCGCACGACGTCGGCGCGATCCTCGTCGTCGACAACACCTTCGCGACGCCGTACCTGCAGCAGCCGCTGTCGCTCGGCGCCGACGTCGTCGTCCACTCGACGACGAAGTACCTCGGCGGCCACTCCGACGTCATCGGCGGCTTCGCCGCGACGAACGACCCCACGATCGCCGAGCGCCTGCGCTTCCTCCAGAAGTCGCTCGGCGCCGTGCCGGGGCCGTTCGACTGCTGGCTCGTGCTGCGCGGGGTCAAGACGCTTGCGCTCCGCATGCGCAAGCACTCCGAGAACGCGGTCGCGATCGCAGCGTGGCTCGACCGGCATCCGCTCGTCGAGCGCGTCCTCTACCCCGGGCTGCCGACGCACCCGGGCCACACGATCGCGGCGCGCCAGATGCGCGAGTTCGGCGGGATGATCTCGATCCTCGTCGGCTCCGAGGAGGAAGCCGTCGAGATCGTCGCGCGCACGAAGCTGTTCAAGCTCGCCGAGTCGCTCGGCGGCGTCGAATCGCTCATCGAGCACCCCGCGCGCATGACGCACGCGTCCACGGCGGACGCACCCTTCGCCGCGCCGGGGAACCTGATCCGCCTGAGCGTCGGGATCGAGTCCGCAGAGGACCTGATCGAGGATCTCGAGCTGGCGCTCGTCCGCACGACCGCGGCAGCCGGCGCTTGAGCCCCGACCCGATCGACCTTCACCACCAGGGGACGGAGCGCGTGATCGGCTCGTACCTCGTCGAGACGAGCGACGGGCTCGCGATCTTCGACTGCGGGCCGGCGTCGGGTCTCGACGCGCTGCGGGCCGGGCTCCGCGAGCGCGGTGCCGAGCTCGCCGACGTCCGACACCTGCTCCTCTCGCACATCCACCTCGACCACGCGGGTGCGGCCGGCGCGATCGTGCGCGAGCACCCGCACGTCACCGTCCACGTCTCCGAAGTCGGCGCGCCGCACCTCGTCGACCCGTCGCGGCTCGAGGCGAGCGCACGACGGCTCTACGGTGACGCGTTCGACACGCTCTGGGGCGAGCTCGTCCCGGTGCCCGAGGCCAACGTGGAGGTCGTGGCAGACGACGTGCTCGGGCTTGTGTGCTTCCCCTCGCCGGGCCATGCGTCGCACCACGTCTGCTTCCTCGCGGACGACGGCACGCTGTACGCGGGCGACGCCGCAGGCGTCCGCATCGCGCCGAGCCGGCTCGTGCTTCCGCCGACGCCGCCGCCCGACATCGACGTCGCCGCGTGGGACGCCACGCTCGACGAGCTCGAGCGGCGAGCGCCGGAACGGCTCGCGCTCGTCCACTTCGGCGTGTTCGACGACGTCGAGCGCCACCTCGAGGCGCTGCGCACCCGGCTCCACGACTGGGAGCGGATCGTCGAGACCGGCGCGAGCCAGGAGGAGTTCGTCGCGCGGGCGCACGCCGGGCTCGGCGAGCTCGACGAGGCCGACCTCGAGGCCGTCGAGCGCGCGATGCCGATGTGGCAGTCCTACGCGGGCTTGAAGCGGTGGGTGGACAAGGTCAGGCCCAGCCGGTCACCAGCCAGCGCCTCCGCGTGAACCGGACCCCGAGCGTCGCGAGGCGCACGCAGATCAAGACGAAGAGCGCGGCCCAGACGCCGACGAGCCCCCAGTCGTAGTGCAGGGTCGCGAGCGCGACGGCGACCGCCGCCGCCATCGCCGCCAGCATCGACCACATGAGGTAGCGCGCGTCGCCGGCGCCGATGAGGATCCCGTCGAGCGCGAAGACGGCGCCGTTCAGCGGCTGCATGAGCGCGAAGATCGGCCAGATCTGCTGCGCCTGGTCGATCACGGCCGGATCGCTCGTGAAGAGCCGCGGCAGCCACTCGCCCGCGACGAGCATCGCCGCCGCGAAGAAGAACCCGAGGTAGACGGTGAGCACGATCATGCGCGCGCTCGCGGCGTAGGCGCCGTCGGCATCGCCGGCGCCGAGCATCCGTCCGACGATCACCTGCCCGGCGATCGCGATCGCGTCGAGCAGCAGCGCGAGGAAGTACCAGAGCTGGATCGCAATCTGGTGCGCGCCGATCGCCTCGTCGCCGAAGCGCGCAGCGACCGCGCCGGCGACGAGGAACGACCCGTAGAGCGCCGCCGTCCGCACGAACAGGTGCTTGCCGACGTCGAGCAGCCGCCGCAACAGGTCGAGGCGGAGCCCGAGCCTCCCGTGTGTCTTGTGGACCATCCAGCCGAAGAACGCGAGCCCCATTCCTGCCTGCGCGATCGCGGTCCCGGCCGCGGAGCCCTGGATCCCCCAGTGGAAGACGTAGACGAACACGACGACGAGGACGACGTTCACTGCGTTCGCGATCACCTCGATCACGAGCGGCGTGCGCAGGTCGGAGATCCCTCGGAAGTACCCCTGCCCGCCGAGCACGAGGAACGCGAACGGCAGCCCGACGACGGCGATCTGCAGGTACTGGACGGCGTACTCCGCCGCCTGTCCGTCGACGCCGAACAGGTCGACGATGGGCTCGGCCGCGAGCCCGATGAAGACCGACACGGCTGTCCCGATCGCGAGCGAGAGCCAGAAGCCCTGCGCGCCGAGACGGTCAGCGGTCTCGCGCGCACCGGCGCCCGCCGCCCGCGTCACCTGCGACGTCGTCCCGTACGCGAGGAAGTTGAAGATCGCGAACGTCCCGCCGAGCACGAGCCCGGCGATCCCGAGCGCCGCGAGCTGCGGCGTCCCGAGGTGGCCGACGATCGCGGTGTCGACGAGGACGAAGGTCGGCTGCGCCGCGAGCGCACCCAGGGCGAGGACGGCGAGGCGGAGGATCTCGCGGTCGTGCGGCGAGCGCCGCAGGCCCTCCGCGATCACGCGGTGACGGGCTGCTCGATGACCGCGCGATAGGCGCGCAGGTAGTCGGCCACCATCCGCTCGGGCGCGAAGTGCTCCTCGACGTAGCGGCGGCACTCCATCGGGTCGATCTGGTCGATCTTCTCCACCGCGGCCGCCATGCCGCGGTAGTGGGCGACGATGAAGCCGGTGCGCCCGTCGTCGATCACCTCGGGCACGGCGCCCCACCGCGTCGCGATCACCGGCGTCCCGCACGCCATCGACTCGATCATCACGAGCCCGAACGGCTCCTCCCACTCGATCGGGAAGAGCGTCACCTTGGCGTCCTGGAGCAGCTCGACCTTCTGCCCGTGGTTCACCTCGCCGAGGAACTCGATGTCGTGCGCGGGGCCGAGGTGCGGCTCGACGAACTCGGTGAAGTACTCGATCTCCTTCGGCTCGCGGCACTTGCCGGCGATCTTCAGCGGGAGCCCGAGCTCCATCGCGACCGCGACCGCGCGGTGCGCGCCCTTGTCCGGGCTCATCCGGCCGAGGAACAGCAGGTAGTCGCCGGTGTGCGGCTTGCAGGGGTAGACGGAGAGGTCGAGCGCGTTCGGGCAGTTGCCGACCCAGTTCAGGTCGGGCTCTCGGCTTCCGCTGGTTGAGCGAGATCGAGATCAGCCCGACGTTCGGCGACACCCTCGAGATCGCCTCGTACATTCGCCCCGGCTCGCCGGTGAGCGGGCCGTGCACCGTGTGCACGACGGGTGTCGGGACCGCGCCGCCGATCGTCGCGGCCGGCGGGCCCGAGTGGTCGTTGATCACGTCGAACTCGTCGAAGCGCTCGTAGCACGACAGCACGTGCTGGAGCTCCCAGAACGTCCTGCCGATCAGCTCGCTCGGCGCCTTCTCGAAGACGTAGGCCAGCTTCGCCCGCGTCTGCGAGTCGCCCGACGCGAAGAGCGTGACGTCGTGCCCTGCGTCGGCGAGCCCGTCGGCGAGGAGCGAAACGACCCACTCGATCCCGCCGTAGCCGGTCGGGGGCACCGCGAACCACGGCGGCGCGAGCACCGCGATGCGCAGGCGGTCGGTCATGCCTCCTCCACCCGCACCTGTCCTTGCTCGAGCCGGACGTCCCACTGCCCGTGGAACGCTCTCACACCCGTCAGCCTCGCGTTCTGGACCCAGGAGGGGAGCTCGGGCGGAGCGACCGTCTCGAGCGAGTGGCGCCGGATGTCGGGCTGGAGGCCGAGCAGGACCTGAAGGAGGAGCACGGGCGTCCCCGCCGCCCACGCCTGCGGCCGCGCGGCGGTCGGGTACGCGATCGGGAACGTCGTCTCCGAGCGGCGAAGCCCGGCGAACACCTCGGGCAGCTGGTAGTTGAAGTACCGCGCCGCCTGGAGCAGGCGCTGCGCGATCCGCTGCGCCTCGGGCCAGCGTCCGTACCGCGCGAGCCCCCACGCGATCAGGGAGTTGTCGTGGGGCCAGACGGTGCCGTTGTGGTACGAGAGCGGGTTGTAGGCGGCGTCCAGCTCGGACATCGTGCGGACGCCCCAGCCCGACCAGAGCGAGTCGCCCATGAGCGCGTCCACCACCTGGTCGACCCGCTGCGGGAGGACGATCCCGCTCCAGAGCAGGTGGCCCATGTTCGAGCACATCGAGTCGACGGGCTGCTTCTCGGCGTCGAGCGCGAGCGCGTAGTAGCCGCCGCGGCCCTCGAGCCAGTACGCCTCGTCGAAGCGATCCCGGAGCGCGGCCGCCTCGGCGTTCAGCCTGTCCGCCAGCGGCCGGTCGCGCCAGACCTCGCGCGCGATCTCGGAGATGCGCCGCTTCGCGTCGAACACGTAGCCCTGCACCTCGGCGGGTGCGATCGGGGTCTTCGCGAAGCGGCCGTCGGCGAAGCGCTGCGAGTCTCCCGAGTCCTTCCACGACTGGTTCTCGAGCCCGTGGTCGCTCCGCCGCTGGTACTCGACGAAGCCGTCGCCGTCGCGGTCGCCCCACTTGTCGATCCACTCGAGCGCGCGAAGCGCCGGGTCCTTCAGCCGGTTCATCAGCGCGCGGTCGCCAGTCCAGCGATAGAGCTCCGAGAGCAGCACGAGGTAGAGCGGCGTTGCGTCGACGGTGCCGTAGTACGAGCGGAACCAGACCTTGGCGGCCTTGCCGGTCCGGACCTCGTGGACGATCTTCCCGGGCTCCGCGTCGATCGACGGGTCGTCCTCCTTCGCCTGGAGCTCGGCGAGCACCTCGAGCGCCGTCTGCGCGAGCTCGGGCCCGAAGAGGAGCGTCTGGAGGCAGGTGATGATCGTGTCTCGCCCGAAGACGGTCATGAACCAGGGCATGCCCGCGGCGGGCAGGCGCCCCCGCCCGGGATCGGCCTCGCTCCGCATCCGCAGCGACGCGAGATCGGCCACGGACTGCGAGAACGAGCGGCTGAGGTCGTCCCAGCTCGAGCGCAGCTGCGGCACGCGGAGCTGCCAGGCGGCGAGCGCGTCGCGAACGTGCACGAGCTCGTCGCCGAAGCGGCGCTCGACGAGGCGGGGCGGCAGCTCCGCGCTGTTGAGCAGCGGCACGACGTCGAGCTGGAGATCCCACGTCTGTCGCGGCGCGAGCTCGACGTCGTACTCGATCCCGCTGCCGTTGAGCCTTCCGCGCTGCGAGATGAGCACCTGCGTCCGGGCTTCGCCCTCGGGGTCGATCAGCACGAACTGGTTGTTCTCGGCGTCGTAGTGCGGGTCGACCGGCGGCGGCAGCGGCCGTGCGTTGACGGGGTCGCCGAGCGCGAAGTCGTGCTCCTTGACCGACAGGATGTCCGCGAAGTCGCAGCCGACCTCGAACGCGAGCGCGAACGCGACCGGCTCCATCCCCTCGTTCCGGATCACGATCCGCTCCTGCATCCCCTCGCCCACGAAGCGGCGCCGCGCGATCGAGAGCGTGTCCGGCGGGAGCCGGTCGCTCAGCGGGTTCCTCAGGTAGAAGGCCGCCGAGAAGTACTCGACCTTCGCGGACGACAGGAGCAGCGGCGGCTTCCCGTCGATCGTCATCCGCAGCACCGAGAGGAACCGCGTGTCGTGCGCGTAGAAGCCGCTCGTCGCGTCGCCGACGTCCCCGCGGTCGTCGCAGATGCAGAACGTCGAGCCTTCGAGGATCGTCAGCGTCACGGCGGGGCGTCGCGCAGGATGCGGCCGCCCGAGGACTGTGCAAGCGCCTTCACGACGAGCTCGTCGACGTTGACGTGCTGCGGCCGCGTGAGCGCGAAGACGATGCACTCGGCGATGTCGGCGGGCGTCATCGCCTCCACGTTCGCGTAGACCGCGGCAGCCTGGTCCTCGTCGCCGCGGAAGCGCACGCGCGAGAAGTCGGTCTCGACGAGGCCGGGGTCGACGGTGATCACCCGGACGGGCTTGCCGAGCAGGTCCTCGCGCAGCGCGTACGTGAACCCGCGCACCGCGAACTTCGACGTCACGTAAAGCGCGCCGCGCTCGTACGCCTGACGCCCGGCGATCGAGCCGATGTTGACGAGGTCGCCGCCGCCGTCGGCGAGCAGATGCGGCAGGCAGAGGCGCGTCATGCGGATCAGGCCGTTCACGTTCGTCTCGAGGACGATCCGTTCGTCCTCCTCGGTGCTCTCCCAGAACGGGTCGCGGCCGATCGCGAGGCCGGCGCCGTTGACGAGGACGTCGAGGCCGCCAAGCTCCTGCACGGCCTCGGCGACGAAGCGCTCGCAGGCCGCGGAGTCGGTGACGTCGAGCTCGAGCGCGACGTCCGCGTCGACTCTGTCGACACGGCGCGCGCCCCCGACGACGCGAACGCCCTCGCGACGCAGCGCTTCGACCGTCGCGGCGCCGATCCCGCTCGACGCGCCGGTCACGATCGCCGTCTTCCCCTCCAAGCGCGGCATCACGGGATCGTACGGCGCTAGAGAGGCCCGATGCGCCGCTCGGCCGTTCCGAGCGGGATCGTCTCGCCGTTTCCGGCGTGGTCGACCTGGAGCGTGGTGTGCGTCAGGTCGAACCGCTCCTCGAGCACGCGCTCGAGCTCACGACGCTTCCCGTGGCAGTCGGCGTCCGGCGAGACGAGCACGTGCGCCGAGAGCGACGCGAACCCCGAGGTGATCGTCCAGACATGGAGGTCGTGGACCTCCCGCACACCGTCGACCTCGACCATCGCGCGCCCGATCTCCTCGGCGTCCAGACCGCGCGGCGTCGACTCGAGCAGGATGCCGACCGAGTCGCGCAGGATCGTCCACGAGCTCGCGAGCACGAGCCCCGCGATCCCGAGCGCGACCAGCGGGTCGGCATAGCTCCAGCCGGTGAGCGAGCACGACGGCGCCGGAGACGATCACGCCGAGCGACCCGAGCGCGTCGGCGAGCACGTGCCGGAGCGCACCCTGGACGTTGAGGCTCACCGACCCGCGACGGTGCAGGAGCGCGGCGGCGCCGAGGTTCAGCCCGAGCCCGACCACACCGACGACGAGCACCCAGCCGCCGCGCGGCTCGACGGGATCCCGGAAGCGCTGGATCGCCTCGACGACGATCCAGATCGAGATCGCCACGAGCGCGACGCCGTTCGCGAGCGCCGCGAGGATCTCCGCGCGCCGGTAGCCGAAGCTTCGCTCCGGCGTCGCGGGACGCGAACCGAGCCACGCGGCGAACAGCGCGAGCGCGAGGCTCCCGACGTCGCCGAGCATGTGGCCGGCGTCGGCGAGGAGCGCGAGCGAGTCGGCCGCGTAGCCGACGACGACCTCGACGACCGTGAACGCGGCGATGAGCGCGAGCGCGCCAGCGAGCGCCCGCCGATCACCCTCGAGGCGGTGGTCGTGCACGTGGTCGTGCATCTACTCCTCGAGCCAGGCGCCGGGGACGAAGTCGGGGAAGCCCTGCTCGTCCATGTACGAGATCGCGCGCGACAGCAGCCAGACGACGGCCTCCCTGTCGGCCTCCGTCAGCACGAGCCGCACGGCGTCGTCACCCGCCTCGACGTTCGCCGCCGCCCCGGCACGCGCACGCCGCAGGAGGCAGAGGCGGGCCGTCGCCAGGTCGACATCCGTGCCGGGCTCCTCGTACCACGACACCTCTTTCGCCTGCTCGATCAGCGGCGCGAGACTCTCCTCGAGCCGAGCCGCATCGTGCTTCGAGAGGTCGCCAGTGCGGGGGTCTCCCCGGCCGAAAAACTCGCTCACGCAGCCTCCTCTTCGATCCCTTCGTCGTGTGCGGCCCGGCGCAGCGCTTCGAGCCGCTCCGGAACCGTGGGATGGGTGTACCTGAGGTAGTAGACGACGCGCGGAGGCTCGAGGTCGGCGACGTTCGACTCGACGAGGTCGGCGAACATCGACTCCAGCGCGGCGAGGTCGCGAGTCAGGTGGAGCGCGAAGCGGTCGGCGCGGTACTCCCAGCGGCGCGCGACCGCCGCCAGCAACGCGAACACCGGCAGCTGGACGAGCGTGAGCACGAGCAGGACGAGCGGAAAGTCGCGCGGCTCGACGACCGCGCCGAGGATCGCCCAGAGGAGGACGACGATCGCGATCGCCGCCAGGACGAAGTACGCCGAGAACGACACGACGTCCCGATACCGCCGGTGCGCGAGCTCGTGGGCGAGCACGACCCGGAGCTCGGCGGGCTTCGCACGCCCGAGCAGCGTGTCGTAGACGACGACCCGCCGCGTCGCTCCGAAGCCCGAGACGTAGGCGTTCGCCTTCGTCGTGCGGCGGCTCGCGTCGGCGACGAGCACGTCGCGGATCGGCACTCCGGCGCGCACCGAGAGGCCGCGCAGGTCGGAGACGAGCTCCTCGTCCTCGAGCGGCTTGAAGTTGTTGAAGATCGGCTCGAGCACCACCGGGGCGACGAACGTCAGGAGCACGACGAAGAGCGCGGCCAGCGGCGCCGCGATCAGCGGCCAGGCGTCGGTCGCGCGCGAGAGGGCGACGAGCGCGAAGAAGACGATCGTCCAGAGGACGACCTCGACGGCGAACCCCTTCAGCACGTCGCCGACCCAGCCGCCGGTGGTCTGGGTCGAGAGGCCCCACTCTCGTTCGCGCAGGAAATCGCGCCAGTAGGTGATCGGCAGCCTCACGACGGTGAGGACCGCGAGCACGATCGCCGGGTACACGAGAGCCTGGATCCACCAGCTCCAGTCGGGCAGGAGCGCGTCGCCGACGTCCGTGAAGGCGAGAACTGCAAGGACCGCGACGGCGAGCGTCCACTCGACGAGGCCGCTCAGGTAGCGGGCTCTGTGGTACCTGCGGCCGCGCTCGACCTCGTCACGCGTGAAGCGCACGCCTCATTTCTAAAACAATTCTCAGGCTCGACGCGTCTAATTCGGAAAGTGGCGACCGCTGCCCCGCCCATCAACCTGAGATCCGCCGAGAGCTCGACGCAGCTCGCGCGCCAGTGGCGGACGCTGACGCGGGCCGCCACCTTCGTGGCGCTGCTGACCAGCCCGGCGGCGTACCTCTTCCTCCACCGCGGCCTCGGCTGGGACTGGCGGTGGGCGCTCCTCGGCACGATCGTCGGCGTCGCGGCCTTCCGCGGGACGATCGACGTGCTCATGCGCCGCGTGATCCCGTGGCCGAGCCTCTTCGGGACGGACGAGATGAGGCTGCGCGAGGAGGACATCCTGGCGCGGCGCCGCGCGTGGTTCTGGCGGCGCTGGGTCAAGTGGGGACTCATCTTCATCGGCGGCGTCACCATCGCGTGGCTCGCGATCGCGATGGTCCGCGGCTTCGACAGCGCGAGCTGGGCGGACACCGCGACCGGCGTGTTCTCCGGGGTCGCCGGGATGCTCGGCAACCCGACCTTGTGGACGTACCTGATCTTCCTCCCCGCGCTCCTCTTGATGAACTTCCTGATCCTGTTCGGCCCTCTGCTGCTGATGGCCGTCTCCCAGATCCATTCGTTCGAGCCGGGCGACGCCGACTGGGGCGTGAAGCTCGAGGACGTCCGCGGCCAGGCCGAGGTGAAGGAAGAGGTGCGGCGCGTCGTCTCGCTCTGGCAGTCGGGAGAGGCGTTCGAGGCGGCGGGTGGCAAGCGCGAGCGCGGACTGCTCTTCCTCGGCGCCCCGGGCACCGGCAAGACGATGCTGTCGAAGGCGATCGCGACCGGCTTCAACGCGCCCTTCGTCTCCATTCCGGGCTCGGGCTTCGCGCAGACGTTCATCGGCATGGACGCGATCACCGTCCGCTGGCTCGCGTGGAAGGCGAAGCGGCTCGCGCGCAAGTGGGGCGGGCAGTGCATCGTCTTCATCGACGAGATCGACGCCGTGGGCATGCGCCGCCAGTCGCTCGGCCAGCCGGGCGGCGGCACCGGCATGGGCGTCGGGCGCTTCGAGGAGCTTGCGTTCCACGGCCCATGGGGCGCACTGAACCCGAGCGGCGACCTCGTGCTCGAGACGCGTGTGTGGCGCGATCGGCTGTTCTCCGAGCGCTACGGCGCTCCGGCTGTCGTCGCACCGGCATTCCTCCAGCGGATCGGCGGGATCGTGAACCAGGCGGTGCCCGGCATGTTCGGCGGCGGCGGCGGCCTCGCGCTCAACCAGCTGCTCGTCGTCATGGACGGGATCGGAAGCCCCCGGTGGTCGCGCAAGTTCCCGGTGAAGCTCGTGAACACGCTCCTCGACGCCGTCTACATCGTCCCGATGCGGATCAAGGGCGTCAGGCTGCGGATGAAGCCGGCGCCGCCGGCAGGGGAGGAGATCTACTTCATCGGCGCCTGCAACGTGCCGATCGCGATGCTGGACCCCGCGCTCACGCGCGCGGGCCGGATGGGCCGTCACGTCTGGTTCCGGACGCCGACGAAGCAGGACCGGCTCGACGTCTTCGACCTCTACCTCGGGAGGGTCGCGCACGAGGACGGGCTCGACAAACCTTCGCGCCGTGACGAGCTCGCGCGCATCACGATGGGCTACTCGCCGGCGATGATCGAGCAGGTCTGCTCGATCGCGCTCACGTATGCGCACCACTCCGGCCGCGACCGGTTCGCGTGGGAGGACCTCGTCGAGGCGATGGCGACCGTCGAGTCCGGGACCGCGCAGAACATCGAGTACGTCGCGTCCGAGACCCGGGCGGTCGCGATCCACGAGGCCGGCCACGCCGTAGCAGCTCACGTGTACATGCCCGGCGTGGAGTCGACGCGCATCTCGATTCGCCGGCGCGGCGAGGCGCTCGGCCACCATCAGGCGTTCGAAAAGGAGGAGCGCTTCTCGCGCTGGCGCCACGAGGAGATCGGCGCGCTCATCTGGACGCTCGGCGCGATGGCCGCGGAGCGCGTCTTCTACGGCGAGAACTCGAACGGCGTCGGCGGCGACGTCCAGAGCGCGACCGGTCGGGCGGCGTACATGGTCGGCGCCGCGGCGATGGCGCCGATCCCGCTCGATGACGAGACCGATGAGGAGTCGCGCGAGCGGATCATGAAGCGCTTCGAGACGATCGGCGTGCAGATCATGGCCCGCACCACAGGCGGTCACGACCACGACCCGATCAGCGCCGTGCTCGGCGACCGTGACAAGCGCGCCTATGTCGCGCAGCTCCTCGGCCAGGCGTACGTCACGGCCCACAACCTGATGGAGGCGAACAAGGACAAGGTCGAGAAGGTCGCCGACGAGATCATCGCCCGCCGCGAGATCTACGGCGACGACCTGCTTGCGTTGCTCGACCGGCAGCAGCTGAAGGCGCCCGAGATCGACTACCAGGACGAGAAGACGTGGCCGAGGATCTGAGCGTCCCGCGTCCGGTCGCCGCGCGCCCGGCCGAGCCGGCGAAGCCGCACCGGGTGCACTGGCGCCGCTTCATGCTTGCGTATGTCCTGCTCGGACTCGCCGTCGTCGGTGCGGTGGCGATGCTTTTCGTCGCCATGAACACCGAGTCCACCACCGAGCGCGCGTGGTCGAGCTGGAAGCCGGCCGGCGAGGGCGAGTCGCGCATCTGGCAGATCGCGGACCACGTCGGCGGCCAGTACCGCGCGTCGAACGGCGAGCTTGCCGCACGTATCCTCGCCGGGCCGCCCACGTTCAATACGAGCGACGAGCAGGGACGCTCTCTTCGCCTTCCGCTCGAGGGCGTGCTCGTCAAGGGCCGCGCGAGCGATCAGAGCGACGCGAACGCAGTGCTGTTCAGCGGCGACTCGGTCATGTACGCGCTCTGCGGTACGGGCAGCGCCTGCCAGCCGGGGAACGCACTGCTGCAGGTCGACGAGATCGGGACGAAGTACGAGCGCGAGGCACTCGAGCTCGCGCTCTACACCTTCAAGTACGTCGACGGCGTGAACAGCGTGATCGCGTTCCTACCGCCGTTCCCGCAGCGGAACGCGCAGGGGCAGATCGACCAGGTGCGCACGGTCGTCTACCTCCAGAAGGACCAGCTCGGGTTCCAGCTCGGGCGCCCGCTGAAGGAGACGCTCCGCGCCAAGTCCGGGCTCGACTTCTCGAGCGTCGAGCGGAACGACATCATCCAGCTGGTCCACCCGCGGCTGTTCACGTTCGAGCCCGAGCAGGTGCCGAACGGCGCCTGGATCCTCTCGCTCACGCGCTTCCAGGCCTGAGACGAAGGCGCGGGCGCCGGAGCGCCCGCGCCTCTTGTCGCGTCAGGCCGTGTGCACCTGGACGAGCCGCGTCGCGGTGACGCCGTAGAGCAGGCGCTCGCCGGCCCGTCGCGCCTGGACGTAGAACTGCACGTTGAGCCCGCGGCTGAGCGGGAACACGAGCCCCGGCCTCGGAGCCCGCGGCCTCATCTGGAGCGTGACGTAGCCGTCCTGTCCCGTCCCGGTCTCCGGCGGCACCGTCGTCAGCAGCGGCAGGGACCTCATGTAGACGAGCGCGCCGCGGACGACGAACCCACGCGTGTCGGAGACGTGTACGCGAGCGGTGATGACTGACCTGCGCGAGCGGACCGGGTTCGGCGAGAACGTGACCTCGTCGATCACGAGCTTCGCGGGGAGCGCGACGCTCTCGATCGGGATCGAGATCTTGCCGTTCGGCAGCCGGATCTGGCCCGCCGGACCACCGGGCTGCGCGACGCCGGTCGGCGCCGACGCCGCACTTCTCGAGCCGCCGGGATTCCTCGCGGCGACGATCACGCGGACCGAGCGGTTGACGTCCGACGACGTCACGACGTACGTGCGGTTCGTCGCGCCCGAGATGTTCGAGCAGTTGCCGCCGTTCGCGTCGCAGCGCTGCCACTGGTAGCCGAACGAGATCGGCTGCGTGCCGTCCCACACCCCCGGATTCGCGGTGAGCGTCTCGCCCTCGCGGAGGTTCCCCGAGATCGACGGGACGGACGTGTTGCGCGGTGCGCTTGCGCGGGCGCCGATCGTGCCCGTGTTGACCTGCGCGTTCGTCGCCCCGTCGGCGTTCCGCGCCGTCACGACGGCGACGAGACGCCTGCCCTGGTCGTTGCTTCCGAGCCGATAGCTCCGACTTCGGACGTTGGTGTTCGCGCAGTTGGCGAGCTGCGAGTTGCAGCGGACCCACTGGTACGTGAACGTGATCGGCTGCGTCCCGCTCCAGGCGCCCGGGATTGACGGTCACCGTCGACCCGACGCGCTGCGTCCCCGAGATCGTCGGCGCCCGCTCGTTCTTCGGTGCAACCTGCACGCGGGCCGTCTCCGCGAAGCTCCCGCCTGCCACCGTCAGCATCGTCAGCAAGGAAGCGGCGATTGCAGTCGCAAGATCCCGCCACACCCGTTGCGTTCTCATCGTTTCCCCCTTCGTCGGCACTCACTTCAACGCCGCGACCCTGCAAGGAGTTGCGAAAGGTCTTGTAAAACTTCGCGCGGTCCGGCGCAAAGTGTGTGGTCTTGCTCGCGTTTGTTGTCTCGACGGTGGGCGTGCGAAACAGTGTTCTCTGCGGCGCCGCGTGTCCTAGGTAGGCGCCGTGGTTGTCAGAGGGGTCTTCAAGGGCCGGCGGGTTTCCTTCTCCCCTCCGCCGGCCCTTCATCTCTAGCCCGATCGTCCGGCTCCGGTTTTCCCTCCGACATGGCCCAGATGTGTCATGGGACCGCCGCTACCGTGGCGCGCCGCGAGTCGCATCGCCCAGTCGGCTCGCGCCGGGGGGCGGCCTCCGGGCCGCCCCTTCTTTCCTGTGTCGAGGCCCGTAACCGAGGAGCGGGGCGAGACGTTCAAGAGATGTCGGCACCGGGCTTGCTAGGGGGTCCACGGCGCCGCCGCGGGGGCGGCTTCAGGCCCGGATCACTGGGCGAAGAACGCCGGGCCTGAACCCCGCAGAGCGTCTTGTGAGCTCGAGCCGACGCGTCGAGGTGGGCCGTGTAGGACTCGAACCTACGACCTTGGGATTAAAAGTCCCCTGCTCTACCAGCTGAGCTAACGGCCCCGCGAGCGAGTGTAGCCCTGCACTCCGCGGGCTATTCTGGCCCGACCTGGCCCCCATCGACTAGCGGCCCAGGTCGCCACCCTTTCAAGGTGGTAGCGCGGGTTCGAATCCCGCTGGGGGCATCCAGCGCCGTGGAGGAGCCGCAAACCCGCGTTCCCCACGGTGCTGTTCGTGCGAAAAGTGCGGGATTTGCGAAACGGTGCTGTCCCGGTGCTGTCCCGGGATCTTGCCGAACAAGGCAACGCCCGTCTCGAACGGCCACTAGGCGGCGCGACGGCTGCGACGTAGGTTCACCTGGGCCGCGCAACTCCGGAAGCGCCATGCGTTCAACCGCCTTGCGCGGCGCCCCGTCGCCCCGCCAAGGGACCGGCCCTTCCTACGCCCTTAGCGTGGACCAAATAGGACAGAAACACACTCGGTGGGGCCAGCGTTCGGGAATGTCACCTGAGCGAACGCACGCGAGTTTGGCCCGTGCCCGCGATGCGGTCGTCGAGGAATTGCGCGCGCCGGGGTTGGGCACGTGCGCCCTACTCGATCAGTCGGAGGTGGCGTTCGAGGGTGCCGTCGGTGAGGTAGCGCGCGATCTCCGGTTGGTCATCCACGTCTGGAGCGTGCACACGGAGGAAGCCGAGCAGGTCGCGGCCGAGCCGAGCAACAGCAGCCTTCACGTCGCCGCCGG
Organism: uncultured Actinomycetes bacterium; assembly: GCA_963737405.1. Classification (GTDB taxonomy): domain Bacteria; phylum Actinomycetota; class Thermoleophilia; order Gaiellales; family Gaiellaceae; genus JACCTU01. The sequence continues at coordinate 364,408 of CAVTSL010000005.1, forward strand.
ATACCGAAGCGAGTCCGAGGCAGACGACGAGATCGGTGGCGTAGCTGGCGGGCGCGACGGTGAGCGTTAGTGCAGCGTCGAGCGCGTCTCGGCGGTCGCAGGTGATCCGCGAATCGTTGATGGGGATCAGCAGCGTCGGTGTGAGCGCAGCCGCGCCTTGCGCGAACCAGCGGAGCCCTAGCTCATCACCGCTGTTGGCGGCGCGCTTCGCCTTCAGCACGAAGTCGAGGAAGTCCTCAAGCTCTGGGTCTGCTTGCGGGTGGCGCAGCGAGGGATCCATGCCGAGGCGGCCGCGCGTCTCGTCGTCGGTGCACAGGTAGGCGGCGGCGTTGATCGCGGGGAACCCGAGCGACCAACGTGCGGGAGTCGTCGCTCTCGCCAGCCAACCATCGGCGGTGATCGCCCCGACAGAGACGCGCAGCGGCGCATCCGCGTTCTGCTTCTCGAACCACGTGCGGTAGGCGACGCGTGGCGACGGCGTGATCGCGATCAGGTCGAGGTCGCTCGCTATCGCGGCCGCCCCCTTGCGTAGCTGCCGGTCAGAAGCACCGCTGTCGCCTCCGGCTCTAGCGTGCAGAGCTGCCCAACCACTCGCTCGACAAGCGCGGCATCGAGTCCTTCGATCGGACGTTCAAGACGCGGCACAGAGCGACCTTACGTCCGCCTGGCTCGTCGACATGTGCCAGGGCGCTCTCGCCTGACATCGCTCGTCCGGGCCTTCCGCGCCGCTCAGCGTGGACCAACAGGGCAGAACCGCGTCGGGGGCTTCGCTCTGCGGTCGCGACGGTCAGGCGAGACGAAGCTCGCTCAGGTGGCGGTCTTGGGTCGCGCTCAATCCACGGATGCGGTTCACGGAGCGCATACGAAAATCGCGAGGCGCCTAGACGCCACGAGCGGCCCGTGGAGGTCTGGCAGGAGATCGGCCATCTCGGCCGACCGAGTGGCCGCGACATACTCGTAGGCCGCCTGCTGGCCGTGGAACGTGACAGTTCCGAAGAGATCACGCTGCTCAACGTGGTTGAAGTGTCGGCGGAGAGCGCGGCCGGCACTTTCGACCGTAAATCCGCCACCTGGAGCGCCGATCTCGCCGACGAGCTCCCACACCTCCGCGAGATTTCGTTCGCTGCTCGTCGCTGCGACAAGGCGTCCGTCTGGCCGTAGCACTCTGCGCAGCTCCTCTAAGGCCCGATCGAGGTCGGACGCGTGGTAGAGCATCCACGCTGCCACCGCGCAGTCGAAACTTCCATCGCGAAACGGCAGGTCCACAACGTCGCCGATGATTGCCTCGACTCCGCGAGCAGCTGTGAGCTCGACCATGCGCGCGGACTGATCGAGCGCGATGACGTGCGCTGAGAGCTCGCGCGACATCCGCTCCGCGAGCTCCCCTCGTCCGCACCCGACCTCCAGCACGTCCCGTGGCTGCCGTTCGGCGACCGCGGCGAAGACGACGTCGTACGGGTCGGGTCCGGTCGCCGTCTCCTGTTTAGCCATGCGCGCGGCGTACCGCGTTTCGTCGGCGTACTCCTTCCGAACTCGTTCGGGATCGTTTAGCGAGTCCATCGCGTCGCGTAAGACGTAGCAAGAGCGGTTCACGACGTCTCAGACTCTACGGCCCTCTCAGGCTCAGAGCGGTTCCGCGTCAAGTGACATTCCCGAACACTGGCCCAGCTGGCCCACCCCAGGCCGCTACCCCTGCTCAGCGTGGACCAATAGGGCAGAACGGCGTCGGGGGCTGTGCGGTCGCGTCGGTCAGGCGAGAGGAAGCTCGCTCAATCGGGCTACCCACCTCCGCGCGTCACAGCGTGTACTCGTAGAAGCGGGTGCCGGGACGTGGCTCGTACGGGAGTGGCGGCGGCGTGTCAGGCTCGACGAAGCCGCACTTCTCGTACAAGCGTGCGGCGCGTGCATTTCCTCGCTCGACGGAGAGGACGACACGCACACGGCCGTGGCTGCGCGACCACTCGATGATGCGCTCGACCAGCTCGCGCGCGACGCCGCTCCCGCGCAGATCGGGCGCGAGCCACATCCCGACGAGGTGGACCGTCTCCGCGTCGTCGTCGAGGAAGGCGGACACCATCCCGTTGAAAGCGCCATCCCGCTCATCGACGAAGGTCACGTCGTGCTCGCTCGGCCGCGCGCGCTCGCGCCACCGCTCATCCGGGAGCGTCCGAGCGTCTTCAACCGTTTCGAGAAACGCGTCGGGATCGCTCGCGAGCGCGCGCAGTCGGACGTCGCGCAGACGCTCCCAGTCGTCGGTCTCAACGCGGCGGATCATGCTGTCAGCCTGGCACGCCTGAGCACCTCGCCGCGACAACAACGGCCGACTGCTGGTTACCGTCGACCGCCGACCGAGTCCCGGCTGCTCGGGAGACATTCCCGAACGCTGTCCCCAGGCGAGGCTCTTGCGCGCGACTACAGCGGCCATCTCGCTTAAGGTGTTTATGGCGTTGAGTCAGGAGCAATGACGTTGGACGTCGCAGCGCGAAGTCTCATGAGAACCGAAGTCCAACTGCGGTAGAAGCAGAGCGCCAGTGCTAGCGGTACGCCTGCACCGATACGGCTTGACCGTTGAGGAGATCGAGGCGCCGTCGCCTCGTCCGGGCGAGGTTCTGGTGCGGGTACATGCGGCGGCGATTACGCGTGGCGAGTTGGAGTGGCCGGTTGATCGACTGCCGGCGATTCCGTCGTACGAGCTTTCGGGCGTCCTCGTCGATAGCGGTGATGAGGTTTATGCGCTGACGCCGTTCGATCGCGACGGCGTGGCCGCCGAGTATGCCCTTGTCCCGGCGCGGGTGCTTGCGCCGAAGCCAGCGCGACTGAGCCACGTTGAGGCGGCAGCGCTGCCGATGGGCGGGCTGACCGCCTGGCAAGCGTTGTTCGTGCACGGTCGGCTCGCCCGCGGCGAGCGGGTGCTAGTCACGGGCGCGTCGGGCGGAGTGGGGCATATCGCCGTCCAGCTAGCGCGACACGCCGGCGCAGAGGTCGTGGAGAGCGGGGCGGTCGACCTGGTCTTCGACACTCGTGGCGGCGAGATACCCGCTGGCGAGCGCGTGGTCACGATCGTAGAGGAGGTGCCGGGCGCGACCTACTTCGTTGTCGAACCCGACCACGAGCAACTGCTGGAGTTGGGCGCGTTGGTGGACGCAGGCGAGCTTCGCCCGGAAGTCGACTCGGTCTTCCCGCTCACGGAGGCCCGGGCGGCGTTCGAGCGGGTTGCGGCCCCCGGGAAGCGGGGCAAGGTCGTGCTTGAAGGTGGCAGTGGCTAGCGGCTGGGCGACCGTGGCCTGCCTTTCCCGGACAGCCCGGGATCGACCTGCTTCGCAGTACTTAAATTGGGCCCTTCGTGGATGGCGATGGGGTAGCGCACACAGGAGGGTTGCCCAGCGAGCAGGTTCTGCGCTGGGTGGCGGGAGTGGTCGGCGGGATGCGCGTCCTTTCGGTCGAGAACGTCTCCCGAAGCACCCACCGTCCCTCTGGCACGTTCCGCCTCCGAGTCGAAGGAACGTCGACCGGCGCCGCTGACCTAATCCTGAAGCTCTCGGTGTCGCGCTGGGTCACCGACGGCATGGTGATCACGAACGCCCGAGCCCTTCGGCTGGCCGAGGCCCATGGCCTGGCCGGGCCGCGCCTGATCGCCGCCGATCTCGACGGGCGGGCCAGCGGAACCGTGGCTACCCTGGAGACCTTCCTGTCCGGCAGCAGCGATCTCCCGCCGATGGTTTCTGCCGTCCGCCTCCGGGAAGCCGGAGCCGCAATCGCGAGGGTCAACGCCGTCGTCTTGGAGGCACAGGCCGACCTGCCGTACCGACCCCGGCCGATTGCCGTCGACGACCGCGCCACCGAACGCCGGCGGGGTTGGATGCCGACGACGCCTCTCTTGCATCGGGCCGACGAGCGGGTCAGGTCGCATCGCGTGCCCGCTGCCCTGTCGGTGTTCGTGCATGGCGACGTCTGGGGCGGCAACATGCTGTGGGAGGGCGACCGTTGCGTCGCGCTGATCGATTGGAAGACGGCTGGAGTCGGTGATCCGGGAGTCGACCTCGGCAGCCTTCGGATGCAGATGGCCCTTCAGTACGGCCAGGACGCGCCAACTCATGTGTTGGAGGGCTGGCAGCGACAGGCCGGACGGGCGGCTACCGCAGTGCCCTACTGGGACGCCGTCGCCGCGCTCAACACGCCGACCGTGATGCAAGGCTGGCCGGGGTTCGCCGACGACGGTAGCCCGCTGGACGCCGCGGCCGTCACGGAGCGCCGAGACGCGTTCCTCCGCACCGCCCTCGGTCAGCTTCCGACACCAATCAGCTGACCGCGGCGTTGCAGACACGCGGACACCGAGACCCCGCTCACCCGATCCATCCGCACGCTTGCTTTGGAGAAATTGTCCAAGCACGTGCCGCACAAGCTTTTCGCGTCGCGGGGATCACGGCCGTCGCGTCCAATCGACCTGACGATCACGGCGCGGAGTCCGTTCGGGCTTTTACGGGATCTTGCAAATGACACCCGTGACTCGAATCCGGACCTGTTCGAGTCCCAGCTTGTCGTGTGCCTGACCGAAACGCCGCTTGAGCACGTCTGGATGATGTGCGCGAACATCGCCGACCGTGGCCATCCCCTCGCGCCATACGGCGTTGCCTTCTCAAAGTCGTGGGCACGCGCCGCCGGCCAACCCCGTGTGGTACATCGACGTCCTACCCACCGGGCATCGCGGTGCCGACTGGCTGACGAAGTCGCTCTTCAACATCGCCAAGCAGACCGTCCGTGACGGCGGCAAGCGATATGGGGCCAGTCGGGTGACCGGCTCGACGGCGCGAGTTCTGGTGGGAACGGGAGTGGAGGTATCGCGGCAACCTCGAATTCGCCTGGCCTGACGTCGTCGCGGCGTTCGCGCCCCACGCGCGGCACGGTGAACTTCGTGATGCACTTGGCGCGGAGGCCGGCGGGGAAGACCTGCCGGCGGTCCTCGATCCAACCTGGCGCCTTGAGCGGATGATCGCCGCCCTCGCCGATGTGCCGGACGACCACGTAGGACCCCTTCCGCGGTACTGACGATCCAGCTGGCCACGCCGGCGGTGCCTAGTCGCGGCCCCGGACGGGGTGCGGGCAGCCGCACCCGTCGCGTCCCTGGGCCGCACGAACACACCCTCCCGCGGGGGGAACCCGTACGCGCAAACACATGGCGGCCGCCTTCTGGCGAGGCTTCGAAAAGGCGACGCTGTGAGTGCAAGTCACCCACTCGCCAAAGGAGCCACATGTCCCTCTTCAAGAACCCCACCAGCACCGCCGCCCAGATGGTTCGTTGGAGTGCCGGACATTGGAAGATCGCGGTCTACGGTTGGCTCGCGTTCGTCGCAGTCGCGTTCGCGCTCGACGCCGCCCTCGGCACGACGATCCTGGCGATCCCGCAGCTCAACGTGAGCCTGCTCGACCTGACCGCGACCGGTGCCGCCGCTCCGGTGCTGCCGCTGCTGCTCTTCGCGCCGCTCGTGGCGTTCTCGATGAACCTCCACGTGTCGGCCCGCAGCGGGCTCCGCAAGGCGACCCGCCGCGCCGGCGTGATCCAGGACGTCGAGTCCCAGGGCGCTTCCTGCTCCTGCTCGCTCTAAGGGATTCACTCGATCGGGGCCAGCCGAACCTCACCCGCTGCTGAACCTGCTGGCCTAGCTGGCCCGGCCCATTCCGCGAAGTCGAATCGACGAGCTCGCAGAGAAGCGGCGACTGTTCGGGTGGACATACGCCGCGTCCGGCGCCGAAACTGTCCGGGTGGCCGCGCCGCAGCAGCAGCGTCTCGGGCGCGCAAGTAGAACCTGCGGGACTTAATGCTGCGGCGCTGCCGAGCGGAGAAGCTCGACGATGTGCGGCATCAGTACGTCATCCGCCTCGTAGAAGGCGGAGATGTGGGAATGGCCGGTTAGCGAGACGAACACGGCGCCCGGGATCTCCTCGGCCGCTCTCTTCGCGTCGTCGTGCATTTCGTCCGATTCGCCGGCGCAGATCAAGCACGGCACCCGCCACCCGCTTAGGTTCTGCGAGACCGACCCCTCGATGTGGGCGGATCGCCACGCCGCGTCGAGCGCGGCGGGGTCGTTCTTCTCGAGCATCCACGTCCGCTCTGGCTCGGGGAAGCGATAGCCGAGCGCTGCCTCGAAGGCATCGACGAACCCCTTCATTCCTCGATGCCGGGAGGCCGCAATGGCTGCCGCGACCGCGTGTGCGGTCGGCGACTCGAGGTCCCATTCGTACGGCTGGTTGCCGCAGAGAACGAGCGAGAGGACTCGTTCCGGGGCACGCTCGCCGAGCGCGAACCCGAGCCGAGCTCCCCATGAGGAACCGAGGAAATGCGCCCGCTCGATGCCCAGTGCATCGAGGACGGCGACGGCGTCCGCGACGCGTGCGGTCAGCGCGTAGGCGCTCGCTTCGCGTGGCTTGTCGCTTCCGCCCTGACCGCGGTGATCGGCGAAGATCAGGCGGAACTCGCCGCGCAACGCTCGGGTGAGGCGCGATGACTTCGCGACCTCGAGCGGATCCGCGAAGCCGGTGTAGAAGAGGACAGGCGGCCCTGCTGCTCCCGCGTCCTCGAAGTACGTGCGGACGCCGTCGAGGGGGTTCGTCGCGTACGGCATCGGTTCCTCTCTCCGCTGCCCGACCCTACACGCTGGAACTTCCGCGACATATGACGCAGAAAAAACGCGTCCTTCGGGCGTAAGAGCAGCTCGCCGCGAGGGAATGTCTCGCGCCCGTTGGTGTCCCGAACACTGGCCCATCCGACTCGCCTGTCTCTCAGTCAAGCGCTTCGAGCCTGTCGCGGAATGAAGAGCGAGGACCCGTCCGCGGATCCCATCCGCGGGTTCGAGTCAGATGTTCGCGACGGCCTCGTCGATGGCCTTGATCGGGCTCCAGGCCGCGTTCTCGCCGACGGCCAGCACGGCGAAGGTGATGTCCTTCCTCGGATAGTGGCGAAGCATGCCGCTGACTCCGACGTTCACGCCTTCCTTCCAGTAGCAGCGCACGGCCTCATCCGCGCCGGTCTCGAACTCGAAGCCGAAGCCCATCAGGTGACTCCCCGCACCGCGTGCGCTATGTCTTGCCTTGGGTGAGAGCAGCTCGGCGGTCAGAGCGGGACCGAGGAGGCGTCCCTCGGTCACGGCTTCGTGGAAGCGCAAGAGGTCGCCGACGGTGACGTGAGCGCCGCCGTCGGGTCCACCGACCGGCGGGTAGGAGTAGATGTTGCGGCGCCACCCGACGATGCCACCGTCCTCGTCCTTGATCGCTTCGACGCCCTCGGCGACATCCGGCTCGACGACGTCCATACGAAAGAACTCCGATCGGTTCATCCCGGCCGGGGCGAAGACGTGCTCGGCAACGTAGGAGCGGTAGCTGGCTCCGGTCGCTCGCTCGATCATCAGACCGAGCAGCACGTAGCCGACGTTGCAGTAGCGGCAGCCCTGGCCGGGTGCGAAGTTGGGCGGCTTGCCGACGAACTGAGGAAGGTAGTCCGCCGTCTCGGTGACCGAGTAGTTAGGCCGCTCGAGGAAGAGGTCCTCGTAGCGTTCACCCGCCTCCTCGTCGGCATCGTCGGCAATGCCCGAAGTGTGGGTCAACAGGTGGTAGGGCGTGACGGCAGGCGAGATGCCCGTTCCGTCCGCTCCCAGGTATCCGATCACCGAGGTGTCCAGCGCGAATGCACGCTGCTCGACAAGCTGCAGCGTCGCCACCGCCGTGAACAGCTTGGTGATCGACGCCGTGTCGAAACGAGTCTCCACCGTGGTCGGGATGTTCCAAGTGCGACTGGCATAGCCGAAGGCGGCCAGCAACAACTCCTGACCGCCCTGCTTGACGCCCACAGCGCCCGAGAACTCGTCGGCAGCCTCAAGCTCACGCAGCAATGACTCGACGGTTCGCACGGCGGCGGCTGCAGATGACACGCCCGTATCCTCGCCGATTCCCCAGCTCGAGCAGAATTCCCGCCCGGGCACGCAGTGTTGGACCCGGCAAGCAGCGAGCCGTGCAAAGCCGGAGCTCGCGAGCGCGTACACCGACCCCTCCGACTACGTCATCACGACGCCAACGGAAGTTCGGTCTCGCACCGCAACGCGCTCCGAGCGGTCACGGAGATCGCGCTCGGCTGCGGGATCAACGGAGAGGAGACGGAGGAGCGGCCGAACCTCGACTGCCATTCGCTTCGCCACGTCTTCGGCTCGGCGATGATCAAGGCCACGAACGGCGATGCGGAACGGGTCCGGGTCTGGATGGGCCACAGCGACACGAAGACCTAGCTGCGCTGCTACTCGCACGAGTTCGAGGCGGTCCGTGGAGGCCGGCAGATCGCGCAGGAGATCGCGCAGATGGACGCCGCGTTCGCCGGCTAGTTCAGCTCGACCCGAGCGGCCCCCTGACGGCGCGCGAGTTCGCCCCTGATGACGCCTTCGCGACAATGCTCGTCGAGCGCCACTCAGTGCCGAATGGAAACAACCACCGTCCCTGCTCCTCAGCACCGTCGGAGTAGAGGTAGACGACCCTCCCGGTCTCGTTCGGCCCGAAGTAGTAGCCGGGCGGCGCGTCGATCCGGCCGTACCGTTTGTGCAGGATCAATGTGAAGCGATCCTCGACCGGCGGCGTGAACGTTGCAGCTTTCTTCATCAACGGGTGCGGACCCAGTCACCGCTGCCGAGCGAGTCCGCCATCAACGCGCAGAACACCTTGCCGACCGACTTGTTGCGCGCGGTCACGACCGTGCGGATGTCGTACTTCCGCATCCGCCACGAGCAGACCACGGAGCCCGGCGCCGCGGCGACACGACGGCCCTTCGCGGACTGGTTGAACGTTCGGCACATCATCGCGCTGTTGGCCGAGCCGTCGATCGTGATGTACGCGTACTTCATGTCGTAGCGGCACGTGTACCCTCGCGCATCGGCCTCCGGCACCAGCGCGAGCGTTGCCGCGACCACGGCGAACAGCACCGCGATCAGACCTACCTTCGCAGTCATTCGTTCGTCCTCTCTGTGACGGTTCCCGGTCGACCGAAATGTCGTCCGGTTCGAGAGACATTGTGCATAGCAAAAACGCTATGCGTGTGACACAAACGTGCCGGATGCGACCTTGGTCCTCGCGGCTACCGTTAGGCCTCCTGCGTGCGGCCGGCGAGCGCTCGTGACGGTGCGTTCCCGGCCGGCACCAGGGGTGAGCAGTCGCGCATGTGGATCTTCCCGCTCGGAGCGAACGATTCGTTCCCGCCTCGCGTATCGCCGCTGCCGAGACTCCTAGTGTCTCTCTCAACCTCCCCTGACCCCCTGCGAGGTTCACGAGCGGATCGAGGCGGTTGCCGGCCGCGGCGCCGCCTCGACGCTCTATCGGGGTTAGGCGCAATCTTCCGGGCTAACGCGAGTCGAACGTGGCGTTATTGATCGCGTCACACGCACCCTTTGAGATGTACAGCTCCGGGCTACGCGCTGCTCAACTGAGCTGACCGCGGTACGCGCCGTCGCGGAAGCCGAGCAGCGGCCACGCCTGTTCCGGCGAGTGCAGCTCTTCGTGTGCGCCCGCACGGTGGCGTAGCGCGACCGCGTTCACCGGTGACGTGATCTCGAGCGGCTCGGCGCGCGACCCGATCGCGAGCATCACGCACGGCCGGTCGCCCGCCCCGATCAGCACGTGCTCGGTCCACGCGGGGCAGTGGAAGTAGTCCCATTGCGTCAACCGACGCTCCTCGCTCTCGACGATGAGCAGGCACTCGCCTGCGATGACGAGGAAGCCCTCCTGCGCGCTTTCTGCGTGGTACAGGCCTTTCGGCTGCCCCGGCTCGAGCACGTTGAGGCTGAGGCCGAGCTGCGCGAAGGGGTCGTAGCCTTCGAAGCCGCAGACCGAGCCGTGCCGCTCGGAGTGCTGCCACTCGGCATCGCGCGCGTTCACGACGAACCAGCCGTCGCCCTCGGGCCGAAGGCCGTGCTCGCTCGAGACAATCCGGGCTTCAGCGATGGAACGAGTATGAGCAAACCCGTGCGGCGGCAGCTACTGGGCCCACCGTGAGGTCGCGGGGTGCCGGTGACTGGCACGAGCTTTCGAGCGCGAACGCTGAAAACCAGATCGCCGCCGCGGCTTCGCTCGCGTTCAGTCGCGCCGATCAAACTCTTCGTTCGCGTCCCGCGTTCGCGTCGAACCTTCACGTCCGCAAACCGGCTCAGCGCGATGGCCGCCGAGCGCACGCTGTCGATGCCCGGCCGCAGGCGGACAATCGCGGTGTGGTTGAGAGCTAGGAGAGCTTCGGCGTCGTTCTCGGCGGCGGCGAGTGGTGCGTTGATCGGGCTTCGGAAGAGTACGCGCTTCTCGTAGTCGAAACGGTCTAGGCGCGGGAATGGGGAGGGTTCACTATCACGACGATGGTTTTTCGCCTCCTCGGCGCAGTCCTCGTTCTCGCGCTGGTCCCTCCAGCGACGCAGAACGCTTCTCCCGTCTACCGGGTTGATCACGTCGTGGACGGAGACACGATCGCTCTGCGGAACGGCCAGCGCGTGCGGCTTGTCCAGATCGATACGCCGGAGGTTTTCTTCGGCGTTGAGTGCTACGGACGTGCTGCTTCGCTACAGACGAAGACGTTGCTTCCTCCCGGCACGAGGGTGCGCCTGTTCGTCGAGCCGGCGACAGATCGCGTCGATCAGTACGGCCGGCTACTGCGCTACGTCGTCCGCATCAATGGTGCGGTGAACGTCAACATCCGCCTCGTCGCAGTAGGTGCGGCGGCGCCCTACTTCTACCGAGGTCGCAAAGGGATGTACGCCAACCAGCTCGAGGCGCTCGCTAAGCGGGCACGGGCGAAGAAGCTCGGACTCTGGCGGGCGTGCCCGCACACCTGGCTTCGCGCCCACCAACGCCGGGCTGATCAGGCTGCGATAACAAGGTCCTTCGTCGAACGCGGGTCAGGGTTGCGGAAGTGTGACCGTGCGTGGCGGAGGGATTTCGGGCTCGGGTGTGTCGGGTGAAAGTGGACCGACCTTCCACCAGTCGACGGGCTCCGAGTCCGTAGCGCCGACGAGGTTTAGGCCGTAGCCGATGCACGCGATGCCGAGGACGACGAGCGTGCCGCCGCCGAGAAGGGCAGCGACAAGCACCGGGTCGAGCTCGAACCCGGCTGGTCTGCGTTGCCACTCGCGTACGGCGATTCCAATACCGGCGACTATGAGCGCGAAGCCGAGAACGAATAGGAACACGCCGAAGGCGAAACTCACGAGAACGACCCTGTAGGCAGCAGCACGCGGCTCCTTCTAAGACGTCGCGTGCAACCTTCCCGTGCTTTGGTGACGGCTGTCAAGATCTCGCGCGAGTTGGCGGTACCGGGCTAGAACTAGCGCTCCCCTACCCGACCACCGATCCCCGCCGGCGCCGGCGACCACGGCTGCCGAGATCGCGAAAACCACCTGGTCACGCAGTCGGGTTAGACCCCTGCGCCGTCGAGCAGCTCAACGACGGCGTGCGCTTCCGCTCCGCCTTGCTTTGCGTGTTCGATCAGCGGGATCCCATGTGGGCCCTTCGCGTCGCGCGTCGCCGGAAACGCATCGATGATCGCGCGGACGATGCCGACCTGCCCCAGCATCGCCGCGGCGAACACGTCCAGCCGCGCGCCCCGGTCGAGAAGCAGCTCGGCGATGTCGCGCCGGCCCACGTGCGCGGCGGCGCCAAGCCCCGTCTCCCAGTCGCCTCCACCCCAGTCCCAGGCGGCGTTCACGAGTTGTGGCTCATCCTCGATGAACGCGCGTACCTCGTCGAAGCCGAAGTGCGCAATGCGCACGTATTCGTGGACGAGCTCGGACGAAAGCCGTTCCAGAGTCTCAGCCATTGCCGTCCTCTCTTTCGGAAACCGAGCGTTCTCGACGATACGACTCGACGGACGCCTCTCGCGGGAGACAAGCGGCCCTTACAGGCGTTGAGTCCAGCGTGTGCTTCCGCCGCGATAAGGCCGCAGCGTCCGGCGTGCCGGCTGCGTCCCACCAGCTGTAACCCCTTTGCACTTTCGAGGCCGACGCGGGCCGATTTTTTCTGTTGGGTGCCGGGTGACCCCCGCGCCCTCTAGCTTTTTCTCCCCCCGCCACGACGATTTCGCGTTCGTTTCGGCGAGAACACTGAATCGCGTCAGTAGATCGCCGGGTTCGGGCTAGCCCGGGGCAGCGCGGAATCGGGGCGCTCGCCTTCGTACTCCGCGAGCCGCTCGAGCAGCTCGCCGATCAGTTGATCCCGCTCGGCGATGATCGTCTGAAGCCGCTCGAGACGTAGCCGCTCGTTGTCGGCTCGAACCCGGCTGCCACCGGAGTAGTTACATGCGCCGCAGCTCGCGATGAGGTTCTCGCTCGCCCAGAACAGGTCGGGCCGTCGTGAGCTCGGCTCGACGTGGTGAACAGTCTTCGCGTACCCGGTGCAGCGTGGCCCTCGGACCTGGCAGGCGTACCCGTCTCGGGCGAGGACAGCTTTTCGAAGCCGTTGCCATGCAGCCGTCGAGTACCTGCGGTCCGCCACGTAGGGAGGATGCCTCACTGGTCGACCGGCTACCCTCGCGGTGAGTCGACGGCACGACACCATTGATCCGAGAGGGCGCCTTCGGGCGCCGCCCGCGCTCGCCGAACAGAGGCGGCGCAGCGACGCTCGAGCTCCCGCGCTCCGACGAGCGCGACTGAGACTCGGGAACCAGCCGTCGCTTGGAGCCGGCGCCTGAGTGTGCGACACTCGCTCGCCCCGGGACGAGGAACCCGGAGGAGGCGTCGGAAAACCAACTGCGGCTCGTCTCGACACGTCGAGGGTGACCGCCTGAAAGGAGCACGTCTTGGAGACGTACGTCATTCTCAGGCGCGGCGGCTGGCGGACCGCCGCCGACCTCGGAGAAGCGGCGGCGCGCTCGACCGCCGAGGGCGACCGCATGCCGGACGACATCGCCTGGATCCGGAGCTACGTCCTCGCTGAGCCGGACGGGCGCGTCGGGACCGTCTGCATCTACCAGGCGTCGAGCCCGGAGGCGATCCGCGCGCACGCGTCCGCCGCCGACCTGCCGGTCGACGAGATCATCCCCGTCGCGGACACCGTGCTCGTGCGGCCCGATCCACAGGGGGTCGCAGCTTCTTGACGTAGCCGGCCCTGGCGCGCCTATCGTGGCCGGGGTGCGCATCGAAATCGCAGGGGCCGACATCACGAAGGAGCGCGTCGACGCGATCGTCAACGCGGCGAATCCGACACTGCTCGGCGGGGGCGGTGTCGACGGGGCGATTCATCGGGCCGGCGGGCCGTCGATCCTCGCCGCGTGCCGAGGGCTCCGAGGCTGCAACGTCGGTGACGCCAAAGCGACGACCGCCGGGGACCTTCCGGCAACGCACGTGATCCACACGGTCGGCCCGTACTGGACGGGCGGTGAGAACGGCGAGCCGGAGCTCCTCGCGTCCTGCCACGTCCGCTCGCTCGAGGTCGCGGCGGAGCTCGGTTGCCGGACCGTCGCGTTCCCCGCGATCTCGTGCGGGATCTTCGGGTATCCCGCCGACGAGGCAGGCCCCGTCGCCGTGCGCGCGACGGCCGAGACGCTCGAGCGCCTCCCGGAGATCGAGCTCGCCCGCTTCGTGTTCCACGGCCCGTCCTCCGAGCGCGTGCAAGAGGCCTTCGAACGCGCCCTGCGCGAGTTGGCCCGCGAACGTCCCGCGCTGGGACTCGTGGCAGACTGAACGAGCCGCTCGGGCGGTTAGCTCAGCTGGGAGAGCGCCTGCCTTACAAGCAGGAGGTCACTGGTTCGATCCCGGTACCGCCCACACTCGAAAGCCCCGGAAACGGGGCTTTCTCGTTGTCGGGAACCCTCACGCAAGAAGTCCCGGTGCGCCTGCGAGATCGCGTACCGCGCGGTCTGTAGCCGCCACAGGTAGTCCGCCACAGCGTCGCGGATCTGCGGGTTCATCGACGGGAACGATACGACACGCGAACAAGGCCCAATGCCCCTTCTGGGTCAGGCGAGGCGGGCGAGTCGCGGCGATCATGTTCCTCGAAGCGAACCAAGGCGGTTGACCCGGGGCGTTCCTGTGCGCCCGCGAGCGTCGTCGCCCGGAGGAACCCCACGGATGACGCAACTCGCAAGCCGAGCCGCGCTCGGCGCCATGCTCGCTCTCGCCCTTGTTCTGGTGCTCGCCGCCACCGCCTTGGTACGGCCGGACACCGCCTCTGCCGACCCGCCACGCACCGGCGGCGGAAAGGCCCACTCTTCCGCGAAAAACGGCAAGGCGAAGGCGCACGTCAAGAAGAAGCGCCCCAGGAAGCACCCGAAGAAGCGGCGGCCGAGCCGCGGGGTGCGCGCCGTTCAGATCGCGAACCACCTGACCGGCATCCCCTACGTCTGGGGCGGCGCCTCGCCGCGCAGCGGCTTCGACTGCTCCGGGCTCGTTCAGTACGTGTACGGGAGGCTCGGCATCCGGCTGCCGCACTACACCGTGTCGCAGTACGGGCGCGGGCGCTTCGTGTCACGGTCGAGCTTGCGGCCCGGCGATCTGGTCTTCTTTTCGGGGCTCAACCACGTGGGGATCTACGCGGGAGGCGGCAAGTACATCCATGCGCCCCGCACGGGCACGACCGTGCGCTGGTCCTCGTTGTCGTCGAGCCCGAGCTACTACGGCGCGCGCCGACTCGTCGCCGCCTGATCGGCCCGTCGCACGCCGGGCTGACGGGCGATGCCGAGGCGTACGATCGACTTCGTGCTGAGCCGACTGCGATCGCGGTTTCGAGCGCCGAAGCCCGCAGGCCCGCCTGAGACCCTGCGCACGTTCGGGCCGCTCGATCAGCCCATCGCCATCGACCGGGTCTCCTCCGACGGAGACGGCTGGAGGATCGACGCAAGCGAGGCGGGGCCCGTCGAGCTCTTCGAGGTCGCCGACCCGGGCGTCGAACGGTGCCTCCTCACCTATCGCGCCGAGATCAGGGCCGAGAATCTGGAAGCGGGGGCGTACCTCGAAATGTGGTGTCGCCTCCCCGGCCGGGGCGAGTTCTTCTCGAAGGGCCTCGACCGCAAGGTGAACGGCACGACCGGCTGGGCGTCGCACGAGGTCTCGTTCCGCCTCGAGGCGGGCCAGCGTCCCGACCTCATCCGGCTGAACGTCGCGTTCGACGGGCCGGGGACGCTCTGGCTGCGCGAGGTCGAGCTCCAGACGACGCCTCTGCTCTGACGTTCCGCTACGGTGGCGACCCTCGAACGAGTGCTAGACGTCCGTATAGAGAATCTCAGCCCGGGCGAGGGGGCAGTCGACAAGCATGGAATGGCAGAAGTACGTATGGTGACCCCGATGCAGCTCGAGTGTCAGGAGTGCCGTCTCCTGTCCGACGAGGAAGCCCGTGGTTGGCGCATGTACCGGGCCGACGACCCCGACGACCCGTTCGCCGCGCCGTTGATCGCGAGCTACTGCCCGGACTGCGCAGAGCGCGAGTTCGGCCCGCTGCACCCGGTCCGGGTGCACGGCCGCGAAGCGTTCTAGCGACCGGCGCAGGCCCAGCCGTCGGTTGGCGCAACTTGCGAGGATCTACCGCGTCTAATCCCGGGATGAAACGGCTCGCCCTCCTGATCGGTCTCCTCGTCGTCGTCCTCGTCGCAGGCTGCGGCGGCGGCGGCGAAACCTGGGGCGGCTACAACGAGACCGAGGCCAAGGACGTGATGGGCGCGCTCCGGAAGGAGATCATCGAGAACGCCCCGGGAGACCCCGCGACGAGCCCGTACAACCAGCTGATCCCGACCCGCAAGGAGCTCGACAACATCGACCTCCGCAAGGTGACGATGAAGGGCCAGGAGTCGTGGGAGTACCGGGACGCCGAGAACAACTTCTGCCTCAACGTGTGGCAGGACCCGAAGTCCGAGGATCCGAACACGTACGTCGGCATCTGCGACAGCGATTGACACGAAGCTGATCCGGTCGCGCGCTCCCGGTCGGGTGAACCTGATCGGGGAGCACACCGACTACGCCGGCGGCCTCGTCCTGCCGATCGCGATCGACCGGTTCGTGACCGTCGAGGGCCGACGGGCCGAGAGGCTCGGCCTGAAGACACCGCTCGCGCGCGCGGTCGCCGGGGAGCTCGGGCTCGGCGTCGGCTTCGAAGGGACGGTCACGTCGACCGTGCCGAAGGGAGCCGGCCTCTCCTCGTCCGCGGCCTACGAGGTCGCGATCGCGGGCGCACTCTGCACGGCGGCCGGCGTCCGGCCCGACGCCCTGGAGCTCGCGGAGGCGTGCCGGCGCGCGGAGGAACGGGCGAGCGGCGTCCCGTGCGGGATCATGGACCAGGCGGCGTCGGTCGCTCGGGCGGGCCGGCCACGCGCTGCTGCTCGACTGCGGCGCGCTCGTCTACGAGCACGTGCCCCTGCCGGACGAGCTCGTCCTCGTCGTGCTCGACTCGGGCGTGCGGCGCAGCCTCGGCGACGGGCGGTACGCCGAGCGCAGGCGCGAGGTCGAGGCCGGGGAACCGCGGCGCATTCGGCACGTCGAGTCCGAGAACGGACGCGTCCACGAGTCGGTCGATGCTCTCCGGGCCGGCGACCTGCCGGGGCTCGGCCGCATCCTGCTCGAGGGTCACCGAAGCCTGCGGGACGACTTCGAGGTCTCGATCCCCGAGCTCGACACGCTCGTGGAGCTCGCCGTGGCGGCCGGAGCGTTCGGCGCGCGCCTCACCGGCGCCGGCTTCGGCGGCTGCGTGCTCGCCCTCGCGTCGCCGAAGAGCGCGGAAGCGGTCGCCGCGGTCGCCCCGGGCTGGACGGTGACCTCGGCCGACGGTCTATACTCGAACGCATAGTCGCTGCCTGACCTCACCGGACCCATGGAGCCCCTCTACAAGCCGGAGGGCGTCGAGGCGCGCTGGCAACAGACGTGGGAGGCCGAAGGCCTCTACAACGCCGACGTCGACCCCTCGCGGCGCCCGTACACGATCGCGTTTCCGCCGCCGAACGTCACGGGCGAGCTGCACATGGGCCATGCGCTCAACGCGTCGATCCAGGACGCGCTCATCCGCTGGCACCGGATGCGCGGGTTCAACGCGCTCTGGCAGCCGGGCTACGACCACGCCGGAATCGCGACGCAGAACGTCGTCGAGCGCGAGCTCGCGAAGGAAGGGCTGACGCGCGACGACGTCGGCCGCGAGGCGTTCCTGCAGCGCGTCTGGGCCTGGCTCGAGAAGTACGGCGGCGTGATCATGGGGCAGCTTCGCTCGCTCGGCGCCTCGCTCGACTACCGCCGCGAGCGCATGACGATGGACGAGGGCTACGTGCGCGCGGTCATGCGCTTCTTCACGCACCTCCACCAGAAGGACCTCATCTACCGCGCCAACCGGATCGTGAACTGGTGCCCCCGCGACGCGTCGGCGATCTCGGACCTCGAGGTGAACCACATCCCCGTCGACGACACGCTGTCGTGGATCCGCTACCCGCTCGCCGACGGCTCGGGCCACGTGACGATCGCGACCGTCCGCCCCGCGACGATGCTCGCGGACACCGGCGTCGCCGTGAACCCGAACGACGAGCGCTACACGCACCTGATCGGCAAGGAGGCGATCGTGCCGATCGTCGAGCGTCGCGTGCCGATCATCGCCGACGAGCGCGTCGAGATGGACTTCGGGACCGGCGCGCTCAAGATCACGCCGGGCCACGACCCGGTGGACTTCGAGCTCGGCCGCGACCACGGGCTCGAGGAGATCACCGTGATCGGCCTCGACGCTCGGATGAACGAGAACGCCGGCGAGTTCGCCGGGCTGACGCAGAAGGAGGCGAACGAGCAGATCGTCGCGCGCCTTCGCGAGCAGGGCCTGCTCGAGAAGCAGGAGCCGTACCGCCACGCGGTCGGCCACTGCGACCGCTGCGGCACGCGGATCGAGCCGCTGATCACGCTCCAGTGGTGGGTGAAGATGAAGCCGCTCGCCGAGCCCGCCGCGCAGGCGATCCGCGACGGCCGCGTCCGCTTCACACCGGAGCAGCAGAACGACGTCGCGCTCAACTGGCTCGACAACATCCGCGACTGGTGCATCTCACGCCAGATCTGGTGGGGACACCGAATCCCTGTCTGGTACTGCCCGGACGGGCACATGACCGTGGCGGAGTCGGAGCCTGCCGCCTGCGCAGAGTGCGGCTCGACCGAGCTCCGGCAGGACGACGACGTGCTCGACACGTGGTTCTCGTCCGCGCTCTGGCCGTTCGCGACGCTCGGCTGGCCCGACGAGACGCCCGACCTCGAGGAGTTCTATCCGAACGACGTCAACGCGACCGACCGCGGGATCATCTTCCTCTGGGAGGCGCGGATGATCATGTCCGGGCTCGAGCTGATGGGCGAGGTGCCGTTCGCCGACGTCCTCATCCACTCGACGATCCTCGCGCCCGACGGACGCCGCATGTCGAAGAGCCTCGGGACGGGAATCGACCCGCTCGAGGTAATCGGCTCGCACGGCGCGGACGCGACGCGCTACGGGCTGCTGAAGATGTCGTCGACGCAGGACGTGCGCTTCAACGTCGGGATGATCGAGGAGGGACGCAAGCTCGCGAACAAGCTCTGGAACGTCGCGCGGCTGATCCTCACGAACGCGGGCGACGCGAGGCCCGACGTGCGTCCGACGAGCGTCGAGGAGCGCTGGATCCTCGCGCGGCTCGACGCAGCGCGCGGGCACCTCGAGCGCGAGCTCGAGGCGTTCGACTTCGCGGGAACGGTGAACACGCTCTACCGCACGACGTTCGACGACTTCTGCGACTGGTACGCCGAGGCGATCAAGCCGCGCCTCTACGAGAACGACGAGGACGCGCAGGCGACGGCGCTCGCGGCGCTCGAGCGGCTCCTCAAGCTGCTCCACCCCGTGATGCCGCACGTGACCGAGGAGATCTGGTCGAACCTGCCAGACCGCACGTCGCGCCTGATCGTCGCGGAGTGGCCCGGCGCCGACCCGCGGTTCGCCGACGACGGCGGCGCGCTCCAGCGCGTGCAGGACGCGGCCGCGATCTTCCGCCGCAGCCAGGTGCAGGTCGACCTCGACGACGACGAGCAGCGGATCTTCGAGGCGGTCGTGAAGCCGGAACGCGTGAAGGCGAACGGCAACGCGCAGGTCGAGATCGACCGGCTGCGCAAGGAGGTCGAGCGCTCCGAGCGGATGCTCGGGAACGAGCGGTTCGTGGAGAACGCAGCCCCCGACGTGGTCGACGCAGAGCGCGAGAAGCTCGCGCGCTACCAGCGGGAGCTCCGCGCGCTCGAAGGTTGAGGCCGCGACGGCCCGGGAATACCTCGCGGCCGTGAAGTGGAAGCGACTCCCACAGGGCGGCAACGTCGAGGACCGGCGCGGGATGGGCGGCGGGATCCCGATCGGCGTCGGCGGCGGCGGCCTCGCGCTCCTGGTCGCGATCGTCTTCGTCGCTGCTGACCGGGAACGTCCCAGGCGGTGGCGGTCGAGCGGCGGGCCGCTCGACGCGTTCCCGCCTGTGCAGACGACGCGGCACGAACCCGGTCGACGGACTCTGACGCGACGCTCAAGGACTTCTCGCGACCGCATCTTCAACGACGTCGACAAGACGTGGGCGCAGATCTTCCAGCAGGCGGGCCGCAACTACGAGCCCGCGCGGCTCGTGCTCTTCACGCGGGCGACCCAGTCGGCCTGCGGCGGCGCGTCGTCCGCGGTCGGGCCCGCACTACTGCCCGCCCGACCAGACCGTCTACCTCGACCTCTCGTTCTTCCGCGAGCTGCGCGACCGCTTCGGCGCGTCCGGTGACTTCGCGCACGCGTACGTGATCGCGCACGAGGTCGGGCACCACGTGCAGAACGAGCTCGGGATCATGGACAAGCGTCCAGAACCGCGAGGACTCGATCCGGCTCGAGCTCCAGGCCGACTGCCTCGCGGGGGTCTGGGCCTACACGGCGGAGAAGCGCGACCTGCTCGACCCGGGCGACACGCGCGAGGCGCTCGACGCCGCGGCCGCGGTCGGGGACGACCGGATCCAGCAGCAGACGCAGGGCCGCGTCACGCCGGAGAACTGGACCCACGGCTCGTCCGAGCAGCGGATGAAGTGGTTCACCCGCGGGATGAACAAGGGCGATCCCGCCGCCTGTGACACCTTCAGCGGCGAGATCTAGACAGTCGGGCTAGTGCTGAAGCCTGGGCGCGGGCCGCTGCAGGTGCAGCCGGGCCGCGATTGCGCTCATCCGAACGCGGATGCCGTGACGGACGGAGTCGCGCTCGTCGTTCGACGCCTCGACGACGTGCTGCTTGCCGGAGTTCCGCAGGATCTCGGCGCGCTGGAGCCGGGCGACGTCTTGGTTCATCAGCTCCTGGTGCATGACACTCCTTTCGGGGGCCGTACCCACAGGACGCCGGGCCCACATGTGATCTTCCCCACGATCCTTCTAGACTCCGCGCGTGCCGGAGCCGCGCCGCGAGCGAAAGGTCGTCACGGTCCTGTTCGCCGACCTGGTCGGCTTCACCGCCCGTGCGGAGTCGCTCGACCCCGAGGACGTCGATGCGTTCCTGCGGCCCTACCACGAGCGACTTCGGACCGAGCTCGAGCGCTGGGGCGGCACCGTCGAGAAGTTCATCGGGGACGCCGTCGTTGCGGTCTTCGGCGCGCCGACAGCCCGCGAGGACGACCCCGAGCGCGCGGTTCGCGCGGCGCTCGCGATCCGAGACTGGGCGACCGAGGAGGGTGACGTCGAGGTCCGGATCGCGGTGAACACCGGCGAGGCGCTCGTCTCGCTCGACGCGAGCCCGGAGTCGGGCGAGGGGTTCGTGACAGGCGACGTCGTCAACACGGCCTCGCGGCTGCAGTCCTCCGCCCCGGTGAACGGCATCCTCGCCGGCGAGCAGACGCGGCGCGCGACCCGGCACGTGATCGACTACCGCGACGCCCGAGACGTCGTCGCCAAGGGCAAGACCGACCCCGTCAAGGTCTGGGAGGCCGTTCAGGCCCGGTCGCGGTTCGGCGTCGACGTCCGCCAGCACGGCGGGGCGCCGCTCATCGGACGGGCGCGGGAGCTCGACGCCCTCGTTTCGACGCTCGCGCGCGTGCGCGAGGAGCGCGAGCCGCAGCTCGTGACGCTCGTCGGCGTTCCCGGGATCGGGAAGAGCCGTCTCGTCTGGGAGCTCTTCGAATGGATCGGCCGCGGCACCGCCATGACCTACTGGCGGCAGGGCCGGTCGCTCCCGTACGGGGCGGGCGTCAGCTTCTGGGCACTCGCGGAGATGGTCAAGGCGCACGCTGGGATCCTCGAGGGCGACGCACCGGAGGTCGTGCGCGACAAGCTCGACGCGGGGGTGCGCGACGCCGTCGACGCCGACGCGGACTGGGTCGCGACGCGTCTGCGTCCGCTCGTCGGCGTCGAGGTCGACGGCGTGCCCGTGAGTCGCGACGAGTCGTTCACCGCCTGGCGGCGCTTCTGGGAGTCGCTCGCCGAGCGGCACCCGCTCGTGCTCGTGTTCGAGGACGTCCACTGGGCGGACGAGGGCATGTTGGACTTCATCGAGCACCTCGCCGACTGGGCCACGGGCGTGCCGCTGCTCGTTCTCTGCTCGGCGCGGCCGGAGCTTCATGAGCGTCGGCCGGGCTGGGGCGGCGGCAAGCGCAACGCGCTCACCCTCGGCCTCTCGCCGCTGTCGAGCGAGGAGTCGGCGAAGCTCCTGTCGATCGTGCTCGAGCGAGCGGTGCTCCCCGCCGAGACGCAGCAGGCGCTCCTCGAGAGGGCGAGCGGCAACCCGCTCTACGCCGAACAGTTCGCGCGCCTCTATCTCGAGCGGGGGTCGGTCGACGACCTCCCGCTTCCGGAAAGCGTCCAGGGGCTGATCGCCGCCCGCCTCGACGCGCTGCCGTTCGAGGAGAAGGCGCTGCTGCAGGACGCGGCGGTGATGGGAAAGGTGTTCTGGACCGGCGCGCTCCCGGCCGACGACGGGATCGCTGACCGGCTGCACGCGCTCGAACGCAAGGAGTTCATCCGACGCGAGCGCCGATCGTCGGTCGCGGGCGAGGAGGAGTTCGGCTTCCGGCACGCGCTCGTCCGCGACGCCGCCTACGGTCAGATCCCTCGCGCCGAACGGGCGGCGAAGCACCTACGCGGCGCCGACTGGATCGACGGCCTCGGCCGGCCGCAGGATCATGCCGAGCTCCTCGCGCACCACTGCCTCGCGGCGCTCGAGCTCGAGCGTGCCGCCGGGCGTGACCCTGGCGGGCTTCCCGAGCGGGCGGCGCGGGCGCTCACCGACGCGGGCGATCGGGCGTCGGCGCTGAACGCGTTCGGCAGCGCGGTCCGGTCCTACCGATCGGCGCTGGAGGTCGACCCGGACGCCCGTGAGCCGGAGCTCCTCTTCCGGCTTGGGCGGGCCGAGTTCTACGCCGAGAGCGGCGGGGACGATGCGCTCGAGGAGGCTGCGCGAGCGCTCAGCGAACGCGGCGACGTCGAGGCCGCAGCGGAGGCGGAGAACCTGCTCGCCAGGGGCGGCTTCCTGACGGGCGATCGCGCCAAGACGGACATGCACCTCTCGCGCGCGGCCGAGCTCGTCGAGGCCGCCCCTGCCTCGCCGGCCAAGGCAGCGGTGATCAGCACCCGCGCGCGTTCGGCCTATCTCCGCAGCGACTACGAGGCGTCGCTCGAGCTCGCCCAGCAGGCGTACGAGATGGCCGAGTCGCTCGGCCTCGACGCGATCCGCGCGGAGGCACTCGTCTACCTCGGCGGCTCGAAGGTCGAGATCGGCGACGCATCCGGGCTGGCCGACGTCCGCGAGAGCATCGAGATCTCGAATGCGATCAACTCGCCCGACGCCGCTCGCGCGTACAACAACCTCGCGGTGATCTATCGCTTGGACGGGGACGCCGCCGCCTCGGACGAGTCCGCGGAGAAGGGACGCGAGGTCGCCGAGCGCTTCGGGCTCGTGCCCTACTTGAACTTCTACCGCGCCAACCACACCTGGCGGTTGTTCGAGCGGGGCGACTGGGAAGAAGCGATCCGGCTCGCCGGAGAGCACCTCTCCGAGTCGGGGGCCAATGCACGGGACGCATTCGCCCGAGCGTGCCGTGCGGTCGTGCGTCTCGGCCGCGACGACGACGAGGGAGCCCTGGAGGACACGGCGGTGGCGCTCGAGAGCTCGCGCCAGGACGGCTACCCCCAGGCGATTCTGCCCGCGCTGAGCGTGCGCGCGTTCGTGCTCCTCTCGACAGGGTCACCCGATGAAGCGGAAAAACTGCTGGACGAGGTTCTCGAGGTCAAGAACCAAACCGATGCACGGATCCCGTTCGGCGGCGGCCCGAACATCATCTGGACCTGGGACACCCTCGGCAAGCTCCGCGAGTTCCTGGACAGCTTCGCGAACGTGCGACGAACGCCCTGGATCGAGGCCGCCGAAGCGATCGCCGGCGGAGATTGGCTCGGCGCCGCCGAGTTCTATCGGCGATGCGACTGCAGGAGCGAGACCGCATTCGCGCTGCTCCAATCCGGGATGGACGCGTCCGTGCGCGAGGCGCTCGACTTCTACCGGTCCGTCGGAGCGACCCGGTACGTCCGCGAGGCGGAAAGCCTCCTCGCGGCCACGGCCTAGATCGACGCGAGCCGGGCGAGCACGACCGTGTCGGCCACCCGGAGCGCCTCCGCGTTCCCCGTCACGGCCGCGACGAAGTCCTCGCCCGCGAGCTCGTAGAGCTCGGCGTCGGTCTTGGCGACGACGGTCGCGGTGCGCGGGACGTCGCGGAGGAGCGCGATCTCGCCGAAGAAGTCGCCGGTGCCGAGTCTTCGAGGCGGACCGCCGTCCGCGGACACCTCGACCTCCCCCGCGCCGACGACGTAGAACGCGTCACCGGGCTCGCCCTTCCAGAAGACCGTCTCCCCCGCGTCGACCTTCCGCGGCGAGAGCCGACCCGCGAGGTACTCGAGCGTCGGCGCGTCGAGCGGCGCGAACATCGGCAGTGTCCGGAGCAGCGCGAGCTCGTGCTCCGGCACGCGCGCGTCCGCATCGATCCGGCCGAGCAGCCGCCAGGACGCGAGCGTCAGCGCCGGGAGCAGCACGCCGGTGATTGCGAGCGCCCACTGGACGCCGAACGCCCCCGCCAGCAGCGGTGCAGTGATCGAGCCGAGCCCGATCGTCAGCAGCATGAGGCTCTCCATGATCGCGAACACCCGGGCGAGGAGCTCTTCCGGCACGCCCCGCTGGAGAAGCGTGTCGCCCGTCACGTCGACGATCGTGTTGCCGATTCCGACGAGCACGAAGGCGACGGCGGCGAACGCGGGCTCGAGCCAGAGCGCGATCAGCACGAGCGGCAGGCCCCAGAGGAGCATCCCGAAGCCGAAGTCCGTCGCGAGGCGCGCACGGCCGATCAGCGCCGCGGCCGCGACCGCGCCGAGCAGGCCGCCCACGCCGATCGCCGAGTTGAGCAGCCCGAGCCCCGACGCGCCGATGTCGAGCGCGTCGAGGGCGAGGATCACCGTCAGCACGCCGAGGGCGCCGTCGACGAAGGTCTGCGCCGCGAAGAGGCCGACGAGGACGGCGACACGCGAGTCGCGGACGAGCACCGTGAACCCGTCGAGCGTCTCGCGGAGGAACGAGCCCTCGTCATCGTCCTCCTCCTCGGCGGCTTCGGCGCGCGGCTCGTCGATGCGCGCGACGAGCAGCGCGGACGCCAGGAAGAGCGCGGCCGTCGCCAGGAACACCACTTCGGTGCTCGTCGCCGCGAGGAGGAAGCCGCCGAGCGCCGGCCCGATGAAGATGCCGACTCCCTCGGTCGTGCTCGACGCGACGTTCGAGGCGGTCAGCTCCTCGGGTGTCCGCGCGAGCGACGGCACGAGCGCCGCCTGCGCCGGCCGGAAGGCCGTGCCCGCGACGCTGCCGACGATGGCCAGCGCGTAGACGGCGAGCGGCGGCCCGCCCGCGAAGACGATCGCCGCCATCGTCGAGACGCCGACGACCCGGACGAGATCGGAGGCCACCATCACCCGGACGCGCGGATGCCGGTCGCCGAGCGTGCCGAGGAACGGCGCGACGAGCCCCGCGCAGACCGTTCGGACGAGGGCGAGGACGCCGACGGCCACGGCGCCGTCCTCGCGGAACGCGAAGACCGCGAGCGCGAGCCCGCCCATCCAGGCGCCGATGTTCGAGCAGGCCCACGCGAGCTGGAGCCGGCGCATCGCGGGGTTGGCGAAGATCCGCCGGAAGGCGCTCCCCGAGTCGCGCAGCCTCTCCCCGATGCCGCTCACGGCCCGCGAGGATTGCACTCCGGGACGGCCTTTGCCAGACTCGAGGGAAGAAATGTGACGATCGGCTCGTCTTGAGGACGTACCGTTCGTGTTCGGATCTCTTAAAAGGAGGATCCAGTGGAGGATCGCGAGAAGGTCAGGCCGCGGGAGCCGGAGGACGTGGAGGCTCACAAGAAGCACACACCCACCGCCCTTCGCGGTGACGAGGCCCCGACGGAAGACGAAGGGACCGACGACGACGTTGAGCTCCACAGGAGCGGAAAGCACTTCGTCAAAGCTCTAACGGTCGACCGACGCGGTACAGACGAGGGGCGGCGAAAGCCGCCCCTTTTCAGTTGGTAGAGCAGCTGCTCCAGCTCGGCGAGGAGCCTGAGACCCGCGTCGCGCCGCTCTTCCGGCAGCGCGTCGAGCGTCGCGGCGAACGACGCGACCGCGCCGAGCTCGGCGCCGACGCCGTCGAGCGCCTCGCCTGCCCGTCGGCCGCGCATCCGCAGCTCGAGGGCGATCGCCGCCTGGTTCGCGAACAGGCCGAGCAGCTCCATCTCGGCGAGGCTGAAGGCCTTGTCGTGCGCCCGGTCGAGCACGTTGAGGACGCCGAGCGCGCGGTCCTCGTGCACGAGCGGCACGGCCATCATCGCCTTCGGCACGTAGCCCGTCGACTCGGCGGCCTCCTGCGAGAAGCGCGGGTCCGAGCCGACGTTCTCGAGCACGAGCGGCTGGCGCGTCGTCAGCACCCAGCCCGCGATCCCGGTGTCCGCAGGGAAGCGCTTGCCGAGGAGCGTCCCCGAGCCCTCCCCCGAGACGCCGTCGAAGACGAGCTCGCCGCGCTCCTCGTCGAGCAGCAGGATCGAGGCGGCGCGGGCGTTGAAGATCGCGCGGGCGACGTCGACGATCGACTGGATCAGCGACGCGTGCAGCTCGTCGGCTGCGAGGACGCCTGCGGCCGCCGCCGAGCGGACGTCCTCGCTCACGGCGCCACGTTGTTCGCGGTGAGGGACAGCACGCTCTTCAGCTGGAAGGGCGTCAGCTCCGGATGCTTCGAGAGCACGAGCGCGCACAGCCCGGTCACGTGGGGCGTCGCGAAGCTGTTCCCGGTCGTCCTGAGCGTCGAGCCGCCGAGCCAGGCGACGTCGACCTCGAGCCCGCGCGCGAAGAACTCGACGGGCGGCTCGGGGTTGAAGTAGAAGGTCATCGGGTCCGGTGACTCGTGGCTGCCGACCGAGATGACGGAGGAGAACCGCCACGGGAAGCTCTCGACGGGCATGTTGTGGGCGGACGCGACGAGCACCGTCCGCTGGAAGTACGCGCTGTCCGCGAGCTCTCGCAGCGTGCCGGCCAGGTCCTTCTTCGTCGTCGAGAGGCTCATGTTCACGACGTCGAACCCCTGCTCGATCGCCCAGCGGAGCCCCGCGACGAGGATCCTCCCGCTCCCGGTGTACCCGCCGCCGAGCACCCGGACGCTGTGGAGCTCGCAGTCCGGCGCGAGCGAGCGGACGATGCCGGCGCAGGCGGTCCCGTGGCCGCAGGTGTCGCCCTCCTCGTCCTCGTCGACGATCGTCTCGCCTTCGTCGGTGAGCGAGATCGCGTAGCGGCCCTGGAGCTCGCCGACGAGCGGATGTCCTGCCTCGATCCCGCTGTCGAGGATGCAGACGCGAACGCCTGCGCCCGTCGCGCCCTCGAAGGCCCACTCGCGCGTGACCCGCTCGGGCCAGCGCATCTCGAGCCGTACGCGATCGACCGCGTCGGCAGGCAGGCTCCAGGCCGGCAGCTCCTCGTGCTCGGACTCGTGCGCGGCGGCCGTCACTGCGTGACGGCCAGCGACCGCGCGGAGGATGCCGCGGCGTCGGCCGCGAGCCGCGTGGCGCGCAGCAGCCGCTCGTCGTGCTCGAGCACCCCGAGGTTGATCTCGACGAGGTGCGCGGCCGCCCTCGTCGCCCCCAGTGCGAGCATCGCCGCGGCCGTCGCGTCGGCGCGGACGGTCGGGTCGCCGTCCTCGGAGACCACCGCCGCGAGCTCGGCGACGTTCGAGGCGGCCTCCGCGATCGCGAGCGGGAACGCGGCCGCGCGCTCGAGCGACGTCCCGATCAGCGCGCGGCGGGACCCCTCGTCGACACCGTCCGGCAGCTGGAGCGACGCGAGCGCCTGCTCGTAGACCTCGTCGTTCAGCGGGGCGAGCTCGGCGAGCCGCTCTCTGAGCACCTTCGCCTGCGCGACCGCGGCGCCCCTGAGCTCCCAGTCGGGCGAGTTGCGGGCCGCCATCTCGACGAGCCCGGCCGCGAGCGCGCCGGTCAGCGCTGCGAGTGCGCCGCCGCCGGGCGTCAGTGCCTCCGAAGCTGATTCGTCCAGGAGGCCCCGGACGCTGAGGTCATCGAAGCGGGCCATGCCCGCAATTGTCTCAGCGTCCGAGGCCCGAGGCTAGGGGAGAGAGAGTCGCCTCCGGACGGCTTCCACGGTCGCGTCCTCGACCTGAACGCCCTCTTGCGCGAAGGCGGACTCGAGATCGGAGATGAGCAGCTCGCGGAAACGCGCGTCAGCCTCGGCCCGCGCGACGATGCGGTCGAGGCCCGGCCTGGCGAGCGGGAGCTCCTGCGCCGCCTCAAGCCAGCCCCGCGGGGCGGGGGGAAGCATGCGGAGCAGGTCGGCCAACCGCTCTTCGTGATGGGGAGTCATCAACCCTCCAGACGGGCTTCGGTGGTGGTTTCTTCCCCGAGCGTCTCCCGAAGCCTCGCGAGGCAGCGGGAGATCCGGCTCGCGATCGTCCCGGCCGGCAGGTCGAGAGCGTCGGCGATCGTCCGGTAGCTCTCGTCCCGGGCGAAGAAGCGGTCGAGGATCTCGCGGCAGTTCTCCGGGAGATCGGCGAGCGCTGCATGGACGTCGAACGCCTCGGTCAGCTGCTCGAGCGTGTCCTCGGCGGCAAGCTCGATGTCCGGGTCCTCGAACGGCTGCTCGCGGGCGCCCGCCCGCAGCCGGTCGATGCAGAGGCGCCTCGTGAGTGAGGCGAGCCACGGCCGGAACGCATCGTCGTCCCGCAGTGTGTTCAGGCGCTCGTAGGCCCGCGCGAACGTCTCCTGGAAGATGTCGTCCGCGTCGGCATCGGAGAGCCGGAAGGCCTGGGTGATCGCGTAGACGTACCGCGCGTAGCGCTCGACGAGCTCGCGCCAGGCGTCCGGATCCCCGTCTCGGCAGCGGGCGACGAGTTCGGCATCGGTGGTCACAGGACGAATCAAACAGGACCGGAGAGGGCATGCGAAACCCGTGGGCATGACAGCAGACAAACTCGAGCGTGCGGGGGAGAGCGACTGGGTCGAGCGACTCGGCCGGTTTGGCCTCGTCGCGAAGGGCGTCTCGTTCGGTCTCGTCGGGGTCCTGGCGATCCTCGTCGCCGCCGGGGTGGGCGGCGCGGCGACCGACCGGACGGGCGCGCTCCGCCTGCTCGCAAAGGAGTGGTACGGGGTCGTCCTCCTCGTCGCGCTCGGCCTCGGGTTCGCTGCGTACGCCCTCTGGCGCTTCGCGCAGGCGCTCCTCGACCGGGACGACGAGGGCAAGGACTTCGAGGGCCTGGGCAAGCGAGCCGGCGCGCTCGCGAAGGGGATCTTCTATGCGGGCCTCAGCTGGATCGCCTTCTCGCTGATCGCGAGCCCGCGCGGCGAGAGCCGCGACGAGCCGCAGCAGACGGCGCGGGTCTTCGAGTATCCGCTCGGGCGCTGGCTCGTGTTCGCGTTCGGCCTCGGCCTGATCGGCTACGGGCTCTGGAACGGCTACCGCTCGATCACGGGGAAGTTCCAGAAGCACATGAAGACCTCCGAGATGGAGGAAGAAGTGCGGCCGATCGTGAAGGCCGCCGGCTTCGCCGGGCACCTCGCCCGGATGGTGCTCTTCACGATGGTCGGCTTCTTTCTCGCGAAGGCCGCGTGGGAGTACGACGCGAGCAAGGCGATCGGGATCGACGAGGCGCTCGCGAAGCTCGCGCACGCCGACTACGGCCGGCTCTGGCTCGCGCTGGCGGCGGCGGGTCTGTTCGCGTACGGGCTCTTCAGCGTGCTGCAGGCGCGCTACCGCGACATCTGAAGCGCGGCGAGCGCTGCCTCGACGTCGCGCTCGTCGTTGTAGAAGTGGAACGAGAAGCGCACGTTGCGGCCGCGCCACGACGTGATGACGCCGCGCTCCGACAGGCGTTCGACCTCTGCGGCGGGATCGTCCGACTCGACGCAGATCAGCGGACCGTGGCTCTCCGGGGTGACGACGGTTCGTCCGACGCCGGCGACGAAGGCTCGCGTGAGCTCGTCGACCCGCGCGGCCGTCCGCTCGACGCCGGCCTCCTCGACGAGCCGCAGGCCCGCGAGCCCCGCGTAGAGACTCGGCACCGGCGGCGTGCCCGACTGGAAGCGCGCCGCGTTCGGCGCCGGTGAGTAGTCGCGGTCGTCCATCGCGAAGATGTCCGCGTCGGCGAACCAGCCCGTCGCCGTCGGGCGAATGCCCTCGACGAGCTCGCGCCGCGCATAGAGGAACGCGAGGCCGGCCGAGCCGAGCAGGTACTTGACCGTTCCGGCGGCGAGGAAGTCGACGTCGAGCGCGCTCACGTCGAGCGGCAGCGTCCCGGCGGACTGGTACGCGTCGAGCAGGACGAGCGCGCCTCGTTCGTGCGCGAGGCGCGTGATCTCCTCGACGGGCAGCCGCTCTCCGGTCCGGTAGCTCACGTGCGTGAGCGAGACGAGCAGCGTCTGCTCGTCGATCGCGGACTCGAAGTCGTCCGTGTGGACGACGCGCGCGCCGCGCGCCTCCTGCGCGTGCCAGATCTGGCCGACCGTCGGGAACTCGATCTCGGAGAGCACGACCTTCGACCGCTCGTCGAAGCGGAGGCCGCTCGCGAGCGCGCTGACCGCAGCCGAGAGCGACGCGGTGACCGCGACGTCGTCGGGCTCGGCGCGGATCAGGCGAGCGAAGGCCGCGCGAGCCTCGTCGGTCTTCTCGACCCAGAGCTCCCACGGCGACCCGAGGTCATCCCAAACGCGCAGGTACTCCTCGTACGCCTCGCGGACGTCGGTCGAGAGCGCGCCCTGCGAGCAGCTGTTGAGGTAGGTCCGGCGCGAGAGGATCGGGAAGCGCGCGCGCATTCAGGCGAGTCCTTCCGCACGGTTGCCGACGCGAACCGTGCCGGGCTTGACGACCTCGCCGTACACGCCGAAGTCGAGCGCCTTCGTACCGCGGACGCCACGGTATGCCCTGATCACGCGGAGCGTGTCGAGGTCGCGCTCGCCCGTGTCCGGATTCTTCGTCGTGATCGCGCAGCGGGCCACCTGCTCGTGGATGCGCACGACCGCATCGCCGATGGCGACGTCGCGGCCGATCCACATGTCCTCCTCGTGCGGCTTCCCGCCCGAGATGCCGACGAGCATCCGGAAGCGCCGCGCGTCGGCCGAGTCGACGCCGGCGTTTCGCGCGAGCTCGTCGACGGACTCGTCGGAGACGACCGAGACGGACCCGTCCGGGCGGTCGACGGCGCGGCCCGGCTCGTCCGTGCGCGCGAGCCGCAGCTCTCGCCCGGCGTAGTCGCTCAGCGCGCGGGCCCACGGCCCGTCCACGATCCGGCCCGGCTCGGCGCGGTTGTAGAACCAGGTCGAGACCGGTTCCCCGAGGGACACCTCGTCCTCGACGACCCGGCCGTCAGGGAACGTCAGGCGAAGCGCGTCCGCCTCGGCGTCCCAGTCCGGCACGACCGCGAACAGCGAGCGCTCGAGGCGCGTCAGCCCGTTGACGAACCGGTCGCGCTCGTCGAGGACGTGGAAACGCCGGTTCTCGAGCACGCCGTGCGGCTCGAGCACGACCTCGTCGCGGCGAACGAGCGCGAGGCCCTTGACCGGCGCGACGGAGAGCCATGAGACCGCAGGCACAGGCAAACGTTACGTGCAGCCTCTCCTGTCTCGGCATCGCCCGGCAGTAGGGTGCCGGCTCATGGACACGCCACGGCTTGAACACGTGAGGGTCAATGTGCGCGACTTCGAGAGCGCCGTCGCCTGGTATGAGGCGATCCTCGGGCTGCCTGCGCAAAGCCACTGGCCTCCGGAAGCACCGAAGTACGCGCACTTCCAGACGGGCTCGACCCAGTTTGCGATCTCGGAGATGGATCCCGTTCCGGCGGCGGGCAGATACAACTTCAGCGTCCGAGACGTCGACGCGTGGTGGGAAGCCCTTCGGGACCGTGCCGAAGTGATCGAGCCGCTCTTCGACACGCCGTATGGCACGCGCAAGTTCACCGTGCGTGATCCAGACGGGAACGAACTCGGGTTCGTTCGCGAGGACTGATGACGTTGCACGCCCGCGCCTGAACCGAGCGCTCGCTAGGTCCCGGCCAGGCCCTCCACCTCGACCTCCGTGTGCCCGCGCGTGACGACCTCGAGGTCGAAGACGTAGAAGTCGCTCTTCGTCACGTGCACGGCGACGTTGTAGACCGGCACGTCGCCGATGTGCCCCTGGAAGCTTCCGGCGTGCGCGTGGCCGTGCAGCACGACGTCCGGCCGGTACTCCTGGATCGGGTTCGCGAGCCGGGAGCTGCCGAGGAACGCGTGGATGCCGGGCGGTTCGCCTGCGAGTGTCTCCTCGATCGGCGCGTAGTGCAGCAGCACGACGCGGAGCGCGCAGTGCGTGACGCGCCGTAGCCCGCGGCCGATCGCGCGCACCTCCTCGGTCGTCTCCGCGTAGACGGCGCGGAGCAGCCGCTCGCCGAAGTCCGGGATCGACGACCCGGCGAAGCCGCCGACGAAGCCCTTCGTCCCGACGACGCCGATCTCGATCCCGTTCACCTCGCAGATCGCGGACTCGCGGATCAGCACGCGGACGCCCGCGCGCCTGAGCGTCTCGGCGATCTCCTCGTCCTGTCCGAGGTGGTAGTCGTGGTTCCCGAGCACGGCGAAGATCGGGATGTCGAGGGGCCGGCAGACCTCCGCGAGCGCCTCCGCCTCCTCCACCTCGCCGCCGGCGGTCACGTCGCCGGCGAGCATGATCACGTCCGCCTCGACGGCCGCCTGCTCGAACGCCTCGCGGAGCTGCGGCCCGTGGTCGACGGTCGCGTGGATGTCGCCGGCTGCTGCGATCTTCAGCGATTGCACCGCTTTGGTGTACCACCGGGCGGGTTTGCGGCAAACGAGCGCCCGGGTACCGGTCCTGCGATGCCACGGAGAAATGTCGCAGTCGAGCCGCTGATCGAGGCCATGAAGGTCGCAGCCGCCGCGCTTCGCGACGCGGAGATCAAGTTCGCGCTCGCCGGCGGGCTCGCGATCTGGGCCCGCGGCGGGCCCGTCACGGACCACGACGTCGACATCCTCGTGAAGCCGGAGGACGCGGAGCGCGCGCAGCAGGCGCTGGCCGAGGCGGGCATGCGTCCCGAGCGGCCGCCCGAGGACTGGCTCCTCAAGTCCCACTACGAGGACACGCTCGTCGACCTGATCTTCTCGCCCTCGGGCGGGCCGGTCACCGACGAGCTGCTCGACCGGGCCGAGGAGCGCGAGGTGATGGCGATGCGCCTGCCGGTGTCCTCGATGGAGGACGTGCTGACGACGAAGCTGCTCGCGCTGACCGAGCAGGAGCCGGACTACAGCTCGGTGCTGGAGGTCGCGCGCACGCTCCGCGAGCAGATCCACTGGGACGAGGTGCGCGAGCGCACCGAGAGCTCACCCTTCGCGAAGGCGTTCTTCACGCTCATCGAGGAGCTCGGAATCCTTCCGGAAGACGCGCGCCAGCCGGCCTAGAAATAGAACTGCCGCCAGGCGGTCCACCAGTCGTCGGCGCGCGAGACGATCGTTCGCGGCTCGACGATCTCGACGCCGTGGCGGTAGCGGAGCTTCTGGACGTCGCGCGGCTGCGCGTACTGGACCTTGATCTCGGCGGGCAGCCCGGGGACCCACGGCGGCACTGCGGAGAGGTTCGAGAGCGCCTGCTTCGCGCCCTCCTCGATCATCGCGCGCGCCTTGACCGGCGGGAGGTTCCGCGCGCTGAAGCGCCCGAGGCCGCGCTTGACCTCGACCGTCGTCAGTCCGTCCCCGAGCAGGTCGATCCCCTCCGCGCAGACCGTCTGGTCGCCCGTCACGAGCAGGACGGGGCAGCCGAAGTGCCCGCAGAGCGCCGCGTTGATCCCGGTCTCGCCGACGAGCGTGTCGTTGAACCACAGGTTCTGCCAGTTCGTGCCGGAGACCGTGTGGCTCAGGACGCCGAGCTCGGTGCCGGCGCGCGCGTGCATCCCGATGAAGAGCGCGGCGTCGCACCCCTGCTCGAGGAACTCCGTGTACTCGGTCCACTCGTCCTGCACGACCCATTCGCAGTCGGGGTCGAGCTGGTCGGGGATGAGCGAGTTGAACGTCCACCCCTTCCCCGCGCCGTGGCAGTCCATGACGACGATCTCCGTCGCGCCCGCGGCCTTCGCGCCGCGAACGGCCGCGTTGATCTCCTCCGTGTAGAGCTTGCGACCTTCCTCGTAGAGCGCTTCGCCTCCGGACACCTGCTCCCACTTGACGATCCCGGAGACGCCCTCCATGTCACTGATGATGTGGACGCGCATCGGTGGGTAGCGTAGACCGCGTGGACACGGGGCTCGCCGGCAAGCGTGTGCTCGTGACGGGCGGCTCCGGCGGGATCGGCTCGGCGTGCGTTCGCGCGTTCGCCGCGGAAGGCGCGCGTGTCGCGGTCCACTACCACCGCGGCCGCGAGCGGGCCGAAGCCGCGGGCGGGGAGGTCGTGCTCGGCGCCGATCTCACGGACGAGACGGAGGTCGACCGGCTCTTCGAGCAGGCGCGCGCGGCGCTCGGCGGGCTCGACGCGTGCATCGCGGTCGCGGGCGTCTGGCCGAGCGAGGACGTCCCCGTGTGGGAGCTGCCGCTCGAACGCTGGGAGCGCACGCTCCGCGAGAACCTCACCTCGACGTTCCTCACCGCGCGCGCGTACCTGCGCGAGCTCGAGCGCGAGGGCCACGGTTCGCTCGTGATGATCGCGTCGACCGCCGGCCTCGTCGGCGAGGCGGGCCACGCGGACTACGCGGCAGCGAAGTCCGCGGTCGCGCACGGGCTGCTCCTCTCGCTCAAGAACGAGGTGGTGCGCGTCGCGCCGACGGCGCGCGTGAACGTCGTCGCGCCGGGCTGGACGGAGTCGCCGATGACGCGAGGAAAGGTCGACGCCGAGCAGGTCCGCCGCATCTCCCGGACGATGGCGCTCCGCAAGGTCGCCCAGCCGGAAGACGTCGCTGCCGCCGTCGTCTACCTCACGTCCGACGTGCTGTCGGGCCACGTGACGGGCCAGGTGATCACCGTCGCGGGCGGCATGGAAGGCCGCACGATCCACCCGGACTGAGAAAAGAGAAAGCGGCGAGTCTCCTCGCCGCCTCCGAGCTCATCCGGCCGCGGATGATTGCCGTCAGTCCCCGACCGTGAGAGTCCACGACTCTCATCGGCAGGTCGCCGCTCGACCTTGAGGAGAACTGAAGAAGGCGACCCGCCGCCCGAGTCGCCTTCTTCGCTCCCGGAGGAGCCTTTCCAGAGGCCCCCGCCGCATCGGGGCCGCCGGTCTGAGTGGGGAGCGCCCCCGCCGCATCGGGGCGCGTCACCGTGTTGCTGACCGAGTATCGCCCAGTCGACGGTTGTTGATCCATCACCCTTTCGCGGTTGACTACGGCGCTTCACTAACTTCCGCTCGCGCTAGAGTGGTCGCGGAGCCGGGTGCAGCACTCCCGCTCCGCATCGAGAGAGGCTGAGGGAACCGGCCCTGAGACGCCTCGGCAACCTGCCCCGTGGGCAAGGTGCCAAGCCCGGCCGGGCCGAGAGGCCCGGGAGGATGTCGAGCGAGACCGAAGGAGAACGGAGTGGCCGCACCCAACCGATTCGTCGAACGACTTCGCACCGGCCCGCCGATCGTCGGCGACGGCGGCATGGGCGCGCTCGTGTCGAGCGCCGTTCCCCGTTTGCGCACGCCCGAGGAGGCGAACATCCGCGCGCCCGACGCGGTCGTCTCGCTCCACGTCGGGTTCATTCGCGCAGGCGCCGAGCTGATCGAGACGAACACCTTCGGCGCGAACCGCCGCAAGCTCGGCCGTCACCTGCTCGAGGACGAGTTCGAGCGGATCAACTCGGCCGCGGTCCGCCTCGCCCGGGAGGCCCGCGAGGTCACGGGCTCGAACGTCTTCATCGCCGGCTCGATCGGGCCGCTCGGCGACCTGGGCGACGTCTGGCCCGAGGAGCGCGCCGGGCTCTTCGCCGAGCAGGCGTCGATCCTCGAGGGCCGCGGCGCCGACCTCTTCATGATCGAGACGTTCTTCGACCTCGAGGAGCTCGTGGTCGCCGTGGAGGCGGTCCGAGGCGTGTCGAGCCTGCCGATCGTCGGGCTCATGACGTTCGAGAACGAGGCGGAGACGCTCGCCGGCGTGTCGGCACAGAGCGCGGCGGAGAAGCTCCGCGAGCTCGGCGTGGCCGCGCTCGGGGCGAACCACGGCGCCGGGCTCCAGGCGGCCCTGCGGGCGATCGAGCAGATGGGCGGCGACGGCGTCCCGCTCGCCGCGCTCCCGAACATCGGCCTCGCGAGCATGGCGGGCGGCCGCGTGATCTACCCGCACGCCACGCCGGAGTACTTCGCCGAGTTCGCCGCGCACGCCCGCCGCCTCGGGGCCAAGATCATCGGCGGCTGCTGCGGCACGACGCCCGCGGAGATCGCTGCGATCCGCGGCGCGGTCGACGAGGCACGGGAGCCGAGGGCGCCGCTCGTCTTCACGCAGCGCGAGACGCCCACGCTCGTCACCGAGACCCCCGACGAGACGCAGCTCGCGCGCATGCTGCGCGAGGGCGAGTGGGTCGTCTCGGTGCAGCTCGACCCGCCGCTCGGCGGCTCGAACGCGGGGATGCTCGAGGTCGCGCAGGCGCTCAAGGACGCCGGCGCCGCGCAGTTCGTCGACATCAACGACAACCCGCGGGCGCGCGCCCGGATGAGCGGGATCATGACCGCCGTCGCGATCGAGCGGCAGGTCGGGCTCGAGACGATCCCGCACCAGACGCCGCGCGACGCGACGATCGCCGGCCTCGAGTCGCTCCTGCTCGGCGCGCACGCCGAAGGCGTCCGGAACATCCTCGCCGTCACCGGCGACCCTCCCGAGGAGGGCGACTACCCGGGCGCGGGCGGCGTCTACCACGTCGACGCGATCGGTCTCGCGCAGATCATCGAGCGGCTGAACGCCGGCGAGGACTACCACGGCCGCGCGATCGACGCGCCGACGCACTTCTTCACCGGCGTGGCAGTGAACCCGACCGCCGACGATCTCGACCTGGAGCTGCGCCGCTTCGAGGAGAAGCTCGAGGCCGGTGCGAAGTACGCGATGACGCAGATCCTCTTCGACCTCTCCTACCTCGAGGCGTTCTTCGAGCGCTTCGGCGGGCCCTCGCCGATCCCGCTGCTGGTCGGGATCTGGCCGCTGCGAAGCCACCAGCTCGCGCTCCGCCTCCACAACGAGGTGCCGGGGATCGTCGTGCCCGACCATGTGCAGCAGGCGCTGCTCGACGCCGGGCCGAACGCACCCGAGGTCGGGTCGAACCTCGCGCACGAGCTCGTCGCGCGGGCTCGCGAGCTCGCGGCCGGGATCTACGTCGTGGCGCCGTTCCGCCAGCCCCTCGGCGTGCTCGATTTCCTGACGTAGTCCCTCCTTCGAGGGATTCAGCGCCACCCGGCCCTCTGTCACCCGAGCGGGGGATTGTCCCTTTGGCAGCGCCGAGGAGAGTGAGACCTCTGCGGCTAGAGGAAGGGGCGTCTGTGAAACGAGTGCTGGTTCTGGCGACGGCGGTGGCGGCTCTGCTCGTGCCGGCGGCACCCGCGAGTGCGGGGCTCCTGGACGGTTGCGGCGAGCGCGCGCTCGAGCGCCCCTTCCTCCGGTTTCTCGACCCGCTTGCGTACTCGCTCGTCCCCGGCGGCACGTTCGAGGGCAACGGGCCCGCCTGGTCGCTCACCGGCGGCGCGAAGATCGTCGACGGCAACGAGTCGTTCAAGGTGCACGGCACATCGGACTCGAAGTCGCTGTCGCTCCCCGCGGGATCGTCCGCGACGAGCCCGCCCGTCTGCATCCACCTGCTCGATCCGACCGTGCGCTTCTTCGGGGTCAACAACGGATCGCTGCTCTCGCTGATGCGCATCGACGTCCTCTACACGGACGCGGGCGGCCGGCAGCGCACGCTGCTCGCGGGCGTGGCGCCCGGCACGGGCACGTGGCTCCCGACGCTCCCGTACCTCTTCCTTCAGAACGCGCTCCAGCTGCTGAGCCTCGACGGGCTCACCACCGAGGTGCGCTTCCGCTTCACGCCGACGAGCATCCTGCTCGGCAGCGGGAAGTGGCGGATCGACGACGTCTACGTCGACCCGCTGAAGATCTGGTGACGTGACGACGCCGACGATCGACGTCCGCGCGGTCGAGGCGACCGGGTTCGCGCGCGCGGCTCGGCTGCGGCGGCTGCCGCGGCTCGACCGGATCGCGACGCTCGCGCTCGGCTCGGCGTTCGTCGCCGGCTGTCTCGTGTTCGCCGCGGTCTTCGACTCGTCGCGGCACGCGTCGCCGCTGCTCGTCGCGTCGTTCGTCGCGGCGTATGCGCTCTACTCGCGCGTGGAGTTCCAGATCGGGCCGGGCGCGGCCGTGCCGACGCAGCTGGCGTTCGTGCCGATGCTCTTCGTGCTGCCGCTCGACCTCGTGGCGCCCGCGGTCGCCGCGGGCTTCCTCCTCGGCGCGGGGCCCGATCACCTCCGTCGACGGATTCCGCTCGAGCGCTCGCTGCACTACCTCGCCAACTCGTGGCACGCGCTCGGTGCCGCGGTCGCGCTCGCGCTTCTCGGCGAGCCGTCGGCCGGGCCGGTGCTCGTCGTCGCCCTCGTCGCGCAGTTCAGCGTCGAGTTCGTGACTGCGGGAGCGCTCATCCGCGCCGCGCACACGATCAGACTTCGCGACTTCGCGTCGATGATGGCGTGGGTCTTTCTCGTCGACGCAGCGCTCGCGCCCGTCGGCCTCGGCCTCGCTGTGGTCGGCGACTACGGCTTCGCGCTCGCCGTGCCGCTCGTCGGGCTGCTCTCGTTCTTCGCGCGCGAGCGGCGCGTGCGCATCGACCACGCGCTCGAGCTCTCCCAGGCATACCGCGGGACGGCGCTCCTGCTCGGCGACGTCGTCGAGGCGGACGACGAGTACACGGGAAGCCACAGCCGGCATGTCGTGGACCTCGTGCTCGCGACATGCGACCAGCTCGGTGTGACGTCGCGCGAGCGCCGCGACGCGGAGTTCGTCGCGCTTCTGCACGACGTCGGCAAGATCCGGATCCCCGCGGAGATCATCAACAAGCCCGGAGCGCTGGACGACCGCGAACGCGCCGTGATCGAGACGCACACGATCGAGGGCGAGCAGATGCTCGAGCGCGTCGGCGGCGTGCTCGGCGACGTCGGCCGCGTCGTTCGCTCCTGCCACGAGCGGTGGGACGGCGCGGGCTACCCGGACCGGCTCGCCGGCGAGCAGATCCCGCTCGTCGCGCGCATCGTCTGCGCCTGCGACGCGTTCAGCGCGATGACGACCGACCGCCCGTACCGCAAAGCGCGGTCGCACTCAGAGGCGCTCGCCGAGCTCCGCCGCTGCAGCGGCTCGCAGTTCGATCCCGCGGTCGTCGACGCGCTCTCGGCAGTCGTCTAGCGGGCGCAGTCGCCGGTCGAGACCGGGCCGTGAGCACGCGCGAGCGCGTGGCGGACGATCGACGCCGGAACGCCGTAGCCGAGCTCACCGCCGGGCCGCGCTGCGAAGATCGTCGCCTGCACGCGTCCCTGCGCATCGACGGCGGGACCGCCCGAGTTTCCGTGGCGCACGCGCCCGCGGAGGCTCGTGATCGTCCGTGAGACCGGCCCGCGCCCGTAGCTGTCACGCGCCAGCACCACTGCGGTCCGGCCGATCCGCCCGGCCGTCGAGGCGAACGGCCCGCTCTGCGGGAAGCCGAGGATCGCGACCGCCGTGCCCTGCTTCGCGTCGACGAACGGAAGGGGCGGCGCGTCGAGGCCGCGGACGCGGATGACCGCGACGTCGTTGCGGTGGTCCACGTAGACGGCGTAGGCGCGCAGTCGTGGGACGCCGCCGACGGGCTCGACCGTCGTGTCGTCCTGCCCTGCGACGACGTGCGCGGCGGTGACGACGAGCTCGGGCGCCGCGACCCAGCCCGTCCCGGAGACGCCGAGCCCGCAGGCGGTTCCGAGCACCCGCACGACCGACGGCGACGCCTGACGGACTCCCGGATCGCCGAGCACGCGCGGATCGGGCGCGGCGACGGGAGCGTCCGGGCCCGTGATGGTCGGGAACGGGTCGACACGGGCGAGCGCCCGCATCAGCCGCGCGGGCGGCACGACGTCGTTCAGCTTCTGGAGGAAGATCGAGCGCTGGACGCTCTGGCGCAGGCCCGGGCTGTCCGGGAAGCTGGAGCGCGACAGAGCCGAGCACCCAGACGACCGCGATGCCCGCCGCCGCTCCGAGCACGAGCCCGCCGGCCGAGTCGAACGTTCGCGCGGCGCCGACCCCGACGCGGCTCCGCAGCAGGCCACCTGCGACCGTCCCGAGCGTCTCGAGCAGGACGGCCCCCACCGCCGCCCCGGCGAGCCCCACGAGCGGCGTGTACGGCGACTGCGACCCCTCGGCGAGCAGATGCGGTGCGAGGCGCGCGCCGAGCACCGCCCCGATCACGATCCCGGCCACGGAGAAGGCGCTCGAGATGAGCCCCTTCCGGTACCCGATGAACGCCGAGAGCGCGACGAAGGCGAGCGCGAGCCAGTCGACCTTGGTCACGAGCCCAGCGTAGCCGGGCCCCGTGACGGGGACCAGGCTTGCCGTCGGCCGTCGCTGTCCCCATACTTGGGCGTGGCACGCGAGCGACTGGAAGGAGGCGATGTACAGATGACCGAGCTGTCCCGCACCTCCTTCGGCTGCCGCTAGCGCCCGAGCTTCACACCTTCGAGCGTCCAGGACGGCAGTCGTCGTCCCATGTCACGACCGACTCGGAGGCTTCACCTTGGACGAACGACCCCGAGCCGCGATGCGGCTCGACACGATGGACGCACAGGTCGACGACGCGTCGGTGCTCGCCGACTGCGACGGCCTGCGCGCGACGCTGTACGCCGGAGCCCGGGCCGGCGGCGTTCGCGTCATCGGCGAGGCGTTCCACGTCTTCCCGAACGGCGGCGTCACCGGCGTGCTGCTGCTTGCGCAGTCGCACCTGAGCATCCATACGTGGCCGGAGCTCGCGTCCGCCAACGTCGACCTGCTCTCGTACGGCGACGTCGACGCGCGCAAGGTGCTGGACGTCGTGTACGCGCGGCTCGGCGCACACAGCGCGAACGTCTCGCGCGTGGCGAGGACCGTGGGATGAGCGGCGAGCGCATCGTCGGCGACGTCGCGTCGGTCGTCGGGCTCGCGGAGGGCGAGGCGGGCGTGCGCGACGTCATCCGCACCGTGTCGCGTCTCGAGCCCGTCGCGGTGCGCGCCGTCAGCCGCGCGACGGAGCTGCCGGTGCCGTTCGTCAGCGCGATCTGCAACGAGCTTCGCAAGCGCGGCATCGTCAGCACGCAGCGGCCGGTGCAGCTCACGGCGCGCGGACGCGACCTCTTCGGCTCGAACTCGCTGCGGCTCCCGCTCGAGGCGGCATGCGATGCGTGCTCTCGCCGCGAGATCGTCGTCCCGCCGTCGCTCGAGCCGCTCGCACGCGAGCTCGCCGCGTTCGCGGAAGCCGCACCCCCGCCGCGTCTCGAGATCGACCAGACGCACTGCACGGTCGAGACGAAGATCCGCCGCGTGCTCGCGATCTACGAGGCGGGTGCGCTCGAGGACCGGCGGATCCTGCTGCTCGGAGACGACGACCTGACGTCGCTCGCGATCTCGCTCGTCGTGCAGCAGCTCGGCTCGCGCGCGACCCTTCGCGGCGTTGCGGTCGTCGACGTCGATCCTGCGCTCGTCGACTTCCTGCGCCGCGCGCTCGCCGACGCACCGTTCCCGGTCGAGCTCGTGCGCCACGACCTGCGCGAGCCGCTCCCCGACGCGCTCGTCGGCTGGGCCGACACGATCTTCACCGATCCGCCGTACACGAGCTCCGGCGCCTCGCTCTTCCTCTCGCGCGCAGTGGAGGCGACTGCCGGACGCGCGCGCGCCGACGTCTTCCTCTCCTTCGGGCCGCGGAAGCCCGAGGAGACCCTCGAGCTCCAGCGCGCGATCGCGGACATGGGCTTCGTCGTCCGGTCGCTCATCCGGAACTTCAACGACTACGTCGGCGCGGGCTCGATCGGCGCGACGAGCCACCTCTACCACCTCGCGACGACGCCCGACGTCCGCCCGCTCGTCGACGGCCGCTACGACGCTCCGATCTACACGGGCGAGCTGCGCGACCCGGGCCGCAGCTACCGCTGCAAAGGCTGCGGCCTCTCGAAGAAGGTCGGCCCCGGCCGCCGCTGGTCGACCGTGCAGGCGCTGAAGCAGGACGGCTGCCCGCGCTGCCGCGGCACATCGTTCGCGCCGCTTCCGAGGACGCGGCGCTAGACCCCGCTACACTGTCGTCCGCTCGCGGGGGCGTAGTTCAGTTGGTTAGAACGCCGGCCTGTCACGCCGGAGGTCGCGGGTTCGAGTCCCGTCGCTCCCGTTTCAGAAGCCGCTGCAGAGCGGCTTCTTTTTGATGCTGCTATCTCGGGGCTCGAGCGACAGCACGCTCGCGCAGCCGAGCACGGTGCCTCCGGATGACCGCTCCTACCCAAGTCACGACTTAAGTCGGGGCGGGCTTCAAGGCGCAGAGGTCTGAGGTGGCCCAGCCGGCCTCGCCGCCCGAGAATCCTGCGGGTGATCCCTGGAACTCGCGTTCATGCGGTGACCTCGCGCAAGAATGGGCGGACAGCCTCCGCAAGCTCGTACGGGTGGTCGTGATACGCCGCGTGCGTGCCCGGCGTGATGGCGACCTCCACGCCCAAGCGCTCGCCGAGCCGGCCCGTGATCTCGGGGGAGAATGGGAGGCCGTCCTCGCTCACGAGCAGGCTCACTGGTGCCGAGAGCGCGGCCAACGTTTCCTCGTCGGGCAGGTACAGCTCGTAGCTCCCGAGCTCGACCTCGAACAACGTGCTGGCGGTGGCGCGCAGCCGCTCGCGAAGCGCAGGCGTCAGCCGGTTCCAGCCGTCGTCTCCCGCCACGTAGCACCAGAAGCGCTCAACCGCGGCAGGCGGCCCGCCTCTCTCCATTGCCTCCTGGACAAGCGCCCGCAGCGGGGCTCGCACCGCAGCGAAATCGACCAGCGCGTACAGCCCCGGCTCGTGCAGGATCGCCCCGCGCACCGATGCCGGGTGACGGACCAGCAGACACAGCGCGAAGGTCCCGCCGCTGCTCGTCCCGAACACAGCTGCGGGACCCGTTTCGAGCGCCTGAAGTAGCGCTGCCGCGTCGTCAGCCTGCTCCTCCGGCGACGTCGTCTGCCAGCCGGCCGGAACGGGACTGCGACCGTTCCCGCGCCGGTCATAGCTGACGACCGTGAACTCGTCGGCGAGTAGGTCGGCGAATGCGTCGAAGTGGCCGCCGTCGCCTGTTGCTCCCATGATCAGCAGGACCGGCGGCCCCATGCCCCGGACCTCGAAATAGAACTCGGCCCCGTTGACAGTCACTCTCGACATCTGCGCAGTCCCGGTCGCCTGCCAGCGGATCTTCTCTCCCGCTCCACGCCAGCGCAAATTCCGGGACGGTCGTCCAAAGCGGCGGCTCCGTCGTGTGCG
This sequence comes from uncultured Actinomycetes bacterium, assembly GCA_963737405.1. Classification (GTDB taxonomy): domain Bacteria; phylum Actinomycetota; class Thermoleophilia; order Gaiellales; family Gaiellaceae; genus JACCTU01. The sequence continues at coordinate 407,353 of CAVTSL010000005.1, forward strand.
CAGCGCCCGGCAAACGTGCCGCCCAGCGGCGACGTTCTCGTCGGGTGCGGGGTGTGGCGACAATCTACGGAGGCGAGCGGCCGCGTTCGGGGAACATTTAGCAACACTGGCCCAAGCAAGTCTGCTGCGAGCGCCGGCAGAGTTGCGCTCGTCGACCCTAGTAACCTCCCCTTGAGCTTTGTTCGGTCCGGGCGCGCCCATCGTCGTGCCGCCCGCCTCCCCGGCCTGGGTACGGCAGCAGCGCCCAAAGGCCCGCGATCCAAGTCCCCTCGGGGAAAAAACAGCTTGCGCCGACTTTGTGATGTTGGCCACGTTGTGACACGATGACGCCGGGGCAGGGAGGCTGAGCCGATCGCTCGAGACGCACCATGCTCAATCGAATGGCGTTGAGGCGCAGGCGGCGAGTGTTCCTCGATGTTGATCCTCCGCCACCCTTTCCGTATCTCCAGATATCGGTCGATGAGGGAGAACTGATGAAGTCGATGAGGACGCGAATCTTCGGACTGGTCATCGGCGTTGCGGTGGTCGCCGTAGTCGGGGCAGCTACCAGCCGCAATGTTCAGGCGGTCCTTCCGCCGTTACCGAACACAGTTCAGCAGTGGAACCAGATCGCCGAGGACACGGTGCTCGCGTCCGGAGCGTTCCAGGGCGAGGGCGAGATCTACATGAGTTACGAGTCGTTGGCCGTTTACGATGCGGTCGTAGCCATTCAGGGCGGGTTCGAGCCGTACGGACCGGCGATCAGTGCACCCACCGGAGCTTCACTCGATTGCGCGGTGGTCGAAGCTGCCTACAGGACGCTGCGACATTACTTCTCGACATTCCCGGCACTGGTGGCGAGCCTCGACGGGTACTACTCCGAAGCACTGTCACCTTCGAACTTGAACGGGTGCACAGGCGATGCGGGAAAGGGAACGAGCGTCGGATTGGCGGCCGCGAACAGCATCATCGCCCTTCGCAGTGGAGACGGGCGGATGACACCGGTTGGTACGACGTCGTCGTTTGAGACGAAGGCCCCCGGCCCGGGAGTGTGGCGTCTTACTCCACCGGCGTTCTTGGTCCCGCAAACACCGTGGCTCGGGTCGGTACAGCCGTTCCTGCTGAAGAGCCCGGGACAATTCCAGCCCGGACCTCCGATCCCGCTCTCGAGCACAGAGTGGGTCCGGCAGTTCAACGAGGTCAAGAGCTATGGCGGGGTGACAAGTGCGGTTCGTACCTCGGACCAGACTGCGACCGCAAGGTTCTACACGGCGAATGTGATCCGGCAGTTCAACCGAGCCGCTCGTGACCTCGCCACCGCCCGCGCGCTGAGCGAGCTCGAGACGGCGCGGCTGGTGGCCATGGTCAACACCGTCAGTGCCGACGCTCTGATGTCGGTGCTCAACGCCAAGTACCGATTCCTCTTCTGGCGTCCTGTGACCGCGATCGATCCGACGGCGGTGACGGCAGACGGGTTCGGACCGGTACCTGGGTTCGATGACGGCAACCCGGCGACTATTGAAGAACCCGGTTGGCGGCCGGTTGTGACGACGCCCAACCATCCCGAGTACCCAGCCGCCCACGGCACGAATACGTCCGCCATGGCCGAGGTGTTTAGTGAATTCCTGGGCACTGACAACATCGATCTCGACATCCACGGTTTCGACGCCGCCGGGCTCGCCGGGAACCTCGATGCTGTGCACCACTTCGACACCGCAGACCAGCTCCGGGAGGAGGTCATCAACGCGAGACTCTGGGGCGGCATCCACTACCGCCGGTCCAGCGAGGTGGGCGTCCATCTCGGACTCAAGGTCGCGCACTACGGCCTCAACCACGCGTTTAAACCAGTCAAGTAATTCTTCAAGAGCGAGGCGCGGCCGTGTCGGCCGCGCCTCGCTCGAGCTCGCCGAAGCGTCCACAGCGCGCGAGCGCATTGAGGCTGCCGTGACGCTCGCCGATCAAGCCCCAAGAGGTAAACGCGAGCTCTGGTGAACCGGCCCTGGGCCGATTGAGCACGCGAGGCGCCTCGCCGTTGAGCAACCCCCAGCTCGGGGGACATTCTTGAACACTGACCCATCGCGCGGCCCTGTCACTGGTGTCCTTAGGCGAATCGAACGCCGAACCCGGACCGTTACGCTGCCGTCCGCTGTACTTCGACCGAGGCCGCACGATGGAGAGCGACAAGGAGCGGCACGCGCGTGTGTGGGGATCCGCCCCGTTCGAGCGCGCGGCCGCAACGATCGCCGACATGCACGACGCTTTGGTCGCATCTCTCGAGCCGAAGCCGGGCGTGCGGTGGCTGGATCTGGCCTGCGGCGCTGGAGACGTCGCCTTTCGAGCGGCAGAGGCTGGGGCCGTTGTGACCGGATCCGACCTTGCACCCGTACTGATCGAGACAGCCAAGCGGCGCGCAGCGGAAGCGGGCCTCGAGCTCACGCTCGAGGTCGCCGACTGCGAGGCGCTCCCGTATGAGAATGAGAGCTTCGACATCGTGTCCTCGTCGATCGGCGTCATCTTCGCGCCCGACCACGCCGCAGTCGCGTCGGAACTCGCGCGCGTGACGCGTCCGGGCGGACGGCTCGGACTTACTTCCTGGCTGTCCGAGGAGGACGACGATGATTCGTTCGAGCAGTGGATGGGTGGAACGGTCGGTTCGCCTTCTCAGTGGGGCGTCGCAACATATGTCCAGCGGCGGCTCGCACCGTGGTTCGACCTTCGGATCGACGAGCTCTCTACCCCTCATGTCGGTGAGGACGCGGCAGCCATGTGGCGCAACCTGCGCGACAGTCACGGACCGATCCACGACGCGTGGCTGTCGCTCGACGACGCGGGCCGCGCGACGATGGATGCCGAGGAGATCGCCGATCTGGAGCTACACCGCGATGAGGACGGTGTGATCCGGAAGCCGCGCTGGTACCTCCTGATAAACGGCGTGCGGCGATAACAGAGGCCAACGGCCGGCAGCTCGGCCTCGCCCAAGTACAGCCTAGGCGTGCGCTAGTGCTCGGTCTTGCTAACTGCAATCGCGGCAACTCCAGCGACATTCCCGCACACTCGGGCAGCTGGCTCACCTCCTGCTCGGGCTCAACGCCTGAGATGCTTGCGCTTACGGCTACCGGAACAAGGAGGTGCTTGTGGAACGATTCAGCTTCGCCTCCGAGGTGGCGTTCGTGCCGCGCGGGGATCTGCTCGATCGCGTCACGGTCGCGCCGCTGACGCCGTCCATCCTCGAGGGGTCGCTCGTCCAGGCCGCGATCTTCCGAGTTGAGCCCGGTGGCCGGCTCCGTCGGCATCCCGCGACCTTCCCGCACGTCCTCGCCGTGCTCGAGGGATCGGGAGAGGTGAGCGGGGCGGACGGTGTCGATGAACCCATCGAGGCAGGCGAGGCGGTCTTCTGGCACGGCGGTGAAGAGCACGAGATGAGATCAGCCGGCGGACTGACCGCGCTCATCATCGAGGGGGAGCATCTCGATCGGTTCCGGGAGCGCCCGAAGTCTGCGCCTTAACGCACGGTCGGCTTGGATCTCCTCAGGCGTCATTTGCCGCACGCGGCCCACGCGGGGTTTTCCGCTGACGGCGCTACTCTCGCGCCGTGGCCGACCGCATCCTCGTCTATGGAGTCACCGGTTCAGGCAAGACAGTTCTCGCGGAACGTATTTCGGCCGTTCACGGAATCCCCTGGCATGCCGTGGACGAGCTGACCTGGGAGCCGGGATGGGTGCCGGTTCCGGATGCCGAACAACGACGGCGAATCGAGGCGATCTGTGCGAGCGAGCGATGGGTGCTGGACACGGCGTACGGCAAGTGGCTCGACATCCCCCTCGCTCGCGCGGAACTGATCGTCGCGCTGGACTTCCCGCGTTGGTTGTCGCTGTTCAGACTCATCCGTCGCACTCTCGTACGAGGACTCAATCGACAACCGATATGCAACGGGAACCGCGAGTCGGTTCGAACCATATTCTCGCGCGACTCAATAATTCTCTGGCACTTTAGGTCCTTCAGCCGGAAACGCCGCCGAATACGCGGCTGGGAGGCGGGCTTGACCGGCCCTAAAGCTGTGCGCCTAACGTCGCCACGAGACGTCGAGGAATGGCTTGCCAGCCACGACGCAAAGTGACGTTCGAGGACATTCCCGAACGCTGGCCCAGGTGCAAGTTCTGCGGCAAGGTGCATCCGCACTCCTCGCCAGCGTTCTGAGTTGGTTGTCGCTGTCTGTCGTTCGCCGTAGAGTCGCGTCGTGATCCGCTGGGACTACAAGACGGTCGTCTTGACCGGCGGCTTCATGGGCCGGCACAAGGACGAGTTACGCAGGGACGTCCTCGAGCAGCAGTTCGACGCGCTCGGTCGGGACGGATGGGAGCTCATCTGGATCTTGATGGACCAGGCTCTGCAAGGGGAGAAGGACGGGCACGTCGTGATCTTCAAGCGCCCGCTGCCCGACGAGCCGAGGACACCTCTCTCGACTCCGACCTCTGACGTCTTCCAGGGTCCCCCGGGCGGCGCAGCGACTCAGTAACTGCGTAGCGACCACGCACCGAACATCCGAAGGCACCGTGCGTGCCGCCCGGAGCTGACCATCCCGACGCGAACGACAACCGCGACAACAGTGAGCGTCCAGGAGCTTCTCACTCGACAACCTAGAGAGACGATCGCCGGGTGGACCAGTGTTTGGGAATGTCCCTTGATCGTTCTTAGCCGGACCGGCCGGTCAACGCCGGGCAATCACAGCTCGACGGCCTCGGCGGCTGCGACAGCCGCTTGGGCCTCCCGCAAAGACACCTCAAGCAGCTCCCGAACATCAGCGCCCTGGCCGACGTTGACGCCCTCGAGCCAGGCCTCTTCACTCAATTCATTCCGCACGGTCGCCATCGCTGCTGCTTCGTGCGGGAAGTCGGCAGGATCCCACGGAATCTTCTGTTCTTCGAGGAACGCTTGCCCCTTTGCGAAGAATTCTGCAGATCGACGAGCTGCTCCGAGCCGCGCGAGCACGACTGCCGTGAAGTGCACGCAGACAAGGAGAGCAATCGGGTGCCGGAGCTTGTACGCGAGCCGGAACACGGTCCACTCGATCTCGATCGCCTCACGCATGCGGCCCTGCTCGAGGCGGGCCCAGGCAATGATCTGACTCACGTCCCGCACCATTTTTAGGTCACCGACTTCGCGAGCGATCACCAGACTCTCGGTGGCGAGCGCTTCGGCCCGCTCGTAGTTGTGCTCGTCCTCGGCAATCCGCGCGAGGTTGCGAAGAGGGACGTCGATCCGATCGCCGAGCCTGCGCAGGAGAGCGATCGACTCCTCGTAGAGCGACACAGCCTCCTCGGTGTCGCGTGTGACTTTCCAGGCGAGCGCGGCAAGGTTGTTCAAGCATCGCGCCACCTCTCGTTCGTCCCCGAGCTCGCGTGCAAGCTGCATGCGTCGCATCGTTGGGTCTCGGTTGGCCGCCCAGTCGCCCACCTCTCCACGCATGACCACAACCGCTTTGAGCAGCTTCATCTCTAGCCGCGGCTCCAGCTCGGCCTCCGCGGCGAGGGCTCGATCCGTCCAGCGTCGGCCTTCTGTGCCGTATCCCCTGGTCTTCCAAAATTGGTGGAGCGAGCTTGCGAGCCGAACCCCGAGCTCCGGATCGCGGCCTGCTAGAGCCCATTCCAGGGCCGACCGCACATTGTCGTGCTCCTTCGCGATCACGTTCAACCAGATGTCTTGCTCGGGACCTTCAAGTTTGGTCTCAGCCTGTTCGCCAAGCCGACAGAAGAACTCCGCGTGGCGTTGCCGTATCTCGTCGTCCTCGCCGCTTTCCTCGAGGCGATCGAGCGCATATTCGCGAATTGTTTCCAGCATCCAAAAGCGTTCGCCTGTGTGACGGACGAGGCTCTTTTCAACCAGCGACTGCAGGGTCTCAAGACTCGCTTCAATCACAGCTTCGGACGCCTCGAGCCGGCTGCCTCCGGAAAACACCGCAAGCCGCCGGAATAGGCGCTGCTCCTCCTGTTGGAGGAGGTCGTAACTCCACTCGATCGTCGCGCGGAGCGTCTGCTGGCGCGGGTCAGCGTCGCGCCCGCCCTGCAGGAGATCGAGGCGGCCGGTGAGGCGTTCGAGGACCTGGGCGGGAGTCAGCGCCTTCGTACGTGCTGCGGCGAGCTCGACCGCGAGCGGGAGGTTGTCGAGGCGGGCGCACAGCTCGGCGATCTCGTCGCTCGACTCGAGTTGCCCGCGTTCGCAGAAGAGGGTGACAGCCTCGGGCGACCCGAGCGGTGGGACCGCGTAGTCGACCTCGCCCCGGACGCGCAGCAGCTCCCGCGAGGTACAGAGCAGTACAAGGTTGGGGCAGCGCTCGAGCAGCTCGGCGAGCCCGGGCGCCGCCTCGATCACCTGCTCCAGATTGTCAAGTAAGAGGAGGAGCTTCCGCTCGCCGACATGCTCGGCCAACCCGTCCTTTGCGCCGAGCACCTGCGCAATCGTCTCGGCGACCAGCGCGGGGTCGCGGAGCGACGCGAGCCCGACCCAGAAGACGCCGGCTTTGTACTCGGGTACGAGCGAGCCGGCTACCTCAAGCGCCAAGCGGGTCTCGCCCGTGCCACCTGGGCCGGTGAGGGTGAGGAGCCGCGCCTCCCGCTCGATCCTCTCGAGCACCTCGCGCATGACCGCCTCGCGGCCGACGAAGGAGCTCGCGGGTCGTGGGAGGTTCGTGTTCGAGATCGTCCTAAGGGGTGGAAGGACTCTTCACCGAGCTGGAAGATCGAGACAGCGTCCGGGATGTCCTTCAGCCGGTGCTCGCCTAGGTCGCGCAATTCCTCGCCACCGACGAGCGCAGCGGTCGAGCGGAACAGAAGCACCTGCCCGCCGTGGCCAGCCGCGGCGTCCCGCAGCTGGATGACATCGACACCCATATACCCCTCCTCCCACACCTGCGGCGTTCCGGTAGGGATGCCAAACCGCACCCGAATCGGACCGGAGGAGAGTTCGTTCAGTGCGTCTTCGCGGCCCCCACTGCGCCCGGAGCGAGGAAAGGCCACGAAGAATGCGTCACCCTGCGTTTCACCTCAACTCCGCCATGGGCCGCGCAAGCGGTGCGGATCACAGATCGGTGCTCGGCGAGCGCTCGGCGTAGCGCTCCGCGCCAAGCTCGTGCAGCAAGCCAGTTGAACCCTCCATGTCCGTGAAGAGAAACGTGACGGTGCCGGAGGGAAGGTCGTGCCGAACAGGCAACATGATGCGCGAGCAAACACCAACTCCACCACGAGCTTCCGGCGCGGTCGATTGTTCCATGAGGGCGGCTTCCCCAAGCCCGAGCCGCGAATCCGTCACCCTCCAGAGGCCCCCCGCTGGCGAGGTGGCGCGCTTGGGACTCAGACCGGGGCGTCAGCGGCGGGTCAGCAGTAGCGCTGTGCGAGATCGACCTCGTCCGCTCCACGCTTCGAGTCGGACTGCGGCCGGGGCGGGTGGGGCCCCCTCCCCCTCAGCGGGTGGTGCGCGTCGGAGTCACAGGCGGGCCCCAGCTCGCACGACTCACAGCCGTTTCGAGCTCGTCGACTTCGAAGGTGGCCCTCAGGGACTCCTCGCCCCGGCTACCCGCCCGTGCAGTCAGCCGCGTTCGCCTGTTGCATAAAGCGCGCCGCGATCGGGGCGACCATCGAGCGGAAGCGTGCCGGAGTCGAACTTCTTGCAAGCAGCCTGACGCTGCCAGGGGACATGTAGAAGTCCTGTGGCCACCCGGCGGTACTGGTCCCCGGTGTGAGACCTGATCCCGACGAGGCCGTGGTCGCCGCGTGTGGCGAGCGTCCACGCGCGAACGGTGCCGCGAAAGTCACGAGAGCGCGTGAAGACCCTGAACTTGGAGTAGAGGCGGGAACGGTGGTCGGGCGTCCACTGACAAGCGGGCGGTCCGCCCGTGCCTACAGCAGACTCTTTCCCCGACGTGGAATCCGTGGCCGTTCGCGGTCGGAAGCAGGTAGTCGTGCGCGTGCAGCACCGCCCGGCAGTGGCTCACAGTCCAGAACTTCGCCGGCGGCGGTGGCGCAGCACCGGCCCACCCGGCCGACAATAGGACGACGCTGCCCAACACGAGCATCGCTGCCACGGAGCGCGTCAACCGCAGTGTCCGGGAAGGGTTGAACATCGGACTCCTTCGTTGGGTGTGTCGTCCGGGTTTACACAGGCGACAACGTCCACCCTACGCCGATTGGGCCAGGGTCACCTAGCCGCGCAGAACGGTGGATCAGGGGTGACTGCCCCAGCGAGCACGCGAGCACGACGTGCCGATGCGTGGTTCTCCGTTCTGAAGCGTTGCCCCCGTCACGTCCCGAACGCTCACCCGCAAGCGGAGCAGGTGACCTGGCCGTGGGGGAGGTACGGCTCGACCAGATCGACGTCGCCTCAGTTGCTGACCGTTCAGCCACCCGATACGCCAGGACGAGGGGTGGAATCTCGGGTCCGGATCGAGCCCAGAGAGAGCCTCGGCGACCTCGCGAGCCTCCTCGGTCGCCAGCTTGGAACAGTAAGTGACCGATCGGCCTATCACGACCATGTGCCCGGGCACCTGATCGATGTTCGAGAGCAGTCGGCCTCGGAGCTTGTCCGGCTCTTGTCGCGGAGCAGATCCGCGGCCCGCGGCGGCAGTAAGGAGAGGAGCTGAGACGCATCCTTCGGCGGCGCGGTGTCGATGCACACCGCGTAGTGCGACGGCACGTACGCCCTGACCTCGCGAACGGCCCACGCGCTCGACGGCAGCACCGACGCCGGGTCGGTGAGCAGCGCGTCGATCCGCCGGCGAGCCAGAGTTGCTCCGGCGATCGTCCTCGTCTCCCTCAGATTGCTCGCGGAGGCGGACGAGCCGGTCGCCGTCGCGCACCTCCACGCCGAAACCCACGGGGATCGTCGTCGGTCGGGACAGTCTCGAGTGGAGTGCGACTGCCTTCGAGGAGTCGCAAGACCTCCGACCGCAGGAGCTCGACGCCCTCCGGCGTGAGTCGTTGCTCGAGGTAGCCGGAGGTGAGCTCGTTCGCGCCCTCGGGAATCCGCCCGAACCGGCTCCAGATGATTCGGCCGTCGGCATACACCCAGACGCGGACGAGGGGTCGTCCTCCAAGGGTCTCGCTCCTCCCCAACCAACGGAGGACGAGCTCGCCGCTCTCCGGCGTGCTAGGCGTCGCTCCCTTAGGGGGCAAGCCGATGAAGCCCCGGTCGAGGAAGAAGTCGCGCACGCCGCCGATCGCCGAAGCGGTTCCGACGACGACGACCAACGCGCAGCAGCGAGCGCGACCAGGCGCGCCGACCGGGCCTCCCCACCGCAAGGCCAAGGGCGGGCGAGCGCGCCGCGGGACTCACGCTCGCGCGTGATCTCGAAGAGGAGGTGCTCCCTGCGCTGGGCGAGCCGGCCGGGCGGCAGGTCGCGAAGCGGCGGAATCGAAAAGTCGCCCTTCATCGTCGACGGCCTCCGTCGATCGCTGCATTCTCTTCCCCTTCATGTCCGATAGCGGGATCGAGTTCCCGTAGGCGGGCCCGTGCACGTGAGAGGCGGGAACGAACGGTTCCGACCGGGATCCGGAGAGCGATCGCCGCGTCCTCGTAGCTGAGCTCGGACCAGGCGCAGAGCGCGAAGACCTCCTGCTCGCGACGGGGAAGGCGTGCGAGCAGCCCGAGGGCCGGCCCATCAGCTCCTCGTCGTCGAGCCGCTCGTCGGTGTCGTCCGCGAAGCTCGGCTCCGAGCTCGGCTGAGGAACGCGCCTGAGCGCCGCCGCATAGCGACGCTCGGAGCGACGGCGGTTGCGAACGACATTGGTGGCGATCCCAAACAGCCACGGAAGTTCCTTTCCGCTCGGAAGCTGCTTGTCGAGTCGCCGCCAGGCCTCAAGGAAGACGATCGAGACGAGATCCTCGGCGACGCCCAGCTCCCAACCCTGCGGAAGCAGTAGTTGTAGATCGTCCGCCCGTGGCGCTCGAAGAGCATCCCGAAGGCCTCGGAGTCACCGGAACGCGCCCGCGACCAGAGAACGGAGTCATCGAGCTCCACCGCTTGTTCATGTCCGACCGACGCGAGTCGGGTTCCCGACAACATCGTCGGTAGTCACGGCCTGAGCCATTCTTCAACCTAGAGCGGGCACGAGAGGAGCGGACCATTGGAGCCACGAGCGGCCGTGCTCGTACGCTACGACCGATCTACCCCGCGAACGCGGC
>CAVTSL010000006.1:0-464829 GCA_963737405.1 uncultured Actinomycetes bacterium
ACGACCAGCAACGGCGGTCGGCCGGGGCCGAGCGGGATCTGGTCGCCCACCTCCCAGTTCGGAACTGCTGATCTGAGCGTCGGCGGATCCGCCGGCGTCCCGTCGGGGTGCTCGAGCTTGAAGGTGAATGCCATCGGCCCTCTCCTGTCTCGGTTGGGGGCCGGACGGCTCGACGAGCACAAACGCGGCAGTGCATCCACTGCGCCGACGACGAGGCTGACGCGCGCCCGGAGTGGTCCACGTTGCGAATCGTCCCGATCGGATGATGCGACGTTCGGGCCGGATCGGCTTCGATGACGCCACGGTCGGCTCGTCCATGGTCCGCTGGAGCGGGCCGACGATCGGAAAGGTGTCGCTCGCCTGATCAGGAGGAAACTTGGCAGCGTCGACCCCGGTACCGCTTGAGGTTGCTAAGCCACGACTGTCGCGGGTGTTGGACCGCCGGACTGTTATCGCTGTCGAGCTGACCGCGATTCAGTCAGAGGCGATATGACAACTCAGCCCACCACGATCATCCTGATCAACGGGTTCGGGGTGCTCTTCGTCATTTTGAACACGTTCGGGTTGGGCCTCAGGCTTTCGGTCGGCAAGTTGCTGGCAGAGGCGTTTGCCCATTGGAAGATCGCCGTGTGGGCGTTGGTGATCAATTTCGTCATCATCCCGGCCCTGTTCATCGGCTATTTGCTGACGATAGCCTCGTCCATTCCTGACGAGATCAAGGTCGGGTTCTGTGTCGCAGCCTTGTGTGCAGGTATGCCTTTCGCTCCCCTCCTCGCCCGGTTAGCGAAGCGGATGTCAGCATCGCCACCACGCTGTTGGTGGTCTTGAGTGCCGGAACGATTATCGCCCTCCCGATAGGTTTGCCCCTCGCCATCGACGCGGTTGACGCGCACCTCAAGACCTCGGCCTGGGATGTTGCGTGGCCACTGCTGCTCTTTATCCTCCTGCCGGTGGTTCTCGGGTGCGGCTTCAGGCTCTGGTGGCCCGACCTGACGCCGCCCTTGGCACGGTGGGTCCTCCGGGTCTCGATCCTCTGCCTGCTCTTCAATCTCAACTTCACGCTGGTTGCGTATTGGGATCTGTTCAAGGAGACCTGGGGCACCGAGAGCTACATCGCGGCCCTTGCCGGCCCATTCATCGGCCTCGGGTGCGGCTACCTTCTCGTTTCCAGTCTTCGAGTCAAAGACGTGGGAATCAGGCATGCGGCCGAGGCGACCACGGCGGTACGCAACATCGGTCCGATGCTCCTGATGATGATTTATCCCTTTGCAGCCGACCCGCTGGTCACGGTGTCGATCACGATCCTCAACACTGTCGGCATCGTGATCGTTCTGCTGTTCGTCCTGATGTGGAGGCGCGCTGCGTCATCGTCGGACGCGCACGCAACAACCAACCAGCGAGCAAGCGAAGGCCTGCCCCCGCCAACTTCGACGTGAGTAGCGTGGACTGTTAGGACAGAACGAGCTGGCGGCGCAGGGGATGGCGGGGATCTCGACCTTCCGGCCACCAATGCGGATCGTGGCGCTCGGTCCAGTTCGGCCCAGACCGCATCGAGCTGAACGAGGATGTTCGTGTGGTCGTCGTGCTCGTCGGGACGATCGGGAGCGTCGCCGTCGAAGCCGCTCAGGAAGCTGTCCCAGGAGACGCTCATCGACGTCCGAAGCGCTGCGGCCAGCGAACTTCGAGCAGCCACTTCGCGGCTCGCCAATCCTTCTGAGCCGCGCGGAGGACGCTTCCGACGAGCGCACGCTGGATCGTCTCGTCATCGTCGCCGGGAGGAGCTGCGTCAACGGGAGCGTCGTCGGGGACGACGTTCAGCGTGCGACGGACGACGCGCCCCTCACCGAGCCAGCGGGAAACCGTCCGCGCTGAAACTCCCGCGCTCGCGGCTGCGACGTTGAGCGGAGCGCCAGAGGCGAGCGTCCGTTCGATCGCTTCGCGACGTTCCGCCGTCAGACTCGAAGGGCGCGCCATCATCCATAGGTCTACCGCAGTAGCGAGCGCCTATGGGTACCTCGCAAATACCGTCGAGTTGAAGACGTTCGGCGCTGCGGCGCGCCGCAGCGCCGAACTTAGCTCTCAGCGCCCAGACCTCACGACGTTGTCCAATGAATTGATGAGGTAGTCCGGCTGTCCGGGATTTCCCCCAAGCCAGATGACGCATACGGTTTGGTCGTCGTTGCGAAGGTCAACGACCGCTTCCAAGAACGACACGAAGCTGAAGTAGGCCTCCTCCTCCGTTGTGAGGCCGAAGTGCTCAATGGTGCCTTGTCCGGCGTCCGTGTCGACGAAGAGAAAAGCGTAAAGGCTCGTGCCTTTCCAGTTCGCCGCCGGTGACAAAACGTAGGACACTTGACTGATGGCCGATGCTGTCGCTGGGCATCCACCCGACGGCGGTGCCGCCGAAGCCGTCGATGTTGCGAACGCTGCAACGGAACACGCTGTCGCAGCCAAGACCAAGACTTGCCGCATTTGTGTCGCCTCCTTACAACCGATACGACGCGGGATGTCGGTCAGGTCGCGCCGTTCGTACCGCGCTTTGCAACGGCTTGTCAAGTGTCGGAGACTTGCGGATGAGCTCGCGGGACTCCCATGGGTGGGGCACCGCCCGCCGATGACTCCCGATTGTGGCGTTTTGGCGCGCAGAACGCAGGGCGCTTTCTTTCGCAGCGACAGTCCCCATCGGGTCACGTCGAGCGCGCGTGGGGAGGGTTCCCCGTCTAGCTCGATCGTCGCGCTCCTCTACTGCGTCGAGTACCAAGCGACGAGGAACCAGAAGCCGATCAGTGCTGAGGGTGCTGCAATCGCTGCGAGCGTCGCGAGCGCGTAGCTCCGTCGATTGTTGGTGCGAGCATTCATTACCCCGACGAACGCGATGACGAAGACGGCGATCCAGATCGCGACGAGATACACGATGAACACGGTCATGTTGCTACCGGAATCGCTTCGTCTACTCGCGGCGAGCTGCGCCGAACGCGATCCCGACGAGAACCACCACAGCCGCCGCACCGCCGAACAACACGATGACTCGTCGCTCAAGCGCCGGAATGTCGGAGCGACGGATCATGTTGTTCTCCCGGCGTCTACACACATCCCTCGGCATCAGCCTGAACTCGACGCATGTGCTTGTCAGCATCCCTGCGGCGAAGACGCGGGCGGGGTACCCGATGCTCAACGTCCCCACGCGGCGATCCTTGTTGGGGATCGAGAGCCACGTCACGACGAACCCGACGACGAGCAACGCGAGAACGAGGAGCGTGACGCGGCGGGCGCGGTTCACGTCGCCGCACCACTCTCGGTTCCGTCGCTCGCAGTCGCAGGGGACTCGACGGTGAGCGCGGGGAGTCGCGGCGATCTGATCGCAGCGAGCGCGGCGCGGTTGTAGGCGCGATGGAGTTCGATCAACGTCTCCGCACGTTCCCATGCTCGCTCGAGGTCCGGAAATTGGCCAGTCCCCGAGGTTCGAGACGGCTGCGCGCAGCTCAATAACCGCCGCCTCCGCAGCATTGCTCGTCTCCGTCCCTTCCCCGAACAGGAGTTGAACGCGAGCGAGCCGATCATGCACTACGTCTACCCGATGTTGCGCTTCGACCACGACAGGCTCATCTACCGCCTGCCAGTCGCCAGTCGCCCCCACGCGCTCGCGCGCGTCAATCTCATCAATCAGAAAGGTGCGCGCGTCGCGGACTCCGAGGATCGCTTGCAGCAGCCCCGTCCCGAAGTCGTCCGCTGCGCCGAGCATCCGTTCCCGGATCCGTTCCTCACGCTCGTGCGTCATGCGCATCAGCGTCGAGAGGTACGCGCCTGCCGCTCCGCTGAGCAGGCTGACGATCACGGTGAGAACCGCAGCCCCCATCCTCGACACCGACTTTGGCAGCGCCGTCGGAAGGCATCGGTCGGCTTGCGATCATGCGCTCGTGCCCGCAGCTCGAGAAGGAGGACGCGGGAGGAAGTTCCAGCGTCTGCGAGCGGAACTCGACGTCCGAGTCTCGGAGCGGAACAGGCGGCTGCTCGAGGACGCGGAGCGCGAGACGATCGAGCGCGACGGACGCTCGTTCACACTCGTCCGTCTGCCCGGAGTCGAACTGGATCCCGTCGTCGTCCCGGCCCCGCTCGAGCCGCGCGCGGGGCGCTCGTGGCGGATCGCCTGAGCGCGTTCGTTACGTCAGGTGGTATCGCTACGCTCGCGGGCGCTCGTGGCCGATGACTACTTCGACGACGCGATGGTCAATCGGCAGCGGCTGCTGTGGGCGATCGCGACGCGCCGACAGCTAGAACGCTGGGAGCCGATCGTGGCCGCGATCAACCGCGAACTCCTGGCCGAGCGCAAGCCCGCCCGAGCAGATGTCTGGTCAGCGGAGATCGAGCATCACTTGGCGCTCGTTGCCGCGCGCAACCTCCTACGGGCGCTTGCGCTCGATCCAGCCTCAAGCGTTCCGGTCGATCCGACGATGCGCACCGAGCTGCTGGATGGCCGAAACCTGCACGAGCACTGGGACGAGTACCTGCCCGTGTTCAACGTGAAGCCACCCGTCAGAACGCCAGCAGCAGACACGTCGGGCGAGAGGTTCGCGAAACGGAATCCAGGCCGCAGCCCGTATGGCTGGTTTCGCTGGAGCAACCAGAAGGGAGCCCAACTCGTACCGAATGTCCCGGCTCCAGCGCTGCACGAGCTGCTCGACGCAGTCGAAGCAGACGTCCTCGGAAGGAATCCGACGCTAAGCGACTTCGTGCCGGAGCGCGCCCCGTCACCGTGGATTCGCGACGACGGCGAGTGGTGGCCGGGGGCTGACGTCTAGTAGCGGGTCGCGCGAAGCGGACGAGCGTCCGGACGCTTCCGAACCGCGCGCCAGACGAGCTTAGGACGCTCCCGGCTCGCTGCCTAGACGCCCTCGGATTTGTAGCGCGCCTTCATCGGCGGGGTGTGCAGGCACTCGGCGAAGTTGAAACGCCGCGTGACGAGCGGTGGCACCCGCGCCGCATCGGGGTGAGCAGGGTTCATCATCACCACGTCCGCCTCGGGCAAGACCTTCGAGCGCACCGCGGCGAGCAAGGAGCGGCGCTCCTCCAGCCACCGTGTGACGAAAGCGCGGCTCGCCTGCTCGCCCTCCTCGTCGGGGACGTGTTCGGGAGTGGCATCGACCTCGGTCCACCCGAGTACGTAATCGTCGGAAGCCTGGGTCGAATCGCCCGGCAGGTAGCGCAATGCCACCAGGACGGCGAGGCCAGCCTCGGAAGCGAAGTTCACCACCGGCACCCCCGGCGGCGAATAGCGCCCACCATGCCGCAGCGTCCCCGTCCCGTCTAGCGCCGTGTGGCCTGCGCGGGTGAGACGCCAGAGCTTCATCCCCGGAGTTTGATGACTTCCTCCGCGCTCGGATTTTCGCGCCGACGAGATTTGTCGGTCCCGGCGCGAGCATTTTGCGAGCACGGCGTCCGGAGCGTTTCCATGCGGGTAAACGAAAGCCCCCGTTTCCGGGGGCTTCCTTCAGTGGGCGGTACTGGGCTCGAACCAGTGACCCCCAGCTTGTCGAGCTGGTGCTCTCCCAACTGAGCTAACCGCCCTCGAGGGCTGATTCTAGCGAGCGAGGAACGGCATCGGGTCGATCGGCGTCCCGAAGTCGTGCAGCTCGAAGTGCAGATGCGTTCCCGTGCACGAGCCCGTGCAGCCGGCGATGCCGACGTGGTCGCCCGCGGCGAGGATTGCGCCCGGCTTCACGTCGATGCGCGAGAGGTGCGCGTACATCGTCTCGTACCCGTCCCCCACGTCGACGACGACGACCTGCCCGTAGCCCTCATAACCCGCGAGCCAACCCACGCGCTCGACCGTGCCCGCCGCTGCCGCGCGGAGGTCGAGCGAGCGCAGGATCCCGATGTCGAGCCCGAGGTGCATGCGACCCCACCGGGGACCGAAGCCGTCCGTGATCGTCCCGCGCGCGGGCCACTGCAGCACGAGAACGCCGTCGGGTGACGGCGGAGTCTCGTCCACTGCCCAGAGGCGTGCAGACGCCGGCTGCGCGAACACGAGCGCGCAGAGAAGTGCGCTGGCCAGACGCATGAAGCGGGGCAGGGTACCTCAGAAGATCTCTGGGCACCACGGAGCAACGCCCGCGCGGCGGAAAATCGCGTCTGCACGGTCGATTGCGCCGTCGCGCAGCTCCTCGACGCGGAACGCCCGGAAGAGCTGGCGGAAGCTGAAGCCTCCGAGATAGACGGAGCCGAGCGTCGTCACGTCACAGCGGAGATCGGCGTCGTCCTCCGTCCGTTCGCACGAACCGTTCGAGAGCTTCCAGCGTCCCGCGTTCCATGGTGCGAACTCGTCGACGACCTCGATCACGAGCTCGCCGTCCTGCGCGTACGTGCGCGCCGACAGCGCGGCGCCGACGTCGACGAGCCGCACCCAGAGCCCGTCGCCCACGCGGAACTTCATCCGCCGCGGCTCCGCGAGCAGGAAGAAGAGCGGGTGGTCGACCGGCAGCAGATACGACTCGATCGTCGCCTGCCAGTCGATGTCGAGCAGGAAGCGCCAGATCTCCGCCGCCCCGCGCGGGGTCGCGCCGATCGCCTCGATCACGCTGAGCTTCGCCGACGACGAGCCTTCCTCCCACGACGGGTTGTGCCGGTAGATCGCGTAGGCCTCGGCCTTCCCGTCGATCTCGACGACCGGGAACCGCTTCGGGCCTCCCCCGTCGCGGCGCTCGGGCGGGTCGGCGATCGTCCGGTTCTCCCACCACGGACGCTCGCGCCGGAACATTCCGGGTGTCTCGGCGAATGCGGCGTCCCAGAGCGGCGGCAGGACGTCGAGTGCCTCCTCGGAGTCGAGGAAGCGCACCTGCCCCTGCGGCTCGAACGGCAGCGCGTACGCGGAGTGCTCGCGCGCAAGCGTGATCTCGCCCGACTCGGATGCCATCCCGTACCCGAAGCGGCCGTAGATCGACTCCTCGGATGCCCAGAGCGCCGCGATCGGCTCGCCGCGCTCGTGGATGTCGTCGAGCTGCGCGCGCATCATCGTCCTGAGGACGCCGCGGCGGCGATGGGTCGGGTAGACGCCGACGACGGTGACGCCTGCGCAGCGGACGCTCCCGCCCGGCACCGAGAACTCGAACGGGAAGACGCCCGCGCCGCCGACGATGTTCCCGTTCTCGAACGCGGCGTGCATGCGCTCGAGGGGGAGGCTCTGCGTGAACCGCTCGATGCGCTCGGGCGTGAGCTCCGTTCCGAAGTACTGGCCGATCGCGAGGAACGCGCGCTCGAACTCGTCGACGTTCTCGGTCCTGCGGACGTCGAACACTCAGAACACCTCCGGGCAGAAGGGCGGCAAGGGTGTGCGGAACAGCTCCGTCGCTCGGTCGAGCGCGCCGGGCACGAGCTCGCGAACGCGGTCGGCGCGTGCGAGGTCGAGGAACGAGAACCCGCCGAGATAGACCGCGGCGAGGTCGGCGACGTCGAGCTCGAGCTCGGGCGCGTCGTCGGTCCGCCCCACGTCGGTTCCGACCCGATAGCGGCCCGCATTCCACGGACACAGCTCGTCCCGAACGTCGATGACGACCGGCTCGCCGCCGCGGTACGACCGCGCGCGGAGCGACGCGTCGACGTCGACCAACCGGAGCCAGAGCGCGTCCTGACGGGCGATCTGCAGCGCGCGCGGGTCGCGCACCATCAGGACGAGCGGCGACGCGGGATCGAGCGCGTGGACGTCGACCGTCGCCATCAGGTCGATGCCGAAGAGGTAGCGCCACAGCTCTCGCTCCGCGGCAGGCGACGTCGCGAACGCCTCGAGCGGCCGCACCGTCCCGCGCGGGAAACCGTCGTCCCACTCCTCCTTGACGCGGTAGATCGCGTAGGCCTCGACCTCGCCGTCGAGCTCGAACGAGGCGTAGAACTTCGGGCTGTTGCCGCGCCGCCACGACTCCGGATCGGCGAGCTTGTGCGCCCGCCACCAGTGCTCGCTGCGGCTGAGCATGCCCGGCCGCTCGAGCCGCAGCCGCTCGTGGACCGGCGGGAAGAGCCTGAACGCCTCCTCGGCGTCGACGAGCCGCCACGTTCCGACCGGGCCGGGGTCGTCGCGGTACGCGAAGCGGTCGCGGCGGCCCTTCATCCGTGCGCCGGGCGCGGCGAGCCCGTACCCGAACCGGCCGTAGATCGAGGACTCGGACGCCCAGAGCGCTGCGAGGGGCTCGCCCCACTCGCGCGCGTCGGCGAACTGCTGCTCCATGAAGCCGCGCAGGATCCCCCTGCGGCGATGCGTGGGGACCACGCCGACCCACGTGACGCCGGAGCACGGCAGCTGCGCGCCCGGGACGGTCAGGTCGAACTTGTACGCACCTGCGAGACCGACCGCCCGGCCGTCGTCGAAGGCGACGAGGGCGCGCTCGGCGGGCAGGGTGATCCGCTCGCGCTCCCACTCCTCGTCCTCGAGCGACGAGCCGAAGGCGACCGAGGCCGCCTGCATCGCATCGCGGAGCTCGGGCTCCGCCGGGTGACGGATCTCGATGCCCACTACGCGATCTTCTCGAGCGGCGCGTAGTCGAGCACGAGGCGGCGCTCCGAGCCGTCGTCGGCGAAGCGCACCGTCACGACCCCGCCGGCCTCGATCCGCGTGACGACACCCTCGCCGAGCGTTCCGTGGCGGACGTTGTCGCCGGTCGAGAGCGAGGGCACGTCGTTCCGCGGCGCGATCGCCGGCGCGGGCGAGCGCGCGGTCCATCGCGTCGGCGCGAGGCGCTCGCGCTCGACGTGCTCGCCCGGCAGCTCGTCGAGGAAGCGCGACGGGACGTTGTAGTTCCGCCCGCCGTAGAGCGCGCGCGACGACGCGTGCAGCAGCGTCAACCGCTCCTGCGCCCGCGTCAGCCCGACGTACGCGAGCCGGCGCTCCTCCTCGAGCGACTGCTCCTCGATCGAGCGCGCGTGCGGGAAGATCCCCTCCTCCATCCCGATCATGAAGACCGCGCGGAACTCGAGCCCCTTCGCGTTGTGGAGCGTCATCAGCGTCACGAGCGACCCCTCGCCGCGGATCGCGTCCTGGTCGGAGTAGAGCGAGATCTCCTGGAGGAACGACGAGAGGGTCGGCTCCTCCACCTGCTCCTGGTACTCGCGCGCGACGCCGACGAGCTCCTGGAGGTTCTCGATCCGACCCTGCGACTCGACCGTGCGCTCGGCCTCGAGGGAGTCGATGTAGCCCGACCGCTCCAGCACGTCCTGCACGATGTCCGCCACCGGTCGGTCGAGATCGGACATCAGCGACTGGATCAGCGTGCGAAAGCCCCCCACCGCGCGCGACGAGGCCGTCGCGAGACCGGCCTCCTCGGGGAACTCCATCGCCTCCCAGAGCGAGATGCCGCGGCCGGTCGCGTACGTCTGGAGGCGCGCGAGCGACGTGTCGCCGATCCCCCGGCGCGGCTTGTTCGCGATCCGGAGGAGCGAAACGGTGTCGAACGGGTTGTCGAGCACCTGGAGGTAGGAGATGACGTCCTTGACCTCGGCGCGCTCGTAGAAGCGCGGGCCGCCGATCACCTGGTACGCGATGCCCTGCCGGACGAGCACGTCCTCCAGCACGCGGGACTGCGCGTTCGTCCGGTAGAAGACGGCGATCTCGTCGCCGTTGTAGCCCTCCTCGACGAGCCGGGCGATCTCGACGGCGACGAACCGCGCCTCCGCGTGCTCGTCCTCGAGCTCGACGACGCGCACCGGGTCTCCCGTGCCGAGGTCGGACCAGAGGTTCTTCGGCTTGCGCTCGGTGTTGTGCGCGATCAGCGCGTTCGCCGTGCCGAGGATCGCGTTCGTCGAGCGGTAGTTCTGCTCGAGCGCGATCACGCGCGTGCCGGGGAAGTCGCGCTCGAACTCCATGATGTTCCGGATGTCCGCGCCGCGGAAGGCGTAGATGGACTGGTCCGGATCGCCGACGACGAAGAGGTTCAGGTGCCGTTGGGCCAGGAGCTGCAGGAACCGGTACTGCGCGTGGTTCGTGTCCTGGTACTCGTCGACGAGGATGTAGCGGAAGGCCTTCTGCCACTTCAGCCGCGCCTCGGGGAAGCGCTCGAGCACCTCGACGGTGAGCATGAGCAGGTCGTCGAAGTCCATCGCGTTCGCGGCGTGCAGGCGCTCCTGGTAGAGCCGGTAGACGTCGGCGACCGTCTGGTCGTAGAACGACGCGACGCGCTCGCGATAGGCGTCGGGCGAGATCAGCTGGTTCTTCGCGTTCGAGATCTGCGCGTGGATCCCGCGCGGGACGAAGCGCTTCGTGTCGCGCTCGAGCTCCTCGAGCACGTTCTTCACGAGGCGCACCTGGTCCGCCTGGTCGTAGATCGTGAAGTTCGAGCGGTAGCCGAGCAGCGGGGCGTCGCGGCGGAGGATCCGGCCGCACGTCGCGTGGAACGTCAGCACCCAGAGCCCGCGCGCGTCGTCGCCGAGGACGTCCCAGAGGCGCGTCCGCATCTCGTCCGCCGCGCGGTTCGTGAACGTGATCGCGAGGATCTCGTTCGCCTGCGCGCCGACCGCGCCGATCAGGTGCGCGACGCGGTGCGTGAGCACGCGCGTCTTCCCCGAGCCAGCGCCCGCGACGACGAGCACCGGCCCCTCCGTCAGCAGGACGGCGTCCCGCTGAGCCTCGTTCAGGCCGGCGAGATAGGTTTCTGGCGAGACGACCGGCACTCCGGCGATGCTAGCGAGGGAGGAGGCGGCGATGGCCGACGGCGATCCTGTCCTGGACATCCAGGCGCTCGCACGAGCGAGCGACGACTTCCGACGGGAGCTGCGGACGACGGAGCGCAGCCAGATCGTGCTGATGACGATCCCCGTCGGCGAGGACATCGGCGAGGAGGTCCACCCCGACAACGACCAGTGGCTCGGCTTCGTCGAAGGCGACGCCGAGGCGGTGATCGAGGGGCAGTCGTCCCCCGTGCGCGCGGGGCAGGTCGCCCTCGTCCCGGCCGGAACGCGCCACAACTTCGTCAACAAGGGCTCGGAGCCGCTGCGCCTCTGGACGATCTACGCGCCGGCCGACCACGCGCCCGGGACCGTCCACCACACGAAGGCCGAGGCGATGGCCGAGGAGGAGCACTGATGGGTCACAAGGTCGCGACGCTCGACGAGCTCGGCGAGGGCTACGGGTTCCGCAAGGTGCGCAAGGCCCTCGGCGTGACCGCGTTCGGCGTGAACGCGATCGTGCTGCCGCCCGGCTACGAAGGCTTCTTCCACTACCACGACGAGCAGGACGAGCTGTACTTCGTGCACAAGGGAACCGCTCGCTTCGAGGCCGAGGACGAGTCGCACGAGGTGCCTGCCGGCGGGTTCGTGCACGTCGAGTCGACGACCCCGCGGCGGTGGTCGAACGCGTCCGACACCGAGGAGCTGGTCGTGGTGGTTATCGGCGGCAAGGACGGCTACGTCGGTCGCGACGGCCAGCTCGTCGACCTCGCCGACCTCGAGCGTCGGCAGTCGCTCGCGAGCGGAGAGGTCGGCGGCTAGCCGAGGCCGGCTTCGACGAACCTGACGGCGTCGCCGAGCGCGTCCGCGTCGCTCGACTTCAGCACGACCGTCACCTCGGGGCCGGTCGACTCGAAGCGCGGGTAGCTCCCGACGAGCACGTCGGGCCAGCGCTTGGTGGCCTCGGCGAGCAGCTCGACGATGTCGCTCTCGCGCGTGCGGTACGTCCGCCGCCACGACGCGATGGGCGCACCGCCGGCGAACTCGTCCGGCGACGGAGTCGAACATCGCCTCCATCTCGGCCGGCAGGCCCGGGAAGACGTAGACGTTCTCGATCACGAAGCCGGGTGCGCCGCCGCGCGGGTTCTCGAGCGGGCGGCTCCCCTGCGGAAGCAGCGCCCAGCGCGCCGCATACTCCGGATCGCGGGTGAAGCGTGCGCGGAGGTCGGCCGCGAGCTCGGGCAGCTCCTCCTGCGCCACGCCGAACGCCGCGGCGAGCGCCTCGCGCGTCAGGTCGTCCGGCGTCCCGCCCAGACCGCCCGTGACGAGCAGGAAGTCGACCGCGGGAGCACGCTCGCGGACGAAGCCGGCGATCTCGTCGATCTCGTCCGGGAGCGCGGCGATCTGCCGCACCTCCACGCCGAGCGGCGCGAGCCGCCGCGCCAGCCACGACGCGTTCGTGTTCTCCGTGTCGCCGGACACGATCTCGTTGCCGATCGTCAGGATCGCGGCCGTCGCCACGCGCCGAAGCCTATGCTCGCCCTCGTGATCCGGGAGTACGAGTCGCGGGACGCTCCAGGCGCGGCCGCGCTCATCGTGGACGGCTCGCCGTGGCTGACGACCCCGGCCGGCATCGACCACGAGGCCAGGTCGCGTCCCGCGCGCGCGAAGCGCCGTTCGTGGGTCGCCGAGGAAGACGGCGAGATCGTCGGCTGGGCCGAGGCCGAGTTCGAGTGGTCGACCGAGGCGGCCGACGCCGCCGACGTCTGGGTGTTCGTGCGCGACGATCGGCGCGGACGCGGGATCGGGAGCGCGCTGTACGAGGTCGGGGCCGAGCATCTCCTCGGCGAGGGCGCGTCGGAGCTCCTCGGCCAGGCGGGCGACGCGGCGGGACGCCGATTCGTCGAGCGCCGCGGCTACGTCAAGACGCGCGACGAGGTCCTCTCCTCCGTCGACCCGCGCACCATCGACACGTCGCGGCTCGAGGAAGAGCTCGAGCGGCTCGACCGCGACGGCTTCCGCCTCGTCACGCTCGCGGAGGCGGAGCGGCGCCCGCGCGAGCTGCACGCGCTCTACGCCTCGGCCGCGGTCGACATGCCTGCCGACCATCCCCAGAGCAACCTGCTGTACGAGGAGTGGCTCGCCGAGACGCTCGGCAAGCCCGACCTCTCGCGGGACGGCAGCTTCGTCGTGCTGGCGGGCGACCGGCCGGTCGCCCTCTCGTTCGTCGACGTCGACCCCGACCGCGGCGTGGCCGAGCAGGAGCTGACCGGTACCGCGCCCGATCACCGCCGCCGCGGGCTCGCGCGCGCGGCAAAGCTCGCAGTCGCACGCTGGTGCGCCGAGAACGGGATCGTGCGGCTGTCGACCTCGAACGACGACGAGAACGCCGGCATGTTGAAGATCAACCGCGACCTCGGCTTCGAGCCGACCGAGATGTGGTCGACGTACGTCCTCCGGGTGTGATCACGCTCGCGTATCGCGCGCCGGGCGCCGACGTGAAGGCGGTGCGCCTGCGGACCGACGCGTTCCAGCGTGTCGCTCCGCCCGAGTTCCGCCGCCGTGGCCGGACGCGTACGTGGCTCCTCGAGCTGCCGCGACCCGACGGGCTCGCGCGCGTCGAGTACCAGCTCGAGGTCGAGCGCGCCGACGGCTCGACCGAGTGGCTCGCGGACCCGACGAACCCGCTGCGCGCGAGCAGCCCGTTCGGCGAGCGTTCGGTGCTCGAGTTCGAGGACTACGAGCGGCCGGTCTGGATCGAGGACGAGGAGGCGCCCGCAGGCACGCTGCGAGCAGATCTCGATCCGGTCGCGGCTGCTGCGCACGGACGTCACCGGCGAGCTCTGGACGGCGCACGGCGCGGAGCCGGACGCCTCGCTGCCGCTCCTCGTCGTCCACGACGGGCCCGAGTACGCGGAGCACGCCTCCCTGCTCCGCCTGCTCGACTCGGCGATCGCGGAGCTCGAGCTGCGGCCGTTCCGCGCCGCGCTGCTCCGGCCGCCGGGGAACCGGAACGAGACGTACTCCGCGTCGACGCGCTACGCCAACGCGCTCGCGACCGAGGTCGTTCCCGCGCTGCACGAGCTCGCGGAGACACCGGACCTTCCGGGCGCCCGCGCGGCGATGGGCTCGAGCCTCGGCGCGCTCGCCGCCTTCCACGCGCACCGTCTGCACCGGCACCTGTTCGGCGGGCTCTTTCTCCAGTCGGGGAGCTTCTTCCGCCGCGTCGACGGACGCGCAGGAGTCGGGCTTCGCGCGCTTCGCCCGCGTCTCCCGCTTCGTCGGGGGCGTGCTGCGAACCGAAACCGCGCCGGCCGCCATCCCCGTCGTCATGACGTGCGGCCGAAACGAGGAGAACCTCGGGAACAACCGAGCCCTGCGCGACTCGCTCGTGCGCCAGCGCTACGACGTCCGCCTGCACGAGCACGCCGACCTCCACAACTGGGTCTCGTGGCGCGACATGTTCCATCCCCACCTCGTCGGGCTACTGGAGCGTCTCTGGGGGTGAGACGCGAGATCGAGCTCGAGGGCGGCAACGTGCTCGCGTACGGCCACTGGGGCCGCCCCGTGCTCGCCTTCCCGTCCGAGCAGGGCCCGTGCTGGCAGTACGAGGAGCGCGGGATGGTCGACGCGCTCGCGCCGCTGCTCGACGCAGGCCGGATGAAGCTCTACTGCGTCGACAGCTACGACTCGCAGAGCTGGCAGGCGCACGACGTCCCGCTCGAGGAGCGCGCGCGGCGGCACGGGTTCTACGAGTGGTGGATCCTCGAGCGCGTCGTCCCGTGGATCGCGTCGGACTCCGGCGGCGCAGGCGGGCTCGTCGTCACCGGCGTGAGCTTCGGCGCCTACCACGCCGCGAACTTCGCGCTCAAGCGAGCCGATCTCTTTCCGGTCGCGATCTGCCAGAGCGGCGTGTACGACGTGTCGGTCGTAGGCTGGGGCGATCGTGGCGACAGCGTCTACTTCAACAACCCGGCCGACTACGTGAGCCACCTCGACGGCGACCACCTCGACTGGCTGCGCGGGCAGGTGTCGCTGCTCCTCGTCTGCGGCAGCGGACAGTGGGAGGACACGACGGGCGCGCTCGAGAGCACGCAGCGCTTCGGTGCACAGCTCGCCGAGAAGGGCATCCCCTGCGAGGTCGACATCTGGGGCCACGAGTACCCGCACGACTGGCCGTCGTGGCGCGACCAGCTCGCGCACCACCTGCCGAGGTTCTGCTGATGCCGTCGCACCTGATCGGGCTGCTGCTCGGGACCGAGGACGACTGGCCGACGGCGTTCGAGTCGCTCGTCGAGCGCCTCGGGCCGATCGAGTGGCAGGGCCGCAGGCACGAGCTCACGACCGGCCGGATCGTCAACGAGCCGTTCGACCTGCGGTACCGGCCGCGCTACTCGGTCGTCATCGACCGGCTCGCGTGGTGGTACGACCTCCCACGCGCGTGGCTGAAGAAGGTCGCGCTGATGGACGACGTCTACCTGCTGAACAACCCGTTCACGTTCCAGTCGATGGAGAAGCACTCCGCCTACTGCGCGATGATGCGGCTCGGGCTGAAGGTGCCGGACACGTGGCTGATCCCGCACAAGGTGCCGCCCGACAACCCGCGGCTCGTCCCGACGGCCGAGCGGTACAACGCACCGTTCGAGCTCGACGAGATCGGCGACCGCGTCGGCTACCCGCTCTTCATGAAGCCGTTCGACGGCGGCCAGTGGGTCGGCGTGTCGCGCGTCGGCGACGCGGCCGAGCTGCACGACCGCTACGACGAGTCCGGCGAGCGGATGATGCACCTGCAGGCGGCGCTCGAGGACTTCGACGTCTTCGCGCGCTCGCTCTCGATCGGCGCGGAGACGATGGTGATGCGCTTCGAGCCCGACCGGCCGATGCACGACCGCTACCAGGTCGAGCACGGCGTTCCTCTCCCCCGACCTCGGCTGGGAGATCGTCACGGTCTCGCGCCTCGTGAACGCGTTCTTCCGCTGGGAGTTCAACTCGTGCGAGACGATCGTCAAGGACGGCGAGGGCGCGCCGATCGACTACGCGAACGCGTCGCCCGACGTCGCGATCACGTCGCTGCACTACTACTTCCCGTGGGCGATGCGGGCGCTCGTGCGCTGGACGGCGTTCGCCGTCGTGACGGGACGGCAGATGCGCATCGACCTCGACCCGCGCGAGTACTTCGCGATCGGCGACCGCGAGGATCTCACCTACGACGAGAAGCTCCGCGCGTACCGCCGCCTCGCGGACGAGTACTTCGAGACGTCCCGCTACGAGGAGTTCGTGGACGAGTCGCTGGGCCGCCTCGACGAGCTGACCGTCGAGTACTTCGAGAGCCCCGAGTTCGACGAGCTGCTCGTGGAGACGGTTCGTTCGACGTTCCCCGAGCACGAGCAGGAGCACTTCGTCGAGCACTACCGCGGGCTCGTCGCGGCCTGGGTCGCGGACCAGCGCGCGGCTGCGTGATGCGCTAGGCTCGCTCGCGCCGGACACATATCTCCGGCCGGTGTGAAGCAGCGAAGTCCGGTGCGAACCCGGCGCTGTCCCGCAACTGTGAAGCCCCCTCGGGGGACGAGCCAGGGCGCCTGCCCACGCCGACGAACACAGCCCTCGGAGGAAGGGCGGTTCGGGCGCTCCGCCGCCGAACCAACCTCCTCCGCTCGACGCGGAGGTTTTTCATGGTCAAGAAGCTGCTCGCCGCCGCCCTCGGGGCCGCGGTGGTCCTCGCCCTCTCACCCGGCCTCGCCGCCGACGCGGCGCCGGCGCCCCGCCCGTTCCCCGTCGTCCTGACGACCCCGATGGGAAAGCTCACGATCCGCAAGCAGCCGAAGCGGATCGTCTCGCTCTCTCCGACCGCGACCGAGAGCCTGTTCGCGATCGGCGCGGGCCGGCAGGTGATCGCGGTCGACGACCAGTCGAGCTACCCGCAGCGCGCACCGCGGACGAAGCTGTCGGGCTACACGCCGAACGCCGAGGCGATCGCCGGCTACCGGCCGGACCTCGTCGTCGTCCAGGGCGACGCGGGCCTGACGGAGGCGCTCGGCAAGGCGGGGATCCCGGTGCTCGTGCAGCCGGCGCCCGCGACGTTCGCGCACGCGTACGCACAGGTCACGCAGCTCGGCCGGGCGACCGGACATCGGAAGGGCGCAGCGGCGACGGTGCGCTCGATGCGGACGAGGATCGCGAACGCGCTGAAGTCGGTTCCGCGCGGGCGCGCGCTCTCGGTCTACCACGAGCTGACGCCGGACTACTACTCCGCGACCTCGCGGACGTTCATCGGCCAGGTCTACAAGCTGTTCGGCCTCAGGAACATCGCGGACAGCGCCCCCGGCGCGACCGCGTATCCGCAGCTGTCGGGCGAGTACATCGTCGCCTCGAGCCCCGACCTGATCTTCCTCGCCGACACGAAGTGCTGCGGCCAGAGCGCCGCGACGGTCTCGGCCCGGGCGGGCTGGAGCACGATTCGCGCCGTTCGCGGCCGCAACGTCGTCCGGCTCGACGACGACGTGGCCTCGCGCTGGGGCCCGCGAATCGCGGCGCTCGTCCGGACCGTCGCGACCTACGTCAAGCGCGCACGATCGACGTGACCGCCGCCCGCGAGCACGAGCTCCCCGTCGTCACGGCGCCGCGCGTCGGCGTTCCCTGGACGCTCGTCGCCCTCGCCGTGCTGCTGGGAGCCGTGCTCATCGGGCTCGCCGTCGGGCCGGTGCCGATCGGCGTCGGAGAGATCGCTCGCTCCGCGCTCGCGCGGCTGCCGTTCCTGCACGTGACCTCGCCGCTCGACACCACGCAGGACGCGATCGTCTGGGAGCTTCGCCTCCCGCGCGTCGTGCTCGGGGGGCTCGTCGGCGGCATGCTCGCGCTCGCAGGCGCGTCGTACCAGGGGATCTTCCGCAACCCGCTCGCGGACCCCTACCTGCTCGGCGTCGCTGCGGGTGCCGGGCTCGGTGCGACGCTCGTGATCGTGAACGGGGCGTCCGACGGCAACCTCTTGCTCCCGCTCGCCGCGTTCGCGGGCGGCATCGTGGCGGTCGTCGCGGCCTACGCGATCGGCCGCTCGGTCGGCGGGCGAACGACGTCGACGCTGATCCTCGCGGGCGTGACGGTCGCGGCGTTCTTCACCGCGGTCCAGATGTTCGTGCAGCAGCGGGGGATCGGCACGCTCAACGAGGTCTACACGTGGCTGCTCGGCGGCCTCTCGACCGCCGGCTGGCGGGACGTTGCGACGATCCTGCCCTACGTCGTCATCAGCGCCGTCGTGCTCCTGCTGCACCGGCGGACGCTCGACGTGCTCGCGGTCGGCGACGAGGAGGCGCGGTCGCTCGGCATCGACGTCACGCGCGTCCGCCTGCTGATCGTCGCTGCTGCGACGCTCGGAACCGCCGCCGCCGTCGCAGTGAGCGGACTGATCGGGTTCGTCGGCATCGTCGTCCCCCATCTCGTGCGCCTCGTCGTGTCGTCGAGCTACCGGGTGATCATGCCGCTGTCGATCGTCGTCGGCGCATCGTTCCTCGTGCTTGCGGACGTGATCGCGCGGACGATCCTCTCGCCTGCCGAGCTGCCGATCGGCGTCGTCACGGCGTTCGTCGGCGCGCCGTTCTTCGCGCTTGTCCTCCGCACGACTCGGAGCAGCGGATGAGCGCCGTCGCGCTCGACTCGGTCTCCGTCTCCGCGGGTGGGAAGACGATCGTCGACGGCGTCTCGCTCGTCGTCGAGCGCGGCGAATGGGTGTCGGTTCTCGGGCCGAACGGGGCGGGCAAGACGACGCTGCTCCGGGTGCTTGCCGGAACGATCGGCTTTCGCGGCGAGGCGACCCTCGAGGGCCGGCCGGTGGCGAGCCTCCGCCGGCGGGAGGCCGCCCGACTCGTCGCGGTCGTCCCGCAGACTCCGGTCGTGCCGGCTGCGATGACCGTTGCCGAGTACGCCCTGCTCGGCCGGACGCCGCACCTTGCGCCGCTCGCGCAGGAAGGCGCAGAGGATCGCGCGGCCGCGGCCGCGGCGCTCGCGCGACTCGACCTCGAGGAGCTCGCCGCCCGGGAGCTCGGGTCGCTGAGCGGCGGCGAGCTGCAGCGGGCCGTGATCGCCCGTGCGCTCGCGCAGGAGGCGCCGATCCTCCTGCTCGACGAGCCGACGACCGCGCTCGACATCGGCCACCAGCAGCAGGTGCTCGAGCTCGTCGACGGCCTGCGGCGGGAGGAGGGGCTCACGGTCGTCGCCGCGATGCACGACCTGACCCTCGCGTCGCAGTACGGCGAGCGGATCGTGCTCGTCGACCGCGGGCGAATCGTCGCGGAGGGCGCGGCGGAGGAGGTACTGACGGCCGAGCGGCTCGAGGAGCTCTACGGGGCGCGCGTGCGGGTCGTCGGCGAAGGGCGCGAGCTCGTCGTCATCCCGGTCCGCTCGACTTGAGCCTCGTCGTCCTGCTCGGCGGTGCGCGCGCCGGCAAGTCCGCGCTCGCGGTGGAGCTCGCGCGCGAGTGGGACGGGCCGGTCGTCTACATCGCGACCGCCGAGGCCCGGGACGACGAGATGGAGCGTCGCATCTCGCGTCACCGCGACGAGCGTCCGCGCGAGTGGCGGACGATCGAGGAGCCCGTCGCGCTTCGAGAGGCGCTCGAGGCGGTCGATGCCGGCGCGTACGCGATCGTCGACTGCCTCACGTTGTGGGTCGCGAACCTGCTCGAGCGCGGCGCCGACGTGCTCGCCGAGGCGGAGAAGGCGGCCGAGGTCGCCGCTGCGCGCGAAGCTCCGACGATCGTGATCACGAACGAGGTCGGCCTGGGGATCGTCCCCTCCACCCCGCTCGGCCGCGAGTACCGCGACCTGCTCGGGGCCGTGAACGCGGCCTTCGTCTCGCGCGCCGCCGAGGCGGTTCTCGTCGTCGCGGGACGTGCCCTCCCGCTTGTTCCCGGCTGGCGCCCGCGTGGCTGACGTCGACGCCACGATCGGCGCGATCGAACCGCTCGACGCCGAGGCGATGCGGGCGGCGCGCGAGGAGCTCGACCGCAAGACGAAGCCGCGGCGAAGCCTCGGCCGGCTCGAGGAGCTCGCCGTCCAGCTCGCGGGGATCGGTGTCGAGGACGTGCGGGCCGCGATCGTGGTCGCGGCGGGCGACCACGGGTACGCGGACGAGGGCGTCAGCGCGTACCCGGCGGAGGTCACCCGGCAGATGCTCGAGAACTTCGTGTCGGGCGGCGCGGCGATCTCCGTGCTCGCGCGCACGCTCGACGCCGAGCTCGTCGTGGTGGACGCGGGAGCGCGCGAGCCGGTCGACGACCCGCGCGTGCACGCTGTTCGGATCGGCGCGGGAACGGCGAGCGCTGCGCGTGGCCCGGCGATGTCGCGAGACGACGCGCTGGCGGCGATCGAGGCGGGCATCGCGCTCGCGCAGGAGCTTGCCGGGCGGTGCACCGTCGTCGCGCTCGGCGAGATGGGCATCGGGAACACGACCGCGGCGAGCGCGCTCCACGCGGCGCTGCTCGGGCTCCCGCCCGCAGTCGTGTGCGGGCCGGGCACGGGCCTCGACGAGGACGGCGTTCGGCGAAAGGTCGCGGTCGTGGAGCGCGCCCTGGCGGCGAACTCGCCCCTCGGGGACGACCCCGTCGCCGTGCTCGCCGCTCTCGGCGGCTTCGAGATCGCCTTCCTGGTGGGCGTCGCACTCGGCGCGGCGGCGGAACGGGTCGCCGTCGTGCTCGACGGCTTCATCGTCGCCTCGGCTGCGCTCGTCGCGGCGCGGCTCGCGCCTGCAGCCGCCGAGCACATGGTCGCCGGCCACGTCTCGCCGGAGCCGGGCCACCGGCTGTCGCTCGACGCGCTCGGGCTCCGCCCGCTCCTCGACCTCGAGCTGCGGCTCGGGGAGGCAACCGGTGCGGCGCTCGCGCTGCCGCTGCTCCGGTCCTCGCTGGCGATCCTCCACGACATGGCGACGTTCACGAGCGCGCACGTGACGGACGCAGGTCGCTGAGGTGACGATGCTCGCCGCGGCGACGACGTTCCTCACGCGGATCCCCATCGGCCGAGTCGTGGCGGTCGACGGTCCCGCCGTCGCGCGGGCCGTGCCGCTCTACCCGCTCGTCGGCGGCGCGATCGGCGCGCTCGGGGGTGCGGTCGTCGACGTCGCGGCGGGCCCGCTTCCGGCCGTCGCTGCGGCCGCGCTCGGCCTCGCCGTCGTCGCCCTGGTGACGGGCGCGATGCACCTCGACGCGCTGGCGGACACGGCCGACGCGCTCGGCGGCATGACGCGAGAGCGGCGGCTCGAGATCATGCGTGACCACTCCGTCGGTGCGTTCGGCGCCGTCGCCGTCGTCCTCGTGCTCCTGTTCGAGGCGTCGCTCCTCGCGGACGTCGACCACGCGTGGAGCGCGTTCGCCGCCGCGGCCGCGTGCGCGCGCTGGGCGCCGCTGCCGCTCGCGTCGGTGCTGCCCTACGCGCGCGCCGAGGGACAGGGTGCCGCGCTCGTCGGTACGTCGTTCCTGCGCGTTGCGGCGGCTCTCGCGGTTGCCTGTGCGGTGGCGCTCGGCGTGCGAGGCGTCGACGGGCTCGTCGTGCTCGCGGCGGCGGCGGCGACCGCGGGCGTGCTCGGGCTCTTCTACCGTCGCTGGATCGGAGGCGTCACGGGCGACACGCTCGGCGCGACGACGGAGCTCGCCCAGGCCGCGGGACTTGCGGCGGTGCTGCTCGTGTCGTGACGCGCCTGCTCCTCATCCGGCACGCTCACCCCGAGGAGGACGCGCGCGGCCGCTGCTACGGGCGGCTCGACGTCGGACTGTCAGCGGAGGGCGAGGCGGCAGCCGAGCGGCTCGCGGACGGGCTGCGTCCCGTCGAGCTCGATGCCGTCTACTCCAGCCCGCGGCGACGAGCGGTGCAGACCGCCTCGCGAATCGGTCCTCCCCGCCTCGACGAGCGTCTCTGCGAGATCGACTTCGGCGAGCTCGAGGGGCGCACGTACGAGGAGGTCGAGCGCGAGCGACCGGAGCTCTACCGGCGGTGGATGGACTCTCCGACGCAGGTGCGGTTCCCCGGCGGCGAGAGCTGGGCGGATCTCCGCGCGCGAGTCGCGGCTGCTGTCTCCGACGTGCTCGCCTCGAGCAACGGCGCGACGATCGCGGTCGTCACGCACGGGGGCGTCGTGCGCGCGGTTCTCGCGGAGGCGCTCGCCGTGCCCGACGAGCGGGCGTTCGCGTTCGACGTCGGGTATGCCCGGATCAGCGTCGTCGACTGGTTCGATTCGACGGCCGTCGTTCGGCTCGTCAACGGCGTCGCCGGAGACCTGCCGGGCGCGCTCGGCGGCTGAGGCGGCGCCTATGATCGGGCGCGTGCCGCGCGTCGTGAGCCTGTGGCTGCCGGTCGTCGCGTGGGCGGCGCTCATCTTCGTCCTCTCGTCCGTCGAGACGCTCGACACCGGGCTCGGCGGCTTCGACTACGCCTTGCGGAAGCTCGGGCACACCGCGGAGTACGCAGTGCTCGGCGCGCTGCTCGTGCGGGCGATCGGCCGGCCGGTTCCGGCATTTCTCGCCGGCGTCGCATACGCCGTGTCGGACGAGGTGCACCAGCACTTCGTCCCCGGCAGGCACGGAACGCCGATCGACGTCGCGATCGACGCCGTCGGCGTCGCGGTGGGCGTCGCGCTCTTCCGTCGCGTGCGCGCGTGAAGCTCGCGCTCGACTTCGACGCCGTGCTCGCCGACACGCGGCCGCTCTGGGACGAGTGGCTCGACGACGCGGCCCGCAAGTTCCGGGCGATCGCGTCGCTCGATCCGGCGGAGCTGCCGGAGGACCGAGCGGAGGCTGCCACCGTGCTCGACCGCTGGGCGGAGGCGGGGGTCGGCGACTGGCGCGGCGCGCTCGAGCGCTTCGCCGAGGACCGCGCACCGCTCTTCTTCCGGCCGGAGCCGGCCACGAACGCCGCGCTCCGGCGCCTCCGCGCGAACGGCGCGAGCCTGGCGGCGTTCAGCGATGCGCCGGAGCCACTCGTGCGAATCGCGGTGGCGCACATCGGCCTCGGCCGGGAGCTGGGCGTCCTCTCCACCGGCCGAGACGCGGAGCGGCACGCGGTGGAGGAGCTCGGCGCCGACGCACGCGTCGTCCGGTCGCGCGACGAGCTGCTCCGGCTGGGCGCCTAAGATTCGGGTCGATGGCGCCCCCACGGCAACCGCTGGACGACCGGCAGCTCGACGCCCTGCTCGAGCGGCTGGACGGCATCCGCGACGAGCTGCGAACGCTCAACCGCCGGCTCGACTCGCAGGACAGCCTCCTCCGCATCGCGCGTGAGCTGTCCACGCTGAACGAGTCGCTTCAGGCCCTGGCCTACGCGGCCCTCGGGCAGCAGCCGCCGCAGGTCCGCCGCCGGCGCACGGGCTAGCGCGCGCGCTGCTCGGGCAGCCCCACCCCTCGAGGGGTGGGGAAGTGGTGGTTCCACCCGCCTCCCGCGGGTGAGCGTAGCCCTCCGACCTGTGCCGTGTCTGTCACGGGCTGCGCCGGATCACGGACGATCCGTCCACAGCGCGCCGCGCCGCTACCGGACGAAGCGGTAGACCCGTCCCTCGAGCGACGTCGCGTACAGCTCGCCGCGGGCGTCCTCGCCGAAGCTCGAGAGGCCCGGGACGCGTGACGACTCGCGCCGGACGTCCGTCGCCTGCCCGCCGGAGACGACGAGGCTCCAGATCGTCCCGCTGCAGTAGTCGCCGAAGAAGTACCGCCCGCGCGCAGCCGGCACTGCCGAGCCGCGGTAGACGAAGCCGCCGGTGACCGAGCATCCGTCGCCGCGCCCGTAGACGTGCACCGGGAAGACGAGCCGCCCGCGCGAGTTCGGCTGCTTCGACTCGAAGCGCGCTCGGCCCTCGTACACGTCCCAGCCGTAGTTCGTGAGCTCCCCGACCCGCGCCCGCGGCATGTAGTCGATCTCCTCCCACGTGTTCTGGCCGACGTCGCCGATGTAGAGGTCGCCCGTCGCGCGGTCGAACGAGAACCGCCACGGGTTCCGCAGTCCGAGCGCCGCGATCTGCGGGCTCGGGCGCGCGGCCGCGACGTTGATCCGAACGAGCTTGCCGAGCAGCGTCCCCATGCTCTGCGCGCGATCCTGCGGGTCGCCTCCCGCCCCGCCGTCGCCCATCCCGACGTAGAGCCGCCCGTCGCGACCGAACGCGAGTTGGCCGCCGTTGTGGTTCGGGTACGGCTGCGCGACGAAGAGCCACTGCTTCCGCGTGCGCAGCAACGCCTGCGTACCCGAGGCATTTGCGCGGTACTCGACGACCCGCGTGTTGCCGTTCGTGTCCGTGTAGTTCACGAAGAACCGGCGGTTCCTCGCGAACTGCGGATGAAACGCGACCGAGAGCAGGCCCTGCTCCCCGCCGGATCTGACCAGCCGGCGGATGTCGAGGAACGGCGTCGCGCGATAGCGCCCGTTCACGGCGATCCGGATGCGACCGGCCTGCTCGACGACATAGAGCCACCCCGGCTTGTTCGAGGGCGCCGCGACGTGCACCGGCGCGTCCGCGCTCAGGTACGGGTTGAACGAGTAGGCCGCTGCACTGGGCGCCGCAGTCGTCGACGGCTCGGCCGTCGACCCCGAAGCCGCGCAGGCGGAAAGCACTGCCGCCGCGACGACCGTGATGACCCCCCGGCGCAGCGTCACTGCTTGAGCATCAGCTTTCGCAGGTCGTCTTCCTTCCCGGGCTCGAGGATCGCGAGGACCTGGTCGCCGGGCTCGAGCTTCGTCGCGCCGACCGCGATCTCCGCCGTGCCGTCGCGCATGACCGAGATCAGCCGCGCGCCCTGCGGCAGCGGGAGCTCCTCGACGCGCTTGCCCGCGCACGCAGCGCCTTTCTCGATCTCGACCTCGACGATCTCGAGGTTCTCCTTGCGCAGCTCGAGCAGGTGCACGAGCTCGTGCTCGGGAACCTCGTGCTCGATCAGCCCGAGCACCATCTGCATCGCGGAGACGGTCTGTCGGATCCCGAGCAGGTCGAAGAGCGGCTGGTTGCGCGGATCGTTCACGCGCGCGATCACGCGCTCGACGCCGTACTTCTCCTTCGCGAGCTGTCCGATCACGAGGTTGTCCTCGTCGTCGCCGGTGACGGCGATCACGATGTCCGCCGGACGCCCGATCCCGGCGCGCTCGAGCACGAAGATCTCGGTCGCGTCGCCCACCTGCACCTGGTGCTCGAACTCGCGCTCGAGCTGCTCGTAGCGATCGGGCCGCTGCTCGATCAGCGTGACCTCGTGGCCGCGCTTGAGCAGCGTGCGAGCCACGTTCGAGCCGACCTTGCCGCCGCCCGCGACGACGACGAACATCTACGCCTTCGCCTCCACGTGGTCGAGCACCTGGCCGACGAGCGTCTCGATCGCGGTCTTCGTCGGACAGACCACCGTCATCCCGCGGCTCTCGTAGAACTCGGCGCGGTGCGGGTCGAGCAGGCGCACGACGACCGACGGAACCTCGAACTGCTGCTGGGCGACCTGCCCGACGACGATGTTCGTGTTGTCGCCGTCGGTCGCCACGACCACGGCGTCGGCGTCCTCGATCCCGGCGCTCCGCAGCACCTTCAGGTCCATCCCGTGCCCGACGACGAACCCGCCGGCCCAGTCCTCGCCGAGCCGCGCGAGCGCCGCGTCCGTCTCGTCGACGGCGGTCACCTCCCAGCCTTCGCGGGCCAGTCGCTTCGCCACGGAGGACCCAACCCGGCCGCACCCCACCACGATCGCTTTCACGCAGTCAGCCTAGCTCCCGCCGTCCTCCTCGAGGACGCCCTGTGGGAAGGCGATCACCATCACCTCGGCCGGCGCCTTCCGAAGGACGTGGTCGACCGTGGGGCTGAAGAAGCGCGACTGCCGACGCCAGCGCGGCGACGACCCCATCAGGATCAGATCGGTGTCGGTCGCGACGGCGGCGTCGACCACGGCCGCACCGATCGATCGCCCGCGGACGACGAGCGCCTCGACGTCCACCCCGTGCTCGGCAGCGAGGATCCTCGCCTCGGCCAGCGAGCTCGCGGCGCGCTCCTCCTCTTCGAAGAGCTCCGCGTCGAGCGCGTAGTCGAGCGGGACCTTGACCACGTGGAGCGCCGTGATCAGGCCGCCTCGCTCCTCGGCCAGTCGGATCGCGGTCGCCATCACCTCGTCGCCGATCGGCCCGAGCTTCACCGGGACGAGGATGTGGCTGTATGCGCCTTCCTCGTCGGGGACGAGATCCGCGACGGCCGGGCTCACCCGCTCGAGCAGGCGCTCGCCGCGGGAGCGGCGCACGAAGGTGAAGATGACCGCGCCCGCGATCAGCCAGAGCGGACCGGCGATACGGGCCGCCTCGTGGGTGAGCAGCGAGAGCACGAACACGGACGCCGTCGCAGCCGCGCCGAGCAGGCCGGTCCACGGCATCCCGGGCACCCGGAACGGCCGCGGCAGCCCGGGTTCGCTGACGCGCAGCCGGACGACCGCGAGCTGCGCGGCCGTGAACGCCAGCAGCACGCCGAAGCTGTAGAGGCTCGCGAGGATCACCGTCGGCCGGCCCGCGATATCGGAGCCGACGAGCAGCGCCACCGAGATCGAGGCCGTCGTGACGATCGCGGCCGGCGCGAGCAGCGTCCTGCGGTTCAGGCGCTCGAACGCGTGCGGGAGCATCCCGTGTCGCGCGAGCGAGTACGTCAGCCGGCTCGCACCGGACATCGACGTCGTCACCGCGGCGAGCAGGACGATCACGCCGCCGAGCGACACGACGATGCGGAGCGCGTCGCCCGCGAACGCCGGCAGCTCCTCCCCGATCCGGTCGGCGACGCCCGAGAGCGGTGCGAGCCGCCACCGTTCGCCGAGCTGCGTCGTCCCGTTCTCGACCGGGAACGCCGCGATGCCGACGATCGCGACGGCGAAGGAGACGATCACAACGGCGCCGATGCCCGCGAAGAGGCTGCGCGGGAGCGTGCGGCCGGGCTCACGCGTCTCCGCCGCGAGGTTCGCGACGGTCTCGAGACCGGTGTAGGCGAGCATCGCGAGCGGGAGCGCGAACGCGAGCTCGTCCCAGGCCGGCGTCGTCCCGATGTCGACCCCCTGCGTGACGTTGTCCCACGAGAAGAGCAGCGGCAGGCCGATCACGATCAGCAACAGGTGCACGAGCACTGCGACGACGGCGACGCCCACCGCGATCGCGTACAGCTGGGGCCGGCGCACGATCCTGATCGCCGCGACGCCGAGAACGATCCCGACGCCCACGACGACGTCCCATGGCGAGTCCCGCAGCGATTCCCAGCCGGTCGCCGCCGCGAGGTAATGGGGCACGAAGAGCGCCGCGAGCGCGATCACGATCAGGTAGTCGAGGAAGAGCGCCCAACCCGTCACGAAGCCGGCCGGGTCGTTGAACGCGCGGCGGACGAAGAGCGCTGCGCCTCCGACCTCGGGAATCGCCGCCGTCCCCTCGGCGTAGGAGAGCGAGACGAGGAGGAAGATCACGCCGGCGACCAGCAGCACCCACGGGGTGAGGCCCGCCGCGTAGGCGGCGACGATGCCGAGCGCGAAGAAGATCGACGAGCCGATCTCGCCGTAGGCGACCGAGGCGATCGAGCCGCCCCCGAGCGCGCGCGTCAGCCCCTGGAACCGGCGCGCCATCAGAGCCTCCGCGCCAGCCAGAGCCGGCCGGCTCCTGCGACGACGAACAGCGTCCCGAGCACGAGGCCGGCGCCGCCGCCGACACCCTCGGCCACCGTGCGAACGATGATCACGAGACCGAGGACGATCACGACGAGCGCGAGGACGGAACCGATCACGCCACCGTCTCCTGCCTGCCGGCGGTCAGGAGCACCCGCACGGGGCTGTTCTTGAGCACGTAGTCGGCGGTCCGGCCGAAGAGCTGGCCGCCGGCGCGGAGCCGGCCCCGCGGAGCGCCGACCGCGATGAGCTCGGCGTTCCGCCGCAGCGCTTCCTCGACGATCGCCGGTCCGGCGAACCGCGCGCGCACGAGACGGCTGATCCCGCGCACGCCGTACTCCTCGACGAGCGCCTGTGCGCTGTCGAGCAGCTCGTCCGCGGCGAGCTCCCGTTCGGGCATCGGCGCGTCGAGGGGCAGTTCCATCGGCATCTCGAGCACGTGGACGAGCGCGATCGTCCCGCGCCGCTCGACCGCGAGGCGCGCCGCCGCCACGATCGCCTCCTCGGACTCCGCCGACCGCGTGACCGGGACGACGATCATCCGGTACTCCGCCGTGAGCGACGGTCCGAGCACCATCGCCGGCGCGCGAACCGTCGCGCTCAGCGGCTCGTGCAGGACCGAGCGGCGATAGATCACGTAGCCGACGAACCCGACGACGAGCCAGCCGATGCCCGCCCAGCGGGTCGTCGGGTCCTGGAGCACGATCACGAGGAACGCGATGCCGGTCCCGAGCCCGCCGAGCAGGGCGAAGATCGGCCACTGGACCGCGCCGATCTGCAGGTTCGGCCGACCGAAGAAGAGCATCTCCCGGGATGGGCTCCGGACCCTGAGCGCGACGATCGAGGAGTGCGCGACGGTGAACGACAGCGTCGCGCCGAACGAGTACATCGTCCCGAGGAACGTGACGTTGCCGGGGAGGATGGTCGAGGATCGGGCCGATGCCGGCGAAGACGACGAGCGCGAGCCACGGCGTCTTGAACCGCGGGTGCAGGCGCCGGAACACGAGCGGCAGCTGCCGGTAGCCCGACATCGCGTACGTGATCCGCGAGGCGCCGATCACGCCCGCGTTCGTCGCGATGAAGAGGATCGTCGCGGCGAGCACGCCGACGTACACCTCGAGCCCGTGCAGCAGCGCCCCCTGCTCGATCCCGAGGTTCTGCACGACGCCGAGGACCGGATCGTTCGTGAAGCCGCCCTCCTCCGGGGGCAGGCCGAGGTTCGTGACCCAGTCGCCGTCGGCGTCCTGGTAGACCGGCAGCGCCGAGAGCGCGACGAGCGGCAGCGTGAGGTAGATCGCGAAGACGGCGCCCGCGACGAGCTTGTACGCCTGCGGGACGTTGCGGGCAGGGTCGCGCGCCTCTTCGGCGAGGTTCGACACCGTCTCGACGCCGGTGTACGCGAGCATCGCGATCGGGATCGAGATGAAGAACTGGCTCCACGTCGGTGCGATGCCGAGCTGGATGTTGTCGACGAGGACCTGCGGGCTGAAGATCAGGACGAAGCCGACGATCACGAGAAGCGCCTGCGTCGCGAAGTCGATCACCGCGAGCAGGATGTTCAGGTTCGCGGCCTCCTTGACGCCGACGATGTTGATCCCGACGAGGAGGACGATCACGATCGCGCCGCCGACGATGTCCCACGGGTTCGTGCGCAGCGGCTCCCAGAAGACCGACAGGTAGTGCGGCACGAAGAACGCCGAGATCGCGACGGTCGCGACGTAGACGAGCATCTGCGCCCACGCGGCGCCGAAGCTGACGAGCTCGTTGAACGCGTGCCGCGCGAAGCTCGACGAGCCGCCGGCCTCGGGGTAGCGGACGGTTCCCTCCGCGTACGTGACGGCGGTCGCAGCGAAGATCAGCCCCGCGATCGCGAAGACGACCGGCGTCAGGCCGAGCGCGTAGCTCGCGGTGACGCCGAGCGCGTAGTAGATCGAGGAGCCGACGTTCCCGTAGGCGGTCGCGAAGAGCGCAGGCGTCCCGAGGACGCGCTCGAGCGCAGCCTGCTGGCGACGCCTCCTCGGCACGGCCGACTCTACGGCGGGGACCTGACCGTCCGGAGGCGACGGTGTGGATCGAGGCGCGCGGCCGCCGGAGGCGGGCTGCCGCCGGAGGCTGCTGCGGCTGGCCCGCCGCTACTCGGCTCGAGACTCAGCCGTGAATCGCGACGATCAGGGGGATGATCAGGATCGCGACGATGTTCGTGATCTTGATCATCGGGTTGATCGCCGGGCCGGCGGTGTCCTTGTAGGGATCGCCCACCGTGTCGCCCGTGACCGCGGCTGCGTGGGCCTCCGAGCCCTTGCCGCCGTACGCACCGTCCTCGATCAGCTTCTTCGCGTTGTCCCAGGCCCCGCCGCCGGAGGTCATCGCGATCGCGAGGAAGAGGCCCGTGACGATCGTGCCGATCAGCAGGCCGCCGAGCATCTTCGGCGAGATGATCCCGACGATGATCGGGAAGGCGATCGGGATCAGCGCCGGCAGCGAGCATCCGCCTGATCGCCGACTGCGTCACGATCCCGACGGCGCGCGAGTAGTCGGGGCGGCCCGTCCCCTCGAGGATCCCGGGGATCTCGCGGAACTGGCGACGCACCTCCTCGACGACCTGGCCGCCGACCTGGCCGACCGCCTGCATCGCGAGCGAGGCGAAGAGGAACGGCATCAGCCCTCCGATGAAGAGCCCGGCGATCACCCAGGCGTCGGAGAGGTCGAAGACGGTCGTCAGGTTCTCGTCGCGAAGGCCGGTCGTGTAGCTGTCGAAGAGCACGAGCGCGGCGAGCGCTGCCGAGCCGATCGCGTAGCCCTTCGTGACGGCCTTCGTCGTGTTGCCGACCGCGTCGAGCGGGTCGGTGATCGCGCGCACCGACTCGTCGAGGTCCGCCATCTCCGCGATGCCGCCCGCGTTGTCGGTCACCGGGCCGTACGCGTCGAGCGCGACGATCAGGCCCGTCATCGAGAGCTGCGCCATGACCGCGACCGCGATGCCGTAGAGGCCTGCGAAGTGGTTCGCGACGAGGATGCCCGCCGCGAGGACGATCACCGGCACGGCCGTCGCCTGCATGCCGATCGCGAGGCCCTCGATGATGTTCGTCGCGTGTCCCGTTCGTGACGCCTTCGAGATGGACTTCACCGGTCCCCAGCGGGTGCCCGTGTAGTACTCGGTGATCCCGACGAGCAGGAAGGTGATCACCAGCCCTGTGAGGGCACACGCGTAGAGCTCGGTGAACGTGTAGCGCCCGTCGTCGAACGCCATCGTCACGGGGATGAAGCCGATCGCCGAGAGCACGACCGCGACGAGCACCGCCAGGTAGAGCGCGTTCA
Organism: uncultured Actinomycetes bacterium; assembly: GCA_963737405.1. Lineage (GTDB taxonomy): Bacteria > Actinomycetota > Thermoleophilia > Gaiellales > Gaiellaceae > JACCTU01. The sequence continues at coordinate 30,587 of CAVTSL010000006.1, forward strand.
TGATCGACCCGCCCGGCCCGACGCGCGCGCAGAAGACGCCGACGATCGACGCGAGGATCGACATGCCGCCGAGCGCGAGCGGGTACAGGTAGAGCTGGTCGCCCGGGAACTGCGTGCCGATCAGCATCGCCGCGACCGCCGTCACCGCGTACGTCTCGAACAGGTCGGCCGCCATTCCCGCGCAGTCGCCGACGTTGTCGCCGACGTTGTCCGCGATCACCGCGGGGTTGCGCGGGTCGTCCTCGGGGATCCCGGCCTCGATCTTGCCGACGAGGTCGGCGCCCACGTCCGCGGCCTTCGTGTAGATGCCGCCGCCGAGCCGGGCGAACACGGAGATGAGCGAGCCGCCGAACGCGAGGCCGACGAGGTCGTCGATCGCCGACTCGGGCGAGTTGTCGAGGACGCTGGTGAGGAAGCCGTAGTAGCCGGCAACGCCGAGGAGCCCGAGGCCGACGACGAGCAGGCCCGTCACCGATCCGGCGCGGAACGCGACGTTCAGCGCCGGGCGAAGGCCCGACTTCGCGGCCTCGGCCGTGCGCACGTTCGAGCGCACCGCGACGTTCATGCCGATGAACCCCGCCGCCGCCGAGAGCACGGCGCCGACCAGGAAGCCGAACGCCGTCCCCCAGCCGAGCTTGTTGTAGAGCCCGAGCAGCAGGAACGGGGCGATCGAGACGACCGCGATCGTCGCGTACTGGCGCTTGAGGTAGGCCTCGGCGCCCTCCCGGATCGCCCGCGCGATCTCCTGCATCCGCGCGTCGCCGGCCGGCTGCTTGAGAAGCCACCAGGTCAAGCCCAGGCCGAACCCGATCGCGACCAGCGCGCAGAAGATCGCGAAGCCTACGGCGTGCTCGTTGAAGAACTCCATGTCGGTTCGGCTCCCCTCGTTACAAAGTCGTGCGCCGAGTGGCTTGGCGCGGCGAGGTTTGTATCACAAGCTCGGCCCGGGGAGCCTACTCGACCGGCTTCTCGGACGCCGCGTCCGCGTAGGCCAGCTGGAGGTTCGCGTGCATGGAGCCGAGGTCGCGCGACAGGTCGGCCGGGATGTGGCCCTCGAGCTTCGGGAGGAGCACCCCGATCGTGTCGATCGCGAGCCGCGCCTGGTCGAGATCGCGGCTCTGCTCCTCGAGCTTCGCGTAGGCCAGCTGGGCGAGCGTCGTCACCGTCGAGAGGACGAGGTCGGCGACCTTGAGCTGCTTGATCTGGTCGATCAGCTGTTCGGGCGTGAGCTCAGGCTCGGACACGCTCGATCACCTGCTCGGCGTAGATCTCCCGGAGCGTCGCGCCTTCCTCGAGCCGCGCGCGCTGCCGCTCCGCGGCGTTCGCGGCCGGGATCGAGAGCGGGACGCCGAGCTCGTCCGCGACGGGCGCGACCCAGTCGGCGAGCCGCTCGAGGTGCTCGCGCGCCGGCCGGACGTCGCCCGTCGAGAGGTCGATCAGCTCGCCTGACAGCCCGTAGCGGGTCGCCCGCCAGAAGTTCTCCTCGATCAGCCGGTGCGGGTGGTCGGGCACCGGCTCGCCCTCGTCGAGCGCGCGCGCCACGCGGCACGTGAGCGCGTAGATGAAGCCGGAGAGCGCCTGCGCCTCCTCGACCGTCGGCTGCGCGTCGCAGATGCGCATCTCGACCGTCGGGAACGCGAGATGCGGGCGGACGCTCCACCAGATCTGCGTGTGCTCGGTGATCGATCCCGTCTCGTAGAGGAAGCGCACGTAGTCCTCCCACTCCTGCCACGACCCGTACACGTCGGGGACGCCGCAGCGCGGGAACATGCGGGTGAAGATCTCCGTCCGCGCCGAGTGGAGACCCGAGTCGACGTCCTCGACGAAGGGCGACGACGCCGAGAGCGCGAGGAGCTCGGGCAGGTAGTTGCGCAGCTTCGAGAAGGTGCGCACCGCGCGGTCGGCGCCGCGGATCCCGACGTGCACGTGCAGGCCGAAGCTGTTGTTCCGCCAGACGACGTAGCGAAGGATCTCGTCGTTCCGGCGGTAGTGCGGCGTGTCGATGATCCGCTGGTCCTTCCAGCTCGACCAGGGATGCGTGCCCGTCGCCCCGAGGACGATGCCGAGCGAGTCGGCGAGGTCGACGAGCTGCGAGCGGCGCTCGACGATCTTCGCGTTCGCCTCGCCCCACGTCTCGCAGCGCCCCGTGCGCACCTCGACCTCGGAGGCGATCAGCTCGCCGACGAGATGCGGCTCGAGCGGTGTCCCCGCCGCGGCCGCCTGCATCTCCTCGAACCGGTTCGAGAGGTCGTGCGTGACCGGGTCCAGGATCGCGAACTCCTCCTCCACGGCGAGGGTGAAGTCGCGCCCGTCGTCGAACGACTCGCGCGAACGACTGATGAGCTCCTCGTAGGGGAGCCGCTGCTCGTCGCCCATGGGGGCACTACAGTAGTTGAAGTGGAGGTGAACCTCCCCGAGCCAGACGCGCCGCGCGCGCGACGTCGAAGCGTCGCGCGCGTTTGCATCATCGGCGCGGAGTCGACCGGCAAGACGACGCTCGCGGCCGCGCTCGCGGAGCACTACGGAACGCTGTGGGTCCCGGAGTACGGCGCGCCGTACCATCACGTCGGACGCGGCGACCCGCACCGGCCCTGGGCGCCCGAGGAGTTCACGCACATCGCGCAGATCCGCGACTGGTTCGAGGAGTTCCTCGCCGGCTACGCGAACCGCGTGCTCTTCTGCGACACCGACACGTTCGTGACCGCGGTCTTCTACGAGGTCTACATGGGAACCCGGAGTGCGGAGCTCGAGGAGCAGGCGCGCGCGGGCCGCTACTCGCTCTACCTCCTGTGCGACGTCGACACGCCGTTCCACCGCGACAAGCTCGGCCTCCGGCGGGAGGACGCGCGGCTGAAGATGCACGAGCGCTACGCGAACTACGTGCGCTCGACCGGCCGCCCCTGGGTCGCGGTCTCGGGGCCGCACGACGACCGAATGCGCGTCGGCGACAGCGGCGGTCGACGGCCTGATCAGCTAAAAGGGTCGAGCAGCCGCTCGCCGACGCGGGCCCACGACCAGTTCCGCTCGACGGCGCGGCGGCCGGCCTCGGCGATCCTGCGACGCTCGTCGGGCGGCAGCGCGAGCAGCGCCTCGAGCTTCTCCGCGAGGTCGTCCGCGTCGCCGGTCGCGAAGCTCGTCAGCGAGCGGTGCTCGGGCGGGTACTCGGCCTCGAGCCCCTCGGCGATCTCCTCGAGGCCCGAGTGCCGGGCGACGAGCGGCGGCGTTCCGGCTGCGGCCGACTCCGCGGCGACCATGCCGAACGCCTCGGGGAAGATCGACGGCACGACCGTCACGTCGCAGAGCGGAACGAGATGCCGCAGGTGCCGGTGGTCGAGGGCTCCGGTGAAGAGCGCCCGGGGCGGCGCGTTCCACTCGAGCTCCTCGCGGTAGTCGCCGAAGCCGACGACGATCGCGCGCGTCCCGGTCTTGCGCAGCGCGTCGAAGAGCACGTGGACGCCCTTGTTGTAGAGCAGCTTCCCGAAGTAGAGGACGGTCGGCTCGTCGCTCTCGAACCAGTGCGCGAGGCGCTCCGCATTCCCCTCGTCGGGGAGGCGCTCGTTCGCGTTGCCGGCGTTCGGCGGGTCCTGCCGGGCTTCCTCGAGCAACGCCGCGAGCGCGACGTCCCGAGCCTCCGGCCGGAACTCGTCCACGTCGACGCCGGGAGGCACCTCGTGCACGTTCTCGACGTGGCCGACGATTTCGTCGAGCACCTGGCGGATGTGGCCCGAGCCCACGAACACCGCGCCGGCGCGCTCGAGGCCCTCCTTGCCCCATGCCGAGAGCTCGGCGTTCCCGCGCATCGAGTACTCGAGCTCGGACCCGTGCGCTTTCACCGCGTAGCGCGCACCCGTCGCCGCGCCGACGGGCCCGCCGAGCAGCACGTGGTTCGCGAACACGAGGTCGGCGGGGAGGTGCTCCCGCAGCTCCGCCGCATTCGCCTCGACGTACGCCTCGCGCTCGGCGAGCGTGAAGTCCTGGAGCAGGCGCGCCTCGAGCCCTTCGTACCGATCGAGGACGAACACGGGGAGCAGGCGGCCGATGTACGGCTTCACAGCAGTTGCGCCGCCGAGGTCGAAGCGTTCGGGATGCGGCTCCTGCGAGAAGACGGTGACGTCGTGTCCCGCGCTCGCCCACTCGTGGACGAGTGCCTGCGTGTAGATGTTCGAGCCCGTCCCGCTCAGGAGGTAGCCGTGCCAGACGAGGATCCGCACGGCCCGAGTAAAGCGGAGGGACCGGTCGCCCGGCCCCTCCGAGTTGGTCCTCAGTTGCCCTTGTCGTTCGTCACGGCGCGGAGCGCGTTGATCTGTCCGGCGCCGTACCACGAGTTGTGTCCGGCGCCGCCCTGGCACTCCTGCGGATCGCCGCTCGGTCGCGTGATCGCCGAGTACGGGGTGTTCGCGAGCGCCGTGCCCGGGGCACCCTGGAGCGGAAGCTCGGTCGGACACGGCTGTGCGTCGGCCGTCCCCTGCAACATCGCCTCGACCGTGCCGGGCCGCAGCTTGCCGTTCTGCGGGCTCTTCAGGTCGCCGAAGCGGCTGATGATGAGCGCGGCGACGCCCGCCGCGTGCGGCGAGGCCATCGACGTGCCCTGCAGGTAGCAGTACCTCGCGGCGCCCTCCGTCACCGATCGGCCGCACCCGACGTCGCTGGGCCACGTCGAGAGGACGAGCCCGAACGGCCCGCCGTCCGTGCCGCGTCCGTAGTAGAAGTCGCCGCCGGGAGCGGTGACATCCGCGGTGCTGACGCCGTACGACGAGTAGTACGACTTGAGGTAGTCGTTGGGGTCGTCGTCGCCGTCGACCTGCTTCGTGTTGCCGACCGCCGTGACGCCGATCACGCCGGGAACCTCGACCGGCACGACGCCGCACGCGTTCGTGATGTCTCGTTCTTCTTCGTTCCCCGGCGGGAAGTCGGGGCTGATCACGTCGACCTGCGGGTGCGAGAGATCGTCCGACTCGTTGCCCTCGGCGGAGACGACGGTGACGCCCTGCTTCTGCGCGTAGGCGATCGCACGCCTCGCCGCCTTCCAGAGGGCCCGCTGCTCGGGGTCGGTCCGGCAGTTGTAGAGCCACGGATCCATGAAGTAGCTGTTGTTGGTCACGTCGATCTGATGCGAGCCCGCCCACATGAACGAGCAGATGACCATGTCGGCGAAGAAGTAGCCGTCGTCGTTCGACGACTTGATCCCCGCGATCTTGACCCGCGGAGCGACGCCGGTGATCCCGAACCCGTTCGACGCGGCCGCGATCGTGCCCGCGGTGTGCGTGCCGTGGCCGGCGTGGTCGTCCCACGCGGCGGGGGTCGAGACAGGCGCACCGCTCTCGCAGGACACGCTGCGCGCGAAGTCGATGTTGCCGACGAGGTCCGGATGATCCTTGTCGAGCCCCGTGTCGATGTCGCCGACGACCACGGCAGCGCTTCCGCCCGTGATCGCGTGCGCCTCCGGCGCGTGGATCTGCCGCATGTCCCACTGGCGCGCCGCGAGGCTGTCCTCCGTCGCCGGTGCGTTCGGCAGGTCGCCGGGAGACGTGTCGGGGACGTCGACCTTCGCGACCGCACGCGAGACGGCGACCGTGTCGATCCCCGCGCCGCCCTTCATCGCCTGCGCGAACGTCGGCGAGCTCGACCTGGCGATCACGACACCGATCTCGTCGTACTTCGCGACGACCGTCCCGCCGGATCGCTCGATCCAGTCTCCGGCCTTCGAGGTCGAGGCGCCGCCCTTGTAGAGGACGACGTACCGCTCGGCGAGCGCCGCCGGTGCGAACGCTGCAGCGACCGCAAGTGTCGCAATCGTCACCACCGCCGTGGTGAACTTCCTTTTCATGTTCCCCCCTTGCTGACTCCCTGCCCTCCAGCAGAGATGAGGGAGGGAACCCTAATCGACCTCAGGTCAGATGGAAGTAGAGAGCGTGAAGCAGCTCGACGGCCGGGTTCGACGTGTGCACCTGCACGTCGGTCGGGACGTCGAGGAGCGCCTCGGAGTAGTTGAAGATGATCCGGACGCCGGCGCCCACGAGGTCGTCGGCGACGCGCTGCGCTCCTTCCGCCGGTACCGCGAGCACGCCGACGATGATGTTCTTGTCGCGCACGGTGCCGCCGAGCTCCGAGTAGTCGCTCACGTTCATGCTGCCGAGCGTCCGGCCGACCTTGTCGGGGTCGGAGTCGAAGATCGCCGCGATGTTGATCCCGTGCTCGGCGAAGATCGGCGAGCTCGCGATCGCCTGGCCGAGCCGCCCAGCGCCGATGAGCGCGATGTTGTGCTGTCCCTGCGTGCGGAGGATCCCGCGGATCTCGCTCAGCAGCGAGTCGATGTTGTAGCCGACGCCGCGCTTGCCGAACTTGCCGAACGCCGAGAGGTCGCGACGGATCTGGGTCGCGTTGATGTTCGTGTAGTCGGAGATCTCCTGAGAGGAGATCCGCTCCTTGCCCATCTTCTTCGCCTGCGTGAGGACCTGCAGATAACGAGAGAGGCGGGCCGCGACGCCGACGGTCAGCCGATCAGCCACTTTGTGACACCGCGCGGCATTGTGCCAGCGGCGTCGTTCCAGCCGTCAGAGAACCGTCAGGCCTGACTTTGTGCCAGCTTTCGGCGGAGCGCTGCGGGGTCGACGAAGTAGACGAAGGCCCGCTCGCCGCCGATCTCGACGACCGGCAACCACTCGCGGTACCGGGCCTCGAGCCCCTCGTCGCCGGCGATGTCGACCTCCTCGAAGCCGCCGCCGAGCTCGGCCCGGAGCACCTCGCGGGCCTGCTCGCAGAGGTGGCAGCCCTCCGCGTGGTACAGGACGACGTCAGGGATAGATGCCGCGGGTGATGGTGGCTTCGGCGACCCGTTGGACGGCCAGGCCGTATGCGGCGAGGCGCATCGACACTTCGCGCGACTCGTAGACCGACCAGGTCTCGTTGAACGCGCGCGTCGTGATGTCGTTCAGCTTCGCGTTCACCTCGTCGCCCTTCCAGAAGTACTCCTGGAGGCCCTGCACCCACTCGAAGTAGGAGACGACGACGCCGCCGGCGTTCGCGAGGATGTCCGGGAGGATGAGGACGCCCTTCTGCTCGAGGATCTCGTCCGCGGTCGGCGTGACCGGGCCGTTCGCGCCCTCGACGAGGATCCGGGCCTTGATCCGGTCTGCGTTCGACTCGTTGATCACCTGCTCGAGCGCGCAGGGCGCGAGCACGTCGACGTCGAGCAGGAGCAGGTCGTCGTTCGAGATCGGGTCGGTGCCCGGCAGGCCCCCGAGCGAGCCCGTCTCCGCCTTGTGCGCGATTGCCGCGGCGACGTCGATCCCGTCCCGGTTGTGGATGCCGCCCGCCGAGTCGGAGAGCGCGACGACCGTCGCTCCGTCCTCGGTGACGAGCCGCGCGAGGTGGCTGCCGACGTTGCCGAAGCCCTGGATCGCGATGGTGGCGCCGCTCAGGCTCAGCTCCTTTTTGCGCGCGGCACCGCGGAGGACGTAAAGGGCGCCCCGCGCTGTCGCCTCCTCGCGGCCGAAGGAGCCGCCGATCGCGAGCGGCTTGCCCGTGACGACGCCGAGGACCGAATGACCCTTGTTCATCGAATACGTGTCGAAGATCCACGCCATCACGCTCGCGTCGGTGCCGACGTCGGGCGCCGGGATGTCCTTCTCGGGGCCGATCTCGTTGATGATCTCGCTGGTGAACCGGCGCGTCATGCGCTCGAGCTCACGGCGCGACAGCGCCTTCGGGTCGACGATCACGCCGCCCTTCGCACCGCCGAACGGGATGTTCGCGAGCGCGCACTTCCACGTCATCCACATCGCGAGCGCCTTGACCTCGTCGAGCGTGACGTCGGGGTGGTAGCGGATGCCCCCCTTCGACGGCCCGCGCGCGATGTTGTGCGTGACGCGGTAGCCGGTGAAGACGCGAGTCGTCTCGCCGTCGTCCATCTGGGTGGGGACCGACACCTCGACCGCCTTCTTGCACTGGGAGAGGACGCCGATCAGGTTGTCGTCGATCCCGAACGTGTCGCCGACACGTCGCAGCTGAGCACGGGCGATCTCGAATGGGTTCTCGCGCAGGTGCGAGACGGGCGCTTCCTGCAGAGTCGTCAAGGCACGCTCCTTTTTCGCCGCAAACTGCGCGAGTTTACCCCGGGGGCCGCTTCACACGGAAGCGCACCACGGCCCTGCTCGGTGCTCCGCCGGGCTCGGTCGGCCAGGCCGTCAGGCGAATGCGGTAGCGGCCCGGCTCGAGCTGGTCGCCGTCGGGATCGCGCCCGGTGAGGCCGATTGCCACGTGCCCTGGGATGAGATCCCGGAGCCGGGTGAGCATGCCCAGGCGTTCGCCGTTGGCCCGCACGAGCTCGACGTCCAGGCGGCGGACCGGGCGGATCTCCTCGCCCTGCGGCGTGCGGCGGACCGTCCCGGCGCGGAGCGTGAGGAGCGTCGGGCGCTCGTCGGACGGTCGGAAGGCCGGCGCCGACAGCCGCACCGCGCCGATCAGGTTCGCGCTCGGCTCGTCGAACGTGATCGCCCACGGGACTCGAAGCGAGCGGGCTCCGCGCGCGCTGAACACGACGACGCCCTCGGCGTGGCGGTCGCCCTGCGGCTCCGTCGTCACGATCGCCTGCACCTGCACGCGGCGCGAACGTCCGGGACGAAGCGCGAAGCGATCCGGCTTGACGGAGAACGAGAGCGTGCCGGCACCCTGGCGCACGATCCGCACCGTGCCGGAGAGCTTCAGCGTCCGCGTCGAGATGTTGCGCACGACGACCTCGGTCGCCGTCTGCCAGCCGACGTCGTCCGCGCGCCCGAGCGCGAGCGAGCCGGGCGTCGTCGCGAACTCGGAGGCCGCGGCTGCGCCGAGGTCGAGCATCCCGGCGCCCTGCGCGGCCGTCGACGCGTCGGGAATCCGCCGCGCGGTGTTCGCGAGCAGGCTCCTGAGCGAGCGCCCGTCGAGCGACGGCCTGGCCTGCGCGAGCACCGCCGCCGCACCGCCCACGACCGCCGCGGCGGCGCTCGACCCGTTGACCGTGCCGAAGCGCGAAGTCCCGTCCGAGTTGGAGCCGGGCTCGGAGGTCGCGATGCCGACGCCGGGCGCGACGAGGTCGGGCTTGACGCGGCCGTCGAACGCGAGACCGCCTGACGAGAACACGGAGACGCGCCGCAGGCTCTCGTTCTCCGCCACGCGGAGCGAGCCGATCGAGAGCGCGGCCCTCGCTCCGCGTCGCAGCGCGCGGATCGCGACGAGCGCGGCCTCACGCGGGATCCCGACGACCGGGACCGCGACGTCCTCGTCGAGGCCGAGGGAGCCGCTCGGGACCGGCCCGTCGCCGTAGAGGACGACCGCACCGGCGCCCGCACGCGCCGCGTTCACGACGGCGCTGTGGGGCGAGTCGCCGGCCGGGACGAGCGCCGCCTTGCCCGCGACGCGGCTGTAGCCGCCGGCGTCGAAGAAGGAGCCGATCTCCGCGGCGTTCCGGCGAGGCGCGGGGAGCCCGTCGAGCGGAGCCGTGAGCGCGAGGCTCAGCTGCTTGCCCGGGTGCACGACGCCGCCGAGCGGGATCCGCGCTTCGTACGCGAGCGTGAGCCCGGCGCGCACGGTCACGCGCACGTCCCGCGCGCGGCGACGGAGGTCGACCGCGCCGACGGTCAGCGCCGACGGCGCGCCGCCGGGGCCGGCGACGCTGCCGTAGTCGCGGAGCGCCGTCCGTGACGCGCCGAGCCCGTCGTTGCCGACGGGCGCGATGACGACCGTGTCGAGCCGCAGCGCGCCGGCGACCGCCTTCGCGAGCGGTCCGTCGGCGAACGCCGAGTACGCCTCGGCAACGCCGACGACCGCGACCCGCGCCGCGTCGTGCGCGACCCCGTCGCCGTTCGGATCGACCGCGCGCTCGAGCCCCGCGAGGATCTGGTCGGTGCGCGCGTACACGGCGTAGCGGCCCGACGCCGTTCGCTGCCAGCCCGCGACGCGGATCGGCAGCACCCACGCGCCGGTCGCCACGCCTGCGAGGCCGGCGGGACCGCTCGCGCCGACGATGATCCCGGCGAGCTCGGTGCCGTGGCGCTCGATCTCGACCTCGTCGTCGGGGCGCGCCGCCGCGAGGGCGAGGTCGCTGCCGCCGACGATGTCGACGCCGTCCCGGATCCGGCCGCGGAGGTACGGCTGCGCCCGGTCGACGCCGGTGTCGAGCAGCGCGACCGTGACGCCGCGGCCGTCGAACCCCGGCAGCGCGATCTCGAGGCGGTGTCCGCTGCCGGGCTGGAAGTCGCGTTCGTCGAGGACGCGGGACGAGACCGACGCGGGGAACGCGCTCCGGACCGGATACACGCCCTGCACCTCCGGCAGCCGTTCGAGGATCGCGACGGCGCGCGGGTCGAGCGCCGCCGAGAAGCCGACGATGACGCGCTCGAACGTGTGGTCCGGCGTGACCGGCAGGCCCTGCACGCCCAGCTTCGAGAGCACGAGCTGCTCGGCCGCCCGCGCCTGCTGCGTCCAGCGGCGCTGGTCGGCGTCGCCGGCGCGGCCCCCCGCGTTCGCGACGTGGTCGGCGAGCGACGGCGTCCGCAGGACGACGACCATCCGCTGCCCGATCGCGACACGCGGCCGCGGAGCGCCGGCGAGCCCGGCCCACGAGACCGCCGACCCCTCCCCCGCCGCCCGGCTGTCCGAGCGGCCGCCGGCCGCGACGAGCACGACCGTGACGACGAGGGCGACGAACGCGAGCGGCCAGGCGTGCTCAGCGGTCATGCAGCTGACGCGTAGGCATCGAGCGCAAGGTAGCGAGGATAGGGAAGCGCCTCGACGAACCGGGCCGCCGACGCGATCATCGCCGCGTTGTCCGTGCAAAGGGGCAGCGGAGCGGCTCTCGCCCACGGGAGCGACGCGCGGAGCTCGGAGTTCGCGGCGACCCCTCCGACGACCGCGACCCGCTCGGCGCCGACGAGCTCGGCCGCCGCCTCGGTCCGCTCGACGAGGGCCCTGACGAGCGCGCGCTGGTAGCTCGCCGCGAGGTCGGCCCGGCGGCGTTCGAGCTCGTCCGGGGCCAGCTTGCGGACGGCGTAGAGCAGCGACGTCTTGACCCCGGAAAACGAGAAGTCGAGCCCCGGCACACGCGCGATCGGGAACGAGAAGGCCTCGGGATCGCCCTCCCGGGCGAGCCGGTCGATCTCGGCGCCCCCCGGGTAGCCGAGCCCGAGCAGGCGGGCGCCCTTGTCGAACGCCTCGCCCACCGCGTCGTCGATCGAGCGGCCGGTGACGGCGAACGAGCCGCGCGCGCGGACGTCGAGCAGCAGCGTGTGGCCGCCGCTCGCGAGCAGGCAGAGAAAGGGCGGCTCGAGCGGGTCGGGCTCGAGGTAGAGCGAGGCGACGTGGCCGTGCAGGTGGTCGACGGGCGCGAGCGGCAGGCTGCGCGACCACGCGAGCGCCTTCGCCGCCGAGACGCCGACGAGCAGCGCGCCGACGAGCCCCGGCCCGCGCGTGACGCCGACGAGGTCGACGTCGTCGAGCGTCGACCCGGCCTCGCCGAGCGCCTGCCGGACGACCGGCATCACGAGCTCGAGGTGCCGGCGCGACGCGACCTCGGGCACGACACCGCCGAAGCGCGCGTGGAGCTCCGCCTGCGAGGCGACGACGTTCGAACGGATCTCGCCGTCGCGGGTGACGACCGCCGCGGCGGTCTCGTCGCACGACGTCTCGATCCCGAGGATCACGCGACCGGCTGCGGCTGCGGGTCGCGCCACATGATCAACGCGTCCTCGCGGTTGTCGGTGTAGTAGCCGCGGCGGATCCCGCGCGGCTGGAAGCCGAGCTGCTCGTAGAGGTTGATCGCGCCCGTGTTCGAGACGCGCACCTCGAGGGTGTAGCCGCGGCGGCCGTCGCTGGTGGTGAGCTCGAACAGCCGGACGAGGAGCGCGGTCGCGACGCCCGCGCGGCGCGAGCTCGGGTCGACCGCGATGTTCATCACGTGCCACGCGTCGACGTAGCGGGAGACGATCAGGTAGCCGATCAGCTCGCCGGTCTCCTCCTCGAACGCACCGAGGCAGACCGACGACGCCTTCGAGAGCTCGCCGGCGAACATCGACCGCGACCACGGCGTGGCGTAGGAGTCGCGCTCGATGTCCTCGATCGCCGAGAGGTCGCGGAGCTGGAGCCTGCGGATGATCACGCGCGCGCCTTCTCCGCGTCGGGGATGCGCAGGTAGATCGGCTCGACCTCGTCGGCGGGGCCGAACGTCTCGGCGAGCGCGACGTGGAACCGCGCGCGCGGCACGTGGCGCTCGTCGGCGTCCGGCGGGATCTCCGCGCCGTGCTGCTCGAGCGTCACGCGGTAGCGCACCGCGCCGTCGCCGACGCAGAGACGCCCGCGGACGTCGAGCTCGTCGGGGCGGAGGACGCGCGGCTCGCCGTCGAGCACGAAGACCTCGGAGCGGCGCGCGTCGATCACGGGCAGCGCGCCTGGACTCCCCGCGGCGAGCGCGGCGAGCGTCGAGACGCCGGCGACGGGAAGGTCGAGCGAGAGCGAGAGCGCACGGGCGGTCGCAAGGCCCATGCGGAGCCCGGTGAAGCTGCCCGGCCCGGTGCCGACGACGAGCCCCTCGAGCTGCGTCGGCCGCACGCCGCCGCGCCGGAGGAGCGCGTCGACGTCCTCGAGCACGCTGACCGGGCGGGAGCGGAGCTCGCCGAGCACCTCGCCGTCCCAGACGAGCGCGCTCGTGGCGACGTCGGTGGCGGTGTCGAAGGCGAGCGTCAGCATCAAAGCTCCTGCAAGAGGGCGGTTTCCCGGGACTCCAGCTCGATCATCCGGTGCGCCTCGTCAATGTGCCTCATGCGCACCCGGAAGCGTGGCTCCGGGAGCGCGTCCTCGCCGGCCTCGGGCCACTCGACGAACGCGATCGTGCCGTCGAAGTACGGCTCGAGGTCGCCCCACTCGGCCGCGGACACGCCTGCGAACCGGTAGAGGTCGAGGTGCGCGACGCCGTCGTAGCGGTGACCGACCGTGAACGTCGGGCTCGTCACCGGCTGCGTCACGCCGAGCGCGCGGCACGCGCCGCGCACGAAGGTCGTCTTGCCTGCCCCGAGCTCGCCGGAGACGGTGACGACGTCGCCGGGCCGCAGGACCGCCGCGAGACGCGCCGCGACAGCCTCGGTCTCCTCGGGCGAGGAGCTCTCGATCTGCACGCCGTAGCTCAGAAGAGGTCGAGCCGCGGCGGACGCTCGTCGCTGGGGCGCGATCGACGTCTGCGAGGCAAGGACGCAGGGAGCGGTCGTATCCGCAGTGATACGACGCGACTGAGGACGCGGCATCGCTCCGTCGAGCGCGTTCCAGCGGCACAGCGTCCGTCGTGGTCGACCTCTAGAACAGGTCGAGCTGAACGGTGGGCTCGGGGGCGGCGCGAGCTGGAGCGTCGGACGCGCCACCTCCTCGCCGCCGAGCAGCTCGGGAATCCGCGCGAAGTCCTCCTCGAGCACCTTCAGCATCGCAGGCGTGTAGAGCGCCGCCGCCGGGTGGTAGAGCGGATACAGCTGCACCCGGTTGCCGCCGAGCGTCGTCCACTGCTCCTCGCCGTGGACCCGCGTGATCCCCGTCGGCTTGCCGGTGAGGAGCTTCGTCGCGAAGTTGCCGAGCGTCGCCACGAGCCGCGGCTGGATCAGCTCGATCTGCCGGAACAGATGCGGCTCGCACGACTCGATCTCGTCGGGCTGCGGGTCGCGGTTCCCGGGCGGCCGGCACTTGAGGACGTTCGCGATGTAGACGTCGGAGCGCTTGAGGCCGATGCCGTCGAGCAGCTTCTCGAGCAGCTTCCCGGCCTGTCCGACGAAGGGGAACCCCTGCTGGTCCTCGTGGAAGCCGGGTGCCTCGCCGACGAACATCAGCTCGGCGTCGGGGTTGCCGGAGCCGAACACGACCTGCGTACGCCCTTGGTGAAGGCGGCACCGCGTGCAGCCGGAGACCAGCCGCTCGAACGAGGCGAGCTGCTGAACCCTGTCTAGCGGCTCAACTGCAGCCACAGCTCCCGCCGCAACATCCGCCTCCGGCCGCGGTGGCGCCGAAGGACGGCTGTGCGGCGGTGCCGTGAGCCGCGAACACGGACAGCTGCCGCCGCACGTTCGAAGCGCCGCAGTCCGGGCAATCCGGCTCTTCGCCGTTCCGGACGAGCTCCTCGAAATGCGACTCGCAGGCCATGCACACGTACTCGTAGATCGGCATCGCGGCTGGGACGCTACCACCGGCTCCGGGTCATGGCAGGCGATTCTTCTGGTCGGGTCGGACGGCGCCTGGAGACGCTCCTTAACCATGCCCTGGGAGAACCCGAACGCGCCCCTTGCCCGGGCTTTGCGCGCCCCCTCCTACCGTGGCCCCGTCCACGAACGGAGGAATGAGATGACGAAGAAGCTGATCGGTGCAACGGGTCTCGCGACGCTCGCGCTCGCCGGCGGAGCGTTCGGCGGGGCCGTCTCGCCGGGGAGCGCCTCGGCGAGCGGCGGGTCGACGACGACCGTTCGTACCGCTGAGGACGTCTCGGGCCCGTGCGACGAGGCCGAGCACCGGAACGACCCGCGCTGCAACGGCGGCGTCGGCGTGGAGCGGCGCGACGACGACCGCGGCACGTCCGGGAAGCACCGCCGCGGCAAGGGCAAGGGCAACTCGGGCCACGGCCGCAGCGGCCGCGGCTAGCCACCAGAGACGAAAAGGAGAGACCGATGCTGAAGAAGCTGCTCCCGATCGCCGCGCTCACGCTCGCGCTGGCGGCCTCGCTCGTCCCGCTCGCGACGGGTGCGCCGGCGCAGACCGTCAAGGTGAGCGCGACGAGCTACAGGCTGAAGCTGTCGAAGGTCCCGAGGGCGGGGCTCGTCAAGTTCGTCGTTCGCAACTCGAGCGGCGACACGCACGACTTCTGGATCCGCGGCGGCGGCAAGTCCGTCCGCACGCCGCTCATCGCTCCGGGGCGGAGCGCGAGCGTGTCAGTGCGCGTCAAGAAGGGCGTCGTGTACCGCTTCTGGTGCGCGGTCGACGACCACGCGCAGGAAGGGCATGCTCGGCTCCTTCCGGGCGCGCTAGCGATTCGCGGGCCGGGCGTCCGGGCGGAGACCCGGGCGCCCGGTTCGTCACTCCGTCGCCTCCAGGACCTGCCACTCGTCCGGCACGCCCTTCAGCGTGTGCGTGCCGCGGTCCACGAACGTGAGCCCCGAGCCCACGACGAGGTCCCGGACGGTCCGCGACACGAGCACGCGATCCGGTTCGGCGAGTGCGAGGACGCGCGCCGCGATGTGGACTCCGATCCCGGCGATCTGATCCCCGCGACGCTCGATCTCGCCGGCGTGGAGCCCGGCGCGCACGTGCAGTCCGAGCGTCCGAACGCGATCGCGCAGCGCGAGCGCGCATCTGACTGCGCGCGCGGGGCCGTCGAAGCTCGCGAGGACACCGTCACCCGTGAACTCCGCGATCGTCCCGCCGAATCGCTCGACCTCCGCTCGAGCGACCTGCTCGTGTGCTTCGAGAAGCGCGCGCCAACGCGCGTCGCCCAGCTCGACGGCGCGTCGGGTCGAGTCGACGATGTCGGTGAACAGGACCGTCGCGAGCACCCTGTCCGTGCGCGTCGCGTGATGCGCGCCGGTGAGGAACGTCTCGACCTCGTCGATCACGACGTCCGCATCGCCGAGCGCGAGCCCGTAGTCGGCGCCGGGCACGGCGACGAAGCGCGCGCCCTCGATGTGCTCCGCGACGTACCGACCCTGGTCGAGCGTGACGATCGGGTTGTCGGTGCGGTGCACGATCAGCGTTGGGACCGCGATCGTCGAGAGGACGGCGCGAACGTCGAGCTCGAAGAGCATTCGCATCACCGCCGCCGCGGTCGCCGGGCTCGCGGAGAGGCGCAGGAACCGGCCCCATGCTTCGGCTTCCTCCGGATTGTCCACCAGGCTCGGATTGACGGCCGTCATGAGGTCGCCGTGCCCCCAGGTCTGTTCGACCATCGAGACGAGGCGCTCTTGGACGTCGGCTCCGACGCCGATCTCGTACCCTGGCGCCGATCCCATCCGAGCGGTCGCGTTCGCGAGCACCAGCGCGGTCGTGCGCTCCGGATGCGTCGCAGCGAACAGCGCCGCCATCAGCGAGCCCTCGTTGGCGCCCATGACCGCGGCCCGCTCGGAGCCCGCCGCGTCCATGACCGCGCGGACGTCGTCCATCCAGTCCTCGAGCGGCGGCAGCGTCCGTGACGGCACCGGATCGGAGAGGCCGATCCCGTACTTGTCGAAGGAGATGAGCCTGCTGAACGACGAGAGCCGCCGAAGGTAGTGGGCGAAGCCGGGCGAGTCCCAGCGGGCTTCGAGATGGCTGAACCACGTGGAGACGAGGACGAGGTCGAGCGGGCCTTCGCCCACCACCTGGTAGGCGATGTGGGCATCACCCTTCTTCGCGTACCGCGTCTCCGGCAGCACCTCGCCACGACGATGCTCCGTTTGCCCCGCGCACGTCAAGGCGGGCGCTACACTCCGCTCGGCCCGGTATCCGAGACGGAACTGGAGCGATGATCGAGACAGTCAGGGTCGTGGGCGCGTCCGGCCGCGTCGGTTCGGCGGTCTCCGCGAGGCTGCGCGAGCGCGGGCTCCGGCTGGTCGACGACGCCGACCTCGTGCTGCTCTGCGTCCCCGACTCGGCGATCGCAGAGGTCGCGCGCGGGATCCCCGTCGGCCCGTGGGTCGCGCACACCTCGGGCGCGACGGCACTCGCGGCGCTCGATCCGCACGAGCGCCGCTTCGGGCTCCACCCGCTCCAGACGTTCACGAAGCGCCGCGGCCCGGAGCAGCTCGACGGCGCGCACGCGGCCGTGACGGCGGAGAGCGACGACGCGCGGCGCGTCGGGTTCGAGCTGGCGCAGACGCTCGGGCTCGAGCCCTTCGAGCTGGACGACGACGCCCGGCCGCTCTACCACGCCGGAGCCGCGATCGCGTCGAACTACCTCGTGACGCTGCATCGCGTGGCGTCCGAGCTGTTCCACGCCGCAGGCGCTCCGCCCGAGGCGCTCGTTCCGCTGATGCGGCGCACGATCGACAACGGGTTCGAGCTCACGGGGCCGATCGAGCGCGGCGACTGGGACACCGTCGAGCGCCACCGGCAGGCGATCCGCGCGACGCGTCCGGATCTCGAGCCGCTCTACGAGGTGCTCGCGGAGGCGACGGCGCGATGAGGACGGTCTCCACCATCGCCGAGCTTCGCGCAGCGCTCGCACCGCGCCGCGGCGAGACGATCGGCCTCGTCCCGACGATGGGCGCGTTCCACGAAGGACACCTCTCGCTGATCCGCGCGGCGCGCGCCGAGGCAGACGTCGTCGTCGTGTCGCTGTTCGTGAACCCGGCGCAGTTCGCCGATGCCGCCGACCTGAACGGCTACCCGCGCGACAAGTCGCGCGACGCGGAGCTCGCCGACGACGCGGGCGTCGATCTCCTCTTCGCGCCGAGCGTCGACGAGATGTACCCGCCGGGGTTCCAGACGTGGGTCGACGTCGAGCAGCTCGGCTCGCTGCTCGAGGGCGCGTACCGGCCCGGACACTTCCGCGGGGTCGCCACCGTCTGCCTGAAGCTCTTCAACATCGTGCGGCCGCAGCTCGCGTTCTTCGGCCAGAAGGACGCGCAGCAGGTGGCCGTGCTCACGCGGATGATCCGCGATCTCGACCTCGAGCTCGAGCTCCGCGTCCTGCCGACGGTGCGGGACGCCGACGGGCTCGCACTCTCGTCGCGAAACGCACGCCTCTCCCCGGAGGAGCGCCGGCGCGCTCTCTCCCTCCCCCGTGCGCTCGCGACGAAGGACGCGGAGAGGGCGCGCGAGCTCCTCCGCGACGTCGACGTGGACTACGTCGAGGTCGCGGACTTCGAGCCGCGCGTCCTCGCCGCGGCCGTCCGTGTCGGAAACACCCGGTTGATCGACAACGTCGTCCTGGAAGGAGAACGAGAATGAGCAGCCCCGCACCCCGCTACGCCTCGTGGACGCACGGCAAGCTGCCGCTGCCCGAGCTCGGGGAGCTGAAGCGCCGCGGCGAGAAGATCGTGATGGTGACGGCGTACGACGCACCGAGCGCCCGCCTCGCCGACGCGGCCGGCGTCGAGCTGATCCTCGTCGGCGACTCGGCCGCGATGGTCGTGCTCGGCCACGACTCGACGGTGCCCGCGTCGATGGAGGAGCTCCTGATCCTCACCCGCGCGGTCACGCGCGGCGCGAAACGGCCGATCGTCGTCGCCGACATGCCGTTCGGCTCGTTCCAGGTGTCGGACGAGCTCGCGCTCGAGAACGCAGTGCGCTTCGTCAAGGAGTCGGCGGCCGACGCGGTCAAGCTCGAGGGCGCAGGGACGATGGTGCCGCGCGTGCGGGCGATCGTCGGAGCCGGGATCCCCGTGATGGGCCACATCGGGCTGACGCCGCAGTCGGCGACGTCGCTCGGCGGCTTCAAGGCGCAGGGGCGGACGGCCGAGAAGGCGCGGAAGCTCGTCGCCGACGCGCGCGAGCTCGAGGCTGCCGGCTGCTTCGCGCTCGTGCTCGAGGCGGTGCCGGCCGCAGTGGCGGCCGAGGTCACGCGGGCGCTCACGATCCCGACGATCGGCATCGGCGCCGGCCGCGAGTGCGACGGTCAGGTGCTCGTCTGGCACGACCTGCTCGGGCTCTACGAGGGCCGCGCGCCCCGGTTCGTCAAGCGCTATGCCGACATCGGCACCGAGATCCGCCGCGCGCTCGAGACCTACGCCGACGAGGTGCGAACGGGGCGGTTCCCGGAGGACCAGCACACCTATTCGATGCCGGAGGAGGAGCTCGAGGCGTTCTTCGCCGCGCGCTGACGCCGACTCGTTTATCGTCCTTCGGCGATGGCCTATCGCCCGCCGCCCAAGCGTCGCTGGAACTACGTCACGGCGGAGGCGGCGCTCGTGCTCACCGTGCTCTTCCTCGCCTTCGCGGCCGGCATCGCCGGGTTCGCGATCGGGCGCGCGACGGCCGAGGACAACGGGACCACCGCGGCCGAGACGACGACGCAGGGGACGACGAGCGAGGCGACGACGTCCGAGGCGACGACGTCCGAGGCGACGACCACGGCCGAGACGCAGACGGAGACCTCGGGCGAGACGAATGCCGCGGGCGGCGAGCCGGAGGGTGAAGCGGTCTTCAACTCGGCCGGGTGCGCGGCGTGCCACACGTTCGCGCCCGCCGGCTCGAGCGGGACGGTCGGGCCGAACCTCGACAACGTCAACCTCACGGTCTCGCAGGTCGAGCAGCAGGTGCGAAACGGCGGCGGCGGGATGCCGCCGTTCAAGGATCGCCTCTCGAACGCGGAGATCACCGAGGTCTCCCGCTTCGTCGCGAACGGCTAGAGCAGCCCGTACGCGCGCGCGAGCGCGAAGGCCGGCCCGGCGAGCACCGGGAGCGACGCGAGCAGCGCGCGGCTGAGCGGCCAGGCGTGGTACGCACGGAGTCCGAACACCACGAGACCGAGCGACCAGACGATCGCGGCGAGCTCGAGCCCCTCGAACACGTGGTTGCCGAAGCCCGTGTCGGATCCCCCGCTCTCGAAGACGTCGCCGCCGTAGATCGCGAGCCGCACCGGCCAGACGAGGACGAGCGAGAGCGCGAGCGGCACGGCGGAGAAGCCGACGAGCTGGCGCAGGTGGAGCCACGGCGCGCGCGATCCGGCGGCACGCGCGCCGGCGTACGCGAGGAAGCCGAGCACGAAGTACGCGACGAGCCCGTAGATCCCGCCCGCGATGAAGCCGATCACGGCGAGCGTGAGGCCGTCGATCTCGAAGTCGTCGAGCGCGTGCGCGAACGCGTTCGTCCCGAGCACCGTCGCGATGCCCGCGAGGAAGACGATCGCGAGGAGCGGCTCTGACCGCGCGTCCTCGTCCTCCTCGTCGGACGAGCGAAGCGCGGCGAACACCTCGCCCGGGCGCCACAGGACGAGCAGGGCGCGTGCCCACCACTCCCGCTCCACGCCCGGAAGGGTAGGCGCTTCTACGCCGCGGCCTTCGCGCGCTTTTTCACCGGGAGGATCTCGCGCAGGAACTCGCCGGTGAAGCTCTCCGGGACCTCGGCGATCTCCTCGGGCGTCCCGGTCGCGATCACCTCCCCGCCCGCCTCGCCCCCCTCCGGGCCGAGGTCGACGATCCAGTCGGCCTGCTTGATCACGTCGAGGTTGTGCTCGATCACGAGCACGGTGTTGCCGCTGTCGACGAGCCGCTGCAGCACCTCGAGCAGCTTCTCGATGTCGGCGAAGTGCAGGCCGGTCGTCGGCTCGTCGAGGATGTAGAGCGTGCGGCCGGTCGCGATCTTCGACAGCTCCGACGCGAGCTTGACGCGCTGCGCCTCGCCGCCCGAGAGCGTCGTCGCCGGCTGCCCGAGCTTGATGTAGTCGAGCCCGACGTCGTGCAGCGTCTGCAGGCGCCGGCGGATCTTCGGGATCTTCGCGAAGAACTGCAGCGCCTCCTCGACGGACATCTCGAGCACCTCGCTGATCGACTTCCCCTTGAAGCGGACCTCGAGCGTCTCCCGGTTGTAGCGAGCGCCCTTGCACGTCTCGCACGGGACGTAGACGTCCGGCAGGAAGTGCATCTCGATCTTGATCTGGCCGTCGCCCTTGCACGTCTCGCAGCGGCCGCCGCGGACGTTGAACGAGAAGCGGCCCGGCTTGTAGCCGCGCACCTTCGCCTCGGGAGTCATCGAGTACAGCTCGCGGATGTGGTCGAAGAGCTTCGTGTACGTCGCGGGGTTCGACCGCGGCGTGCGGCCGATCGGCGACTGGTCGATGTCGATCACCTTGTCGAACGCCTCGATCCCCTCGACCGTCTCGTGCTCGCCCGGCTTCAACCGCATCCGGTGGAGCCGGTTCGCGAGCGCCTTGTGGACGATCTCGTTCACGAGCGTCGACTTGCCCGAGCCCGACACGCCGGTCACCGAGACGAACTTCCCGATCGGGAACTCGACGTCGATGTTCTTCAGGTTGTGCTGGCGCGCGCCGACGACGCGGAACGTGCCGAGATCGTCCGTGCGGCGCTTCGGGATGGGGATCGTCCGCTTGCGCGAGAGGAACTGCCCCGTGATCGACTTCGGGTTCTTCTCGACCTTCGCGGCCGGCCCCTCCGCGACGACGTAGCCACCGTGCTCGCCCGCGCCCGGCCCCATGTCGACGAGCCAGTCGGCGCTCCGCATCATCTGCTCGTCGTGCTCCACGACGAGAACGGTGTTGCCGAGGTCGCGCAGCCGCTCGAGCGTTCCGATCAGCTTGTCGTTGTCGCGCTGGTGGAGGCCGATCGACGGCTCGTCGAGGATGTAGAGCACGCCGACGAGCTGGCTGCCGATCTGCGTCGCGAGCCGGAGCCGCTGCGCCTCGCCGCCCGAGAGCGTCGCGGCCGCTCGGTCGAGCTGGAGGTACCCGACGCCGACGTCGTCGAGGAACGTGAGGCGCGCGCGGATCTCCTTCAGGATCCGCTCGCCGATCAGACGCTCGGTCTCGGTCAGCTCGAGCTCCTCGACGAACTGGATCGCGCGCGTGACCGACATCTTCGAGAACTGGTGGATGTTGAGCTCGCCGACGGTGACCGCGAGCACCTCGGGCTTCAGACGCGCTCCCTTGCACACCGGGCAGGGGCGGAACGACATGTACTCCTCGATCCGCTCGCGCTGCGTGCTCGAGTCGGTCTCGCGGTAGCGCCGCTGGAGGCTCGAGACGATGCCTTCCCACGCGAGCATGTACGCGCGCTTGCGGCCCATCCGGTTGCGGTACGTGACGTAGACGCGTTCGCCCTCGGTGCCGTAGAGGAAGAGGTTCTGCTGCTCCTCGGTCAGGTCCTGCCACGGTGTGTCGAGGTCGATCTCCCACTTGTCGGCGACCGCCTGGATCACCGACTCGTAGAACGTCGAGTTGCCGACCGCCCACGGGACGAGCGCTCCTTCGCCGATCGAGAGCGTCGGGTCGGGGACGACGAGGTCGGGGTCGATCTCCTGCTGCGCGCCGAGGCCGGTGCAGCGCGGGCACGCGCCGTGCGGCGAGTTGAACGAGAAGATCCGCGGCTCGAGCTCGGGGAGGCTGACGCCGTGCTCCGGACACGCGAAGTTCTCGCTGAAGAGAAGGCTCTCGCCGGTGTCGACGAGGTCGATCCCGATCAGGCCCTCCGCGAGCTGCGCCGCCGTCTCGATCGACTGCGCGAGCCGCGTGCGGAGCTCCGGCTTCATCACGAGCCGGTCGACGACCACCTCGATCGTGTGCTTGTACTTCTTGTCGAGCTCGATCTCGTCCTCGAGGAGCCGCTGCTCGCCGTCGACCTTGACGCGTGTGAAGCCCTCGCGGCGGAGCTCCTCGAAGACGTCCTTGTACTCGCCCTTGCGGTCGCGCACGACCGGCGCGTTGACGGTGAAGCGCGTGCCCTCCGCCAGCTGCAGCACCTGGTCGACGATCGACTCGAGGCTCTGGCCCGCGATCGGGCGGCCGCAGACCGGGCAGTGCGGCCGGCCGATCCGCGCGTAGAGCAGGCGGAGGTAGTCGTAGATCTCGGTCACGGTTCCGACGGTCGAGCGCGGGTTCCGGCTCGTCGTCTTCTGGTCGATCGAGATCGCCGGGCTGAGGCCGTCGATCGACTCGACGTCCGGCTTCTCCATCATCTGGAGGAACTGGCGCGCGTAGGCGCTCAGGCTCTCGACGTAGCGCCGCTGGCCCTCCGCGTAGATCGTGTCGAAGGCCAAACTGGACTTGCCCGACCCGGACAGGCCTGTGATCGTGACGAGCTTGTTCCGGGGCAGCCGGACGGTGACGTCCTTGAGGTTGTGCTCCCGGGCGCCGTGAACGACGAGTTGATCCTGGGCCATAACTGGCCCAGTTTACCCAGGCGTGTCGGATGGGAACAGGTGTTCGTTTCTAGGCCCGGATCCCGCTCCACGGCCAGTCTTCCGGCCTCGCGCAGAGACCCGCGCGGACCGGGTTGAGGTAGACGTAGCGGCAGGCGTTCGAGAGGTGCCGCTCGGTCTCGACGATCCACGAGGCGAAGCGAGCGCCGAAGAGGTGGCCGGTGCGGCGGTGGCGGCGGTTGAACGCGAGGGCGTACGTGCCGTGCAGGTACTGGACGCCTGCCGAGAGCTCCTGCTGGGTGGCGTCGACGACCGCGTGGACGTGGTTCGGCATCAGGCAGTACGCGTGGCACTCCCAGCGGTAGCGCGCGATCGTGCGCGCGAGGAGGTGGACGTAGAGCTGGCCGTCGCGCGGGTCGCGAACGATCGCAGCACCGTCCACCCCGCGGGCGGTGACGTGAAAGAACCCGTCCGGAAGGGATGTGCGCAGGATCCGCGGCACGTGTTCACGGTAGATCCGCGCACCGAGCCACGAAGCCTCCCGTGGGACGAATCGTCACGCTCTTGTTGCACGTGACGTGTCTGCAGGGGCGAACTGCAGGGTCAGACCCAGGCGCTTGGCGCTACGCGCCGAGGCGCGCCACGAGCGTCCCCACGCGGCGCGGTTGCGGGACGAACGGGATCTCGAGCTCGCCTGCGACGAGCGTCCCGTAGCCGAGCAGCCGGCCGACGAGGCTCTGCTCGACCTCGATCGTCGAGATGGCGTCGACATGCACGGCAGCGACCCGCCGCCTGAGCGTCCCGTGCACGACGAAGAGCCGTTCCGTCGTCACGACGACGCGCGTCCGCTCCCATCGCCACACCGACAGCCCCGAGCCGAGCGCGCCGATCCCGATCAGCGGCGGCCCGACGAGCATCACGGGCCACCCGATCGCGAAGCACACGAACCCCGCCACCCCGAGCGCGAACCCCCGCACAAGCGGCCGCACGAGCACGACGGCATGGCGCCGGGACTCCCAGCACGTCCGCTCGTCCGACCGCGTCCACATGGGACCACGAGCCTTCGCCGCCGGTTTCCCGTTCCCTGCGCGCGGCGAGGACCTCCCCCATGACGCAGACGGCCAAGCGCGCCTTCATCGCGACGCTCGTCGTCGTCGCAACAGTCGCAACCGCGCTCGCGCTGTGGCAGCTGAAGCTGATCCTGGCGCTCCTCTTCCTCGGCTTCATCGTCGCCGCAGCGATGCGGCCCGGGATCGAAGCCCTGCACGCGCGCGGCGTCCCGCGAGGCGTGGGCGTCCTGCTCCACTACGCCGTCCTCGTCGGCGCGGTCGCCGCGCTGCTCTGGGCCGTCGTCCCGCGCGCGCTCGACCAGGTGCAGACCGCGATCGGCGACCTCCCACAGACGCGAAGCGAGCTCCGCCAGGAGGCGCGCCAGTCGACAGGAATCCGCCAGGACGTCCTACGCGGCGTCGAGCACCGGCTCGAGCGGCTCCCCCGCGTCGAGGACTTCCTGGACGAGGGCGCGCATGCGGGCCTCGCCGCGTTCGAGGTCTTCGTCGGGATCTTCTTCGTCCTCGCGACGGGCGCCTACTGGATCTTCGAGCGCAAAGCGCGCCGAGAGCCTCGTCTGCCGGCTCCTCCCCCGTGAGCACGGACAGACGGTCCGCGACACCTGGGAGCTGATCGACCTGAAGCTCGGCGCCTACGTGCGCGGCCAGGGGCTGCTCGTCGTCCTCGTCGCGGTCGTCCTCTCGATCGCGTTCTGGGCGATCGGCTTGCCGTTCTGGCTGCTCGTCGGGATCTTCGCCGGCATCGTCGAGCTCGTGCCCGTGATCGGCCCGCTCGCCGCCGGCGCGCTCGCGGTCGGGGTCGGGCTGACGGAGTCGGTCGGCGTCGCGATCGCGGCGGGCCTCGCCGTGCTTGTCGTTCGGCTGCTCGAGGACTACATCGTGATCCCGCGCGTGCTCGGAGACGCCGTCGGGCTTTCGCCCCTGATCGTGCTCGTCTCCGTCGCGGCCTCGGCGGTGCTGTTCGGCGGCTTCGCGGTGCTGCTCGCGATCCCACTCGCCGCGGTCGCCGCAACCCTCGTCGACGTGATCGTGCTCAGGAAGGATCCGGCCGCCGAGGACGTGCCGACCGTGCTCTTCCCGGCGAAGGACGCCGAGACAGCAGGCTGACCGGCTAGGCCCGGCGCCAGCGGCCGAAGATGAGGCCGCCGAGCGTGAACCCGAGCCCGAAGGTGCCGAGCGCGAAGGCGCCGATCGCGAGCGACTTGCGCATCGCCGAGAGCCGCTGCCAGCGGCCGAGCGCCTCCGCCTCCTCGGCGGTCAGCTGCTCGCCGCGCCGCTGCTTCCGCATGGCGCCGCCGGCCCGGAGACCGAGGTAGAGGTCGTCGAAGACTTCGGGCGTATCGCTCGTCACGTTGGATCACCTTATAGCCTGCCCCGGCCGGAATGACACGCGTTCTCCACGTCTCCGACCTCCACTTCGGCACGCGCGAAGACCCGCAGATGGAGCGGGCTCTCGTGGCGCTGGTGGAGCGGATCCGGCCGGAGCTCGTGCTCGCGACCGGCGACCTGACCCACCGCGGACGCCGGGAGCAGCACGAACGCGCCGCCCGATTCCTCCGCTCGTTCGAGCTCCCGCTGGTGGCGATCCCCGGCAACCACGACATCCCGTACACGTTCCCCGCGCGCTTCACCGCCCCGTGGAAGGAGTTCGAGCGGATCTGGGAGACGACTGAGCCCGTGTACCGATCCGACGGCCTCTTCGTGCTCGGCCTCAACTCGGTCCGACCGTGGCGCCACCAGAGCGGCGCACTCACGGACCGACCAGCTCCGCAAGGCGTGCGAGACGCTCGCGGAGGCGCCTGACGACTCCTTCAAGATCGTCGCTTTCCACCACCACCTGCGTCGGGGCGCCCTGGCGCTCGCGCAAGAAGCCCGTGTCACATCGGAACCGCGTGCTCGCGACGCTCGTCGACTCGGGCGCAGAGCTGATCCTCGCCGGCCACATCCATCAGGCGGCCGTCAGCGAGCGCCGCGAGTTCGAGGTGACGCACGGCGACGTCCGCGCGGTCGTCGTGTCGATCGCTCCCGGCCTCGGACAACCGCGGCCCGATCGACGGGGCGAGGCGCGCGGCCTGCACGTCTACGAGATCGGCGACTCCTCGTTCTCCGTCACGACCTACATCTGGCGCGGCGACGACTGGGGGCTCACGGCGGTGCGGCGCTTCCCGCGGGGCCGTGAGCCCCTCGACGTCGACCCGGTGAGCTAGGGCGCGGTTGCGGCTCGGCCGCTCATGAAGCGGCCGTAGACCGAGACGAGCACGATCGCGACGATCACGCCGATCACGTACTGCCAGAAGCCGTCGAAGATGAGGCCGGCCAGCAACAGCGATCCGATCCCGAGCAGGATCGTGACGATCCACCCCATCGGGTCACGGCCGGGATTGAAGAGCCGGCCGAGCGCCCCGACGATGGCGCCCACGATGATGAGCCATATCCATGACATGCAACAAGTGTCTCAGGTCCAGTCGGACGTGAAACTAGAGGCGGCGCGCGCTCGGTCCGGTGATCCCGCGCTTCTGCACGACGCGCCTGTACAGGACCAGCAGCAGGACCGCTCCGATCAGCGCGAAGATCAGTCCGCCGCCGTTGCCCATTCCGACGAGCGCGGCGATCAAGCTGCCGAACAGCGAGCCGAGGATCCCGAGCACGATCGTTCGCCAGATGGACATCGGGTCGGGCCCGGGCACCGCGAGCCGCGCGAGCGCGCCGACGATCAATCCGCCGAGCACCACGACGAGAACGAAGACGAGGATGTCCATTTGGCGACCCTACCCGTTAAGCTCAGGAGGAATGCGCGTTCGGCGGGCCGCGCTGCTCGGACTCCTGCTCAGTGCGGTGGCCGTCACGGCCTCCGGAGCGGGAAGCGCGATCCTGATCGGGAACGATGCGCCGTCGTGGTCGCCGGACGGACGCCAGATCGCCT
The DNA here is from genome assembly GCA_963737405.1 of uncultured Actinomycetes bacterium. Lineage (GTDB taxonomy): Bacteria > Actinomycetota > Thermoleophilia > Gaiellales > Gaiellaceae > JACCTU01. The sequence goes on from CAVTSL010000006.1 coordinate 57,362, forward strand.
TCACGTCGTTCCGGAACGGCAACGGCGAGATCTACGTCATGGCGGCGAACGGATCGGCGCAGCGGCGCCTGACGAGGAACGACACGCACGACGACCACGCGAAGTGGTCGCCTGACGGGACGCGCATCGCGTTCGCGAGCACGCGCGACGGGAACTACGAGATCTACGTCATGAACGCGGACGGCTCGGCACCGCGGCGGCTCACGAACGACCCGCAGGCCGACTACGCCCCGACCTGGTCACCCGACGGGCAGCGGATTGCGTGGCGGACCACCCGCGACGGCAACGGCGAGATCTACTCGATGCGCGCGGACGGGACCGACCCGCGCCGGCTGACGGTGAACGCGGCGTCGGACGAGTCGCCCGACTGGTCGGCGGACGGCAGGATCGCGTTCTCGAGCAACCGGGGCGGCGGGACGTACCAGATCTGGGCAATGGACATCGACGGCTCGAACGTCGTCCGGCTGAGCGACGGGCGCCAGAACAAGAGCGAGCCGTCGTGGTCGCCCGACGCGAGGCGGATCGTCTACGTCAGCGACGGCGTCCTCCCGCTCGGGAACACCGAGATCTACGTCGCGAACGTCGACGGCACCGGTGTCGAGCGGCTGACCGAACTACGACGGGCGTGACGACTTCCCGGCGTGGTCGCCCGACGGCTCGAAGGTCCTCTTCACCCGGGGCGTCACGTTCCGCGCACAGGACGTCTTCACCGCCGACACCGACGGCACGCACCTCGCGAAGCTGACGAAGACCGCCGCCCAGCTCGAGATCACCGACGTCCTCGCCGACCAGCCGCGCGCCGGGCGTGCGTGGACGATCGTGGTGCTCGTCGACGATGCCCGCGGGCTTCCGCTCATGAACGCGACGCGCGATCTGCCGCGCGACGATCGGCGGCAAGAAGCTCGCGCCGGCGGGCGGGAGCGCGCGCGACGGGGTCGCCCGCTGCACCTGGCGGCTGCCGGCGTCGGCGAGGGGGAAGCTGCTGAAGGGCGCCGCCGGCCTGCGCGTCGGCACGCTCCACGCGGAGCTGCCCTTTTCCGTCCGCGTGCGCTAGGCCGGCTGTGCTTGCGCGGGGCTGCGCCGCGTCGAGCTCGCGGCGGAGGTCCTTGATCTCGTCGCGCAGCTTCGCGGCGTACTCGAAGCGGAGCTCCTCCGCGGCGGCGAACATCTCTTCTTCCAGCGTGATCACGAGGCGCTCGAGCTCGTCGGCCGACATGCCTTCGACCTTTGCCTGCCCCCGCCTTCGGCGAGCCGGGACGGTCGGCGACTCGAGCGAGAGGAACTCCGCGATGTCCGACACGCCCTTGCGGATCGTCTCCGGGGTGATGCCGTGCTCCTCGTTGTACGCGAGCTGGATCGAGCGGCGTCGGTTCGTCTCGTCCAGCGCCTCCTTGATCGCCTCGGTCATCTTGTCGGCGTAGAGGATCACCCGGCCGTTGACGTTTCGCGCCGCGCGCCCGATCGTCTGGATCAGCGACGTGCGGCCGCGCAGGAAGCCTTCCTTGTCCGCGTCCAGCACCGCGACGAGCGAGACCTCGGGCAGGTCGAGCCCTTCGCGCAGCAGGTTGACGCCGACGAGCACGTCGTAGTCGCCGAGTCGAAGCTCACGGATGATCTGGATCCGCTCGAGCGTGTCGATCTCGGAGTGCAGGTAACGCGCCTTGACGCCGGACTCCAACATGTAGTCCGTCAGGTCCTCCGCCATCTTCTTCGTCAGCGTCGTGACGAGCACGCGCTCGCCCGCCTGCTCGCGGCGACGGACCTCGTTGAGGAGATCGTCGATCTGATTCTTCGTCTCGCGGAGGTCGACCTCGGGGTCGACGATCCCCGTCGGCCGGATCAGCTGCTCCGACACGCGCGAGGAGTTGCGGAGCTCGAACGGGCCCGGCGTCGCCGAGACGAACACGAGCTGGTGCCCGCGCTCGAGGAACTCGTCGAACCGGAGCGGCCGGTTGTCGAGCGCGGACGGAAGGCGGAAGCCGTAGTCGACGAGCGTCTGCTTCCGCGAACGGTCGCCCTCGTACATCCCGCCGAGCTGCGGGACCGTCTGGTGCGACTCGTCGACGAAGATCAAGATGTCCTTCGGGAAGTAGTCGAGCAGCGTGAACGGGTGCGTCCCGGGCCCACGCCCCTCGAGGATCCGCGAGTAGTTCTCGATCCCGGAGCAGAACCCGAGCTCCTTCATCATCTCGAGGTCGTATTCGGTTCGCTGCCGCAGCCGGTGCGCCTCGAGCATCTTCCCCTCGCCCTCGAGCACCTTGAGCCGCTCGTCGAGCTCGTGGCGAATCTCGACGACCGCGCGCTCGATCGTGGGCCTCGACGTGACGTACTCGGTCGCCGGCCAGATCGCGATGTTGTCGAGCTTGGCGAGCACCTCGCCGGTCAGCGGGTCGAAGTGCGTGATCGCCTCGACCATGTCGCCGAAGAACGAGATCCGGTACGCCGTCTCCTGGTTCGCCGGCTGGATCTCGAGCACGTCGCCCTTGACCCGGAAGCGGCCCCGGCCGAGGACGGAGTCGTTCCGCGCGTACATCGAGTCGATCAGCTTCCGGAGCACGAGGTCGCGGTCCTGCTCCTCCCCCACCTCGAGGATCAGCACGCGCTCGCGCCACTCCTCCGGCGACCCGAGGCCGTAGATGCACGAGACCGACGCGACGACCACGACGTCGCGCCGGGTGAAGAGCGACGAGGTCGCCGCGAGCCGGAGCCGCGCGATGTCGTCGTTCTGCGAGGAGTCCTTCTCGATGTAGAGGTCGGCCTGGGGCACGTACGCCTCGGGCTGGTAGTAGTCGTAGTACGAGACGAAGTACTCGACCGCGTTGTGCGGGAAGAACTCGCGGAACTCGTTGCAGAGCTGGGCGGCCAGCGTCTTGTTGTGGGCGATCACGAGGCTTGGCCGCTGGATCTCCTCGATCATCCAGGCCATCGTCGCCGTCTTGCCGGTGCCGGTCGCGCCGAGCATCGTCTGGAAGCGCTCGCCCGCGCGGAGTCCCTCCGAGAGCTCGGCGATCGCCCGCGGCTGGTCGCCGGTGGGCTTGTAGGCGTCTGACGTCTTGAACGGCGGCACGGAGACAGAGTACAAACGCGTCTGCCCTCCACAGGCCGCAGCGCGGCCGAGGCGGACGAGGTGCCCGCCCGCCTCGGCTAGGCCTGCGCTGCTGCGGGCACCGCGGAGGAGTCGTCCCGGTGCCGGAAGGTGATCGAGGCGAAGAGCAGCGAGAGCAGCGTGACGCCGATCGCGACGCCGAAGAAGATCGGCTCGACGCCCCAGCGCTCGAGGATCTGCCCCGCGAGCAGGAACCCGATCGGCGAGGCAAGCGTGTTCAGCGTGATCACGGCGGTCATCACCTTCGCGCGGAGGCCGTTCGGCGTCCGTGCCGTCAGCACGCCGATCACCGGCCCGTTGACGAGCGGCGTGAAGAACGTCGCGACGAAGAGCGCGGCCACGACGACCCAAGCCGGCGGCATCATGGGGAGCAGCCAGAGCGGAGCGGCGAACGCGAGGATCCCGAACGTCGCCATCTTCAGCGGCGCCACCTTCCGGACGATCGCGACCGCAGCGATCGTCCCGGCGAGCGCGCCCGCGCCGAGGGCCGTGTAGAACAGCCCGGCGATCCGAGCGCTCCCGAACGAGTCGCGCGCGAACACGAGCAGCGCCGGCGAGAGCGCCGAGATGATGAAGCCGAAGCCGATGACGGTGAGGGTCAGCGGCGCGAGGAGGCGATCGGCGAGGACGAACTTCAAGCCCGCGAGCACGCCGCGGACCGCGGGCGCGTGCAGCGGCTTCCGCTTCGGCACGAGCGTCAGCACGATCAGGAACGAGACGAAGAACGTCGCCGCGTCGAGGTAGAGCACGTTCGGCGCGCCGAGGACCGGGATCAGGAGCCCTGCGAGCGCCGGCCCGATCAGGCCGGCGAACGAGGTGCCGCCCTCGATCATGCTGTTGCCCTGGACCATCAGCGTCTCGTTCTCGCCGACGAGCTCCGGCAGGACGACGCGCTGCGCCGCGGAGTACGGCGGCATGAACGTCCCGAGCAGGGCGACGATCCCGAGCAGGAGCGGGAAGCTGAGGAGATCCGCCGAGTGGAGGATCGGGATCGAGAGCATGATCGGCGCCCGCGCGAAGTCGGCGATCAGCATCGTCGTGCGGCCGCCGAGCTTCTCGACGAGGCTCCCGCTCGGAATGCCGAGCAGCGCCATCGGGAGGATCTCGGCGAAGAGGACGAGCGACATCTTCCCGGGCGACCCCGTGGTCGCGAGGACGAACCACGGCAGCGCGAGGTAGGTCATGCGGGAGCCGAGGACGGAGATCGTCTCGGCGGCCACGAGGGCGCCGACGGCGGTTCGGTTCACGGTGGCCACGGTCGAGATAATAAAACGTCCGTACGGTTTTGTAAAGTGTGGAGATGCCGAAGGTCTCGGAGGAGCACAAGGCCGGCCGGCGGCGCCAGATCCTCGACGGCGCCCGCCGGGTCTTCTCGCGCCACGGCTACGAGGGCGCGACCGTCGCGGTGCTCGAGCAGGAGATCGGCCTCTCGCGGGGTGCGATCTTCAACTACTTCCCGAACAAGGAGGCGATCTTCGTCGCGCTCGCCGTCGAGTCGAACATGCGGCTGACCGAGATCTGGCTCACCGAGGGCTACCGGGCGCTCCTCGAGGCGATCACACACGAGGATCCGGACTGGCTCGGCGTGCAGCTCGAGGCGGCGCGTCGGTTCCGCTCGGACGAAGCGTTCCGCAAAGAGGTGTCCGAGGCCGAGGATCAGCTGATGCAGGAGAAGGACGTGCGCCTCGAACGACTTCGCGCGCAGGGCTACCGCGGCGACGTCGACATCCACACGATCGCGGTCTTCCTCAGCCTCGTCGCGAACGGCATGGCGCTGCGCCGCACGCTCGGCGATCCGATGCCCGACCTCGACGCGCTCGCGAAGCTCGTCGACGGAGGTGTGGCGCGGAGGCGAACGAGGAAGAAGGACGACTCGTGGCCGAAGAGCGCCCCCCGTACTCGTCGTACGCCGCAATCGCCGCGACGTTCGTCGGCGGCCTGACCGCATCGTCCGCGCTCGCGCGCGCTCTCGGACGCGACCCGCGCGAGCTCAGCGCTCTCGACTTCGCGACGCTCGCTGCGGCCACGTTCAAGGCGGCGCGGACGATCTCGCACGACAAGGTGACGAGCTTCGTCCGCGAGCCGTTCGTCGAGGGCGAGGCATACGGCGGAGAGGAGCAGCCGGCGGGCGAAGGCACCCGTCGCGCGATCGGCGAGCTCGTCACGTGCACGCGGTGCGTCGGCATCTGGGTCGCGGCGGGCCTCGGCAGCGCGCAGGTCGTGGCACCGAGGTTCGGCCGGCTACTCACGTGGACGCTCGCCGCGGGCGCCGCGAACGACTTCCTGCAGACGGCGTTCGTGTCGCTCGACCGGAAGAGCGAGGAGCTCGCGGAGCAGGTCTAGCCCGGCTCGACGGCGGGCGCGCCAACTCTGCGCTCCCGCAGCCCCGCCCACGCGAAGGCGATCCCGAACACCGTGTTCGCCGCCAGCACGGCCGCGAGCACCGGGTCGAGGCCGAACGCGCTCAGGGCCGGGCCGGCGGCGAGGGCGCCGATCGGGGCGAGCATCAGCGCGACCGTCACCGCGGCGGTGTGAACCGTCGGTCGCAGGTGCGGCGGCGTGCGCATGGTGCGCGTCGTGATCACGACGGAGTTCAGGAACGGGAAGAACGCGCCCGTCACGGCAGCGGTTGCCGCGAGCACGGGCCACGGTAGGTCCGGCAGCAGGAACCAGAGCGCGGCCGTCTGGCCGATGCCCGCCGTCGTGGCGAGCAGGAGCCGGTCTGCACGCCCGATGACCCTGTACGAGAGCACCGCGCCGACGACCTGGCCGACGCCGAACCCGCCGAAGATCCAGCCGAGAATCTGAGGGCGATCGCCGTACCGCTCGAGCACGAGCACCGGGAACGTCACGGCGAGCGCGCTCCAGACGACGTTGATCCCCGTGATCGAGAGCATCCACGTGCGGAGCAACCGGTCGCGGAGCAGGAACCGCACGCCGTCCATGACGCCGCGCGACTCCTCCGATCCCTCGTGCGGCGCGTAGCGAGGGCGGACGAACAGCCCGACCAGCACGAACGCGATCGCGTAGCTCGCCGCGTCGAAGTAGAGGACGTTGGTCTTCCCCAGGACCGCGATGAGGACGCCGCCGAGCGCCGGCCCCAAGACGCTTGAAAACGCGATACCCGCCTGGAGCAGCGACTGCGTCTCCCCCACGCGGCCTTCGTCCTCCCCCACGATCTCGGGCACGATCACGCGCTGCGCCGTCGCGTGCGGGACCATGAAGATCCCGACGGCGAACACGAGCCCGACGAGGCCGGCGAACGAGAGCGTGTCGAGCAGGTAGAGCGTCGGGATCAGCGCGAGCAGGAACGCCCGCGCCGCGTCGCACACGAGCATCGTGCGCCGCGCGCCGATCCGCGTCGTGGCCGCGCCGCTCGCCAGACCGAACAGCGCGACCGGCGCCATCTCCGCAGCGACGACGATCGACGTCCGCGCGGGTGACCCCGTCGTCGTCAGCACGAACCACGGCAGCACGACGTACGTCATCTGCGAGCCGGCCATCGAGATCGACTCGGCGGCGACGAGCGCGCGGACCCCGGTGTCGCGGAGGACGCCTTTCACACAGGCGCGAGCCGCTCAGCCGCCCTGTACCGAAGCCCGGCCGCGGCGAAGAGCAGGACGAGCAGCGTGTCGAGCGCGACGAGCACGGCGACCGTCGGGTCGACGCCGAACCGATCGAGCGCCGGCCCCGTGCAGACCAGCACGACGGGGCCGAGCACAGCCGTCGCGGTGATCACGGTCGAGTAGAGATTCGTCAGCAGGTGCCGCGGCGTCCTCAACTGCACGATCGTATGCAACGCCGGGTTGACGAGCCCGTTCGCGAACCCGGCCACCGCGAACGCCCCGATGAGCAGCCATGGGCTCGCATGGACGAGGAGCAGCCAGAGCGGTAGGGCCATGCCGATCTCTCCGACGCTCGCGAGCAGGATGCGGTCGACGGTGCCGATCACCTTGAACGCGATCACTCCGCCGACGATCGCCCCGAAGCCGAAGCCGGCGAAGCTCAATCCGACGTACGCGGGCTCGTCGCCGAAGCGGTCGAGCACGAGCACGGGCAGTGCTGCGAAGAGCGCGAGCCACATCACGTCGCCGAGGATGAGCACCGCCGACCACGGCCGGAGGAGCGGATCGCCCCTGAGAAAGCGGTAGACCGCGCGGAACGCGTGCTCGTGGTCCTCGTGCCCGTCCGCCGCGATGCCCGGAGAGTGCACGAGCAGCGCAACGATGACGAAGCCCGCGACGAACGTCGCCGCGTCGATCAGCAGCACCTCCGTCGCGCCGAAGACGCCGATGAGCACGCCGGCGATCGGCGGGCCGAGGACGGCGGTCAGCCGGTTCGCCGTCTGGAGCAGCGTGTTCGCCTCGCCGAGCCGCGCCTCGTCGTCCGGAAAGAGGTCCGGCAGCAGGGCGGTCTTCGACGCGAACGACGGCGTCGTGAAGACGCCGACGCCTGCGACGAGCACGAGCAGCAGCGGGAAGCTGAGCAGGCCGGCGACGTGGAGCAGCGGGATCGCCGCCATGAGCGGCGCCCGGGACCCGTCGCAGATCAGCATCGTGCGCCGCGCGCCGAGGCGGGTCGCGAGCCCGGTACCAAGACCGCCGACCGCGACCGCCGCCGCCTCGACCGCGAGCACGATCGACATCCGCGCAGCAGAGCCCGTCGTCGTGAGCACGAACCACGGCAGCGCGACCCAGGTCATCTGCGACCCGGTCAGCGAAACGATCTCGCGGGCGAGGATCCCGACGAGCGCCGGATTGCGCAGCAGGTCTCGCCGGGAGGATTGATGCTCCGCCGCCGCAGCGTCGGCGAGGCGCTCTGCGGACCCCGGAGGAGTGACTGGGGCCGCGTCGCGGCGGCGGAGCAGCTTGGCCACGCTTACGCGCGGACGATCTTGATGTCGCCGCTCATGGCGGTCGCCTTCAGCTCGACGAGCGGACCCTCGCCGTCGTCGTCGAGGCCGGAATCGAGGTCGGAGCTCGCGTCGCCGGTGACGGTCTTGACGTCCATCCAGACACGGGACCCGCGGCGGACGCCGACGAGCATGTCGCCGGAGACCGACTTCAGCTCGACCTTGCCCTGGGTGACGGCGCCGACGCGAAGATCGCCCGACGCGCTGTGGATCGTCACGCTGCCGCCGACCTCGGCGAGGTTCACGTCGCCGGCCGCGGTCTTGACCTCGGCGTTGCCGCCGACGGGGCCGGACATGAGGTCGCCCGCGGCGGTCTGCACCTTGAGCGAGCCGCCGACGGTGCCGATCCTCACGTCGCCGCTCGCGATCTTCACCGCGGCGTCGCGCTCGACGTCGTCGATCGAGACGTCGCCGGAGGCGCCACGCGTCTCGAGCTCCGCGTACGTACCGCGTGCTCGGATGTCCGCCGAGCCGGTCTCGGCGCGAAGCATCGTTCCGTGCGGCACGACGATGCGAACGGTGACGTCGTCGCGGCGGCCGAGGCTGATGCTGAGCTTGACGCGACCGCCGGACCACCCGAAGTCCTCGGTGTCGGTGTCGACGATCAGCTCGTCGTGGTCGGCGTGGTTGTCGAGACGGACCTCCGCGCGCTCGATCTGATCCCGGGCGCGGTCCGTCGAGCCGGTGAGCTGGACGGTGGCTTCCTGCACGTCGGCGGTCTCGACGTCGACGTCGCCCCGCGGCAGCTTCACGTTGACCGCGAGCTGCCGCGGCGTCTGGAAGGTCTCGGTCCTCATTTGCGGACGCGGGGGCGCTGCCGCTTGGGCGGGCGCCTGTCGATCTTGAAATCGGCGTAGTTGGTGGGGACGAGCGAGAACATCATCGGGCTCCTTTCAGCTCTTGGCGAACCCGGAGAGGCGGCTCCCCACACGGGGGCCTCCGCGGGTCGGCGCTGATACCTCGCGCGACAAGGCGCGAACGATCCAGGCGTTGACGGAGACACCTTCACGGCCGGCAGCGGCCTCGACGCTTGCCTTCAGCCCCTCGGGAAGACGGAGCGTGATGCGGGCGGACGCCTCGTCGTCGGCGGCGGGCGGCGCGTGCGGCGCCTCTGCTTCCTCGACGTAGACGAAGTTGGGGTCCTGCCCGCTCATCCGCACCTCGACGTGACCCGTCGGGAGCTGCGCCGAGATCTCGACCGCCGCGACGCCGAGGGCGTCGAGCAGTCGCATTCCGGCCGACGCGCGGAGCGCCTGGCTCACGCGGGTCGCGGCCTGGGAGACGTTGTCGTCACCGACGGCGGCGATCCGGTCGAGGTCGGACTCGAGCGACTCGAGGAACTGTGCCATCTGCATGACGTCACTATGACATCACTAATGGCGTCTGTCAAGTGTCTTTTCGGCGGCTCCGCGACGCTGCGAAGGCATCGCCCCGGCGTCGTAGACTCGCAGCGTGGTCTGCGAGCGCTGCGGCCAGGAGAATCCAGCCGATTTCCGCTTCTGCGGCCGCTGTGGAGCGCCCCTGGAGCGGGGTCGGGAGGTGCGGAAGACCGTCACCGTCCTGTTCTGCGACCTCACCGGATCGACGGCGATGGGCGAGCGGCTCGACCCGGAGGCGCTCCGGTCGACGATGCGGACCTACTACGAGGAGTCGCGGCGAGTGCTCGAACGGCACGGCGGGACGGTGGAGAAGTTCATCGGCGACGCCGTGATGGCCGTGTTCGGGGTCCCCCAGGCCCACGAGGACGACGCCCTCCGGGCTGTGCGCGCCGCGGCTGAGCTCGTGGAGGCGGTCGCGGCGCTCGGCCTCCAGCCGCGCGTCGGCGTGAACACGGGCGAGGTGGTCGCGGGTGAGGGCGACTCGCTCGTCGTGGGCGACGCCGTCAACGTCGCCGCCCGCCTCGAGCAGGTCGCCGAGCCGGGCGAGATCCTGATCGGCGGCGAGACGAGCCGCCTCGTCCGCGACGCGGTGCGCCTCGAGCCGGTCGAGCTCGCGCTGAAGGGCAAGAGCGCGCCCGTCGAGGCCTTCCGTCTCCTGGAGCTCGACCCGACGGCCGCCGGGCTCGAGCGCCGGCTCGACTCGCCGCTCGTCGGACGCCGGCGCGAGCTCCAGCGGCTCGAGGACGACTTCGACCACGCCGTCGACCAGCGCTCCTCGCAGCTCTTCACGCTGCTCGGTCCCGCCGGCGTCGGCAAGTCGCGGCTCGTGGCGGAGTTCATGCGCGACGTCGGCGACCGCGCGCGGGTCGTGACCGGACGCTGCCTCCACTACGGCGAGGGCATCACGTACTGGCCGCTCGTCGAGGTGCTGCTCCAGCTCGACGCGGATGCCGAGGCGGTGCTCGGGATGCCGACCCCGGCCGAGGCCGCCGTCGCAACGAGGCGCGTGCTCGAGGCCGAGGCGCTCGAGCGGCCGCTCGTCGTCGTCTTCGACGACATCCAGTGGGCGGAGCCGACGTTCCTCGACCTCGTCGAGCACGTGGTCGACTGGTCGCGCGGCGCCGCGATCTTCGTCCTCTGCGTCGCACGGCCGGAGCTGCTCGAGCTCCAGCCCTCGTGGGGCGGCGGGAAGCCGAACGCGACGTCGCTCCTGCTCGAGCCGCTCGAGGTGGCGGAAGCCTCGTCGCTGATCGACAACCTGCTCGGCGGCACAGAGCTCTCCGATGCGATGCGCACGCGGATCCTCGACTCGTCGGAGGGCAACCCGCTGTTCGTCGAGGAGATGCTCCTGATGATCCGCGAAGACGGGAGCGACGACGAGATCGAGGTCCCGCCGACGATCCAGGCGCTCCTCCAGGCGCGGATCGACCGGCTCGCCGCGCCGGAGCGTTCGGTGATCGAGCGCGGCTCTGTCGAGGGTGAGGTGTTTCACCGGCTCCCCGTCGCCGAGCTCGCCTCGCAGCAGGTGCGGAACGACCTCGACGGGCACCTCAAGCGGCTGATCAGGAACGAGCTGATCCGGCCCGAGCCTGCGCGGCTCCCCGGCGACGACGCGTTCCGCTTCCGGCACCTGCTGATCCGCGACGCCGCGTACGAGTCGCTGCCGAAGGAAACGCGCGCCGACCTGCACGAGCGCTTCGCCCTGTGGGTCGAGGAGCACGTCCAGCTCGTCGAGCAGGACGAGATCGTCGGCTACCACCTCGAGCAGGCGGTCAAGTACCGGCGGGAGCTCGGACGGGACGACCTCCAGCTCGCGGGCCACGCGTCGAAGCGGCTCGCGGCGGCCGGGCGCGGCCGCGCTCATGGCGCGGCGACAACCGCGCCGCCGCAAGCCTGCTCGACCGCGCCGCAGAGCTGCTCGCCGCCCGGCGAGCCGGCGCGGCTGGCGTTGCTTCCGCCGCTGGCGGACGCGCTGCTGGACCTCGGGCGCTTCGACAGCGTCCTCTCCGCCGTCGAGGAGCTCGAGGCCGCGGACGACGAGCAGTGGTCCGCGTACGCGGCGATCCTGCGGCCGATGTACGGCGCGTTCAGCGGCGCAGGATCGCTGCGAGGAGAGCCGCGACGACATCATGTGCGGCGATCGAGACGTTCCGGCGAGCCGGCGACGCACGGCGGTCTTGCGCGGGCGTTCACCGTCCTCGGCAACCTCCACTGGACGAACTGCCGCGCGGCCGACGCGGGAGTCGCGCATCGCGAGGCGCTGTCGCACGCGACGAAGGCGGGCGATCCGCTCCTCGCCGAAGGCGCGCGCGAGCTGCTCGTGACGATGAACTCGCACGGCCCAGCCCCGGTCGCCCAGGCGGAGGCCGAGGTTCGGCGGCTGCGCGACGAGGCGCGCGGGCTCGTCGTCGAGAGCGCGGCGGACCGTGCGCTCGGGCGTCTTGCCGCGATGCGCGGCGACTTCGACGAGGCGCGGGCGCTCGCCGAACGCGGGCGGAATGCGCTTCGGGACGCCGGCTCGATCATCTGGTACCTGGCGACGTCGCAGGCGCCTGCGGAGGTCGAGGAGCTCGCGGGAAACTACGACGCCGCCCTCGAGATCGTGCGCGAGGGCTTCGAGGAGCTGGATGCGCTGGGCGAGCACGCGTTCGCCTCGACCAACGCGATGATCATCTCCACGCTCCTCTGCAAGCTCGGTCGCGAGGACGAGGCCGTCGAATGGATCGACGTCGCGCGGCGGTTGAGCCCCACTTCGGACGTCGCGACGCTCGCGGGGGTCGACTACGTGGACGCGATCGTGCACGCACGTCACGGCGACCTCGAGAAGGCGCAGGAGCTGGCGCGGCGTACGCTCGAACAGGCCGAGACGACCGACTTCTGGCACCTGCGCGCGAACGCGCATCAGGCCGCGGCGGAGGTGATGGAGCGATCCGGCCGCCAGGCCGAGGCCCGCCGGCTGCTCGAGGGAGCGCGAGCGGTCTACGAGCAGAAAGGCGTCACCGTCGAGGTCGAGCGGCTCGACGCGCTACTGGCCGAGCTCTGACGGATACGCCTTGCGGTAGATCCCGCGCAGCTCGAGCACGCGGTCGACGTAGTGCCGCGTCTCCGGATACATGATCCCGCGGTCGAGGTTGCCCTGACCGCCGTTGTACGCCGCGAGCGCACGTTCCTCGGTGCCGTACTTGTCGATCAGGTGGCGCAGGTACCACGAGCCGTAGCGCACGTTGATCTCCGGGTCGTAGAGGTCGTCCACCTCGAACCGCGACCCGCCCGTACGCGTGGCGATCCCCTTCGCCGTCTCCGGGAGCAGCTGCATCAGCCCGACCGCGCCCGAGTCAGAGCGCGCGTCCGCCTGGAACTTCGACTCCTGGTAGATGACCGCGGCGACGAGTGCCGGGTCGAGGTGGTAGTTGTCGGCGTGGCCGCGGACGATGTGCTCGTACCGAAGCGGGTAGCGCGCCCGCAGATACCAGTCCGGCTCCGAGGCGACGACCGCCGCGCCGCCTGCGCCGACGAGAACGAGCAGGATCACGACGAGCCGCGTCACGTGGTGAGACGCTGCACGACGTCCCGGACGAACGCGTCGAGCTCCTCGATCGAGCCGTCGTTCACGTACGCGAAGTCTGCGCGCCGTACCTTCTCGTCGTCCGGCAGCAGCCGCTCCTGGCGGCCGGCGGCGTTCGCGACGTCCGTTCGCGCTGCGCGGATCTCCTCCGGCGCGGTGATCACGACGACGGCGTCGAACCGCGCGTCGCCGCCGGTCTCGTAGAGGAGCGGCACCTCGACCACGACGAGCGGCGCCGACTGCTCGTCCAGCCAGCGTGCCTGCTCGACGACGACGCGCGGATGGAGCAGCGCCTCGAGCCAGACGCAGCTCGTCGCGGTCCGCGAAGACGATCTCGCCGATCCGGCTGCGGTCGGCCACGCCGTCCCGCACGATGTCGTCCCCCCAGCGCGCGACGAGCTCCCGCTGCACCTCGGGGTCGCTGTACAGACGGTGGACGATCTCGTCGGCGCTCGCCGTCGCCGCGCCGTGGCGCGCGAAGGCACGGAGCGCCTCGCTCTTCCCGGCTCCGATCCCGCCGGTGACGGCGAGCGTCTTAGGCTGCTGAATCTTCCTCGGCGGGTTCGTCCGCCGGGGGTGCAGGCTCTTCGGCCGGCACCGCCGCCTCGCCGACCGGCTCGTCGTCCGCGGCCGGCTCGCCGGCTTCGTACGTCTCCGCGGTGGCGGCGGGAGCGTCGGTGAAGACCTCGTCGGAGAGGCCGAGGTCGGGAGCCTCGCCCGCTTCGCCGTTCTCGCCGACCCGCTTGAGCGAGAGCGAGAGGCGGCGGCGCTCGCCGTCGACCTCGAGGATCAGCACCTTGACGCTGTCTCCCTGCGAGACGACCTCGCGCGGGTTCTCGACGTGGTGCTGCGCGAGCTCGGAGATGTGCACGAGCCCCTCGACGCCCGGGAGGATCTCGACGAAGGCGCCGAACGTGACGACCTTCGTCACCTTGCCCTCGACGGTGTCGCCCTCCTTGTACTGCTCGAGCACCTGCTGCCACGGGTCGCTCTGCGTCTGCTTCAGGCCGAGCGAGATGCGCTGGCGCTCGCGATCGATGTCGAGCACCTTCACGGAAACCGTCTGGCCGATCTCGAGCATCTCGGACGGGTGGTTGACGTGCGACCACGAGAGCTCCGAGATGTGGATCAGGCCGTCCATGCCGTCGAGATCGACGAACGCGCCGAAGTCGACGATGTTCGAGATCTGGCCCTCGACGACGTCGCCCGGCTGGAGACGGTCGAGGATCTGCTGGCGCTGCTCCTTGCGCTCGTCCTCGAGGACGGCGCGGCGCGACAGCACGACGTTGTTGCGCGAGCGGTTGAGCTCGATCACCTTCGCGCGAAGCTCCTGCGCGAGGAACTCGTCGAGGTCCTGCACGCGGCGGATGTCGACGAGCGACGCCGGCAGGAAGCCGCGGACGCCGAGGTCGAGGATCAGGCCGCCCTTGACGACCTCGATCACCTTCCCGACGACCGGCTCACCCGACTCGGCGGCGGCCTCGATCCTCTTCCACGCGAGCTCGAAGCGGGCGCGCTTCTTCGAGAGGATCAGGCGCCCCTCGGCGTCCTCCTTCGTGAGGACGAGCGCGTCGATCTCGTCGCCCAGGGTGACCTCGTCGGCCGGGTTGACCGAGCGCCGGATCGAGAGCTCGGCGACCGGGATGACCCCTTCCGACTTGTAACCGATATCGACGAGGACCTCGTCCTTGTCGACGCGAACGACGGTGCCGTGGACGACCTCCCCCTCCGTGATGGTGGGGAAGGTGGACTCGTAGTCCGGGATGATCTCCCCGTCGGGACCAGTCGTCCAGACGCCTTCTTCAAGCTGTGGCGGCGTGGCCATCAGCGAGCCAGTATAGCCCCAGCCTGCGAAACCCCTCGACAGGGGGTTGGCGGCTCGCACGAACCACTTCAGGGTGCGCGCAATGCGCTGCGGCAGGGCGATCGCGCCCGTCCTCACCACGCTCGCGGTCGCGCTCGTCGTCGTGCCGAGCGCGTCTGCACGCGCGTTCCTCGTGGGCGTCACCGACGACACCGTCAAGTGGCGCGCGGACACGCCGGGGATCGTCCGGATCCAGCGCGAGGCCGGCTTCGGGACCGTCAAGGTGACGTTCCCTTGGCGTCCCGGCATGTGGCACGCCGGCAGCGTGGAGCGGTTCTACGTCGAGCGGGTCGCGCGGATGACGGCGCTCGACCAGCACGTCGTGCTCGCCTTCGGAGGCTCGGCGGACGACGCGCCGCGGCGGCGCGCGACGCGACAGCAGTTCTGCAGCTACGTGCGCGATGTCGTCGCGCAGCTCCCGAACGTCAGCGAGGTCGTGATCTGGAACGAGGTGAACTCGCCGGCGTTCTGGCGCCCACAGCGCGACGCGCCGGCGAAGTACACCGCGCTGCTCGCACGCTGCTGGGATCTCCTGCACGGGATGCGGCCGGACGTGAAGGTGATCAGCTCGACCGCGCCGAGCCATCGACCGCTCGACTTCCTGACGGGCATGGGTATGGCGTACGTGGCGTCGGGGCGGACGCGCCCGATCGTCGACGCGTTCGGTCACAACCCGTACCCGCGCGACTCGAGCGAGTCGCCCGTCGCGACACACGACGACGGCTACGTCGGGCAGGGTGACTACGGCTTGCTCGTCGACACGATCCGCGCGAGCTTCGCGGGCACCGCGCAGCCCGGGCCCGGCGTGCAGGGCGTCTCGATCTGGTATCTCGAGAACGGGTTCCAGACCGCCGCGCCTCGACGCTCGCGCCTGTACCGCGGACGCGAGAACGAGTCCCGTCCGCTCGGCGCCGTCGATCAGGCCCGGCAGCTGATCGACGCGCTCAAGCTCGCGTACTGCTCGCAGCCGCACGTCGAGGCGTTCTTCAACTTCCAGCTGGCCGACGAGCGCCGGCTCGCCGGCTGGCAGTCGGGCGTGCTCTGGGCGAACTGGCGGCCGAAGCCGTCGAGCGGCCCCGTCCGCGACATGATCGCGGCGATCCAGAAGCGCGAGCTCGCCTGCGTGTAGCTGGCACCATGATGCGCCCGTGCGTGCTCTCGTCCTCGCGGTCTGCGCCGCCGCCGTGCTCCTCGTCGCGCCGTCCGCCCGGGCACACCGGACGGGGGCGCACAGCGGGCTCATCTCGACGGTCTCGTACGTCGACCCGCTCGTGCCGGGGCTCCTGGTGCGGGTGCTCGACGGGCACGTCCGGCTCTCGGTCGCGAACCTGACGAAGCAGGACGTGCTCATCGAGCGGCCCGGAGGAGGCGTGGAGCGCGTCCCCGCCGGCCGCACACGCGTGTGGCGCGAGCCGCGCGTCGGCGCGAACGAGAAGCCGCCGGCCGGCGACGGGCTGATCCGGAACTGGAGCATCCCGGGGACGATCGAAGGCAAGCCCTTCCGCATCGTCGGATTCCTCGGCTATCGCGCCCCGCCCCAGGCGGCAACGGCGAGCGACGGCGGCACGCCGACCTGGGTGATCGCGCTCGCCGCCGTCGGCGGAGCGGTGCTGCTCGCAGCCGCGCTCGCAGTGCCGCTCGTCGTGCGCCGCGGAGAGGCGTAGAACGCGAGAGGCCGGGCACGTGCCCGGCCTCTCGATCGATCCTCGTTCGCCTAGATGCTCACGTGCAGGGGCCGTTGCACTTCTTGATCCGGTCGAGCGGGAAGCTCGCCGGATCGAAGGCCGGGCCGGCGAAGGCGAGGTACTCCTTCATGACGACCGCGTCGAGCTCCTGGGTCGCACCCTGCCCGTCGTTGAACATGTAGTAGCCGTCCCCACCGAGGTTGACGAAGTTGGGGAGCGCCATCGTGTACGTGGCCGACGTGCTGTTCGGGATCGGCGTCCCGTCCGTGAGCGTCACCGTCTGGACGCGGTTGACCGTGCACGTGGTCGGCCCGGTGCAGCCGCTCGGGATGTCGTAGCGGAACGAGAACTTGAAGCCCGAGATCTGCGGGAAGCGGCCGTCGGCACCGTTGCCGACGGCGTCGATGGCGCGAACGCCGTTCTCGAGCGCCAGCCAGAGCTGCGCGCCCGTCACCGTCCGCGTGTTCAGGATGTTTCCGAACGGCAGGACCGCGAAGACGTCGCCGAGCACGAGGTCATACGGCGTGCCCGCCGCGTACCCCGGGCACGGCCGCTTGAGCGTCGTGTCCACCGGCGAGTAGGTGCAGGAGGGCATCGGCGCGCGGAGGCCGCCGCCGTTCATCAGCCCGAGCTGCGTGTTGTACCGCCACCGCATGCCGTCAGCGGTGAGGCTGCCGAGCGGGACCTCCTGGCGCCGCTCGATGTTGCCGCCACGGACGAAGATGCCCGCCGTCGTCCCGACCTTCCCGTCGAGCAGCGCAGCGAGCTGCTGCCGGTAGGGGACGAGCATGTCGACGATCGCCTGGTCGCAGAACGTGCCGGGCGTCGTCGGGCACTGTGTGCCCTGCGCCTGGAGCGGACCGGTGGGCGGCGGCACGACGAACTCGACCGACTTGCTGAGGACGCGACTGTCCTCGTTGCCCTTCCCCGGCTGCACCGTCAGGAGCGTCCGTGCGTACGTCCCGCCGAAGCTCCGGTTCTCGTGCACGAGCGTGCCGTTGATCGTGCCGGAGTACTGGATGTCGGTGTGGTCGCCGAAGACGACGTCCACGAGCCCGGGCTCGAGCCCGTTGGCGAAGTCGATCAGCTCACCGGACGGAACACCGCCGGCGAGGCTCCGCACTCCCTTGTGCGTGATGACCAACACGACATCCGCCTGCGCCTGCCGCGCGTGGCGTGCGTACTTGTTCGCCGCAGCGACGCCGTCGGTGACCTCGATCGTGCCGAAGCTGCCGGGCAGCACGACCGTGGGCGCCTCCTCGTTCGTGATCCCGATGACGGCGACCTTGAGCTTGCCGACCTTGAAGTACTGCAGCGGGCTGACGCCCGTGAGGTTCTCGTCGAGGTTCGCCAGGTTCGCGGCGACGTAGGTGAACGGCTCACCGGGGGCCGTCGCGCTCGTCTCCGCGCCTGCGAGGTTGACCATCTGCTGGAGATGGGGGACGCCGCGGTCGAAGTTGTGGTTCCCGAGCGCGCCGACCTGGATGCCCATCAGGCGCTGGGCCTTCACCGACGGCTCCTCGTTGAAGAAGCTCGACAGCGGCGGCGTCGCACCGAAGTCGTCGCCGGCCGTCAGCGTCAACGTCGGGTACGCACCCCGATCCGCCTTCCACCGGTCCGAGATGTTCCACGCACCGCCGAGCGCGGGCGTCCCGAAGGGATCGACGTTCCCGTGCCAGTCCGACACGTTCAGGACCTGGATCGTCACGGGGTCGAGCACCTTCGCCGCGCCGGCGTTCGTCTTGCCCGCGGCACCGCCGCTCAGGACGGCGATCGCCCCGAGCATCGCCGCAACGAGCGTTGCGACGGTTGTCAGTTTCTTCATGTAGCTCCCTCTCCCCTTTCGCTTACGGCTTCGGAGTCGGCCGGCCGGTCAGGCGGACGCGGACGACGGACGGTTCGTGGTCGGACGCCTGCGTCGCGAACTCGGAGTTCACGTGCACGACGTCGTAGACGTACGGGAAGTGCGTGTAGATGTTCGGGCTCAGCAGGATCTGGTCGAGCACCTGCGAGTTGCCCTCGAAGACGTACGAGTAGCGCTCGTTCGCGGGCAGCGTCTTGATCGCCGAGAAGAGCTCACCGCTGCCTTCGAGGATGTCGACCGTCTGCGAGAACTCGAAGTCGTTGATGTCGCCCAGCACGACCGCGTTCGCGTTCGGGTCGACGGCCAGGAGCTGGTCCATGAAGTCGTTGACGACCTGGGCCTGCCCGTGCCTCGCCACCTCGCTCAGCCGGTTCGGCGGCTGGAAGCGTCCCATCAGCGGCTGGTCCTCGGTCTTGGAGCTGAAGTGGTTGACCATCACGAACAGCTCCTTGCCGCGGAACTTGAACTCGCCGACGAGCGGCTTCCGCGTGGCCGTGAACGACGCGCTCGACGTTCCGAGCCGGCCCGGGCTGAAGGTCAGCTCCGGCCCGGACGGCTTCGAGACGACCGCGGTGTCGTTCGTCGACGTTCCGCCCGGCCGGTCGATGAACTTCAGGTCGCGGTCGGTGCGGAACAGGAACCCGGTGCGGATGTTGCCGCCGGGCGCGCCGCCGTCCGCGTTGTTCACCGGATCGATCGAGCGGTACTGGTAGAGCGGCCCGCCCGCGGCCGTGATCGCGTCGATCAGCATCTGCCACGTCTGCGAGGCATCGACCGTGCCGTCGTTCGTCACGCCGTTGTTGTCCTGGATCTCCTCGATGCCGAGGAGGTCCGGCGAGCGCAGGTTGTCGACGATCTGGTGCGCGAGGCGGTCGAACAGCGGCCCGTCGCTCGGATCGAGGTTCTCGACGTTGAAGGTGCCGACGAGGAGCTCCTGGTCGGCGGGAGCCTGCGTCGTCTCCGGCGTGAGCCCGCCCGACGTGAACGTCGGGGTCGCGAGCTGCTGGATCTTGTAGTTGTTGAAGCTGTAGTCCAGCGGCCCGACGAGCGGCGACGTGACGTGGTCGCCGACGTTCATCAGCGGCATCGCAGCCGCCGGTCGCGGCGTGATCTGATCGCGGAGGATCTCGTCGTCCGCGACGAACCGCTCGGGGTTGAAGTCGCCGTAGTCGGTCGCGGCCAGGATGCCGCCGTGCGGGGTGCGCACGCCGGTCGCTCCCGCGCCGTCGTTCGCGAGCACCGTGACCTCGCCGAAGCTCTCGGTCTCGTTGACGACGACACCGTTGTTCGCCTGCAGCAGCTCGCCTTCGTGGCTCTCCCAGAAGTCGATGCCGTCCTGCTGCGGGTCGTAGGTCGTCGGCCCCGTCTCGACGTTGCCCGCCGAGTCGTTGTCGATGATCTCGGTCGGCGGGACGACGCCGGCGCTCCCGAGCACCTTCGGTGCGGGCGTCGGGTTCCCGCTCGAGACGATCGAGACGGCCGCCGCGTTCGGCGGGTTCAGCTGCGTGATCGTCAGGCCCGGGACAGCGGCGCCGCCGGGCCGGAACTCGCTGACGGAGCCGTTGACGCTGACGAGGTCGCCGACGGTGACCGCCGGTGCCGTCCGAGTGAAGACGAAGATGCCGTCGGACGTCGCGTTGTTGCCGTCGCCGCCGTCCTGCATCCAGAAGCCCGCGCTGTTGTTGAGCGTGCGCTTGGCGGTGACGATGCCCTGCACACCGGCGACCGTCTGGCCGTTCTTCGGCGAGATGTGCGCCGCGCCCTGGATCTCGCCGATCAGCGGCGGGGGCGTGAGGGTCTGGAAGCTGAAGACGTAGTTCGCCGCCATCTCGTTCGGCGGATCGATCACGTCCTGATCCGTCACCTGCGAGGCGGTGATCGTGACGGTGCACGTCTCCGCAGGGACGAAGTCGGCGTCAGGGTTCAGCGTGAAGGCCTGTGGCCCGCCCGAGGAGACCGCGGTGTGCGCGCCGCTCGTGGAGCACGAGATCGTGTACCAGGAGCCCGTCACGTCGACGTTCTCGTTGAAGGTGACCGTGACGTTCGAACCGACCGCGACGCCCACGGCGCCGTTGGCCGGGATCGTGGACGACACGCCAGGCGCGCTGTCGCCGTCGCAGAAGTGCGCGGTCGACAGCTTGCTCCGCGGCGACGGAGCAGCGTCGTCGAAGTCCGCGGCGTTGTTGTCCGTCTCGGTGCAGCCGTCTCCGAGGCGGAAGTCTGCGGTGTCGACTGCGATCAGGGGAGCAGGTCCGGAGCCTTCGAAGAAGTTCGCGTTGCCGTAACCGACGAGGTCGATGATGCGTGCGAGCTGCGCTGGCGAGCACACGGTGCTCGAGCCGTTGCAACCAAGCGTGTCCGTCCCCGTAACGAGCGCCACCTTCCCTGCGTTGGCGCTCATGTTGATCGGCGTGTCGTCCGCGATGTCCGTGCCGACGGGCGTCCCGCCGGTGCCGCCGCCGGTGGCTTCGCGAACGAGCAGGTACTGACCGGGGCCGAGTGAGCCCGAGAGCGGGCGTCAGCTGGCCCGCGTTCGCGCCGAAGTTCCCGGTGCCGGCGGCGCTCGTGTACTGGAGCGAGAGACCGTCGAGCGGGACGGTCGCGAGCGAGCGGTTGTAGAGCTCGATGTAGTCGTGGGTCATCACCGCATTGGTGTTTCCCCCGCCTCCGTAGATCTGGCTGATCACGAGATTGGGCGAGACGGCGTACGCAGTCCCCGATGCTCCGAGCACCCCGACGAACGCCGCTGCCATGAGCAACGCGAAGCGAATGCGGCCGCTGACCACAGAAACTCCTCTCCCCTCGATTTCCCCTCGGCTTCCAGCCGTGACGGCGGGGATCCTATCCCGCTCTCCAGGATCTTTCCAACAGCCCGGCCGCACACGAGCCGATCGGCTAGTGAAACGTCGCGTTCTCTCCCGTGCGCAGCGTGCGAGCCCCTCCGCGTGTGCGGACGCGCACAACCCCGCTCGCCGCGCTCACCCGGGTCGAGCCCGCCCGTGCTAGTTGCTGCGCGAACTGTGGCTCCGCTCCGCCGCATCCGCAAGAAATTGCAAATGAGAGTCATTCTCAATATGCTTGCGTTCGATGCCCGAGCTCCTGCTGCCGCCGAAGGTCCGCATGACCCCGCAGCGGCGGGCGGTCCTGGACGCCGTCGCCGCGCAGGAAGGCGCCTTCGCGGTGATGGACGTCTACGACCTCGCCCGTCGAGTCGAGCCGTCGCTGGGCTTGGCGACGGTCTACCGCACCGTCGAGCTCCTCCGGTCGACGGGGTTCGTGCAGCCGCTCGCGGGGGCCGGCGACGGCACGTACGTCCGCTGCCACCCCGGTCACCACCATCACCTGGTGTGCCAGGTGTGCGGGGGCGTCGAAGACACGACACTCTGCGGCGCCCCGTCCCCCGCGCTGCTCGCTCGGAAGCATGGCTTCACCGTCGCGAGCCACGAGCTGAACGTGTACGGAACGTGTCGCAGCTGCGCCTGATCGCCGCGCTCGCGATCCTCGCGCTTTCTGGTTGCGGTGGGTCGTCCGACGCCGCGTCGACCAGGCACGTCGTCGCATCCTTCTATCCACTCGAATTCGCGGCGAAGGACGTCGGTGACGGCAGCGTGAGCGTGACGAACCTGACCCCGCCGGGTGCGGAGCCGCACGACATCGAGCTGACGGCGCGCGATGTCGGACGGATTCAGGACGCAGACGTGGTGCTCTACCTCGACTCGGGATTCCAACCTGCGGTCGAGGACGCGGTGCGCGGAGCCCACGGCACCGCGCTCGACCTGCTGCAGGGAATCCAGCTTCGGCGGCCCCCCGACAAGGAGACGCGTGCGGACCCGCACGTCTGGCTGGATCCTGTGCTCTACGCCGGCGTGGTACGGCGGATCGGTCGGACGCTCGGCGCGCCCGAGCGGGCGAGCGCGCTCAGCACGCGGCTGCTCGGACTCGACCGCGAGTATCGTCGCGGGCTCTCAGACTGCACGAGGCGGGAGATCGTGACGAGCCATGCGGCGTTCGGCTACCTCGCGGCTCGCTACGGGCTCGTGCAGGTGCCGATCGCAGGGGTCTCGCCGGAGGCGGAGCCGACGCCGCGCAAGCTCGAGGCCGCGGTGCGCCGGGTTCGCGAGAGCGGCGCGACGACGATCTTCTTCGAGACGCTCGTCTCCCCCCGGGTTGCGGAGACGGTTGCCCGTGAGACGGGCGCGCGGACTGCCGTGCTCGACCCGATCGAGGGCCTGACGAAGGACGAGGCCTCGCATGGCGACAACTACTTCACGATCATGCGTCGAAACCTGGCGGCGCTCCGGAGCGCCCTCGGATGCCGCTAGCAGTCGAGCTGCGGGGCGTCTCGTTCGGGTACGGCGGTCCGCTGGTCCTGCGCGACGTCGACCTGGCGATCGAGCGAGCCGAGTTCGTCGCAATCGCCGGTCCGAACGGCGGTGGGAAGACGACACTCGTGCGGCTGATCCTCGGGCTCGAGGAACCGACGCAGGGCGAGGCGTTGCTGTTCGGCGAACGTGCCACGCGACTCTCGCAACGCTCGAGAATCGGGTACCTGGCGCAGCGGGCGCAGCTGGGAGTCGACGCGCCCGTGACCGTGCGTGAGGTGGTCTCGGCCGGCCGCGTCGCCGCCGGCGGGCTGATCGGCCGGGCGACGCGAGGCGATCGCACGATCGTCGCCGAGGCGATCGAACGTGTCGGACTGGCCCCGCTCGCGGACCGTCCGATCAAGCGTCTGTCCGGTGGCCAGCAGCAGCGTGCGTTCATCGCGAAGGCGCTCGCGACCCAGCCGTCGCTGCTGGTCCTCGACGAGCCGACGACCGGCGTCGACGTCGAGGCCCAGGAGGCCCTCGCAGCGCTCCTCGACGAGCTGCATCGTCAGCTCGAAGTCACGGTCCTCTACGTCTCGCACGAGTTCGGTGCGGTCGAGCGTTTCGTGGAGCGACTGGTGCTCGTGCGCGGGACGATCGTCTTCGACGGAACTCCGAGCGACCTGCCGCAGATCTGGCACGACCCTTCGCACGCCCATGCTTGAGCTCGAGTTCATGCGGCTCGCGCTCGCGACGGGTGCGGTGATCGGCGTGCTCGCTCCTGCCGTCGGCTTCTTCCTCGTCCAGCGCCGGCTCAGCCTGATCGGCGACGGAATCGGACACGTCGCGTTCGCAGGCGTCGCACTTGCCTACCTCGCGGATCTTCCGGTGATCGCCACCGCGCTCGCCGTCGCCATCGTCGGTGCGCTCGCGATCGAGTGGTTGCGCGCGAGCGGAACGGCGGCTGCCGATCAGGCGCTTGCCATCGTCTTCTACGTCGGCATCGCGGCGGGCGTCGTCGGCGTCTCGCTCGCGGGCGCGCTCGACGTCCAGCTCTTCTCGTTCCTGTTCGGTTCGATCCTGACGACGACGAGAACGGATTTCGTCACGGTCGCGCTGCTCGGGGCGGGCGCGCTCGTCATCATCGCCTTGCTCTATCGCGCGCTGGTCGCGGTCACGCTGGACGAGGAAGGCGCGCGCGTTGCCGGTGTGCCGGTCGCGGCCCTGAACGTGACGACCGCCGTGCTGGCGGCGTTGACGGTTGCGATCTCGATGCGAATCGTCGGCATCCTGCTGATCGCCGCGCTGATGGTGCTCCCGGTGATCGCCGCTTCCAGGCTCGCCTGGAGCATGCGCTCGACGATCCTGCTGGCGATGGCGATCGGGCTGGGATCGGTGCTCTCCGGGCTGACTGGCGCCTACTACGGCGACCTTCCGCCCGGTGGGACGATCGTGCTCGTCGCGGCCGCCGCAGTCCTCGTCGCGGCCGCGGCCGGGCGCGTCATCCGCGCCTGAGCCGCCGTTCCGCTGACGACCGCGCTGGCCGCACTGCTCGCGCTGCGGCTACGACCGGACGCGGTCGGCGACGCTCACGCGCACGCCCACTAGGACTTCGCCTCGTTCCAGTCCTCGCCCGCGCCGACGTCGACGGCGAGCGGCGGATCGAGCTCGAACGCCCCGATCATCTCGGCGCGCAGCAGCTCCTTGACCGCCCCGACCTCGCGCTCGGGGGCCTCGACGAGGAGCTCGTCGTGCACCTGCAGCACGAGCCGCGAGGCGCGTCCCTCCTCGCGGAGCCGCCGCTGGATCGCGACCATCGCGACCTTGATGATGTCCGCCGCAGTCCCCTGCATGACGGAGTTGACCGCGAGCCGCTCGCCGAGCGAGCGCGTCTGCCGGTTCGACGCGCGGATCTCCGGCACCGGCCGGCGGCGGCCGAACAGCGTCGTCACATAGCCGTCGCGCTTCGCCTGCTCGATCGTCCGCGCGATGAAGTCCTGCACGTAGGGGAAGCGCGCGAGGTACGCGTCGATGTACGCCTGCGCCTCGTCGCGCGGGATCTCGAGGTTCTCGGACAGCCCGAACGACGAGATGCCGTAGATGATCCCGAAGTTGACCATCTTCGCGATGTTGCGCTCGTCCTTCGTGAGCGTCGCGGGGTCCTTGCCGAGCACCTCCGCCGCGGTGGTGGTGTGGATGTCCTCCCCGCGTGCGAACGACTCGCGCAGCTTCGGCTCGCCCGAGACGTGCGCGAGGATGCGCAGCTCGACCTGCGAGTAGTCCGCGGACACGAGCCGGTGCCCTGGCTCGGCGACGAACGCCGACCGGATCTCCCGACCGAGCTCGGTCCGGATCGGGATCGCCTGGAGGTTCGGGTTCGACGTCGAGAGCCGTCCCGTCGAGGCGACGGCCTGGTTGAAGTGCGTGTGCAGCCGGCCGTCCTCGGGTGAGATGAGCGACGGCAGCGGCTGGAGGTAGGTGTTGAGCAGCTTCGAGTACTCGCGCCACTCCTCGAGCACGCCGACGATCTCGTGCTCGTGGCGGATCGAGCGGAGGACGCGCGTGTCGGTCGAGTAGCCGGTCTTGCCCTTCCGACCGGGCGTGAGGCCGAGCTTCTCGAACAGGATCCGGCCGACCTGCTGGGTCGAGCCGAGCATGAACTCCTCGCCGGCGAGCTCCTGCGCACGCGTCTCGAGCTCCTCGACGCGGTCCGCGAGCCGCGCCGTGATCTCGCCCATGCGGTACGTGTCGATCTTGATCCCGGCGTCCTCCATCGCCGCGAGGACGGCGGCGAGCGGGAGCTCGATGTGGTCGTAGAGGACCTCGCTGCCGCGCTCGCGGAGCCGCTCGCGGAGCACCGGCGCGAGCCGCCTCGCGGCCTCCGCATGGCGCACGAGCGCGGCGGTCTCCTCGTCGGTCGCGGGCTCGGGCAGCACCTCGAGCCCGTACTCCTGCGCGAGGTCGTCGATCTCGTACGCGGGGCGGCCGGGGTCGATCAGGTACGCGCCGAGCATCGTGTCCTCGGCCGGCGTCATCGTCAGGCGCGGCAGCGACTTGAAGTCGTGCGCGACGACCTGCGCGTCGCGGAGCCGGGCCTGCGCGACCGCGGGGTCGAACGCGCCGAGCACGACGCCGTCGGCCTGCGCGAGCGCGAAGCGGCCGTCGTCGACCGCGAGCGCGACGCGCTCCGTCGTCTCCGGCAGCTCGCCCTCGCGCCACACGACACCGGTGCCCTCCGGCCGCATCGTCGGCAGCGCGGGCACCGACTCGTCGAGCTGGTCGACGCGCCCGAGGAGGCCGCGGAACTCGAAGCGCCTGAACATCTCCTTCAGCTGCGACCGGTCGGGCGGCTGCAGCACGAGCTCGGCGGGGTCCGACCCCGCCCCCAGGTCGAGGTCGCGGCGCATCGTCGCGAGCTGCTTCGAGATCCGCGCCTGCTCGGCGTGCTCGGTGATGTTCTTCCGCCGCGCCGGCGTCAGCTCGTCGGCGTGCGCGATCACCTCCTCGAGCGAGCCGTACTGCTGGATCAGCTGGCCGGCGGTCTTGTCGCCGATCCCCGGGACGCCCGGGATGTTGTCGCTCGTGTCGCCCTTGAGGCCGATGAAGTCCGGGATCTGGTCGGGGCGGATGCCGTAGCGCGCCTCGACGCGCTCCGGCGTGTAGACGTTGACGTCCGCGACGCCGCGCGGGGTCATCATCAGGGTGACGTTGTCGGTGACGAGCTGGAACGCGTCGCGGTCGGTGGAGACGACCGTCGTCTTGATCCCCGCCTCGTCGGCGCGCGTCGCCAGCGTCGCGATCACGTCGTCGGCCTCCCAGCCCTCGAACTCGAGGTTCCGGTAGCCGAAGGCCTCGACGATCGGCCGGAAGTACGGGAACTGCTCGCTCAGGAGGTCGGGCGTCGGCCGGCGCTCGGACTTGTACGTCTGGAGCTGCTCGAGCCGCTCGACGGGGCGGGTGTCCCAGGCCACCGCGACGCCCTTCGGACGGTAGTCCTGGAGCAGCTTGAAGAGCATGTTCGTGAAGCCGAGGAGCGCGTTCGTCGGGAAGCCCTCGGTCGTCGCGAGCTCCTCGGGCAGCGCGAAGAACGCCCGGTACGCGAGGTTGTTCCCGTCGACGAGGAAGAGCTCCGAGTCGCGCGCAGGGCCGTCGTCGAGCTGCAGCTCGGCTCCGGTGAGGGTCTTCGGCATCCCACCGCCGAGTGTATGCGCCAGCGGGTTAACTCCTGCCGTGCCCCGCCTGCCGCTGCTCTCCGGGTCCGGTGTCACGGTTGTGAACGCGCCCGACGACGCGATCGTGCTCCGTCCGCACGCGCCGACCGAGGTCGTCGCGGACGTCGGCGCCGCGGTTGCGGAGGCGTTGCGGTTCCCACTCGAGGGCCCGCCGCTCGACGAGCTCGTGCGCGGCGCGGCACGCGTCACGATCGTCGTCGAGCTGCCCAGCCTGCCGATTCCCGGGGCGACGATCGACCCGCGGCAGGCCGCCGTCGAGGGGACGTCCGACGAGCTCGTGCGCGCGGGCGTGCCGAGCGAGGCGCAGACGCTCCTCGTCGCGGGCGGGCTCGCGAAGCGGCCGGGGCCCGGCGAGACGGGGCTGCTCGTCCGCCCCGAGTTCCGGCGGCGGTTCCGCGGGCGCGTCGTCGTCCACGACGTCGAGGATGCGGAGCTCGTCGACCTCGGCGCGGTCGGGAACGTGCCGCTTCGGGTCAACCGCGCTCTCGTCGACGCAGACGCCGTCGTCGTCGTGACCGCGGCCGAGACGGTCGTGCACGGCGGGCCCGCCGCGCTCCTCGGCGCTGGAGGCGTGGATGCGCTGCGGGCAGCCGGCGCGTGGTCGCTGCTCGAGACCGCGGCCTCGCAGGGCTGGCAGCTCGGGGTCGCGCTCGAGCGGGCCCTCGCCGCGCGCGTCCCGGTGATGGGCGTCTCGATCGTGCTCAACCACCCGCGGCTCCTGGCTCCGACCCTGCGCGACTACCCGTTCGAGATCGAGGCTGCCGAGCGGCTCGCGCGCTCGCCGCTGCGGCGGGCGTTCGGCTTCGTCCCGAGGCCGCTTGCGCGCGCGTGTGCTCCGGTCGTTCCGGCGCGAGCTGACCGCCGCCGCGGCGTTCGCGGGCCCGCCGGCGGTCGCGCACGCCGAGGCGCTCGTGCGCGCCATCGCGGCCCGGGAGGCGGTGATCGACGAGCCGGTCGACGCGCTCGTCGTGGGCATCCCTCAGTCCTCCGCGCACCTGCCGCGGGAGGCGCCCAACCCGCTGATGGCCGCGCACCTCGGCCTCGGCCTTGCGCTTCGCCTGTGGCGGGACGACTTCCCGGTCGCGGACGGCGGTACCGCGATCCTCCTGCACCCGCTGCGGCGCCGGTTCGTGCACCCCGGGCAGCAGCCCTACCGCGTGTTCTTCCAGGCGACCCGCTTCGGCCGCGAGCCGGACGACCTGCGCGACGCCGAGCGCGCGGCGGCGGCCGACCCGCGCGCGCTCGCCGCGTACCGCGAGGGCCGGGCGTGCCACCCGCAGCTCCCGTTCGCCGACTGGGCCGCGTGCCAGCCCGCGCTCGCCCGCCTCGGGGCGGTCCTCGTCGCCGGATGCCGCGACTCCGTCGCCGCCCGCCAGCTCGGGCTCGTCCCGACCCACGGCCTCGGCGCCGCGCTCGAGATGGCCCGCGGCCGCGGCGCGCGCCGGATCGGCGTGCTGCTCGCACCGCCGTACTTCCCGGTCCGGGTCGACTACTCCTCGCCGAGGTAGGTCTTGCGGACCTGCTCGTTCTCGCGGAGCGCCTTCGCGTCGTCGGCGAGCGCGACGTGCCCCGTCTCGAGCACGTAGCCGCGGTTCGCGACGTCGAGCGCCATGAGCGCGTTCTGCTCGACGAGCAGGATCGGCGTTCCCTGCTCGTTGATCTCGCGGATGATGTCGAAGATCCGCTCGACGAAGATCGGCGCGAGCCCCATCGAAGGCTCGTCGAGCATCAGGAGCTTCGGCCGCGCCATCAGCGCGCGCCCGATCGCCACCATCTGCTGCTCCCCGCCCGAGAGCGTGCCGGCGGCCTGCGTCTTCCGCTCTGCCAGGCGAGGGAAGAGCGTGTAGACGCGTTCGAGGTCATCGCCGATCGCCTTGTCGCTCCGCGGCCGCTGGAAGGCGCCCATCTGGAGGTTCTCGAACACGCTCATGCGCGGGAAGAGGCGCCGACCCTCCGGCGACTGCGCGATGCCCATCTTCACGATCGCGTGCGCCGGGGTCGACGTGATGTCGGTGCCCTGGAACGTGATCGTCCCGCGCCGCGGCCGGTTGAGCCCGTTGATCGAGCGGAGCGTGGTCGACTTGCCGGCGCCGTTCGCGCCGATCAGCGTCACGATCTCGCCCTCGCGCACGTTGATCGAGATCCCCTTCAGCGCCTCGATCGCGCCGTAGTACGTGTGGACGTCGGTGACCTCGAGGATGACGCCGTCGGTCGCGCTCATCCCGTCGTCGCCGCCCTGCCGAGGTACGCCTCGATCACACGCTCGTCCTTCTGCACGTCCTTCGGCGCGCCCTCGGCGATCTTCTCGCCGTAGTCGAGCACCGTCACGCGGTCCGAGATGCCCATCACGACCTTCATGTCGTGCTCGATCATCAGCACGGTCAGCTTCTGCTCCGAGCGGAGCTTCGCGACGAAGGCGGTGAAGGCGGCCGTCTCCTGCGGGTTCATGCCGGCGGTCGGCTCGTCGAGCAGCAGGAGCTTCGGCTCGGTGGCGAGCGCGCGCGCCACCTCCAACCGTCGTTGGTCGCCGTACGAGAGGTTCCGCGCCCACTCCTCGCCGCTTCCCGTGAGGCTGCAGAACCGCAGGAGCTCGCGCGCGCGGTCGATCGCCTCCCGCTCCTGCCGCTTGATCTTGGGCGTGCGGAGAATCGTGCGGATGAACCCGCTCGACAGCCGCGAGTGCATGCCGACGAGGACGTTCTCGATCGCGGTCATCTGCTGGAAGAGGCGAATGTTCTGGAACGTGCGGCCGATGCCGAGCTGCGTGATCGCGTGCGGCGGCTTGCCCGTGACGTCGGTGCCGTCGAAGACGATCTGTCCGGCCGTCGGCTTGTAGACGCCGGTGAGCATGTTGAAGAACGTCGTCTTCCCGGCGCCGTTCGGGCCGATCAGGCTGACGATCGCGCCCTGCGGGATCGTGAAGTCGACGTCGTTGACCGCGGTGAGGCCGCCGAACTCCTTGCGGACGTCGCTCGCGACGAGGAGGTCAGTCATCGGCGCGGGTCCCGGTCCGTGTCGGCGCCCTCGAGCTGCACGTCGTAGAACGGCGTGTCGTGGACGCCTTCCTCCATCTCGCGTTTGTGGCGCCGCTCTGGGATCAACCCCGTCGGGCGGAAGAGCATCACGATCACGATGATCAGGCCGTAGATGCCGAAGTTGTACTTCGGGACGTCTTCGATCCCGAGCTCCGTGCCGATCTTCGCGAGGCCTTCCTGGTCGAGGTACGAGAGGAAGAGGCCGCCGACGATCGCTCCCCAGACGCTCCCCATCCCACCGAGGATGACCATGCAGAGGATGAAGATCGAGAGGTTGAAGAAGAAGTCGCTCGGGAACGCCCCGCTCTTGAACGAGGCGTAGTAGGCGCCCGCGACGCCGCCGAAGAACGCGCCCGTCGCGTAGGCCCAGGTCTTCGTCCTCATGAGCGGGACGCCCATCGCCGCCGCCGCGGTCTCGTCCTCGCGGATCGCGACCCACGCCCGGCCGAGGCGCGAGTCGCGCAGCCGCACCGAGACGAAGACGGTCAGCAGAAGCAGGACGAGGGCCGTGTAGAAGTAGAGCTCCGCCCGGTTCGTGGACTGCTGGTAGTTGGTCGGGAGCCCGACGGTGTCGTGGAGCGTCTCGCCGAACCCGATCGAGTCGATCGGCGAGATCCCGAAGGCGCCGTGCGTCAGGTCGAACCCCTTGATCGAGTCGGCGTTCCGCACGAACTGCGGGATGATCTCGCCGAAGCCGAGCGTGACGATCGCGAGGTAGTCGCCGCGAAGCCGAAGCGTCGGCAGGCCGATCGCGATCCCGACGAGCGCGGTGAAGGAGCCCGCCAGCAGCAGGACGATCCAGAACGAGACATGAACCCCCGGGAGATCCGGACGGATTCCGACCGAGCCGAAGTGGAACGTCACCTGCTCGAACTGCTGTGAGGCGAGCCACGCCGCGGTGTATGCGCCCGCCGCGTAGAACGCGACGTACCCGAGATCGAGCAGTCCTGCGTAGCCGACGACGACGTTCAGCCCCACCGCCATCATCGTGAACACGATCATGATCACGACCGTTCCGACGGCCGGGAAGAGCGTCCCGAGCAGCGGCAGGTCGTCGAGGTACGGCAGCAGCGTCGGATAGAGGACCGCGAACACGATGACCGTGACGGGCAGCAAGAGGCGCTGCACCGGCGCCGGGAGCGTGTCCATCCACTCACGCACCTTCGGGCGTCCTCTCTCCGAGCAGGCCCTCCGGCCTGAAGACGAGGGTGGCGATGAGAATCCCGAACACGAGCGAGCGGGTCCAGTCGCTCCCCGGGAAGTACAGCTCGAGCCCCTCGTTGAACTGCTCGATCAGTCCGATCATCAGCGCGCCGAGCACGGCGCCGGCGAGGTTCCCGATCCCGCCGAGCACCGCCGCGGTGAACGCGATCAGTCCGATCTGGAAGCCGGTGTCGTACCGGATCGACGTGAAGTGGAGGAAGTAGAGGAGGCCGCCGGCACCGGCGAGTCCGCCGGCGAGCGCGAACGTGAACGAGATCGTGCGGTTGACGTTGATGCCCATCATCGCCGCCGCGTCCATGTCCTGCGAGGTGGCGCGCATCGCCTTGCCCTGCTTCGTCGAGCGCACGAGCCACGTCAGCGCGACCAGCACGGGGATCGTCAGCAGCAGGACGCCGCACTTGTCCCACGGGAAGTGCACGCCTCCGATCGTGAACGCGTCCCGGTTCGGGATGAGCTTCTCCGTCGTCTGGAACTCGACGCCGTACCGGATCAGCCCGACGTCCTGGAGGATGAACGACATGCCGACGGCGGTGATCAGCGGCGCGAGCCGCGGCGCGTTCCGGAGTCGACGGTACGCGACGAGCTCGATCCCCGTGTTCAGGGTCGACGCGAAGATCACCGCGACAACGAGCGCGACGGTGATCCCGAGTGCCGTCTCGCGCGGTGCTCGACCCCGCACCGAGGCCGAACCAGCTGATGATCACGCTGCTCGCGACGAGCCCGCCGAGCGCGAACACGTCGCCGTGCGCGAAGTTGATCAGCTGGAGGATGCCGTAGACGAGCGTGTAGCCGAGTGCGACGAGCGCGTAGACCGCCCCGTTCGTCAGGCCGATGAACGCGACGTTGAAGAACTCGGCCGGGTCGTTGACGAGGTTCGCGCCGAGCGCGAAGACGAGCAATCCGACGAAGAAGACCCCGAGCCAGCCGATGAACGTGCGCGGGATGAAGGCCCCGATGCTCGACCGGCCAGAACCTCTCTCGGTGCGCGCCGCATCAGCCACGTGTGTCGGAGAACCTAAACCGAAAAGAGGGAGGGCGGAAGGCCCTCCCTCTCTTCAGTCCGATTTCGATCAGGCGTCGATCAGGAGCCTCTCGCGGCCTCGACGTCCTCCGGCTTCGGAGAGATCACCTTGTCCGTGGTGAGCTTGTCCGTCGCCTTGTAGACCGTGAAGCCGACGACCGCTCCCTCTGCGCCGGAGGGATCGCCGTTCTCGTTGATGTCGAAGGAGCCCAGATAGCCGTCCTTGACCTTCGTCTGGAACATCTTCGCGATCACGTCCTGGCGGCTGCCGTCCGACGCGGCGATCGCGTCGAGCATCACCCGCGCGGCCTGTGCGCCGTAGATGGCGTACGGGTCGATCTCCTTGCCGCCGAGCGTGGGCTTGAACGCCTTGGCGAACTCGGCGCCCGCGCCCTTGAACTGGTCGATCGGCACACCAGCGACCGACATGTACATCCCGGCCGCAGAGGTGCCGGCCTCGTCGATCGTCTGCTGCGTCGTGAAGCCGTCCGGTGCGAACAGCATGACCTTGCCGCCTTCGTTCTTCCCGAGGACGGCGACCTTGTCCTTGATCACCTTCGCGCCGTTCTCGTCGATGAGCCCGCCGAGGAAGACGGCGTCGGCGCCCGTTCCGCCGATCTTGCGGAAGAGGCCCTCGTACGACGAGGCCTTCGGATCCCACGCCTCGAACCCGGCGACCTTGATGCCGAGGTGCTCAGCTGCGTTCCGCAGGTTCGTCGCGACGCCGAGGCCGTAGGCCTCCTTGTCGTTGAGGATGTAGACGCTCTTCACGCCTTCGCCCTTCATGAACTCCGCCATCGCCGCGCCCTGGTACGCGTCGTGCGGGACGACGCGGGCGTAGTTCCGGTTGCCGGTCGGGTAGTACTTGTCCGGCTCGGTGTCCTCGCAGCCCGGGCCACCCTCGGTCAGGCAGACGAACGTGTTGGCAGGCGAGAGCATCGCGATGCCGCCGTTCGGGGCCTGGTTGAGGACCGGGATCTCGATCGCCGCGCAGCCGGAGTTGAACGTGCCGATCACGCCGATCAGCTTCTCGTTCCCCGCGTACGCGTTCGCGTTCTGCGAGCACTTACCGGACTCCCACTTGCCGGCCTGTGCAGTCGCGTCGTCACACGACTGGAAGGCGATCTTGTGGTCGCCGGCCTTCCAACCCTGCTTGTCCAGCAGGTAGCGGATGGCGCCGACGATCTGGGTCGTCTGCGTGCGGCTCGAGCCCTGAAGAGGCAGGTCCGAGACGATCAGGTAGTCCGGATCGCCTTCGCCCTTGTACTCGATGCCCGTGCACGAAGACGAGGGCAGCGCCTGAATCGAGCCGCCCCCTCCGCCGCTCCCCTCGTCGTCGCCGCCGCAGCCCGCCGCCACAAGGGCAAGCGAGCCGACCAGCAACGCGAAGAGCGCAAGCAAACTGCGCTTTCTCAATGCTCCTCCTCCGTCTGCAGATCGGGGTACGCGCGTTACAGCGCCGGGAGTATCAGTGCAGCGCCGGACGGGATCAAGTCGGAACCGTCGCGCGCAACACGCCGTTAACATGGCTTCGTTCGCAGGCCGAAGTGGCGGAACTGGCAGACGCGCCGGACTCAAAATCCGGTGGCCTTCGGGCCGTGTGGGTTCGATTCCCACCTTCGGCACTCGAGCTCACGGCTCGAGCAGCGACCCGACGTCGTGGTCGAGCAGGGCGGCGACCAGGCGTCCGTCCGAGAAGACCGCGTCTCGAAGGGCGCGCTCGCGTTCGCGCTCCGGCTGCGGCAGCGGCTGCGCGAGCCAACCGACATTGGCCGCCAGGAGGACGAGCAGCGCGAGGCGACAGTCGCGAAGGAGCCGGCCGCCGTCGTACCCTCGGACACCGTGCTCGACGAGCAGCGCGACGTACTCGTCGAGCAGCTCTTCCTCGGCTTCCCGGCGCGCTCCGACGTCGAGCGAGCCGTAGAGGAACGACGCGACGTCCCAGGCCGGATTGCCGACGCGGACCGTCTCCCAGTCGAGCACCGCGACGCGTCGCTCGAGGCCGGCGTCGAAGAGGACGTTGTCGAGCTGGAGATCCCAGTGGATCAGCGTCGTCGCACTGCCGTCGAGCCGAGCGATCACGTCCGCGAGGCGTGAGCGAAGCCGCTCGACGAGGTCTCGGACATCGGCCGGCAACCTCGCGTCCTGGAGCTCGAGAAACCGGGGCACCGAGCTCGTCGAAGCGAGCCTGCCGAGCGAGCGGATCGCGCGCGTCACCGCGCAGCCACGCTGGTGCCGCTTCGGCGTGCCAGTGCCGGGCGTGGAACGGCGCGACGGCCCCGAGCACGCGGCGGGCATCCTCGACCGAGCAGCCCGCGAGGACGTCGCCTTGCCGAGCCTGCGTCAGGTCCTCGAGCAGCAGGATCGCGCGACGCTCGGCGTCGTCGGCGTCGGCGTAGTAGAGCGCCGGCCGCGGCGCCCCCGGAACCTCGCGGTAGAAGCGGACCTCCCGGACGCCGTGCGTCGGCAGCTTCGCCACGAGCGACGGCGGTGCATCGCCGTCTGCAGCGTCGTACCGCAGGTCGACGCGACCGGTGCAGCTCGCGAAGCCGTACTCAGCGCCGATCGTCCTCCACTCGGCGTCGACGACCGAGCCTCGCGTCAACGCGCCGCTCTCGGTGAGCGCGGACGTGAGCCAGCCCGCCGTGACGTCCTTCGGAGTAGCGGGGACGGGCAGCCGTTCGATCGCACTAGGCTGCCAGAGCCGTGCGGATCGCGATGCTCACCGGAGGGGGCGACTGCCCGGGCCTGAACGCCGTCATTCGCGCGGTCTCGCGGGAGTCGCTGCAGAACGGCCACGAGGTGGTCGGCGTGCGCGAGGGCTGGAAGGGGCTCGTCGAGGGGCTGTTCCAGCCGCTCGGGCTCCGCGAGATCTCGGGGATCCTGCCGCGCGGCGGCACGATCCTCGGCACGACGCGGACGAACCCGTTCAAGACGGACTCCGTCGACCGCGTCCTGACGAACTTCCGCGAGGCGCGCCTCGACGCGCTCGTCGCGATCGGCGGCGAAGACACGCTCGGCGTCGCCGCCCGCCTCTACCGGGAACAGCAGTTTCCGGTCGTCGGCGTGCCGAAGACGATCGACAACGACCTCGCCGCGACCGACTACACCTTCGGCTTCGACACCGCGGTCTTCATCGCGACGGAGGCGATCGACCGGCTGCACACGACGGCGGAGTCGCACAACCGCGTGATGGTCGTCGAGGTGATGGGCCGGCACACCGGCTGGATCGCCGTGATGAGCGGCATCGCCGGGGGCGCCGACGTGATCCTGATCCCCGAGCAGCCGATCACGGTCGAGGCAGCCTGCGAGGATCTGCGCCGCCGCCACGACCGCGGCCCGAACTTCTCGATCGTCGTCGTGAGCGAGGGCTACGAGCTCACGTACGAGTCGGGTGAGCGGCGGCTGGTCGGCGAGGCGGCGCGCGAGACCGACCAGTTCGGCCACGTCAAGCTGGGCGGCGTCGGCGATGCGCTCGCGCACGAGATCGAGCAGCGGACCGGGTACGAGACGCGCGTGACGGTGCTCGGTCACGTCCAGCGCGGCGGCACGCCCACGCCTCGCGACCGCGTCCTCGCGACGCGCTACGGGCTCAAGGCGGCCAAGCTCGTGATGGAGGGCAAGTTCGGGCGGATGGCCGCGCTCCACGGCGACTCGATCGTCGACGTCTCGCTCGACGAGGCGACGAAGGAGCTGAAGACCGTGCCGCCCGAGTGGTTCGAGGTCGCGAAGGCGTTCTTCGGCTAGGAGGGTTTGGCGGGATGGGCACAGCGCCTATCTCGCCGAGCCCTCCTAGTCGACGAGGAGCAGCGCGTCCGTCGGCGCGTAGTCGTCCGTCAGGACCGGGACGTCGCGCGTCGGGACGAACTTCTCGTAGCGGAGGGCGATCGCCCGCTTCAGGTCGGGCGCCCGCGGATGGTCCTGCCGCACGGTGTCCCAGCGCTGCTGCAGGAAGTCGGTCTGCGGAAGCGCAGCGTTCGCGGCGACGACGATGATGTTCCGGATCGAGGTCGCGTCGCGCTGGTAGTCGACCGGGTGGACGGCGACGCTCGGGAACACGGAGCGGTAGGTGCGGTAGAAGGCGCGGAAGAGCTTCGACTCCGGCCCCTCGAGCGCGCCGATGATGTTCGCGACGACGATGCCGCCCGGATTGAGCCGGTCGCGCACGAGCCTCATGAACTCCTGCGTCGCGAGATGGAACGGGATCGAGTCCGAGTAGTACGCGTCGAGGACGATCACGTCGAAGCGCCGGTCGTGCCGCTGGAGGTAGCGCCGGCCGTCCTCGACCTCGACCGCCAGCCGCGGGCTCCTCGGGAGCGCGAAGTAGCGGTAGGCGACGTTCACGACCTCGGGATCGAGCTCCGCGACCTGGAGGTCGATCTCCGGGAAGTCGCGCCAGATCCGCTTCGGCGCCGAGCCGCCGCCGAGGCCGACGAAGAGCATGCTCCGCGCCTCGGGGCGGTACGCGAGCGCGAGCGAGAGGTAGTCGACGTACTCGAACGGCGTCACGAACGGGCGCTTGCGCTCCATCGCGCTCTGGAACGAGCTGTCGAACCGGAGGTACCGGTCCCGGTCGTCCTGCACGACGGCGATCCGGTGGTAGGCGCTGTCCTTCCGGTAGACGACCTGGAAGCCCTCGGCGCGGTAGTCCGGCGCGCCGGTGACGTCGTTCTCGCGGAGCCGGTAGACGGGCGAGTAGTTCTGCGCCGCGGCCGCGGTGAGGCGGCCGCCCTGCTCCGGCGCGAGCGAGACGGAGAGCGCGGCCGCGGCGGCCCCTGCGGCGAGCCCGGCGACGGCGACGATCGGCAGCGCGCGCGCCGCTGCCACGAGCGCCGTGCCGGCGAGGAGCCACGCGGCGCTCTGCGCGAGCAGCTGGTCGGTCCCGAACTCGGGGATCAGGACGAACGCGGTGGCGAACGTTCCGACGATGCTCCCGACGGTCGAGACGGCGAAGAGGCGGCCGGCCGTGCGGCCGAGCGTCGCCACGTCGAGCGTGGAGATCCGCACGGCGATCGGCGTCACCGACGCGAGGACGACGCTCATCGGCCCGAAGAGCGCGACCGCGGCGACGAGCGGGTTCAGCCGCGCGCCGGGATCCCAGTCGACGACCCACTGCAGCACCCGGTCGTCCTCGTAGGGGATCAGGAGCACGAGCAGCGCCCCGAGGCCCATCATCGCGAGCAGCAGCCAGACCGACGGATAGCGGTCTGCGAGCGCGCCGCCGAGCCAGTAGCCGATCGCGAGCCCCGTCAGGACGACGCCGATCAGCGCGCCCCAGACGTAGAGCGAGTTGCCGAAGAACGGCGCGAGGACGCGACTCGACGCGATCTCGACTCCGAGCAGCACTGCGCCCGAGACGAAGACCGCGAAGAAGAGCGACGCCCGCTCGAGCCCTGCCTTCACGCGCCTGACGGTAGCTGGTACAGCGCGACCCAGGGCCCGGCCAGCCGGTCACTCGGCTCGCTCCGGAAGACGAGCCGGGCGCGGCGTGCGAGCGCGTCGTAGAACGCGTTCTCCCGCGGATAGACGTCGCGCGCGTCGCGGACCCGGTCGGCGACGTCGCCGTTCACCCACACGAAGCTCCCCGCCGGCAGGCGCGAGAACGACCGACGCGGGTCGTGCGACCACCGCGTCGGGAGCTCGAGCGAGACGACGTCCCCGCGTATCCGGGGCAGGCCCGGGTCCTCCGCCAGCGGCTTGCTTCCGACCGCGCGCTCGACGCGGGCGACCGCCGCCGCTCGCGTGTCCTCCTTCGTGAGCTCGCGCGTGTCGCGGACGGTCCACGTGAAGGGAACGATCAGCAGCAGCAGCGTCACGGGCGCGAACTGCCGGAAGCGGCCGGCGAGGACGCCGAGGACGGGGATGAGCGGCAGGACGTAGCGGTCGAAGTGCGACCCGAGCGGCAGGAGCGAGAGCGAATAGGCGCCGACGAACGAGAGCAGGACGCGGTCGGCCAGGTCGCGGCGCGCGATCGCGACGGCGAGGCCGACCGCCGCGACGATCAGGACGGGCCCGAGCGAGTCCCACAGCTTCTCGGTGAACGCGATCGCCGAGAACGAGTCGTGCTCGAAGCCGAGCCACCCCTGCCGCGCGTGCTCGTGGACGTCCCACCAGTCCGAGGCGGCCTCGCGCGGGTGGACGAAGACGAACGGGCTCCCGAGCGCGAACGCGCCGAGCGCGAGGGCGGCCGAGCGGGCCAGCCGGTTCCATCGGCCCCAGGCCACGACGACGAGCGGGACGAGCGCGATCGCCCCCGGCCACTTCGCGGCGGTCGCCAGGCCGATCGCGACCCCGGCGAGCTCGAGCCTCTCCGAGACGAGGAGCGCGAGCGCGACCGTGACGAGCGTCGTGAGGAGGATGTCGGTCACCGCCATCCGCGAGTAGGCGACGTGGACGCCCGCGATACCGGTCGCCACCGCAGCCACGCCGCCGGCGGTCACGCCGTACGAGCGCTCGCCGAGCCACCATGCCGCCGCGACGCCGCCGACGCCGATCGCGACGACGACGAGCCGCGCGGTGAGGTAGGACGGCGCCGGCTGCCACGCCTGGAAGGGGGCGAGAACGTACGTGAGCAGGCTCGGCCAGTCGAAGAACGGGCTCGGATCGAGCCCGCCGCCGTGCGTGATCGCCCAGGCGCGCGGCACGACCTGACGCTCGTCCGGGTTCAGCAGCCCGCCGTACGGCAGCCCGTAGCGGATCCCGACGAGCCGGATCGCGGCAGCGCCGACCAGCACGAGCGCGAGAACGGTCGCGGGACCGCCCCAGCGGCTATCGGGCTCAGCGGTCGGAGCGGTCACGGCCGTGGCCGGTTCGGCCGCTCACACTTCGGGAGGCTCGTCACCGACGAGCGCGCGAACGTCGCGCGTCTCCACGACAACGGCGTCGACGCCGGCCCGCTCGAGCGCGAGCACGTCGTCGCGCGAGGCGGCGGCGATGTGGGCGACCGCGAGCTTCCCGGCGGGCACGTCGGGCAGCAGCTCGAGCACGTGGTCGAGGTCGTCGACGTCGGGGTCGTCGTTCCCGGCGAGCAGGAAGATCTCCGGGTCGACGTGCTCGAGCGCCTCCTCGAGCTCCTCCTCGTCGCGGACCTCGACGACGACGTCGAGCCCGAGCTCGAGCACGTGGGCGTGGTCGTCCGCGAGCCGGTCCCAGTCGTCGTGGTAGCGCTGTGCGACGAGCAGGCAGGCGTCGGCACCTGCGGCGCTCGCAGCGTCGGGACCGTCGGCGCACCAGAGGATCGGGAGCTCTGTGGCGTCGCGGAGCGACGGCAGCGGCTGCCGGACGACGACGCCGTCCGCGCCCTGCTCCTCGGCGGACGCCGCGGTCTGCATGTCGGGCACCTCGACGAGCACCGAGATCCCGTCGCCCTCGGCGACGGCCTGGCTCAGCCGGTGAGAGGCCTGTTCGTTCACGCGCGCCGGATGCTAACCGTGCCGTTGCCTCGCGACGCAGCCCAGGGCAGACTGCCGTCATGGCGGAGGAGCGGGCACCGGCGCTGCGCGTCGCGGACGCCGACCGGGAGCGGACGGTGCGCACGCTCGGCGACCATCACGCGCAGGGCCGCATCACCTACGAGGAATTCGTCGAGCGGATGGAACGCGCGTACGAGGCCCGTACCGGCGAGGAGCTCGAGGCGCTCACCCGCGACCTTCCTGTCGGGACGACGGCCGCGACACCCGCAAGGCGTGCGAAGAAGCGGCGCTGGCTCGTCTCGGTCATGAGCGGCAGTGACCGGACGGAGGAGGTCGCACCCGAGCACAGCGTGGTGCTCGACGTCATGGGCGGCAGCGACCTCGACCTCCGGCACGCGCAGTTCCCGGAGGGCGAGACGACCGTGACGGCGATCGCGATCATGGGCGGCTCCGACATCTGGGTGCCCGAGGGCTCGCGCGTCGAGTTCTCCGGCTTCGCGTTCATGGGCGGAAACGACAACCGCGTCGCGCCGGGAGGCTCTGGCCCGCTGATCCGCGTGCGCGCGTGGTCGCTGATGGGCGGGATCGACGTGCGCTCCGGCGAGCGGAAGCGGGACAAGCGCATGGGGCTCCCGCCTCCGCCAACTCCGCCCCCACCTCGCTAACCGGGGAGGCCGAGCTCGCCGGCTGATCCGGCGCTCAGCGGCCGATCGGGTGCCAGACGGTCTTCAGCTCGAGGAAGTCCGCGATCTGCCAGGGGCTCTGGCCGTCGGCCTGACCGCGGACGACGCGCTTGACGTTCTCGGCGGCGAGCCGCTCGAGGTCGGGCACGAGCCCGTCCGCGCCCGTCACGTCGATCGCGTTCACGTCCATGTGGCCCGCGAGCCACGGTGCGAGCTCGTCCTTGTGGCCGGTGAGGATGTTGACGACACCCCCGGGCACGTCGGAGGTCGCGAGCACCTCCGCGAGCTCGATCGCGGCCAGCGGATTCGTCTCGGACGCGACAGCGACCACCGCGTTGCCGCCCACGAGCACCGGGGCGATGCGTGAGACGAGCCCCGCGAGCGGCGGCTCGTCGGGCGCCAGCACGCCGACCACACCCGTCGGCTCCGGCACCGTGAAGTTGAAGTACGGGCCGGCCACGGGATTCGCGCCGCCGAGCACCTGCGGGAGCTTGTCGGCCCAGCCGGCGTACCAGACGAAGCGGTCGATCGAGCGGTCGACCTCCTTCGTTCCCGTGCAGAGCTCGGCGAACTCCGAGCGGCGCGCCTCCATCATCTCGGCGACGCGGTAGAGCACCTGGCCGCGGTTGTACGCGGTCATCGCGGCCCACTTCTCGTACGCCGGACGCGCGGTGCGGACGGCGTCGCGGACGTCCTTGCGGGACGCACGGGCGACGTTCTGGCCCTCGGCCTCGTAGGTGCGGCCGGACTCGGAGCGCGGGAACGCGCCGCCGATGAAGAGCTTGTACGTCTTCTTGACCGGCAGCCGGCTCATCCGCCGAACGCCTCCGAGTCGAACTTGAGGTACGGCTCGAGCCCGTGCAGCCCGCCCTCGCGCCCGAAGCCGGACTCCTTGTACCCGCCGAACGGCGACGTCGGGTCGAAGCGGTTGTACGTGTTCGCCCACACGACGCCGGCGCGGAGCTGCTGCGCCATCCAGAGGATGCGCGAGCCCTTCTCCGTCCAGACGCCGGCGCTCAGCCCGTACGGCGTGTTGTTCGCCTTCTCGACCGCCTCGTCGGGCGTGCGGAAGGTCAGGACCGAGAGCACCGGCCCGAAGATCTCCTCCTGCGCGATCCGATAGCTCTGCGCGACGTTCGTGAAGACCGTCGGCACGAACCAGTAGCCCTTCTCCGGCAGGCGGCACGGCGGCTGGTAGATCTCCGCGCCCTCCTCCTTGCCCGCCTCGACGAGCTCCTCGATCTTCTCGAGCTGCATCTTCGAGTTGATCGCGCCGACGTCGGTGTTCTTGTCGAGCGGGTCGCCGACCCGGAGCGTCGAGAGGCGGCGCTTGAGCTTCTCGACGACGGGCTCGTAGATCGACTCCTGCACGAGCAGCCGCGAGCCCGCGCAGCAGACGTGGCCCTGGTTGAAGTAGATGCCGTTGACGATCCCCTCGACCGCCTGGTCGAGCGGCGCGTCGTCGAAGATGACGTTCGCGGCCTTCCCGCCGAGCTCGAGCGTGAGCTTCGTTCCGGTGCCGGCGAGCTCGCGCTGGATCGCCTTCCCCACGTCGGTCGAGCCCGTGAACGCGATCTTGTCGACGCCCGGGTGCTTGACGAGCGCCGCGCCCGTTCGTCCGTCGCCGGTGACGATGTTCACGACGCCCGGCGGCAGCTCCGCCTGGCGGAGCACGTCGCAGAAGAGGAGCGCGGTGAGCGGCGTCGTCTCCGCCGGCTTCAGCACCACCGTGTTCCCGCACGCGATCGCCGGCGCGATCTTCCACGCGAGCATCAGCAGCGGGAAGTTCCACGGGATGATCTGCCCCGCGACGCCGACCGGCTCCGGCTTGCGGTTCGGGAACGCGTACTCGAGCTTGTCCGCCCAGCCCGCGTAGTAGAAGAAGTGCGCCGCCGCGAGCGGCAGGTCCACGTCGCGCGACTCCTTGATCGGCTTGCCGCCGTTCAGCGACTCGAGGACCGCAAACTCGCGCGAGCGCTCCTGGAGGATGCGCGCGATCCGGTACAGGTACTTCGCGCGCTCCGACGGCGCGAGCTTCGCCCAGCCGTTCTCGTACGCCGCCCGCGCGGCCTGGACCGCGAGATCGACCTCTTCCTCCGTCGCCTCTCCGACCTCAGCGAGCGGCTCCTCCGTCGCGGGGTTGATCGTCGTGTAGGTCCCGCGCGGCTCGAGCCACTGCCCGCCGACGTAGAGGCCGTACCGATCCTCGAGCTCGACGATGTCGCGGGACTCGGGCGCCGGCGCGTACGTCCAGTCGGACGGAACGGGGGCGCGATCCGGCTTGCGCTCGAGGTCGCTCACGAGCCGTGCCTCCGGGGGACGGGGCGGAAGCGGGCGGAGGGCCGTTCCCCACCTCCCACCCCCCACCCTTCAATGGGTGGGGTGAAGCGTACGGGCGCGCGGTCGCGGGTTTTGTGCCGGGTTTGTGCCGATCTGTTCACGGCCACCTCAGTCGAGGGTGAAGTAGTCGGGGCTCTGGTAGCGGCCCGTCTTCTCTTTGCGGATCTGCATCAGCACGTCGTTCAGGAGCGACGAGGCCCCGAAGCGATGGAGGTCCGGCGTCATCCAGTCCGGCCCGAGCGTCTCGTGCACGAGGACGAGATGCTGCACCGCCTGCTTGGCGTTCCGGATCCCGCCCGCGGGCTTGAAGCCCACCAGGCGCCCGGTCTCGTCGTGCACGTCGCGGATCGCCTCGAGCATCACGAGCGCCACCGGCAGCGTCGCGGCCGGCGAGATCTTCCCGGTCGACGTCTTGATGAAGTCGGCGCCCGCGGCCATCGCGAGGAGCGATGCGCGGCGGACGTTGTCGTACGTTCCGAGCTCACCTGTTTCGAGGATCACCTTGAGGTGCGCCGGGCCGGACGCCTCCTTGATCCGCACGATCTCGTCGTAGACCTTGGCGTACCGGCCGGAGAGAAACGCGCTGCGGTCGATCACCATGTCGATCTCGTCCGCGCCGAGCTCGACGGCCGAGCGCACGTCGGCGAGCTTGATCTCGATCGGGTACTGCCCGGACGGGAAGCCTGACGCGACGGACGCGACCTTGACGCCGCTCCCTTCGAGCCTCTCCTTCGCGTACGGGACGAGGTTCGGGTACACGCAGA
Organism: uncultured Actinomycetes bacterium; assembly: GCA_963737405.1. Classification (GTDB taxonomy): domain Bacteria; phylum Actinomycetota; class Thermoleophilia; order Gaiellales; family Gaiellaceae; genus JACCTU01. The sequence continues at coordinate 100,752 of CAVTSL010000006.1, forward strand.
TCGCCGCGACCGAAGGGATCGTGCGGTCGACGGGATCGGGGCGGATCGCCTTCGAGCAGAGCGCCGCGACCTTGCCCGGCGTGTCGGACCCTTCGAGCGTCGTCAGGTCCATCATCCGGATCGCGAGGTCGAGCGCGAACAGCTTCGCGTCGCGCTTGATCGAGCGCTTCGCAAGCGACGCGGCGCGCTCCTCGACGGCGACCTGGTCGATCGAGCCGATCCTGGGAAGACGCGGCTCCAGCGGGAGCTCGAAGCCCCGCGGCAGAGCGGGTGCCTGGGCCATGAATCGAGTCTAGCTCCGCCGTCCGGGTCGACCGTCATCGTTCGCCCCGCGCATGCGGCCGAACCGACGAGCGACCAAGCGGCGCCCTCGTCCGCGTCAGTGCCATCCGCGGGCGAAGCGGCCTCGGAGCTGCGCGCCGCGCCGCCGGGTCTAGCGACGCCCGCCGCGGGAACACCCTCGGGCGTGCAGGAGATCCGCGTCGCGAGCTGGACCGAGCTGAACGAGCGCCTGTTCGAGGATCTCTGGCGCGAGCAGCTCGGCCGGCATCGCTCCAACGCGGCGTACCGCGGTCGCGCCTCGGCCGCCGAAGGGCTCGACACGAGCCTGCAACGGCTGGGTGGCGATCCGCAAGCGTTGGAGGAGCCGCTGCTGCGGAGCTTCCGCCGCTACGCGCGGCGTGGCGACGTGCCGTACGACTCGACGTGGAACTGGCTCGCGCTCGCGCGACACCACGGGCTGCCGACGCGTCTGCTGGACTGGACGCACTCGCCGTACGTCGCGCTGCACTTCGCGACGTCAGCGCTCGATCGGTACGACGAGGACGGCGTCGTCTGGACGCTCGACTACGTCCGCGCACACGAGCTGCTGCCCGCGCCGCTCCAGGAGGTCGTCCGGGACGAAGGGGCGAACGTGTTCACCGCCGAGATGATCGACCGCGTGGCGCGAAGGCGCTCGGAGCTCGACCACCTCGCCGAGGACGACGACTTCGTGCTGTTCCTCGAGCCACCGTCGTTCGACGACCGGATCGTCAACCAGTACGCGCTCTTCTCGCTCATGTCGTCCGCCAGCGCATCGCTCGACCAGTGGTGCGAGCAGCACAGCGACCTCGTGCGGCGGATCGTCATTCCCGCCGAGCTCAAGTGGGAGGTGCGCGACAAGCTCGACCAGGCGAACCTGACCGAGCGCGTCCTCTTCCCGGGCCTCGACGGTCTCAGCCGGTGGCTGCGGCGGTACTACCTGCCGCGCGAGAGCTGACCCGAAGCGACATGCACACCCCCACCCGGGTGGGGCAGGACTGGCGCCCTGCCACCCGCAAACCCGGGGACACCGTACGCGCCGGCGCGGCGTCGACCGTCGGGACGACGTGCCGATTCCGTGCCGATTCGTCTACAGGCCGAGCCGCTCGAGCATCGCCTCGTCTCGGCGCCAGCGGTCGCGCACCTTGACGTGCAGGTCGAGGTACACGGGATGGCCGAGCCGCAGCTCGATCTCCGGACGGGCTCGGGCTCCGATCTCGCGGACCATCGTTCCTCCGCGGCCGACCACGATCTGCTTCTGCGAGTCCGTCTCGACGTAGAGCGCCGCGCGCACGACCTTGTCGCCGAGCTCCTCGATCTCGACGCCGATCGCGTGCGGCAGCTCGTCCCTTGTCAGCTGGATCGCCTTCTCGCGGATCAGCTCGGCGAGCTCGAGCTCCAGGGGCAGGTTCGTCCGCTGATCGACCGGGAAGTACGCGGGCCCCTCGGGCAGGAGCTCGAACAGCTCGGCCCGGAGCTCGGGGATGCCGTCGCCGGTCTTCGCGCTGACCGGATGGAGCGCGTGGAACTCCCCGAGCTGCGACGCCGTCGCCATCTGCGTCGCGATGTGGCCGGGCTTCAGCCGGTCGACCTTGTTGAGCGCGATCACAACGGGGACGCCGAGCTTGAAGACGCGCCCGGCGATGAACCGGTCGCCGGCGCCGATGCGCTCGCGCGCGGACAGCACGAAGAGCACGGCGTCGACGTCGGCGAACGACTCGTCAACGGTGCGCTGCATGCGCTCGGTCATCGGGTCGAGCGGACGCTGAAAGCCGGGGAGGTCGACGAGGACGAGCTGCTGGTCGGGCTCGTTCGCGATCCCGAAGATGCGGTGGCGGGTCGTCTGCGGCTTGTCCGAGACGATCGCGACCTTGCCGCCCGCGAGCGCGTTCACGAGCGTCGACTTCCCGACGTTCGGGCGACCCGCGACAGCGACGAACCCGCTCTTCACAGGTCGAAGGAATCAGGGAGGAGCTCGTCTGGCGTGTGCGTCACGATGTCGCCGTTCGCGCGGCGGTAGGTGACGCGGTCGAGCTTCCACTCGTGCAGCCATTGCCGACAACCGCCGCAGGGCGACGCGTTGATCGCGATCGCCTCGACATCGCCAGGACGCACACCGTCGGTCGCCGCACGCGAGAGGACGGTCCGTTCGGCGCAGATGCCGAGTGGATACGCCGCGTTCTCGACGTTGACGCCCTCGAACACGCGGCCGTCGCGCGTCACGATCGCGGCGCCCACATGGAAGTTCGAGTACGGCGCGTACGCGTTCGCGGCCACCGCGTCTGCCCGCGCGAGCAGCTCGTCGTCGGTCATGCCCAGAACACCTGGAAGATGACGAGGGTCACGAGCGCGCCGAGCAGGCCTCCGAGGAAGACCTCGAAGAACGAATGGACGCCTGCCTCGATCCTGGTCTGAGCCACGAGCAAGGCCATGATGAAGGTCACGGTCGAGACGAGGAACCAGTAGCGCTCGTTTCCCAGCAGGTACGTGACCGCCATCCACCCGGCAAACGCGACGGCGGCGTGGCCCGACGGGAGCCCGCCACGGAGCGGCGTGCCGCGTCCGGTGTACGCCTTGGCGAAGATGACCGTGAAGATCGTCAGGACGAGCGCGATCAGCGTCAGCTCGAACGGCGCGTCTCGAAGTCCGTCGAGCAGTCGAAGGCTCGGATCGCGGATGCGGTCGACGAAGATGAGGTAGCCGACGGCGACGGCCGTCACGGTCGCGATCAGCACCGCGCCGGCTGCGATGTCCTTCGCGAGCTTCGCCATCGGGTCGAACGACGTCGTCGCGACGTCGATCGCGCTCTCGATCGCCGTGTTGATCATCTCCGCGATCAGAACGAACGCGATCGCGAGCAGCAGCGCGACGAGCTCGATCTTGCGAACGCCCGTCACGAGCGCGGCGATCAGCACCGCGATCGCGAACAGGAAGTGGATCCGCATGTTCCGCTGCGTACGGAGCACGTGGATGATCCCCTGGAAGGCGTAGTTGAAGCTCTCGATGAGCGAGGGCGGACGGAGCCGTGGCGCGTTCACTGGCGATGCATTCGCTCTCGCGCCTCCATTTCCGGCCCGTGGTCGTGCCCGAGCAGGTGGAGCAGCGCGTGGACGAGCGGTTCGCGCCACTGCTCGCCGACGACGTCGGGGCAGACGATCGCGTCGCCGAGCTGCCGCGGAAGGCCGTCCGGCACCTCGTCGCGCGAGTCGATCGGGAACGCGAGCGCGTCGGTCGCCTCGTCGATGCCGAGGTGGTCTCGTTTGAGGCGCCGGATCTCGTCCGGCTCGACGAAGTGGATCCCGAGCTCGCCGTCCTCGACGCCCTCGGCGGCGAGCACGCTGCGAGCGAGCTCGATCGCACCGGCCTCGTCGACCTGGCGACCACTTCGGTTGTCGATCTCGACCGCGACCATCAACGACTGCGCTGAGTGCCCGTCTCCTCCGTGTGGCGCTTGTACGCCTCGACGATCCGCTGGACGAGCTTGTGGCGGACGACGTCCTTGTGCGTGAACTGGACGAAGCCGACGTCGTCGACGCTCTCGAGGATGCGCTGCACGTGGATCAGTCCGGACGCCTGCTCGCGGGGGAGGTCGATCTGCGTCACGTCGCCCGTCACGACCATCTTCGAGCCGAAGCCGAGGCGCGTGAGGAACATCTGCATCTGCTCGGGGCTCGTGTTCTGCGCCTCGTCGAGGATCACGAACGAGTCGTTGAGCGTCCGGCCGCGCATGAAGGCGAGCGGCGCGACCTCGATCGTCCCGCGTTCCATGTACGCGTTCAGCTTCTCGGGATCCATCGTGTCGTAGAGCGCGTCGAAGAGCGGGCGCATGTAGGGGTCGACCTTCGCGAGCATGTCGCCCGGGAGGAAGCCGAGGCGCTCGCCGGCCTCGACCGCCGGGCGGGTGAGGATGATCCGGCCGACCTGCCGCTCGGAGAGCGCCGCGACCGCGAGCGCGATCGCGAGGTAGGTCTTGCCCGTGCCCGCGGGGCCGATGCCGAAGCTGACGGTGCAGTCGCGGATCGCGTCGACGTACTGCTTTTGCGTCACCGTCTTCGGCGCGATCTTCTTCCCGCGGTGGCGCCAGACCACGTCGTCGAAGACGTCGCGGATGTCGGCCGCCTGGTCGAGGGCACCGAGAACCGCGTCGACCGTCGAGGGGCCGATCTCGTGGCCTCCCTCGACGAGCTCGACGAGCTCGTCGACGACCGCGCGGGCTTCCGCGACCTTCTCGTCCTCGCCCTCGAGCGTCAGCTGGTTGCCGCGGAGCCGGATCGTGCAGCGCAGCCGGTCGCGGAGCGAGTCGAGCACGCCGTCGCCGACGCCTGCGAGCTCGGCTGCGACATCGTTCGAGATGGACAGGGTCTCCTGCACGTCTCAAGTGTAGGCGGGGACAAATCGGCACAAACTCGGCACGAAGCCGTGACGGTTGCGTGCGTCGTTCGCGGGTAGCCTCGACGCCAGGGAGGCGGGTGGCCCACAACCCCACCCCGAGGGGTGGGGAGAGGTTCAGGCCAGCTTTTCTCGGACGAGCTGGCTCACCGTCGAGCCGTCGGCACGGCCGGCGACCTGCGGCATGACGTCCGCCATCACCCGGCCGAGGTCTCGCATGCTCGTCGCGCCGACCTCGGCGATCACGTCGTCGACGATCTCCTCGATCTCCTCCTCGGAGAGCGGCGCGGGCATGAACTCCTCGAGGATCGCGAGCTCGCGCTCCTCCGCCGCGGCCTGCTCCTCGCGTCCGCCGGCGCGGAATGCCTCGGCCGCCTCGGTGCGGCGCTTGCGCTCGCGCTGGAGGACCTGCAGCTCCTCGTCGTTCTTGAGCGGCCGCTGCAGTTCCTTCTCGGCGCCGCGGAGCGCGCTCAGGATCAGGCGCAGCGTGTCGCGCCGCTCGGCATCCCGGGCGAGGGTCGCCTCCTTCAACTCGTCTTCGATCCGCGCGATCAAGCTCACAGATCTTCCCCCATCTGACGACCCCCGAGGATGTGCCAGTGCAGGTGGAAGACCGTCTGGCCGGCGCCGGGGCCGACGTTCACGATCACGCGGTAGTCCTCGAGACCGGCCTCGCGAGCCGTGTCCGCCACGAACTCGAGCAGCCGCTTCGCCTCGTCGGGCTCGAGCTCGTGGACATCGCGGAACGTGTCGATGTGCCGCTCGGGGATCACGAGGAGATGCGTCGGCGCCTTCGGCGCGATGTCGCGGATCGCGACGAACCCGTCGGCGCTGCGGACGTGGTCGCCCTCGCGGTACAGCCGGCAGAAGAGGCAGTCGTCAGGCAGCGAGGATCCCCTCGTCGGTCGTCGCGGCGGCGCGAACGCGGACGAGCGAGCCGAGCGGCGCGTCGACGAGCCACGGGGAGTAGTCGTCGCCGTACCCTCGGCCGGGCCGGTCGACGAGCACCGTGTCGTCCGAGCCGATCTTCGAGCGCCAGTGCGCCGCGAGCGCCGCTCGCGACGCGTCGCGCAACCGCGCGCCTCGCTCCTTCTTCACCTGCGGCGGAACGGCGTCGAGCGCTGCGGTCGTCGTGCCCGGTCGAGGCGAGTACGGGAAGACGTGCACGCTCGTGATGCCGGCGTCGCGCACGACGCGCAGCGTGTTCGCGAACGCCGCGTCGTCCTCGGTCGGAAAGCCGACGATCACGTCCGTGGTGAGGTTGAAGTCGGCGAAGCGCTCGAGCCGGCGCAGGTACGTGCCGGCCGTGTAGCGCCTCGCCATCGCGCGCAGGACCGCGTCGTCTCCGGACTGCAGCGGGACGTGGAGGTGGTGCGCGACGTTCGGCGTCTCGCGCAGTGCGCGCTCGAGGCGCTCGTCGACATGGTTCACCTCGATGGACGACAGGCGAAGGCGCGACAGACCCGGCGTCGCTCCGGCCGCCCGGACGAGCCGCGCGAGGTCGTAGCCCGCGTCGCGATCGCGGTAGCAACCGAGGTTGATTCCGGTCAGCACGACCTCGCGGTGTCCCTGCTCGACCCGTCGGCGGATCTCGCGCAGCACGGCGTCCGCGGTCCGGCTGCGGCTACGGCCCCGCACGAGCGGGACGACGCAGAAGTTGCACGAGAAGCTGCAGCCGTCCTGGATCTTGACGAAGGCGCGGATCCGGTCGAGCCGCGCGTCCGACTGGACGCAGCCGATCGCACCGACGTCGCCGGCGACGACGTCGGGCGTTTCCTCGCTGGGACGTGCGACGACCACCACGTTCCCCGGCAAGCCCGTGAACGCGTCGCCCGCGAGGTTCGCGCCGCAGCCGGTGAGGTAGACACGCGCGTGCGTCCGCGCGGCGCGTCCGGCCTCCTTGCGGGACTTCGCAACGGCCTCGTTCGTGACGCAGCAAGTGTTGACGACCGCAACCTCCCCGCCGGCCTCGACCTCGCGTGTGGCCGTCGCGGAGCAACCGCTCGCGCACCTGCTGCGCATCGGTGTGCGACACCTTGCAGCCGAGAAAGCGGACGCTGAACGTCGCCACGGCGCTGATCGTATGCAACCCCTACACGCGGCGCGTGAACCGGTCCGCCGCCCAGCCGTCGAGCGTTCGCCGCTCGACGTGCGTCCAGGCTTCGAGCCGCGGCGCGTCACCCTCGAGGTAGCCGGAGGCCACCAGGTCGCGGCAGCGCAGACGGTGCGCCAGCGACTCGACCGTCGCAAGCGCGATGTTCGCGACGGTCACGTCAGTTTCGGGCAGGTCATCCCGCGTGACGTCGAGCGGTGCTGCATCGAGCTCGACGTTGTTCGCCGCCGCGTTCGCTCGCGCGGTCTCGATGGCGAACGGATCGTCGTCGACCGCGTGCACGGGGGCGAAGCCGAGCTTGGCGCCGCCGACCGAGAGCACGCCGGAGCCGCATCCCGCGTCGAGCAGGCTGCCGATCGGTACCTCTGCGAGCAACTCGAGGCAGAGCCGTGTCGTCGCGTGCGCCCCCGTTCCGAACGCGAGCCCCGGGTCGATGACGATCGCGATCGCGTCGTCCGGCGCGCCCTCCCACGACGGGCCGATCCAGAACGGACCGGCACGCGCGGGCCGATGGAACGTGCGCCAACGCTCGGACCAGTCCGACGGGACGTCGTCCTCGTGCGCCGCGCCGAACGCGCGGGCGATGCGAGAGCCGCCGAGCCCGTCCGTGTACGCGGCGAGCTCGAGCTCCGATCCCCGCTCGCGCTCCTCGAACCCCTCCGGCGCGAGCTCGAGCATCAGTGCCCGCGCCTCCTCCGCCCGCTCGAGCGGGACGCGCACCGCGACTCGGCGGAGACCGGTCAGCGGAAGGCGCTCTTCAGCTTCTCGAAGAAGCCCTCGTCGGGGCGGTAGTTCTCCTCGCCCGTCATGCGGCCGAACTCCTCGAGCAGGCTGCGCTGCTCGTCGTTCAGGTGCCGGGGGACGACGACGTTCACGAGCACCCGGTGCGCGCCGCGGCCGAAGCCCTGCAGGACGGGCATCCCACGGCCGTTCAGCACGCGGATCTCGCCCGGCTGCGTGCCGGCGTCGAACGTGATCGCGACCTCGCCCTCGAGCGTCTCGATCGTGCGAGTCGCTCCGAGCGCGGCCTCGGTGATCGTGAGGTCGATCGTCGAGTAGACGTCGTCGCCCTCACGGACGAACCGCTCGTCGCGCTTGACGCGGACGCGCACGTAGACGTCGCCCGCCGGTCCGCCGAGGCTGCCGGCGTGCCCGGCGCCCGAGAGGCGGATCCGCTGACCGTCGTGGATGCCGGCGGGAACCTCGACCGCGAGGCTCTTCCGCTCGACGGCGCGTCCCGATCCGTTGCAGTCGGCGCACGGCTGCTCGACGACCTGCCCGTCTCCCCCGCACTGCGGGCAGGCCTGCGTGCGCACGAACTCGCCGAAGACGCTTCTGCTCACCTGCTGCAGCCGGCCGGTGCCGCCGCAGCTGTCGCAGACCCGGGTTCCCGTGCCCGGCTCGGCGCCGTCGCCGCCGCAGCGTCCGCACGCGACGACGACGTCGTAGGGCACGTCGCGGGTCGTCCCGCTCGCGGCCTCGACGAGCTCGATCTCGACCTCGGCTGCGACGTCCCGCCCACGCGCGCGCCGGGGCCGCCCACCGGCTCCGAACATGTCCTCGCCGAAGAACGCGGCGAACAGGTCGGTCAGGCTGCCGAAGTCGAACTGCGACGGCCTGAACCCCCCGCCCTGGAGGCCGGCGTGGCCGAAGCGGTCGTAGAGCTCGCGCGTCTCGGACTTCGAGAGCACCTCGTACGCCTCGACGACCTCGCGGAAGCGCACCTCTGCATCGTCCGCGTCGGAGACGTCGGGGTGGAGCTCGCGTGCCTTGCGCCTGAACGCGCGCTTCAGCTCGGCGTCGTCGGCCTCGCGCGAGACCTCGAGCAGCTCGTAGTAGTCGCGCGTCGTCGCCACCGGCTCAGCGTAGCTCCGGCGTCAGTTGTCCTCGAAGACACCTTCCACGAAGCGGGACAGCTCGAATGCCGCCGAGCGGACGGAACGGATCGCCTTCTCGTAGTCCATCCGGACCGGCCCGAGCAGCGAGACGGAGCCGAGCGTTCGCGTTCGGATCCCGTAGCCCGCTCCGACGAGCGCGACGTCGCTGAGGGCGGGGTCCTCGAGCTCTCCGCCGACGCGGACGAACGTGCGCGGCGAGTGGAGCGACCTGCCGATCACCTCCAGCGCAGCCGTGCGTCGCTCGAGCAGCTGGAGCGCACGCATGCACGCCTCGAGCTCGTCCTGGCGCAGCTCGCCGAGGAGCCCCGCGGCGCCGCCGACGAAGAGGCGCTGCTCCTCGTGCTCGAGCTCGGCGAACGCCGGGCGCAGGAGCGCGAGGAAGCCCCGCTCGCGGGGCGGGAGGCCGGGGTCGTCGAACCGCTGGCGGAGCGTGCGCGTTCCGAGCTGCAGGCCGACGGCGCTCTCGTTCAGGTATTCGGCGGCCCACATGACGAGCCCGGTGTCGATCGGCTGCGGAGTCGAGAAGATGCGCTTCGAGACGCCGCCGCTCGACGTGATGACGACGACCATGGCGACGTTCGGCTGCAGCAGGAGCACCTCGACATGCCTGACGGTCGCCGACTCGAGCGGCGGTGCCGAGACGAGCGCGAGGAGCCTCGTCATCTCCGACAGCATCTCCGTCGTCTGCTGGAGCGCCGACTCGATCTCGTTCTGGACCGCGAGCTCGAGCCCGAGACCGGACGGGCGCGGCTCCGGCTCGGTCAGCAGCACGCGGGCGTAGTAGCGGTAGCCCTCCTCGGTGGGGACTCGCCCCGCGGAGGTGTGCGGGTGGGTGAGCAGCCCCTGCTGCTCGAGCTCGTTGAGCTCGGCCCGCACCGTCGACGGCGACACCGTCAGCCCGCTGCGCTCGACGAGCGCCTTCGATCCGACCGGCTCCCCGGTCGCGACGTAGTCCTCGACGACGCGGCGGAGCAGCTCGCGTTGCCGCGGCGTGAGCTCCGGTGCGCCGACGCTGCTCATTTGCAGGGAATTTTACGCGAGCAGCTCGACGGTCACGCGGCCGCCGAGGAAGCGGCCCCGTGGCGAGAGCGCGAGCGTGCCGGCGTCACGCAGGACGAGGCCGAGCGCGGAGAGTCGTTCGAGCGCGTCCAGGTCGAGCGCGGGCTCGACCTCCGCGAGCGGCAGCGGCTCGTCCAGCCGCAGGCCCAGCATCAGGTGTTCGCGCATGCGCGTCTCCTCGTCGATGCGTTCGACCTCGCGCGCGGGTGCCTCCCCGGATGCGAGCGCCGCCGTGTACGCGGGGAGCCGAGGCGTGTTCCGCCAGCGCCGGCCGGCGATGGTCGAGAATGCCCCGATCCCGAGGCCCAGGTAGTCGCGGCCCTCCCAGTACGCGAGGTTGTGCTGCGCACGCAGGTCGCGCCCGTTCGCGGACGAGCCGCTCCGACAGAAGTTCGCGGTCTCGTACCAGCGGTAGCCCGCGCCCGCCAGCCGATCGACGACGCGCTCGAAGTAGTCCTCCATCGCCTCGGCCTGGCGCTCGAGCTCGGCTCCGTGCGTGTGCGTGAAGCGAGTGCCCGGCTTCGCTTCGAGCTCGTAGCACGAGAGGTGCTCGGGGGCGAGCGTCAGCGCCTCGTCGAGGTCGCGCTCGAGGTCGGCGGTGCTCTGGCCCGGTATCCCGTAGATGAGATCGAGGTTGATGTTGTCGAATCCGGCATCACGAAGACGGTAGAAGGCGCGCGAGACGTCGCCGGGGCCGGCGCGCCGCTCCAGCACGTCCAGCAGGGAGGTGTTGAACGTTTGTGCGCCGAGCGACACACGATTGACACGGTTTCGTGACAGCAACTCGGCCAGCTCGGGCGTGACCGTCTCGGGGTTGGCCTCGACGGTCACCTCCTCTGCCGGCGGGAGGGCCGCGAGCAGCCGCCTGAGCGCGCCGGGCTCGGTGAACGTCGGCGTTCCGCCGCCGAGGAAGATCGTCTCGAGCCGCTCGGACAGCAGGCCGCGCTCGAGCTCGAGCTCCCGGAGCAGTGCGTCCACATATGACCCGTGCTCCTCGCTCCGCCCCGTCACCGTCACGAAATCGCAGTAGCCGCAGCGGTGCGCGCAGAAGGGAAGGTGGACGTAGAGATGGGCGACGCCGCTCACTTGCGCCCGTCCTGTCCGATGTTCAGGACGGCGAGGAACGCCTCCTGCGGCACCTCGACCGCGCCGACCTGCTTCATCCGCTTCTTGCCCTTCTTCTGATTCTCGAGCAGCTTCCGCTTGCGCGTGATGTCGCCCCCGTAGCACTTCGCGAGCACGTCCTTGCGGCGCGCCTTGACCGTCTCGCGCGCGATCACGCGCGACCCGATCGCCGCCTGGATCGGCACGTCGAACATCTGGCGCGGGATCTCCTTCCGGAGCCGCTCGACGAGCGCGCGCCCGCGGTCGTACGCGAACTCACGGTGCACGATCAGCGACAGCGCGTCCACGCTCTCCCCCGCGACGAGCACGTCGACGCGCACGAGCGTGCCCGGCCGGAAGCCGATGTAGTCGTAGTCGAAGCTCGCGTAGCCGCGCGTGCGCGACTTCAGCTGGTCGTAGTAGTCGAGCACGATCTCCGCGAGCGGCAGCTCGTAGGTCAGGTGCACGCGCTCCGGCGAGAGGTACTCCATGTGGTCGAAGCGCCCGCGCCGCTCGTTGTTCAGCTCCATCACCTGGCCGACGTACTCCTTCGGGACGATGATCGACGCCTTCACGTACGGCTCCTCGGCCTCCTCGAACTCGTCGGGCATGTCGGCGGGGCTGTGCACCTCGCGCCATTCGCCGTTCCGCTCCTTGACCCGGTACGCGACGTTCGGCGCGGTGACGAGCAGGTCGAGGTCGAACTCGCGCTCGAGCCGCTCGCGCACGATCTCCATGTGCAGCAGGCCGAGAAACCCGGAGCGGAAGCCGAAGCCGAGCGCCTGCGACGTCTCGGGCTCGTAGAAGAGGGCGGCGTCGTTCAGCTTGAGCTTCTCGAGCGCGTCGCGCAGCTCGGGGTAGTCGTCGGACTCCGTCGGGAAGAGGCCCGCGAACACCATCGGCTTCACGTCCTTGTAGCCGGGGAGCGGCTCGGCGGCGCCGTTCGACTCCGTCGTGAGCGTGTCGCCGACGCGCAGCTCGGAGACGTCCTTCAGCCCGGTGATCACGTAGCCGACCTCGCCCGCCGTGAGCTCGTCGACCGGACGCATCGCCGGCGACATGAAGCCGATCTCCTGGGCTTCGAAGCGCGTGCCGAGCGCCATGGTCCGCAGGCGCTCGCGCGGCCGGAACACGCCGTCGACGACGCGGACGAACGCGACGACGCCGCGGTACTGGTCGTACGAGGAGTCGAAGATGAGCGCGCGAGCCGGTGCGGCGGGCTCACCCGCAGGCGGCGGAACGCGCTCGATCACGGCGTCGAGAACGTCCGCGACCCCCTCGCCCGTCTTCGCGGAGATCCGCAGGACGCGCTCCGGCGACTCGCCGATCAACTCCGCGACCTCGCGGGACGCTCCGTCCGGGTCGGCCTGCGGGAGGTCGATCTTGTTCACGACCGGCACGATCTCGAGCTCGTTCTCGATCGCGAGGTAGGCGTTGGCGAGCGTCTGCGCCTCGGTCCCCTGCGCCGCGTCGACGACGAGCAGCGCGCCCTCGCACGCCTGGAGCGAGCGCGACACCTCGTACGTGAAGTCGACGTGCCCGGGCGTGTCGATCAGGTTGAGCTCGTGTCCCTTCCAGCTCACCCGCACCGCCTGCGCCTTGATCGTGATTCCGCGCTCGCGCTCGAGGTCCATCGAGTCGAGCACCTGCTCGCGCATCTCCCGCTTCGAGACGGCGTTCGTCAGCTCGAGGATGCGGTCGGCCAGCGTCGACTTGCCGTGGTCGATGTGCGCGATGATCGAGAAGTTGCGGATGCGGCTCTGGTCCATGGGGTCACGAGCGCCTGAAGCGCGCCCGCAACGAGAGTAGCGTCTGCATCTCGCGCACCCCGAGCGCGCGGCAGGCGACGAGGTACACGAGACCACCGAGGGCGATACCTCCACCGACCGAGACGACCTGGCCGAGGAAGCTGCGGCCGAAGACGTCGTCGAGCACCCACCAGACTCCGTACGAGACGGCCCCGAGCGCCGCGGAGGCCGCGGTGATCCGGAGGAATGCGTCGGTCGTGCGCCGGAGCTCGAGTCCGCCGACCCGGCGTTGCAGCAGCACGACGAGCGCGGCGGCGCCGGCGATGTTCGCGATCGAGATCGCGAGCGGCACGCCCCACACACCGACCCGATAGAGCACCAGGTAGAGCGCGGTGTTGAAGACGAGGTTGGCGCCCGCGACGACGGTCGGGATCCTGGGGAGCTGGAGCCCGAAGAACGCGCGGTTCAGCAGCAGCATCATCCCGTTGAAGGTCAGCCCGAGGGAGAAGGCAGCGAGCGCGCTCGCCACGATCGGCGTCTGGTCCGGCGTGAACGCGCCACGCTGATAGATGATCCGGACGAGCGGCTCGGCGAGCACGGCGCAGAGCACGCTCGCGGGCACGAGCAGGAACGCGATCTGGCGCAGGCCCTCCGCGACGGTCGCTCGGAACGCGACCATGTCGGCCCGCGCGACGAGCCGCGAGAGCGTCGGGAAGAGCACCGTCGCGACCGCGACCGAGAACATCCCCTGCGGGAGCATGTAGATCCGGAACGCGCGGTCGATCGCGGTCGGAGCGATCGTCGGGTCGATCAGGGCCGCGGCGACGAACGTCCCGATGACGGCGTTCAGGTTGATCAGCCCGAGGCTGACCGTGACCGGGATCATCAGCTTGAACACACGCCAGACCGCCGGGTCCCGGTAGTCGATGACGACGCGCAGCCGCCCGTCCAAGCCGCGCAGCCAGGGCAGCGGCAGCAGCACCTGCACGACGGTGCCGAGGACGATCGAGGCCGCGTAGACGTAGAGCTTCCCGTCCGTCGTGTCGGCGCGCGGGACGCCGAGCACGAGGCCGAGGATGATCACGAGGTTCCACGCGACCGGCGTCAGCGCCGGGATCGAGAACTGCCCGTAGGTGTTGAGGATGCCGACGACGATCCCCGAAGCTCCGAGCAGCACGACGATCGGGAAGAGGATCTGCGAGAGCGTGACGGCGAGCTCGTCGTACTCCTTGGTCAGCGGCGGCATGATCACCGGCGCGAGCAGGATGAAGACCGCCGTCACAGCGGTGAGCACGAGGATCAGCAGCCAGAGGATGCTCGAGGCGACGCGCCAAGCGCGCGCCCGCTCTCCCTTCTCGAGCAGCTCGTTGAAGACCGGGACGAACGCGCCCGAGAGCGCGGCGTCGCCGACGAGGACCCGGATCAGGTTCGGGATCTGGAACGCGACGGTGAACGCGTTGATCGGCCCGCGGGTGCCGAAGTAATAGGAGCTCACCACGTCCCGAATCAGCCCGAGGACTCGGGAGATGCCCGTCGCAATCGAGAAGATCGCCGCGGACCACGCAAGCCGGCGGCCCTGGCGCGCCTCCACGCGGCAACTATACGAGGACGCCTGCTACCATCCTGCCGCCCGCCCTGCGGGCGTTTTCACGCCATGGCGAACATCAAGCAGCAGAAGAAGCGCGTCCGGATCGCGGCCCGCCAGCGGGTCGAGAACCTCCGCTACCGCTCGACGATCAAGACGCTGACGAAGCGGCTCGAGCGTGCGGCGCAGGAGGGCAAGGCCGACGAGGTCTCGACGGAGCATCGCGAGCTCGTGCGGCTGATCGACCGGGCGACCGCCCGCGGCGCGCTGCACCGCAACACCGCCTCGCGCAAGAAGGCGCAGGCGGCGCGGATCGTCTCGGGCGCCGGCTCCTAGTCTCTACGCGATCGCGACGCGGCCGTCGCGGCCGCGGGTGACGTCGACGAGCGCGCGTTCCAGCTCGAGGTCGCCTGAGAGGCGCGACCCACCCTTGAGCGCGTGGTCGAGCTCGGCGAGCCGCACCGCCGCGTCACGCAGCTCGTCCTCAGAGAACGCCTCGGCCTGGCGGACGAGCTTCTGCACGTAGTACGGATGGCGCTTCAGCCTCGAGGCGATCTCGGAGCTCGTGTGACCTTCGCCGAGCAGTCGCTTGCACTCCTGTATGCGCGAGAGGTGCCGGGCAAGCGCACCGACGAGGCGAGGCGCGACGTCGCGGCGAGGTGAGGCCTCGCGTTCGAAGGACGCCTCGGCGGCGGCGAGCACGGCGACGACGTCGCGGCGGCCCCACGCGTCGGTGAGCGCGAACGAGGGCATCTCGCCGAACGGGACGACCAGGTCGCGCACCTCCTCCCACACGAGGGGCTTCCCGCCTGCCCACGTCGAGAGCTTGGCCACCTCGTTCGCGAGGTGGTGCAGATCGGGCTCGAGGCCTTCCGGCACGACCGCGTCGACGACCGCGCGTGCGAGGTCGCGGTCGACCTTGACACCGTTCGTCCCGAACTGCTGGATCATCCAGTCGACGATCTTCTTGCGGTCGACGTCGTAGACCAGCACCTCCCCCGACTTCGCGACGGCCTTCTTCAGAGTCGAGTCCTTGCGAAGCTCCCCCGCGACGATGGCGAGGACAGCACCTGGCGTCGGGTCGGCGGCGTAGGCGGCGATTGCCTTGGCGTCGTCGGCCTTCCAGCGCTCGGCCTCCTCGACGATCACGAGGCGCTCGCCCCCGAAGAGGCCGAGCGCGTTGCTGGCCGCGACGGCGTCCGCGCCGTTGACCTCGGCAGCGTTCAGCAGGTCGACGGACTCTGCGTCGAAGCGGTCGCGCAGGCGCCGGAGCGCGCGCTCGATCTTCGGCCGGTCGGAGCCGGTCAGCAGGTAGACCGCCTTCAGGTCGTCCGCCACGAGCCAAGCCTACTCAGCGCTCCGACCGGACCCAGATGCGCGTCCCGTCGGACTCGACCACCACGCGCCCGTCGAGATCGGTTCGGAAGAGACGGAGGCCCGGCTCGCGCTCGAGGGCGTGCAGGGTCGACGGCGTCGGGTGGCCGTAGTCGTTCCCGAGGCCGACCGAGATGACCGCGACCTCGGGACGCGTGAGCTCGAGGAGCTCGCGGAGGCCGTCGTCGGCGGAGCCGTGGTGCGCGACCTTCATCACCTCGACGGGCGGCGGGTTGAGCGGCAGGGTGACGTCGGACTCGGCGTCGGCGGTCAGGAGGACGTCGACCCGGCCGTACGTGACGACGAGGACGATCGCTCGCTGGTTCGGGTCCTCGCCGGGGAAGCCCGGACCGTCCGGCCAGAGGATCGCGACACGGAGCGGCCCGAGGCGAAACGCGCGCCCCGCGCGTGCCGCGACGACGCGGACGCCCTCGCGGCGTGCCTCCGCCATCGCCGCACGCTCTTCCGGACCGCTCGTCGGGAGGCGCGGGTCGAGCACGAAGCCGACCCGGAGCTTCCGCAGGACCTCGGCCGCACCGCCGACGTGGTCCCGCTGGGGGTGCGTCAGGACGAGCGCGGTGAGGGTCTGCACCCCCATGCGGCGAAGCTGGTCGGCGACGCGGGCCTCGGGCGGGCCCTGGTCGACGAGCAGGCGCACACCCGGCGCCTCGACGAGCGTGCCGTCGCCCTGGCCGACGTCGAGGAACGTCACGCGAAGCCCATTGGGCGGCGGTGGCGGCTCGACGGCCTTTCGAGACGACCACGCGACGAGCGCGACCGCCGCGATGCCGAGCAGCACGAGTGCGCGCAGCGGGCGCGGTGCAGGCAGCCGGCGGACGATCCACGCGAACCCGACCGCCGCGACGAGCGCGAGCAGCACCCGTCCCGACGTCAGCCGCGCGAACGGGAGCCGCGCGACGACTCGGGCGCACCACACGAGGTACGCGGCGAGCCAGCCGTCGATCCACGCAAGCGCGAACGCGGCCGACGGCGCGATCGGGGCGAGCAGGCCCGCGACGAGCGCCAGGCCGAGCAGGAAGCCGACGATCGGCGCCGCGAGCGCGTTCGCGAGCACCGAGTAGAGCGGCACCGCTCCGAAGTGCAGCCAGAGGATCGGTGCGGTCGCGACGCCGCACGCGGTCGAGATCGCGACGACGAGCGCGAGCCACCGCGGCACCGGATACCCCTCGAGCCGACGACCGAGCCAGGGCGCGCCGGCGAAGATGGCCGCCACCGCCGCGAACGACAACTGGAAGCCGGGCTCGAGCAGCGAGTACGGGCTCCACGCGAGGAGCACGACCGCGCCGGCGACGAGCAGCCACCAGGGGTCGCGTTCGCGAGCCGTGAGCCATGCGATCGACGCCAGCGCCCCGGCCACGCCGGCCCGGACCACCGAGGGCTGCCATCCGACGGCGAGGACGTAGCCGCCGATCGCCGCCAGGATCGTCAGCTCGATCGCGAGCCGCGGCAGGCGAACGAGCCAGCCGAACAGGAAGACCCCGCCCGCGAGCAGGGCGACGTTCTGGCCGGAGACGGCCAGGAGGTGATAGAGGCCGGACGTCCGGAATGCGTCGCGGAGCCCCTCGCTCAGCCCTTCGTCCTCGCCCAGCACGACGCCCGCGAGCACCGCTCGACGCTCGCCGGTCAGCCCGTCGAGGCCGCGCACGAGCGCGCGCCGCAGGCGGTCGGCGACGCCGCCCACGCCACCGCGGGCGCCGACGATCCGCCACCCGCGGGCGCGCAGGATCACGTGCACCCCGCGACGCCGCAGGAACGCGCGCTCGTCGAAGTCCTCGTCGTGCTCGGGCTCGACGACCTCGGCGAAGAGCGACAGGACGGCACCCTGCGGCGGCGCGCGTGCGGGTGGAAGCTCGAGCTGCACCGCTTCGGAGACGTCGCGGCCGCGGAAGCGCAGCACCCGGGCTGCGACGCGCACCTCGTACGGCGAGCGCCGCGCCGGAGCGGTGACCACGGCGAGCGCGTCACCGTAGGCGCCGACCTCCGGCGCCAGGACGCTGTGGTCGATCGCGTCGAGCCGCGCGCTGCCCCACCACCAACCGCTCAGCGCGAGCGCCGCCGCGAGGAGCGCGAGCCGGGCCGGCTCGCGCACGACGAGCGCCGTCGACCCTGCCGCCGCGACCGCCGCGACGACCACGAGCGGCGTGCCCACGCGCACCCCCGTCGCCGCCGCGAGACCAGCGGCACACGACACGCCGAGCACGTGCGCCCGGCGACGCTCGAGGAGGTCTCGGATCACGGCGCGACCAGCTCCGACAGCTGCGCGAGGCGCGCGGGGCCGATCCCGGGGATCGCGTCGAGCTCGCGGACGGACGAGAACGCGCCGTGCTTCTCGCGGTAGTCGACGATCTTCTGCGCGGTGACAGGGCCGACTCCGGGGAGCTCGTCGAGCTGCTCGATCGTCGCGCTGTTCAGGTGCACCGGTCCCTGCGCGGCCTGTTCGCCGCCGCCGTCACCCGAGCCGTCCGCGGCGACCGGCGGCGCGCGCGCCGGCACGACGATCTGCTGTCCGTCGGCGACCGGCGCCGCGAGGTTGATCAGCGCGAGGTCGGCGTTGCCCGTAGCACCGCCGGCGAGCTCCACCGCGTCGGCCACGCGCTTCCCTCGTCCGAGCCGGTACAGCCCCGGCGTCCGCACCGCGCCGACGACGTGGACGACAACCGGCGGTGCCGCCTCGGCACGCAGCGGCTGTGCGACGACGTCGGCGGCGGCGTCGCGACCCGATGAGGCCGCCCCCGCGCCGAGCACGTACCGCCCCGCGAGCACGAGCACGAGGAGCAGCACGCCCGCGGCCGCGAGCGCACGACCGCGCGAAACCTCGATCTCCGGCATGTCGCCAAGACTGGCGACAGAACCGTCACGTGTGTGTGACGACTCCGTGCCGAGTGTGTGTCAGTTCGTCCCGTTCGCTCCGACGACGAGGTTCACGAGCTTGCGCGGCACGACGATCGTCTGCCGCACCTCCGCGCCGTCGAGGAACGAGCGCACGCGCTCCGACGATCTCGCCGCAGCGATCAGGTCCTCCTCGGAAGCGTCCGCGGAGACCTGGAGGCGGTCGCGCACCTTGCCGTTGATCTGGATCACGAGCTCGAACGTGTCGCGCTCCAGCATCGCCTGGTCCGCAACCGGCCACGGCTGCTCCCACAGCCGTTCGTGCCCGAGCCGCTGCCACAGCTCTTCGGCCAGGTGCGGGGCGTACGGCTGGATCAGCGAGACCGCGGTCTCGGCCGCGAAGCGCGAGTCGGCGCCGCGCGTGTCGCGCGACAGCTCGTTCGTCAGCTCCATCACCGCCGAGATCGCCGTGTTGAAGGCGAACCGCCGCCCGATGTCGTCGGTGACCTTCGCGATCGTCGCGTGCGCCTTCCGCGCCAGCGGGCCGCCGGCCTGCTCCCCGCGCGGCGCCTCCGACGCGACCTCGTTCACGATCCGCCAAAGCCGCCGGACGAAGCGCGCCATCCCCTCGACGCCCTCCTCGGTCCACTCCATGTCCTGGTCGGCGGGGCCGATGAACAGGATGTTCAGGCGGACCGGGTCGGCGCCGTACTCGGCGACGAAGTCGTCGGGGCCGACGACGTTCCCCGCGCGCTTCGACATCTTCGTCTTGCCGAACGTCACCCAGCCGTTCGAGTAGAACGCCGCGAACGGCTCGCGGAAGCCGAGCATGTCCAGGTCGTTCAGGACCTTGACGAAGTAGCGCGCGTAGATCATGTGCATCGTCGCGTGGTCGACGCCGCCGATGTAGAGGTCGACCGGGTTCCAGTAGTCGACGACGGTGCGGTCCCACGGCGCCTGCTCGTCGTGCGGGTCGCAGTAGCGCAGGAAGTACCAGGCCGAATCGACGAACGTGTCCATCGTCTCCGTCTCGCGCTTCGCGGGACCGCCGCACCGCGGGCACGCCACGTTGACCCAGTCCTCCGCCTGCGCCAGCGGCGGCTTGCCGGACGGCTTGTAGTCCTCCACGTCGGGCAGCACGACCGGCAGCTCGTCGTCGGGCACCGCGACGATCCCGTCGTTCTCGCAGTAGACGACCGGGATCGGGCAGCCCCAGTAGCGCTGGCGCGACCAACCCCAGTCGCGCAGCCGGAAGTTGACCGCGAAGCGCCCGCGGCCGTCCGCCGCCAGCCGATCCACGATGCGCCGCCCGCCGTCCGGCGCCGGCAGCCCGTCGAACTCGCCCGAGTTGACGAGCACGTCGTCCTCGGACGACGAGACGTACGGCAGCTCCTCGACGTCGGCGTCGCGCGGCTCGATCACGCCGCGCACGTCGAGACCGAACGTCTGCGCGAACGCGAAGTCCCGCTCGTCGTGCGCCGGGACCGCCATGATCGCGCCGGTCCCGTAGTCGGTCAGCACGTAGTCGGCGACGTAGACGGGCAGCCGTTCGCCGTTGACGGGGTTCACGGCGTGGAACCCGGTGAACACGCCGGTCTTCTCCTCCGCAGCCGCGCGCTCCTCGGTCTTCTTCGCACCCGCGCGCCGGACGTACTCGCGGATCTCCTCGCCGTTCTCCGCCCGCTCGGCCAGCTGCTCCACGAGCTCGTGCTCGGGCGCCAGCACGAAGAACGTCGCGCCGAACAGCGTGTCGGGACGCGTCGTGAAGACGGGCACGTCGACTTCCAGCTCCTCGAGACGGAAGACGATCTCGGCACCGTCCGAGCGGCCGATCCAGTTCCGCTGCCGTGCCTTGATCGACTCCGGCCAGTCGACCGTGTCGAGGTCGTCGAGCAGCGCCTGCGCGTAGTCGGTGATCCGGAAGAACCACTGCTCCATCAGCCGCGACTCGACCAGCGTGCCGCAGCGCTCGCAGCGGCCGTCCGCCGTGACCTGCTCGTTGGCGAGCACCGTCTGGTCGTGCGGGCACCACTTGACCGGCGCCGCCTTGCGGTACGCGAGCCCGCGCTCGAAGAAGCGCAGGAAGAGCCACTGCTGCCAGCGGTAGTACCGGGGATCGTGGGTCGAGAGCTCGCGCGACCAGTCGATCGCCCAGCCGATCCGCTTCATCGAGCGCTTGATGTTCTCGATGTTCCGCTCGACGGTCTCGCGCGGGTGGCGCCCTTCGCGAATCGCGGCGTTCTCGGCGGGCAGGCCGAACGAGTCGAACCCCATCGGGTGCATGACATGCGCGCCGTTCCGTCGCCGGAAGTGCGTGACGATGTCCCCGATCGTGTAGACGAGCATGTGGCCCATGTGCAGCGAGCCGGACGGGTACGGCAGCTGCTCGAGCACGTACGACTTCGGTTGCACGGGCTCGTTCGAGACCTCGAAGGCGTGCTCGGCCTCCCAGACCTCCTGCCACTTGGCCTCGATCGCGTGTGGGTCGTATCGGTCCATGTCCAGAGACGAAAACGGCCTCTCGCGAGGCCGTCGGGAGTTGCCGCGGCGTCGCACCGCGTGGCTCCCTTCGCTAGAGAAGCAGCTCCCTTCTCATCTTGTTTGTGAATGTAGCAAGGCGACAGAATGGCCGCCATGAGCGGATACACGATCGTCAACGTGAAAGAGGTCGAGGATCAGGCGCCGAAGTTCGGCCTCTCGCCCGACCTCGAGGCCCGCTTCGCACGCGTCGCCCTCGATGCGGAGCTGATCGGGATCACCTACCAGCGGCTCGCCCCGAACTTCCGCGTTCCGTGGGGGCACACGCACAAGACCCAGGAGGAGATGTACCTCGTCGTGAACGGCAGCCTCAGGTTCAAGGTGGGCGACGAGATCCACGAGCTCGGGCCCTGGGACGTGATCCGCGTGCACAAGGACACGATGCGCGGCATGGAGGCAGGCCCCGAAGGCGCAGAGTTCATCGCGATCGGCGCACCGGGCGGGCCCGGTGACGCGGTGAACGAAGAGAACTGGTGGACCTAGCGTCCTAGCCGGGTGAGGAGACGCTCGGTGTGCGTCTCCCGCTCCGGATCGAAGTGCCCCGTGACCGCGCGCCCGTACGGCGCGCGGACGCGGCGCGCGTAGTCGGCGAACCCCTCGCTCCGGAGCGGCTCCCAGTCCTCGGCGTACGGCACCACGAGGTGCTCGCGGCCGACGTTCCGCGCCGAGGTGAGGAAGGCGAGCCCGACGCCGCTCGAGACCTCGAGCAGCGTCCGGTCCTCCCTTCGCGCCTCGCGCTGGAGCGCCCCGTAGAGCGCGGCCAGCTGCTGCTGGCTCGGCAGCGAGTCGGCCTCCGCGCGGAGCTCGGCGACCGAGCGCCGGAGCTCCGCGAGCTCGAGCGGCGGGAGGTCGACGAGGAGCGCGGTCCGCCCCGCTCCGCGCTCGAGCACGCCGAGCAGCTCGTCGAGCGAGCCGACCTCGGCGTCGGCGGCCAGCACGCCGGCCGACTTCAGCTCCGAGACGAGCGAGCCGAGGTAGACGCGCGAGCCGCGCGCGATGTCGCTCGCCGCCGCGAGCAGCCAGAGCGGCGAGAACCCGAACGCGAGGATCGAGCCGAGCTCGACCACGTTGCCGGCGCCCTTCCGGACGGCGATCTGCTTCGCCGGCGTCTCCTCGACGGTCGGGGCTCCCTCCACGCGGCCGACGAGCTCGATCGCCACCCGGAGGAGGTTCTTGGCGGTCACCTCGTAGAGACGAGAGCGACGGACGAGGCGGGGCAGGACGAGCTCCCCCGTCTCGTGGAGCGCGCCGCCGAGCACGGCGACGAGTGCCCGGAAGAGCCGCTCGGGGAGGGAGAGGACGAAGCGCTTGCTCAAAGTGGGGACAATCCTGCCGATGCTCGAGCTGTTCCCCGAGACCGCGGTCGTGAAGCAGGGCGAGCTCGAGCTCGCCGGGATGCGCGCGACCGAGCTCTCACGGACGCACGGAACGCCCCTGCTCGTCCTGTGCGAGGCGACCATTCGCTCGCGTGCGCACGCGTACCGGAGCGCCGCGCCCGATGCCCTGCTCGCGTACGGCACGAAGGCGTTCCCGAACGTCGCGGTGATGCGCCTGCTCGGCGAGGAGGGGTTCGGCGCAGACGTGTCGACGCTCGGCGAGCTCCGGTTCGCGGAGCGCGCCGGAGTGCCCGGCGAGGCGCTCGTCGTGCACGGGAACAACAAGGACGACGCCGAGCTCCGCGCGGCGGCGGAGGCCGGCGCGCTCGTCGTGATCGACGCGCTCGACGAGATCGATCGCGCGCAGGAGGCCGGCGTCTCGCGCACGCTCGTCCGGGTGACCGCCGGGATCGAGGCGGACACGCACGAGTCGATCCGGACGGGCCAGCGCGGCTCGAAGTTCGGACTGCCGCCCGAGCAGGCGATCGAGGCGATCGAGCGTGCGCGTCCGCTCGGGCTCCACGTCCACATCGGCTCGCAGCTCACCGACGTCGAAGCCGCGCGCATGACGATCGACCGGCTCGCCGCGTTCGCAGCCGACTGCCGACGCCGGCTCGGCTGGGTCCCCGAGATCGTCGACCTCGGCGGCGGCCTCGGCGTGCGCACGTCGCTCGACGATCCCTCGCCGCCCGACATCTCGGCGTTCGTCGGCGCGCTCCTTGCGGAGGTCGAGCGCGCGTGGGCGCTGCACGAGCTCCCGATGCCGCGGCTCGTGCTCGAGCCGGGGCGCTCGATCGTCGGACCCGCCGGCGTGACGCTCTACGAGGTCGGTGTCGTCAAGCAGGCGAGCGAGACCGTCCGCTACGTCGCCGTCGACGGCGGGATGTCGGACAACCCGCGCCCGCAGCTGTACGGCGCGCGGTACACGGCGCTGCTCGCGAACCGCGCGGAGGAGGCGCCCGCGCGCACGTACCGCGTCGCCGGCAAGCACTGCGAGTCGGGTGACGTGCTGATCGACGCGGTCGACCTCCCGGACCCGCGCCGCGGCGACCTGCTCGCCGTGCCCGCGACGGGCGCGTACACGCTCGCGATGGCGTCGAACTACAACGGCGTGCCGCGGCCGGCCGCGGTGCTCGTGGCGGACGGCACGGCCCGGCTCGTCCGCCGCCGCGAGACGATCGACGACCTGCTCGGGCTCGAAGCCTGATCGTCTTGCGCTAGAGCGACGCGGCGGCGTCGACCGGATGGTCGAGCAGGAGCTCGGCGTGCACCGTCGCGGCGAGCTCCTCCGTCGCGCCCGGACCGCCGAGAGCCAACCGGTGCGCGGACGCGAGCTTCGCGAGCTCCGCAGGATCGAGCCGTTCCGGGAGCGAGGCGCTCACGACGACGAGATCGGGCTCGGTCTGCGCTGCGGCCCGAGCGAGCGTGCCGACCGGCGTGTCGGCGCCGAGGAACGTGATTCGCCAACCACGGGCGCGCAACGCGAGTCCGAACGCGATCAGCCCCATGTCGTGCCGCTCGTCCGGCGCGCATGCGAGCAGCGCGCGGCGACCGCCGCCGAGGTCCCAGCCACGCGCGAGCGAGAGCAGCCGACCGCGCACGAGGTTCGTGGCGAAGTGCTCTCGGGCGATCACGGACTCGTCGTTCTCCCAGCCCGGCCGACCTCGCTCATCACCGGCAGGAGCACCTCGCGGAGCGCGGCCTCGACGCTGAGCGTCGCGAGCGTCCGATCGAGCGCGGCCTGCGAGGCGACGTCGTCGAGTGCCTCCAGCGCCGCTCCGAGCTCGTCCGCGAGCGCCTCGACCGGAGCGACGTCCGGCCGCGGCGGCTCGGCGAGCGCGAGCTGCGCGGCCTGCGACGCCGCGACTCCTCGGTCGAGGTGATCGCGCATCGCACGAACGCGCGCAGCGTCCTCGTCGGTGTAGAGGCGAAACCCGCCCGCGGACCGTTCGGGGCGAAGCAGGTCGTACCGCCGCTCCCACGCTCGAAGCGTGGGCTCGGTCACCCCGGTCCGCCGGGACAGCTCTCCGATCCGCAGGTAACCGCTCACGAGCCACAGTGTACAGACTTTGGACAAAGACTTGACAAGACCTGTCATCCGCCTGTACGGTGCCTGGACAGAACCTGGACAAAGGAGGTAGATCGTGCGTCCCTTCGATGCACTCGCAGCAGTTCTCGTGATCGTCGGAGCCCTGAACTGGGGCCTCGTCGCGCTCGCCGAATTCGATCTCGTCGCCGCACTCACCGGCAACGAGTTCGGGGAGACGAGCTCGCTCAGCCGGATCGTCTACGGCGCCGTGGGCATCGCCGGCGTCTACGCGGCCGTCCGCCTGATCGGCGCCGTCCGCACCCGTCCCGCAATCGCCAGCGCCGGTTCCTGACCGGCCGCCTTCAGGAGGAGAGAACCGTGAAGAAGCTCACCGCACTCATCGCACTCGCCGTGACCGTCGCCGTGACCGCCGTGGCCGCCGCGCCGGCGCGCACGAACGAGACCCAGCTGAACATCGTCCAGACCGCGCAGAAGGCGGGGACGTTCAAGACCCTGCTCGCGCTCGCGACGAAGGCCGGGCTCGCGGACGACCTCGCGACCGGCGAGCTGACCGTCCTCGCCCCGACGGACGCGGCGTTCAAGCGCGTCCCGAAGGCGACGCTCCGCGCCGTGCAGAAGAACCCGAAACTGCTGAAGCGCGTGCTGCTCTACCACGTGATCAGCGGGAAGGCGCCGTCGTCGACGGTCGTCACGCTCAAGTCGGCGAAGACGCTCGCCGGCCCGTCCGTGCGAATTCGCGTCACGGGCAGTCGGGTCTTCGTGAACAACGCGCGCGTCACGAAGGTCGACATCGCGGCCTCGAACGGGATCATCCACGTGATCGACCGCGTGCTGATTCCGCCGAAGTAACGCTGACGAAAAGTGGCAGGGGGAGTCGGCGGCACGGCTCCCCCTCCCACGCTAGGCTCGCGCCCATGAAGGGACCGCTCGTGGCCGTGCCCGGCGCGTTCCTGATCGCCATCGCCGCCGCGCTCTGGGGGATGGACGCGCTGCTGCGGCGACCGCTCGCCCAGGGCACGGAGGCCGCAACCATCGTCTTCGGCGAGCACCTCGTCCTCGTCCTCCTGACGCTGCCGGTGATCCCCGCCGCCTTCGTCGCCGTGACGCGCGCAGGGCCGCGCTACGTCGCCGCCGCCGCTGCGATCGGGATCGGCGCGTCCGCGATCGCGACGATCCTCTTCACGCAGGCGTTCGTGCACGGCGATCCGGTGACGCCGGTCGTGCTCCAGAAGATCCAGCCCCTGTTCGCGGTCGTGGGCGCGTGGTTCATCCTCGGCGAGCGCCCACGCCGGCAGTACGGCTGGTTCCTGCTCGCGGGCCTGGTCGGGACCTGGCTGATCGCCTTCCCGTCTCCGTTCGGCATCCACGTGGACGAGGCGCTCCCCGCGCTGATGGCGATCGCGGCCGCCGCACTCTGGGCGATGGGGACGGTGCTCGGGCGGCTGCTCGCGACGAGGCTCCGCTTCCAGCACATCACCGCGCTCCGGTTCGCGTTCGGGCTCCCAGCGAGCGCCGTCGCCGTGCTTCTCGTCGGCGCGCCGTTCACGACCTCGGGTGCCGACTTCGGATGGATCGCGGCGCTCGCGATCGTCACGGGCCTCGTCGCGCTGTCGCTCTACTACATCGGGCTCCGCCGGACACCTGCGGTGATCGCCGCGCTGGCCGAGCTCACGTTCCCGGTGACCGCAGCCGCCGTCGGCTACTTCGCGTTCGGCGCAACGCTGGACGGCTCGCAGTGGCTCGGCGTCGCCGTGACGACGACGGTCGTGCTGCTCCTTCCGGTGAGCGGGCCGCGCATCGTCACCGTGCGCCGCGAAGAGCTCGCCCCCGCGACGAGCTGAGCTACGGCTTCGCGGAGACGACCGGGCCGAGCGGGTTCCACTGGTTGTTCGACCAGCGCTGCAGCTGCCCCTGGTCGAGCGGGAAGTGGTCCGTGGCGCTCGTCTTGACCCGCACGCCCGGCAGGAGGAACGGGTTGCTCTTGATGTCGAGGTTCGCGACCGCCCGCAGCAGCGACGCGCGCGTCGGGTTCCTGCCCGCCTTCCGCAGCGCCTGCTCGAACGTGTACGCGACCGCCATCGAGTACGTGTGGAATCCGTCGTTCACGTCACCGCGCGGCAGGTACCGCTTCATGATCGTCCGGTAGAGCGCCATGCCCTTGTCCTTGCGGAAGCGGGGCGAGGTCGGGTCCTTGACCGAGATGAGCGTGACCGCGTTCTGGATGATCCGCGAGCCGGTGGTCGCCGCGACGATCCGCATGATGTTCGTCGCGCCGCCGACCTGGTTGATGTAGACCTGCGGCCGCCAGCCGAGCCGGTTCGCGGCGACGAGGCCGCGAATCACGAACGGCGGCGTGGCGATCACCATCAGCACCTTCGCGCCCGACGCCTTCAGCCGCGCGACCTGGGACGCGACGTCGGTCGAGAGCGGGTCGTAGCTCTGCTCCGACACGATGTTCCGCCGCTTCGCTCCGAGCCCGGCCTTGAAGCCGCTCAGGAGATCCTTCCCGTAGTCGTCGTTCTGGTAGAGCACGGCGATCTTCGCGGTCGGCTTCGTCTTCAGGATGTGCCGCGCGTAGACCTTCCCCTCGCCGACGTAGCTCGGGAGGAAGCCGATCGTGTTCGGGTAGCGCCGGTAGTCGCGTCCGAACGTCGTCGCGCCGGAGCCGACGAAGAGCTGCGGCACCTTCGACGCGTTCAGGAACGAGCGCACCGCGAGGTTGTGCTCGGTGCCCAGCGAGTTGAAGACGGCGAAGACGCGCTCCTGCTGCACGAGCTCGCGCGTCGCCTGCACGGTCTGCGACGGGTTGTACTGGTCGTCGACGTACTTGTAGGTGATCTTCCGCCCGTTCACGCCGCCGCGTCCGTTGACGTACTTGAAGTACGCCTCCGCCCCGCGGCCGACCGACGCGTACGACGCGGCGATGCCCGAGAGCGGCACCGTGCCGCCGATCACGATCTCGTTCGAGCTGATCCCGGGATCCGCCGAAGGGCGCGCCGAGGCCGTGCCGACGGCGACAGCGAGCGAAAGAAAGACGACCCCGAGAACGCGCACGAATCTCTAAGACCGACGATACAGGCGAGAAGTTAGGGGACTTCCGATCCGCCTGAGCAGCCCGCCGACGCCCATCGGGAGCACGATCATCAGCAGGATCAGCACGACGCCGTAGATCACGCTCGGCACGCCGGGCGCCTTCGAGATGTCCTGCGCCCACTGCGGCAGGAAGACGAGGAACGCCGCCCCGGCCACGAGCGGCGCGAGCGAGCCGAGCCCCCCGACGGCGAGACCGACGACGCAGCGCGATCGACCGTTCGACGGGAAACGCGCCCGGCTGCACCGAGAACGCCGAGATCGCGAGGAGCGCGCCGGCGACGCCCGCGTAGAACGCCGAGAGCGTGAACGCGAGCGTCTTGTGCGAGGCCAGCCAGACGCCCGATGCCGCCGCCGCGAGCTCGTTGTCGCGAATGGCGCGGAGCGAGCGGCCGAGCCGGCTGTGGTGGATCCCCCACGCGACGACGAACAGCACGAGCGCGATCGTCCAGGTGAGGTAGTAGAGCCAGTCGTTGAACGAGAGCTGATGGCCGCCCGGCAGCGTGACGACGAACTCCGGCAGCCCGGTGATCCCCTCCGCCTCGAAGAGGTTGATCCCGCCGCTGCCGCCGGTGAAGCCGTCGAACTTCTTGATCACGATCGGCGTCGCAACCGCGATCCCGAAGGTCGCGAGCGCGAGGTACGGCCCGGAGAGCCTGAGCGCCGGAAGTCCGAACGCCGTGCCCGCCGCCGCGGCGACGAGGCCTGCGATCCCGATCGTCCAGAGGTCCCTCATCCCGTGGTCGGCGACGAGGATCGCCGTCGTGTACGCGCCGATCGCCATGAACGCGCCGTGCCCGAGCGAGATCGCGCCCGTGTAGCCGGTCAGGATGTTCAGGCCGAGGATCGCGATGAAGTAGATCCCGATCAGCGCGAACTCGGACGAGCGGAAGTCGGAGATCCGGAACGGGACGTAGACGACGACCGCCACGAAGAGCGCGAGACCTGCCGCGCGCAGCGCGTAGCGGAGCGCGGTCACACGCGCCTCGCGATCTGCCGGCCGAAGAGCCCGTTCGGCCGGAGCAGCAGGATCAGGAGGATCAGGAGCAGCGCCGCGGGCAGGCGAAGGTCGGAGAAGAAGTCGATGTACGTCCCGATCAGGTTCAGCGCGATCCCGACCGCGACGCCGCCGACCACCGCGCCGATCGGGCTGTCGAGCCCGCCGAGCACCGCCGCGGCGAACGCGAAGATGAGGATCGGGAGCATGAAGTTCTGGTCGAAGCTCCCCTGCGTCGGCGCGACGAGGATCCCCGCGACCGCACCGAGCACGGCCGCGAGCCCCCAGCCGAGCGCGAGCATCCAGGAGACGCGGATGCCGTGGAGGCGGCTCGACTCCGGGTTCACCGCGGCTGCCCTCGCCGCCAGCCCGACGCGCGTCTTCTGGAAGAAGACCCAGAGCACGGCGACGACCGCGAGCGAGACCGCGATGATCCCGATGTCCTGCGCGGCGATCACGACGCCGCCGACGTCGAACGTCCGGCTCGGGAACGGGTTCTCGAGCGTGCGCTGCTCGCCCTTCCAGATCCACGCAGCCGCGCCGTTCAGCAGGATCAACAGGCCGATCGTGACCGTCACGACCGTCAGCGCCTGCGCGCGCGAGACGACGTGGATCACGAGCCGCTCGATCAGCACGCCGCCGACGAACGAGATCGCGAGCGTGAGGAAGAACGCGACCCAGTACGGCACGCCGCGGTCGAGCAGCTCCCAGCAGATGAAGGTCGAGAACATCGCCATCTCGCCCTGCGCGAAGTTGACGACGCCCGTCGAGCGGTAGATGAGGACGAGCGCGAGCGCGAGGAGCGCGTAGACGCCGCCGGAGGCGATGCCGCTGACCACTTGCTGAAGGAAGTCGGCCATCAGTAGCCCAGGTAGCTCTTCCGCACCGTCTCGTTGCCGCGGAGCTCGTCGGCGCTCCCCTCGAGCGCGACCCGCCCCACCTCGAGCACGTACGCGCGCTCCGAGTGCTCGAGCGCGACGTTCGCGTTCTGCTCGACGACGAGCGCCGACATGCCGTGCTCGTCGATCCACGAGCGCAGCACGTCGAACAGCTGCTGGACGATGCGCGGCGCGAGGCCGAGCGACGGCTCGTCGACGAGGATGAGCCGCGGCCGCCCGATGAACGCGCGCGCGAGCGCGAGCATCTGTTGCTCGCCGCCCGACAGCGTCCCCGCCTGCTGGTGCCGCCGCTCGCCGATCCACGGGAACTGCGCGAGCACCTCCTCGTAGTCGCGCTCGTAGCCGGTGCGGTCGCGCCTGATGAAGGCCCCGAGCTGGAGGTTCTCGTCGACGGTCAGCTCGGCGAACGTCCCGCGGCCCTCCGGCACGTGGGCGATGCCGAGCCGGGCGACCGCCTCCGGCGCGCGCGGGAGCGGCTTCCCGTCGAAGCGGAGAGCGCCGCTCCGCCGGACCGTCCCGGAGATCGCGCGCAGCGTCGTCGTCTTGCCCGCGCCGTTCGCGCCGAGCACCGAGACGACCTCGCGCTCGCCGACCTGGATCGTGATCCCGTGGAGCGCCCGGATCGCGCCGTAGCGCGCCTCGACGCCCTCGAGCTCAAGCAGCGGCACCCGCATCCCCCAGGTACGCCTCGATCACGGCGGGGTCGCGCTGGACCTCCTGCGGCGTGCCGCCCGCGATCACGCGCCCGAAGTTCATGACGTAGACGCGGTCGGAGATCCCCATCACGAGGTTCATGTGGTGCTCGACGAGGAGCACCGTCAGGTCGAACTCGGCGCGCATGCTCCGGATGAAGCGCCCGAGCTCCTCGACCTCCTCGTGGTTGAGCCCGCCGGCGGGCTCGTCGAGCAGCAGGAGCTTTGGCGCCGACGCGAGCGCGCGCGCGAGCTCGATCCGCTTCAGCGTCCCGAACGGCAGTCCGGCGGCGGGCCGGTAGGCGATGCCGCGAAGGCCGACGTACTCGAGGAGCTCCTCGGCGCTCCGCTCGCCGTGCCTCGACTGCCCGCCGAGCTTCACGTTGTCGAGAACGGTGAGCGACGGCCAGAGCGCGACGTTCTGGAACGTCCGCGCGATCCCGAGCTTCACGATGCGGTGGACGGGCGTCCGCAGCAGGTCCCGCCCGTCGAAGACGACACGGCCGTCGTCGGGCTTGTAGAGGCGCGTGATCACGTTGAACGCCGTCGTCTTGCCGGCGCCGTTCGGGCCGATCAGGCCGACGATCTCACCGCCGGGGACGTCGAACGAGACACCGTCGAGCGCGACGACTCCGCCGAAACGTCGCGTGACGTCCTCGACCGAGAGCAGCGCCGCCACGGCGCGGGATCTATCCGCTGCCCTGCTAGCGGCAGGCCGAGAGGCGACGGTCGATCGAGGCGCGACGGCCGTCGCTGAGCGTGGCGATCGCGCGGACGACTCCGGCTGTCCCGCGGAGCTTCGCCTGGAACGGGCGCTTGCGGTCGGCGCCTGCTCCCCGTCCGCGGTGGATCCAGTCGACGCGCGACACCAGGCGGCCGTCGCCGCCGACGAGACCGACGCGGTGCGTCCGGGACGACGCATCTGGCTGGCGAGCCCGAGCGACGGGCCGCGCCTGCACGTCGCGCCCTTGCAGGTCCGCAGCGCGAGCAGCCGGCGCGCGAGGTCGCTCCGGATCTGCGTGTACCCCGGACTGTCGTGGACGCTGGTGAGCTCGTACGGGTCGTTCGCGAGGTCGTAGAGCTCGCGCTCGCCCGTGTTGTGCTCGACGTAGACGTAGCGCGGGGTGTGGATCGCGGCGTACGTCCCCGTCTCGAGCAGGACGTCGCGGCCGGAGTAGCGCGTCGGGTCGCGCGTCCACCCGAGCAGCGAGAGCCCGTCCAGCGTGCGGCCGGCCTTCGCGTTCGCGGCATCGAGGATCGTCGCTGCGAGGTCGACGTTGACCGACGGCCGCTGCTGCCTCGCCCCGGCGGGCACCCCCGGCCCGCGGATCACGAGCGGAACGCGCGCAGACGGCTCGTAGTGCTGCACCTTCCCGTTCGGGATCCGGTGCTCGCCGTGGAAGAAGCCGTTGTCGGAGGTGTAGACGAAGAGCGTCCGCTCGAGCTCGCCGCTGTCCTGCAGCGCGCGCACGATCGACGCGACGCCCTCGTCCACCGCGAGCAGCGACTCGAGCCGCTGGCGGTACATCTCGGTGATCCCGTTGATCCGCTGCGCGCCGAGCAGCGGCCGCCGGCGGATCGCGGCCGGCTTGTCGGAGACGTCGGCCTCGTTGAACGCGGGCGTGCGCGGCATGGGCTCGCTCGCGAACCGGTTCCGATGCCGCGGCGCCGGAACCGGCGTGCCGAGGTTCGGCGGGTCGTCCGACTCGCGCGGCGTGCCCGCGTGCGGCGCGAGGTACGCGACCGAGAGGAAGAACGGCTCGGCCCGCGGTGCGAGCCGCTTGACCGCGTCGACCGCCTTCGCCGTGTAGACGTCGGCCTGGTAGTCGCCCGCCGAGCTCCCGTAGTTCACGAGCTTGCCGTTCTCGTTCAGCGTGTAGCCGTAGAAGCGGTACGTGCTCGGATCGACGGAGCCGAACCACTCGTCCCACCCCGCCGGCACCTCCGTCGGGCGCAGCCGGCCGTAGCCGTTCAGGTACTTGCCGATGTGCACGGTGTGGTACCCGGCGGTTCGCAACCACGCGGGCAGCGTGTTCGCGTGCGTCGGCGCGAGCTTCTCGTAGCCGCCCTGCGGCGCCGCGTTCCCCATCACGGTGTGGTTGTGCGCGTACTGGCCCGTGAGGAACGTCGAGCGCGACGGACAGCAGAGCGGGAACGAGACGAAGTTGTTCGCGAACGTCGTCCCTCGTGCGGCGACGAGCGCGTTCACGTTCGCCATCACGCGCATCGACTCGGCGGTCTGGTCGTCGGACATGACGACGACGATGTTCGGCTTCGTCGACGGCGCCTCGGCAGCCGTGCCCGCGGGCGGGGAGCCGAGGCCGGCGACGAGCGCCACCGCGACGATGACCCCGATGATCGTCCGACCCATCGCCGACCTCATACCCGTTGAGGCGCCAAATGTCTTTTAGGGGTTGGTAAGGATCGCGTCAGCATCGGTCACAGGCGCGCGACAGGCGAAGCGTTCGCACTCGTAGAGGGTCGGTTTCCCGTCGACACGCGCCTTTCCCGCAAGGAGCGGAATGTCGTCTGCGGGCCCGAAAGCGACGACGGCGTTGGGATCCCAGCGGGAGAGCGCCCTTTCGGCAACGGCGTCCTCCGGCCCGGCGAGGAGCGCGAGCTCGCGCGGCGGCGCGAGGTAGAGGTCGAGCGCGGCCAGCGTCCAGCCGAACGCGGACGGCGCCCGTGCGAGCAGCGGCACGAGGAGCCGGAAGACCGAAGCGGCGCGCCGCTCGAGCTCGTCGTCGCCCCAGATCCGGGCGAGCCGGACGAGGACGAACGCGAGCATCGAGTTGCCGGACGGCGTCGGGTGGTCGTCGAGATCCTTCTTGCGCGCGACGAGCGCCTCGCCGTCTCGAGGCGTCATGAAGAAGCCGCCGTGCTCGTCGTCGCCGAAACGCTCGACCGCCTCGAGCGCGATGCGGCGGGACTCGTGCAGCCAGCGCAGGTCGCCGGTCGCGACGTGGAGCTCGTACAGCCCGTGCGCGAGGTTCGCGTAGTCGTCCAGGAACCCCGGCCCCGACGCGCGCCCCGCGCGGCGCGAACGCACGATCTCGCCCTCGGTCAGCAGCTCCGCGAGCCGGACCGCCGTCGCGAGCACGTCGTCGCGCCGGAGCATCCGGCCCGCCTCGGCGAGCGCCGCGAGCGCCAGCCCGTTCCACGACGTGATCACCTTGTCGTCGCGCGCCGGTTGCGGCCGCTCGTCGCGGATCGCGAGCAGCCGGGCGCGCGTCTCGTCGTCGAGCTCGCCGCGCAGCACGAACCGTCCGTGCTCGAACGGCTCGAGCAGCTCCTCGGGCGCGCCCTCGCCCGGCGCCCACGTGAACGTCAGCCCTTCCACGCCGTCGGTGTCCGCGTCCTGCGCCGATGCGAACCCCTCGCCGTCGATCCAGAGCTCGCGGAGCAGGTAGTCGACGGTTCGCTCGGCGACGTCGCGGTAGCGCTCGTCCCCGGTGACCGCCCAGCCGTGGAGGTAGGCGGGGACGAGCAGCGCGTTGTCGTAGAGCATCTTCTCGAAGTGCGGGACGAGCCAGCGCTCGTCCACCGAGTAGCGGTGGAAGCCTCCGCCGACGACGTCGTACATGCCGCCGAGCGCCATCGCGTCGAGCGTCTTCGCGGTCATCTCCCGCTCGCCGCGCCGCAGCAGGAACTCGAGCGCCGACGCGGGCGGGAACTTCGGCGCGCGGCCGAACCCGCCCCACTCCGGGTCGAACTGCTCCCGCAGAGCGCGCACGGCGTCGTCGAGCACCTGCGCCGTGAGCGGCTCCCCCGACGCGCGCTGCTCGCTCTGCTGCCGCACCGCCTCGACGAGCGCCTCGGCCTGGCGCGCGACGTCGTCGCGGCGCTCGCGGAACGCGTCGGAGACCGCGACCAGCACCTGCCGGAAGCTCGGCAGCCCGTGCCGCGGCTCGGGCGGGTAGTACGTGCCGCCGAAGAACGGCTCGCCCGTGGGGGTGAGGAAGACCGTCATCGGCCAGCCGCCCTGCCCGCTCAGTGCGACGACCGCGTCCATGTAGACGGCGTCGACGTCGGGTCGCTCCTCGCGGTCGACCTTGATGCTGACGAAGCGCTCGTTCATCACCGTGGCCGTCGCGCGGTCCTCGAACGACTCGTGCTCCATCACGTGGCACCAGTGACACGCCGAGTAGCCGACGGACAGCAGGATCGGCTTGTCCTCCGTGCGCGCCCGCTCGAGCGCCTCGTCGCCCCACGGGTACCAGTCGACGGGGTTGTCCGCGTGCTGGAGGAGGTAGGGGCTCGTCTCCTGCGCGAGGCGGTTCACGCGGTCACCGTACCCTTGCGCGCATGGCGTTCCGGCCGCTCGAGGGCACCCGCGTCGTCGACCTCACGTCGTCGCTCGCGGGACCGGCGTGCACGCAGCTGCTGGCGGCGCTCGGCGCCGACGTCGTCAAGGTGGAGCGGCCGGGCGGCGACGAGGCACGCGAGTGGGGTCCCTCGATGTTCTTCGCGGCAAACGCCGGCAAGCGCTCGATCGTGCTCGACCTGAAGCAGCCCGAAGAACGGGACGCGCTGCTCCGGCTCGCGAAGGACGCGGACGTCTTCGTCGAGAGCCTCCGACCCGGCGCGGCGGAGCGCCTCGGGGTCGGCCCCGCCGACGTCGCGAGCCGCGTCTACTGCCGCATCGGCGCGTACGGCCCCGGCCCGCTCGGCGACCTCCCGGGCTACGACCCGCTGATGCAGGCGTTCGCCGGGATCCTGAGCGTGACCGGCGAGCCCGACGGCCCGACCGTGCGCGTCGGCGTCTCGCTCGTCGACTACGCGACCGCGTGGTGGGCCGCGCTCGGGGTCCTCGCCGCGCTCGGGACGGGCGAGCGTCACGTCGTCGAGGTCTCGCTCTTCGAGACGGCGCTCGCGCTCGCGGGCTACCACGTCGCCGACGCGCTCGCCGGAGACGAGCCACGCAAGCACGGCTCCGCGTTCCCGCACATCGCGCCGTACCAGGTGTTCCGCACGGCCGACGGCGAGGTGATGCTCGCCGTCGGGAACGACCGCCTCTACGGCGAGCTCGCGCGCCGCCTCGAGCTTCCGGACGACGAGCGGTTCGCGACGAACGCCTCGCGCGCGGCGAACCGCGAGGCGCTCGCGGAGCTCGTCCAGCAGCGCCTCTCGCGGGAACCGACAGCCGTCTGGCTCGAGCGGCTCGACGGCATCCCGATCGCGCCGGTGCAGTCGATCCGCGAGGCGGCGGAGCATCCGCAGACGGCTGCGCTCGGGATGCTCCAGTCGTTCGCTGGTCGCATGCGCCTCGCAGAGCCGCTGCGTGTCGACGGCGAGCGCGTCCGGGTCGACACGCCGCCGCCCGCGCTCGGCGAGCACGGTTAGGTGCGGTAGACCTGGCCGGGCAGCTGCCGGCCGAGCAGCTCCTCGAGCCACTGCGAGATCGCGACGAGCGCGTCGAGGTCGATGCCGGTCGAGATCCCGTCTCCCTCCAGCAGGTAGACGAGGTCCTCCGTCGCGATGTTGCCGGTCGCGCGCGGCGCGAACGGGCAGCCGCCGAGCCCGCCGATCGACGCGTCGAGGACCGTCGCCCCGGCGTCGAGCGCGGCCACCGCGTTCGCGTAGCCGGTGTTCCGCGTGTTGTGGAAGTGCCCGCCGACGGTTCCGCCGAGCGCGACGACGCGCTCGACGAGGCCGCGAACCTGCTTCGGCGTCCCCACGCCGATCGTGTCCGCGAGCACCACCTCGTCGGCGCGGGCGAACCGCTCCGCGAGCGCCACGACGGCACCCGGGTCGACGCGGCCCTCGAACGGGCAGCCGAACGCCACGCTGATCGTCACCGTGGCCGGCCGATCCGCGGCGTCGAGGATCCGGTCGACCCCGGCGGCGGCCTCCTCGACCGTCGCGTTCGCGTTCCGCTGCGAGAACGAGTCCGTCGCCGCGAGCGTGACGTTCACCCGGTCGAGCCGGGTCGGGCGCAGCCGCTCGTAGCCCTGCTCGTTCAGCACGAGCCCGGCGAACGCCGTGCCGTCCCGCGGCTCGATCCCGCCGACGACCTCCTCGGCCCCGGCCATCTGCGGCACGCGGTCGTCGCGGACGAAGCTCACGGCCTCGACCCGCGGGAGCCCCGCGGCGGCGAGCCTGTTCACGAGCTCGGCCCGCACACCCGGCGCGAGCACGTCCGGCTCGTTCTGGAGCCCGTCCCGCGGGCCGACGTCGCAGAGGATCACGGTGTCGAGAACGGGCGCCCCGTACGTCTTCAGTGCATGACATGTGAAGCGAACGTACCCGGCCCGGTAGGGTCTCGGCCGTGGCAGTGAAGGTCTTGGTCGGGACGAAGAAGGGCCTCTTCGTGCTCTCGGGCGACGCCGGGCGGCGGAAGTGGGACGTCGAGGGCCCGCTCCTGACGGGCTTCTCCGTCTACCACGCGATCCGCGACCCGCGCGACGGCGCGCTCTACGCGGCGTCGAACTTCTTCGGCGGCGGCACGGTGCACCGCTCGACCGACGACGGCGCGACCTGGGAGCGCGCCGAGGAGCTCGGGCTGCCCGAGGACGGCGAGCTGAAGCTCAACGCGACCTGGCACGTCGAGCCCGGGACGAACGGCGAGCTCTGGCTCGGCGGCGACCCCGGTGTGCTCTTCCGCTCCGACGACAAGGGCGTCACCTGGCAGCCGAACGAGGCGCTGCTGACGCACGAGACGCGCGACAAATGGAATCCCGGCGCGGGCGGCATGTGCCTGCACTCGATCAACGTCGACGCGGACGACCCGAACAAGCTCGTCATCGGCATCTCCGCGGCGGGCGTGTTCCGCACCGACGACGGCGGAGCGACGTGGCAGCCCGTGAACAAGGGCACGGCGGCCGACTTCCTGCCCGACGACGGCCCCGAGGTCGGCCAGTGCGTGCACAAGGTGCTCGTCCACCCGGCGAACCCCGACCGGATCTGGCAGCAGAACCACTGCGGCGTCTACCGCTCCGACGACCGCGGACTGAGCTGGGAGCGCCTCGACGGGAACGGCCTGCCGAGCGACTTCGGGTTCGCGCTCATGCTCGACCCGCGCGACCCGGACGCCGCGTTCACGATCCCCGAGGAGAGCGCGATGAACCGCGTCGCCTCGGGCGGCCGGCTCGGCGTCTGGCGCACGCGCGACGGCGGGGCGTCCTGGGAGGTGCTCACCGAGGGACTGCCGCAGCAGGCCTGGGTCGGCGTGCTGCGCGAGGCGTCCGCCTGGGACGGGCTCGAGCCGAACGGCCTCTACTTCGGCACGCAGAGCGGCTCGGTGCTCGCCTCGCCCGACGGCGGCGAGACCTGGCACGAGGCCGCGCGCTGGCTGCCGCCGGTCCTCTCGGTCGAGACCGCGGAGTGGCAGTAGTCCGGCTGCCGGCGCTGCTCGCGCAGGAGGCGGGCGGGCAGCGGGAGTTCGAGGTCGACGCGCCGACGCTCGGCGACGCGCTGCGCGCACTCCCGGTGCGCGACCTCTGCCTCGACGAGCACGGCGAGCTCCGCCGGCTCGTCAACGTCTTCGTCGACGGCGAGGACGTCCGCGGCGCCGACGACCTGGACACGCCCCTGCGGGCGGAGTCCAAGGTGCTCGTGGTGACGGCGATCGCCGGCGGCTAGGTGGGCGGGGCCGCCGGGAGCGTTCGTCAGGATACGGGCGTGACTGAGCGCGCCGCCAAGCGCGGCCGGCGGCACGCGCCGTTTCGCCACTCCTTAGCCGAGGCTGCGCGGGACCTGGATCTCGCCCGCCGCGATCTTCTGCTTGACCTGATCGAGGTCGGCGAGGTCGGCCTGCGGGACCTTCTTCGAGATCGTGCCGAGCGCCACGCCGTCCTGCGCGAGGCCGAACACGAGGTTCCGGCCGCCCTGCCACGTCCCGTCCTGCACGCTCTTGATCGTCCGGAAGACGCCCTCGTCGACCCGCTTCTGCGCGCTCGTCAGGACGTGCGGGCCGAGGAACGACTGGTCGGCGTCGACGCCGATCCCCCAGACCTTCCGCTCGCGCGCCGCGTCGAGCGCGCCGAGCCCGCAGCCGCCCGCGACCTGGAAGACGACCTTCGCGCCGGCCTGGATCTGGTTGAGCGCGAGCTCCTTGCACTTCGCCTGGTCGTCCCAGTCGGACGAGTACCCGTTGAGCGTCTTCACGCCGGGCATCGCGGCCTTCGCTCCCGCCTGGTACCCCGCGATGAACCGGTCGACCGGCGGCTCCTTGAACCCGCCGACGGAGCCGATCACGTCGCCGTGCGCCCGCTTCGCCTCGAGGCCGGCGAGGTAGCCGGCGAGGTAGCCGACCTGCTCCTCGCGGAAGAGCATTCCGTCGACGTTCGCCGGCTTGCCCTTCAGCGACTTCTGGTCGACGTCGATGATCACGAACTTCGTCTTCGGGAACTGCTTCGCCGCGGTCGCGATCGCGTCGCCCTGCGCGAAGCCGACGCCGATGATCATGTCGTAGCCCTGGCGCGCGAGCGTCGCCATGTTCGGGACGTAGTCGGAGGCCGACTTCGACTCGAGGACCCGGCCGTCGACGCCGAGCTCCTTCTGCGCGCGCTTCAGCCCCTCGTAGGCGAGCTGGTTGAAGCCCCGGTCGTTCAGCTGGCCGAGGTCGGTGATCAGGCCGACCTTGAGCGCCTTCCCGGCGGTGGTCGTCGTGCCGCCCGCGCTGCCGTTGTCGTCGCCGCCGCACGCGGCGAGCGAGAGGACGAGCGAGGCGAGAAGGGCTGTGAGAAGGCGGGTCACGGAGGTTTTCGACTGATAGTCTAAAACTGGTGTCCGAGTCTACCACGCACGTCGCGCTCGGGGTCGTGCTCCGGGTCCGCGAGGGTCGGCTCGAGGCGCTCCTCTGGGAACGCGCGAAGGAGCCGGAGCTCGGGGCGTGGGCCCTTCCCGGCGGCTATCTCGCTCCCGACGAGACGCTCGAGGACTCGATCCGGCGCCACCTGGCGGCGAAGGTCGACGTCCGTGAGCTCGCGCACGTCGAGCAGCTCGAGACGCGGAGCGACCCGGACCGCTACCCGCGCGGGCGCCAGCTCGCGACGGCGTACCTCGGTCTCCTCCCCGGTCCGCGCGACCCGGCCGTGCCCGGCGACACACGGTGGCACCCGGTGGACGACCTTCCGCGCATGGCCTTCGACCACGGCGAGATCACGCACGCGGCGCGCGAGCGGCTGCGCGCGAAGCTCTCGTACACGAACATCGGGTTCGCGCTCGCGCCCGACGTCTTCACGATCGCCGAGCTGCGCGAGGTCTACGCGGCCGCGCTGGGATACGACGTGTCCGCGACGAACCTCCAGCGCGTCCTGCTGCGCCGCGGGCTGCTCGTGCCGACCGGCGAACGCCGCGAGTCCGGGCCGAGCGGAGGACGACCGCCCGCGCTCTTCCGGTTCCGCGCGCCCGCCCTCGAGGTGACGGACCCGTTCGCCGTGCTGCGGCCCCCGGCTGCCTAGCCGACGAAGAGGGTGATGACTGCGCCGCGGAACGCGGTGACGCCGAACTCGGGCTGCTGGTCCTCGACGGTGGTCCCGTCGCCGGTGCGAATCACGTCGACGCGGAAGCCGGCGTCCTCGAGCGTCTGGCGCGCCTCGTCCTCGCCGACGCCCGTCACATCGGGGACGTCGAGCGGTTCCGCGTTCGTGCCGGACGAGACCACGAGCTGGACGGGCGCGTCGCGGTTCGCCTGCCCGGTGCGCGGGCGCTGCTCGATCACGCGGCCGCGCGGCTGGTCCGACGTCCGGTAGGAGACGACGCCACGGAGGCCGACGCCGTGGAGCCGCCTGAGGGCGGGCGTCTGCGCGAGACCGACGACGCTCGGGACGGTCACGCGCCCCGTCGCGGGCGCGGTCGTCGTCGGACGCTCGGTCGTCTGCCCGCTCTCCTCGCCCGTGGAGAGGTTGATCCGGACGCGGGAGTCCGGCGGCGCCTGCTCGCCGCCCGGCGGCTGCTGCGCGACGACGACGCCCTGCGGCTCCGGCGACGGCACGTCGAAGATGCTCGGCTCGAAGCCCGAGGCGCGGAGCTTCGAGACGGCCTCGCCTTCCTGCAGGCCGACGACGTCGGGCACCGCCTTCAGGTTGCGGCCCTTGGAGACGGTCAGCACGACGGTCGAGCCCTTCGGCGCGCGCTCGCCGCCCCGCGGCTCCTGCTCGACGACGACGCCTTTCGGCGCGCCGGCGAAGACGCGCCGGACCTCCGTCTTGAACTCTGCGGCTTTCAGCTTCGCCACCGCCTCCTGCTCGCGGAGGTCGCGAACCGAGGGAACAGGCACCTCCACGAGGCCGCTCGAGACGAAGAGCTTGACGGTCTGGCCTTCGTCGAGCTGGACGCCCGCGCCCGGCGCCTGCGCGAAGACGACTCCCGCCGGCCGTTCACTGCGGCGGCGGATCGCCTGAGCCTCGAGGTTCGACTCGGCGACCCGGATGCGTGCTGCGGACTCCGTCAGCCCGACGACGCGCGGCATCGTCGTCTTCTCCGGTCCGCGCGTGAGCAGGAAGTACGCGAGCAGGCCGCCGAGCACGAGCAGGAGGAGCGCGAGCAGCCAGGGCCAGATCCGAGGAGGCCGGCGCACGGGCGCCTCCTCGACGATCTCCTCGCGGCGTCGAGTGCCGTCGTCGATGACGACGGTCTCTTCCTCTCCCGGGTCGCGGGGCGTGCTCACGAGGGGGTGCTTCGCCCGCCGGAGCGCACGGCAAACGTTGACGGGCGGGGCGACACGCACGTACCCTGTGCTCGACCAGTCGTCGAGAGGAGGCCGGCAATGCCGAATGCGCGCAGCTGCATCACCTCCACCCGCGGAGCCGCGGGTCTCGACGTCTGCACCGACTGACCGTT
Source organism: uncultured Actinomycetes bacterium (assembly GCA_963737405.1). Classification (GTDB taxonomy): domain Bacteria; phylum Actinomycetota; class Thermoleophilia; order Gaiellales; family Gaiellaceae; genus JACCTU01. The sequence continues at coordinate 141,599 of CAVTSL010000006.1, forward strand.
CGAGCGCCCGCGGCGTCACTCACACGCCGAAGGAGACACGCTTGAACGGCAAGACTCTCGCCGCGCTCGGGTGGACCGACGAGCTCGAGGCGGCGTTCACAACCTATGCAGAGCAGGGCTTCGAGCCGGCTCGCGTCGTCGCGGAGCATCGCGGCGGCTTCGCCGTGCGCTCGGAGCACGGCGACCGGCTCGCGCACGCGCGCGGAAAGCTCCGGCTCGACGAGCTCTTCGGCGGCATGCCGACCGTCGGCGACTGGGTCGCCGTGGTCGACGCCGGCGAACGGTTCGCGATCGAGGCGGTGCTCCCGCGTCGCACGAAGGTGTCGCGCAAGACGCCGTGGCTGAAGGCCGAGGAGCACGTGCTCGTCGCGAACGTCGACACGGTGTTCCTCGTCAACGGCCTCGACGCCGACTTCAACGTCCGGCGGCTCGAGCGGTACCTCGCGACCGCGTGGGAGAGCGGCGCGCAGCCGGTCGTCGTACTGACGAAGCTCGACGTGAACGACGATCCGCGTCCCGTCTGGGAGGCGGAGGCGGTCGCGATGGGCGTGCCCGTGCACGCGATCAGCAATCTGACGGGCGAAGGTGTCGACGCGCTCGACGTCTACCTGCAGCCGGGATCGACGATCGTCCTGCTCGGTTCGTCGGGCGTCGGGAAGTCGACGCTCGTGAACCGGCTGGCCGGACGCGAGCTGATGTCGACCGGTGACCTCCGAAACGACGGGCGAGGACGTCACACGACCCGCGCCCGGCAGCTGCACGTGCTGCGGAACGGCGCGCTCCTGATCGACACGCCGGGCCTCCGCGAGCTGCAGATCTGGGAGGGCGACCTCGACAAGGCGTTCGCCGAGATCGCGGAGCTCGCGACGCAGTGCCGGTTCACGGACTGCGCTCACGGGACCGAGCCGGGCTGCGCGATCCAGGAGGCGCTTCGGAGCGGAGCGCTCTCGCACGAGCGGTGGGAGAGCTACAACAAGCTCCAGCGCGAGCTCGCGCGGGTGACCGGCCGGCGGAATCGGCGGGAGCACGCGGAGCTGAAGCGGCGCTGGCGCGACCGGGCGCGCGAGACCCGGTACCAGCGGCGCTACGGGAAGCTCAAGGAGCGGTAAGGCAGGACGCTAGCGCGCGGTCCAGCCGAGGTCCATCACGAGCGGCGCGCCCGTGATGGACCGGCCGCTCGGGCCGAGGAGGAACGCGACGACGTCCGCGACCTCTTCCGGCTCGATCAGCCGCTTCACCGCCTGGCGCTCGAGGATCACGTCCTCGAGCACGCGCTCCTCGGGCAGGTCGTGCGCCCGCGCCTGGTCGGCGATCTGCGCCTCGACGAGCGGCGTCCGGACGTACGCGGGACACACGGCCGACGCGGTGATCCCCTGCTCGGCGCCTTCGAGGGCGATCGTCTTCACGAGCCCGAGCACACCGTGCTTCGCGGAGACGTAGCCCGCCTTGAACGGTGAAGCCGTCAGCGAGTGCGCCGAGGCGACCGCCACGAAGCGGCCGTCGCCGCTCTCGCGCAGCGCGTCCCACGCGTACTTCGCGAGCAGGAAGGGGCTCGTCAGGAGGAGCGCGACGAGCGCGTCCCAGCGGTCCTCGGGAAACGACTCGATCGGTGCAACGTGCTGGAAGCCGGCGTTCGCGACGACGGCGTCGAGCCGGCCGAACCGCTCGAGCGCCGCGTCGACCACGGCGCGGTTCCCCTCGCGGGTCGTGAGGTCGCCGTCGGCGAGATCGACCGCGTGGACGTCCCAGCCGTCGGCGGGGAGCCGCTCCGCGATCGCCTTCCCGATGCCGCTCGCCGCGCCCGTGACGAGCGCGGCACGGGCTTCACCCACGCGACCGCCAGGGCTTGGCGCCGACCTGCTCGAGGATCTCCTCGAGCATGTGGAACGAGGAGAGGACGTGGTCGCGCGCGAGCGCACGCGCGCCCTCGGCGCTCCCGGCCGCGAGCGCCTGCCGGATCGCGCGGTGCTGCTGGTCGTTCTTCGCGTAGAGCTCGTCGATGCGCGAGTCGCCCGGCGCCCAGACCGCAGGGCCGGAGAACGTCCTGCGCGCGCTCTTCGCGAGCTGCTCGACGAGCGGGAGATCGGCGACCGCATAGATGACGTCGTGGAACGCGTGGTTCGCGCGCACCCACTCCGCGGTCAGGCTGCGCCGGTCTCGCCCGGGCTCGCGCGCGCGCATCTCCTCCGTCAACCGGTGGAAGCGCTTCTGCGCGGCGTCGAGCTCGGCGAGCGCCTCGTCCGTCATCCGCGCCGCGGCGGCCTCGGTCGCGAGCGACTCGAGCTCGGCGCGCACGAGGAACGCCTCGCGGAGCTCCTCGCGCGTGATCGTGCGCACCCGGACGCCCCGGTTCGGCTCGAACGACACGAGGCCGAGCGCCGCGAGCTTCCGCAGCGCCTCGCGGATCGGCGTCCGGCTCACCTCGAACTGCTCGGAGAGCTGCTCCTGCCGGAGCACCGTCCCCGGCGCCAGCTCGCCCGAGACGATCGCCTCCTCGATCACGAGGGCGATGTCGTCGGCCTTGGTGGTGAGGGTCGTCACTCGAGGGAATCGTAGGCGGCAAGGGTGAGGAACTCGACGAAGTCACGCGAGAGCGCCACCCGCTCGAAGACCTCGCGCGCCTCCGGCGCCTCGGTCCCGAGCTCCTGCACGATCGTCCGCCGCACCTCGTCCGGCGTGAAGATCCCCGCCTGCACCCACTGCCAGACCTGCGAGCGCGAGATCTCCGCGGTCGCGACGTCCTCCATCAGGTTCTCGATCGCCGCCGCGCCGACGCCGTTCAGCCACGAGTCGAGGTACCGGACGCCGACGCGCACGTTCAGGCGGAGGCCCTCCTCGGTCACCTCGCCGCCGGGGACGTCCAGATCGAGCAGCTCCTCGGCGCTCACGTGCACGTCGCCGCGGCAGCGCTCGAGCTGGTTCGGCTTGTCGAACGCCGCGCGCGCGACCGGAACGAGGTCGGGATGCGCCACCCACGTCCCGTCGAACCCGTCGCCCGCCTCGCGCTGCTTGTCCTCCCCGACCTTCGCCAGCGCGATCTCGTTCACCGCCGGGTCGCGCCGGGACGGGATGAACGCGGCCATGCCGCCGATCGCGTGCGCTCCTCTGCGGTGGCAGGTCTGGACGAGGAGCTCGGTGTACGCGCGCATGAAGGGCACCGTCATCGTCACCTGCGGGCGGTCGGGCAGCACCTGGCCGCGGGTGTGGAGCTTCTTGATCAGCGAGAAGATGTAGTCCCAGCGCCCCGCGTTGAGCGCGCACACGTGGTCGCGCAGCTCGAAGAGGATCTCGTCCATCTCGAACGCCGCGAGCACGGTCTCGATCAGGACCGTCGCGCGGATCGTCCCGCGGTCGAGCCCGAGCTCGTCCTCGGCGAGCTCGAACGCGCTGCGCCAGAGCCGGGCCTCGGCCGCGCTCTCGAGCTTCGGGAGGTAGAAGTACGGGCCGGTCCCGCGCTCGAGCTGCGCCTGCGCGTTGTGGAAGACGGTCAGCCCGAAGTCGAACAGGCTCGCTGACACCGGCTCGCCGTCGACGGCGAGGTGCCGCTCGGGCAGGTGCCAGCCGCGCGGCCGGATCACGAGCGTCGCGACCTCGTCGTTCAGCCGGTAGCTCTTCGCGTCGGTCTCGAGCGAGATCGTCCCGCGCACGGCGTCGTGGACGTTCCGCTGCCCGTCGAGGACGTTCGACCACGTCGGCGACGTCGCGTCCTCGAAGTCGGCCATGAAGACGTTCGCGCCGGAGTTGAGCGCGTTGATCATCATCTTCCGGTCGACGGGGCCGGTGATCTCGACGCGCCGGTCGCGCAGGTCGGCCGGGGCGGGCCGGACGCGCCAGTCGCCGACCCGCGCCTTCAGCGTCGGCAGGTCGCCGGCGTCGAGCGCCTGCTGACGCTCGGCGCGCGCCGCGAGCAGCGCCTTGCGCTCCTGGCCGAGCTCCCGCTGGAGGCGCTCGACGAACGCGAGCGCCTCCGGCGAGAGAACGTCGAGGCCGGTGGGGCTAGCCACCTGCATCACGGTATCGGCGCGAACTGCGCCTCTTCGGTCGAGCCCTTCAGCGCGAGCGTCGAGCTCTCGCCTCCGGTCACCGCGTCGAGCACGCCGTCGAAGTAGCCGGCGCCGACCTCGCGCTGGTGGCGCGTGGCGGTGTAGCCGTGCTCCTCGAGCGCGAACTCGCGCTCCTGGAGCTCGACGTACGCCGCCATCCCGCCCGAGGCGTAGCCGCGCGCGAGCTCGAACATCGACTCGTTGAGCGCGTGGAAGCCGGCAAGCGTGACGAACTGGAAGCGGTAGCCCATCGAGCCGAGCTCCTGCTGGAACGTCGCGATCTCGGCGTCCGACAGGTGCTTGCGCCAGTTGAACGACGGCGAGCAGTTGTAGGCGAGCAGCTTGCGCGGATGGCGCTCGTGGATCGCGTCGGCGAACCGGCGCGCCTCCTCCATGTCCGGCGTCGACGTCTCGAACCAGATCACGTCGGCGTACGGCGCGTACGCGAGCGAGCGCGCGATCGCCGGCTCGAGGCCGTCGCGGACGCGGTAGAAGCCCTCGGCGGTGCGCTCGCCGGTGAGGAACTCGGCGTCGCCCGGGTCGGCGTCGGACGTGAGCAGCGTCGCGCTGAGTGCGTCGGTGCGCGAGACGAGCACCGTCGGCACGCCGAGCACGTCGGACGCGAGCCGCGCGCCGACGAGCGTGCGGACGAACTGCGACGTCGGGACGAGCACCTTGCCGCCGAGGTGGCCGCACTTCTTCTCCGACGCGAGCTGGTCCTCGAAGTGGACGCCTGCCGCGCCGGCCTCGATCATCGACTTCATCAGCTCGAACGCGTGGAGCGGCCCGCCGAAGCCGGCCTCCGCGTCGGCGACGATCGGCGCGAGCCAGTCGATCTCGCCGTCGCCCTCGGCCCACGCGATCTGGTCCGCCCGCTGCAGCGCGTTGTTCAGGCGCCGGACGAGCGCGGGTGCGCTGTTCGACGGGTAGAGGCTCTGGTCGGGGTACGTCTGGCCGCTCAGGTTCGCGTCGGCCGCGACCTGCCAGCCCGACAGGTAGATCGCCTTCAGCCCGGCCTTGACCATCTGCACCGCCTGGCCGCCGGTGAGCGCACCGAGCGCGGCGACGTAGTCCTCGGTGGTGAGCAGGCGCCAGAGCCGCTCGGCGCCGAGCCGGGCGAGCGTGTGCTCGACCCGCAGCGAGCCGCGAAGCCGGACGACCTCGTCGGGGCCGTACGGGCGGCGGATGCCCTGCCAGCGCTCGTCCGCCTCCCAGTCGGCGGCGAGCCGCTCGGCCTCCTCCTGGATCCGAGCTGAGGGGTCAATCGGGATCGGCTGCACGTTCAGGCTCCTTTCGGGTCCAAGATCGAGGGTTTCGGATCCTAGACGACCTCCCGGACGCCCGTCAAACGCCGTTCGACCAGGCTTTCGGATCCAGGCGGAAGCTGAACTCAGGGCTTACCCGGGCTTTGCCGAACCGGACCTACCGTGGTCTCCGTATCCAGTGACGAAAGGGGTTCCGATGTTGAAGCTCATGACCACGATCGGCCTGCTGGCTGTGCTCGGCGCCGCACTGTTCGCCTCGACCGCGTCCGCGAAGGACGGCGACCGCGCCGTCCGCGTGAACGGCACGTGCTCGGCCGCGAGCACGCGCGAAGCTGAAGGCGAAGCTCGACGACGGCCGCATCGAGGCCGAGGCCGAGGTCGACCAGAACCGCGTCGGCCGCCGCTGGCGCGTCTCGATCGTCCAGAACGGCCGCACCGTGTTCACCGGCGTCCGCACGACGCTCGCGCCGAGCGGCTCGTTCGAGGTTCGCCGCCTGCTCGGCAACCGCGCCGGCGCCGACCGGATCGCGTTCTCCGCGCGCTCGCTCTCGACGGGCGAGACCTGCCGCGCGACGATCAGCTACTGACGTTTGGAGGTCGTGCGCCCGGCCGAGGCCGGGCGCACCACGCGTTCACTTCGCCGTGACGAAGTCGTAGGCGAGCCGCCACGTCTCGGGCGAGTTGAGGATCCCGAGATGGCCGGTGCCGATGATGTCGTAGGCGCCCTGGCCGGTGAGCGAGACGTTCCGAGCGCCCTCGAGCGTCGGGCTCTCCGCGAAGTCCCACGGCCGTCCGTTGCGATCCTCCGCCGGCACGCCGGGGAACACCCCGTCCTGACCCGAGATGTAGACGAAGTCGGAGTCAGCGTTCCGGATCGTCAGCGTCCGCGTCGGTCCGTGCGCCTCGCGCCCCTTGTTCAGCTCGCGCAGGAACGGCGTGTCGGCCGAGCCGAGCTCGCCGCAGACCGCGCTGTTGGGCGTGAAGCCGCCGTTCGCCGGCGCCTGCCAGTAGTTCGCGGGGTTCGGCGAGCAGTTGACGATCCCGTGGAACGGCGACGCGATCGCGACCAAGCGACGCACGAAGTGGTACGCGTGGTCCTGCCGCATCCACTCGCGCACGATCGTCCCGCCGAGGCTGTGCGCGACGACGTCGACCTGCTTCGCGCCCGTATACGCGAGCACGGCGCGCACGAACGCACGCAGGTCGGGGACGTTCGCCGCCGTCGTGTGCGTCGGGCCGGAGCGGACGAGCGGGTCCACGAGGTCGCACTGGTCGCCCTGGTACCCGAGCCCCCAGATCTCCGACGGCGAGTAGCCCTGGTCGACGAAGAACTGCGCGGCGTCGTGCACATCGCCATAGAACGGGTTGCACGCCGTCGGGAACGGCGTGTCGTTGTTGCCGTGCAGGAAGATCACCGGCGTCCGGCTCACCTCGCCTGCGGCGCCGAAGCCGAGCACCGGCGTGCCGAGCGACGCGTCCGTGGGTGTTGCAAAGCCGGCGGGAAAGCTCGTCCCGACGGTCGCCGCCTGTGCGGACCCCGCGAGAACGAGCGCCGCGGCCACTGCCGCGAGAATCGCCTTACGCATCGTCTCTCCCCTCGTTCGTGATCGGGCCCCATCGGACGACCGATGCGGCCCACGTGTAACCCGTCCCCGCCGCGAGCAGCAGGACGAGGTCTCCGTCGTTCAGCTGCCCCTCGCGCGCTGCGCGATCGAGCCCGAGCAGCGGATCGACACCGCTCATGTGCCCCGTGTCGTCGAGGTACACGGTGCGCGCGGGATCGACGCCGAGCGCGGCGACGAGGTCGTCGTGCATCGAGCGCTTCATGTGCAGCCCGCACAGGAAGTCGACGTCGGCGAGCGTGGCGCCCGACCGATCGAGCGCGGTCTCCGCGACACGCACGAAGTTCGGCAGGCTGACCTCGTCGAGGCGCGCCTTCATCGCGGCGGGATCGGCGACGTCGAGGAACCGGTAGCCGCCGTTCATGTCGACGCTCCCGCCCGAGGGCACCTTCACCTGAAGGGACAGCGAGCCGTCGGTGATCGCGTGCGACGCGAGCAGCTCGTTCGCGAGCGCGTCGCGCTCGAGGAGGACCGCGACCGCGCCGTCGCCGAAGTTGAACATGAAGCGCGAGCGCTCGTTCTCGTAGTCGAGCAGGTACGACTCGCGCGACGCGCCGACGAGCAGCACGGTGCGGAGCCCGTCGTCGGCGGCGAGGTAGTTGCGCGCGAGCCGGAGCGCCATCGGGCCGCCACACGAGACGTTGCCGTACTCGAGCGCGAGCGCGTTCGCTGCGCCGATCCGGTGCGCGATCCAGGGCGCGGCCTGCCAGACCGCGTAGTCGCGCCACATCGAGCCGAAGTAGACGATCGCGTCGACGCTTTCGGGATCGACGTCGTGCTCCTCGAGCAGGCGCTCCGCCGCCTTCACCGAGAGATCGCTGACGTGCTCGTCCGGCGCAGCGATGTGCTTGCCGCGAATCCCGAACTTCTCGACGAGCACGTCCTCGGGGATCCCGCTCGCGTCGGCGATCTCCGCCGCGGTCATCCAGCGCTCGGGCAGGTAGGCCGCGCTCGCGGCGACGCCGATCGTCACGAACCGGCCTCGAGCACGCAGCCGATGATCCGCTCGATCTCCGCGAGCACCGCCTTCGGCATTCGGTCGTTGTTCTCCATCAGGAGCCACCGCAGGCCGATCAGCTCGCCCATGCCCATCAGCGCCCAGGCGGTGACCTTCGGGTCGACGTCGCCGATCTCGCCGGACTCGACGGCCGCGGTCAGCGCCTCGACGTAGCCCTCCGAGAGGCGGTCGTAGTGGTAGCGGAGCATCTCGGGCGACACGAACTCGGCCTGGCGGATGATCCGGTAGAGCGCCTTGTGCTCGCTCGTGAAGCGGAAGTACGCGGCGAAGCCGAGGACCTCCGACTCGAGACGGGTCGAGCCCTTCGAGGACGCCTCCTTCATCGCGTGGCGAACGCGGCGGTTGAGGTCGACCACGAGCTCGTCGAAGACCTGCTTCTTGCCCTCGAAGTAGAGATAGAACGTGCCCTGCGCGACGCCTGCCGCCTCGGTGATCTTCACGATCGAGGCGTCGTGGTAGCCGACGTCGGCGAAGACCTGCTCGGCGGCCTCCAGGATCCGCGTGCGCGTGCGGACGCCGCGGCCGGAGAGCTCGCGGCCGTCGACGCCGCGCGGCAGGGCGGTCTCGGTCATGCCGGCACCCCGCTCTCGAGCTGCGCGCGGAGCTCGTCCTTCAGCACCTTGTTCATCCCCGAGCGCGGGAGCTCGTCGACGAAGCGGACGGACGCGGGCACCTTGAAGCGCGCGAGGCGCTCGCGGCAGGCGGCGATGACGTCGTCCTGCGTGAGCGCGGCGCCCGGCGCGAGCACGACGAACGCCGCGCCGACCTCGCCCCAGCGTTCGTCCGGAACGCCGAGCACGGCCGCGTCGGCGATGCCGTCGAGCGAGAGCAGCGCGTCCTCGACCTCGGCCGGATAGACGTTCTCGCCGCCCGAGATGTACATGTCCTTCAAGCGCCCACTGATGCGATAGAAGCCCTCGGCGTCGCGTTCTGCGATGTCTCCGGTGCGGAGCCAGCCGTCGACGACGGCCTCGGCGGAAGCCTCGGGGTTCCGCCAGTAGCCGGCGAAGACGTTCGGCCCGCGCACGAGCAGCTCGCCCTCGTCGGAGAGCTTCACCTCGACCTGCGGGTACGGCTTGCCGGCGTACCCCGCCTTGCGTTGCGCGTCCTCCGCCGGAAGGCAGAGGACGTTCGGCGCCGCCTCGGTGAGCCCGTAGCCCTGAACGATCTCGACGCCGCGCTCCCGCCACGTCTCGAGCAGCGCGAGCGGCATCGGCGCGCCGCCGACGACCGCGCGGCGGAGCGACGAGAGGTCGGCGTCCGCGAAGCGCGGGGACTGCGACATGAAGAGGTAGTTCGCGGGCACGCCCATCGTCGTCGTGACGCCCTTCCGCTCGATCAGCTCGAGGCAGCGGTCGGCGTCGAACGCCCGCTCGAGCACGACGCGTGCGCCTTTCCACCAGGCGAGGAGCGCCTGGACGTTCCACCCGCCGCAGTGGAACTGCGGCAGAACCTGGAGCACGACGTCGTCGCTCGACACGCCGGTCGCGACGTCGAAGCCGACGTTCGTCCAGAAGCAGTTCGCGTGGGTGAGGAGCGCGCCCTTCGGCTTGCCGGTGGTGCCCGAGGTGTAGACCAGGAGCAGCGGATCGTGGTCGTGGGCCGAGATTTGTGGCTCTGAGCCATGTGCTCCCGGCACGGCGAGCGCTTCCGCCTCGTGGCCGGTGGCGCCTGCGAGGTCGGCGTACTCGTCCTCGACGAGGAACAGCGTCGGCTCCGCGTCGCCGAGCTGGTAGGCGAGCTCCGGCGCCGCAAGGCGCCAGCTGAGCGGCGCGAGGATCAGGCCGAGCTTCGCGCACGCGAAGAACACCGCGACGTGCTCCGGGGTGTTGCCGGTCAGCGTCGCGACGCGGTCACCGGGCGAGAGCCCGCGCTCTGCGAACGACGCCGCAAACCGGCCGGCCATGTCCTCGAGCTTCGCGTACGTCACCTCTCGGTCCTGGTAGTCGACGGCCACGCGTTCCGGCGTCGTGCCCGCGCGATCCGCAAGCCACCGCGCGAGCGTCAGACGGTCGCTCACGACAGGAACTCCTCGACGACGCGCGCGAAGCGCTCGGGCTGCTCCCAGAAGCAGAGGTGTCCGCACCCGTCGAGGAGTTCGACGCGCGCGTTCGGAATCAGCCCGGCGAGCAGCCCCGCGTTCCGCGTGTCGACGACGTTGTCGTCGGTGCCGTGGACGACGAGCGTCGGCGCGGAGATCTCGCGTGCGCGGCCGCCGCCGTCGTACGTCGTGCCCGCGGCGGCCTGCGCCTGCCAGCCGGCCGGATCCGGCGGGTTGGCGAGCCGCCATTGGTAGATCTCCTCGACGAGCTCGTCCGGCGCGCCGTCGCTGAGCGAGTTCGCCACGAACTTCCGCAGCGCGACCTCCGGCGCGAGCGTCGGCGCCTCGGCGAACAGCGCGAGCGTCGGCGCCGGCAGCGGGTACGCGTCCGCGCCGCCCGGCGTCGTGCAGGCGAGCACGAGCCTGTCGACGCGCTCGGGGAAGCGGATCGCGAGCTCCTGCGCCGCCATCCCGCCGAGACTCGCACCGACGACGTGCGCACGCGGCTCGCCGACCGCGTCGAGCACGGCGACGGCGTCCTCGGCGAGGTCGCGGGCCGTGTACGGGCCGGCGGGCTTGTCGCTCTCGCCGATCCCGCGGTTGTCGTAGAACGTCACGCGGAACGAATCCGCGACCCGCTCGATCGCCGGCCCCCAGCCGCGCCGCGCGTAGCCGAGCCCCTGCATCAGCAGCAACGGCGGGCCGTCGCCGACCGTCTCGTATGCGATCGCGACGTCGCCGCTCCTGGCGTGCGCGACGGTGCTCATGCTCCCGCCTCCGCCTCGCGGCCGACTCGCGACTCGAGCATCCGCAGGCCGCGCCGGCGCCCGCGGCGCCCGATCCCGGCGAGACCGCCGGGCAGGAAGAACACGATCAGGATGAAGAGCGTCCCGAGCACGAAGAGCGGCTCCGAGAGCGGGACGCGCAGGACGCTCGGCAGGTCGTGGATCCGCGGGTTGTCGACGAACGCCGGCAGCCGCTGGTCGAGGAACGTGTAGAGGAACGCGCCGAGCACCGGCCCCCACGCCGTCCCGGTCCCGCCGATCACGACCATCACGAGCAGCGAGAGCGTGAACGACGCCGCCACGACCTGAGGCGACGCACCGGTGCCGAGCAGCAGGAGATAGACGACTCCACCAACTGTCGCGAGGAACGCGGCGAGCACGAACGACATCAGCTTGAAGCGGAACGGCGGCAGCCCGATCACCTCGACGCGCTGCTCGTTCTCGCGGATCGCGTGCCACACGTGCCCGGGCGACGACGCGAGCGCCCAGCGCGTCGCGAGCACGGCGACGACGAGGTAGGCAAGCGCGAGCCAGTAGAGGTGCTTGGTGTTGACCACTCCGACGAGCGAGCTCGGCAGCTTCTCGTACGCGAGCGGCAGCCCCTCCTCCCCGCCCGTGAGGTTGTTCGGGTTCTTCTGCACGAGCACGGCACCAGCCTGCGCGAACGCGAGCGTCACCATCGCGAAGGCGATTCCGCCGACGCGAAGGCTGATCGCCCCGACCACGACCGGCAGCGCGATCCCGACGAGTGCCGTGACCGCGAGCGACTGCCAGAGCGACCAGCGGTCGAGCGCGATCGCCATCACGTAGACGCCGGCCGCGAAGTAGAGCGCGTGCCCGAACGAGAGCAGGCCCGTGTGCCCGAACAGCAGGTCGTAGCTGATGGCGACCCCGGAGAAGATCAGGCAGAGGCCGAGCACCGTCAGCGTCCCGGGGCTGTCGAGCGTCGACGAGAAGAGCCCGTGCGTGTCCCACGAGAGCCTCGGCACGAGCGCGAGGAAGACGAGCACCGCGAGCGGCACGACGATCCCGACGACGCGCCTCACGCCACCTGCCACTTCCCGGCGAAGCCGCTCGGGCGAATCAGCAGCGTGAGCGCGAGCAGCGCGATCACCGCGAGGTCGCCGACGCCCGACGACGCGTAGTAGTTCGCGTACTGCTGCGTCAGCCCGACGACGACGGCCGCGACCGCCGAACCGGTGATCGAGCCGAGGCCGCCGATCACGACCACGATGAACGCGAAGATGAGGAGCGAGGTGCCGCGCTCCGGGTCGATCGCGCCGAAGTAGACGCCCGAGAGCACACCGGCGAGCGCCGCGGCGATCCCGCCGAGCGCGAAGACGAGCGTGAACGCCTTGCGCACGTCGATCCCGAGGGCCGTCACCATCGCGCGGTTCTCGACGCCCGCGCGGATGATCAACCCGTAGCGCGTGTAGCGCAGGAAGCCGAGCAGCCCGAGGAGCACGAGCACCGCCACGCCGATCTCGACGAAGCGGTCGTTCGGTACCTGCGCGCCGAGGACGGTCGTCGTCTCGTACATCCAGCCGGGCACGTCGAAGATCCGCTCGGTCGGCCCCCAGATCCCCTGCAGGAGCGCGACGAGCGCGAGCGAGAGGCCTACCGTCACCAGCACCTGCTCGATGTGCCGGAGGTAGAGCGGGCGGATCAGCACGAGCTCGACGAGCACGGCGAGCACCGCACCCACGACGAGCCCGAGCGCGCTCGACACGAGAAAGCGGGCCCAGGTCGCGCCGATCGTCCCGCTCAGCTGGTCGGAGAACCACCACGCCGCGTAGGCGCCGACGCTGAGGAACGCGCCGTGCGCGAAGTTGAGGACGCCCATCAGGCCGTAGATGAGCGAGAGCCCGCTCGCGATCAGGAAGTACATCGCGCCGAGCCCGAGGCCCGTGATCGTGAGCAGGACGAACGTGCTCACTCGGCTCCCGCGACGCCGAGGAAGCGCCGCACCCGCTCGGGATCGGCGAGCAGCACCCGCGCGTCGCCCTCGTGCACGACGCGGCCCTGGTCGAGCACGATGGCGTGCTTCGCGATCCGGCGGACGACGCCGAGGTTCTGCTCGACGAGGAGGATCGTCGTCAGCTCGCTGACGCGGTCGAGCACGTCGGCGACCTGCGTGACGAGGAACGGCGCGAGCCCTTTGGTCGGCTCGTCGATCAGAAGCACGCGGTTGTCGTTCAGGAGCGCCCGGGCGATCGCGAGCATCTGCTGCTGCCCGCCCGAGAGCGTCCCGGCCCGCTGACGCCCGCGCTCGCGGAGCTCAGGGAAGAGGTCGAAGACGAGGTCGTAGCGCGGCTCCTCGTCGCGCTCGGCGAGCCGCAGGTTCTCCTCGACGCTCAGCCCGGCGAAGACGTCGCGGTCCTCCGGCACGTACCCGACGCCGCGCCGGACGATCGTGTGCGTCGGCAGGCGGTCGATCGCCTCGCCGCCCAGGTCGATCCGGCCTCGCCGCGGAACGAGCCCCATCACCGCGCGCAGCGTCGTCGTCTTCCCGACGCCGTTCCGCCCGAGCAGCGCCGTTACTCCGCCTTCGGCGACGGCGAACGAGATGCCCTGCAGCACGTGGGACTCGGCGAGGTAGACGTGCAGGTCCTCGAGCCCCAGGATGGACGGACGCTCGGCGGCCGCGACCGCGCTCACAGCGGCTCCCCCAGGTAGGCCTCCTGCACCTCGGCGTTCTCCATCACGCGCTCCGGGGTGTCGACCGCGAGCAGCGAGCCGTGATGCATGACCGCGATCCGGTCGGCGAGCCCGGTGACGACGCCGATGTGGTGCTCGACCATGAGCACCGTCTTGTGCTCCTCCTTGTGCACCGAGCGGATCACGTCGACGAGGCCGGGCACGTCGCCTGCGCTGACGCCGGCCATCGGCTCGTCGAGCAGGATCACCTGCCGATCGGCGGCCACGAGCATGGCGAGCTCGAGCTTCCGCTTGTCGCCGTGGGGGAGCGAGCCCGCGGGCAGCGCCGCGCGATCGTCGAGCCCGACGCGCGCGAGCGCCCAGCGCGCGCGCTCGAGCTCGTCGCGATTCGACGACGCGAGCCGCCAGATCCGCATCGCGCCGCCGCGACTCGCCTCGACTGCGAGACGCACGTTCTCGAGCACCGACAGCTGCGGGAACACGCTCGAGATCTGGAACGTGCGCCCGAGGCCGGCCTGCGTCCGCGCGTGCACCGGCTCGTCCGTCACGTCTCGGCCCTTGAGCTCGATCCGCCCGGTGGTCGGCCGCATCAGGCCCGAGAGCAGGTTGAAGAGCGTGGTCTTCCCTGCGCCGTTCGGCCCGATGATCCCGAGGAACTCCCCAGCGGGCACCTCGAGCCCGACACCGGCGACGATCGTCGCGCCGCCGATGTCGAGCCCGAGCTGTCGAGTCGTCAGGATCGAGGAGTCGTCATCCACCCGCTTACGGGAACTGCTTCGGAGCCGGCGCCATGTTCCCGGCCGGGAACGTCTTCACCGGAACCGCGCGCCACTTGCCGTTCACCTGGCGCGTCCGCACCTGGAACATCGGCTGGAGCATCGCGTGGTCCGCCTGGCGGATCCGCTGCGTCCCCTTCGGCGCAAGGAACTGCCAGCCCTCGAGCGCGCTGACCATCCGGTCCACGTCGTCGCCCCCGCGGGAGACGGCGCGCTGGATCATCTGCGCGGTCACGAAGCCGTCGGGCGTGAAGATGTCCGGCACCTGGTTCGCCCGCTTCATCCGCAGCTTGAGCCAGGTGTTCACCTTGTTCTTCGGCGCCTCCGCGACGTAGTGCGAGAGGAAGTTCAGGCCGGGGACGTAGCTCCCCCACGTCGCGCGCTCGGCGAGGCCGGTGGCGACGGTCGTGCCGCGGATCGTCCCCTGCTGCTCGAGCGCACGCCACATCGCGGGCGCGGTCGTGCCGGCCCAGGCGACGAAGAGGAGGTCGGGGTTCGCCTGGTTCGCGCGCTGCGCGAAGGGCGTGAAGTCCTGCGCCGAGAGCGGCACGAGGATCGACGAGACCGTGTGGCCGGCGCCGCCGAGGATCGCGCGGACGGCCGCGACGTTGCCCTGGCCGAACACGCTGTCCTGTGCGAAGACGACGACGCGACGCCCGGTCGAGCTGCCGAGGATGCCCTTCGAGGCGAGCACGTCCTGCGTGCTCTGGCGTCCCGCGCGGAACGTGTAGCGGTTGAGGCCCGTGATCGCGTCGGTCGCGGCGGGGCCGCTGATGAAGAGCACGCGGTTCTGCGCCGCGAGCGGAGCGACCTGGACGGCCGCGCCGGACGACGTCGAGCCGGCGATGATCTTGTAGCCCTGCCCGATCAGGTCACGGGCCGCGGTGACTGCCTTCGCGGGGTCACCGGCGTCGTCGACGTACGTGATCTGAACGGGACGGCCGTTGATGCGGTTCGTCCCCTTGGTGACGTACTGCAGACCCAGGGTCAGGCCCTGGCGGTACTGCGCTCCGTAGGCGGAGAGCAGGCCGGTGCGCGAGTAGACGATCCCGATCTTGATCGGGCTCGCCGCCGCAGTGTTGTCGGCGCTGCGTGTCCCTGCGCCGGCCGTACCCGCGACCGCCGCCAACGTCAACGCCAGGACGACGACGAGCGCCGCCGCCCACGATCTCGCTGCTCGCATCCAACGACTCCCTTCCGAAACTGAGACCCGATTCAGGTCTCGTTTTATGACAGGTCAGGGAGCTCCGGTCAACCCTGGGGCGCAGCCTGGGGCGGAGACGGTAGCGTCCCGTCAATGGAGGCCGCGTTAACGCCTGATCCCCGGCGCTGGCGCGCACTCGCGCTCGTCTGCGTCGCGTACTTCATGGTCGTGCTCGACGTGTCGATCGTGACCGTCGCGCTGCCGTCGGTCGCGCAGGACCTCGACCTGTCGCAGTCGACGCTGCAGTGGATCATCACGGCGTACTCGCTCGCGTTCGGCGGCTTCCTCCTCCTCGGCGGCCGCGCGGCGGACATCTTCGGCCGCCGCCGCGTCTTCGTCGTCGGCATGGTGGTGTTCACGTTCGGCTCGCTCATGTGCGGCTTCGCGCAGGGCGGCGCGTGGCTGATCGCGTTCCGCGCGCTCCAGGGCTTCGGCGGCGCGATCATCTCGCCGGCGACGCTCGCGATCATCAACGCCGCGTTCCAGCATGGCGGCGCCGAGCGGAACAAGGCCTTCGGGATCTGGGGCGGCGTTGCCGGGAGCGGCGCGGCTGCAGGCGTCTTGCTCGGCGGCATCCTGACCGAGTACCTCGGCTGGCAGTGGATCTTCTTCGTGAACGTGCCGGTCGGCATCGCGATCGTCCTGCTCGCGTCGCGGCTCGTCTCCGAGGGCAAGGCGAAGGACGTCGACCCGCACACCGACCCGCTCGCGGCGATCTTCGTCACCGGGGGCCTCGTGTCGTTCATCTACGCGATGTCGAAGGCGCCCGACGCCGGCTGGACGTCGCTGCAGACGATCGGGCTGACGATCCTCGCGGTCGTGCTGATCGCCCTCTTCTTCGTCAAGGAGATGCGCACCGACGCGCCGCTCGTCCCGCTCGGGATCTTCCGGGTCCGCCCCGTCGCGGTCGCGAACATCGTCGGCTTCTGCATCGGCGGCGCGATCTTCGGCGGGTTCTTCCTGCTGACGCTCTACATGCAGCAGGTGCTCGGCTACTCGCCGATCCAGGCGGGCCTCGCGTTCCTCGCCACCGCCGGCACGACGATCCCCGCCGCCGGCGTCGCGCAGGCGCTCGTCACGCGCGTCGGGGTGAAGCCGGTGATGGCGACCGGGCTCGCGCTGACCGCGGTGGCGTACCTCTGGTACACGCAGCTGCCGCCCGACGGCACGTTCTGGCGCGACCTCTTCGTCCCGTACTTCCTGAGCGGGATCGGGCTCGCGTTCGTCTTCATCCCGGTGTCGCTCGCGGCGCTCTCGAACGTCCAGGAGAAGATCGCCGGCGTCGCGTCCGGCCTGCTCAACGCCTCGCAGCAGATCGGCGGCGCGCTCGGCGTCGCGATCGCGTCGACGATCGCCACCGAGCACACGAAGACGCTGCTCGCGGACGGCGACAGCCAGGCCGCCGCGCTCACCGGCGGCTTCAACTGGGCGTTCTGGGTCGGCGCGATCTTCTCGATCCTCGGGCTCGTCGTCACGCTCGTGGTGCTTCGGCGGCGCGACGTGCCCGCCGCGGCGGCCGCGGCTACAGGCCCGGCCGCCTAAGCCTCGACTTCAGTCCTGCGGGAATCCCCCGAACGAGGGGTGCTGGCGTTCGCGCGCGAGCGCGACTCTTGGACTGGAGTAAACGCGCTGCGTTCCTGCGCCGCCCACACCCACATTCCGAGGAGCCAGTACGTGTTCGAAGCGATCGCAAGCTCACCCCGCAGGCGCTGGACGCTCGTCGTCGTCTCCCTCTCAGCGTGCGTCCTCGCGACCGGCGCTTCCGCGCACCGCAACGACTTTCGTCCCGGCAAGTGGCCCTCGCACACCGTGCTGATCGGCTACTCGAGCGAGCAGGCGCTCGAGACCGCGCTCCGCGGACGCGGTGCGACGATCGTCGGCAGGGCACCGCGGCTTCGGACCGTCGCCGTCAAGCCGTCGGGCGACGCGGCGTCGTTCGCGTCGGACGTCTCCGGCCAGCGCGGGATCGACTTCGTGCAGGCGCCGGTCGCGCGACGTGCGCTCGTCGAGCCGGGGCTCGCGCCCGCAGCGGTGCCCGGCGGCTCCTACCAGTGGCAGTACGCCCTCACCGGCGCCGACCGCGTCCCCGACCGCATCGTCCGCTCGGCGCTCGCGGTCCGGATCGGCATCGTCGACTCGGGCGCCGACCTGAGCGCGCCGGACATCGAGGCCAAGCGCCCTCTCACCTACAACGCGATCGACAACTCGCGCGACGTCACCGACACCGTCGGGCACGGGACCTTCGTCGCCTCGCTCGCCGCGGGATCGTCCTCGAACGGCGAAGGCGTGGCCGGCGTCGCCGGCGAGGCGCGCCTGATCACGATCAAGGCGAGCGCGGCGGGCATGTTCACCGACTTCGAGCTCGCCGCCGCGATCGCGTACGCGGTCGACAACGGCGCGAAGGTCGTCAACCTCAGCCTCGGCGGCACGAAGTCCTCGCTGACCGAGGTGCGCGCGCTCGAGTACGCGGTCGCGAAGGACGTGCTCGTGGTCGCGGCGGCCGGCAACGAGGCCCAGCGCGGGAACCCGGTCGAGTACCCCGCCGCGCTCCTCCAGCCTGTCGGCTCGAACGGCGTCGGCGGCTACGGCCTCGCCGTCGGGGCGTCGACGATCACCGGTGCCCGCGCCGCGTTCTCCAACTACGGCTCGTACGTCTCGCTCGCGGCGCCGGGCGAGGACGTCTTCGGGGCGATCTCGAAGGACTCGTCTCCCAAGCAGTGGCCGCGGGTCGCCCTGCCCGGGTCGACGAAGGGCCTCTACGGCTACAACAGCGGAACCTCGTTCGCGGCGCCGCAGGTCGCGGGAGCGGCCGCGCTCCTCTGGGCGGCGAACTCGTCGCTGAGCGCGCGCCAGGTCGCCGACATCCTCAAGCAGACCGCGTCCGGCGGCGGCCAGTGGAACCCGGAGCTCGGGTACGGGGTGATCAACGTCGCCGCCGCGGTCGAGGTCGCGCGGAACACGCCCGCGGTCTCGCTGCGCGCCTACAAGTACAAGGACACGGTCCGGCTGAGCTGGGGCGGATCGACGCGGAGAGAGCGCGCCTACCGGCTGCTGACGCTCGGCGCGAACGGCGAGGAGCAGGTGCTCGTCGCGAGCACGACCACCTCCTCGCAGACGATCCAGGGCAGCGTCGGCGGAACGCACGCGTTCGTCGTCGAGTCGCTCGACGCCGCGGGCGCGGTGATCGCGCGCTCGGCGAAGGTCGTCGTCACGCTCGGCCAGGCGAAGTCGTCGCTGACGCTGACGCCGTTCAAGTTCAAGGACCGCGGCAAGCGCTACTCGGTCGTGGTCGCGATGCTCTCCGCGAACGCGCCGGACGTGAAGCTCGGGCGCCGGATGATCCGGCTCGAGGAGCTGATGCGCGGGCGCTGGCGCTTCGTCTCGTACCAGTGGACCGACGCGGCGGGGCGCGTGATCTGGATGGTGCCGCGCGGGCGCTACACGATCCGCGCGATCTTCAAGGAGTCCTCGGAGCTCCGTTCGGCGAACAGCCGGAAGCTGACCGTCAGCGGGTTCTGATCGTCAGGCGCGGACCGCGCCCGCGGTCAGCCCGAACGCGACCTTGCGCTGGGCGAGCGCGAAGAAGATCACGACCGGCAGCGAGGTGAGCGTCGCCGCTGCCATCAGCGGCCCCCACGCCGTCCCGCGCGAGGTCGTGAACGACGCGAGCCAGACCGTGAGCGTCTGGTGCTCCTGGCTCGAGAGCAGCACGTAGGCGAAGATGAACTCGTTCCAGGCCTGGACGAACGCGAAGACGGACGTCGCGACGAGGCCCGGCGCGATCAGCGGCAGCAGGATGCGGACGAACGCGCCGAAGCGCGTGCAGCCGTCGACCATCGCCGCCTCCTCCAGGTCCTTCGGGATGCCCATCACGAAGCCGCGGAGCGTCCAGATCGTGAACGGGAGCACGAACGTGAGGTAGGTGATGATCACGCCCGTGAGCCGGTCGACCTGGTTCACGCGCGCGAGCAGGATGTAGAGCGGGATGATCAGCGCCGTCGCGGGGATCATCTGCACGCCGATGATCACGATGATGAACGCGCGCCGGCCGTAGAAGCTGAACCGTGCGATCGCGAGCGCGGCGAGGAAGCCGATCACGAGCGAGAGCACGACGACGACGCTCACGATGATCACGCTGTTCTTCACGTTGTCCCAGAAGTACGGCCGATGGACCGCGTCGTCGAAGTTGTCGAGGGTGAACGGCGACGGAATCCACTTCGGCTCGAAGCGCAGGATGTCGCGGGGCGGCTTGAAGGACGTCGCGACCATCCAGTAGACGGGGAAGATCATCACGGCGAGGACGAAGAGCCCGATCGTGTTCGCGATCAGGCGCTGGCGGTTGCGCCGGTCCTTGAAGTCGAACGACCGTCGCATGCGCACTGCGAGAGCGCTCACTGCTCGACCTCGGAGATGCGAATCATCTGCCGCACGTAGACGAAGCTCACGCTCAGCATCAGCAGGACCATCACGACCGAGATCGCCGCGCCGAGCCCGTACTGGCTGACGCGGAACGAGGAGACGAACGCGAAGACGCTCAGCAGGTAGTACTCGGGGCCGGGCCGGTTCTCGAGCATGATCCAGACCTGGTTGAAGACCTGGAAGTCCCAGATGATCGAGAGGCTCGTGATGATCACGAAGATCGGCTTCACGAGCGGGAACGTGACGCGGCGGAAGACGTCCCAGGCGCGTGCACCGTCCACCTCGGCCGCCTCGACCAGCTCCTGCGGCACCTGTGAGAGCCCTGCGTAGATCGTGATCGCCGCGAACGGGATCGCACCCCAGACGACGACGGCGGTGATCACCGCGAAGCCGGTGAGGGGGTTGTCGAACCAGTTGTAGTGGATGAGGTCGGCGATGCCCAGCTTCGTCATCGTCCAGTTGAAGACGCCGAACTCGAAGTCGAACATCCACTGCCAGACCGCGATCGCGACCGTGACCGGCGTCGCCCACACCCAGACGAGGCCGACGAGGAGCGCCGTTCGCATGATCGGGCCCATCCGCACGAGCAGCAGCGCGATCAGCGTCGAGATCACCATCGTCAGCCCGACGTTCACGATCGTGAAGACGACCGTCCGCACCACGATCCGCCAGAACTCGTTGTTCCCGAAGAGCTCGCGATAGTTGTCGAGCCCCGTCCACGTTCCCTTGTGCGCGATCAGCTCCTCGAGCCCGAAGTGCTCGAACGAGATGCGGCCGAGCCAGTAGAGCGGGTACGCGAGAACGCCGATGAGAACGACGATCGTCGGCGCGAGGAGCAGGTAGGGCGCAATGCCCGCGCGAAGCTCCTCGCGCAGCCCGCGACCCCGCCGCCGAGCCGAGAGGCCGAGCTCGGCGGCGGAGGTCGCGGCCCGGGGAGCGACGCTCATCGCTCGTCGCTCCCCGGGTGTCGGATCACCGGGAGTTCAGGATCTGGGTGATCTGCGAGCTCGCGCGGTCGGCGGCCGACTTGATCGTGCGGCGGCCGGTGAAGATCTCCGCGAGCATGTTCTGGAGCACCTGGGCGTTCTCCACGTTCACCCAGTTGGGGGCGGTCGGGACGAACCAGCTCGACGTCGCCGCCCGCGCGAACGGGGCGAGCGTCGGCTTGCTGGCGTTGATGCCGACGAGCGACGTCGTGTTCGGGATGACGCCGGCCGCACTGGTCAGCTGACGCATCATCGGGGTCGCCGTGTAGGCCCGGATCCAGTCGACCGCGAGCGCCCTGTTGCTGCTGGACGCCGGGATCGCGAGATCGGAGCCGCCGAGGAACGTCGGCATGAACTTGCCCTTGTTGTGGCTCGGCATCGGGAACGCGCCGAGCACCGGTGCGAGCGCCGGATCGCCGATCTTCGGATCTGAGATCAGGCCCCACTCCCACCCGTTCGCGATGTCCGCGCCGACGTGGCCCTGCGAGAACACCGTCCACTGGTTGGCCTCGGTGCCGGAGCGGTTCGCCCGCGAGAGCGCGCGGACGGTCGACTTCAGCTTCGTGAGGCCTGCGATTGCCTGCGGGGAGTTGAGCGTTCCGACCCATCGACCCTTCTTGAAGCGAGCGATCGCTCCGCCGTAGTCGTACACGAACGCCATCCCGGCGTACCAGTACTTGCCCGGGAAGTAGAGGGCGGAGTAGTTCGAGTCGCCCTTGTGGCGGGCCATGACCTTCTTGCCGTACCCGATGAACTGGTCGAGCGTGGCCGGGGCCTTGCGCATCCCGACTGCGCCGTAGTGATCCTTGCGGTAGATGACCGCGCGGGCACCTGCGTAGTAGGGCACGCAGAAGAGCCTGGCCTGGTACGTGCAGGATCCCGTGAGGGCCTTGAGCCAGGTCTTGTTGTTCGGGAAGCGGGCCTTGCTCGAGGTGATGTTCGCAAGGGCACCCGCCGCCATGTACTTCGTGGTCTCGGTGTTCCCGAGCTCGATCACGTCAGGAGCCCGGCCGCCCGCGAGGGCCGCGTCGAGCTTCGTGAGGTGGTCGCCCCACGTCTGGATCTCGACCTTGACGTTGGCGTCGGGGTGCGACGCCTCGAACGCGCGGTTCGCGGCGCTCACGACTGCGGCCCAATCCGGGCCCTGAGCGTCGGTCATCAGCCAGACGGTGAGCGTTGTTGCTTTCGCAGCATCCGTGCCGTCGGTTCTCGCGCCTGCCGTCGGCGCGCCGGCGGCGACAGCAACAGCGAGAGCCGCGGCGACGACGTAGCGAAGGTTCATTCTCGTCCTCCCGCGACGACGGCGAGCGACTCGAGGTGGCCTGAGGAGTCAGGCCGCTCGCCGATTGGTTCGTACCAATGGGCCACGCGGGGAGCATGGCACGATTCGGCCGTCCCTGTCAAGACCACTTCTCGCAGTTTCCCCTGTGCAAGCGGGATTGAAGGGCAGCGAAAGCGAGAGAATGGTACTGACCAGCCCGCTAACGGGCCAGCGTGACCTTCTCGAGGCGCTGCGGGTGGTCCGGGTCGTAGCCCTTCGCGAGCGCGAGCGCGCGGGCGAAGAGTTGCCCGGGGAGCACCGAGAGGAGCGGCGAGAGGAGCGGGATCGACGGCTCCGGCGTCGGCAGTCGAAAGGACGCGTCGACGTCTTCCGCCGCATCCCCGGTCGCGACCACCGCCGACCCGGCGGCACGTGCTTTCGCGACCGCCTCGCGTACGACCGACACGTTCTGGTTCTTCGACGCGATCGCCCAGACCGGGAACAGCGCATCGAGCGCGGACACCGGCCCGTGGGCGAAGGCGGTTGCGGTCATCGGGTCGGCCGCTACGCGGCACGTCTCGAGCAGCTTCAGGGCCACTTCCCTGGCGGTCGCGAGCTCGGTCCCACGGCCGATCACGAACATGCGGCCGACGAACGCGAACGAGACCGCGAGCTCGGAGACCTGCGTCTCGAGCACCGGCAGCACCTCGTCGATCTGGTCCGCGACCTTCGCGATCCCGTCGGAGAACTCGTGCCCGCGTCCCGCAGCGTGGGCCGCGAGCAGCGCGAGCGCCGCGACCGTGTTCAGGTACGTCTTCGTCGCCGCGATCGACCGCTCGGGGCCCGCCGCCAGCGGCAGGATCGCCTCGGCGGCCCGGCCGAGATCCGAGTCGGGGTCGTTCGTGACGGCGACGGTGAACGCTCCTGCGGCCCGGGCGAGCTCGACGTAGGAGACGACGTCCGGCGTGCGCCCCGACTGCGAGAGCGCGAGGACGGTCGAGCCGGTCAGGTCGAGCTTCGCGCCCGAGTAGACGGTGAGCGAGATCGAGTCGCGGAGCGCGGTCCACCCCGGCAGGAGGCCGAACGCATAGACGCCGTACGACGCGGCGTTGTCGGACGACCCGTGCGCGACGAGCCGGACGAGGTTTCGCTCGCGTGCGGCGGCCGCGACGTCCGCGAACTCCGACTCGTGCGAGAGCAGCCGGCGCAGCGCGTCGGGCTGCTCGCGGATCTCCTCGAGCAGGAACGCTCCCGGGGTCGGCGCCTGCGAGGGCTCAGGCAGCGACAAGCGACTCGCCTCCGACGAGCACGCGCGTGAGCTCGAGGTTGTCGTCGAGGACGACGAGGTCTGCCGCCGCGCCGCGCTCGATCCGGCCGAGCCCGGCTGCGCCGACGACGCGCGCCGGCACCGCCGTCGCGGCGACGAGGGCATCTGCGAGGGGGACTCCGAGCGCGTGCAGGTTCCTCACCGCTTGCACCATCGTGAGGACGCTTCCGGCCAGCACGTCCTCCGAGCTCCGCGCGCTGCCGCCGCGAACCTCGACCTCGACGTCGCCGAGGCGGTAGAGGCCGTCGCCCTGCCCCGCGCCTGCCATCGCGTCGGTGACGAGCGCGAGCCTCCCCGCCGCCGCCCGCCACACGAGCAGCGCCGTCTCGTCGGCCACGTGGTGGCCGTCGAGGATCAGCTGCACGACGACGTCGTCGCGCACGAGCGCAGCGCCGGCGATCCCCGGGTCGCGGTGGCGGAACGGGCGCATCGCGTTGAAGAGGTGCGTCACGGCGAGGGCGCCGCGGTCGAACGCGACCTCGGCCTCCTCCGCGGTGGCGTCGGTGTGCCCGCACGAGACGGCGACGCCGCGCGCGAGCAGCAGGTCGATCAGCTCGAGCGCGCCGGGCAGCTCTGGCGCGAGCGTCACGAGGCGGACCGGCCCGGCGTCGAGCAGCCGCTCGAGCAGCGCAGCGTCGGGGTCGCGCCGGCCTTCGAGCAGGTGCGTTCCCATTCGCGCGGCTGCGAGGAACGGGCCTTCGACGTGGACGCCGAGGATCCGCGGTCCGCGCGCGGCCGGCGGCACCTCCGCGAGCGCGGCGACGAGCGCCTCCTCGGGCGCGGTGATCAGCGTCGGCAGGTACGCGGTCACTCCCGTCTCGAGCAGGGCCTCGCCGGCCCGGTCGTACGCGGCGGAGTCGGCGTTCGCGAAGTCGACGCCGCCGAAGCCGTTCACCTGCAGGTCGACGAAGCCTGGCGACGCGATCCCGCTGCGGCCGTTGCCGCGCTTGATCCCGAAGCGGTTGATCCGCCCGTCGCGCACCTCGACGTCGCCGGGAACCAGGCGGCCGTCGACGAGCGCGGCCTCGACGCCCAGCCTCACGAGGACTCCAGGGCGACGCGCACGTTGTCGTCGGACGAGGCGAGCCGCGCGCGCGCGACGTCGGCGTCGACGCCCTGCGAGCAGCGAGACGATCGCGACCTTCGCGCTGCCGCCCGCCGCCTCGAGCGCGGCGTCGGCCCGCGTGGGCTCGGCCCCGGTCGCGGCGTGCACGATCATCCGCACGCGCTCGCGGAGCTTGTCGTTCGCAGCCGCGACGTCGACCATCAGGTTGCCGTACGTCTTGCCGAGCCGGATCATCGCCACGGTCGAGAGCGTGTTCAGCACGAGCTTCTGCGCCGTTCCCGCCTTGAGCCGGGTCGAGCCGGCGATCAGCTCGGGCCCGACGACCGCCTCGATCGCGTGGTCCGACGCCGCCGCGAGCTCGGAGCCGCGCGTGCAGGCGAGGCCGATCGTGAACGCGCCGGCCTCGCGCGCCGCGCCGAGCGCGCCGAGCGCGTAGGGCGTACGACCGCTCGCGCTGATCGCGACGAAGACGTCGTCCGGCCCGAGCCCGAGCGCGCGGACCTCGCGTGCACCTGCGTCCGCGTCGTCCTCGAGCGCGTCCTCGACCATGATCGCGAGCACGCGGTCGGTCGAGAACGTGGTCTCGCACTCCGAGGCGTCGACCCAGCCGAGCCGCCCGGAGGAGCCGGCGCCGCCGTAGACGAGGCGGCCTCCGCGACCCAGGTGCTCGACGATCGCGTCGACCGCGCCTGCGATCGAGTCGCCGGCCCCGGCGACGGCATCCGGGACCGCGCGGTCCTCGTCGTTCATCAACCCGACGAGCTCCCTCGTCGAGCGCAGGTCGAGGTCGGCGTGCGTGGCGCGCGCTTGCTCGGTCACGCGGCCACCGGCGCCCGGAACGAGCTCGCAGAGCCGCTCCCAGACGAGCTCGGAGTCGGAGGTGGCGAGGTGGCTCATGTGCGCGCAGGCCTCGTAGCCCCAGATCCAGATGCGGCCGATCCCCGCGGCGCGCGCCGCCGCGACCGCGGCCTCGAGATCCGGGACGTCGTCGCGGGTCATCCGGAACGCGGGCACCCAGAGCTCGGCCTCGACGCCGTTTCGCGCCGCGGTCTCGGCGAGGAGCGACGCGTACGTGCGGACGAACGGCTCGGCCGGCTGGTCGAACGACTTCCAGTACGGGTCGGTCGCGAAGACGTCGACGCCGTCGAGCGACGCGACGGCGTCCCAGTCGCGCACGCCGTGCGCGCCCTCCACGGCCGGCAGGAGGCAGATCGTGTTGCGGCCGCCGCGGCTCCGCACGTGCGCGGTGAGCTCGCCGAGGAAGTCGACGAGCGACGCTTCGCGGAACGCGAGCACCTCGTCGGTCAGCTCCTCCGGGAAATCGCGGCCGAACCGCTCGCGGCAGACGTCGCACGTGCAGCTCCAGCGCGCCTCGTCCTCGATCCCGACGTGCCACGGGACGATCCAGGACGGCTCGTCCCAGAAGACGAGGTCGGCGCCGGCCTCGAGCGCTGCGTCGGCCCACTCCTTGCAGAAGGCGCGGTACATGGGGTTGTTGAGGCAGGCCGCGGCGACGCGCCGCCCGTCGTCGAGCACCTGGCACGCCTCGGGATTCATGGTCACGAAGCGGCTCTCCGCCTCGCCGCCGAACGTCCTCCCCACGCCCCACGGGTTCATCTGGACCTCGAGGCCGCGCGCATGGGACGCGTCGACGATCTTCCGCATCGTGTCGCGGTAGTACGCGAGGTCGTTCTCCGAGTACGTGTGCAGGACGCCGGTGAAGCCGCGGCGCACCATGTCGTCGAGGTCGCGCTCCACATGCCGCGCGATGCGGACGCCGAAGTAGGAGCAGCCGACGATCGCGTCAGTAGACGCGGCCGTCATCTCGTACCGTCAGCACAGGCACGCCGGTGCGGGGAGTCTGCGGAGTGAGCTCGCTCACGAGCACGTACCGGTCGCCGCGATAGATCGAGCGCACGAACTCGACGGTCTTCCCGTCGGACGAGCGGCTCGTGCGTTCGAACAGGAACGCCGGCGAGTGGAGCGGCACGCCGAGCGCCTCCGACTCCTCCTCGTTCGTCACGGTCGGCTCGATCTGCTGGATGCCGCCCGCGATCGTGATCCCGTAGCGCTCGGACAGCAGCTCGTAGAACGACTGCGTCTCGAGGTCCTTGCCGGAGAGCCCGGGAACGAGCGCGTTCGGGACGTGGAGCGTCTCGATCGCCATCGTTTCGCCGTCTGCGAGCCGGAGCCGCTTGGCGACGACGGTCGGCTCCGAGGGCGAGACGTTGAGGAAGCGGCCGAGCCGCGCGCCCGCGGGGACGACCCGCAGGTCGATCGTCAGGCTCGTCGGGCGCATCCCGCGGCGCCGCATGTCCTCGGTGAACGAGGTCATCGTCAGCTCCTGGGCGATCTTCGGCTCGCTGACGAACGTCCCGCTCCCCCGGCGGCGGATGAGGTGACCCTCGCGGACGAGCTCGTCGAGCGCCGCCCGGACCGTGAGCCGGGAGACGCCGAAATCCACGCTCAGCTGGCGCTCCGAAGGGATCGCCTGGCCGACCGTGAGCCGGTCGATCAGCTCGAGCACCCGGTCGCGGGTCTCGGTCTGCTTCGTCACCCGGACGGCCAAGTGGTCAGTGCCTTTCCGAGCAGATCGCCATAACGCCGCTCATCGTACAAGCCTGAGCGCCAAGTGGTCAATACCAGCACTGCGAAATTCCCGGTCCGGTACGGTCGCGACCTTGGCCGAGCGCGTCCTCTCGGTTCGCGAGCTCAACCGA
This sequence comes from uncultured Actinomycetes bacterium, assembly GCA_963737405.1. Lineage (GTDB taxonomy): Bacteria > Actinomycetota > Thermoleophilia > Gaiellales > Gaiellaceae > JACCTU01. The sequence goes on from CAVTSL010000006.1 coordinate 168,790, forward strand.
GCGCTGCTCGCCCGTCAGCTGCTGCTCGAGCGCGTGCAGCTCCCGCTCGCCCGCGTCCTCGAGCGGATCTGCGGCATCCAGAACCAGTACGCGCCGAACGGGTACGTCCGGCTGTGGTCGTGCGTCGAGGGATTCCGGCGCGAGGACCTGACGAAGGCGCTCGAGCGGCGAACGATCGTCCAGGGCACCCTGATGCGCGAGACGATCCACCTGGTTTCGCGGCGCGACTATCCGCTGTTCGCCGGTGCGATCAGGCGCTCGGGGCAGGAATGGCGGCTGCGGGTCGACAAGCGCACGGACGACCGCGAGGTCGCCGCGCTCGCATCGAGGCTCCGCAAGGAGCTCGCCGGCCGGACGATCTCCAGCGCCGAGCTCGACGCGTTCGTCGACGGGACGCCCGGAGTCGGCCACTGGCTCAACATGGTGCGCGTCCCACCGGCCGGAACGTGGGAGCAGCGCCGGGCGCGCACGTACGGCCTCGCCGAGGAGTGGGTCGGGCCGCTCGCCGTGGACGAGGACGCGGCGATGGAGCACCTCGTGCGCCGGTACCTCGCCGCGTTCGGGCCTGCCTCGCGCGACGACGCCGCGAAGTTCACGGGCATCCCGAAAACGAGGCTGAAGGCCGTGCTCGAGCGGACGGCGCTCCGGCGCTTCGTCGACGAGGCGGGCAAGGAGCTGATCGACGTCCCGCGCGGACTGCTTCCCGACCCCGAGACACCGGCGCCGGTGCGGTTCCTGCCGACCTGGGACGCGACGCTCCTCGTGCACGCACGACGAACCGGGCTGCTCCCCGAGCCCTACCGCGAGCGCATCTTCAACGTGCGCGCGCCGCACTCGTTCTCGACGTTCCTCGTCGACGGCAGGGTCGCGGGAACGTGGCGCTACGAGGACGGCCGGGTGCGGCTCGAGGCGTTCGAGCGCATCTCGCGGCCGGTCCGGCGCGAGCTCGACGACGAGGCCGAACGGCTCGCAGCGTTCCACGCCGAGTGACCCCTCACGGAGGGCGCCGCAGGAGCGTGCCGAACGGTACGCAAACGACTCGGGAGGTACAGGAATGGCCGACTCCTCGGCACGCGCGCGGCCGGTGAACATGTGGACCGCGGGCCTCGTCGTGTTCGCCGGGTCGATGATGCTGATCGCCGGGATCTTTCACGCGATCTCGGGACTGTCCGCGATCTTCGACGACCAGTTCTTCGTCGTCGCGCGAAACTACGCCTTCGACCTCGACACGACCGCCTGGGGCTGGCTCCACCTGATCCTCGGCATCGTGATCGCGTTCGCAGGCTGGGGGGTGTTCACGGGCGCCGCGTGGGCGCGCGCCGTCGGGATGATCCTCGCGATCCTCAGCGCGGTCGCGAACTTCTTCTTCATCCCGTACTACCCGGTCTGGGCGATCGTCATCATCGGCCTCGACATCCTGATCATCTGGGCGCTCACGGTCTGGGACCGCGGCGCGGCCCGCTCCGTGGGGATCTGAGCGGGCGACGCGGTGGGGGCGGTCGCCGCCTCCACCGTCGCCCCCGACCGCGCGCTCTTGCATGCTTGGCTTCGTGAGAGACAAGCGTCGCCTCCTCCGCCGCGCGGCCGGCGTCTTGGTCGTCGTCGTTTCGTTCGCCATCGTCCTCCCGCGGCTCGCCAACTACCGCGACGTGTGGGACGAGGTGAAGGACCTCGACGCGCAGGCGATCGTCGTGCTCGTCGTCGCGACGATCGCGAACCTTGCGACGTTCGGACCACCCCTCATGTCGGTGCTGCCCGGGCTCGGGTACTGGCGCGCGTTCGTCGTCACGCAGGCATCGACCGCCTCGACGTACGTCGCCCCAGGTGGTGCGGCCGTCGGCATCGCCGCGATGCTCCTGCTCCTGCGGCGCTGGGGCTTCCGGACGTCGTCTGTCGGGCTCGCCGTCGCGCTCACAGGCCTCTGGAACCAGCTCGCGATGCTCGGGTTCCCCGCGGTGGCGCTCGCATTGCTCACCCTGACCGGCGGCACCAACACGCTCCTCCAGACCGTGGCGCTGATCGGGTTCTCGATCTTCGCGGCCGCGGTCGTCGCGTTCGCCGTCACGCTCGCGAGCGACCGCTTCGCGTATCGGATCGGCGGCGTCGTCCACCGTCTCGCGCAGTGGGGCTACAGGGTCGCGAGGCGCGGCCAGGTCGGCTGGACCGCGGACGCGGTGGTCGAGTTCCGGGCTTCGACCGCGCACCTCCTCGCGCGGCGCTGGCACGTGCTCACGATCGCGACGCTCGCCGGACAGCTGACGGTGTTCGGGGTGCTGCTCGCCTCGCTGCGGACGCTCGGCGTCTCGGGGAGCGAGGTCAGCCTCATCGAGGCGTTCGCCGCGTGGTCGCTCATCCGGCTGCTCGGCTCGCTCCCGATCACGCCCGGCGGGATCGGCGTCGTGGAGGTCGGACTGACGACGCTGCTCGTCGGCTTCGGGGGCCCTCGGGCAGAAGTGGTCGCGGCGGTGCTCGTCTATCGCTTCCTCACCGTCGTGCCGACGCTCGTCCTCGGGCTCGTGCTCGGGCCGACGGTCCGGCGGCGCGCGGCGCTCACCACCCCCGAGGGGTGACGCTCCGTCACCCGCGCCGTACGGAGGATCGAGGACGTGGTGTTCGATTGCGACGCGACCGGGCTTCGCACGTGCTCGGTCACGTGTCGCAGGGCATCGGGTGGGCGGCGGTCCGTCCGCTCGATCGCGGCTCACGCGCGCCGGACCTCGGGTCCGGCGCGCTGGGGGTCGCCGTCTCCGACCACCGGTGGCACGTCCGCTCGATCGGCGTGATCGAGACTCCGTTCGGCGCTCGGGCGTTACGGCGGCCCGGCGACACGCCGGCGGCCACGATCACGCCGATCGGAGCGGATCGATCGAGCGCGCCTCACTCCACGGCGGTGTCCGAGTCCGCGACGATCTCCGCGCCGACGAGCATCGCGACTGCGCCCGCGTAGACGACGAGCAGGAAGCCGAGGAGCGCCGCGAGCGACCCGTAGATCGACGGCGAGCTCGCCCGACCAGCTGAGGTACCAGCCGTACGCCACCGTCGCGACCTGGAACCCGATCGCACCGACGGCGGCTCCCGCGGCGATCGACCGCCAGCGCGGCCGCACCGGTGGCGCCACGCGGTAGAGCGCGGCGAAGCACAGGAATGCGAGCGCCAGGGAAGACGCGACGCCGAACACCTCGCCCGAGAAGCTCCCGGCGCGAGTCAGACCGACCGCGTCGCCGGCGTCTCCGCCCAGCTGCGCGACCGACTCGGCAAGGATCCCGAGCCCGAACGCGGCGGCCGCGACGATCCCGACCGCGAGCACGAGCGCGGTGTCGATGAGCTTTCCCCGGATGAACGGCCTCCGGGGCGCCGTCGCCCAGATCGCCTGGAACGCGATCCGGATCGACCCCATCATCGAGCTCGCTGCCCAGAGCAGGCCGCGCGAGCGCGAGCAACCCCGTGACCGACGGTGTGAGCCCGGCGGTCTCGTCGAGCACGTGGCCGACGCTGTCCTCGAGACTGGACGCGCCGAGCAGCTCGCCCACGACCCAGTCGACGATGCGCTGGGACGCGCTGTCCGGCAGCACGAGGTCGAGCACCGAGACCGTCAACGCGACGAGCGGGACGAGCGAGAAGAGCACTCGGAACGCGATCGCGGCCGCCTGCTGGCTGAGTCCGTGCAGGCCGTAGCCCCGGGCCGCCGCGACGACGACGCGTCGGATCTCGGTGAGCGCGTTCGGTGGAGTCACGCGGTGATGATCGCTTAGCGGTTGTCCTCGCGGCCCGCCGGTGCGAACCTGTGTGCATGGCGCAGGCGACGAACGCGCGGGATGTCGCGCTCGGCCTCACGGCGACGGGTGCGCGCGTCGGCATCGCCGTCGGCCGAGCCGCGCTGCTTCCCGCGCGCGTCGTCGCGCGTGCGCCTCTCGTCCGCTCCGTCATCGCGCGGACCGAAGAGCAGCTCGCGTTGGAGGGTGCCGACCTCCGCGCCCGCGGTCGCAGCGAGCTCGAGGCAGCGGCCAACGAGATCGTTGCGAGTCCGGAGGTCGAACGCACCGTCGATGCGGCGCTCGCAAGCCCGCTGCCCGACGCCGTCGCGCGGTCGATCGTGACGCATCGCGTCGCGGAGCGCGTCGTCGAGGAGATCACGTCGAGCCCGGAGTTCCAGGAGGCGATCGACCGAGCGCTCGCGAGCCGGATGACCGCCGACATCACCGACCGCGCGCTGCACAGCGACGAGGTCCAGCACGCGGTCGAGGAGATCGCCGCGAGCCCCGCCGTTCGCGCGGCGCTGACGCGCCAGACGACGACGCTCGCCGACGAGGTCGTCGACGCGGCCCGTCGGCGAACGGCGGCGTTGGACGACGCCGTACAGCGGAAGCTCGGACGTGAGCCCGCGGCCGGTTACGGCGGACTGCTCTCGAGGTCGGCCGCGTTCGGCATCGACCTCGGGATCGCGCTCGCACTGTTCCTCGCCGGCGCAGCGCTCGCGGCGCTCGCGTCGTCGCTCGTCGGAGATCTTGGATGGTTCGGGGGCGTCCTCGCCGGTTTGTGGTGGACGCTCGTCGTCGGCGGCTACTTCGTCGTTTTCTGGACGCTCACGGGGCAGACGCCGGCGATGCGCCTGATGCGGATGCGCGTCGTCGATGCGCAGGGCGAGTCGCCCGGCTTCGGCCGCTCGATCGTTCGGTTCGTCGGGATCCTGCTTGCGATCATCCCCTTGTTCGCCGGCTTCTTGCCGATGCTCTTCGACCGGCGCCGTCGCGGCCTGCAGGACTACCTCGCGGGCACGACAGTCGTTCGTCTGGACGGGAGCCCGGAGCCCGCCGAGGTGCTAGTCCTCGCGCACGACGCAGCGAAACCCGATGTGGCCGGTTGACGTGTCGACGGCCTCGCCCTGGCGGGCGGCCGGCCGGTAGCGCAGGCAGTAGCTCGGCGCGCACAGGTGCGAGCCGCCCTTGATCACGCGTCGCGGGATCGCCTCCGCGAGCTGCGGTGACGTCACGCGCGGGTTGCGCGGAACGCAGCACGGCCGCTCGACCTCGTCGGGATGGCTCATCGTGAAGAAGTCGGTCGTCCACTCCCAGACGTTGCCGCACACGTCGTAGAGCCCGTAGCCGTTCGGCGCGAAGCTCTTCACCGGCGACGTCCCCTCGAAGCCGTCCTCCTTCGAGTTGTGCCACGGGAACTCGCCCTGCCAGGTGTTCGCCATGCGCGCTCCGTTCGGGACCTCGTCGTCGCCCCACGCGAAGCGCGCGCCGTCGAGGCCGCCGCGCGCCGCGTACTCCCACTCCGCCTCCGTCGGCAGCGACTTGCCCGCCCACGCCGCGTACGCCTCGGCATCCTCGTAGGCGACCTGCACGACGGGGTGGCGGTCGCGCCCGTTGATGGTCGTTCCGGCCCCGCCGGGCTTCTTCCAGAAAGCGCCGGGGACGTACTCCCACCAGTTGCGAAAGTCGTCGAGGCTCACCGGCCCCGCCGACTTCCGGAAGACGAGCGAGCCGGGCACGAGCAGCTCCGGATCGGCGTCGGGATAGTCGGCGGGATCGAGCGGGCGCTCGGCGACGGTCGTGTATCCGGCTGTCGCGCACGAAGCGGCGGAAGTCGGCCGCCGTCACGGGATGCTCGTCGATCCAGAAGCCGTCGACGGTCACGCGGTGAACGGGCCGCTCCTCGGGATAGAACTCGTCGGAGCCCATCGCGAACGTGCCCCCCTCGATGCGGACCATGCCCTCAGGCATCGGCGAAGAATTTGAGCGTGTTGCCGTCCGGGTCGACGAAGATCGCGCAACGCGGCGCGCCTGGTTCGTCCTCGACGCGATCAGGCGTCGACCTGAGCTTGTCGAGGTCGCGAACGGCGACCGTGACGAGGCTCTTCCCCGCGCGCTCGGTGTCGGTGACCACGTAGAACGAGGCGGAGTCCATCAGCCGCCAGACCGCCTCGCCTTCTTTCGGGATCATCGTCGGCGGGCCGCCGAAGAGCCGCTCGTACCACGCGAGGGCGATCTCGTAGTCGGAGACGGCGACCCCGGCGAAGAGATGCGTGACGCCGGTCAGAGGAGATCGAGGCGGCGGGCGCGCTCGACGGCGTCGCGGCGCCGGGTCGTGCCGAGCTTGCGGTAGATGCTCTTCAGGTGCGTCTTCACGGTGTTCACCGAGAGGAAGAGCTCCGAGGCGATCTCCGCATTCGACATCATCGTCGGGAGGTACCGCAGCACCGCCCGCTCGCGCTCGCTGAGCGGCTCGAGCAGCTGCGGCTTCGTCAGGTCGACGCTTCCCGCGCGTCGCTCGAGCGCCGCGATCAGCTCGGCGACGAGCGCGCGCTGGTCCGTCCCGTGACGGATCTGGTCGACGAGCAGCGTGCGCACCGTCGGCCCTCCGTCGACGAACGCGCGGCGATAGCTGTTCGGTGCGGCGAGCGTGAGCGCGTTCCTGAACGCGACGTCGGCGCCGGCCGAATCGTTGAGCTCGTGGCGCGCGACCGCTTCGAGAACGCCGGCCTCGACGCGGGCGGGCACGCCGTCGCCGCCGAGGCCGTCGGCTCCCGCCTCGAGCTCGGCGAGCGCCTCCGCCGGCGCGCCGCGCGCGAGCAGCAGGCGCGCGCGCACGAGCGCATCTTCGGAGTTTCCGTCGAGCGAGTCGAGGGCGTCGTCGAAGTCGCCGCGGGCAGCGAGGACGCGCGACTCCGCGGTCGCGAGGAGGGCCGTCAGGTAGATCGGCGGCGTCCACCCGCGGAGGTCCGAGCGCACCGCGCGCAGGAGCCTCAGACCCTTCGCGGCACCGGCCGTTCCCTCCGCCGAAAGCACGAGCGCCTGGAGCACGGCGGCGCCGACCTTGCCCGTCCGGTCGCCCCAGGCTCGCGCGACGGAGTCGGCGCGCGCGAGGTATGCGCTCGCCGTCGCGAGGTCGTCCCACTGGTAGTACGCCCAGCCGAGCGCGAGGTGCGCGCCGAGTCCCTGCATCAGATCGAGCCAGCCGCGGCGCTCGGCGAACTCGACCGCCTCGCCCGCGACCTCGGCGGCGCGACGAAGCCGGCCGCGGCTGCACTCGAGCACCGCCAGCTGGCTCAGGCAGTTCAGCGCGATCTGGTCGAGCGGCACGTCCATCGCGATGCCGAGCGCTTCCTGGAGGTACAGCTCCGCATCGGCAAAGTCGCCGAGCGCGACCGCCGCGGTGCCGAGGTTCATCAGGCCGATCGCTCGCTGGGCGCGGGCTCGCTCGGCTACGGCAAAGCGGCCGCCCGGCGGGGCCGAGATCAGCTCGACCGCGAGCGACGCCGCGCGCTCGAAGTCGCCGTCGAGCCGCGCACGCGTCATCGCGAAGGTCAGGGCCAACGCTTCGAGCGGCTCGCGTCGCTCGTCGGGAAGCTCGTCGAGCAGTCGCTCGCCGATGGCGAACAGCCGCTCCGCCTCGGGTCGATCGCCGTTGAGGATGAAGACCGAGCCGACGCGCATCGCGAGGCCCGGATGCGACTCCATCGCTGCGTCGGGAACCGCGAGCAATGCATCGCGGATGCGCGGCGTCGCCGCGAAGACGACAACGTGCCAGGCATCTGCGGTGAGCTCGTCGGCGAGGTCCCAGTCCTCCCCCGACAGCGCGTGGCGGAACGCCGTGAGCGGGTCTCCGTGCGCCCAGTGCCAGCGCGCGCACCGCTTGTGCAGCGTCGCGAGCTCGTTCTGCCGCACGCGCCCGACTTCGGCTCGCAGGAAGTCGCGAAGCAGCGCGTGGTAGCGATAGACACCGCCGCGCTCGTCGTGCCCGAGACGAGGAAGTTCTCGGACTCGAGCTCGGCGAGGATGCGGCCGGCACCCGGGTGCCCCGAGAGGAGCTGCGCGAGGTCGTCGGTCAGCGAGTCCGCGATGCACGTGCGCAGCAGGAACTCACGACGCCGGTCGGTCTGCCGCTCGAGGATCTCGCGCAGCAGATAGTCGGCCACCGCGCGCTCGTCGCCCGCGAAGCGATCGATGAACGGACCCGGCTCGGGCTCGCGCTCGAGCGAGAGCGCGGCGAGCCGCAGGCCCGCGGCCCAGCCCTCCGTTCGCGCGTGCAGCACGTCGATCTGGGCGGCGCCGAGGTCGGCGTCCCCGAGAAGCTCGGCGCACTCGTCGCGCGTGAACGCGAGGTCGGCCGCGCGGATCTCCGTGAGACCTCCGTTGAGCCGGACACGGTGCAGGCCGAGCAGCGGGTCGGCGCGAGTCGCAACGATGAAGCGAATCGAGCACGGCGCGTGCGAGAGCAGCGTCTCGAGCTCCCGCAGGACGATCGGGCTCTCGAGCTCCTGGACGTCGTCGAGCACGAGCACGACCGGCGTCGTTCGCTCGCCGAGCCGTTCCGCCAGCCGGACGACCGGGTCGTCCGTGCCGGAGTCCGCCGTGAGCGCGCCGCTCCGCTCGAGCGCGAGCTCCATCCCGAGCCAGAGCTGCGGGCTCCAGTTGTCGTCCCGATCGAACGTCAACCACGCGACGTCCTCGCGCTCGCGCGCCCACGAGGCGAGGAGCACCGACTTCCCCGTGCCGGCGTGCGCGGAGAGGAGCGTGACAGGCCCCTCGACGCCCGTCGACACCAGGTCGAGCAGCCGTGGGCGCGGAACGTACCCCTTGGGGAGCGCAGGGGCCGTCAGCTTCGTGGAGAGAATGGCCTTCGGCGTCCTGCGGTGGGCCGCATCACCACGGTGCGGGGTCTCGGCGCGTGTCACCGATTGGCTCCGTTCCAGTGGTCGGGACAAGAGACTAGCCCGCGCAGGGTGATTGGTAAAGCGCGTTCACCATTCTGCAAAGTCATGCCTGTGCAACTTCTGTCCAGCGCGTATGCGCCGGTCATCACCCAAGCTGGGTGATGGCACGTCACCCCAGGTGTGCTGAACCTATCGCGTGGCGCAGAACACCGGACGCTGCGACCGCTTCGCGCGGTCGGATGATCGCGGCACGGACGCTCGTCATCCTCGGCGGGCTGTTCGTCGTGCTGAGCCTGATCGCCGGCTACATCCGGTTCCAGGCGCTCGACAACAGCAGCGTCCGGACCACGGCCGACCAGCTGATCGCCGACGACGAGGTGCGGAACCAGATCGCGCTCACGCTCGTCGACCAGCTCTATGCGAACGTCGACGTCGCCGCCGCGCTCGAGCAGCAGCTGCCGACGGATCAGCAGAGGCTCGCAGGCCTGATTGCCTCGGGGCTCCGTGAGTTCTCGGACCGCGCGGCGCAGCGCCTGCTCGAGCGACCGGAAGCGCAGGCGGCCTGGGTGAACACGATCGCCTTCTCGCACCAGCAGCTGCTGAACGTGCTCGATGACGACGTGCGGGGGACGACCACCGAGAACGGCGCGGTCTTCCTCGACCTGAGACCGCTGATCATCCAGCTCGGGGAGCGCGTCCCGCTCGTTGCCCGCATCGCGCAGCAGCTCCCGAACGACTCCGGCCGCATCAAGATCATCGAGGCCGACCAGCTCGAGACCGCGCAGGATCTGACCCAGCTGATGAAGACGCTCGGCATGTGGCTCTGGGTCGTCCCGGTCCTGCTCTGGGCAGCCGCCCTCGCGCTTGCGCGAGGCCGCCGGCGCGCGATTCTCCGTTTCGTCGCGTTCACGTCGATCCTCGCCGGGCTCCTCGTCCTCGTCGTCCGCCACCTCGGCGGCGGATACGTCGTCGACGCGCTCGCGAAGACCGAGTCGGTCAAGCCCGCGGCGCAGGACGCGTGGGACATCGTCACGCAGCAGCTCGCCGACGGCGGCTGGACGCTGATCGGGCTCGGCGCGATCGTGCTCTTCGCGAGCTGGCTCGCAGGTGAGGGCCGGATCGCCACTTCCGTTCGCACCGAGCTCGCTCCCTACATCGCCCGCTGGGAGATCTCCTACGGAGTTGCGGCCGCACTCTTCCTGCTGCTCCTGCTCTGGGCGCCGACGGTGCAGACGACACGCGGTTCCGCTCATGCTCGCCGCGGCGATCGTGCTCGCGTTCGGCGTCGAGCTCCTGCGCCGGCAGGTGCTGCGCGAGCACCCGGATGCCGGGAGCGTCGAGCTCGGGACGCACACGCGCGAGCGTTTCTCGCGCGGCCGCTCCGGCAGTTGAGCACGTGCGCATCGAGTACCTCGGCCATGCCACCGTGCTCGCCGAGCTCGACGGCGTCCGGCTCCTGACCGATCCACTCCTTCGACGACGGGTCGCGCACCTCCGACGCGCCGCACCTCCGATCGCCGGCGAGCTCGGACGCCTGGACGCGGTTCTGGTGTCGCACGCGCACTACGACCACCTCGACCTCCCGTCGCTCCAGCGGCTCGACCGAGCGACTACCGTCGTCGTCCCGCGAGGCGTCGGCAAGGTGCTGAGGCGCCTGAGGTTCGAGCACGTCGTCGAGGTCACAGAGGGCGACGAGGTGACGATCGGTGGGCTCACGGTCCGGGCCACGCATGCGGTCCACGCCGGCAGCCGTCCCCCGCTCATTCGCCGCGCGTCCGCGGTCGGCTACGCGCTCATCGGCAGTCAGCGCGTCTACTTCGCCGGCGACACGGACCTCTTCCCCGGGATGGACGGGCTCGTGCCCGACCTCGACCTGGCATTGATCCCGATCTGGGGCTGGGGGGCATCGCTCGGCCCCGGTCATCTCGACCCGCCGCGCGCCGCGGAGGCGGTTGCGCTGCTCAAGCCGCGCGTCGCGATCCCGATCCACTGGGGCACCTTCCTCCCGCTCCATCGCACCAACCGCTCGCACTTCCTGAGCCGGCCGGTCGAGGAGTTCGTCCGCGCCGCGCGAAACAAGGCCCCGGAAGTGGAGGTGCACGTGCTGAAGCCCGGGGAGGCGTTCACCGAATGAACAACGAGGCGCGCTTCGAGAAGTTCGTGATGAAGCGCTTCGAGAAGGGACTGCGGACGGGTCGGATCCTGCCGCCACTCCTCTTCGTGATGCTGATGCTCGACCTCGGCTTCGCCGCCGTGATGTGGCTCGTCGATCGAAAGGACTACCCCTCGTACGGCGAGGCAGTCTGGTTCGCGACGCAGACCGTGACGACGGTCGGCTACGGCGACGCGACGCCGACCACGGGCGTCGGCCGGTTCTTCGCGTCGGTGCTGATGCTCCTCGGCTTCGCGTTCCTGTCGACGATCACGGGCATCGTCGCCTCCGCGCTCGTCCAGCGGACATCGGGCCAGGGGCCCGAACGGCTCGAAGGCCTCGAGCGGCGCGTCGCTGACCTCGAAGGAGACTAGCCCGGCGACTCGACCGTGTCGTTCGCGGGGAGTCGGCGGACCTCCATCAACTCGAGCCCGAGCGCGCGGACCCGGTCAAGCACCCCGTGCAGCGCTGCCTGGTCGACGAGCTCACCGTGCAGGACGGTCTCGACCGGCTGCACCTCGGCATTCAGTCCGTCGAAGACCTCGGCCAGTTCCGGGCCGACGCGTCCTCGGATGTGGATCTCGTAGCGTGCCGTCACATGCTCCCGGCTCTCGTCCTTACCGTGAGCGTCGTCCCTGCAAGTGTGAGGAATCGTCACCCGCCTCGGGTGAACACGGCAGGATCACCCGGTCACGCCGGGCGCGCGTAACCGCCACGACCCTCGCGGGCGTGGTGGTCGCGCGCTTGCTGTGGCGCCTCAGTAGGGCCTGAGCGCCGTCATCGGCTGGTCGCGTGGTGCCCCGCGGTCGCCGACGCTCGTCTCCGCGGCGTAGCCGCCGCCCCACGAATTGACCACTGCCGGCGTCAGGAAGACGACGATCAGGAGCCCGACGAACGGGAAGAAGTACCCGATGATCGCGGCGAGGATGCCCGTCGTCGCGAGCGCGAGGAAGACGTCCCAGAACTTGAGCTCCCGGTCCTCGAAGACGTTGTACATGCCACGGGTCGTCCAGGCCCAGACCGCGAGCCCGCCGAAGACGATCAGCAGATCACCCGCGTAGAGAAAGATCCGATCCCACGTCGAGAGATCTTCGGCCCGTCCGACGATCGCGTTGAACTTCTGGTCGAGGACCTTGTCGGTCCAGAGCCAGTGCGGGATCACCATGACGATCGCGGCGAAGATCGCGCCGGTGAACGTCGCCAGCAGCGCCCAACCGTAACTCGGCTTCTCATCCATGTGTGGATCGTCCCGCGGCCGAGGGTGGCATATGCTCACCCCGCCGGGGTGAACGGCAGAATCACCCGGTTAGAGTGATGTCCATGCGTCAGCCGGATGCGGGAGGCTGGCGCAACCTGACTGTTCTCCAAGGAGGCTCAGTGCTGCCCGTAGGCGATTACACATTCTGGGACGCCCTCTGGACGATCATCGTCTTCTTCATCTGGGTGCTCTGGTTCTTCCTGCTGATCAAGATCGTCGTGGACATCTTCCGCCGGCACGACGTGGGCGGGGGGAAGAAGGTCGTCTGGCTCATCTTCATCCTCTTCGTGCCGTTCATCGGCGCGTTCGCCTACATCATCGCGAACGGCGACGACATGGCTAAACGAGACATGGAGCGCGCGCAGGCGCAACAGGCGCAGTTCAACGACTATGTCCAATCGGTCGCGTCGACCGGCGGCGGCGGCGGCGCCGCGGCCGAGATCGACAAGGCGAAGCAGCTGCTCGACAGCGGCGCGATTTCGCAGTCGGAGTACGACGCGCTGAAAGCGAAGGCGCTCGCCAGCTAGCGCGACGCAGGAAGCTGCGACCACGACGTCCCAGGGGCGGCGGGCGAAACCCCGCCGACTTGGTGACCTGTGAAAGGAGATGAGATGAGCACCGTCACCGACACCGTCCTCGGGACCCATTCGGAGGTCGGGAAGCTCCGTACGGTGATGGTGCACCGACCCGACCTCGCCCACGAGCGGCTTTCGCCCTCGAACTGCCACGAGTTGCTCTTCGACGACGTGATCTGGGTCCGGCGCGCGCGCCAGGAGCACGATGCATTCGTCGACGTGATGCGCTCCCGCGGAGTGGAGGTGCTGCTGTTCCACGACCTCTTCGCCGAGACGCTGGAGGACCCCGAGGCGCGGGCGTGGCTCCTCACCCGCCGGGTGCGGCCGGAAGAGGTCACGGTCATGTTCGCGGAACCACTCCGGGAATGGCTGACCGAGATGCCGGCGGAGGACCTGGCGACGCATCTGACCGGCGGAATCACGGTGCTCGAGCTGCCCGACGAGGTCCGGTCGGCGATCGGGCCGGCGTTGCGCCCGACCGATTTCGTGCTGCCGCCGCTCCCCAACCAGCTCTTCACCCGCGACACGAGCGCGTGGATCTACGGCGGCGTCTCGCTCAACCCGATGTTCTGGCCGGCCCGCCAGCTCGAGACGCTCAACGTGGAGGCGGTGTATCGGTTCAATCCGCGCTTCCGCGACGCCGGCTTCCCCATCTGGTTCGGCGGCTCCGACCACGACTGGGGCGCAGCCCGGATGGAGGGCGGCGACATGATGCCCGCCGGCGACGGGGTCGTCCTCATCGGCATGGGCGAGCGGAGCACGGCGCGTGCGGTGAGCATCCTTGCCAAGAACATGTTCGACGCGGGGGCTGCGCGGCTGATCATCGGCGCGCAGATGCCGCGCGAGCGGGCCGCAATGCACCTCGACACCGTCTTCACGTTCTGCGACCGCAACGTGGCCACGCTCTACGAGCCGGTCGTCTCGCAGATCCGGCCGATCCTGTTCCGACCCGGCGGTCCGACCGGGGTCCAGGCTGAGGTCTCGGAGCGCTCGTTCGTCGACGAGCTGAAGGACGCGCTCGGGATCGCTGAGCTGAAGCTGGTCTCGACGGGCGGCGACGAGTTCGAAGCAGAGCGCAACCAGTGGGACGACGGCAACAACGTCGTCGCGCTGGAGCCGGGCGTGGTCGTCGCCTACGAGCGCAACGAGGCGACAAACGCGAAGCTCTCGAAAGCCGGGGTCGAGGTGCTCGCCATTGCCGGCCAAGAGCTCGGAAAGGGCCGCGGGGGCGGCCACTGCATGACCTGTCCCATCGCGCGCGACGCCTGAGGAGGAGGAAGACCATGAGCACCGTGATCGATCTGCGCGGCCGCAACCTGATGAAGCTGTCCGACTTCTCGCCCGAGGAGATCACCTACCTGATCGACCTCGCGGCGGAGCTGAAGGCGGCCAAGCGCGAGGGGCGCGAGGAGCAGAAGCTCGTCGGCAAGGAGATCGCGCTGATCTTCGAGAAGGACTCGACGCGGACGCGCTGCGCCTTCGAGGTCGCGGCGTACGACCAGGGCGCGCACGTCACCTTCATCGGCCCGGGCGGCTCGCACATGGGGCACAAGGAAACCGCGAAGGACACTGCGCGGGTGCTCGGCCGGATGTACGACGCGATCGAGTACCGCGGCTTCACGCAGGAGACCGCCGAGGAGCTCGCGCGGTGGGCCGGCGTTCCGATCTACAACGGGCTCACCGACGAGTGGCACCCGACGCAGATCCTCGCCGACTTTCTCACCTTCCGAGAGCACATTCCGAAGCCGCTCGACGAGGTGGTCTTCTGCTACCTCGGCGACGCGCGCTTCAACATGGCCGACTCGTACCTCGTCGGCGGCGCGAAGCTCGGGCATGGACGTCCGCATCGCCAGCCCGAAGTCGCTCTGGCCGCGTGACGAGATCGTCGAGCTCGCCCGCTCGACCGCGGAGGAGACGGGCGCGCAGATCACGATCACCGAGGACGTCGAGGAGGCCGTCAAGGGCGCCGACGTGCTGCTGACCGACGTGTGGGTCTCGATGGGCGAGCCCGACGAGGTCTGGAAGGAGCGGATCGAGCTCCTGACGCCGTACCAGGTCAACACCGAGAAGATGGCCATGACCGGCAACCCGGACGTGAAGTTCATGCACTGCCTGCCCGCGTTCCACAACACGGACACAGAGGTTGGCAAGGAGATCCACGAGAAGTTCGGGATGGAGGCGCTCGAGGTGACCGAAGAGGTGTTCGAGTCGCCGGCGTCGATCGTCTTCGACGAGGCCGAGAATCGGATGCACACGATCAAGGCGGTCATGGTCGCGACGCTCGCCGACTGACGCGTGCGGGTCGTCGTCGCACTCGGCGGCAACGCCCTGCTCCGGCGGGGAGAGCCCCTGTCGGCCGAGAACCAGCGCGCCAACGCGCGCATCGCGTGCAAGGCGCTGGCGCCGCTCGCGCTCGAGCACGAGCTCGTGATCTCCCACGGCAACGGGCCTCAGGTTGGGCTGCTCGCCCTGCAGGGCTCGGCGTACACCGAGGTCGACCCATATCCGCTCGACATGCTCGGCGCCCAGACCGAGGGGATGATCGGCTACCTGATCCAGCAGGAGCTCGGCAACGAGCTGCCGCTCGAGAAGCGCCTTGCCTCGCTTCTGACGCAGATCGAGGTCGATCGCGACGACCCGGCCTTCGGCGATCCCACGAAGCCCATCGGACCGATCTACACGGAGGAGGAGGCGAAACGGCTCGCCGACGAGAAGGGCTGGGAGTTCCGGCCCGACGGCGACAGCTTCCGCCGCGTGGTCCCGTCCCCGCTTCCGAGGCAGATCTTCGGGATCGAGCCGATCGAGTGGATCCTCGGCCAGGGGGCCGTGGTCGTCTGCGCAGGCGGCGGCGGGATCCCCGTCATGTACACGGACGAGGAGGTGCCCGCCGGCCGGCGGCTCGTCGGCGTCGAGGCCGTCATCGACAAGGACCTCGCGAGCGCACTGCTGGCCAAGGACCTGCGCGCCGACGCACTCCTTATCGTGACCGACGTCGACGCCGTGTACGACAAGTGGGGCACGCCGGAGCAGCGCGCGATCCGACGGGCGACGCCGGAGGCGCTGTCGCAGGCCGAGTTCGCGACGGGCTCGATGGGGCCGAAGGTGCGCGCCGCGTGCCAGTTCGTCGACGAGACCGGCGGGATCGCGGCGATCGGCTCGATCGCCGACACGCCCGCGCTGCTCGGCGGCGAGGCGGGGACACTCGTCACACCGGACGCGGACGGCCTCGAACTGGCAGACGTGGCGTGAGCGAACACGCACTGGCGAGCCCCCCGCCGGCGAAGAGCCGCTTCACGCTTCCGTCCGCCTACACGATCCTCTTCGCGCTGATCGTCCTGGCGGCGATCGCGACCTGGATCATCCCTGCGGGCACGTACGACCTGAACGACGTGGGCGAGCCGATCCCCGGCACGTATCACGAGGTCGAGGCGAAGCCTGCACGGATTCTCGTCGACTCGCTCACCGCCCCGATCAACGGCCTCTACGGCATCGAGGACGCGAAGGGGAACATCAACTACTACAACTCGGGAACGCTGTTCGGCGCGATCGACATCGCGCTGTTCATCATCGTGATCGGCGGGTTCCTCGGGATCACGATGAAGACGGGGGCGATCCAGGCCGGCATCGGGACGCTCGTGAAGCGGATGGAGGGCCGCGAGCGCCTGCTGATCCCAGCGCTCATGAGCGTCTTCGCGCTCGGCGGCACGACGTACGGGATGGCGGAGGAGAGTCTCGCGTTCTACGCGCTGGTGATCACGGTGCTGATCGCAGCAGGCTACGACGCGCTCACCGGCGCCGCCGTCGTGCTTCTCGGCTGCGGCATCGGCACGCTCGGATCGACGATCAACCCGTTCGCGACAGGCATCGCCTCAGGGATCGCCGGTATCCCCATCAGCGAGGGCCTGATCGGGCGGATCGTGATCCTGATCGCCGGCCTCGCGATCGGGATCGCCTTCGTGATGCGCTACGCCGATCGAGTGAAGCGCGATCCCTCGAAGTCGGTCGTCTTCGACCTCAAAGCCGAGAACGACGCGCATTTCAGGGCCGAGAGCGAGTCGGGCGACATCACGCTCACCGGCACGCACAAAGTCGTCCTCGTCCTGTTCGCGCTCGCGTTCGGCGTCATGATCTACGGCGTCATCCCGTGGGAGGACCTCGGGATCCCGATCCCCACCTGGTGGTGGTGGTTCCCGGAGATGACGGCGTCGTTCCTGCTGTTCTCGATCATCATCGGTCTGGTCGGGCGAATGGGCGAAGGCGAGCTGACAACGACGTTCGTCGACGGCGCCCGCGACCTGCTCGGCGTCGCCCTCATCATCGGGATCGCCCGCGGGATCACGGTGATCATGAACAACGGCCAGATCACCGACACGGTGCTGCATTGGGTCGAGCGGGCGCTCGGGGACGTCGGCGAGGCGGCGTTCGCGATCGTGATGTTCGCGCTCTTCCTCCCGCTCTCGTTCCTGATCCCGTCGTCGTCGGGCCTCGCAACCGTCGCGATGCCGATCACGTCGCCGCTCGCCGGATTCGTGGGAGTCTCGGAGGCGCTCGTCGTGACGGCGTACCAGAGCGCGTCGGGGATCATGAACCTGTTCATCCCGACCTCGGCCGTCGTGATGGGCGGCCTGGCGATCGCGCGTGTTCCGTACGGCAGCTACCTCCGCTGGGTCTGGCCGCTCCTCGCCCTGCTCAGTGGCCTGGTCGTGATCGTCCTCGGCGTCTCGGCGGTGCTCTGATGTCGTCCACGAACGGAGGAACGTGATGCGAGACGCTGCTCGTTGGGTCGTCGTGCTCGCGCTCGCGCTCGTGCTGATCGGGTTGATCGCGTACGCGCGCGGTCCCGAGCATCACCACGGCGACGACGTCGGTGCACTTGGAGGTTCGGCGTGGCTGCGGTGACGACAAAGGCAGAGGCCACGCGCGACGACACCGCCTGGCACAACCTCGCCGCCGAGGACGTCGCGGCGCGGCTCGGCGTCGACCCGCGCTCCGGGCTCGACGCGGCCGAGGTCGAGAAGCGGCGCGCAGAGCACGGGCCCAACAAGCTCGCCGAGGGAGAGAAGGAGCCGGGCTGGAAGGCGTTCCTGCGCCAGTACCGCGACCTGATGCAGATCGTCCTCCTCGGCGCGGCGATCGTCAGCATCGTCGCGCTCCAGGAGTTCAGTACGGGGATCGTCATCATCGGCTTGACGGTGCTCAATGCCGTGCTCGGCCTCAACCAGGAGGGGAAGGCCGCGGAGAGCGTCGCGGCGCTCCAGAAGATGCTCCTGATCAAGGCGCACGTGCGCCGCGGAGGCGAGCGCGTCGACATCCCGTCGGAAGAGGTCGTCCCCGGAGACGTCGTCACGTTCGAGGCCGGCGACAAGGTGCCGGCGGACGGCCGCCTGCTGGTCGCCGCGACGCTCGAGATCGAGGAGGCGGCGCTGACCGGCGAGAGCACGCCTGTGCTCAAGGCGGTCGAGGCGGTGCCCGGGGACGACGTGCCGCTCGGTGACCGCCTCGACATGGCGTACATGAACTCGACGGTCACGCGCGGCCGCGGCGAGATGGTCGTCACGGGCACCGGCATGAACACCGAGGTCGGGCAGATCTCCGGGATGCTGAGCCAGGTCGAGCAGGAGAAGACGCCGCTCACGCGGCAGCTCGACCAGCTCACCGTCCTGATCACGATCATGGCGGGGATCGCGCTGGCGCTCGTCGTCGTGATCGGGCTCATCCGCGGAGACGACTTCGACGAGCTGTTCCTGATCGGCATCAGCCTCGCGATCGCGGCGATCCCGACCGGGCTTCCCGGCGGTCGTGACGACGATGCTCTCCCTCGGCACCCAGGCGCTCGCCGCGAAGGGGGCGATCGTCAAGCGGCTGCGCTCGGTCGAGACGCTCGGCGCGACGTCGGCGATCTGCTCGGACAAGACCGGCACGCTGACGCTGAACCAGATGACGGCGCGGCAGCTCGTGATCGCGGGCCGCCGCTACTCGATCGACGGCGAGGGCTACTCGACGACGGGCAACATCCTCCGCGTCGCCGGCGAGACGGACACGCCGCTCGAGCCGTTCCTCCTCCCCATGGCGCTCGCGAACGACGCCGCGGTGCACGACGGCGAGATCGTCGGCGACCCGACGGAGGCTGCGCTCGTCGTGCTCGCGGAGAAGGGCGGGATCGACGTCGACGAGACGCGGCGCGTCTACCCGCGCGTCGGCGAGGTTCCGTTCGACTCCGAGTACAAGTTCATGGCGACGTTCCACGAGATGGAGAGCGACGGCCGGAAGGTCATCCGCTGCTTCGTCAAGGGAGCACCGGACGTCCTGCTTGCGCGCTCGGCGAACGTCCGTGACGCCGAGGGCGGCGCGGTCCCGGCCGACGCGGCGCGCGAGCGCGTGCTCGCGCGAGAACGACCGACTCGCCGGCGAGGGGCTCCGCGTGCTGGCGGTCGCCACGCGCGAGATCGATCCCGCATCGTTCGACCCCGACGGCACGCTCCTGGACGAGGTGCAGGGGCTGACGCTGATGGCGCTCGTCGGGATCGTCGACCCGCCGCGCAAGGAAGCGGGTGACGCGATCGCCCGCTGCAAGGAAGCAGGGATCCGCGCGAGGATGATCACGGGCGACCACGTGACGACGGCCGCTGCGATCGCCGCGCAGCTCGGCATCGAGGGGAAGGCGATGTCGGGCACCGAGTTCGCCGCGCTGACGCGACGAGGAGCTCGATGCGCAGGTCGAGGAGATCGGCGTCGTCGCACGCGTCGCGCCGGAGGACAAGGTGCGCCTCGTCGACACGCTCAAGAAGAAGGGCCACGTCGTCTCGATGACCGGCGACGGCGTCAACGACGCGCCCGCGCTCAAGCGCTCGGACATCGGCGTCGCGATGGGGATCACCGGCACCGAGGTCACGAAGGAAGCCGCCGACATGATCCTCACCGACGACAACTTCGCGACGATCGTCAGCGCGGTCGAGGGGGGCCGCGGCATCTACGACAACCTCATGAAGTACGTGCGCATCCAGATCATCGAGCTGGGCGCGTTCATCCTCCTCTTCGTCCTGGCGGGCATCTTCGACGTCGCGGACGGCGCGCCGCTCACGCCGCTCCAGATCCTCTGGATCAACTTCGCGATCGACGTTCTGCTGGCGATCGGCCTCGGCTTCGACGCCGCGGTTCCGGGGCTGATGCGGCGCAAGCCGAGGGACGCGAACGCGCCGATCGTCGACCGCGGCGTCGGGATCCGGCTCGGCGCCCTGGCGTTCGTGATGGCGACGCTCGCGCTGGTCGTGGTCGCGTGGGGCGAGGACCGCTACGACCTCGTGATCGCAACGACGATGGGCCTGACGACGCTGTCGCTGATGCACATCGTCGGCGCGCTGGAGGTGAGGGAGCCGACCGCGACGATCTTCAGCCGCTCCACCCTCGCGAACCGGCGCTTCATGCAGTTCATCGGCGTGTCGCTCGTGCTGACGTTCCTCGTCACGACGCTCGGGCCGCTCCAGCGGATCTTCGACACGGTGGCGCTGACGAGCTCGCAATGGGGAATCTGCCTGCTCGCGCCGCTCCTGTACCTCGCGATCGCCGAGGTCGTGAAGCTCGTCGACAGGCGCACCGAGCACGGGACTCCGGCCGCCGCACCGGCGGAGGCGTAGATGAGCGTCCGCGGCGCAGCATTCCTCGGAATCGGGGCGATGGTCGGCGCCGGAATCTTCGCCCTGCTCGGCGAGGCGGCGGTCATCGCAGGCTCGGCCGTGTGGCTCTCGTTCCTTCTGGCGGGGCTCGTGACGATGCTCCTCGCGTACAACGTCACCAAGCTCGGGATCCGCTACCCGTCGTCCGGCGGGCTGATCGAGTATCTCCGGCAGTGCTTCGGAAACGGGCGGCTGCTCGGAATCACCTCGTGGCTCGGGTATGTCGCGGCGTTCGTGATCGTGGCCTCGATGCTCGCGGTCTCGTTCGGGGCCTACGCGGTCAGCCTCTTCTTCGGCGACGATGCATGGAGCGGCTGGGACAACGTCTTCGCGTCGCTCGTCATCGTCGTGATGACTGCCATCAACATGACCGGAGCAACGTTCGTCTCGAGGGTCGCATCGGCGATGGTCGTCGTCCTGCTCGAGCGTCTTCGCCGTGTTCATCGTCGTGACGATCACCGACATCGACCTCGACCTGCTGGCGTTCAGCGGCTACCCGCCGTTCTCGAAGATCGTCGCCAGCATCGCGCTGACGTTCTTCGCCTTTCTCGGGTTCGGCGTGATGACGTTCACCGTCGGTGAGCTCCGCAATCCCGCGCGCGAGCTGCCGCGCGCGATGGCGCTCGCGCTCGGCCTGACGACGGCGACGTACGTGCTGATCTCGATCGGAGTGTTCGGGACGCTGACGGTGGACCAGGCGATCGGCTACGGCGAGACGGCGATCGCCGAGGCGGCGCGACCGTCCCTCGGCGACGCCGGCTTCACGCTGATGGCGGTCGCCGCGCTGATCGCGACCGCCGGCGCGACCAACGCGACGCTCTTCGCATCGGGGAGCCTGACGAGCTCGCTCGCGGAGATCGGCCAGTTCCCGCCGTTCCTCGGACGCGAGTCGCGCCTCGGGAAGCACGGCGGCCTCCTCGTCACTCGGCGGTCGTCCTGCTGATCGCGAATCTCGTCACACTCGGGGCGATCGCGTCGGTCGGAAGTGCCTGCTCGCTGCTCGTGTTCCTGCTCGTCGGGGTGGCCGGCTACCGGCTGCGGTCCGAGACGCGCGCACAGGGATGGCTCGTGCTGCTCGGCGTGGCGGTGACCGTGATCGTCCTCGGCTTCTTCGCCGTCGACACGCTCCGCAACGCGCCGGAGACGTTCACGGCGATCGTCGCCGCAACGCTGCTTGGCCGTCGTGCTGGACTCGTCTGGAAGCGCGTGCGGGACAGGCCCGGCCGCTCAGCGGAAGAGGGCGCCGCGAGCAGCCGGCGGCGTCGACATAGCTCGAACGGAACGCATCCCGATGGACGAGAATCGCGCCTCGTGACGATGAGGTTCGCCAAGACGATGTGCGCGGACTTGCCGAGCGCTTCGTCACCCGTCCGGTCGAGCGGTCCGACGCTCGCGCTCGCGTTCGACGAGAGCGTGGCGTCGTCCGCGGAAGTCCACGTCGAGGGCGCGAACTTCTACCCGCCGATGCTGGAGGACATCCGCTCGGCGACGTCGTCCGTCCACATCAACCAGTTCGGGTTCCGGCCGGGCGTCATCGGCGATGCCTTCGCCGAGGCGCTCGTCTCAAAGGCGGCGGAAGGCGTCCCCGTGCGGCTCGTGGTCGACAAGCAAGGGCTCGGATCCCGAGGGCTGCTCGCGCGCGTTCTACGACCGTCTTACCGCGGCCGGCGTCCAGGTCTGCGTCGTCCGCGCGACGAAGCTGCGCGCGCCGGTCGGGCCGCTCGGAAGCGGTGGCGCGACGCGCTGGAATCTGGCGGGGCTCGGCCACATCGACCATCGCAAGGTCGTCGTCGTCGACGGCGCGCATCGGCTGGGTCGGCGGCGCCGGAATCGAGGACCACTTCCAGGACGGGCGCTTCCACGACCTGTTCCTCCGGGTCACGGGGCCCGTGGTCGCGCAGCTGCAGCTCGTCTTCCTCTCCGGCTTCCGCTGGCTCGGCGGCGAGGTGGCCGGCCGACGAGCTCGACGCAGCTCTTCCCCGCGCTGGAACCGGGCGACGATCCCGATTCCGGCCGTCGTCCTGCACAACGCTCCGGGCAGGTACCGGCCGATCACGACCGCGATCGCGCGCGTCCTCGAGAGCGCGCAGGAGACGCTCGACGTCGTGAACCCCTACGTCACCGATCGCGGGATGATCCGGCGGATCGAGGCAGGCCGCGCGGCGCGGCGTGCGCGTGCGCCTCTTCGTCCCCGCGAACGCGAACAACTGGGCCTGCGCCGCCGCCCAGCAGTTCCATCACCCGAAGCTTCTCGACGCCGGCGTGCGGATCCTCGAGTACCCGACGATGCTGCACGCGAAGGCGTTCGTGCGCGACGGCGAGGAGCTGCTCGCCGGCACGTGCAACCTCGAGGCGTGGAGCCTGAAGCGCTTCTTCGAGATCGACCTCCAGATCCGGTCGAAGGACGTCGCAGCCCAGTTCGACGAGCGGTTCTCGACGCCGGCCGAGGTCGTGTCCTCGCCGGGCCGGCGGCTCACGGGCACGAAGGAGCGCGCCAGGGCAGCGGCCTTCGCCGTCCTCTCCCCCTTCCTGTGACAGACGCCGACGTCGACGCAGGCGGCACGCCGAGCGAACGAGCGAGCGGCGCGATGCTCGTGCTCCTCACGCTCGCGGCCGGCCAGTTCCTGATGACGCTCGACAGCTCGGTGATGAACGTCTCGATCGCGACCGTCGCGAAGGACGTCGGCACGACCGTGACCGGGATCCAGGGAGCGATCACGGCCTACACGCTCGTGATGGCGGCGCTGATGATCACCGGCGCGAAGATCGGCGGGATCATCGGCCGGAAGCGCGCCTTCGCGATCGGCTGCGTCATCTACGGAGCCGGCTCGTTCACGACGTCGATCGCGCCGAACCTGCCCGTCCTGCTGCTTCGGCTGGTCGTTCCTCGAGGGCGTGGGCGCCGCGCTGATCCTGCCGGCGATCGTCGCGCTCGTCGCCGGGAAACTTCCCCGCCGAGCGACGGCCCGCCGCCTACGGGCTCGTCGCCGCCGCAGGCGCCGTCGCCGTCGCGGTCGGGCCGCTGATCGGCGGCTTCTGCACGACGTACTTCTCGTGGCGCTGGGTCTTCGCCGGCGAGGTCGTGCTCGTGCTTCGTCATCCTGCTCTTCACGCGCCGGATCGCGGACGCGCCGGTCGAGGAGCGGCCCGCATCTGGACGTCGTCGGCGCAGTCCTCTCGGCGCTCGGCCTCGGGCTGCTGGTCTTCGGCGTGCTCCGCTCCGCCGAGTGGGGCTGGATCCAGCCGAAGGAGGGCGGGCCGTCGTGGGCCGGCCTCTCGCCGAGCATCTGGCTCATCCTCGGCGGGCTGTTCGTGATCTGGGTCTTCTTCCGCTGGCAGGCCCGCCGCGAGTCGCGCGGCGAAGAGCCGCTCGTGCGCATCGCGATGCTGCGCAACCGACAGCTGACCGGCGGCCTGACGATGTTCTTCTTCCAGTTCCTCGTCCAGGCGGGGTTCTTCTTCGTCGTCCCGCTCTATCTCTCGGTCGCGCTCGGCCTGTCCGCCATCGACACGGGGGTTCGGCTGCTGCCGCTTTCGGTCACGCTGCTTGCAGCGGCGATCGGGATCCCGCGCTTCTTCGCCGACGTGTCGCCGCGGCTCGTCGTCCGCGCCGGCCTGCTCGTCGCTGCTCGCCGGCACGGTCGTGCTGCTCGGCGGCGCTCGATCCGGATGCGGGCCCGGAGATCGTCTTCGTCCCGATGCTCCTGATCGGCCTCGGGATCGGCGCGCTCGCCTCACAGCTCGGCGCCGTCACCGTCTCGGCGGTGCCGGACGACGACAGCCCGGAGGTCGGCGGCCTGCAGAACACGATGACGAACCTCGGCGCGTCGCTCGGCACGGCGCTCGCAGGCTCGCTGCTGATCGCGACGCTGACCTCGTCGTTCCTGACGAACATCGAGCAGAACCCGGCGATCCCGCCAGAGCGCCAAGCAGCAGGCGCAGGTCGAGCTCGCCGGCGGCGTTCCGTTCGTCTCCGACGCGGACCTCGAGGCCGTGCTCGAGGAGGAGCAGGTCGATCCGAAGACCACCGAGGCGGCGCTCGACGCGTACGCCGAGGGCCGGATCGACGGGCTCAGTCGGCCCTCGCGATCCTCGCGCTGCTTGCGCTGCTCGCGCTCCTCGCCATCCATGCCGAGTCGAAGCCGCCCGGTGCGGCGGGAGAGGACGTCGTAAATGTGCCGCTGGCTCGCGTACTCCGGATCGCCGGATCGACGGGTTGCGCTCGGCTCTTGCGATCCTTGCGCTGCTGACGGTCGTCGCGCTGTTCCTGGCCCAGGCCATCCCAACGAAGCCGCCCGGGGCGGCGGAGAGGAGCTAGAACGGAAGACGAGACGCCGCGGGTCTACCGGAGCACGCACCCGGCGTGGAACGACCGGAACCTCCGCGAGCTCGCCGCCGGGATCTCCTCCCCGCTCTTCTCGCCCACATCCGGGCGTCCGCGGGGACGGCGATCCAGGAGACGAACACGCATCCGTTCCGCTACGGGCGTTGGCTCTGGATGCACAACGGCCTGATTCGCGAGTTCGGCCAGGTCAAGCGCGAGCTCGTCCTCGCGATCGACGACTCGCTCTACAACGTCCATCGAGGGCACGACGGACTCCGAGGCGATGTTCTATCTCGCGCTGACCTTCGGTCTCGAGGACGACCCGGTCCGCGCGGTCGAGCGAACCGTCGGCCTGATCGAGGAGACCGGAGCGAAGCACGGCATCGGGCTACCGATCCAGATGACCGTCGCGACGACCGACGGCCGGACGATCTGGGCCTTCCGATACTCGAGCGAAGGCAACTCGCGCTCGCTCTACTTCCGCACGCGGATGGACGCGCTGAAGCGCTTCACCCGGAGAGCGCGGAGCTCGCAGGGCTCTCCGATGAGACACGGGTCGTCGTCTCGGAGCCGCTCGGCGACCTCGCGGGCGCCTGGAACGAGGTTCCGGAGTCGCACGTCGGGATCGTGCAGCCGGGCGTCGACGAGCTCCGGCCGTTCACACCGACACGCTGACCGGAGACGTCGCGACCCAGACGAGCGTCCCGAGGAAGATGAGGCAACCGAGCACGAGCAACGTGGCACGCAGGCGCGGTGTGCTCAGCTTCGTGCTCACGCCGGCGAAGAAGAGCGCCACCGAAAAGAGGACGACGCTGAGGACGTAGTTCGACGAGCGCTGGATGTTCGTGCGGGCGCGCGGTCGAAGCTCCTCGGCCTGCGCGTCGAGCCGGTTCGCCTCCACCGTGGCGGCGAGCCGGTACTCCGGCATCGCGAACGGCGTCAGCGGCGCGTCCGGGTTCTTCAGCGGGCGGCTCGCGACCCACGCTTTGAAGGCCGGCTGGAATTCCTTTCGGAAGCGCCGCTCGTAGAACGCAGTGAGCTCGTCGCTCGTCGTGCGCGTACGCGTCGACCCACTGCATGAACGTCGCGATGTCGACCTGCGTCTGCGCGTTCGCGAGCCCCGAGGCACGTGCCGCGGCGATCCTCGTTGCATTGACCTTTGAGGTCGTCTTCGCCTGCTCGCCGTTCCAGCGGTTCGCCTGGTAGCTGCTCCACGCCGTCGCGACGGCGGCGACCGCGAGCAGCAGGAGCGCGACCAGCTCGAGGAGGTTGCGCCCGGCGGCCTCGTTCACGGCTTCCCGGCTGCGTCGCACGGCAACCGGAGATCGGGTTGCTCGATGGGCAGCACACTCGTCGAGGATGCGCAGGCTCCGCTCCATCGCGACGGGCTTGAGGCTGCCGACGCCGCCGTTGTACGGGTTGTCCAGGAAGTGGAGGAGGAGCAGCATCGCGACGATGACCGCGACGACCGCGCCCATCAGGAGCGCCTGCACCTTCGCCCGCTCGCCGCTGTCGGCGAAGAAGAGCATGTAGATGAAGATCAGGACCGACGTGAAGAAGATGACGATCCAGAGCGGCGTCGGGATCACACCGGTCGCGCCGTGGATCCGATCGAGCCGCGCTGCCTCGCGTTCGGACGTCTGGTCGAGGTACTTCCCGTAGGCGGCTTGCTCGCTGGCCGTCCTCGGCTCGACTCCCTGCACGGTTCGGAGCATCCGAAGCCCCCAGGGGTTGACGGTGTCGCCGAACGTCCCTTCCTCCATGCGCGGCCACGCCTGGTGCACGACGTAGCGCCCGTAGCACACGAGCTCGCCGGTGAGGGTGCCCGCGGCCTCGGGTGGGAAGAACTGCGCTGTCTCGACCTGCTGGACGAGGGTCAGTGCCTCCTGCTCGGCGCCGGCGCGTGACGCGTCGTAGGTCGAGAAGGCGAGGAAGACGACGAAGCCGAGCAGCACCGAGAAGCCGGTTGCGAGAACGCCGAAGACACCGGACGCGCGGTCGCCGTCCTCGAAGAAGCTGCCTTCGGGCGCCCGCCGGCGAACGAGAAGCATCGCGCCGACCGCAAGCCCGGTCGCCGCCGCGACAATCGCGGCCGCAAGGAAGAGGTTCACAGCGCGAAGCCTCCAGAGCCACGGGCACGCGAGCATCACCCGAACCGTGTGATTCGTCGCGCGGCCTCGATTCACTCGACCAGGTCTTCGACGACGACCAGGTCTGGTACGCCGCGGACGCGATCCCGAACGGCACGGCCGCGGGTGTGGCACTCATCGAGCACCGGTGGGCGATCCCGCTCCGCGACGCGATCGCCCGCGCCGGCGGCATCCCGCTCGTCGACGAGTGGATCCATGCGACGGACCTGATCGCGGTGGGCATCGCATCGGCGGAAAGAGGTACCCGCGTAGCGGCGTAGGCCAGAGTCACGGGATGAGCACGAACGAGTCGACGGCCCCTCCACGTGCAGGGCTCGTCCTCGTTGCGCTCATCCTCGGTGCGGCTGTCGCGTGAGCTGAGCGCGCCTTCCCGATGACAACCGCCTACGAGTGGGCCGCGGAGTCGGGTGTAGCAGGGAGCCGGGCTGAGACGACGTAGGAGACCACGACGGCGACGATGACGAGCGGAGTCAGCGTCAGGCCGTCGGCCTGGAGGAACACAGTCACGACGAGAACGGACGTGAGCGGCAGTCCAAGCATTGCGACCATCATCGCGCCGATACCCATCGCGGCGCCCGCGATCATCGGCAGGCCGGGAAGGTGGGAGAGCGCAATGCCGCCCGCAGCGCCGATGAACATGCTCGGGAAAATCGGGCCGCCTCGGAAGCTGCTCAACGACAAGCTGTACGCGAGGCCCTTGCAGAGGACAACCATCAGGAGCGCGCCCACGGTCCAGCCGTCAGCGCCTTCGATCAGGCCCGGGAGCTGATCCTGTCCCGAGAAGAGCACCTCGCCCGAGCTTCTCCCTGTTACTTCGACGAAGATCAGCACGACAACACCAATCGCGACGCCGACAAGGGGTGTCAGCAGCACCATTCGGCGTTCGACCATCGGCTGGAGCAGTAGCGCCAGTCGCTTGATGCCGGCGCCGAGGATCGCCGCGATGACGCCGATCACGATCGCCCACAGAAACTCGGACACACCGGGGCTGCCGGCCGAAGGGATGTCCGGGATCGCGAGCGAGAAGGTGCCGAAGCCGGTCCAGTTGTCGAGCCCGATGAAGATCACCGAGCCGACACCGGCAGCGAGCAGCCCGGGCGCGAGCACCACTCCGAGCATCGCGCCGCCGATCCCCGCCACCTCCATCATCAGGAACGCGGCCGGAAGAGGCGAGCCGAGGAGCGTGCTGATCGCGGCGAAGCTCCCGGCAGCGCCGATCACGACACTGGCCATCTCAGGTGCGTCGCGCTTGACCAGGTGGACGGCGAGGACTCCGATGCCGCTGCCGATCGCGATCAGAGGCGCCTCCGGTCCAAGGACGACCCCGAGGCTAAGGGTGGCGAACGCCGCAATGACGATCCCGGGGAGCTCGATCGGCGGCACGGGGCCTGATGCCTTGAACCCCTCCGCCGGCTTGTGCCCTCCCGTTCCCGGCAGCGACCGGATTGTGAGCGCCACCAGCAGGCCGCTCAGTGCGAGCAGCGGAATCGGCCACCAGGCAGGCTGGCTTTCGAAGCCGAGGTCGCCGGGCAGGGTGCCGAACAGATACTGCTGCAGCTCGGTGACGCCCTCGAGAAAGGCGTACGCGGCCGCCGCCACCGGTACACCGATGAGCGCGCCGAACACGAGCAGCACGACGTACGAGTTACTCCGAAGAAGCTCGAGCGGACTCGGCGTAGCCCCTGTCGATGGCGCCGAATGCGCGTCGTTGTGGCCGCCCCCTGTCAAGCCGCAGGAAGCTCCAGCACCCGGTCGGCCAGCTCCAGGCCTTCCGGGCGGTGTGTGACGAGCAGCACGGTCTTGCCGCGCGTCGCCGAGAAGACGTCGCGGACGAGCTCCTCCGCGGTCTCGGCGTCGACGTGAGCGGTCGGCTCGTCGAGCAGCAGGACGGGCGCGTCGGCGAGCAGCGCGCGTGCGAGCGTCAGCCGCTGACGCTGGCCGCCTGAGAGCTCCGTCCCCTCCTCGCCGACCAGCGTGTCGAGCCCATCGGGGAGCGAGGCGACCCAGGCGCCGAGGCGCGCGCGGTCGAGCGCATGCCAGAGGTCGGCCTCCGTCGCGTCGGGGCGAGCGAGCGCAAGGTTCGCGCGGATCGTCGCGTGGAAGACGTGCGAGTCCTGACCGGCGAGCGCGAACATGCGGCGCACGTCGCTCTGCAGGTACTCGCGCACGTCCCTGCCCGCGACCGTCACGCGACCGGCGACGGGGTCGAGGAAGCGGAGCAGCAGCTTCGTCACCGTCGTCTTGCCCGACCCGGCCGGACCGAGCAGCGCGACGCGCTCGCCCGGCTCGATCCGGAGGCTCGCGCGAAGCAGCGCCGGCGACGTCTCTGTCGGATAGCGGACGGTGACGCGCTCGAGCTCGATGGGCGCGTGCGCCGGCGGCCGTGGGACGGGGTCGACGGGATCGACGACCGCCGGCTCCTGGTCGATCAGGTCGAGCACGCGACGACCGGAGACGACCGTCCGCGACAGCTCCCGCGCGGCGCCCGGCAGCGGCATGACCGCGTCGAAGGAGGCGAGCGAGAGCAGCGCGAGCGTTGCGACGAGCACGGGGTCGAGCGAGCCGGACCCGCGCTCCACGACCACGATGGCGAGCACGGCGGCCGTCGTCAGGCCGGCGACGAGGATCGCGAGCGCGTCGCCGATGCCCGCCGCGAGCGCGTCGCGACGACCGAGTCGGGCGAGCTCGCGGCTCCTGCGGGCGACGCGCGACCGGACCTCTTCCTGCCGTCCGTAGACGGCAAGCTCGTGCGCGCCGCGAAGCGCCTCGACGAGGTCGGCCGTCAGCTCCGCCCGGGCGGGCGCCTGGCGCCGCGCGGCTCGGCGAACGACGAGCGTCGCGACCGCCGGCACCACGAGGATGCCGACGAGGAGGCCGACGGCGAGCGCACCTGCGGCCGCCGGCGAGAAGAACGCGGTGACGCCGACGCAGGCGGCCGCCACCGCGAGCGCGACGAGCGGCGGGCCGAGCGCACGGACGAACAACCCCTGGAGCGCGTCGACGTCGTCGACCATCCTCCCGAGCAGCTCACCGCGGCGGTACCCCTCGAGCTGGGACGGCGCGAGCGGCTCGATGCGTTCGTAGAAGTGCGCCCGGATCCGACCGAGCGCGCGCAGCGCATGGTCGTGCGAGGCGAGCCGCTCGAGGTAGCGCGCGAGCGGCCGGGCCAACCCGAAGAAGCGAACCGCGACGATCGCGACCGTGAGCGACAGGATCGGCGGCTGCTCCGCCGCGCGCGAGATGAGGTAGCCCGCGCTCGTCATCAGCGCCACGCCGAACCCGGCCGCGCAGACGCCGAGCAGCAGCGCTCCGATCAGGGGACCGGAGGGAGCTCCGGCCAGCCCGACGAGTCGGCGAAGCGATCGTCACGTCGCCTCCACGGCGAGCTCGACGACGCGGCCGCGCTCGAGCCGCACGATGCGGTCGGCGCAGGCCGCGACGCGCACGTCGTGCGTGATCAGCAGGATCGTCCGCTCGCCGCGCATCGCCTCGATCGCGTCGACCACGACCTCGACGCTCTCCGGATCGAGGTTCGCGGTCGGCTCGTCGAGGATCACGAGGTCGGAGTCGCGCAGGAACGCCCGCGCGAGCGCGAGACGCTGCGCCTGACCCGCCGAGAGCGGACGGCCGCCGTCGCCGACGATCGTCTCGTAGCCCGTCGGCAGCGCCTCGACGAAGTCTGCGGCGCCGGCGAGCTCCGCGGCCTCGCTGCACGCGGTCGTCACCCTCGTCGGGCGCGCCGAGCCGGATGTTGTCGGCGATCGAGCCGCGGAAGAGCGTCGGCCGCTGCGGCACCCAGGCGAGCCGTGACCTCCACACGTCGAGGTCGCACGCAGCGAGATCGGAGCCGCCGACGCGGACCGAGCCGACGTCCGCCCGCACGAGCCCGAGCACGAGTGCCGCGAGCGTGGTCTTCCCCGCCCCGCTCTCGCCCACGAGCGCAACGGTCTCGAGCGGCCGGAGCTCCAGATCGAGGCCGTCGAGCGCCGGCGCAGGTCGCGAGGGATAGGCGAACGACACGTCGTCGAGCGTGATCACCGCCTCGGTCGCCCGCGGAGGCGGCAGGCCGCCGGCGCCCACCTCACGGCGCCGCTCGGCCAGCCCGAGCAGACGTTCGGTCACCGCGCGGCCGTCCGCGCTCGCGTGGAACTGCGCGGCGAGGTTCCGCAGAGGCAGATAGAGCTCGGGCGCAAGCACGAGCACGACAAGCGCCGACTCGAACCCGATCCCTCCACTGACGAGCCGGACTCCGACGGTCACGGCGACGAGCGCGATCCCGAGCGTCGCGGCCAGCTCCAGCACCGCGCCCGAGAGGAACGCGATCCGAAGCGTGCCCATCGTCGCGACGCGGTAGCGGTCGCTCACCTCGGCGATCTGCGCCGGCCTGCGCCTCGCCCCGGTTGAACGCACGCAGTGTCGGCAGCCCGCGCACGACGTCGAGGAAGTGCGTCGCGAGGAACGACAGCGCGCGCCAGCGCTCTCGCGCGCGCCGCTCCGTGTGGCGTCCGACGAGCCACATGAACACGGGCACGAGCGGCAGCGTGAGAAGCATGATCCCGGCCGAGACCGGGTCGATCGCCGCGACGAGGACGAGGACCGCCACAGGCACGACGAGCGCGAGCACGACCTGGGGCAGGTAGCGCGCGAACGTCGTCTCGAGCGCGTCGACTCCGCCGACCGCGAGCGTCGCGACGTCGGCGCTCGACTCACCGTCGAGGTCGCCGTCGACCACGTCGAGCCGCAGGTCGGCGAGCACGTCGGTCGCAGCGCGCCGTCCGACGACCTCGAATCCCCAGGCTGCTGCCGCGCGGCCGAACGTTGCCGCGGCGAAGAGCGCGAGCGACGGCCAGATCGACGGAGAGCTCCGCTCCGTCGAACGATCGCGCCGCGACGCGCGCGAGCAGGACCGCCTGCGCCAGCACGAGCAGCCCCGCGACGACACCGAGCACCGCATCCGCGACGAGCATCCGCCGCACCGGACGCGCGCGCCGCACCAGCCGGGGGTCGAGGATCGGCACGACCTACGCTTCGGGCTTCTGCGCCACGAGCTCGACGGGCCCTGCGACCTCCTCGCCGCCGACCCGTCCGCGGATGACGCGGTATGTCCAGGCCTGGTAGAGCAGGATGACCGGCACGACGGTCAGCGCCACGACGCTCATCACCTTGAGCGTGTAGTCCGCCGAGGAGGCGTTGTCGACGGTGAGGCTGTTGGCGAAGTCGTTGCTGGCGACCATGACGCGCGGGTAGAGGCTCGTGAAGATCGTCGCCACGACGAAGAAGGCGCCGGCCGCCGTCAGCACGAACGCCCAGCCGCTGCGGGCGAGCCGGACGCAGACGGCGGCGCCGAGCAGCGCGACGATCGCGACCAGCGCGGGCAGCAGCGGTGGGAAGACGTCCTTGTCGTTGCGGTCGACCGCGACCGCGACGGTCCAGATCAGGAACCCCGCGCCGACGACAGCCGTCACGATCGAGAGCCGACGTGCGGCCGCCGCGGCGCGCCGGCAAAGCTCGCCGGTCGTGCGCAGCGTGAGGAAGGTCGCGCCGTGGAACGCGAACAGCAGCACCACCGCGATCCCGCCGAGCAGCGTGTACAGGTTGAAGAGATCCGAGAAGGTGCCGGCGAAGTCGCCGCTCGAGTTGATCGGCACGCCGTAGAGCAGGTTCGAGAACGCGACACCCCAGATCAGCGCGGCGCCGAGGCTGCCGATCGTGTTCGCCCAGGCCCAGACGCCGAGCCAGCGCGACTGCTCGTTGCGTTCGCGCCACTCGAACGAGAGCACGCGCACGATCAGGAACACCAGCAGCAGCAGCAGGGCGACGTAGAAGCCGGAGAACATCGTCGCGTACCAGGTCGGAAAGGCCGCGAACATCGAGGCGCCGGCGATCACGAGCCACACCTCGTTGCCGTCCCACACGGGGCCGATCGTGCGGAACATCGTGCTCCGCTCCTCTTCGTTCCGCGGCAGGAACGGCAGCAGCAGCCCGACGCCGAAGTCGAAGCCCTCGAGCACGAAGTACGCGGCGAAGAAGAAGCCGATCAGGCAGAACCAGAGAACCTGGAGGTCCATCTCAGTAGCCGATCGCGGGCATCGGGGTCTCTCCGGATTCGTCGCGGTCGACCTCGGGCGGATCGAGCTTCGCGTAGCGGCGCATCAGCCAGATGTCGAGCACGAGCAGCAGCAGGTAGAGGCAGACGAAGACGACGAGGCTGAACGCGAGCATGGTCGAGGAGACCGCCGGCGAGTGCGCCTCTGCGGTCTTGAGCAGGTCCTGCACGATCCACGGCTGTCGGCCCATCTCGGTCAGAAGCCAACCCGCCGTCGAGGCGATGAACGGAAACGCGATTGCGACGATCGCAGTCCGATGGAACCAGCGCGCCCGCTCGAGCTTCTGCCTCCAGTAGAGCCATGCGCCGACGGCGGCCACGAGGAACATGAGCATCCCCATGTAGGCCATCACCCGCATCGACCAGTAGACCACGCGCACGTTCGGCATGTAGTTGCCGGGGCCGAACTGGCTCTGCTCCTGCGCCTGGAGCGGATTCAGGCCCTGTACCTCGCCGTCGAACGAGCCGGTGGCCATGTACGAGAGGAGTCGCGGGACCGTGATCGAGAAGCTCGGGGTTTGATCTTGCGTTGTGAACCCGCCGAACTGGATGAGCGAGAAGCCGCATGGCTGGCAGGTGGTCCACTGCGCCTCGGAGGCGGCGATCTTCATGCTCTGCGCGCTCGTCACGGCCGCGCCGAAGCGGTTGCCGACGACGAGCTGGAGGAGTGTGACCGGCACCGCCACGATCAGCGCCAGCTTCGCCGCCTTCATGAAGAGGTCGACGTCCCGGCCGCGCAGGAAGTGCCAGCAGCAGATCCCCAGCACGATGATCGATCCGAAGATCAGGCCGGCGAGCATCGTGTGCACGTATGCGCGGAGCGCGAATCCGTTGGACAGAAGCGCCCAAATGCTGGTGAGGTGCGCCTCACCGTTCACGATCTTGTACCCGACAGGGTGCTGCATCCACGAGTTCGCGACCAGGATGAAGAACCCCGACGCCCACGAACCGGCCACGGCGATCCACAACGTCGCCAGGTGCACGCGCGGCGACAGGCGATTCCAGCCGAAGATCCAGAGGCCGAGGAACGTCGCCTCGAGCATGAACGCCGCGAGCCCCTCGATCGCGAGCGGTGCGCCGAAGATGTTGCCGACGAACTTCGAGTAGACCGACCAGTTCATCCCGAACTGGAACTCCTGGACGAGGCCGGTGGCGACGCCGATCGCGAAGTTGATCAGGAAGAGCGTGCCGAAGAAGTGCGTCAGCCGCAGCCAGCGCTCGTCCCGCGTCCGGTGCCACATGGTCTGCATGACCGCGACGATCGGCCCCAGCCCGAGCGTCAGCGGCACGAAGAAGAAGTGGTAGATCGAAGTGGTTGCGAACTGGATCCGTGCGAGATCGACGGTCGTGACGGCGAGCGCGCTCACGGCGTGGCTCAGCCGCCGTGTCCAGTCGATGCGCGGCGCGTCGACCTTCGCGGGATCGAGGAGCTCGGCCGAGCGATGGTGCGGGCGGAGGTAGAAGTCGTCGGCCCACGCGAGGAACGCCGTCATCTCGGCGCCTGCGTTCGCGAGCAGCTGCGCATGCACGCCGAGCCACGCGGCGAAGGCGAGCCGGCCCTTCATCTCGTGCCGGTGCTCGCCCACCTCGGCGACGGCTGCCTTGCGGCCGATCATCGCCATGATCCCCTTGTCCCGATACCGGAACGGCTGCCGGCTCTCTCCGCCGCAGGTCGGCGAGGATGTTCTTCGCCGCCCAGTCGCCTGACTGCTGCGCGACGCTCCCGAGCTGCGGCAGCACCGGGTCGTCGCCCGAAGGCACGTTCGCGAAGTCGCCGAGCGCGTAGACGTTCGGGTGGCCTTCGACGGTCAGGTCGGGCTGCGACGTCGATTCGTCCGCCGCGCCCCTGGGCCAGCCCCGAGCTGGCGCCCGATCGGCGCGGCCTTCAGTCCGCCGCCCCACACCGTGAGATGCGTGTCGATCGTCGTCCCGTCGCTGAGCGTGACGTGGTCGGAGCCGATCTCCTTCGCGGAAACGCCGAGCCTGATCTCGACGCCGCGTCGTCTGCAGCTGCTTCGCCGCATACTCGTGCGCCTCGTCGGAGAACGGCGCAAGGACCGCGTGGCCGAGGTCGACGAGCACGACCCGCCCGTGAGCGAGCGCCGGGTCCTCGTAGACGTGCGGCATCACGTCGTGCGCGAGCTCGCGCGAGCGCGCCGGCGGACTCGACGCCCGTCGCGCCGCCGCCGATCACGACGAAGGTCAGCGAGCCCTGGTCGATCAGGTTCGTGTTCTCGCTCGTGTCGCGGTAGAGCTGGAGCACGCGCGCGCGAATCCGCTCGGCGTCGTCGAGCGAGTAGAGCGGGAATGCGTACTCGTCTGCGCCCGGCGTATTGAAGAAGTTCGGCTGCGAGCCCGCCGCGAGGACGATGACGTCGCCGGCGATCGATGTGCCGTCGTCGAGCGTGACCGTCCGCGCCTCGGGGTCGGCCCCGACGACCTCGGCCTTCTTGATCTCGACGTTCGCGGCCTCATCGAAGATCTTGTCGAGGTCGAACCGAGATGTCGCGCGGCGTCAGCTCGGCGGTCGCCACCTGGTAGAGCAGCGGCTGGAACTGGTGGTAGCCGTTCTTGTCGACGACAGTGACGCGGACGCCGTCCTTGCCGCGAGCCGCTTGGCGGTCGCGACACCCGCGAATCCCCCGCCGACGACGACGACGTGTTTGGTGCCGTTCTCGCTCATCGCCCCCCGGACGTCGCCCTTCGGGCCGGGAGACATCACCCGGACGGGATGAAGGAGGCGCCGGCGGCCCCCGTACACTCGATCGGTGGCGTCGGAAGACGTTGATGATCGCCACCAGATTCCGGGCGGCTCTGGAGACCGGCTGTCCGACCGGCGACAGCGACGCCCTGCTGGAGCTGGTCGCTCCCGACGTGGAGTGGGTCACGCCGCTCCGCACGCTCCAGGGCGTCGACGAGCTCGCGACGTGGCGGGTCTGGGGCTCGTCGGGAGAGAGCTTCGACTTCGAGTTCGGGGAAGGCAAGTGGGTCGATCGCGGAGACGGGCGCGTCGACTGCGAGGTGCACCAGGTCTACCGGGTGAAGGAGTCGGGCGACTTTGCGTACGAACGCCAGCGGCCTCGAGCTGACGATCCAGGACGGCAAGGTCAGCCGCTACGAAGTACGGTCGTGGGCTGAAACGAGATGCCGAACACGCTCTCGAGCTCTCGCCTGGCTCGAGCCTGATGACGTCGACACCGCTCCGGAACGCGTTCGGCGGGCACGTCATCGGCTCGACGGCGAGGCTCCGCCGGTTCACGTCGGGCAGCGGGTCGCCGGTGAACACCATGACGTACCCGTAGCTCTCGTCCATCCAGACGTCGAGGCCCGAGTCGCCGTGGCGGAGCTCGACGCGCGCGAGGCCGTCGTCGTCCGCGCTCGAGGTCGGTGTAGGCGTTGTCGAGCTTCGTCGCGCCGATCTGCCGGCTCGCGCGGAAGTCGTACTCCGTCCCGTCGACCGGCGCGGGACGCGTCGCGATGCCGTCCTCGTCGGGGTGCAGCACCGTCGACGCGGGGACGCGCAGCTCGAGCGGGTCGACGACGGGCGTTCCGAGCGTGAGGTACGGATGCGCGCCGCGCGCCGTACGGGCACGGCGTCGCTCCCGACGTTCGTGGCGCGCGTACGAACCGAGAGCCCGTCGGCCGAGAGCGCGTACTCGACGCGGAGCGCGAGCGCGAACGGATAGCCGGGCTGCGGATGCAGCGTGTGCTCGATCACGACGCGGTGCGGCTCGCTGCTCGGCGAGAGTCCACGCGCGCCCAGCGGACGAGCCCGTGGATCGCGTTGCCGTTCTCCGGCTCGGTCAGCGGAAGCTGGTGCCGCCGTGCCGTCGAACTCGTACGCGCCTTCACGGAGCCGGTTGGGCCACGGGACGAGCAGCTGGCCGCGGCCCGACGAGCACATCCCGTCGACCGCATAGCCGTCGAGGACCGCTCGCCCGTCGCGCGTGTACTCGCGCAGCCCGCCGCCGAGCTCGACCACGACCGCGCGCTGGCCGCCGAGCGTGATCTCGTACTGGTGGCCGGACGGCGGTATTGAGTCAGGCGTGCGCAGCCAGCTCCCGTGTGCCGAGCCGTTCGAGCAGATGGTCGCCCACCCGGAGCGAGTTCGCCATCGCGGTCAACGCCGGGTTGACCGCCCCGATGCTCGGGAAGACGCTCGTGTCGACGACGTAGAGGTTGTCGACCTCGTGCGCCCGGCAGTCGGTGTTCAACACGGACGAGTCCGGGTCTGTTCCGAACCGGCAGGTGCCGGCCTGGTGGGCGACGCCGGCCACCGGGATCTCGTTCTTCATGTAGGCGAAGCGATGGATCAGGTGGCCCGGGTTCATGTCCAGCTTCGGGAGCAACGACTTGAGCTGCTCGTAGAGCCGCTTCCTCGACTCCGCGTTCGTCTCGGAGTAGGTCAGCCTGACGTTGCCGTCGGGCTCGAGGGTGACGCGGTTGTCGGGCCGTGGCAGGTCCTCGGTGGAGAGCCAAAAGTCGATCGCATGCCGGGCCACTCGGTCGAGCGTCCACTCCGGCGCGAGCCTCGTCGCGCCCGGCTTCTCGCCGCGGAACATCTCCGCAACCGACTTGCCCACCATCTGGATGTTCCCGAGTGGGAACTCGAAGTCGTCGCTGCCGAAGTAGAAGTCGTTCACCCCGAGCGTCTTCTGGAACACGGTCGGGTTCTCTTCACGCGAGAGCGCCAGGACGGCAAGGCTGTCGTGGAACATGTAGTTGCGGCCCACCTGGTCGGAGCCGTTCGCGAGGCCGTTCGGGTGGTTGTCGTTGGCCGACGCGAGCAGGAGCTTGGCCGTGTTGGCCGCGCCGCAGGCGACGACGACGAGGTCGCCGGCGAAGCGCTCGACTTCGCCGTCCCGCTCGACGACGACCTCGGAGACCTCGTTCCCCGATCCGTTGGTCTCGAGCTTCACGACTCTCGTGTTCGTCAGCAGCGTGACGTTCGGATGCTCGAGAGCGGGTCGCACGCCGAGCACGTCGGCGTCCGACTTCGCGTGGACCAGGCAGGGGAAGCCGTCGCAGGTCGAGCAGCGGACGCAATGGCTGTACGGCATGTTCGCCTCGTTCAACCTGATCCCGCAGGGCGCATGGAAGGGGTGGAGGCCGGCGGCGGCGAGGTCGTCCGAGAGCTGTTGGATCCGCGGTTCGTGGGAGACCGCAGGGAACGGGTACGGCGCGCTCGCCGGCGGCTCGGTCGGGTCCTCGCCACGGGCGCCGTGAACCTCGTACCGCTGCTCGGCCAGGGTGTAGTACGGCTCCAGCTCGTCGTAGGAGATCGGCCAGGCGGGTGAGATCCCGTCGTGGTGCTGGAGCTCGCCGAAGTCCTCTTTGCGCAGCCGGTAGAGCGCGGCACCGTAGAGCTTGGTCGCCCCGCCGACGAAGTAGTGGATCTGCGGCTGAGAACGACTTGCCGTCCGCGTCGTACCAGGTGTCCGCCGAGACGTACCGGTTGTCGACGAAGACGTCGTGCGCGGACCAGTTCGCAGGCTCCCGCGGGAGCCAGTCGCCTCGCTCGATCAGCAGGATGCGCTTTCCGGACGGCGCGAGGTGCCGGGCGAGCGTCCCGCCGCCGGCCCCCGTGCCGATGATGACGACGTCGTACGAATCCATCACATCTCCTCCAATGCCTCGGCGACGACGATCCTCGCCGCCGCTTCGATCAACGCAAGGTGCGAGAACGCCTGCGGGAAGTTGCCGAGGTGGCGTCCCGTCTCGGCGTCGAACTCCTCGGCGTAGAGCCCGAGCGGCGACTCGACGCGAAGCAGCCGCTCCATCAGGTCGCGTGCGCGCTGCATCTCCCCGACGATCGCGAGCGCGGAGACGAGCCAGAACGAGCAGATCAGGAACGTCCCCTCCTTGCCGGAGAGGCCGTCGTCGGTCTCGCCGGTGCGGTAGCGGAGGACGAAGCCCTGCTCGGTCAGCTCATCGGCGATCGCGAGCACCGTCGCGCGGAGACGCTCGTCGTCCCCGGGCAGGAAGCCGAAGATCGCGGCGAGGAGCGTCGATGCGTCGAGCGCGTCCGTCTCGTAGTGCTGCCGGAGCACGCCGCGGGCGTCGACGCCTTTCGCGAGGATGTCGGCGCGGATCGCCTCCGCCGTCGCGGCCCACTCGGCCTGCAGCTCGGAGTCGCCGCGAATCGCCGCGAGCTTCGAGGCGCGGTCGAGCGCGACCCAGCACATCAGCTTCGACGACACGTACTGCTGCGGCTTGCCGCGGGCCTCCCAGATCCCCTGGTCCGGCTGCTCCCAGACGGCCGTCGCACACTTCGCCTGTGCGAGGACGACCGGCCAGAGGCGCCGCGCGAGCCGCCCGCTCTTTGTCGTGTGGAGCAGGATCGAGTCGAGGACTGCGCCGAACACGTCGTTCTGGCGCTGGTCGAACGCGCCGTTGCCGATCCGTACCGGACGCGCGCCTGCGTAGCCCGTCAGGTCGTCGCGCGTCGACTCGGTCAGGTCCCGACGCCCGTCGATGCCGTACATGATCTGTAGCCCGCCGTCCTTGTTCGCCTCGAGGTCGCCGACGAACTCCATGAACTCGTCGGCCTCCCAGTCGAGGTTCAGGTAGTGCAGAGCCTGCAACGTGAACGTCGTGTCGCGCATCCAGGTGTAGCGGTAGTCCCAGTTGCGTTCGCCCCCAGGAGTCTCCGGGAGCGAGGTCGTGAGCGCCGCGACCGTGGCCCCCGTCGGCATGTAGGTCAGGCCCTTGATCGTGAGCGCAGAACGCTGGATCGGGTCGCGGAACCGGTGGTCGGGGAGTCGCGCCGCCCCGAGCCATCTGCGCCAGAAGCGCCGGGTCGCGTGGATCCGCTGCTCGGCCTCGTCGACGTTGGCCGGCGCGGCGAACCCCGCCGCCCACGTCAGCGCGCAATACGCCCGCTCGCCCTCCTCCAGGACGTGCCGTGCACGCACGTGGTCCGCTTCGATCCCGAGCGCGAGGTCAGCAACGAGGCGCACCGTCTGGCCGGCTCCGGTCGCCTCCGCTTGATGGCGGTCCTCGTCCACGAGCTCCCACGTCGCCTCGGTACGCCCGTAGTCGAAAACAGGTTCCGCCACGAGCTCGATCTCGACCCGCCCGTCGATGCAGCGAACCGTTCGGACGAGCATGTGGTCGGCGTCGTCGTCGGCGGGCGGCCTCGTGTGGGGGGTGATCGTGTCCTCCGCCTCCCAAGGGCCCATGGTCAGCGCGTCCTCGACGACGACCCAGCCCGTCGGGGTTTTCCATGTCGTGACGAGCACGTTCGTGCCCGCGTCGTAGTTCCGCGCGGCCGGATGGTTGATCCCGAACGGCGCGAACCGGAAGAACCCCGCCTCGCGGTCGAGCAGGCTCCCGAAGATGCTCGGCGAGTCGAAGCTCGGGACGCAGAGCCAGTCGATCGCGCCGTCCGGCGCGACGAGCGCACCGGTGTGGCAGTCCGACAGGAACGCGTAGTCGGCGATCGGCGTGAACGGCGACGGGGCGGCCGCGCTCTGCGGCTGAGCGGCCGCCTTCGACTCGGCCGTGGTCATGCGTCGATCCAGGGTCCGCGCCACTTCCCGTACCCCGCCAGCAGCTCGTCCGCGGCCTCCGGCCCCCACGACCCCGGCGCGTACGGATGCACGGGCGGCGGCGAATCGAGGAGCGGCTGCATGATGCGCCACTGCTCCTCGACGCCGTCCTGCCGGGTGAAGCGGACGCTGTTCCCGACGAGCGCGGCTTGGAGAAGCACCTCGTACGGCGTCGCGCCCTCCCCACCCTGCGTGGCGAAATCGACGTCGAACTCGATCCGCTCGGGTCCCGTTGCGTCGGCGCGACGCGCATTGACGATCAGCCGCACACCGGTCGACGGGTCGAGCCTCACCACGAGCTGGTTCGGCTCGGGGCGTTCTTGCGAGCGAGGGCCGAACGCGATCCGCGGCGGGTTCTTGAACACGAGCCGGATCTCGGTCTGCACGACCGGGAGCCGCTTGCCGGTGCGGATGAAGAACGGGACGCCGGACCACCGCCAGTTGTCGATGTCGAGGCGCAGCGCCGCATACGTCTCCGTCGCCGAGTCCTTCGCGACGCCGTCGATCGACCGGTAGCCGTCGTACTGTCCGCGAACGTAGCGCTTCGGATCGCCGTCCTCGATCGCGCGGAACACCGCGAGCTGCGAGTCCTTCAGCGTGTTCGGCGTCGGCGCCGGAC
Source organism: uncultured Actinomycetes bacterium (assembly GCA_963737405.1). Lineage (GTDB taxonomy): Bacteria > Actinomycetota > Thermoleophilia > Gaiellales > Gaiellaceae > JACCTU01. The sequence continues at coordinate 209,856 of CAVTSL010000006.1, forward strand.
GGCGGCTCCATCGCCGTCGCTGCGACGACCTGCATCAGGTGGTTGACGACGACGTCGCGCAGCGCGCCCACCGGGTCGTAGAAGTGTCCCCGGTCCTCGACCCCGAAGTCCTCCGCCATCGTGATCTCGACGCACTGGACGTGGTTCCGGTTCCAGATCGGCTCGAGCATCGTGTTCGCGAACCGGATGTAGAGGATCTCCTCGATGCCCATCTTTCCGAGGAAGTGGTCGATCCGGTAGATCTGCGACTCCTGCAGGTACGTGTGGAGCTCGTCGGCGAGCTCGCGCGCGGACTCACCGTCGTGCCCGAACGGCTTCTCGACGACGACTCGGCCGGTCTCGATCAGCCCTGCGTCCGACAGGCCTTTCACGACGCGACCGAACAGGAAGGGCGGGATCTCGAGGTAGAAGACCGGCATGTGCGCGCCCTTGATCGCCTCGCCGACGCGCTCGTAGGTCGCGTCGTCGCCGAAGTCGCCCTGGACATAGGACATGCGGCCCGCGAGCCGGTCGAACACCGCGGGGTCGACCTTCTCGCCGGAGGCGGTCTCGATCGACGTCTTTGCCCGGTCGCGGAGCTGATCCATGGTCCAGTCGTCGACCGCGACGCCGACGATCGGGCAGTCGAGCAGCCCGCGGGCTTCGAGCCGGTAGAGGGAATGGAACGTCATCACCTTCGCGAGGTCGCCGGTGATCCCGAAGATCACAAAGACGTCGGCGACTCCTGCCGCGGGATCCGTGCGGGTGGGCGCGGAGCGCGTCATCGTTGCCATCTGAAGCCTCCCTTCGAGGGCGCAGCGGGTCAACGCTAGGCGTCGCCGGGGGCGGCGGACATCCCCCAAAACGGATGAATGGGGCCCTTTCATCCCTTCCGCACGATGCCGCGCCGGGCCGTCGGAGGTGGAATGCAGGCCGAGCACCCGGAGGGAGGACGGCGATGCCCGACACGACCGCGGAATTCTTCGAACAGCTCGACCAGCGCGACCACGAACCGCTGCTGGCGAAGGTGACCGGAACACTGCGGTTCGACCTCAAGGAAAACGGACGGACGGCGCGTTGGCGGGTCGCGATCAAGAAGGGCGACGTGGCCGTCAGCCGTACGAACGGGGCGGCGGATTGCGTCATCCGGACCGACCGAGCGACGTTCGAGGCCATCGTCAAGCGAGAGATCAACCCGTTCGCGGCGATGCTCCGCGGCACGGTCGGCGTCGAGGGCGACCCGGAGCTGATCGTCCAATTCCAGCGGCTCTTGCGAGAGGAGCGGTCATGAGCGACGACCTCGTCAAGATCCTCGACGGCAACACGTTTGTCGTCAGCGATGCGCGCGGGGACATCGAGGCGTCGCTCACAGATCCCACCGGGCTCTTCTCGTTCGACACCCGCTTCCTCTCGAAGTGGATTCTCACGATCGACGGGGAGCGCCTGAACCCGCTCTCGGTTGACGATCTCCAGTACTTCGAGTCGCGCTTCTTCCTGGTGCCCGGCACCGGGACGGTCTACGTCGACGCGAAGCTCTCGGTGATCAGGCGCCGCGCGGTCGGCGACGGTTTCCACGAGGAGTTGACGATCCTCAACCACGCTGAGAAGCCCGTCAATCTGACGGTGCGCATCGAGGCGGGCTGCGACTTCGCAGACCTGTTCGAGGTCAAGGACGCGCTGAAGAAGAAGGGGAAGTACTCGACGACGATCGAGAAGGGCCGCCTCGTCCTCGGGTACCAGCGCGAGACGTTCGCGCGCGCGACCATGATCTCCGCGTCCGAGCGGGCCAAGCTCGACGACGGAGGCTTGACCTTCAAGGTGCGCATCGAGCCGCACGGGTCGTGGTCGACTGACCTCGACGTCGTCACCGCCGTCGGTGCGGGCGGCCACTACGTCCGTCCGAAGTATGGGCAAGGCGGCAGGGCGAAACCGAACATGGAGCGCAGCCTCGACCGGTGGATCGACGACGCGCCGAGGCTCGAGTGCGACTGGGACCCGCTGAAGTCGACGTATCGGCGCAGCCTCGTCGACCTCGCCGCGCTCAGGTTCTCGCCGCCGGTCGCCGGCGGGAGGAGCCTGCCCGCGGCCGGGTTGCCGTGGTTCATGACGATGTTCGGCCGCGACAGCATCTTCACGAGCCTGCAAGCGCTGCCGTTCACGCCTGAGCTCGCGGCGACGACGCTGCTCGCGCTCGGCGACTGGCAGGGCATCAGTGTCGACGACTTCCGCGACGAAGACCCCGGCCGGATCCTCCACGAGATGCGCTACGGCGAGATGACGGCGTTCGAGGAGCGGCCGCACTCGCCGTACTACGGCTGCGCCGACGCGACGCCGCTCTACGTCGTCCTGCTCGACGAGTACGAGCGCTGGACCGGCGACCGCAAGCTCGTGCGCAACCTCGAGCGCGAAGCGCGCGCAGCGCTGAACTGGATCGACGAGTACGCCGACTTGATGGGCAACGGCTACGTCTCCTACAAGCGACGGAACGAGAAGACCGGGCTCGAGAACCAGTGCTGGAAGGACTCGTGGGACTCGATCTCGTACCGTGACGGACGCCTGCCGGGCTTCCCGCGCGCGACCGCCGAGCTGCAGGGCTACGCCTATGACGCGAAGGTTCGCGGCGCGCGGCTCGCACGCCGAGATCTGGAAGGACGTCAAGCTCGCCGACCGCCTCGAGAAGGAGGCAGCCGACCTCAAGCGTCGGTTCAACCGCGACTACTGGGTCGAGGACGGCGGGTACTACGCGCTCGCCCTCGACCCCGAAGGCAACCAGGTCGATTCACTCGGGTCGAACAACGGCCATCTCCTCTGGAGCGGGATCGTCGACAAGTCGAAGGCGAAGTCGGTCGTGGCCAACCTGATGGGCCCACGGCTCTTCTCCGGCTGGGGTGTGCGCACGCTCGCCGAGGGCGAAGGGCGCTACAACCCAATCGGCTACCACGTCGGAACCGTCTGGCCGTTCGACAACTCGTTCATCGCGTGGGGGCTCCGGAACTACGGCTTCAAGGACGAGGCGGCGCAGATCGCGGCCGGGATCCTCGACGCGGCCGAGTTCTTCGACGGCCGTCTCCCCGAGGCGTTCGGCGGCTACGAGCGCGCGGCGACGAAGTACCCGGTGCAGTACCCGACGGCGTGCAGCCCGCAGGCCTGGTCGACCGGGACGCCGCTCCTCCTGCTGCGGACGATGCTCGGCCTCGAGCCGACGGGCGACCATCTCCTCGTCGACCCGGCGCTGCCGGCGGGGATCGGGCTGCTTGCGCTGCTCGAGATCCCGGGACGCTGGGGGCACGTCGATGCGTTCGCTCGCGGCCGAGTCGACATCGGGGGAACGTCACGGAGGCAGCTCGGTGCCCAGACGAACGGAAAGGCGAGCGCCGCGCGGTCCCGCGCGCGATAGATGGCAGGAGGGCTCTCGGCCCTACCTTCGAAGGCGATGCAGAGCTCGAAACGAGGTTCAGTGACGCTCCGCTGACACATGCCTCCTGGGTTGAGCCTGCCTCCACGTGAGCCGTGGGCGGAACCATGCAGTCGTTTCCGAGCGCATGGTTCCGCACCGCGAGTCTCCGCGTAGCCGCCGCGGACGTCTTCACCCAGCGAACAGCATCACCCGGGTGAACATGGCGCTCGGGTGTTTTCTCGTCGCGTCGGAAGCCCCAGTCTCTTGAGGCTGACGAGGCCCCAGACCTGCCGCGGAACGAAAGGAGAAACGATGTGGTGGTTCATCGGAATCGGTGGATTCTTTCTGTACATGCTGGTGTTCTTCACGCTCGGCCTTGCGACGCTCCGAAATGGACATGGCTGGATGTTCTTCTTCGGGTGCTTCTTCCCGCTGCTCTGGCTCTTCGGAGCGTTCATGACGCCCCGCGAGCCAGGAGTACGCGTGAGCGGCTGAGCTTCGACGATCAGGCGAGTTGGAGGAAGAACGCACGAATAGTCATCGCGTAGGCGGGAGGGTTTATGACGGACACGACTGAGCCTGTAGACGAGGACACGAACCTTGACTCGCTGGGTCCCGTCGATTACATCGTCGTCGAGTTTCCGGCGGGCGCGAGCAACTTCACAGGTGAGATGGCGAACGAGCTGCTGAGGTTGGTCGACTCCGGAACCATCCGCGTGATCGACGTGCTGATCCTCAGCAAGGACGAAGACGGCACCATCGATGCGACTGAGCTCTCCGACATCCCGGAACTCGGTGAACTCGAAAAGATCGAAACCCAGCTGGCGGAACTGCTGGCTGCAGAAGACGTCGAGCACCTTGCGGCTGCCATGGAGCCGGGCAGTATTGCCGGAGTGCTCATCTGGGAGAACCTGTGGGCTGCGCCATTCGCATCGGCGGCGCGGCGTTCGGGTGGCCAACTGATCGCCACCGGACGGATTCCCATTCAAGCCATCATCGCCTCCATCGAGGCTGAGAACGCACTTGCGACCGAAGGAGTCTGAAATGCCAGTCAGGCCAGCGCGTGTTGGAAGAGTTGGTGTCATCGGCGCGCCGGTGGCAAAGACCGCGGTGGTGGCGAAGGCCGTCACACCCGGGCCGTCGCCGGTAGCGAAAACCGCGGTGGTGGCCGCAGCTGTCACACCTGGAAGGCGGGGCCGCCGGAGGATCTAGGTTGCGACGCGCAGCCGGCTACTAGGCGGCTGTCTGCTTGCGCCGCAGCTCGCCCGCCCATCGATGTGGACGCAGTTCGGGAGCCGACGCACTTTCGAATGCGGGCGCGGCATCGCGCGGGTGGGCCGCGTACCACGCGCCGTAGCGCGCTGCGAGCGGCGTGGCCGTCACGCCGTGCACGAGGACCGAAAGGGCGATCGTGAAGAAGATGGTGTTCCGCAGCAGCGACTCGTTCGCCAGGTTGGCCTCCTCGACGAGGATCACCGCAAAGACGATCGACGCGAGTCCTCGCGGCCCGAACCAGCCGAGGAACGCGACCGTCGGTCGCCTGGCGCCGGAGCCCAGCATCGCCAGACCGACCGGGACCATGCGAACGAGCGTCAGGCTGAAGAGCGCGTACACGACGATCTCGGCAGAGAGGTCGTCGAGCATGGGCACGAGCATGACGGCGCCGAAGAGGATGAACGTGACTGCCCCGAGCAGGCTGCCCGTCTCCTCGAGGAAGAGTGTCACCTCGCCTCCGATCTCTCGACGGAACCCGCCGAAGACGGCGCCTCCGACGAACGCCGCGATGAACCCACTCCCGCCCATCCACACGGCAAGGCCGTAGGCGAGCGCCGCCCCGGCCACCGGTACGACCTGCACCCAGAGGTCGTCTACGAGGCGGCGTGGGACGCCCATCCTGACCACGGCTGCGGCCGCGAGGCCCGCAATCACTCCTCCGACGAATCCGTATCCAATCTCCTCGAGCACCAGCTCCACGGCCTCGCCGTTTCCGATCGCGCCCTCGTTCGCCTCCGCTATCGCGATCGCGACCAGGAGGAGCGGCACGCAGATGCCGTCGTTGAGCCCGCTCTCGACGTTGAGTCCCTGGCGTACCCGTGAAGGGACCCGTGAATCCGTGACGACCGCCTGCCCCAGTGCAGCGTCAGTCGGAGCGAGGACGATCGCGAGCAAGATCGCCTCGATGAGCGCGAGCTCTCCTAGCAGCGCAACACCCGCGAGAGCCCCGGCGACGATGGTCAGCGGTAGCCCGATCGCGAGCAGTCGCAGAGGCACGACGTACTCGTGTCGTAGCGCCATCAGATTGATCCGGGACGCGTCCGAGAAGAGCACGACCGTCAGCGTTGCCTCGGCGACCAGGCGGACGGACTCGCTCTCGATCGTCGGATCGAGCCAGCCGAGCGCCTCGTCGCTGACCAGCACGCCGCCGGCGACGAACACCATCGCGGCTGTGATCACCGACGTCGAAAGCCGACGCGAAAGCCCCGCGTAGACGAGAAGCAGGAGAGAGATCGCAACGAGGCCCGAGCCGCCCACGTCTCATGCTCCTTCGGCGTAAGGCTCTACACGGTGGATGTTCTCGTTCAAAGTCGCGACGGTAGCGGCCGAGCGATCGCGCGTCATCGCCCGCATTCGAGTTCACCTGGGTGAATGGCCGGCCCGGGCGATGAACGGTCGCGCAACCGCTCCTAGCATCGCGACCATGCGCCACGACGTGGCGATCCGTGTCCTGGCGGCCCGGCAGTGAGCAGATAGGAGCACGTCTGGATGGCGGTCGACGTCGAGCAGCGGGAGCCGCTGTGGAGGCGACACCTCGGCGTCTTGATCGTCGGCGGCTTCGTGGTCGTCCTGCTCGTGATCGTCCTGCTTCAGCTCCTCGAGGAGGGGGATGTTGCCGGGTGGCTCGCCGAGGCGCCGGAGGCATGGGCCTATGTCCTGTGCTTCGTGCTCGTATGGCTGGATGCAGTCATCCCGATCTTCCCCGGCGAGACGACGCTCAGCGCCGCTTCGACGCTCGCCGCAGAGGGAGAGGGTCTCGAGCTCGAGCTCGTCATGGTCGCCGGAGCGCTCGGCGCGATCGTCGGAGACTCGTCGCTCTTCTGGATCGCCCGCAAGAGCGCCGCCAGAGTGCAAGGCCAACTCGACCAGGCGCTGGAAAATCGCAAGGTACGCGCCGCCTGGGACGCCCTCGATCGATCCCCCGGACTCATGATCGTCGCCGGCCGGTACGTCCCCGGGATGCGCTTCGCCGTCAACGCAACCTTGGGGCTCTCCAGCCTTCCCTACCGCCGCTTCCTCCCGTGGTCGGTCTTGGGCGGAACGCTGTGGTCGGTCTACACGTGCACATTGGCCTACAACGTCGCGACCACGCTCTCCGGCTTCCCGCTCGGATCGCTCGTCGTCTCCTCGCTCATCACCTCGGCCGCGCTGGCAGCGATCTTCCTCGTCGACCGGCGCAGGCGGAGAGCGGCGAAGGGCCTCGCCCCAGCCGATGTGAGCGCGGAGTCTGCGGTCCGACCGAGCGCTGCCGGGCCTGACGACTAGTGGATCGGCGCGAGACACCCGACGCCGGCCTCGACGATCGCGCCCGCGTCAGACTTACGGCCGCGGTTGCAAGCGCAAGAAGCGCCAGCACGCGGCACGTATCGCTCGCGGTTCCCTTCCGGGCAGCGGAACGAAACCGGCGCGTCGCCGCAAGCGTTCTCGCCGGAGGGATCGCCTACCGGCTGTTCCTGTGGCTCCTGCCGCTCGGGTTGATACTCGGAGGCGCGCTCGGCCTCATGGATGCGGACAGCACCGAGGAGGCCCTTGCAAGCGGCGGTCTTCCCGCAGCCGTCGTCAACGCGATCGGCGACGTCGCGCGAGCCGCGGAATCCGACTGGTGGTGGCTTCTCGGGATCGGCGTGCCCCTCCTCCTCTGGGCGGGATACTCCGGCGCGAAAGCGGTGCAGCTCATTCACTCGCTCGTCTGGGACGTGCCCCCTCCGCGGGCCAACCCGTTGAAGAGCTCACTCGCCTTCACCGGCGTGCTGTGTGCCTTCATGGCCGTATTCGCACTCACGTGGTGGCTTCGCGACGAAGCGTCGCTCGAACGTCTCCTCGCGGCCACGCTCGCCACTGTCCCACTCGCTGCGTTGTGGCTTTGGACCTCTCTTCGCCTTCCGCATCGGAATGCTCCGTGGCGGGCCTTGCTACCGGGCGCGATTCTCGTCGCGATCGGCTTGCAGGTGCTCCACGTGCTGATCGTCGAGTTCCTCGCACCGAAGCTCGAGAAGGCGACGACGCTCTACGGGAGCATCGGCGCCATGACGACGATTCTCTTCTTCATGTACTTCGCCGGGAGGCTCGTCGTCACGTCGCCCATTCTCAACAGCTCCCTCCATCACGAGCTGCGCAGGCGGGGCGATGACACCGGCGACGATGCGACGACACTTTCGGGGTCGTCGCCTGGATGAAACAGCGATCACCCGGCCGTCGACGGCGAGAGCCGTCCGCCTCCTCGCCCCGAAGGAGGCAGACGGCCCCACGCTGCACTCGTCAGCTCGCCGGCGGTTATTCGTCCAGGTTGCAGTCGGGTGCAGCGGTCTTCAGCGCCTCCCACGACGTGCTGACCGCCGCCAGCGAGTCGAGGAGGCCTTGCGCCTCAGAACTGCTCAGATCGTCGTCCGCCTTCGCGGCGTCGAACTCCGTGGAGAGCGCTCCGAGCGATGACTCCACTGCCGCAATCGGCTCCGAGAGCTCCGCCTCTGCGTCGGTCTTGACGGTCTCGAGATCCGTCCTGATCGTCTCCAGCGACGCTTCGAGGTCCGCGATCGCGCCCTCCCCGGCGGTCAGCTCGATCGCCTTCAGCGAGTCGATGTCGGAGCTCAGCTCCTCGAGGCCGCCGCACACGGCGGGCTGATCGTCTCCACCGCACCCGGCGGCCGCAGGCACAAGAGCAGAGAGAACAGCGAGCGCCACGGTCATCCGTCGCCGCGAACGTCTCAGGTCGTAGGTCACCACGAGCGCTCCTTTCGCCGTCGTGGCCTCGACTATCACCCACCTTGCGCAGTGGCGGCATCGCCCGCGAGCGCGTTTCACCCGGGTGAAGCTTCGTACGTCGACGCCGGCTAATCCGCCTGCGCGTGGGAGTCGCCGACGTGCGCCGATTCGAACGCTGCGACCGCAGCGCGGACCGTGGGGAAGAAACGGTCAGGCCCGATCCGCGCCGTGAGGCCCGTCTCCTCGAAGATCTCGCGTTGCCGTCCTTTCAGGCGCGCGAAACAGAGCGTGATGCCGCGTTGCTCGAGCTCCCCGCGGAGTTGAGTCAGGACATCGATTGCCGTCGCGTCGAGGTACGTCCAGGCCTCGGCGTTGAGCACCAGCCATCTGACGTCTTCGGACGCGTCGACCAGCTCGAGCACGCGTTGTCGGAGGTATGTGGCGTTGACGAAGAAGGGCGCGGCGTCGAAGCGGTAGACGAGCAGTCCGGGCACCGTCTCGGCGCTCTCCCAGCGCGCGATGTCGTGGTAGCCGTCGACGTCGTCGACGTGGCCGAGCACAGCGTCGTGCGGGCGCGCCGCGCGGTAGAGGAAGACGCCGATCGAGAGCGCGATCGCGACCACGACTCCGCCGACGACGCCGAACACGAGCACGCCGCCGAAGGCGACGAGTGCGAGTGCGACCTCGGCCGGGCGGACGTGCCGGAGGCGCCAGATCGAGCGGATGTTGATCAGCCCTGCGGCGGCGACGACGATGATCACTCCGAGCGCCGCCTTCGGGAGCGGCTCGATCAGGGGCATCGCGAAGAGGAGGAAGATCCCGACGACGACTGCTGCGACGAGGACGGCGGCCTGCGACTTCGCGCCGGCGGAGTCGTTGACCGCGGACCGGGAGTTGGAGGAGGAGACGGGAAACGCCCCGCTCAGGCCGCCGACGAGATTGGCGCCGCCGATCGCGGTCAACTCACGGTTTGCGTCGACCTCGTAGCCGTGCTTCTGCGCGAAGGTGCGCACGGTCGCGATCAGGTCGGCGAAGGCGACGAGCGCGAATGCAGCCGCGGGGAGCACGAGATCGAGGAAGTCGCCTGCTCCGATTCCAGGCAGCCCGAGCGAGGGCAGCCCGCCCTCGACCTCGCCGACGACGGCGATCCCGTGATCTTCCAGGTCGACGAGCGCCGCGATCACGAGTGCGAGCGCGAGCACCACGAGGGACGGCGGGAGGACAGGAAGGACGCGCCGAGTCACGATTGCCGCCGACAGCAGCCCCGCGCTCAGGAGCACGGTCGGCCCGTTCGCGTCGCCGAGCTTCGACAGGACCTCCCGCACGATGGAGAAGAAGTCGTCCGCGTCGACGCTGATCCCGAGGAGCTTGCCGAGCTGGGACGAGATCACGATCAGCGCGACCCCGTTGATGTAGCCGAGCAACACCGGCTTGCCGAAGAAGTCCGCCACGAACCCAAGCCGGAGCGCGCCGGCCAGGAAGAGGAGAAGACCCATCGCCAGCGCCAGCGCCGCCGCGAGCGCCGCGTAGCGCGCCGGGTCGACCTCCCCTCCGACCGTGGCCATCGGAGCCACCGTCACTGCGGTCAGCGCCGCCAGCGTCGAGTCGGGCCCGACCACGTGTTGCCGCGACGTCCCGAGCAGCCCGTAGACCGCAAGTGGCAGAAACGTTCCGTACAGGCCGTAAACCACAGGCAGCCCGGCGAGCTCCGCCATCGCCATGGACGAGGGCACCGCCACGGCTCCGACGGTGACCCCCGCCACCACGTCGGAACGGAGGTACGAGCGCGGATAGCGCAAGAGGAACGCGACACCGGGCGCCGCATCCGCTAGAGATCGCGGCACGAGCGAGCGCGCGTACGAGACGAGCGCGGCGCGGGAGTCATCGCGCATCACGTCACCGGCCTCGTGGAGGCGCTGCAGAGGCGATCGCCTAAGGGCTGATGCCCTGCCCGGCAGATTACTGGCCCTCTCGCAAGTTGGCGATGAATTTGATGGCCGTGATGCTCGGCAGAAAGAGGTAGGCAGCGGCTTTGGTCGTAACGAAGCTTGAAAGCCCTGTGACCTCGATCGGCGGGTCTCCATTTGCCTGCGGCATCACGAAGATGTTGTCCGCTGCATCATGGGCGCCGATCAGTGGATCCCTCGAGTCTCGGGTGAAGCCTGACGGCCTCCGGCGAATTCGCTGTCGTTGACCCAACGTCGCAGCACGAACTCGTATTGGTTCTCGATGTTCGCGTTGATGAACTGAAAGAGCATCCCGCGCTCGACGCCGTCGTAGGGCTTCCCGCGGGTCATAGATCGGCCCGTACGGCAGACCGCGACGAATCAGCCGGTGAGAGTTGTTGCTGCCGCCGGGCACTCCCTGGCCCGCGATTGGCTGGCCCCGCGGATTGACACGGCGTATGTGTGCGCCGACGGGACAGTGGATCCCCTTCGGATCTCCCGAACCATCGGCATTCACATACTCGAAATCGTTCAACTGCTCGGGCGAGATCCCTCCCGCCGGACTGTCCGTGTCAGTTGACAGGGCGAGAGGAACGCCGTTGCGCCATCGCCCGCACATCTTCGCGGCCAGCAGTTCGGGATCGATCTTGTCTCTGTTCGACTGCAAGAAGTCTTCGAAGCCGACGACGTCGGTCTCGACCTTCTTGAAGACGGCAAAGCTCCCGTTCAGGCCCAGCTCGCGCGGCTCGGGTACGTCGTAGTTCGCAGCGTCTTCCCGCAAGACGAAGAGCCATGGCTCGCAGGGCTGCTGGTGGTCGGGGTGATAGTGCTCCGGGCCGCCGCGAATGGTGGGCGTACTGATGCCGTCGGTGTATCCGAAGTGAACTTTGGCCGTAGGCACGGGTTGGCCATTCTGCATCTCCATCAACGCCATCCCGTCCTGCCGCCAGATCTCTCGAAAGGCATCTCCCTCCGCAAACAACGCACACAGCCTGTCGCTATAGCTCGTCATCGCCTCCGGGCTGATGGCGTGCAGCGTCACCAGGACGTGATCGTCCCCGCTTCCAAAGCCGCCGACCCAGTTCTGGGGTGAGCTCGCTCCGGTATCGCCGACCAGCTCCGCTCGTTGCGCGGCTCCTTCGATGAACGCACCAAACGATCTGAACGAGAGTGTTGGGACGCGGTCCTCCATCTCCAGCGCAACCAGTCCGGGCCACGTGATACCGATGTTGAGGCAATAGTCGGGCTTGCGACGCGGGGGATCGGCGGGATTGTCTCCCGGCCCGGGCGCGAACCCCACGTGCCAGTCCTCGGCAGTCGTGATTTGCGGGGCGTCGGATTCGTCGCCGCTTACCAGCCGTCCGAGTTGCCTCCGCGCGTGTGCCGGACTCTCCTACCGCCAAGAGGAAGTGCCGCACCATCGGCATTCTGTAAGCGCGGAGAACGAAACCCTGAATGTCCGCGAGGTCGAGCGCCGGCTCTTCCACGCCCCCCGAAGCACCCTCGGTCTCTAGGCGTGCATGCCGCCTGCGATCAAGCAGCCGGCGACGAAACCCCACTGCTATCCAGCGGTGGCCGATGGTGACGTGCGATAGTCGGCCAGCAGGGCTCTGATGTCTTGAACCCCGAGGCCTGGATACGCGCTGTAGAACCCGATGGGCGGATAGTTGTTTTCCAGTGCCCACTGATAGAACGCCTGGGCGTTCTTTGCGACCGGGGTGGGCGGCGCGCCATCGACATGTGGAAAGAGAGCATCGAAGACGAACGAGGTCTTGTCTGCGAAGTCCTGAATGTACTTCTCGAAGTCGCCGTCGAAGATCGTGAAGAAGCCCAGGTGGTTGTCCTCGAAGGGCACCCAATGGGAGAAGTGCAGCGTCCCGAGCGAATCCGACGCTTCCTTGCCCTTGTCTCCCCACCGTCCTCGTGGCGACCAGCTTCAAGGCGAACGCCTCGCGACGTGACTTGAAGGACATGTAGGTCAGCAAGGGGCCCTGCGAGGTATTGCCCGTGAAGCCCGCCGCACGCGCGCACTCCTTGATGTCCTGAACCGAAGCGTCCTCGTAGGCGAAATACGTATCAAGAGGCTCGCGGACATGATCCTTCAGCCACTTGATGGCCTTCTCAGGGTCATTGGCCACGGGCGTGGCCGGGGCGTCGTCCACGTGCTCGAAGATGGCGTCGAACACCGGGCCGGCACTCTCCACGAGCCGCTCGATGTGCTGGTCGCCCTCGCCGTCGATGTCCGAAAGGAAGAGAAGCTTCTCGTCTCCCTCGATCATGAAACGAGAGAAGTGCACGGTACCGAGGTCATCCTGCGCGTTCGCGAAGATCCGGCATCAACGGGGGCAACTCTTCGGCGTAGCGCTTTGGCGTTGGCGGGTCCCTTGATCGGGAAGTCGATCACGAGATGACTTTGGCTCATCGAGGTCTCCTTTCTCATGGTCGGCGACGCTGACGCCGCCGCCTAGGCGCTGATCCCCTGGGCCGCGGCGACGTGCGCGCCGGCCTCGTGCAGCGCCAGCTCGTCCTCGTGCGTGCCCGGCTTGAGGTCGTAGACGACCTTCTTCACCGTGCCGGTGAAGGGATAGGGCGACTTGGCCGCGTAGGCGCGGTCGACGGGCAGGCCGTTGTCGCGGCCGACGTCCATGCCGGCGTAGGCGGAGAAGCGGACGGCGACCGTCCTCTCGATCCGCCCCTCGCCGATCTGCTCGTCGTTCGCGTACAAGGTAGACGGTTCCGCCGGCCGACTCGTTCCTGCCGATCGGCGTCGAACTGCATGCGGACGGTGACGTCCCCGGTCGGGATGGGCTCGGTCGAGACCTGCTCGTACCGCTCGACGCCCATCATCGAGTAGCTGTGGTGCAGCAGGCCGTCCTCGTCGACCCAGAGCGAGAAGCCGCCCATCTCGTCCGCCTCGGCGACGATCACGCCCTCTGCGCCGTCTTCGGGGACCGAGAGCTCGGCCTCGATCGCGTAGGAGCGGCCGTAGACGCGCGGGATCATCCCGGAGGCGATGTTCTGGACGTCGCCGTAGAACGTCTGGGTCGTGATCGTCGGCATCGGCGGCAGGATCCCGAAGAAGACCGAGAACGCAGCCAGCAGCGGCAACACGTTGTGCTTCTCGGCCTCCTCCCAGAAGAGCTCCTTGAGCTCGGCGAGCTTCTCCGGGTTCTCCGCGGCGAGGTCCTTCGCCTGGCTGAAGTCGTCGGGGAGGTAGTACAGCTCCCAGGTGTCCTGCTCCGGGTCGTACGTTCCGGGTGCGAACCTCGCCATCGTCGGCGGCGACAGGTCCCACGGGATCCGGTCGAGCTTGCAGGCGGCCCACCAGCCGTCCTTGTAGATCGCCCGGTTGCCGACGATCTCGAAGTACTGCACGGTGTGGCGCTCGGGCGCGTTCGCGTCCTCGAAGGTGTAGAGGAAGCTCGTCCCCTCCATCGGCTTCTGGGCGGTCCCGTCCACGACCGTGGGCTCGGGGATACCGGCCGCTTCGAGGATCGTCGGCCCGACGTCGATGACGTGAGTGAACTGGGTGCGCAACCCGCCGGCGTCCTTGATCCGCTCCGGCCAGGAGATGACCGTGCCGTTGCGCGTGCCGCCGAGGTGGGAGGCGCACTGCTTGCCCCACTGGAACGGCGCGTTCCCGGCCCACGCCCAGGCGGCCGCGTAGTGCGGCGCGTACGCGTCGGTGCCCCAGGCGTCGAGCCCGCCGTACTGCTCGATCAGCGAGAGCTGCTGCTCGGGGGTCAGGGCGATCCCGTTCTGCATCGTCAGCTCGTTGAAGGAGCCGGTCAGCGTTCCCTCCATGCTCGCGCCGTTGTCCCCGAAGATGTAGATGACGAGCGTGTTGTCGCGCTCGCCCAGCTCCTCGACCGCGTCGAGTAGGCGGCCGACGTTCCAGTCGGTGTTCTCCTGGAAGCCGGCATAGACCTCCATCTGCCGCGCGTACAGCGTCTTCTCGCTGTCCGAGAGAGAGTCCCAGGCGGGAAGCGCGTCCGGTCTCGGCGTGAGCTCCGCGTCCGGCGGGATCACGCCCAGCGCCTTCTGCCGTTCGAAGGTCTCCTCGCGGAGCACGTCCCAGCCCTGGTCGAACTTGCCGCGGTACTTCTCGCTCCACTCGACCGCGACCTGGTGCGGCGCGTGCGAGCACCCGGTCGAGTAGTAGATGAACCACGGCTTCTCCTGGTCCTGGGCGCGCACCTCGTGCAGCCAGCGCACCGCCTGATCGGTGAGGTCGTCCGGCCAGTAGTACTCCTTGCCGTCCTCGCCCTCCGGGACGCCGATGGTCGTGTTGTCCTGCGTGATCAGCGGGTCGTACTGGCCCGCCTCGCCGCCGAGGATGCCCCAGAAGCGATCGAATCCCCACGCGTTCGGCCAGCGGTCGAACGGCCCCGCTGCACCCTGGACGTGATCGGGGGTCAGGTGCCACTTGCCGAACCCGGCGGTCGAGTAGCCGTTTCCCTGGAGCGCGCGGACGAACGGAGCGCAGTCCTTGGGCACGTTCGCGCGAGTAGCCGGGGAACGGGCCGGGGAACTCGCCGATCGACCCGAATCCGACGGTGTGGTGGTTGCGGCCCGTCAGCAGGGCGGCACGCGTGGGCGAGCACAGCGCGACGACGTGGAAGCGGTTGTACCTGAGGCCCTGGTCGGCGACCCGCGTCATCGCCGGGGTCGAGACGGGCCCGCCGAACGTCGACGGGTTGCCGAAGCCGGCGTCGTCGATCAGCACGAGCAGCACGTTCGGCGCGCCCTCCGGCGGCGACGGCGTCATGTCGATCGTCCAATCGGCGACGGACGCGTCGAGCGTTCGCCCGATCGCGCCGCCGAAGTTCGGATCCGGGATCGGCAGCACCGTCCGGTCCGGGACTGAACTTCCCCATCGCCTCGCCGAGCGACTCCTTCAAGGCGCCCATGCCCTTCTTGTCGCCCTGGACGACCGAGCGGAGCATGGCGCCCGCGAGCGCCTGCTCGACACCGAGCCGCTGCTCGTCGTCGAAGATCGCGATGATCCCGGCCGACCCCGGCGGCAGGTTCTCGCCGATCTTGTCGTGAAGCTCCTTGTTGACCTTGTTGCCGGCGAATCTGCCCATCACCCTGCCCGCGACCGCGCCGACCGCGACCGACGCGAGCAGCGGCGGCGCGAACAAGCCCACCGCGAGCCCGACGCCGCCGCCCCAGCCCGTTCCCTTACGACCGAGGTTGTCTCCCGTTCTCTGCACGCTGACGCTGCCGTCCTCCGCGTGCGTCACGAGGATCACGCCCTCGATCGAGACCTTCTTCTCCTTGACGAGCGCGACCAGTGCCTCGAAGTCCTTCGTTGCCTCGTCGATGTCCTGGTAACCGGCAACGAGGACGTCGGTGGGTGTCTCAGCCATCAGGGCTCTCCTTCGATTCCGACCGCTAACGCGGCTCGCGTGTGGCGTGCTTCCCGACCATTGCAGAGTAGGCGTTCACCGAACATCGCCTGGCCCCGACTTCACCCGGGTGAAGGCGAGCCGCGGGTGATGTGGGTCGTACGCGATTGCAGGAATCTCCCAAGAGACCTGCCGTGCCACCGAGAGGGGACCGATGGAATCGTTCTGGGCAGCAGTCGTGTATTCATGGCTCCTGGCGATGGGGGCTCTGGTTGCATTGGTGATCATCGCGTGGTTCGACGCGGCGGTGACACGTGAGGAAGCGCGCTCACGAGCATCGGCGTCGAGAACGTCGGCGCCGCGGATGCGCCGCCAGCGAGGCGTGACCTGAGTCGACTGACCGAGTGCAGCGACACATGTCAAAGCGCTACGCCGGCCGCAGTGGGCAAGACCGCGTCCCTTACCGGATTGTGATTCGCGGCGAGCTCCGCGAGCCGCTCGTGGGACCACTGGAAGGAATGACTGTCGAGGTCGTCGGTGAGGAGTCGGTGCTGGCCGGGGAAATCTCCGATCAAGCCCAGCTCCAGGGTGTGTTGAGCTGGCTGACCACCCTCGGCGTCGAGATCGTCAGCGTCAACCCGGCGGACGACCAGTCGTAGCGACGAGGAAGGAGATGTGATGGCTATCGGACCCGTTCAGCTCATCGTGTTGGGCTTCACTCATCCCGAGTTTCACGGGGAGATCGTCGCCGAGCTGGAGCGGCTGCGAGAGAGCGACACGGTACGAGTGATCGACGCCCTCGCAGTCCACAAGGACGCAGCCGGGGAGATCGAAGTGGAGCACCTGAGCAACCTGACCGATGAGGAGGCAATCGAGCTCGGCAGCACGGTCGGTGCCCTCATCGGCCTCGGCATCGAGGGCGAGGAAGGCATGGAGGCGGGCGCCGCCGCGGGCGCCGAGGCGGCCGCCGAGCAGGGCGTGCATGCGTTCTCGGACGAGGATGCCTGGGACGTCCTCGAGGAGATCCCCAACGACTCCGCCGCTGCGCTGATCCTGCTCGAGCATCAGTGGGCGGTCCCGCTGCGGGATGCGATCCTGCGCGCGGGAGGTTTCCGCATCGGCGACGGCTTCATCAGCCCGCTCGACCTGATTGAGATCGGACTGCTCTCGGCGAAGGAGGCCGAAGAGCTCCAAACGATGGAGACGAAGTCCCCCGCGACGAGCGCCGCGTAGCGCCGTCCCAAAACGAGAACGGAGGTACACATGCTCAGAACTCGCAGAGTCGCGCGACGGACCAGCTCGTCGCACCGCTAGACGCGTTTCGCGCCGCCGCCGCTAGACCCAGTTGTGCGGGGGCCGGTGACTCGCCGCCGGCCCCCACAGGTCCATGCCACTGCCGTGGCCCGCCTGCTCGAGTGGCGCCGCGCGCAGCCTCTTGCCCCGAGGACGTTTCACCTGGGTGAACAGGACCGGCGGGTGAGGTCGGAGACCCGTAGCGATTGGACAATGGCTGCGCACGACAGGCAGGACACAGTGATCCTGAACGCGTCCCTGAGGACTGGAGGTTGCAATGGGAATGGTGCGTCGACGAACACGCCGCCGGACGATGATGGTCGCCGGTGGAGCAGCGTACGCGGCCGGCAGAGGTGGGCGTGGGGGCGGACAGGACGACTATGTGGACGAGCCGGCGGCCCCGCCGGCGCCGCCGCCTCCCGCCCCGACGAGCGGGGGCGAGCAAGCCGACGAGATCCAGCGCCTGGCCGACCTGCACGCCTCCGGAGCACTGACCGACGAGGAGTTCGCGGCCGCCAAGGCCAAGGCCCTCGGCATCTAGGACGCGACCAGCAGAAGGGAGAAGTAGTTATGGCTCGGAGTGGTCGTGCAGGCGTGGTGGAGAGAGCCCTCGATGCCAGTTTCAGCGGCGAGGTCGACGTCTTGGCGGAACTGTTCACCGAGGATGTCAGCGGCTGGTCGCCGAACATGCTCGTCGCCTCGCGCGACGAGCTGGCAGAAGTGGTCGCGGAGCGCGAAGCGAGCATCTCGAACGTGTCCGTACAGATCGATGTCGTCGACGTCGTCGGCAACAAGGGCTACGCCGAGTATCGGGTGACTGCGGACTTCTCGGGACCGTTCGTGGTCGACGAGGAGACGGTAATCGAGGCGAATGGCCGCGAGCTGCTGCTCGGGGCTGCGCTCGTGGCGGAGTTCAGCGGGGACAAGATCTCTGCGTTCCGGAACTACTTCGACAACGCGGCGCTGCTGGAGCAGATGCTCGCCAGGTAGGACCGTCGCCAGAGCTCAGAAAGGTGGACGGCCCTGACAGCCTCGTCGTCGAGGACTCGCCGGACCTGGCCGACCTGGCGCTGCTCGAGGAGCGGGTCGCGGCGGCTGCGATCGCCGCCGCCGGTCTCGGCGACGAGGAAGAGTTCGGGATCTTCGTCCGGGACGATCACGGCCGGGTGGTCGCCGGCATCTCCGGCATCGTGTGGGGTGGGTGCTGTGAGCTAGAGGCGATGTGGGTGGACGAGCCGCTCCGCGGTCGTGGACTGGCACGAGCCCTCATGGCCGGCGCGGAAACCGAAGCCCTGCGGCGCGGTTGCACGCTCGTCCAGTTCCGCGCCTACGACCTGCTTGCGCCCGGCATCTACGAGCGGCTCGGGTACGAGAGCATCGGTGTGATCGAGGGCTGTCCGACCGGCAGTACCGCCCGCTGGTACCGCAAGGACCTGTAGGGCGGGTGGGACGTGTGGCTTCGTCATCGAGAGGACCGAAAGCGCCCTACGCACACCTGTCGCCGGCGACGCTCTTGCAGCTCGCCCCAGGAGTGCGAACCCGCTTCGATGCGGCGGGGCATGTCCTGCTCGATGCGCCTGACGGGACGGTCGTCGACCTCGGGCCCCGCGGATACGCAGCCCTGTCGCTCTTCGCCCAACCGCTTGCTCTCGGCGAGGCGATCCAGCGCCTCGAGCGCGAGGCACCATCCACCGACTTCGGGCCGACGATGAACGTCGTCAACGTGCTGATCGAGGAAGGCGCCCTCGTGCGGCGGGACGCCGGCCGTGGGTTGGCAAGCGGCTGGGCCGACCCGGTGGAGCACGCCCGGATGCTTCATGACAACCGCAGGACTGGCGACTACATCAGCGCGCTCGTCGCGGCGGTGCGACCGGGAGACGTCGTCCTCGACATCGGCACCGGGAGCGGGGTGCTCGCCGTCGCCGCGGTTCGGTCCGGTGCACGCCGCGTCTACGCCGTCGAGGCCAGCGACATCGCGGAGGTCGCCGGGCGGGTCTTCGCGGCCAACGGCGTGACGGACACTGTCACGCTCGTTCCCGGCTGGTCGCGCCAGATCGAGTTGCCCGAGCCGGCCGACCTGCTGGTCGCAGAGATCATCGGCAACGAGCCGCTCGAGGAGGAGATCCTCGAGACCACGCTCGACGCGCGCCGCCGCCTGCTGAAACCCGGCGCGCGGCTCATCCCCCACAGGCTCACGCTGCTTGCGCGGCCCCTTCGCCTGCCGGACGGCGAGGCCAGGCAGCGCGCGATCGGGCGGGCAGCCGTCGAGCGCTGGCGGCGGCTGTACGACATCGAGTTCCAACCGCTGCTCGACGCCTCCGTCCATGCCCCCGTGAACATGCCGACCGAGGCAGAAGTCGTCGCCAACTGGCCGCCCGTCGGCCCACCGGTCACGCTCGCAGCGCTGGACCTGGCGACGTTCGCGAACGCCTCCGTGCGTGCGTGCGCCAACCTCGTCGTCGACGAGCCGGGCACGGTGAATGCCGTCGCAGTCACGTTCCGCGCCGCCCTCTTCGAGGCGATTGAACACACCCTCGATCCCTGGACGTGGCCGACCTCAAGCTGGGCGACGTCAGTGTGGGTGCTCCCCGAGCCGCTCCATGTGGGAGAGAGGGCGACGCTGCGCGTGCGCTACAACCGCCGCGCACACGAAGCACGCGACGGGCTCACCTGCGACGTCGTTGAGAAAGCATGAGCGGGTGAGATTCTGGTTCGCTGGTGCGGGCACAGCCGTTGAGGGACTGCGTGGTTGAAAAGGCACCGAGCTCTTGCGCGCGAGCAATCGCATCCTCGCGTGAGGAAACTCGAAGCTTCTGGTAGATCGACTTCGTGTGAGAGTGGATCGTGTTGAAGGAGAGAAAGAGCTCCTTGCCGATCTCTCGCTTGGACAGAGCCCTCGGCGAGGTAGCGGAGAACCTCGAACTCGCGCTCCGTGAGTTCGCTGTCGCCATCGATTCGGCGGTGAGCCGGCGTCAGCGTACGCGCGACTTCCACCAGGCGCGCGCTCAGGACTCCTGGATCCGGGCAGGTGGCAAGGAGGTTCCTCGCCTCCTCCAGCATCGCTCGCGCGGGGGCAGGTGCGTCGAGAGCGCGGCGGACCGGGGCTGATACGAGCAATGCATCCGCGATGTCCAACGGCTGGCCCCGGCCCCGAAGGTTCGCCAGGCCTCGATCGAGGAGCTCGCCTGCCTCCTCGAACTCGTTTCGGCCGGCGAGCGCCGCACCGAGTGCCACGTGCGCGACGCCTGCGCCGGGCTTGTCGGCGACGCCGTGAAGCTCGAGCGTGTTCAGCGCACGCCGCGCCACCGCGACAGCGAGGTCGAGGTCGTCAGTCTCGAGCGAGATCCGCGCGAGCATCGCCTTGGCCATGCCGGCGACGAGCCATTCCTTCGAGCGAGCGGCGAGGAAGGCTGCCTGCTCGAGTGGCACCAATGCCGCCTCGTCCTCGCCCCTGAGACGCCGCGCCCAGCCAAGGGCGAGGAGCGAGACCGGCCTTCCGATCGAGACTGTGTCGCTCAGCAGCTCGGAGGCCTGTGCGGCGGCGCGCCACCATCCGGGCCGAGTCGCCCCATGGAAAGCACGCACGGGTCAAGGCGGTCGCAGCGTCGAACGGAAGGCCGCATGGCATCGGCGATTCGCCTCGGGCCGACTCGGCCGACTCGAGCGCACCCAGCGACTCCTCGCGGCGATTGAGGACGCTCAGCGCCCATGCCCTGACGACGGCGAGTCGCGCATCTCGCTCGTCGTTCGTCGGGGGAAGCTCGTCGAGTTCGCGGAGGATCGCCGCGGCTTCGTCCTGGTCGAGCGACGGGCGCCAGTCTTCCAACACGAACGTGGTCGCGCTCTCGATCGCGTTGGCGGCAACGGCGTGACGAACGGCCTCGTACCGGTGGCCCTCCGGGCCGAGCCACTCGGACGCCCGGCGGTGCACGGCAAGTGCGAGCTCGGGGTCGCTCTGGAGCAGTCGGTTTCGGAGCACGTCCGCGAACAGCTCGTGGTAGCGGTACCACTCACGGCGGTCGTCGAGCGGTATCAGGAAGAGGTTGGCTCGCTCGAGCTCGACCAGCACCTCGCCGGAACCCTGCCTGCCGGTGGCTGCGTCGCAGAGAGGTCCACGACATCGTGTCGAGGACCGACGTCTCGAGCAGGAACCGCTGTCGCTCCTCGTCGAGCGTGTCGAGAACGACCTCGGTCAAGTAGTCGACGATGTGACGGCTGGCGCCGCCAAAGCGTGCGACGAAGCCGGCCGGGTCGGCCTCGTGAGACAGCGACATCGCCGCCAGGTGAACGCCGACCGGCCAGCCTTCAGTGCGCTCGTGCAGCGCGCCCAGCGTCTCGGTGGCGAGGCCGAGGTGCAAGATCTCATTGAGGAACGTGGCGGACTCGGCCTCGGTGAAGCTGAGGTCGACGGCACGAAGCTCTAGCAGCTCTTCAAGGGCGCGCAGCCTCCCAATCGGGATCGGTGGATCCGCACGCGTCGAGACTGCCAACGTGACGTTGCTCGGCATCCGTTCGAGGAAGAAGCTGAGGGAGTCGTGGCAGATGCGGTTCGTGATCTCCTGGTAGTCGTCGAGCACGAGGACGAGCCCTTCGCTGATTGCGTCCAGGTCGCGGAGAACGGCCGGGACGATCGCATCGACAACATCGACGCGCGGTTCACGCAGCGCACTCATCGCGGCCACGCCCAATCCGGGCGCGGCGAGCCGGATCGCCTGAACGATGTAGCTCCAGAACGTGACCGGGTCGTTGTCCCCTGAGTCGAGCGAGACGCAGGCGAACGTCCGGCTGTCGACGTCGCGCCATTGCGCGAGGAGCGTCGTCTTTCCAAACCCCGGTGGCGCGGCAAGCAGGACGAGTCTCGGCGCCAACTCGCGCAGCACGTCGGTACAGCGCGCGCGCGCGAGAGCGTCTCGCGGGGCGCGAACCCGCTCGAACTTCCAGTCGAAGAAGACCCCGTCGTCGGAGGGGGTACCTGTGAGTCGGTCGGCCGCGGTCGACGTTGCGGTCACGCTTCGACCGGGGTCCCGCCGCAGACTGCTGATGCTACCGCCACCATGCGCTGAAGCTCTGCCTACCGAACGCCGTTAGCGTCTCTCACGAAACCCCGCGTGGCAATACGGCGCGCACGGAACTTTCGGTCGTGCCTGCGCCCGGGGTGCCTGCACCCCCGAAGCAACGATCAGCGCCCTGCGGGCTTCAGCTGGCCAGAGCTTTCACCTGGGTGAAGACGATCGGCGGGTGAGGTCGGAGACACAGACCGGTTGGACAATGGCGGTTGGAATTGAGCGACGTGTCCACCGCGGCGAGAGAAGGAGACCATATGACCAGCGCAGCGAGAGAAGGAGATATGGCCGACTACGGGTCTACGCAATCCACGGGGATCAGTGAGTCCGCCGCTTCCGGCTACGTGTTCGCCGGCGTCATCATGATCATGGTCGGGTGCTTCCACGCGATCGCCGGCGTGGCAGCCATCTTCCAGGACGAGTTCTTCGTCGTGTCGCCGAACTACGTCTTCGAGGTCAACACCACGGCGTGGGGCTGGATCCAACTGCTAATGGGACTGCTCGTCGCCTTTGCGGGATACGCGCTCTTCGCTGCCAGGACCTGGGCGCGCGTGGTCGGGGTGACGCTCGCGACGCTGAGCGCGATCGCGAACTTCCTCTTCATCCCCTACTACCCGTTCTGGGCGATCTTGATCATTTCACTGGATGTCTGGGTGATCTGGGCACTCACGCGGAATGTCGCGTCGGCGGACGAGCTGACGACCTAGCGGGCCGGGGGACTCATGAAGGCTCATTCGACCGGCGCGGACGAAGGGAGACTCATAACCGACCAATCCACCGAGACGCAGGTTCTCGACGTGCTGATGAAGATGACGGCTGAGTCGCTGGAGGCGTCCAGCCTCGACGAGCAGACAGTGATGCTTGTGCGCCTCGCCGCGTTGGTTGCGGTCGACGCGCCGCCGGTTTCGTATGTCCTGAACGTCGACGACGCCGGCAAGGTCGGCTTCGACGAGGAGCAGATCGCCGGAGTACTCACTGCCATCGCGCCACTCGTGGGGACGGCGCGCGTCGTTTCGGCGGTCAGCAAGATGCGCACGCTCGGGCTCGCGATCGAAGTCGGCGAGTTCGAGGCGGAGAGAGAACCCGCCGAAGGCTAACCCCACAGGAGGATCGACCATGGCCGCAACGAAGACCCCCACGCTTTCCGATCAGGATCTCGCCGATCTGATCGCCCTGACGAAGGGCGCGGACAGCATCGAGCTCAAGCTGACGGTGCCGGTGTCCGACCGGAGCCGCGGGGCGGAGGCGCTGGGGGTGGATCCCCTCGACGCTCAGATTCGGCAGGTCTACTTCTTCGACACGCCGGAGCTCACGCTGAACAAGAGCGGCGTCGTCGTTCGCGCCCGCCGCGTCCAGCGGAAGGGGGACGACACGGTCGTGAAGCTGCGCCCGGTCGTGCCGGACGAGCTCTCGCCTGAGCTGCGCCGCTCGCCGAACTTCGGCGTCGAGGTCGATGCCATGCCCGGCGGGTTCGTCTGCTCGGGATCGATGAAGCGCGCGCTGAAGACCGCCGACGTCAGGGATACGGTGTTGGGGAAGCGGCCGGTCAGCAAGCTCTACTCGAAGGAGCAGCGGGCCCTCTACGCGGCGCATGCACCCGCGGGGCTCGAGCTGGACGACCTCTCGATCCTCGGCCCGATCTCCGTGCTCAAGCTGAAGTTCGCGCCTGAGGGCTACGACCGCAGGCTTGTCTCCGAGCTCTGGCTCTACCCGGACAACTCGATGATCCTCGAGCTGTCGACGAAATGCGCGCCCTCGGAGGCGTTCCAGGTCGCCGCCGAAACGAGAGTGTTCCTGACGCAGAAGGGCGTGGAGCTCACCGGCGAGCAGCAGACCAAGACGAAGAAGGCGCTCGAGTACTTCTCGAAACGGCTGCAGGCAGACGGCGATTAGATTCAAGCACCGGTCGAGCGCGCGTCGCCGGCTTCCTGCTCCTCGGAAAGGAACGCAAGGGTGGCCTTGACCCGCTTGCTGACGTCCTCCGCGTCGGAGAGACCTAACTTGAAGAAGATCGAGTTGATGTGCTTCTCGACGGCTCGTTTGCTCAGCACGAGAGACTTGGCGATTGCGCTGTTGCTCTTCCCCTGAGCTATCTGGGCGAGGACCTCGCGCTCCCGCGGAGTAAGAGCCGCCAGGGACGAGCGTTCGGCGCGAACCTTCGACGCGACGAGCAGGTCCACGATCCTCGTGTCCACGACCGAGCCTCCGTCGGCGACGGTCTCGAGGGCGGACAGGAGCTGCTCGCGGTCGTGCACACGCTCCTTGAGCAAGTATCCGCGGCCGTCCGAGCCCGGCTCGAGCAGGGCCAGCGCGTAGAGCGGCTCGGAGTACTGGCTGAGCACCACCACGCCCATGCGCGGGTTGGTCTCCCGCATGCGCGCCGCGAACCGGATCCCCTCGTCGCTCAGGGACGGGGGCATCCGGATGTCGGTCAACACCACGTCCGGTGGATCAGCCTCGATCGCATCGAGCAGCGAGGGGAGGTCTCCGTACGCGCCCACGAGCTCGATGTTCTGCTGTCCGGCGAGCACTTGCTCCAGGCCCTCTCGCACGAGCAGATTGTCGTCCGCGATCACGACGCGGATGGGCACAGCCGCACGATAACTCGGAGGCTCTGCGCGATCGCCGTGGACGCACCCCGATGTGGATGCAGGCGCACACCCGGGCGGACACCGGCAGACGTCATTGCAGGCCCGGTTTCCGCCGACGACGATAAGGCGTACGGCGACACTGGCAACCGAAATCGACACAACAAGGACACCAGATCGAGACACGAGTTCCCGGGTGTCAACGCGACCTCTCATGACCACCGACGTGAGCCCACTCGTTGGACGGCGAGCACGCGTCGGCGTCGGCGTGATGACGGTCGACGACCAGGCCGTGTTCCGCCAGGCAGCGCGGGAGGTGATCGAGGCGACCGACGGCTTCGAATACGTGGGCGAGGCCGGCTCTGGGGAGGAAGCGCTCGCGCTCGTGGACGAGCTCGATCCCGACCTCGTGCTGGTCGACATCCGCATGCCCGGCATCGACGGATTCGAGACGGCGCGCTGTCTCAGCGCCGCACATCCCGCTTCCACTGTCGTGCTCATCTCGACCGAGCGCCTCGAGAACCGTCCGTCCGGGGACGAGTTGTCCGGCGCGGCGGCGTTCGTCCGGAAGGAGGATTTCGGGCCCGCCCTGCTCCGACGGTTGTGGGTCGACCACGGCCGACGTCCGCCTGTCCCTGACGGGACCGACTAGAAGTCAGCCGCTGTGACTCTCGGAGCCGGTGTGGGCGGCGGGAACGACTCGCTGCGTGGCGGTGTCGGCGAGCGGGATGTTCGCCCTGATCGTGGTGCCCCGTCCCGGGGTCGACTCGACCACGAGCGTCCCTCCGAGCGCGGCGATCCGGTCTGTCATGTTCGCCAGCCCGTGACTTGCGTGCTGGGCCGATTCGACGTCGTAGCCGACGCCGTCGTCGACGATTTCGAAGGAGAGCCGGCCGTCGCGCTCCCAGAGCCGAAGGACAGCGGTCGCACCCAGACCGGCGTGCTTGTCGACGTTCTGCAGACTTTCCACGCAGCAGTAGTAGACGGCGGCCTCCACGTCTTCGGGGTAGCGGCCGATCGCTTCTGCTTCGAGCTTCGCCGGTGAAGCCGAACGCCGCACGGCGCTGGCCAGGGCCGCTCGGAGTCCGAACTCGCGAAGGATAGGCGGGTAGAGCCCATGCGCGAGGTCGCGGAGCTCGTCCAGAACCTCCTCGAGCTCCTTGCCGACGTCGTCGAGTCGCTGCGCGGCCTCTGGATCCGCGAATTCGCGGGCCAGGCCGACTCTGATGCGAAGTGCGACCAGATGTTGCTGCGCGCCGTCATGAAGGTCGCGCTCGATCTTTCGGCGCTCGGCTTCACTCGTCGCGACGATGCGTGCACGCGTTGCACGGAGCTCCGTGCTCGTCGAGCTGGAGCTCGGCCGTCAAACGCCCGTTCTCGATCGCCAGCAGCAGCGCCTGACCCGCAGCCGCGACGAGCTCCGGGTCGGTGTCCAAAGCTGCGTCGTGCCTGATCACTGCAAGGGTCTCGCCGTTCCGCGTGACCGGCGTCGACGACTGGCCGGCCAGAGGCGTGGACGCAAGAGGCTTGCCGGCCGAGTCGACAAAGCCGTCGGCCTGCTCGAGACGGAACCCGAGCTCGAGCGTCGGATCATCGAGTGCATCGGCCAGCGTCGTGCGCAGCTCAGCGGCGCTCGGGCTCTCTACCAGCCGGGAGACGATCTTCTTCAACGCCGCCGCGGCGAAGAACGTGCTCACCACGATCGAAAGCACAAATCCGTAGGGAAGCAGGGCGCGACCAACCGAGACGAACCAGCCGACGTTCGAGATCGTGCTGGGATCCAGATCGAGATGATGGGTGACGACGCCGTGGAAGATCAGGACCGGCACCGTGAGCATCACGGCGAGTGCGTAGACGGGAATGAGCGCGCGCCTGCGCGGTCGAGTTGCCGTCACCAGGCGGTAGAACAAGACAGCGAGAGTCGCCGCTGCGACCGCGATCACCAGGTACGAAAAGTTCGCTGCCGAACGGGTCGGCGATCGTCGGACGGTCGGCGATCATGAAGGCGTTCGTGGGACACGCCGCGTTGCAGGCGGCGATCGGCCCGCCGCCGCTCACGACGGGCGAGAAGAGAAGGTAAGGGAAGAACGGCAAGAACCAGAGCGCCCATCCCGCGAGCAGCAGCCGCTCCGGCCAGCCGGCAAGCCGTCCATCGGGGAAGGCGAAGATGACGTAGTAGGCCAGGACGAACGACGGGAAGTCGCCGAACACACCAATGCTGTGGAGCAGGGGATCGGACGCCCCTTGCAGCGACATGACGACCGACGCAAGCGCCAGTGCCACGAACGCGAGGCCGAGGCGATTGCCGGGGCGTCGAACCAGCCAGTAGAGCGCCGCGCTGGACCATCCCACGATGATCACGGCCCGCTGGATGCCGTACGCAATCGGATCGACGAGGTGGTCGCTCGTCGCGAGGAGCAGACCCGCTCCGATCGCGACGAGAACCCAAGCGATCGAAGCGGCGATCAGGACGCCGCGTCGAGCGAGGACTGTCGAGACGGTAACCGCTGAGGCGGAGACTGAAGCCGCTGAACCGGCTGCATGCTGTTCGACCGCGGTGGACACACCACCCCCTTCCGACCGGTGATGTTCATTTAGCCAGGGATGCCGCTGCCTGTCTAGTCAACGCCTTCGCGACGCCGCAGGATAGAGGAGGGCTACGGCTTCACCCGGGTGAACGTGGCCGGCAGGTGGTGTTGTGACCCCAGCCGGTGGCGAGACTGGGAAATCGGAATGAACGAGGGGATCGCTCTGCAAGCGAGCGAGGCCGAGACGAGCGAGCAACCGCTTGTTACGGGCGCAGACGCGTCCGAGGGTCGTGTGCCTGCATGGGTCTGGGTCGTCCTGGGCGCGCTGGGACTCATGCTGGTCGCGGTAACGCTGGGTCTGTTCGTCGAGGCTCGCGACGCCTCGGCGAATGCGAAAGCCGCCTCCGCATCGGCCTCTCAACTGCTGGACACTCTCGTCGCCGACGTCAAGACGACGAACGACGAGCTCAACACGTTCAACACCCAGTTCGAGGCCGCCGTCACCTCCGCCGAGACCAAGTCGGCGCAGGCGAAGCAGAAGCGGTCCGAGCAACCCTCCGCGAACGGACCGAGCCCATGACGGCGCCAAGGCCTCCCGTAGAGACGGAGCAGGACGCCGTCTCGGAGTCGCGCGAGAGCGAGACGCTCGCGGAGTCTCCGAACGAGCAGCTCCGCACAGAACCGGATCCGGACGTCGTCGAGCCTGCGGTCGAGCAAGCGACGCTCGATGAGGTCCCGAGCACTCCGCGTCGGGCTGCGTCGGCGCCCGCCTGGGCGTGGGTTGCGATCACGGTCATGGCACTGCTCCTCGCATCAGGCTTGGCCACGCTCGTAGTCGCACGTAACGTCGACCCGAGCACTCCGGAAGCTGTCGAGGACGCCCAGACGCTGGTCGTGGAGCTCGAGACGTTGAACGGTTACCTGGCGACGACGAACCAGTTGATGTCGGACGCGATCACGAACGCCGAGTACCTGAGCGCGAACGTCCAGGCCGAGCTCGCGGGCCTGTCAGCACAGCTCGGCCACGCCGAAGCCGGCGTCGGACAGGCGCGTTCGCTTCTTGGCAGCCAGCTCTCCGAGACAGTGCGGTCCGACCTCGGTAAAGGCCAGGAGGAGCTCCAGTCTCTCCAGCGGACTCTCGCGCAGAGGGCCGGGCAGCTCGAAGAGCGACAGCTCGCAGCGATCGGCAGGGATGTCGCGGCGATCGAAAACGAGGTCGGAATCGCAACGAGCCGGGGCTCCGGTCGCACGAGCGCCGTCGAGGCTCGGATCGAGGCGCTCGAGGCGCGAGCAGGCCGGGAACGCGGAGCTCCGGGCCGAGGCCGCGCAGCTCAGGGCAACTCTCGGCGCCCAACGGGAGCGTGCGCAAGCCCTTGCCGCTCAGCTCCAGGAGCTGAAGCGGGCCCAGGCTCTGCTCCGCGCACGCGTCGACGCGCTGCCGAGCCCGTAGTCGCAAGCTCAGTGCGCGACGCATCCAGAACGACGAAGTCGTCCCCGTCGCGGCTCGAGGCACGTGTCATGCGCGCGGTCGCGACGCGACGCGTCTTCCCCTTCCTCGTTCTCTTGACACTGGCGGTGGCGCTGCTCGCGGGATTCGTCGTAACGCTCGTCGACAAGGAGGACTTTCCATCGTTCGGTGTCGGCGCTTGGTGGGCGCTCGTCACGCTCGCCACGGTTGGGTACGGAGACGTGGTGCCCACGACTGCTTGGGGACGGGTGGTTGGGAGCGGCGTCATCCTCTTCGGTATCACGTTTCTCTCGTTCCTGACCGCAACGGTCACGTCGCTGTTCGTCTCGAACGATCAGGAACGTCAGTCGGCCGAGGAAGCTGCGACACGGGCCGCGAGCGACGCTGAGACTCGAGCTCTCCTCCTTCGGCTTGACGAGCGACTTGCCGCGATCGAGGCCAAGTTGGAGCGGTAGGGGGCGCTCCATGGCGGCCGTTGGTAATCAGCCGAGTGAGGGCGTGGTTGAAGAGGTCACACCGTTCGCATGAGCCAGCGCCAGCAGAGCGCGACCCCGGCGATGACAGGTGCGAGGGAGCCGACCGCGACGCCGGCGAAGAAGTAGGTGGGCCTCACCGGCGGCCCCGTCTCCCATGCGGTTGGAGTTCCCCGAAGAGGCCTGCCGCGCGAACGCCGTCCTCGAAGAAGCCGCCTTCAGGTGCTCGGGAGCGCCTGGAGCTCACGCATACTCCGGATTCGGTCGTATGAGCACTCCGATAACCCAGAGCACGGGGAGGAAGAACCCGAGGACGAAGAGGAGACCATGTCCATTGCTCACGGTTGCCCAGCCGAATACGAGAAACATGGCCATGTACGACAGGAGTGCGCCTATTCCGGCGATCCCGATGAGCCACCACATGTGGTTCTCCTAGTCGTCTGTGTCCCTGATTCGTGTCGCGTCCGTGCGACTGACACTGGCACGTCGGAGACAGCGCAACATCACCTCGCGGGCAATGTCACCTGGGTGATCCGGGTGTGGCCGTCTTCTCCTGCTCAGACGCCGGTCATCTGGTCGATACAGACGGTCGCGGCGAGGATCAGCGCGTCTTCCTGCCCTGATGCGACCTCGATCCCGTAGGTGTCCCTGACCCGGAACCAGCGCTTCGACACCTCTGCCACCCGATCGCCGCCACGCTCGATCTTGTACTCGTGGTCGACGACGTTCCCCTTCGCCTCCATGTCGTCGCCGTCCTCGACCTCGATCGAGAAACGGTCGCGGAGCGGCGAGATGAGGGCCTTCTTGACGGTCGCGACCGTCTGGCCGCCTCGCTCGATCTCCATCGTGTCCCGCACGTGCAGCTTCTTCTCCTGAATCGAGAACAGCTCCGCCCCCGACGCGTCCTCGAGCACGAGCGTGTCGCGGACGCGTAACGCTTTGCCGTCGACCTTGAACGCGCGTTCGCCGGCATCGTTCTCGACCCAGAAGTCGTCGCCGATCGCGAAGACCTTCTCGCGCATCCGGTACTTCGTCCCACCGTCGTCGCGGCCACGCCCGCGCAACCGGCCCATGTCTCCCCCTTTGTCGAGACAAGGCAGATTACGAGGAATCGAGGGCGCGTCACATCATCCGCTCCGGATGATTCGGCGGCAGGGGCGGCGGCGTAGACCTGGGAAGCAGCGCGCCGACCCGCTCACGAGGTCGGCCGTGTGCGAACGAGACAGCGACGGAGCCGCAGATCGAACCAAAGCCGAGGAAAGAACGGAGCTCGGTCAAGGCACGGGGTGAGGCGTTGCGAGCCCGCGGTCTGGAGATGCTCAACTCCCTCGAGGAGAAGCGACCCAGGCACGCCTCGGTGGAGGTCGCGTTTCGCTGGCTGCTGCGCGACAAGGAGATTGCCGGCGGCGTTCTCGGCGGCGGGCTCGCCTACCGGTTCTTCTTCTGGGGACTCGCGCTGACCTTCCTCCTCGCGGGTGGCCTCGGCTTCACGTCTTCCGCTGGTAATGACGTCCAGTCGGGGGCCGAGTCGACAGGACTAACCGAGCCGCTCGCTGCGACGATCGCGACAGCTGCGGAGCAGTCCGAAGCAGCCCGTTGGTGGCTCGTGATCTCAGGTGCGGCGCTCGTGCTTTGGTTCAGCTTCGGGCTCCTGCGTGCGCTTCGGCTGGTTCATGCTGCGGCGTGGCGGGTACCGGTCCCGCCTCTTCGCAACCTTCCCAAGGCGATTGCTTTCGTGATCGCAGCGCCGATCGTCCTCCTGGCGGCGTCCGCGTTTGCAAGCTGGGCGCGCGCGAATGGGGATGGGGCGGTGGGAGTTCTCGTGACGCTCGTACTGGGCGCGGTTTTTGGGGCCGTCTGGCTCTGGGCCTCGATGCGGCTTCCGTCAGATGACGTCCCCTGGACGGCGTTTCTGCCGGGCGCGATCGTGGTCGGCCTTGGCCTCGAAGCGCTGTACGCGTTCACCGTCTACTACCTGCAGATCAAGCTCGCGAACGCTTCCGAGCTCTACGGCGCGCTCGGATTGGCGTCGACCACGCTCTTCTACCTCTTCCTCATCGGTCGCGGCGTCGTGTGGGCCGCGGAGCTGAACGCGGTCACCTGGGATGTGAGGTGCGAGAGGCGCGCGAGCCCGGGATGACCGTCGAGGCACGGCGCATTGGGTGATGCCTGGTCGCCTGGACCTGCGTGCGCTGACAAGATCGCAACACGGCGAAGAAAGGGAGAGGCGGCTCGACGCATGATGGAAGCGCCTACCACGCGCGCGCGGCGATCGCCGCTCAGGCGCGCGCTCAGGCCCGCGCTCCTGCTGGTGGCTCTCGCACTCGTGTTCGGGTGGCTGTTGCCGCAGTTCATCGACTACCGCGAGGTTCTGGGAGGCACTCGCTGAACTGGATGCCTGGGAAGTACTCGTTCTGCTCGCGCTCGGGCTTGCGCGCATTCCCACCGAGGCCCTGATGTACCGATCGTTCCTGCCTGGGCTCGGTCTGTGGCGCGGAAGCGAGGCGTACCTGTCGTCGAACTTCGCCGGGCAGCTGCTCCCGCCCCCGACCGCCAGTGTCGTCCAGTACGGCTACTTCCGCGGCGGAGGCCACTCGTCGGACGCCGCCGGCCTCGCCGCGCTCGGCTCGTTCCTGTTCCCGACGATCGGCCGGTTCCTGCTTCCGCTCGTCGCGCTCGTGGTGCTGGTCCTCACCGGTGAGGTCAACGACTCGGTCGTGCTGGCGGGCGCGCTCTCGCTCCTGATCACGGCCGGTGCGTGCATCGCCGGCTACTTCTTCCTCCGCGCAGAGCGTTCGGCTCGCTGGCTCGGGGCCAAGGCGCAACGGCCGCTTTCCTGGATCCTCGTCAAGGTCAAGCGCGACCCGATCGAGGACGGTGCCGCGAAGGCGGCCGAACTGCGCACGCGGGCGCTCGCCGTCCTGCGCGAGGGCTGGGCGCTGGGGTCGATCGGGGTCGCCGCCAATCTCTTCCTCACCTACCTGATCCTGCTCGCGTCGCTCCGCTTCGTCGGCGTCTCGAGCGCCGAGCTCTCCGCGGCCGATGCCTTCGCCGCCTTCGCGATCGCCTTCTGGGCCGGGGCCGTCTTCCCGATCACGGGAAGCGGACTGGGAGTCGTCGACGCGGTTCTCATCGCCATGCTGATCGAGCTGAGCGGCGCCTCCGACGACGCGCTCGTGGCCGCGGCGCTTCTGTGGCGCGTCTTCTACTCCGTCTTGACGTTGCCGCTCGGTGCGGTCACTCTCAGCCGCTTCCGCAAAGCGACCCCCGACGTTCTGCGCCCGCCGAGCTGACGTTCACCCCGTTCGGGCGAAGAGAGCCGCATGCGGCGCGT
This sequence comes from uncultured Actinomycetes bacterium, assembly GCA_963737405.1. Lineage (GTDB taxonomy): Bacteria > Actinomycetota > Thermoleophilia > Gaiellales > Gaiellaceae > JACCTU01. Next base: position 242,253 of record CAVTSL010000006.1, read on the forward strand.
GAGACCGTGACCGGGTCAAGCCCGACCGAGGAGCGAACATGCCCGAGCAGAACCGACGCGACGTCCTGCCGATCCCGGATGTGACACCGGTCGGGCTGACGACGTACGACGCGAAAGACCCCGCCACGAAGTTCCCGCCGATCACACCGCTGCGGCCGCCCGAGGGTGCACCGAATGTGCTGATCGTCCTGATCGACGACACCGGCTTCGGCGCCTCGAGCGCCTTCGGCGGACCGATCCACACGCCGAACGCCGAGCGGCTCGCCGCGAACGGCCTGAAGTACAACCGCTTCCACACCACGGCGCTCTGCTCCCCCACGCGCCAGGCACTCCTCACCGGTCGCAACCATCACGCGGTCGGGATGGGCGGCATCACCGAGATCGCGACGTCCGCGCCCGGCTACAACTCGATCCGCCCCAACACGTGCGCTCCGCTCGCCGAGACGCTGAAGTTGAACGGCTACTCGACGGCGCAGTTCGGCAAGTGCCACGAGGTGCCCGTCTGGGAGACGAGCCCCATGGGGCCGTTCCACGCCTGGCCGACCGGCTCGGGGTTCGAGCACTTCTACGGCTTCATCGGCGGCGAGACCAACCAGTACGCGCCGGCGATCTACCAGGACACGGTCCCGGTCGAGCCCGACCGCACGCCGGAGGAGGGCTACCACTTCACCGAGGACATGACCGATCACGCCATCGACTGGATCCGCCAGCAGAAGGCGCTGATGCCCGACAAGCCGTTCTTCGTCTACTACGCGCCCGGGGCGACCCACGCCCCTCATCACGTGACCCCGGAATGGTCGGACAAGTACAAGGGTCGCTTCGACGACGGCTGGGACGCTCTGCGTGAGCGGACCTACGCGAAGCAGAAGGAGCTCGGCGTCATTCCATCCGACGCCGCGTTGACCGAGCGTCCTGACGAGATCCCGGCGTGGGACGACATGCCCGACGACTTGAAGCCGGTGCTCGCACGCCAGATGGAGGTGTACGCCGGCTTCCTCGAACACACCGACCACCACGTCGGCCGGCTGATCGACGCACTCGCGGACCTTCAGGTCCTGGACGACACGCTCGTCTACTACATCATCGGGGACAACGGCGCCTCGGCTGAGGGCACCCCCACCGGGTGCTTCAACGAGCTCGTCGTCCTCAACGGCGCTGTCGGACTCGAGACGACGGAGTTCATGGTGTCGCGGATCGACGACTTCGGCACCCCCGCGGCCTACAACCACTACGCGGTCGGCTGGGCGCACGCGATGGACACCCCGTACCAGTGGACGAAGCAGGTGGCCTCGCACTGGGGCGGCACGCGGAACGGCACGATCGTGCACTGGCCGGGCGGCATCAAGGCGAAGGGCGAGATCCGCTCGCAGTTCCATCACGTGATCGACGTCGCGGCCACGGTGCTCGAGGCGGCCGGCCTGCCGCAGCCGCTGAGCGTCAACGGCGTGCAGCAGCGACCGCTCGAGGGCGTCTCGATGGCCTACACGTTCGACGACGCCGATGCGCCGGATCGCCACACGACGCAGTACTTCGAGATGTTCTGCAACCGCGGCATCTACCACGAGGGCTGGACAGGAGTGACCCGGCACAGCATTCCCTGGCTGATGGCCGAAATGCCCGCCGTTCGACGACGACGTGTGGGAGCTCTACGGGCCGGACGACTGGTCGCAGGCGCACGACCTCGCCGGCGACAACCCGGAGAAGCTGGCAGAGCTGCAACGCCTCTTCCTGATCGAGGCGGCGAAGTACAACGTCCTCCCGCTCGACGACAGGCGCATGGAGCGATTCAATCCCGACCTCGCCGGGCGGCCCCAACTCGTCCGCGGCACCTCGCAGTTGCTCTTCGGCGGGATGGGTCGGCTGTCGGAAAACTCCGTCGTCGCGAACAAGAACAAGTCGTTTGCGATCACGGCAGAGCTCGTCGTGCCCGACGGCGACGCCGAGGGCGTGATCATCGCCCAGGGCGGCGCGTTCGGCGGCTTCTCGCTCTACGTCAAGGACGGGAAGCCGGCGTACTGCTACAACCTCTTCGGGCTGGAGCGCTTCAAGGTCTACGGGGACGACACGATCCCCGCGGGCGAGCACCAGGTCCGGATGGAGTTCACCTACGACGGCGGCGGTCTCGGGAAGGGCGGCGACGTCGCGCTCTACCTCGACGGCAAGGAGGCCGGCAGCGGCCGCGTTGACGCAACGGTGCCGATGCTCTTCTCCGCCGACGAGACGACCGACGTCGGCTCTGACAGCGCAACGCCTGTGAGCGACGACTACGGCACGAAGGACAGTGCGTTCACCGGCACCGTGCGCTGGGTGCAGATCGACATCGACGCCGCCGCCGAAGACAGCGACCACCTGATCACGCCCGAGGAGCGCCTCCGGGTCGCGATGGCCCGACAGTAGGCGCGTCGCCGGAGTCAGTCCAGCGTGTGGATCGTGAACGCGACGGCGAAGCCGAGCGTCGTCACGACTCCGACGAGCTTCCCTCCGTGCTCGAACGCCTCGGGCATCATCGTGTTCGCGAGCATCGTGAGGATCGCACCCGCCGCGAAGGTGAGCACGAAAGCGACGGTGTCCGGCGAAGAGTCCTGGAAGAGGCTGTAGCCGGCGAGCGAGGCGAGCCCCGAGACCACTGCGATGGCGATCCACATCCAGAGGATCCGCGCCTTCTTCCAGCCGCTCGTGACGAGCCCCGACGTCGAGGAGATCGCTTCGGGCAGGTTGGAGATGAAGACCGCGGCGAGATAGGCGGCGCCCACCGCCCCGCCCTCGAAGATCGTCAGGCCGATCACCATCGACTCGGGGATCCCGTCGAGCACCGTCCCGAGCACGATCGCAAGCGGTGAGCCGCTCTCCTGGGAGCCCTCCGGGTCCTTGCGTCCTCCGCCTCCGAGGCGGTCGATCAGCCAGTCGCCGCCGAAGAAGACTCCGCAGCCTGCGAAGAGGCCCACCATCGCCCATCCGTCACCGGCCGACTTCGCGGCCGCCTCCTCGACGAGGTCGAACGCGACCGCGCTGATCAGCACGCCTGCGCCGAAGCCCATGATCAGCCCGATCACGCGCAGGCCGATCGGGAAGACGAGCGCGACCACGGCGCCGATCACGAGTGAGGACGCCGCGAGTATCCCCCAGCCGAAGGCTGCTGCCATCAGGCGCTGACGCGCAGCGTCGCTAGCCCGAGCTACCGACCGGTTGTTCGGCCACGCCGGACGCCGTCGCCGGCTCGACGTGTTTCTGGGCCGCGTCGTCCGCACCGCCCTGAAGCCGACGCCGCCAGTCGACGAGTATGCCGTGCACGCTCGCGGCACCGAGGATCGGACCGGACGGCGCGTCGAGCTCGGCCGGGTGGAGGATGAACGGTCGCGTCTGCGGGCCGCCGATGCCTCCGTGGAAGGAGATCAGCTCCTCGAACGCGCAGCCCTCTTCGAACGCGGGATCGTAGAAGCTTCCGACCATGATGTCGGCGACGTGCTCGAAGCCGTCGGTCCGCAGCAGGTGCCGGGGCGCGTGCGGGGAGAAGTTCGCGAGCGGGTCATCGCCCTCGACGCGACCGTCCGAGAGGTAGTGGGTGCCGTTCGCGCCGAGCGCGACCGCCCCGTGCTCGGACGAGCGAACCAGCAGCCAGCCGACGTGGGGATGCGAACGGAGCGCGGCGATGAGCTCCGGGTGCCGCTCGTCGATCTCCTCGAGCGTCAGCCGCCGGCGCTCCTCCATGAGGTAGACGAGCCCGAGGTTGCCCGAGCCGAGCACGACGACGTCCCGGTCCGAGACGTCGTTCTTGGGTCGCTTCGACTTCTTTCCCGTCGCCTCGCTGACGGCGTTGCCCACCATCGAGCTCTGCTCGTCCCCGCCCGCGATCCCTTCGACGTCGCCTTGCGCGAGGGATCGCTCCACGAGCTCGTCGAGGCCGTACCCGTTGCGCTGCTTGAACGTCGCTCCCTGTGTCTGCCCGTGATCGGAGAGGACGACGATCTCGTACGGCCTCGGAGCGTAGCGGCGGGCGTCCTCGATCTCGGCGAACTTTCCGTCGAGCTTGCGCAGCGCCTCCAGCGTGTCGGCGCGCTCGAGACCCGAGTGGTGCGCGACTTCGTCGTAGCTCGAGAACGTCGCGTAGACGACGGGCCGGCCGCGCATCATGTCGGTGAGCACGCCGGAGACGATCAGATCGCGCACGAAGACGCAAAGCGCCCCTCTCATCAACGGATAGATGCCGCCCCGGTGGCCGCGCGGCCTCACGTCCCGCCTGCTGGCGCGCAGGGCAGCCGTCCACTCGAGGAGGACCTCCCAGACGAACAGAACGAGTGTGCGCGTGGCGTTGTCGCCGTTCGCGAAGAACGCGCGATAGCCCGGGTTGGTCTTCTTCTCCGCCTCCATCCGGCTGACGGTGAGGATCACGTCCTGCGCCTCGCCGGAGAGCAGATTGCCGCGGCTGGCGCCGCCGTCGACGAGCAGACCGATCCCCGTCGCGCGCCGCCGCTCGATCTCCGCGCAGTCAGGCGGTGCCGAGCACGTCATCAGCGTGGCGGTCTCCTTCTCCACCCAGCGGAACGCGGAGATGTCCTCGTTCGATCCGAGGAGGATCCCGGCCTGGCTGGCGCCCGTCTGCGAGGAGAGATCCGTCTCCCACTCCGCCAGACGGTGCGTGCCTTCCGCCAGCCAGCGCGCCATCGTCGGGGCGTTGCCGTCGCGCATCGCGCGGAGCAGCACCGGCAGCGCGAGCCCGTCGATCTCGAGGAAGACCAGCCCTGGAACGTCGCTGCTGTCGATGATGCCCTGCCGGCGCGCGATGCGTTGGGCGATGCGCATCGCGTACGTGTCGTCCGAACCGAGGAACACCGCGAGCACGACGCTCACGGCGGCGACGATGAGCGACGCGAGAAGCGCCCAGCCGAAGCTGTCGACCGTGAGCGCCCCGTCGGTGATGTTCAGGTCGGCGGCGATGAGAAGGATGAAGGCGTCCGCGATCAGCACGAGCAGAAAGCCGAGGACGAGCGTGAGCGGCAACCGCAGAGCCGCGAGCACCGGCGGGATGACCGCGTTCAGCGCCGCGACGATCGCCGCCACGAGCAACGCACCCACGAAGCTCTTGATGTCGACACCGGGCAAGAGCCCGGCCGCCACCATCAGGGCGACACCGGTGGCGAGCCACGAGACGAGCAGAGGGAAGAACCGCAGGCGGGGACGCTCGGGGCGCCACACGGAATGGCCGTAGGACGGCTCTGGGCCGCTAGTCATCGGACTCTCCTCCTCCTTGTGGCGTCGCCGGCGTCGCTTCCCCCGAGGCCCCGTCGTCGCGGCGACGGCGGAACCGACTCTCTCCAGACGCGGCGCGTTCCGCCTTCTTCTCCGCCTTGTTCGCTGCGCGCTGGGCCTTCTGGTCGGCGACCTTGCCCTTCGCGTCCACATACGAGTCCGTCACGAGCTGCTTCCCACCCTTCCAGCCGAAGACCGCGACGACGAGAGCGACGGCCAGGAGGACGTTCCAGGCGGTCGTGATCAGCTGCTGCGCGGTCGAGTAGTCGACGGCGACGGCCGTCTCCACACCACAGCAGGTCTCGAGCGCGAGCGCGTTCGTCGCCTGCGTGATGCCGACAGCGCCGGGCGTGAAGGAAACGACGTTGGCGAGCGAGCCCGATCCCGTCACCCACATGACCGACTCGAAGGTGACCGGGATCGCAAAAGCCGCGAGGAAGATCCCGATCACGGCGAGCTTGCAGAGCCACGAGAGCAAGGACGGCAGAAATGCGTAAGCGAAGTACTGCTTCGGGTGGGAGAGGATGGCGCCGCCCTTCTTCGCCTGGGCCCAGAGCTTCTTCACCTGCTTCCAGAACAGGCGGCCGAGGAGCACGATCCCGAAGACGACGCCTGCGGCGATCAGGATCGACCTCGCAACGTGGTCGGAGACGTTGCCGAGGCTCTCGTGGAACGACCCGGGCACGGAGAGGAACAGGTAGAGGTAGACGAACGTACCGGCGATCGTGAAGAAGATCTTCTGTACGAGGTAGGCGGCGATCGCACCGGCGAACGTGCAGCCCGGGATGATCGCCGTGAACATGACCAACGTCACGAACGTGCCGATGTTCGCCGGCAGGAAGTTGTTCATCGCAACGCCGACGGCGTAGGCGGTCACGATCGGCCAGAACTCGACCTGGCCCGGGTATGCCGCGCGCAGGATGCCGTAGTACGAGAGCCCGGCGAAGAACGTCTGGGCCGTCTGGAACGTGAGGCCCGCGACGATGTAGCCGGGAGGGACCTCCTTGATCTGGTGCCAGAGGTCCTTCAGCCAGCCGATGACGTCGACTCCGAGCAGGTTGAGGACGACGACGAGGAGCGCGATGCCGACGAGCCACGCGGTCACCTTGACCAGGCGCCTCGGGCGGGACGGGTCGTTGAACGGGAGCGCGGCCGACGGGACGGCGGTCTCGGTCATCGGCGCACTACCTCTGCCCGTCTTCTCTGCGATCCGTCACGATTGTCGCCTCGTCTCGGGTGGTGTCATGTTCCCACAGACCCGCGCCCATCCTGGCGCGTTGTCAGCAACTGTCGCCGCACGGAATTCGCAACGCCTCACCCGGATCGTATGAACCGCCCAGCGGTTCAGGGGCCGCGCACGACGGTCACCTGCTCGCCGAGAGGCCACTCCCGGACGAAGTCCTCTCGCCCGTCTACCCGCAGCCAAGCCCGCACGGTCGTCTCGGTGCGTTCGATCGGCCGGATCACCTTGGCCTCGACCTCCGTTGCCTCCTCGTCGAGGTCGAGTAGCACGACGTCGCCGATCTCGAGCCGCTGCACGGCGTAGGCCATCGCCATCGAGGCAGTGTAGGCAGCCCGGTTGATTTCGCGGCCGCGGGGAGCCGCGCCTCCGAGGCGCGGCTCCCGCGTGGGGTCAGTCCTCGCCTTGCTCGTCCATCTCTGCGACCTCGATCGCGACTTCGAGCGCGCCGGCGATCTTGCCCGTCGCGGACGCGATGCGCGCCGTGCCGACAATCGGCGCGATCGCAGCGAGCACACCGCGGATCTGCTCCGGGTCGACGCCGAACTCGCTTGCAGCTCCGAGATTCAGGAGATACGAGACGGCTGGGGCGTCGACCGCAACAAGGGCTGCGATGCGAACGAGTGCGAGCGTCTCCAGATCGAGGCTCGACGCATCGATCGAGTTCGCGGTCATGCTTGAAAGCAAGTCGAGGACCGGGGTCTCGCTGGTCGGTTCAGCCATTGGCGTTTCCTTTCGGTCGAAGAGGTCCAGGTCACGACCTCGATGTGCGGAGTATGGGCGCGGGTACGCCGGTCCTCGTCATACCGATGGCATGAAAGAGGAGCCGCCACGAGCGGCGAATCACCCCAACGGTATGAGGAAGGCCGGGCGCCTCCCCGCTCATAGTCACTCGACCGAACCGCAGAGGAGGTCGTGGCATCCGCAACCGACGGCTCGTGACGCACAAGCGCTGCCGCGTCGCGGTCCTCTAGATCATGGAGCCCGAGCCTCCCCAGCACATGAACACAGGTGCTCCGCGGCGGGTCGAGTTGATCCTGCCGATGCGAACGGTGCTGCTGGTCGCTGCGGCGGTGGGTGTGCTGGGGGCGTTCTGGGCGATCGGCGACACCTTCCTGGTCGTGTTCATCGGGATCTTTCTCGCGCTCGTATTCGAGTACCCGGTCAGGTATGTGATGGCGCGGACCGGGATGTCGCGCGGACTGGCGGCGACGGTGACGGTGCTCGGCACGGCGGTCGCGGTCACGGTGCTGGCACTGCTCCTCCTGGTTCCGCTCGTCGGCGCGGTTCGAGACTTTCTCCACGAGCTTCCGTCGACGGTCGAGCAGCTGCGCGCGTCCGACGAGCTTTCGTGGCTGGGCGACAGTGGTGCTGCCGAGAACGTGCAGGCCGGATCCGAGTCGATCTCGGCGTCGGTGCCGGACACGATCTCGGCGGTGCTCGGCATCGCGGGCGACTTCTTCTCCAGCTTCCTCGTCTGCTTCACGATCATCTTCGTCTGCTTGTTCTTGCTCAGCGACATCGCGAATCTGAAACGGGCGTTGGGCAGCGTGCTGATGCCGGGGGAAGACGAGCGTTGGCTGGGCGTATGGGAGCGCGTGACAACCTCGATCTCGCGCTGGGCGATCGGTGTCGTTGTCATCGCGGTGATCGCCGGGACCACACAAGGGCTCACAGCCTGGCTGCTCGGGTCGAGCTATGCCCTGGCATTGGGTGTGATCGCAGGGCTGCTCGACATGATTCCGAACATCGGCGCCACGATCGCCGGGATCATCCTCGTTCCGGCGCTCTGGGCCGAGGAGGGGTTGACGGCAGCGCTCATCATGCTCGCGGTACTCCTCGTCTACCAGCAGGTGGAGAACAATGTTCTCACGCCGAAGATCCAGGGCAAGGCGGTCAATCTCTCGGGGTTCTTCATCATCGTTGCCGTCACGCTCTTCGGCGCCCTTCTGGGAGTCCTCGGTGCGCTCACCGCGGTTCCGCTCGCCGCGACGATCCAGATCTTCGTGCAGGAGTTGACGAAGGACCGCCGGGCGAAGGTCGCGGCGGCCAAGGCGGCGCTTGATGGTCCTGCTGGGCAAGCACAACTGACGCTGCGCCGAGGTAGCGAACCCGGCAGTCTCGGTCAGCGTTCGAAGTCGTCGGAAGTGACGACCTCGAACGCCTCGGAGACGTCGTAGCCGAGCGCGAGCCCCAGCTTCGGCGCTGCGGAGACGACCCGCGCGGCGCCGACGATCGGCATCACCGCGATCAACGTTCCGACGATCTCCTCCATCGAGAGGCCGGCGTCGAGTCCCGCCGCGGCCGCGCTCATGTACGAAGGAGGCGCCGCGTCGAGCGCGATCAGCGTCGCGATGCGGACCAGGGCATGCGATCGCGGATCGAGGCCGGAGAGAGCTGGGCTCGCGCGCTCCTCCGCCAGCAGCGCATCGATGAATCCGTCGTCGCGCAGCGCAAGCCTGCGCAGGGTGAGCTTGTAGTCCTCCACTCCACTCCGCTCGACAACTCCATTCGACGCCGCAGCGGGCGCCGAAGCATCATCCGGTGCGGGTGAAATCGAGCGGTCGAGCAGCCAACGCCTCGTCGACGAGGCCGAGCTCGATCGCGCGCTCGATCGCCTCGCTGCGGCTCGTGGCGTCGAGCTTGCGGTAGACCGAGATCGCCTGGGTCTTGACCGTGTTCCTCGAGACGAAGAGGCGCTCGGCGATCTCCCGGAACGACAGGTGGGTCGTCAGGAGCGGGAGGAGGCGCAGCTCCGCGCTCGTGAGCGTCGAGGCCCAGCCGGACGGCTGGACGGTCAAGGCGTTGACCGCTTCCCGGAGCTCCACCGCCTGTCCGACGAGCGTGCCGAGCTCCGGGCGCCGGTGGAGAACGTCGTCGGCCTCGAGGCAGAGCGTCCGCGCGCCTTCGCCGTCCGCAAGCGCGAGATGCGCCTGCGCGAGCTCGAGGGAGGTCTGCACCGCCAACCAGGACAGCGCCGGCGTGATCAACGGCCGCACGCGCTGGGCGCGTGCCAGGTCCTCACGCGCCGCCGCGCCTCGTCCGCGCGCAAGCGCGATCCTCGCGCTCACGGCGTGGAGGAGCGCGACGACGACGAACTCGCCGCGGGCGTCCTCGAGGACGAAGCCACGCGCGGCGGCGAGTCGGCGTTCGGCCGCGTCGAGATCGCCCCGGTCGAGCTCGGCCAGCGCGAGCTCGCAGTTCGCGATGACACCCGCGTACGTCGAATCCTGAACCGCCGCCGCGTCGGCCGCGAGGCCAAGGGCACGTTCCGCCTCCTCGAAGTCGCCCTCGAGCAGCAGCGCGACACCGCGGAACATGAACGCGACGGCCAGCAACGGGCTCTGCGGGTGGAGTTCCGCCACCGCGAGCTCCGCGTCGGCGCGCATCTGCTCCACGCCGTGCCTGCACATCAGCGCTCGCACGAGCGCCGCCCACGGGCGCAGCGAGCCGCTTCCGTCGGGCATCACGCCGTCGAAGTGCGAGTTCTCCACCGCCTGCGCCCAGCGGTCGGCCACGTCCGGCCGTCCGCGCTGGGCGTAGATGAACGTTCCGAACACCGCGACCGCAGGGAAGCGGTCGAGGAGCTCGACGTCGTCGAACGCGCTCAGCCACCGTTCGACGGTCGCGACGCGGCCGCTGCGGATGAACGGGACGGCGTTCGCGCCCACCAGCGCGCTCGCCGACTCGAGATCCCCTGCCGCGAGCGAGTGTCGCACCGCCCAGTCCTGCAGCCCGTTCGCCGCGCACCAGGTCGCCGCACGCGCGTTGAGCTCCGGGACCAGCTCGGGCTCTCGCCGCGCGACCTCGGCCTGGAGCATGTCGCGGAACAGATGGTGGTACCGGTACCAGCCGCTGCGATGATCGAGCGCGACGACGAACAGGTTCGCGTGCTCGAGCTCCGCCAGCGTCGCCGCCGAATCTGTTCGATCGAGGACGGCGTCGCACAGCGGCGCGGTCATCCGGTCGAGCACCGACGTGCGCATGAGGAACTCGACGACCCTGGGCTCGAGCTGCGAGAGGTGCTCCGAGCGCAGGTAGTCGGCGACGAAGCGATCGTCGCCGCCGAACCCGGCGACCGGGAGCTCGGGCGCGGCCTGGAGCGAGAGCGCGGCGAGGTAGAGGCCGGCGGGCCAGCCTTCGGCGCGGGCGTTCAGCGTGTGCGCGTCCTCGTCGGACACCCGGGCGCCGGCCGCGGTCAGCAGCAGCCCGGCCTCGGCGTCCGAGAGCGCAAGCTCGGCCGGCCCGATCTCGAGCAGCTCCCCGTTTGCGCGGAAGCGCGCGAGCGGCAGCGTCGCCTCGCCGCGCCCTGCGAGCACGATCTGCGATCCCGCGGACACGTTGAGCGCAAGGGCGTCGATCGCATCGAGAGCGCGCGGGTCGGTCACCTCGTGAACGTCGTCGAGGACGAGCACGATCGGGGTCGAGACCGAGGCGAGCGCCGAGCCGAGCCGAGGGACCGCGGTCGCCCAGAGCGAGTCGCTCCCCGCCGCGATTCCCTTGAAGACACTCGGGTCGATCGGCTCGACCGCGTTCAGCGCCGAGGTGATGTAGCTCAGAAGGACGACCGGATCGTTGTCGGAGTCGTCGAGCGAGACCCAGGCGAACGGCCGGCGGTCGCGGGCCGCCCACTGCGCGATCAGCGTCGTCTTCCCGTATCCCGCCGGTGCAACGACGCTGACGAAACGGCCGTTTTTCCCCGTACGCAGGCGGGAGATCAGCGCACTGCGCCGCAGCATGCCGCGACGGAGCGCCGGCACGGCGAGCTTCGACGGGCAGAGCTCGAACGCCGCGCCCGCACCCCGACGGGTGCTCGGTGCGACACCGACCCGACGGGTGGTGGAGCCGTGCTTATCGACCCGCTGTGCGATGAGCGCAACGGCAACCTCGTTTCAAGCCGCCTCCCAATGGCCCCTGACCGAGCGAACTGTCAGCAGCCTAGTCAGGCGGCTCGTCCCTGAGCAAGCGCTGAGAGCCCAATCACCCGGTTCGGGCGATCAGCTGCTCCCGGGAACCGGCTCGACTTCGGTGAAACGGAGCACCTCGCATCCAAGCATCGCCCCGAACGGGCGAATCTCGGCGCGCTCTAGTGCGAGAGGGCCGCCTTGAGCCCGACGATCACGAGGCCGAGCAGGACGTTCGATCCGACGACGACGAGCATCTTCGAGCGGCTCAGCGCCTCGATCTGGGCGTACCGCCACCCCTGGACACCGAGCGTCACCACCCCCAGCCCGAGCGCGAGCCAGATCGCCCGCGACTCCCGCAGCACTCCCAGCGCCCCGAGGACGAGCGCGACGATCGAAGGCACAGCCGCGAGCGGGATCGCGCCCTCGTGCCGCGCGACGTTCTCGAACGTCCTGCGGTCGAGGTACCGACCCGTCCGGATGCTCTGGTCGAGGCCGCTCGAGTAGACGTGGGCGAGCCAGAACACGACCGCGGAGCTCGCGACGAAGCCCGCAAGCGCCCAGGGATCCGCCGCCCCGGTAGCGCCGGCGGCCGCGATCACCGACATCGCGACGATCGTCCCGTAGACGGTGCCCCCGATCGACCGGCCCGAGCCGAAGAGGAGTCTGTCGATCCTGCGGGGCGGCGGCTCCGTCACCGCGGCGATTGTCTCAGCTTCACCTGTTCTGGACGATGGCACCGCCCGCGGAGGCAGGGCAGAATTCCGGGCATGGCCGCCCGCCTCGGACTCGCGTCAGTCGGTCGCCGTGCTCGCGCTCGCAGCGTCCGGCTGCGGCGGAGGCGACGACAACAGCTCGGCGACAACGGACTGGGCGAACAGCTTCTGCTCCGCGATCACGACCTGGACCTCCTCGATCCAGTCGGCCGCCCAATCTGTGCAGAGCAACCCGACGAAGGAAGGGGTCCAGACCGCCGTCGACGACGCGAAGGAGGCGACGAAGACGTTCACCGACGACGTGAAGGGCCTCGGGGCACCCGAGACGGACGCCGGCGAGCAGGCGCAGGACGCCGTGAACCAGCTCTCGAGCGACGTCCAGGCCGGCATCGACCAGATCGACCAGTCGGTGCAGGACGCGGAGGGCCCCGGCTCGGCATTGAGCACGATCTCGGCCGTGACCGCCACTCTGTCGACGCTGAGCAGCCAGGTGTCCACGACGTGGAGCCAGCTCCAGCAGCTCGACGGCGGGCAGGAGCTCAAGGACGCGTTCGACAACGCGGACAGCTGCGACAGCCTCCGCTCCAACTCCTAGCGTCCCGATTGTGAGCTGAGCCGCTTTCGGCTTAGGATCGTGCCCTCCCGTGGCCGCGATCCTCTCCGTCGAGCACGTGACCCGGACCTTCGGCGGCCTCGTCGCGCTCGACCACGTCTCGCTCGCGGTCGACCAGGGCCAGATCGCCGGGTTGATCGGCCCGAACGGCGCCGGGAAGACGACGGCGTTCAACGTCATCACCCGCCTCTACAAGCCGGACTCCGGCCGCGTCGTCTTCGACGATCAGGACATCCTCCGCCAGCGCGCGCACAAGGTCGTCGGGCTCGGCATCGCGCGCACGTTCCAGAACGTCGTCCTCTTCCCGAACATGACCGTGCTCGAGAACGTGCTCGTCGGGACGCACTCGCGCCGCCGCGTCTTCTCCGAGCGCGCTGCGACGAACGACGCGCTCGAGGCGCTCGACTACCTCGACCTGGGCGCGTACGCGCCGCGTCCGGCGTCCGGGTTGCCGTTCGGCACGCTGAAGCGGATCGAGATCGCGCGCGCGCTCGTCTCGCGCCCTCGCCTGCTCCTGCTCGACGAGCCGGCGGGCGGCCTCAACCACGAGGAGGTCGAGGAGCTGGGCCGGCTCATCCAGCGGATCAAGACCGACTACGACCTGACCATCCTGCTCGTCGAGCACCACGTGAACCTCGTGATGTCGATCTCCGACCGGGTGCACGTGCTCAACTTCGGCCAGAAGATCGCCGAGGGGACGCCCGCCGAGGTGCGCGCGGACCCCGCGGTGATCGAGGCCTACCTCGGGACGGCCGATGCCGCTGCTTGAGCTCTCGAACATCGAGGCGCGCTACGGGCAGATCCGCGCGCTGCACGGCGTCTCGCTGACGGTCGACGAGGGCGAGGTCGTCTCGCTCCTCGGCGCGAACGGCGCAGGCAAGACGACGACGCTCCGCGCGATCTCCGGGTCGGTCCGCAAGTCCGGCGACGTCGCGTTCGACGGGCGGTCGATCTCGAAGCGCACACCCGAGTCGGTCGCCCGGCTCGGCGTCGCGCACGTGCCCGAGGGTCGAGGGCTCTTCGGCGAGCTCACGGTCTGGGACAACCTCCGGATGGGCGCGTACGTCCGCGGCGAGCGGAAGACGTTCAAGGTCGAGGCGCCGCGCGTGTTCGGCTACTTCCCGTGGCTCGAGGCGCGCAAGAACCAGCAGGCCGGGACGCTCAGCGGCGGCGAGCAGCAGATGCTCTCGCTCGCGCGGGCGCTCGTGTCGCGGCCGCGGCTGCTCATGCTCGACGAGCCGTCGCTCGGGCTCGCCCCGACGATCACGCAGGAGCTGTTCGCGATCGTCAAGCAGCTGAACGAAGAGGAGGGACTGAGCGTGCTCGTCGTCGAGCAGAACGCGAACATCGCGCTCGAGACGTCGGCGCGCGCGTACGTGCTCGAGGTCGGCAAGGTCGCAGTCGAGGGGACGAGCGACGAGCTGCGGCGCCACGAAGGCGTCCGGCGGAGCTACCTGGGCTACTGATGGCCGACTTCGTCCAACAGGTGGTGAGCGGGCTCGCCGCAGGGTCGATCTACGCGAGCCTCGCGCTCGCACTGGTCCTCATCTACCGCGCGACCGACGTCGTCAACTTCGCGCAGGGCGAGATGGCGACGTTCACGACGTACGTCGCCTGGTCGATCATGAACCACGGCGTCTCGTACTGGCCTGCGTTCGCGCTGACGCTCGGCTTCGCGTTCTTCTTCGGCCTCTCGATCCAGCGCACGGTGATCCGCCCCGTCGAGCGCCGGCCGGAGATCGTGATCGTGATCGTCACGATCGGGCTGCTGATCGCGATCAACGGGCTCGTCGGCTGGATCTGGGGCGGCGAGACGAAGGCGCTCGACAGCCCGTTCCCGAACCGGTCGTGGGAGATCGGCGGGGTCGCGATCTCGGTCCAGGACGTCGGGACGCTCGGCGTCTGCCTCCTGACCGTGCTCATCCTCTGGGGGTTCTTCCGCTTCACGACGATCGGGCTCGCGATGCGCTCGTCCGCGGTGAACCCGGACGCCAGCCGGCTGCTCGGCGTGCGCGTGAGCTGGATGCTCGCGATCGGCTGGGGGCTCGCCGCCGTGCTGGGCGCGGTCGCGGGGCTGATGGCGGCGCCGACCGTCTTCCTCGACCCGGGGATGATGCTCGTGATCCTGATCTACGCCTTCGCGGCGGCGGTGCTCGGCGGGATCGACAGCCCGGTCGGCGCGGTCGTCGGCGGCCTGCTGCTCGGCGTGATCGTCAACCTGCTCGGCGCATACGTCGACTTCGTCGGCTCGGAGCTTCGCCTGCCGACGGCGCTCGCGATCCTGCTGCTCGTCCTGATCGTCAGGCCGCAGGGGCTGTTCGGCCACTTGGCGGTGCGGCGGGTATGACGCTCACCGCGCTCAAGGTGTTGATGTTCACCGCGATCGCGGTCGTGGTCGCAGTCCTGCCGAGGTTCATGGGCGAGTTCCGCCTCTCGCAGTTCACGTTCGTCGCGATCTACTTCGTCTCGCTTCTCGGGCTCAACATCCTCACGGGCTACAACGGCCAGATCTCGCTCGGGCACGGCGCGTTCATGGGGATCGGCGCGTATGTCGGGGCGATGCTCACCCTCGGCCGGCCCGGGCTCGAGGCGCTCCTGCTCGAGCCGCCCGGCTGGCTGCCGCTCGGCGACGGGATGCGCCCGATCTTCACGATCCCACTCGCGGGGCTGATCACGGGCGTGATCGGCTTCCTGTTCGGCCTGCCGGCGCTCCGGCTCCGCGGCGTCTCGCTCGCGTTGGCGACGTTCGCGCTGGCGGTCTCGCTGCCGCAGGTCGCGAAACGCTTCGACACGGTGACGGGCGGCGGCGGCGGGCTCGTGCTCAACCTGCCGACCGTGCCGTTCGGCTGGGACATCTCCGTGCGGCACTGGCTCTACTACGAGGCGTGGGTCGCGGCGGGGATCCTCTTCTTCGTCGCGTGGCTGCTCGTGCGCGGACGGACGGGTCGTGCGTGGCGCGCGATCCGCGACGGCGAGATCGCCGCGACCGCGTCAGGCGTCAGCCCCGCGCTCTACAAGACGCTCGCGTTCGGTGTCTCCTCCTTCTACGCGGGCGTCGCCGGCGCGCTGCTCGCGATCGAGGTCTCGTACGTCAACCCCGACACGTTCCCGCTCTCGCTCTCGATCCTGCTCCTCGCGAGCGTCGTCGTCGGCGGGCTCGGCGCGCTCTCGGGCGTGATCTTCGGCGCGCTCCTGATCGAGTTCCTCCCGATCTACGCGCAGGACCCGCCGCTGCTGCCGTTCGAGCTCTCGAAGCAGTCGCCCACCGTGGTCTTCGGCGTGATCCTGATCCTGATCATGTTCGTGCTCCCCGGCGGCGTCGCCAGCCTCATCCGGCGCGTGACCGCACCGATCGTGCGGAACCTGAACCGCCCGAAGCGCCCGAAGCCGGAGCCGCAGTTGCTTCCCGAGTCGGCTGAGCGTTAGGTTCGAGGTCGTGGCGACGCGGACGCTCCATCCGGACCGAACCCGCCAGCGCGAGCTGCGGCGCGAAGAGCTGCTCGACGCTGCCGATCGAATCGTCCGCGCCGGCGGCCGCGACACGTCGATGGAGGAGATCGCGGCCGAGGCCGGGATCACGAAGCCGATCCTCTACCGCCACTTCGGCGACAAGGACGGGCTCCACGAGGCGCTGGCCGAGCGCTACGTGGAGGAGCTGAAGGAGGCACTCCTCCCCGCCGGCAAGGCCCGCGGCGCGCGCGAGCGGCTCGCCGCGACGATCGACGCCTACCTCGCGTACGTCGAGCGGGAGCCCGAGCGCTACCGCTTCCTCCTCGCGGCCGCCGAGCGCTCTCGCACCGCCGCGTTGATGGCCGACTTCCGCCGAGAGCGCGTGGAGCGCTGCGCGGACACCGCCACGCAGAACCTCAGCCGGGTCGGGATCGAGGCCGCCGTCGGCGAGCTCTGGGCCCACGCCGTCTCGGGCCTGATCCGCGAGGCGGGCATCTGGTGGCTGGAGACGAGGGCGATGTCCCGCGAGGCGGGTCGTCGAGCACCTGACCGCCGTCGTCTGGGAGGGCGGCGGGGCCTTACCGAAGATCACACAGAAAACCCCTTGACGTTACTCCCCGTAACAGGATGTACTACCCGCACGGAACGGTCCTGGGACCCCCTGGGACGAGTGGCTAGGAGGACACATTGAAGAGACTGCTGTTCGTCCCCGCGGCATTGGCGTTGGCGCTCGCCGTCAGCCTGCCGGGGGCGTTTGCACGGACCGACGGTGCCGCGGCGCCGAAGGCCGACCCGGGGATCAGCAAGTCGCAGATCGTGATCGGCGGGACGTTCCCGCTGACAGGTCCTGCGTCGCTGTACGCCCCGATCCCGAAAGGCATGGACGCCTACTTCAAGTGGGTGAACCAGCGCAAGGGACCTGACGGCAAGGTCGGGATCCACGGCCGGAAGATCGTCTGGAAGTACTACGACGACGGCTACAACCCCGCCAACACCGTCCAGCTGACGAACCAGCTGGTCCTGCAGGACAAGGTGTTCGCGATCGTCGGCACGCTCGGTACCGAGCCCAACATCCCGATCCGGCCGATCCTGAACCAGCGCAAGGTCCCGCAGATCTTCGTCTCGACGGGCGCGAGCTACTGGGGGCTCCAGTACAAGCAATACCCGTGGACGACCGGTTGGCAGCCCGACTACATCGCGGAAGGGCTCTCCTACGGCCGGTGGATCGCGCGGAACGCGCCGAACGCGAAGATCGCGGTGTTCTTCCAGAACGACGACTACGGGAAGGACTACCTCAAGGGCCTGAAGATCGGGCTCGCGGCGAAGAGGAACCTGATCGTCTCGGAGCTCGGCTACGAGATCACGGACACGAGCTACGGCTCGCAGATCGCACGGCAGAAGGCGTCCGGCGCCGACACGTGGGTGCTGCTCACCACGCCGACGCCGACCGTGCGCGCGATCGCGACGGCGAAGGCGCTCAACTGGAAGCCCGACACGCTCGTGATCAACTCGGTCTCGAACACCGATTCCGTCATGCAGGCCGCCGCGCGAAGCGCGGGCGCGGACTTCGTGAACGGCGCGGTCAGCTCCGGCTATCTGAAGAACCCGACGAACCCGACGTACGCGCGTGACGCGGCGGTGCGCCAGTACCGCAGCATCATGTCCCGGTTCGGCGGCGGCGCCGACGCGAACAACACGTTCCACTACTACGGCGTCGCCAAGGGGTACGACTTCGTCCGCCTGATGTACCTCGCCGGCAAGAACCCGACGCGGAACTCGCTGATCAGGGCGACCGCGCACATGAACTGGATCAACCCGTTCACGATCAAGGGCATCCGGATCAAGACCGGTCCGCAGGATCGCTTCCCGATTT
Source organism: uncultured Actinomycetes bacterium (assembly GCA_963737405.1). Taxonomy (GTDB): domain Bacteria; phylum Actinomycetota; class Thermoleophilia; order Gaiellales; family Gaiellaceae; genus JACCTU01. The sequence goes on from CAVTSL010000006.1 coordinate 260,296, forward strand.
CCCAGATGAAGCTGATCCGTTACAACAACGGGACCTGGTCGGAGTTCGGCCCGCTGCTCAAGGGCCGCTAGGACGCACGTCGATGTGGGGCCGGGCAACCGGCCCCACTTCTTCTATGGACTTCTCGTTGACAGCCGAGCAGGAGCTCGTCCGCGAGACCGCCCGCGAGTTCTGCGCGCGGGAGGTCACGCCGCACGCGCGCGACTGGGACCGCGCCGAGGAGATGGACCGCGCGATCGTCGCCAAGCTCGGGCGAGATCGGCTTCCTCGCCGGGTGGGAGCTCGACACCGTCTCGTACTGCCTCGTCATGGAGGAGCTCGGCGTCGCCGACTCGTCGGTGCGCGGCATCGTCTCGGTCAACGTCGGGCTCGTCGGCAAGACGATCAAGCGGTGGGGCACCGACGAGCAGCGCGAAGAGTGGGTCCCGAGGCTCGGCTCGGGCGAGGCGCTCGGGTGCTACGCGCTCACCGAGCCCGGCTCGGGCTCCGACCCCGCGTCGCTCGACGACGCGGGCCGAGCGCGACGGCGACGACTGGCTGATCAGCGGCCAGAAGATCTTCATCACGCTCGGCACGTGGGCGAAGGTGGCGCTCGTCTTCGCGCGCACGAGCGAGGAAGGCGCGCGCGGGCTCACGTGCTTCCTCGTGCCGACCGACTCCGAGGGGTTCGAGGCGAGGCCGATCAAGGGGAAGCTCGGGCTCCGGGCTCAGGACACCGGCGAGCTCTTCCTCGAGCGCGTGCGAGTGCCCGACTCCGCGCGGCTCGGCGCCGAGGGCGACGGCTTCAAGGTCGCGATGTCCGCGCTCGACAACGGCCGGATCTCGCTCGCGGCGGGCTGCGTCGGCATCGCGCGCGGGTGCCTCGACGCGTCGGTGACCTACGCCAAGGAGCGGACGCAGTTCGACCGCCCGATCGCCCGGTTCCAGCTCGTGCAGGAGCTGCTCGCCGACATCGCCGTCGAGGCGGACGCCGCGCGCCTGCTCACGTGGCGGGCTGCTGTGCTCGCCGACGCGGGCGAGCGCCACACGCTCGAGTCGTCGGTGGCCAAGTACTACGCGAGCGAGGTCTCGGTGCGAGCGGCGAACGCGGCCGTCCAGGTGCACGGCGGCTACGGCTACGTCGACGAGTACCCGGTCGGGAAGTACCTGAGGGATGCCCGCGTCACTACCTTGTACGAGGGCACCAGCCAGGTGCAGAAGCTGATCATCGGTCGAGCACTGACAGGAGAGTCCGCCTTTGCCTGACGCAGTCATCGTTTCCGCCGCGCGCACGCCGATCGGGCGCGCGCGCAAGGGGTCGCTCGTCGACGCACGGCCCGACGACCTCGTCGCGTTCGCGATCGACGCGGCGCTGAAGCAGGTCCCCGAGCTGCCGCGCGAGGAGATCGTCGACGTGATGATCGGCTGCGGCTTCCCGCAGGACCGCCAGGGCATGAACCTGGCCCGTCGTGCCGCGCTGCTCGCGGATCTGCCGGCGTCGGTGCCCGGGACGACGGTCAACCGCTTCTGCGCGTCCTCGCTCCAGACGATCCGGATGGCCTTCCATGCGATCCGCGCCGGCGAGGGGACCGCGTTCGTCGCCGGCGGCGTCGAGTCGATCACGCAGGTCGACGGCTACCCGAAGGACAGCGAGGAGCTCCACCCCAAGCTCTTCGGCGACGACGCGCCGATCGCGAACGTCTACATCCCGATGGGCCTCACGGCCGAGAACGTCGCCGAGCGGTGGGACGTCTCGCGCGAGGACATGGACCGCTTCGCGCAGCGCTCGCAGGAGCGCGCAGTCGCGGCGCAGGAGTCCGGCTTCTTCGAGCGGGAGATCACCCCGTGGGACGGCGTCGCCAAGGACGACGGGCCGCGCGCTGAGTCGACCGTCGAGAAGCTCGCCTCGCTCGAGCCGGCGTTCAAGCCCGGCGGCAAGGTCACCGCCGGCAACTCGTGCCCGCTGAACGACGGCGCGGCCGCGGTGGTCGTGATGAGCGACACGCGCGCGAAGGAGCTCGGCCTGCAGCCGCGTGCGCGGATCATCGCGTCGGCGGTCTCCGGCGTCGAGCCCGAGATCATGGGCGTCGGCCCGATCGGCGCCGTGCGGAACGTGCTCGCGCAGGCAGGCATGACGATCGACGACGTCGACGTGATGGAGCTGAACGAGGCGTTCGCGGCGCAGGTCCTCCCCGTCTGCCGGGAGCTCGGCGTCGACCCGTTCGGCGAGAAGCTCAACCCGAACGGCGGCGCGATCGCGCTCGGCCATCCGTACGGGATGACGGGCGCGCGGATCATGTGCACGCTGCTGAACGACCTCGAGACGCGCGACGACACGATCGGCCTCGAGACGATGTGCGTCGGTGGCGGTCAGGGCATGGCGATGCTCGTCGAGCGCCTCAACTGAGCGAAGCGATCCTGCTCATCGGCGGGCTCGGCCAGGGCGCGTGGGCGTGGCGCTGGGTCGAGCCGCTGCTCGCGCGCGACCACGACGCCCGCGTGCTCGTCCCGCGCGGGACGGGCGAGCTCAGGGACGTGCCTGCGCGCCGAAGCGTCGTCGAGATGGCCGAAGACGCGGCGGAGCTGCTCGACGGCCGCCCGACCCACGTCGTCGGCCTCTCGATGGGCGGGTACGTCTCGCTCACGCTCGCGCTCGCGCATCCGGAGCTCGTGCGCTCGCTCTTCCTGATCGGCACGGGGCCGGGCGGGCCGAACCGCGTGCCGCGCCCGCAGCACATCCGGGAGGCGTACGAGGCGGCGGTGGCGCTCGGGCCGGGCGAGTACGAGCGCACGACGCAGCGACTCTCGCTCGCGCCCGGCTGGCCCGAGGCGAACCCCGAGCGGTACGACGAGATCATCGAAGCGCGGATGGCCGACGTCTCGACGCTCGACGTCATGTGGGCGCACCTCGAAGCCTGCTACGGGTACTACTCCGCCGCGATCCCCGTCGAGCAGATCGAGGCGCCCGCGCTCGTCCTGCACGGGACGGAGGACGTCGTCGTGCCGCCGGAGAACGGCCGCATGCTCGCCGCACGGCTGCCGAACGCGGAGTACGTCGAGGTCGAGGGCGGCGGCCACAACCTGCCGCTCGAGCTCCCCGACGACGTCGCTCAGCGCATCGACAGCTGGGTCAGGCTCGCGTCGCTGTAGACCTTCTCGCCCTTGAAGAGCCGCTGCTCGCGGTCCCAGGGGAAGAGGATGACGACGTTCCACGTGAGGTGCTCGCCGGTCGGCTCCTGGTCGAGCCACTTGTTCGAGTGCGTGCCGGTGACGCGCGCCCATTCGCAGACGCCCTGCGGGCCGATCACGATGTCGGTCAGGTCGAAGTGGATGTCGGGGAACGCGGTGAGCAGCTCGGTGTAGAAGCGCGCCGCGCCGTCGTGTCCCTCCCAGCGCGCGCCGTCGGGCCGTACCTCGTAGACGCAGTCGTCGGTGAGCGTCGAGATCAGCCCGGGCAGGTCGCGGTTGTCCTCGGCGATCGAGTGCTTCTTCCAGAGCTCGCGGATCGCTTCGTGCTCCTCCTGCGAGACATCGCGCCGCAGTTGCTCGATGACCTCGTCTCGCTCTATGTGCTCCGGAACTGTTGCCATAGCTCCTCCATCGTCGTGGTCCGACCGGCCCGGTGCGACAGATCGTACGGCGTCACGTTGACCGCGCGCACGATCCAGTCGTCGCCGACGTCGAGGACGTTGATGCAGCCGGGTGACTGCTCGAGGTTGCCGAGAAACGTGCGCCCGCCCGTGAGCGCGCGAGAGAGGATCGCGCGGTTGACGCCGCCGTGCAGCACGGCGAGCGCGACGTCCCAGTCGTCCGCGGCGAGCAGGCGGTCGAGGGCGGGCAGCACGCGGTCGAAGAGCGAGCCGATCGTCTCGCCGGCGAGGAACCGCGCGTCCTCGGGCACGACGTCCTTGAACGCGTGGCGGAACGAGCGCTCGAGCTCGTCCTCGGGGATGTCGGCGAGGCGGCCGGTCTCGAGCTCGCGCAGGTCGGGCCAGGCCTCGGGGTCGCGGTCGGGCGCCACGATGCGGGCGGTCTCCTCCGTGCGGGGCAGCCCGCTCGTGACGACGCGGTCGAAGGGGATTCCGTCGAGCGCTTCGGCGGCCGCACGCGCCTGGCGGCGGCCCTCGTCGGTGAGCGGCACGTCCTCGGGGCGGACGGGGCGTCCGTTCTCGAAGTACGACACCGCCCCGTGGCGCATGAGGTAGAGCCGACGGCGCGTCACTCGTACTTCTCGAGGTAGGCGGGGTTCGAGATGCGGAGCTTCTCGGCGACGTGGGCCTTCAACTCGTCCAGGAGGGCGGGGTCCGCACCGTCCGCGCGGATCGAGGCCGCGAGCTCCGCGAGCCGTTCGTCCGCAAGTAACACAGTGTCACTTGCCTCGAGCTCGCGCCGCGCGATGCCGAGCGCGTTCATCGCCACGAGCGTGCGGAACCTCAGCCGCTGGTCGTCCGCGCGCGGCAGGACCTCCGAGGCCAGGAACTCGAACACCGCCTCGATCAGCTCCGCTGCGTTCGGCCGGTCAGGCACGCCCGATGAGGTCGAGGAGCTCGTACTCCATCTCCGCCGCCATCCGGCCGAGCACCGCGTACTCGACGCTTCGGTCCTGGCCGTTCAGGTGACGCCGGCACTGCGTGAGGCAGCCGACCGCCCACTTGACGTTGCCGAGCACCTCCCAGACGTCCAGCTCCTCGGGCGTCACGTCCCGGCCGGTCAGCTCGTTGTAGCGCTCGAGGTACGGCTCCACCTCCCCCACGCCGCCGAGCCGCTTGGCGTCGGCGCCGAAGCGCCACGCCCGCACGATCGGCCACGCGACGTCCTCGACCGGATCGCCGACGTGCGCGAACTCCCAGTCGAGCACGGCAACGAGCCCGTCCGAGTCGACCGCGAAGTTGCCGATGCGGAAGTCGCCGTGGCAGAACGTGAGCTCCTTGGCCGCCGGGAGTCGCTCGCGCACCCACGCGAGCCCGTACTCGATCGCGGGATGCGGCTCGCCGACGGAGTCGAGCTCCTCGTAGAACCGCGTGATCACGTCGCCTCGCGGGAGGAAGTCGAGCGGCTCGATCGCGTGGATGCGTGCGAGCTGCTCCGCGAGCTGCTCCGCGAGCCCCGGCGGGGGATCGCGCACGATCCGCCGGCCGATCGTCTCGCCGTCCACGCGCTCCATCGCGAACGCCTCGTGGCCGTCGACGTCGCCGAGGTACTCGACGGGACGCGGCGCCGCGACGCCCGCGGCGACGGCCGCCTCGAGCACGCGGAACTCCTGCTCGAGCGTCAGCGTGTCGCGGTGGATCACGCCGACGGCCGCACGCCGGACGAGCAGCTGCGTCCCGTCCGCGAGGTCGACCGCCCACGCCTCCTTCGACGCGCCGCCGCGAGCGACGCGAGGCGGGCTGCGCCCGAGCGCGATCCGGGCCCGAGCTTCGCCTCGAGCGACTGGCCTGCCGTCGTGTCACAGCAGACGTGCTCGGCGACCGCCCGGAGCGCGTTCGCGTCGCGCGTCGAGACGAGCAGGGTCGTCGCGCCCGACTCGCGGAAGGCGTCGAGGCGCTCGGCGATGCGCTCCTTCGGCCCGACGAGCGCGACCGCGTCGACGAAGTCGTCCGGCACCGCGGCGATCGCGTCGCGCTGCTTGCCGCCGAGATAGAGATCCTGGATCGTGCGCGCCTCGTCCTCGTACCCGTAGCGCGCGAAGAGCTCGTTGTAGAAGTTCGACCCGCGCGCGCCCATGCCGCCGATGTACAGCGCGTAGTACCCCTTGAGCGCATCGCGGCCGGCCTGCGCGTCGTCGATCAGCACGACCGGGACGCTCGGCGCGATGTCGAACCCGTCGCGCGCGCCGTTCATCGGGAAGACCTCCCGCGCGCGCTCGGGCTCGAAGAAGAGCGGGATCCAGCCGTCCGCGATCTCGAACGCGAGCTCGACCGCCTTCGGCCCCATCGAGGCGAGGTAGATCGGGATCTCGTTCCGGAGCGGGCGGGCCATCAGCTTGAGCGGCTTCCCGAGGCCGGTCGCGCCGGGGCCGGAGTACGGGATGTCGTAGTGCTCGCCGTGGTGCTCGAGCACCTCCCGGCGCAGGATCGTGCGGACGATCTCGACGTACTCGCGCGTCTTCGCGAGCGGCTTCCCCCAGGGCTCGCCGTGCCACCCCTCGACGACCTGCGGTCCGGACGTTCCGAGGCCGAGCAGGAAGCGCCCGCCCGAGAGCAGGTCGAGCGTCGCGGCGGTCATCGCGGTGTTCGAGGGCGTCCGGCCGGGGATCTGCATGATCGCCGAGCCGACCTTGATCCGCTCGGTCGTCGCGGCGATCCAGGCGAGGACGGTGACGGCGTCGGTCCCCCACGCCTCCGCAGCCCACGCCGAGTCGTAGCCGAGGCGCTCCGCCTCCTGCGCGAGCTCGATCAGCTCGAGCGGGTTCGTCCCCGGCTGCGCGTAACCCATGTAGAAGCCGAGGCGCACCCGTGCGATGCTAACCCGCATGACGACCGTCGACCTAGCACCCACCGAAGCGCTGAGCGAGCTGCGCGCCCGCTACCGCGCGTTCATGGAACAGCACGTCTACCCGAACGAGCGGCAGCTGCACGCGGACGACCAGGAGCTGATCCGCTCGCTGCAGGCGAAGGCGAAGGAGGCCGGCCTGTGGGCACCGCACGTTCCGCCCGAAGCCGGCGGCACCGGTCAAGGCTTTCTCGCGTACGCACATCTGAACGAGGAGATCGGCCGCTCGACGTACGCGCAGCTCGTCTTCGGGTGCCAGGCACCGGATGCCGGCAACGCGGAGATCCTCCACCTGTTCGGCACGCCCGAGCAGAAGGAGCGGTGGCTCTTCCCGCTCGTCGCGGGAGAGATCCGCTCGTTCTTCTCGATGACGGAGCCGGAGGTGCCGGGGTCCGATCCGACGACGCTCCAGACGCGCGCAGTGCGGGACGGCGACGAGTGGGTGATCGACGGGCACAAGTGGTTCTCGTCGGGCGCGGACGGAGCGGCCTTCGGGATCGTGATGGCAGTGACCGATCCGGACGCGCCGCCGCACGCGCGGGCGTCGCAGATCGTGGTGCCGGCCGACACGCCCGGCGTCGACGTGGTGCGCCCGATCCCGGTCATGGGCCACGCCGGCTCGGGCTGGTCGACGCACTGCGAGGTCCTCTACCGCGGCGTGCGGGTGCCGGTCGACAACACGCTGGGCGAGCCGGGCGACGGGTTCCGCATCGCGCAGAAGCGGCTCGGCCCCGGGCGGATCCACCACGTGATGCGCTGGCTCGGGCAGATGCAGCGCGCGTTCGAGCTCCTCTGCTCGTACTCCCTCGAGCGTGAGGCGTTCGGCTCGCGGCTCGCCGACAAGCAGACGGTGCAGAACTGGATCGCCGACTCGGCGGCGGGCATCCACGCGTCGCGGCTGATGACGCTCGACGCCGCGCACAAGATCGACGAAGGCGACGAGGCCCGCGTCGAGGTCTCGGTGATCAAGTTCTTCGCGGCGCAGGTGCTGCACGACGTGATCGACCGCGCGATCCAGGTCCACGGCGCGCGCGGCCTGACCGACGAGACGCCGCTTGCGGAGATGTACGCGAACGCTCGCGCGGCGCGGATCTACGACGGGCCCGACGAGGTGCACCGCATGGTCGTCTCGCGGCGCATCCTCAAGGAGTTCGAGCGAGGTGGCACGTGGCAGTTCGGGTAGCCACGAACCGCGTCGTCACGCTCGCGAACCGGCCGACGGGATTCCCGACGGAGGCCGACTTCGAGCTCGTCGAGGCGCCGGTGCCCGAGGCCGGCCCGGGCGAGGTGCTCGTGCGCGTGCTCTGGACGTCGATCGACCCGTATCAGCGGGGGCGAATGAGCGAGGCACGCTCGTACGCGAAGCCTGTTCAGCTCGGCGAGGTGATGACTGCCCAGGCGATCGGGGAGGTCGCCGAGAGCAACGACTCGCGGTTCGGCGAGGGCGACCTCGTCGTCGGGCAGCTCGGTTGGCAGGAGTACGCGGTCGCACGAGGCGGGTCGCTCCGCAAGGTGCACCCGGCGCTCGACCCGCCGACGCTCGCCCTGCACGCGGTCGGCGCGACCGGGTTCACCGCGTACTTCGGGGTCCTCGACGTCGGCAAGCCGAGGCCCGGCGACACGATCGTCGTCTCGGGTGCGGCGGGTGCTGTCGGGCAGATCGCCGGGCAGATCGCGAAGCTCGCGGGCTGCCGCGCGGTCGGGATCGCGGGCGGGGCGGAGAAGTGCGCGGATCTGCTCGAGCTCTACGGCTACGACGCGGCGGTCGACTACAAGAGCGAGTCGTTCCGCGACGACCTCAAGGCCGCCGTGCCGAACGGCGTCGACGTGTACTTCGACAACTGCGGCGGCTCGATCTCGGCCGCCGTGTACTCGCGGCTGAACGTCGGCGCGCGCATCCCGATCTGCGGCCAGATCTCCCAGTACAACGCGGAGCGGCCCGAGCCGACGTTCCATCCCGGCCTGCTGATCGTGTTCCGGGCGCGGATGGAGGGGTTCCTCGTCAGCGACTACGCGCCGCGGTTCGACGAGGCTGCCGTGCGGCTCGGGCGCTGGGTGCTCGAGGGCAAGATCCGCTGGCGCGAGCACGTCACGGAGGGGCTCGAGAACGCGCCGCGCGCGTTCATCGGGATGCTGAACGGCGAGAACCGCGGGAAGGCGCTCGTCAGGGTCGGCTAGCGGGCGACGGTCGTCACGCGCCCGTTCGGGTCGACGCGCCGAATGCGGCGGCCGTCGAGGTCGGAGACGTAGAGCGTCCCGTCGCGGGCGACCGCGACGCCGGAGGGCTCCTCGATGCGCGCGCGTGCGGCCTGGCCGCCGTCTCCTGTCGAGCCACGGAAGCCGGTGCCGAGGACACGGGTAACGGCGCCTCCGGCGACGCGCGAGATCGCCGCTCCCTGCGCCTCGGCGACGAGCAGCGAGCCGTCGTTTGCGACCGCGACGTGCACCGGAAGCGTCGTGAGTCCCGAGACGACGGACGAGATCGTTCGTGTGACTGGATCGATGCGGCGGATGCGTCCGCCGTACGTGTCGGCGACGTAGACCGCGCCGTCGGGCCCGACCGTGAGGCCGTGCGGCCGGTCGATCTCGGCGGCCATGGCAGGCCCGCCGTCGCCGCTCGATGCCTGGTGCCCGAGCCCCGCGTACGTCGTGATCACGCCCGACACGTCGACGCGGCGGACGCGGCCGACTCCCTCGGCGATGAAAACGTCACCGCTCGGCGCCACTGCGACGGCGACCGGCCCTTCCAGCTGCGCAGCGGTCGCCGGGCCGCCGTCGCCCGTGTGTCCGTCGACGCCGGTGCCGGCGAAGGTCGAGATCGTCCCGCTCGCAGCGTCGATCCGGCGGACGCGATGCGCGCTCACGACGTAGACGTCGCCGTTCGGCGCGACCGCAGCGTCGATCGGGAACCCGACGGCGGTCGTGGTCGCCTGGACGCCGTCGGTCTCGAAGCCATCGCGTCCGTTTCCGGCGATCACCTCGAGGCGGCCGCCGCGGAGCCGGAGCACGTTGTGCGCGCGGCCGTTCGGGATCACGAGCGAGCCGTCCGGAGCGACGGCGACGCGGAACGGCTCGAACAGGTCGGCGCCGGCCGACCGCACGTCGACGGTCGCGAGCGGCACCGTGCGCGAGCCGAGGCGGGCGGTGAGGCGCCAGTCGCCGGGGAGCGGGACGCCGAGCTGCGCCCGGTAGACGCGCCCGGCGCGTCGCGCGACCGCCGAGGTCGTTCCGTTCGCCGAGGTCGCGACGATCGTCATCCGGGCGCTCGACCCGCGGACGCGGACGGCGACCGAGAACGGCGTGGCGGCCTTCGCCTCCCTCGGCGCGGTGAGAAGCGTGACGGTGGGCCGCGCCGCATCGACCGCGGGGGTTCCCGTCAGAGAGAGGACGAGCAGCGTGACTGCGGCGCGGCGCACCGATTTCTTTACACCGCACGCCGCACTGGAGTCACCAAACGGCTAGGCCGGACCTGACCATCCTCCGGGGCGGCCCAGCGGGTCTGCAGGCACGGTGCGTCCGGCGTCTTTGGGGGCGCGGGCAAGGCGGGCGGATCTTTGGAGGTACGAACTGTGGCGAATTGGACTTGCGAGAGCGTGCTGACACGCGCGGCTGCGCGTGTTGGAATTGCGGCCGCCGTGGCGCTTGCGGCGGTTGCGGTCGCGTCACCGGCGTGGGCGGGGAATCCCGCGGCTGACATCGATCAGTGCTCGAACGGCCAGCTGTCGGCGCCGACCGGGTGCGCGGCGTCAGGCGACTGGGTCAACGGCAATCTCAACGAGAACAACTCGCACTACCGCGAGGGCGACTCCGTCCCGTTCCGCACGAAGCTGACGAGCCTGACGCCCGGGACGTCCTACAGCTTCACGATCGGCTACGACACTCTCCAGGGCGGCAAGCACGCCTACGACTACCTCACGTCGTACAACCGCACCGAGCCGGCTGCGAGCCCGTGCGCCGGGTTCTCACCGTGCGTCGCGGGGGCGTCAGGCCCGATTCCGACCGATCCGTCCCTCGTTTTCACGAATCCGGGCTCGTCGCAGGCCGCCGGTCAGATCGCGATCTGGAACGGCAACGTCACGGGCGTCGCATACGGGCCAGCCGTCACCGGTTCACGCGCGGTGGTCATCAGCTTCACGGCGACCGCTTCGACGGTCGTCGTCGCCTGGGGCGGTCACATCGGGTCGCAGATCGACTGGGGAGCCGGCAACAGCGCGGGCGCGATCAGCGGCTCGCCGTACCACATGCGCCTCGAGAGCTGCAGCTTCGGCTGCGGCAGCCAGGATCGCTCGCTCAAGGCGTCGGCGGTTCTCATCGTTCCACCGACCTTCGAGACGGAGACGAGCGCCGCACTGATCACGCTCGGCAGCTCCATCACCGATACCGCCACGCTCGCAGGCCCGAATGGACAAGTGACGGGCACGGTCACCTTCTACGTCTGCGGCCCGAGCCTCGTTGGAAACCCCGACTGCAGCTTCGGCGGCGCCTCGCTCGGCGCGGTTCCGCTCATCTCGAGCTCGATCCAGTCACCGGCCTTCACGCCGGGCATGGTCGGCAAGTACTGCTTCCGCGCCGAGTACGCGCCCGATTCTTCGGCGCCGTATTCGCCCGCCGTGCACACGAACCAGACTGACGGAGGGCCCGGCACCAAGGGCGAGTGCTTCAGCGTCGGGTTCCCGACCGCGACACTGACGGTGATCAAGCACGTCGTCAACGACAACGGCGGCACGGCACAGGCATCCGACTTCACGTTGACGCCGAACACGAGCGTTCTCGTCGGACCTGGAGCCTTCCCGGGCGACGAGTCGGGCAGGACGATCGTGATCGTCGCAGGGGCCTACAACGTGACCGAGACGGGTCCGAGCGGCTACGCCGCATCGTTCTCGGCCGGCTGCTCCGGCACGATGGCGCAGGGCGAGTCACGGACGTGCACCGTCACGAACGACGACCAGCCCGGGCAGCTCCACGTGATCAAGCAGGTAGTCAACGACGACGGCGGCACCGCGGTCGCCGGAGACTTCAGCCTCCACGTGAGCGGGCCGAGCGCGAACCCGGCGAACTTCGCCGGTGCGGCGTCGCCCGGCACGACGGTGACGCTCAATGCTGGCAGCTACAGCGTCAGCGAGGATCCCCACGCCGGCTACCAGGGAAGCCTCTCCGCCGACTGCGCGGGCACGATCGCCGTGGGCCAGGTCAAGACCTGCACGGTGACGAACGACGACGAACCGGGTCACCTCGTGGTGATCAAGCACGTCGTCAACGACAACGGCGGCACCGCGGTCGCCGGCGACTTCACGATGTCGATCAACGGCTCGATCTCCTTCGCCGGTGTCGACTCGCCCGGCGCGACGAAGGACGTACCGGCGGGCTCGTACAGCGTGACCGAGTCGGGCCCGAGCGGCTATGCGGCTTCGTTCTCAGCCGACTGCGCCGGGACGATCGCGAACGGCCAAACGAAGACCTGCACCGTCACGAACGACGACCGTCCGGCGAGCCTGACCGTGATCAAGCACGTCGTGAACGACAACGGCGGCAGCGCATCGGCCGACGACTTCACGATGTCGATCAACGGCGCGATCTCGTTCCCCGGCGCGGAGGCGCCCGGCACGACCCGCACGCTTGAACGCCGGGTCGTACAGCGTGACCGAGTCGGGGCCGAGCGGTTACGCGGCGTCGTACTCGGCCGCCTGCTCGGGCTCGCTCGCGCCGGGCGAGTCGAAGACGTGCACCGTCACGAACGATGACGAAACGGCGAAGCTGATCGTCGTCAAGAACGTCGTCAACGACAACGGCGGCACTGCGGTCGCCGGAGACTTCACGCTCCACGTCGGTGGTCAGTCGTTCGCCGGTGCGGGAGCCCCGGGCACGGCGGTCAGCATCAACGCCGGGAGCTATTCCGTCACAGAGGATCCGAACGCGGCGTACGCGGCGAGCTTCTCCGCCGATTGCTCGGGCTCGCTCGCTCCCGGCCAGACGAAGACCTGCACCGTGACGAACGACGACCGGCCCGGCAAGCTGATCGTGATCAAGACGTCGTCAACGACGACGGCGGCACCGCCAAGGCGTCCGACTTCACGCTCGCACGTCGGCGGGCAGGCGTTCGCCGGGGCGCGGCGCGCCCGGCAAGACGGTCGAGCTCGACGCCGGCAGCTACGCGGTGACCGAGGACGCCCACGCCGGCTACGCGGCGAGCTTCAGCGCGGACTGCAACGGCACGATCGCGAACGGCGAGACGAAGACCTGCACCGTGACGAACGACGACGCGGCCGGTCAGCTCATCGTGATCAAGCACGTCGTCAACGACGACGGCGGCAACGCCGACGCCGGCGACTTCACGATGTCCGTCAACGGCTCGATCTCATTCCCGGGCGAGGAGTCGCCTGGGACCACCCGCGCCATCCCGGCCGGTTCGTACGACGTCGCGGAGACCGGCCCCTCGGGCTACGCCGCGTCGTACTCGGCCGACTGCTCGGGCACGATCGCGAACGGCGAGACGAAGACCTGCACCGTGACGAACGACGACGAGCCGGGCGAGCTCGTCGTGATCAAGAAGGTCGTCAACGACGACGGCGGCACCGCGGTGGCAGGCGACTTCACGCTGAACGTTTCTGGTCAGTCGTTCGCCGGGGTCGCCGCGCCCGGGAAGACGATCCAGCTCGACGCCGGCAGCTACTCCGTGACCGAGAACGCGCACGCCGGCTACGCGGCGAGCCTCAGCGCGGACTGCAACGGCACGATCGCGAACGGGCAGAAGAAGACCTGCACGGTCACGAACGACGACGAGCCCGGGAAGCTCTTCGTGATCAAGAACGTCGTGAACGACAACGGCGGCACCGCAAAGTCGTCGGACTTCACGCTCCGCGTCAGCGGAGGGGGGCCCTCCCCCGCCAGCTTCGCGGGCGCCGGAGCACCCGGTACCACGGTCACCCTCGACGCCGGGAGCTACGGCGTCCGCGAGGACACGCACGCGGGCTACGCGGCGAGCTTCAGCGCGGACTGCAACGGCACGATCGCGAACGGGCAGACGAAGACCTGCACCGTCACGAACGACGACGTGCCGCCGCCCCCGCCGCCCCCGCCGCCGCCTCCCCCGCCCCCGCCTCCGGCGCTCACGGATCTCGTGATCACGAAGACGGACGACCCGGATCCAGTGGCAGTCGGCGGGACGCTCACCTACACGGTGAAGGTGACGAACCAGAGCACGGTGACGGCAACGGGCGTCCAGGTCGCCGACTCGCTGCCTGCGACCGTGATGTTCGTCTCGGTCGCGACGAGCCAGGGCTCCTGCACGGGCGGCGCGCTCGTGAGCTGCTCGCTCGGCACGATCTCGCCGGGCGGGTCGGTGACGATCACGATCGTCGTGCGGCCGAACTCGCCGGGGACGATCCTGAACACGGCGACCGTCGTCGGGAACGACCCGGAGTCGAACACGGCGAACAACACTGCGACGCAGCCCACCCTCGTGCAGGGGCCGTTCGTGCCGCCGGCTCCGCCTTCGTGCCAGGCCCTCGTGGTCCGGCCGAAGACGCTGCTCGTCGGCCGCCGGCACGTGCTCGTCGCGGTCGTGACGACGCAGGGCGGACGGCCGATGCGCAGGGTGCGCGTGATCGTCCGCGGCGCCGGGCTGTCGGCGTCGGGCCTGACGAACGCGAACGGCGTGGCTCGGATCGGCGTCAAGCCGAAGAAGCCCGGCATCGCGCGCGTCTCGGTCGTCAACCAGCCTCGCTGCGGCGTGCAGCGCGTCGGCCTGATCGGTGTCTTCCGTCCGCCTGTCAGCGGCTAGCACCCTCGCCTTCGCGATCCTCGCGCTCCTGGCTGCGGCGCCGGGAGCGCGAGGTGCATCCGCGCCGGTCGAGCTGCCCGCGGCAGGGCAGCTCGCGTGGCCCCGGGTTGCGGTGCGGGCGAAGCCGGACAGCTCGTCGAGGCGGATCGCCGTCCTGGGCGAGTTCCTCCCGGACTTCCGACGGCGGGTCGTGCTCGCTGTCGACGTCGCGACGGACGACTCGGGGAGCGCCGCGTGGTACCGGATCAGCCTGCCGGGCCGACCGAACGGTCGGAGCGGCTGGGTCGCGGCCGCGTCGGTCTCGCTGACGCCGATGCGCCGCGAGATCGTCGTGCGGCGCGGCGCGCGCATCCTCGAGCTCCACGACCGCGGGCGGCTCGTGCTTCGGACGCCTGTCGCGGTCGGCGCACCGAAGATGGAGACCCCCCTCGGGACGTTCTACGTCACGGGCTCGTTCGTGCCGACCGATCCGTTCCTCGGCGTCCATGCGTTCTCAACGAGCGGTTACGCGCCGCTGAGCGACTGGCCCGGCGGGGGCGTCGTCGGCATCCACGGGACGAGCATGCCGTGGCTCCTCGGGCGCGCCGTCTCGCACGGATGCATCCGCGTCGCGAACCGCGCGATGCTCGTGCTCAAGCGGTACGTCCGCCTCGGCACGCCGGTTCGCGTCGTTCGCTAGCGACCGCTTCGGAGGACCTGCGTGCACCGCGCACTCGCGAGGTGCGTTCCCTCGGCGTCGTAGAGCTCAGCGGCGCAGAACATCACCCGGCGCGTTCGATGCACGACGCGCCCGTCCGCACGCAGCGTTCCCGGCCGCGTCGCTCGGTGGAACTCCGTGTGCAGGTCGGCCGTGAGGAACGTCTCGTCCGGCTCCAGGAGCGACCAGCACGCGCCGCCCATCGCCGTGTCGAGGATCGTCGCGACCAGGCCGCCGTGGACGATGTGCCCGGACTCCGCGGGGAACGCGTAGTCGGCACCCGCATCCCACTCGACGACGACCCGACCCGGCTCCGCGATCGGCCGCCGGTAGCCGAGCGTCCGCCACACGTGCGGAACGTCGGGCGGAACGTCCTCCCACGGACGCCGCTCGTCCGGCTCGACCTCGCTCACAGCTGCGGGACCATCCCCTCCTTGCCGGGCACGCGCGGCCCGGGGACACCAGGGAAGCGGAACTTCAGAGGCTCGCGCCCCGGCTGCACGACCCACGCCTGCCCCACCTCGTCGTCCTCGGCGGCACGGAGCACCGCCGACGCGACCTCCTCCGGCTGAAGCAGCGGAAAGCCCGCCGCCTCGAGCGCCTCGCGGCCCTCGTCGCCGAGCAGCGGCGTGTCCACGATCCCCGGGTTGACCATGTTCAGCCGGATCCCACGCTCGGCGAGCTGCGGCGCGACCGAGCGCACGAACCCCACGAGCGCGTGCTTCGTCAGCGCGTAGAGCGGATCGTTCTCCATCGCCGTCAGCCCTGCGAGCGACGCCGTGACGACGATCGAGCCGCCCCGCATCACGCGCGAGAGCCGCCGAACGCCGAAGACCACGCCGTCGACGTTGACGCCGACGATCCGCCGGTACTGCTCGTCCGAGATGCGGCCGATCAACCGCTCGCCGCTGACGACGCCCGCGTTCAGGCAGGCGAGGTCGACCGGATCGACGACACCGTCCCACGCCGCAGGATCCGAGACGTCGAAGCCGTCGACGACGTCGAGCACACGCACGTCCACGCCGTCGCGCGTGAGCGCCTCGACGATGGCGAGGCCGATCCCCGAGCGTCCGCCCGTGACGAGCGCGCTACGGAACGAGGACAACCTTGCCCACGCTCCGGCGCTCTTCGACGAGCCGGTGCGCGTCCGCGACATCGTCGAGCGCGAACGTCGCCCCGACGAGCGGCCGGACCGCGCCCGACTCCCAGAGCGCGACGATCTCCGCGATCGCGTCGCGCACCACCTCGGGCCGGAACCGCATCAGCCGTCCGAGGTAGAAGCCGACGACGCCGACGTTCCGGCCGACGAGCGGCGCAGGATCGAGCGGCTCCCACCACCCGCCGGCGAAACCCAGTCCGACGAGCATGCCGAGCGGGTTCAGCGTCGCGAGCGACCGCTTGAAGACCTCCCCGCCGACCGGATCGAGCACGACGTCCGCCTTCACCCGCTCCTCGAACCCGTCGTAGAGCAGCGCCTCGTCGGCGCCGAGCGAGCGCGCGACCTCGAGCTTCTCCTCCGACGACGCGGTCGCGACCACGCGCGCCCCGAGGTGCTTCGCGACCTGGATCCCCGCCGAACCGACGCCGCCGGCGCCCGCGTGGACGAGCACCGTCGCCCCCTCGCCCAGTCGAACCTGCCGCGTCAACGGGATCCACACGGTCAGGAACGTCAGCAGGAACGCGGCGCCCTCCTCGTACGACGCCCCGTCGGGCAGCGGCACGAGCAGCGACTCGTCGACCGCGACCCACTCCGCGTACCCGCCGCCGTCCGCGCGCGGCAGCGCCATCACGCGCCGGCCGTCGACCTCACCCGCGACCTCGGACCCCGGAACCGTCGGCAGCTCCGGCATCTGCGGATATCGCCCCTGCCGGACGAGCACGTCGAGGAAGTTGATCCCGGCCGCTCGAACGCGCATCAGCACCTGACCCTCGGCGGGCTCGGGCTGATCGACCTCCCCGACCTCGAGCTGCTCGGGGCCGCCCGTCTCCCGGAGGAGGACGGCCCTCAAGACGTCGCGACGGGCGTCTCGGCCGGTTCCTCGACGGCGAACATCTCGCGGAGCGCGGTCTTCTTGAACTTCCCGACCGCCGTCTTCGGGATCTCGTCGACGAACTCGAAGCGGTCGGGGATCCAGAACTTCGCGCACTGGCCGGAGAGGTGCTCGCGCAGCTGCTCCTCCGTCGCGGCCTGGCCCTCCTTGAAGACGACGACCGCGAGCGGCCGCTCGGCCCACTTCTCGTGCGGCATCGCGATCACCGCCGCCTCCGCGACGGCCGGGTGCCCCATGATCTTGTTCTCGAGCTCGACGGACGAGATCCACTCGCCGCCGGACTTGATCACGTCCTTCGAGCGGTCCTTGATCTGCACGAAGCCGCGCGGGTGCATCGAGACGATGTCGCCGGTCCGGAACCAGCCGTCGCTCGTCCAGCGGTCCTGGAGCTCCTCGTCGTCGAAGTACGCCGAGGCGACCCACGGCCCACGCACCTCGAGCTCGCCCATCGACTCGCCGTCCCACGGCAGTTCCTTGCCGTCGGCCATCACGCGCAGCTCGACAAGTGGGAGCGGCATCCCCGCCATCGCGACGAAGTCGAACTTCGTGTCCAGGTCGGCGTTCCGGAGGTCGCCGGTGAAGTCGGTGACCGACGCAACCGGCGAGGTCTCCGTCATCCCCCAGCCCTGCACGACGTTCAGGCCGTGGCGCTCCTTGTACCCCGCGATCATCGCGCGCGGCACGGCGGAGCCGCCGACGAGCATCCCCTTCATGGCCGAGAGATCCCACTTGCCCGGGTTCGCGTCGAGCAGCTGCAGCATCCCGAGCCAGATCGTCGGCACGCCCGCCGTCCACGTCACGTGCTCCTCGACGAAGTCCTCGAGCAGGCTCTCGGGGTCGAGGTACGGGCCCGGGAAGACGAGCTTCGAGCCGATCATCGCAGCGAGGTACGGGTAGCCCCACGCGTTCGCGTGGAACATCGGCACGACCGGGAGCAGCGCGTCCTCCTCCGAGACGCGCAGCCCGAGCGGCGAGATCGACGCCACGCCGAGCGCGTGGAGGATCGTCGAGCGGTGCGAGTAGACGACGCCCTTCGGCCGGCCCGTCGTGCCGCTCGTGTAGCACATCGCCGCCGCGTCGTTCTCGTCGAGGTCCGGCTCCGACCACTCGTCGGCGTCGGCCGTCGCGAGGAGCTCCTCGTAGGAGTCCTCGACGACGAAGACGTGCTCGATGTCGGTCGAGCCCTGGAACGCCTCGAGGAGCGGCAGCAGGCTCCGGTCGACGATGACGGCCTTGTCGCCGCCGTGCTTCGCGATGTAGCCGATGTCCTCGTGGTGCAGGCGGAGGTTGAGCGTGTGCAGCACGAAGCCGCCGCACGGGATCCCGAAGTAGGCCTCCATGTGCTGGTAGTGGTTCCAGCAGAGCGTCGCGACCCGGTCGCCCTTCTCCAGGCCGGCCTTGTCGAGCGCGACCGCGAGCTGCTTGGCGCGTCGCGCCATGTCGCGGTACGTGTAGCGATGGAAGCTCTTGTCGGGGAGCCGGGTGACGATCTCCTTGTCGCTGAAGAACGTCTCCGCGCGCCGCAGAAGCGGCGGAAGCGTCAGCTGGAAGTCCATCATCTGGCCCTTCATCTCATCCTCCTCGGGTTCAGTCCAACAGGTGCGCGGCGACCGTTGCGCGGTGCACGCGCCCGTAGCCGCCGTACGCCTGGATCGCGAGTGCGCGCTTGTAATACGTGTGCAGCACGTGCTCCCACGTGAAGCCGATCCCGCCGTGGACCTGGATCGAGCGCTCGCACGCCGCAACGGCCGCGTCGCCCGCGTAGGCCTTCGCGGCGGCGACGGCGACGTGCGCCTGCTCGTCGCCCTCGGAGACGCACCACGCCGCCCAGTACGCGAGCGACCGCGCGAGCTCCGTCTCGACGTACGTGTCTGCGAGCTGGTGCGAGACGGCCTGGTAGACGCCGATCTTCCGCCCGAACTGCTCGCGCGTCGACGCGTACTCGACGCCGAGCTCGAGCGCCTTCGCGGAGATGCCGACGGCCTCGAGCGAGAGTGCGGCGAGCTGCTCGTCCTCGGGGCGCGAGTCGTCGAAGAGCGACTCCCCGACGTTCGCGCGGCCCGCTTCCTCGTAGAGGACGGCGCGGTCGAGGAACGAGAGCTCCGCGCCGGCGACCTCGTCGCGCGACCAGCCGCCGTTGCCGAGCGCCTCGCGCGCCTCGCGTCGCAGCAGCTCCTGCTCTTCCGTGAACGCGAACTGCATCAGCGGCTCCTCGGGAGGCCGAGCACGCGCTCGGCGATGATGTTCCGCAGGATCTCGCTCGTCCCGGCCTCGATCGTGTTGCCGCGCGAGCGCAGCTGCTGGTGGCGCCAGTAGCCGTCGTCCTCGCCCTCGAGGATCTCCATCGCGAGCTTCGACAGGCGCTGGTTCGCCTCGGACCACGCGAGCTTGACCGCCGAGCCCTCGGGGCCCGGGATGCCGGTCTTCATCAGCGCCGTCAGCGAGCGGTAGTTCGTCATCTTCAGCGCCTGCTGCACGATCCACTCGTTCGCGATCCGGTCGCGGACGATCGCGTCGTGGCCGTTTCGCTCCTTCGCGAGCGCGACGAGCCGGCGCACCTGCGCCTCGAGCACGCCGCTGAGCGCGAAGCCGAGCGTCCCGCGCTCGTGCAGCAGCGTCGTCATCGCGACCTGCCAGCCCGAGCCGATCTCGCCGAGGAGGTTCTCCTTCGGGACGACGGCGTCGGTGAGGAAGATCTCGTTGAACTCCGCCTCGCCGGTGATCTGCTTCAGCGGGCGGACCTCGACGCCCGGCGCCTTCATGTCGACGATCACGTACGTCAGCCCGGCGTGGCGCTCGGAGTCGGGGTCGCTGCGCCCGACGAGGATGCAGAAGTCGGCGATGTGCGCGAACGACGACCACACCTTCTGGCCGTTCAGCACGAAGTGGTCGCCCTGGTCGTCGATCCTCGTGCGAACCGCGGAGAGGTCGGAGCCTGCGCCGGGCTCCGAGAAGCCCTGGCACCAGATCTCCTCCGCCGAGAGGATCTTCGAGAGGTAGCGGCGCTTCTGCTCCTCGGTGCCGTGCGCCATGATCGTCGGCCCCGCCATGCCGAGGCCGATCACGCCCATGTGCCCCGGCGCCTCGGAGCGGGCGAACTCCTCGAGCACGATCGCCTGGTGGCTGTACGGCGCGCTCTTGCCGCCGTACTCCTCGGGCCAGGTCAGCCCGGCGTAGCCGGCGTCGTAGATCTTCCGCGACCACTCCCGCGGGTCGCCCGCGGGCAGGTTCGCCTCGAGCCAGGCGCGAACGCCTTCGCGGAACGCAGCCTCGTCGGGTGTGTCGCGGAGGTCGATGGCGCAATTGAACCATCGTTCGACGCGTCAGTACAGTCGTGGGCGTGGATCCGCTGGCGGAGTGGGAGTCGAGCCGGCCGACGACCTTCTACGACCCGGCGCTCGACGTGCTCGGGATCGACGGGCTCATGCGGCTTCGGCGAGACCGTCGCGCAGGTGATCGACCCGGCGGTCGCCGAGCTCGAGCGGCGGCGCGACCGGCCGATGACCGACGGCCACCGGGTCGTCTTCGACCCGGCCTACGAGACGGCGGGGCGCGCGGTCTGGGCGTCGGGCGTGCTCTCGGCCGGGGCGCACGAGCAGGCCGCCCTGCTCTACCTCCTCGCCCACGCCGGCGAGGGCGGGCACTCGTGCCCGGTCGTCTGCACGGCCGGGCTCGTGCGGGCGCTGCGCCGCCACGCCTCCGACGAGCTGCGCGAGCGGTTCCTGCCGCCGCTCCTCGAGCGCGACTACGACCGGGCACAGCGCGGGGCGCAGTTCCTCACCGAGCGCCAGGGCGGCTCGGACGTCGGCGCCAACACGGTCGCAGCGTCGCGGGACGGCGAGGCCTGGCGGCTCTCGGGCGAGAAGTGGTTCTGCTCGGTCGCCGACGCCGACCAGTTCGTCGTCACCGCCCGCCCCGAAGGCGCGCCCGGCGGCACCGCGGGCATCGCATGCTTCCTCGTCCCGCACGAGGTCGACGGCTCGCACAACGGCTTCCGCATCCGCCGACTGAAGGACAAGCTCGGAACGCGCGCGCTCGCGACCGGGGAGATCGAGTTCGCCGACGCGCTCGGGTTCCCGCTCGGAGCGCTCGACGAGGGATTCCGGATCGCGGCGGGCGTCGTCCTCAACACCTCGCGCTGGCTCAACGCGTTCGGCTCCGCGGGGCTGATGCGCCGCGCGTACCTCGAGGCGGCGCGGTTCGCACGCGTCCGCACGGCGTTCGGCAAGCCGATCGGCGCGTTCCCGCTCGTGCGCGAGAACCTCGCGGTGATGAAGGCCGAGTCGCAGGCGGCGCTCGCGTCGTCGCTCGCGTTGACCGACCTCGTCGCGCGGATCGACGACGAGTCGGCGAGCGACGAGGACGTCGCGTGGCACCGCATCCTCGTGAACGCGAACAAGTACGTGACGTCGATCGCCGCGACGCGCGTCGTCCACCGCGGGATCGAGGCGCTCGGCGGCAACGGGACGATCGAGGACTTCTCGCCGCTCCCGCGCCTCTACCGCGACGCGATCGTCTTCGAGAGCTGGGAGGGCACGCACAACGTCCTCTGCGCGCAGGTGCTGCGCGACCTGGAGCGCCTCGGCGCCGTCGAGGTCGCGGTCGAGCGCGCGCAGGCACCCGACCTCGGGCCACGCCTCGAGCGCGCGATCGCGGAGCCGGCCTGGGGCGCGCTCCACGTCCGCCGCCAGATCGAGGAGCTCGTGCGGTCGCTCCAGGTCGCCGAACTTCGTGGCTCAGAGCCACAAAGTGCGGAGCTGCTCGCGCGCCGCCACCTCGTGCGCGGCTGGCGCGCCGAGGACGACGCCGACTACGTGTCGCTGATCGACGACGTGCTGGGCGACGACGCGTAGGTGACCCAGGAGCGGCGGGCCTCCCGCGCCCGCTCCTGGAGCGCGCCGAGGATCTCGTCCAGCTCGTCGAGCTGAGGCCGGATCGCCTGCGCCTCCCTGAGCGCCGACGCGAGATCGGTGAGCGAGGTCTCCGGATCGGCCGAGAGCTCGGAGAGCCGGCGCTCGGTCCGGTCCAGCTGCCCCCGCAGGAGGAGCGCGCACGCGCCCGCCTCCTCGATCAGCTTGCGCAGCTCGGCCTCCGTCGCAGGCCGCCCGTCCAGCACCGACCTCAGCCGCTCTCTCAGGACCGAGTCGAGCGTGTCAACCATGCCCCGGCACCTTAACGCCCCTCGGCGGCGTCTCCGCGGAGCGTCATGCACGTACTCGTCGCCTTCGCGATCAGCCGGTCGCGCTCGTCGACGACGTCGCACTCGGTCATCCCGACCGACCGCCCGCGATGGACGACCCAGCCGCGCGCGAGCAGCGTCCCGGTCCAGAACGGGCGCAGGAAGTTGAGCTTGAGCTCGAGCGTCGCGAACGACTCGCCGGGCTCGAGCGTCGAGTAGTACGCCATGCCCATCGCGGCGTCGGCGAGGTCGCCGATGATCCCGCCGTGCAGCGTGCCCATCGGGTTCGAGTGCTGCTGCCCGACCTCGAGCTTCATCGTGCACTCGCCGCCTTCCACGCCGACGAGCTCGATTCCGAGCAGCTCGGCGACTGGCGGCGGGACTCTCATGGGCGAACGACCGATCTAATCACGTCGCCCGCGCGCATCTCCTCGAACGCGTGCTCGACGTCCTCGAGGCCGATCGTCTTCGTCACCATCGCCGGCGAGGTCGAGCCGGCCGTCGCGCGCGTACGCGGCGAGCTGCGGGAAGTCCTCGGCGGGAACGTGGTCGCCTCCGTGCGAGACGACGAACCGCAGCCGTCGGTCGAAGAGCGGCTTCAGCGCGAGGTCGACGTGCGCGTCCGGGTGCGGGAGGCCGATGTAGACGAGCGTGCCCGCGTGGCCGAGCATCTCGAGCGCCTGCTCGACGGTCTCGGGCCGGCCCACGACGTCGAAGACGAAGTCGAGCCGCGACGCAGGCCCCGTGTGCGTCGCGCCGAACCGGCGCGCGACCTCGAGCTTCCGCTCGTCGACGTCGACGGCGTGCACCTCCGAGGCTCCGGCGATCAGCGCTCCCTGCACGACGCACAGCCCGACCGCGCCGCAGCCGATCACGCCGACGCGCGCTCCGGGCCAGACGCCCGCCGTCTGCAGCACCGAGCCGACCCCGGTCGCGACGGCGCAGCCGATCAGGCACGCCTGCTCGGACGGCAGATCGTCGAACGGCACCGCCGCGCGCTCGTGCACGACCGTCCGCGTCGCGAAGGTGCCCGCGCCGAACGCGCGCGTCAGCGGGCGGCCGTCCGGCAGGCGGAAGCGAGCCCCGGCGGACGCGGGCGTCCGGCAGCGCCGCGGGTCGCCGCGCAGGCACCACCGGCACTCTCCGCAGGGAGCGCGCCACCCGATGATCACGCGGTCGCCTTCCGCGATCGTCTCGACGCCCGGCCCGGCTCGCTCGACGACTCCCGCCCCTTCGTGCCCGAGCAGGATCGGCCGCGGATGCGAGAAGCCGGTCTCGAGGACGTGCAGGTCGCTGTGGCACACGCCCGTCGCCTCGATCCGGACCAGCACCTCGTGCTCCTCCGGCTCGTCGACCTCGATCTCCACGAGCTCGAGCTCGCCGAGCTCTTCGACCACTATTCCCCTCTCCACGCGCCGAGCTTAGACTCCTCACGTGCCGTCGCTCGAGGGCAAGGTCGCGATCGTCACCGGCGCCGGGCGCGGCATCGGTCGCGAGCACGCGCTCGCGCTCGCCCGCGCCGGTGCGAAGGTCGTCGTGAACGACCTCGGCGGCTCGCTCGCCGGCGAGGGGACGGACGCCTCTCCGGCGCAGAGCGTCGTGAACGAGATCGTCGCGGCCGGCGGCCAGGCGGTCGCGAGCTACGACGACGTCTCGAACTTCGACGCCGCCGAGCACATGATCGGCCGCGCGATCGAGCGCTACGGCCGGCTCGACATCCTCGTCAACAACGCCGGGATCCTCCGCGACCGCATGCTCGTGAACATGACCGAGGAGGAGTGGGACGCGGTGATCGCCGTCCACCTGAAGGGCCACTTCGCGCCGACGCGGCATGCCGCGGCGTACTGGCGCGAGCGCTCGAAGGAGGGCGACGAGGTGCGCGGGCGCGTGATCAACACGTCGAGCCCCTCGGGGGTGTTCGGCAACGTCGGCCAGGCGAACTACGGCGCGGCGAAGGCCGGGATCGCGGGCTTCACGCTCATCGCCGCGCAGGAGCTGGCGCGCTACGGCGTCACCGTCAACTGCATCGCGCCCAACGCGCGCACGCGGATGACCGAGGTGACGTTCGGCGAGCTGCCGAAGCCCGAGGAGGGCGTGTTCGACCCGCTCGATCCCGCGAACATGTCGCCGATCGTCGTCGCGCTCGCCTCCGACGAGGCGCAGGGGATCACGGGCCAGTGCTTCTTCGTCTGGGGCGGGTCGGTCAACGTGCTCCGCGGCTGGGACGCCGGCGAGCTGATCGCGTCGGACGACGGCTGGGAGCCGGGCGACTTCCTCGCGGAGCTCCTCGAGCGGTTCCCGGACGGCGCGGCGCCCGAGGGGATGCTGGAGCTGATGCACAAGGCCGGCGGCCGCTCGATGCGCGAAGTTGGCTGAGCGGAACCTGGCGGTCGCCGCCGAGCGGCTGCTCGAGCGGCACGGCGACCACGAGGCGCTCTTCTTCGAGGGCGCGTGGCACACGTCCGGGCGGCTCCACGAGCGTGCGCGTCGGCTCGCCGCCGGGCTCCGCGACGCCGGCGTCGCGCCCGGCGATCGCGTCGTCGTGCTCATGGCGAACTGCCCGGAGGTCGGGATCGCCTACAACGCGCTCTGGCGGATCGGCGCGGTCGTCACGCCGGCGATCTTCCTGCTCCCGCCGCCCGAGCTGAAGCACATCGTCGACGACGCGGAGGCGCGCGTCGTGGTCGCGACGCCCGAGTTCGCCGACACCGCGCGGGAAGCCGCGCCGAACGCGCGCGTCATCTCGACCGACGAGTTCGCCGAGCTCGAGTCGGGCGGCGAGTCGCCGATCGTCGAGCTCGAGGACTCCGAGCTCGCGGCGCTCATGTACACGGGCGGAACGACCGGCAGGGCGAAGGGCGTGATGCTCTCCCACGAGAGCCTCTGGATGGCGGGCAAGGCGGCCGAGGA
Source organism: uncultured Actinomycetes bacterium (assembly GCA_963737405.1). Classification (GTDB taxonomy): domain Bacteria; phylum Actinomycetota; class Thermoleophilia; order Gaiellales; family Gaiellaceae; genus JACCTU01. The sequence goes on from CAVTSL010000006.1 coordinate 285,387, forward strand.
CTCCGGCCGCGTGCCGGGGATCGTCCGCTCGCTCACCTCCCTCCCGCTCTCGCACGCGTTCGGCCTCCTCGTGACGTGCGTCGGCCTCCATTCGACCGAGCCGGGCCGGGCCGTGCTGATGCGCTGGTTCGACCCGAGGGATGGCTGCAGCTCGCCCAGGAGCACCGCTCGCAGATCGTCGCGGTCGTGCCGTCGATGCTCCACCTGCTGCTGGCGCAGCCGCTCGAGGACTACGAGCTCTCGGAGCTCCGCTACATCGCGTCCGGCGCCGCACCGCTCGCGCCCGAGGTCGTCCACGAGCTCGGGCGCCGTCTGCCGCAGACCGAGATCCGCGAGGGCTACGGCCTGACCGAGACGTCGGCGCTCGTCTCGACGACGCGCCCCGGGACCGGACGCCTCGGCTCGGTCGGGCAGCCGCTTCCCGAGGTCGAGGTCCGCATCCTCGACGACGATGACCGCGACGTCCCGACCGGCGAGGTCGGGGAGATCTGCGTGCGCTCCCCGCTCGTCATGCGCGGCTACTGGCGCGCGCCTGAGCAGACCGCCGAAGCGTTGCGCGACGGGTGGCTCCACACCGGCGATCTCGGGCGGCTCGACGAGGACGACTACCTCTACGTCGTCGACCGCAAGAAGGACTTGATCATCCGCGGAGGCTTCAACGTCTTCCCGCGCGACGTCGAGGAGGCGCTGCTCGAGCATCCCGCGGTCGAAGGCGCGGCCGTCGTCGGCCGCCGCGACGCCGAGTGCGGCGAGGAGGTCGTCGCCTTCGTCGCTCTGAGCGGCGAGCTGGAGCCGGCCGAGCTCGTCGCCTGGTCGCGCGAGCGGATCGGCGGGTACAAGTACCCGCGCGAGGTGCACGTCGTCGGTGCGCTGCCGCTGACGCCCGTCGGCAAGGTCGACCGCAAGGCGCTCCGCGCGCGGCTGCATGAGAAGGTGGAGGCATGACGACCCTCACCCTCGAAGAGCTCGCGCAGGCCGACGGCCTCGACCTCGGCGCGAGCGACTGGACGACGATCGACCAGCGCCAGATCGAGCTGTTCGCCGAAGGCACGCACGACCACCAGTGGATCCACGTCGACCCGGAGATGGCGGCGCAGGGCCCGTTCGGCACCACCGTCGCGCACGGCTACCTGCAGCTCGCGCTGCTGCCGTTCCTGCTCTCGCAGGTGCTGAGCATCAGCGACGCGCGGATGGGCATCAACTACGGGACGGAGAAGGTGCGCTTCACCGCGCCGGTCAAGTCGGGCTCCGAGGTGCGGGTGCACGCGACGCTCGTCTCGAGCGAGCCACGCGGCGACGGCGTCCTCTACCGCGTCGCGGTGCAGATGGAGGTGCGCGGCGAGGAGAAGCCGTCGATGGTCGGCGAGGTCGTCTACCTCGTGTTCTGACTCAGCAGGACGAGCTCGCCGACGAGATCTGCCTCCGCTCGCGCGCGAGCTCCGGGTGCAGGATCGCGTCGCGCACCGCCGCCTGGATCTTCCCGACGTTCGGGTACGGGAAGCGGTCCCACCGCCGCCCCGCGAAGTACGGCGGGCCGAACGTCTCGGTCAGCGTCTGCTTGCGGTCGACACCGGCCGCGAGCCGCGCGAGGTCGGGCGCGCGGTCGAGCGGGATGTCGGTGCGGACGCTCGACTCGACGGCATCGGCGAGCGAGCCGAAGTGCCGCAGCACCGACCCGACGTCGAGCTGGTCGGCGAGCGCGCTCAGGAAGCAGCGCTGCCGCGCCATGCGGCGGTAGTCGTTCGACGCCTTGCGTGAGCGCACGTACGCGAGCGCTGTCCGGCCGGTGAAGCGGTACGTGCGGCCCGGGTAGACGTCGATCTTCGGCTTCGTCTCCCTCCAGGCGGGTCGCGTCACCTCGTCGACGATCCGCTCCTTCACCCGGATCCGCACGCCGCCGAGCGCGTCGACCATCTGCACGAAGCCGTTCAGGTCGACCATCGCGTAGTACTCGATCCGGAGGCCGAGCAGCCGCGAGATCGTCTGCTTGAGCGCGGTGGCGCCGGGGTCGCGGCCGCCGGGGAAGAGCTCGGGCCGGCGGTTTCCGAACTGGTAGAGCGCGTTCAGGAGGTCCGGGAAGCGGAAGCCGGCGCGGACCGGGACCCCGACGAGGTTCCGCGGCACGCCGAAGAGCACGGCGCGCCCGGTCTCACGCTGGATCGCGGCGACGATCATCGTGTCGGTGCGGTCGCCCGCCTGCCGCGGGCCCTCGTCGCTCCCGAGCAGGAGGATCGTCACCCAGGGTGGGTCGAGCTCGTCCTGCTCGTCCGCGACGAGCTTCGCCGAGTCGCTGAGCGGCCGCCCCGCTCCGCGGAAGGGCGACGGCGCCGGGCCCGGGAGCGCGCGAAGCGGTCGCTGTCCCGGCGGGTCGAGGTCGCGAGGCGCACGCCCGACGAGCGGGCCGGCGAGGAGCAGTTGGCCGCCGCCGAGCACGTCCTTCGGCTCCTCGCTCGCGAAGACGGCATCGAGCACGCCGTAGCCACGCACCGCGACGTACGCGGCGGCGACGTGCGGCGCGGCGGCGGCGATGGCGAGCACGGCGAGCGCGACGGCGGCGAACCGCGACGCGATCGCCCCGCGTCCCGCGTCGAGGATCGCGAACAGCCGCAGCGCGAGCACGGCGCCGTTCGCGAGCAGCAGCGCGACGAGGAGCGTCCGACCGACCGACGAGAGCGCGAGCTCGCGTCCGACGCCGACGAGTGCGAGCGCGGCTGCGCAGCACGCGGCAAAGAGCGCGAACAGCACGACCGCGCGTCGGCGCTCGCCGAGATAGAGCTGGCCGGCCCCCGGCACGACGAGCGACAGCGCGGCAGCGAGGAGCGCCTTCCCCGAACGACCGCCCATCGGGCGAGTTTAGGCGGAGTGTCCTACGACTCGTCCGGGCCCGGCAGCGCGCGATAGGTGGCGAGCAGCTTTCGGGCGTTCTCGGGGCGTTCGTCGCGCGAGCGGTAGGGGTCGAGCATCGCGACGATGCGCGCGCCGAGCTCGTTCGCCTCCTCGGGCGTCAGCCAGACCGTCCAGTTGCCGATGAACGCGCTCGCGCGCCACTCGGCCGGCAGGACGTCCTCGCCGTCGATGAACGTCCGGAGCGCGTCGTCGTCGCGCTCGACGAAGTACGACCGCAACCGAAGCTCCGCGGCTCTCTCGTCCGGCTCGTCCGAGCCGCTCGGCAGCAGGAGCGACTCCTCGGGCCGCCGCCACCAGCGCTCGCGCCCGTGCCGCCGCGAGCTGTCCTCCTCGATGATCCCGGCGCGGCCGAGCACGCGCAGGTGGTAGCTCGTGCTCCCCGAGGACTCGCCGAGCTCGCGCGCGAGCTGCGTCGCCGTCGCGGCACGGCGGCCGAGCGCGTCGAGCAGCCTGAGCCTGACCGGATGGGCGAGCGCCTGGAGCTGGGCCGCCGTCCCGATCCGGACGGCGCGGCCGTCCGGGTCCTCCCGAGCTTGCGCAAAGGACATTTGCAAAGTATCTTTGCACAGATGGCGACCCGCAGACGCCCGCCCCGCTTCGAGATCGTCGCGCTCTAGCGGCGCCTGAGCGCTTCGGCCGCGGCGCGCTGGAGCAGCCGCGCCCGCCCGAGCGGCACCGCGTACCGCCCGTTCGGCATCGGCACGACGCGCGGCAGCCCGACGGGCGAGGCCTTCACGAGGCCCGCGTAGATCACGAGCGCAGCGAGGTACGTGCCGAGCCGGCTCGGATGGAAGCCGTCGGGCCCGTAGAGCTGGAGCCTCGGATCGCGCCGCCACGCCGCGCGCCACGCGTCGCCGGCCGGGAGCAGCTCCGATCGCGAGGCGATCGCGGCGTTCCGGTAGGAGGCGAGCACGTCCGGGAAGACCGCGAAGCGATAGCGCTCGGGCCAGACCGTGTAGAGCGCGGGCCGCACACCGTGCTTCCGCGCGTCGTCGGCGGCGCGTGTCGCCCACGTCCGCAGGTTCACCTGGCTCTCGGGCAGCGCCGACGGCCCCTGCTGCAGCACGACGGCGTCCCAGTTCCCGGACGCGAGCACCTTCGGCGCGTCGCCGATCGTCCAGTGGTCCTCGATGCTCCAGCCGCCCGGAGCGAGCATCCGGTACTCGACGTCCGGGAGCCTCGACGCGGCGCCGAGGCCGGCAACGACTGCCGGCAGGTCGTTCACGTACGTGAGGCTGTTGCCGACGAACAGGACGCGCAGCTTCGGCTGGGTGGCGGCACCGGCCTGCGCGCCCGAGCCGGCGAGCGAGAGGACGGCGACGACGACCGCGAGCCTTTTCATCGCCCTCTCCTATCACGGCCGACCAGCAGCGGCCGTCCTGCGCCGAGTCCCGCCGCGAGGAGCAGAGCGGTGCATGCGAGCATCGTGGCGAGCGGTGCGCGCCAGCCGTCGGTCGCGTCGTGGAGCGCGCCGAGCAGGAACGGCCCCGCGGCGGCGATCGTGTAGCCGATCGACTGCGCGAGCGCCGAGAGCGACGCCGCGCTGTCGGCGTCGGGGGCGCGCAGCACCATCAACGTCAGCGCCAGCGAGAACGCCGCTCCCTGACCGAGCGCGAAGCAGGTCACCCAGACGAATGCGACGTCGGGCGCGAGCAGGAGACCGACGATCGCCGCGACCTCGAACGCCACCGCGAGCGCGACGAGCGGCCGTTGCTCGCGCATCCGCGCCGCGAGCACCGGCACGACGAGCGACGGCGGGATCCCGAGCAGCGCGTAGAGCGCGAGCGCCGTCCCGGCGGACGACGCGGAGTACCCGTCGTCGCGCAGGATCGACGGGAGCCACGCGAGCCCCGCGTAGAAGAGCAGCGACTGCGAGCCGAAGAAGAGCGTGACCTGCCACGCGAGCCGGTCGCGCACGAGCAGCCGCATCGACCCCGCCTCGGCGCCGAACGTCTCGACGTCGCGGGTGACACCGACGGCCAGCACCCCGAGCGCGACCGCGGCAGGGATCGCCCACACGGCGAGCGCGAGGTTCCACTGCCCGTCGAACGCGCGCGTCAGCGGCGCCGTCAGGCCGGCCGCGAGCGCGGCACCGGCGCCCAGTGCGGCGACGTAGACGCCCATGAGCACCCCGGTCCACTCCTCGAACCGCGCCTTGACGACGGCCGGAACGACGACGTTCGCGACCGCGATCCCCGCGCCCGCGACGACCGTCCCGGCGAAGAGCGCGGCGACCGAGGCGTCCGCGCGCAGCGCGACGCCGACGACGACGGGAACGAGCGCGGCAAGGAGCGTGCGCTCCGCGCCGAGCCGACGCATGAGGCCGGGCGCCGCCGTCGCGAGCAGGCCGAAGCACAGCACGGGCAGGCTCGTCAGCAGCCCGCCCGCGGCCGACGAGAGCCCGAGGTCCTGCTCGATCTCGTCGACGACCGGAGGGACGCTCGCGACGGAGAGCCGCAGGTTCAGGCCCGCGAGCACGATGCCCGCCGCGAGCAGCAGGCTGCCGCGCGCCCGGGTCAGACCGACTCGAGCCCGACGTAGTTCTCGGCGAGCGACGTCGCTGCCGCGCGCGACGAGCAGACGTACGCGAGCTGCGAGAGCTGCAACCGTGCGTCGAACTCGTCGCCGCCCGGGAGCCGGTGCAGCATCGACGTCATCCACCACGAGAAGTGCTCGGCGCGCCAGACGCGCCGGAGCGCGGTCTCCGAGTAGCGCTCGAGCTGCGAGGCGTCTCCCGCGGCGATCGAGTCGGCGAGGACCCGCACGTCGGCGACGGCGAGGTTCAGCCCCTTCGCGCCGGTCGGCGGAACGATGTGCGCGGCGTCGCCCGCGAGGTAGAGCCGACCGTGCTGCATCGGCTCGACGACGAAGCTGCGCATGCCGGTCACGCCCTTCTCGACGATCGGGCCTTCGTTGAGCGTCCAGCCCGGCAGCCCGAGCCTGGCGCGCAGCTCCTCCCAGATGCGCTCGTCCGGCCACTCGTCGAGCGGCTCGTCGGGGCGGCACTGGAGGTAGAGACGCGTGAGCTGCGGCGAGCGCATGCTGTGGAGCGCGAAGCCGCGCTCGTGGTACGCGTAGATCAGCTCCTCGTTCGACGGCGGCGGCCTCGGCGAGGATGCCGAGCCAGCCGAACGGGTACTCGCGCGACGTCTCGCGCAGGACGCCGTCCGGGATCGAGTCGCGGCAGACGCCGTGGAACCCGTCGCAGCCCGCGACGACGTCGCACTCGAGCGTGTCGCTCGGCGCCGTCGTGCCGGTAGCGGACGACCGCGCGGTCTGCGTCGACTTCCACCGCCTCGGCCTCGAAGAGGAGCGGGCGGCCCGTCTCGAGCCGCGCCGCGATCAGGTCCTTGACCACCTCCTGCTGGCCGTAGACGGTGATGCTCCGCCCGCCGGTGAGCTCCGTGAAGTGGATCCGGTGGCGCTCGCCGTCGAACTGCAGCTCGATGCCCTCGTGCACGAGCCCCTCACGCCGCAGCCGGTCGCCGACGCCTATCTCGGTCAGTAGGTCGACCGTTCCCTGCTCGAGCACGCCGGCGCGGATCCGGCTCTCGACGTACTCGCGGCTGCGCGACTCGAGCACGACCGAGTCGATCCCGCGCAGGTGCAGCAGGTGCGCGAGCACGAGCCCCGCCGGGCCGGCGCCGACGATGCCGACCTGCGTTCTCACTCGTCGAGCGTCGCGAGCACGTCGCGGAAGACGGCGAACGCGCCGTTCGCGGCGGGCACGCCGCAGTACACCGCGGACTGGAGGAGCACCTCCTTGATCTCGTCGCTCGTCACGCCGTTGCGGAGCGCGGCGCGGATGTGCATCGCGAGCTCGTGCTCGCGGTTGAGCGCGACGAGCATGGCCAGTGTGATGCAGCTGCGCGTGCGCCGGTCGAGGCCCGGCCGCGCCCAGATCTCGCCCCAGGCATAGCGCGTGATGAAGTCCTGGAACTCCTCGGTCTCGGGCGTCGTCCGCTCGACGGCCCGATCTACGTGCTCATCACCGAGCACCTCGCGGCGGATGCGCATCCCTTCGTCGCTCATGCGGCCTCCACGCGCGGTCGGAGGTGTGCGTCGACGAGCTCGGAGAACGCGTCGGCGCGCTCGACGTTCGCGAGGTGCGCCGCGTGCTCGAGCACGACGAGGCGCGAGGCCGGGACGCCGTCCGCGATCACCTCCGAATAGGCCACCGGCGCGGCGGCGTCGTCCGCGCCTGCGATCACGAGCGTGTCCGCGCGGATCTCTCCGAGGCGCTCGCGGAAGTCCCACGCCGCCAAGGCCTCGCACGTCGCGATGTAGCCGTCGGGCGGGGTCGAGACGAGCATCGCGCGGTGGGCGGCGACGAGCTCACGCGGCGCGTCCGGCGTGAACCAGCGCGACACGACGGCGTCGGCGATCGCTTCCATGCCCGCTGTGCGGACGAGCTCGGCTCGCTCGTGCCAGCCGGCTGGGCTCGCCGAAGCGGGCCGAGCTGCACGCGACGACGAGGCGCTCGATCCGCTCGGGCGCGTTCGCCGCCAGCCACAGCCCGGTCGCGCCCCCGAGCGAGATGCCGCAGAACGACGCGCGCTCGACGCCGAGCTCGTCGAGCAGCCCGAGCACGTCGCGCCCGAGCTGCTCGACGCAGTACGGGCCGGGCGGGACGTCGGAGCCGCCGTGGCCCGCGGGCGTCGTAGCGGAGAACGCGAACGTTCGACGTCCACGCGTCGACGTTGCGATCCCAGAGCTCGAGCGTCGTGCCGAGCGAGTTCGCGAGCACGAGGACGGGCGCGTCGTCCGGGCCTTCGAGCCGGTGGCGCAGGTTCACCGGACGGCTCCGTAGCGCTCGAGCGCCTGGTCGACGACGGCGCTCGCGGTCGCAACAGCCGCTTCGAGGTCGAACGCGCCGTCGGGCAGCTCGAGCTCGTCGCGCAGCGGACGCGTCCGGTCGCGAGCGCACGCTCGACGCGCTCGCGTGCCTCCGCGTCGCCCGATCCGCTCGGCGAGCAGGAACGTCACCTGCTCGGCGAAGACTGCGCCTTGCGTCAGCTCGAGGTTCCGCCGCATCGCGTCGACGTCCACCTCGAGCCCGTCGAGCGCACGTCCGACGGCCGCAACCGCGCCGCCGGCGTAGGTGAGCGCGCCCGTGAGCGACGGCCACTCCGCGTGCCAGGCTCCCGCGGCGCGCTCGTGCTCCTGCGCGAGGCCGCCGGTGAGCGTCGACGCATGCCCGTGCGCGACGCGCGCGCACGCGATCGCGAGCGTGCTGTCCTTCGGGTTCTGCTTGTGCGGCATGGTCGAGGACGCGCCGCCCGAGCCCTCGCGCACCTCTCCCACCTCGGTCTGCGAGAGCAGCACGACGTCGAGCGCGATCTTCGCCGCGACGCCGGCGGCCAGGTCGAGCGCTGCACCGATCCGCGCGACCGGCGTCCGGATCGTGTGCCACACGGGCCGCACCGAGAGCCCAAGCTCCTCGGCGAAGAGCCGGACGACCTCGGGCCCGGCGTCCCCGAGCGGCGCGAGCGTCCCCGCCGCGCCGCCGAGCTGCGCCGGGAACTCGAGCGCGGCGAGGTCCTCCCGCGCGTCGAGCAGCCCCGTCAACCACGCCGCGGACTTCGCTCCGAACGTCGTCGGCACCGCCTGCTGAAGCAGCGTTCGCGCCGACCATCGGTGTCGCGCGATGCGCGTCGGCGAGCGCGGCACACGCGTCGGCGGTTCGGTCGAGACGCTCGAGGATCAGCGCGACGGTGTCGCGCGCGACGAGCATCGCGGCGGTGTCGAGCACGTCCTGGCTCGTCGCGCCCCAGTGGACGTAGCGGCCGGAGTCGCCGACGGCTTCGGCGAGCGCGCGGACGAGCGGCTCCACCGGGTTGCCGGCCGCGCGACCCTGCGATCGCGAGCTCGTCGACGTCGAAGCGATCGGCGTCGCACGCCGACGGCGATCGCGTCCGCCGCCTCGGCGGGGATGACGCCTGCCTGCGCCTCCGCCGCCGCGAGCGCGCGTTCGGCGTCCAGCATCGCCTGCAGCCAGGCGCGGTCGGACACTGCCGAGAGGATCCAGTCGGGGACGAAGAGGCGCTCGAACACGTCAGAGCGCGAAGAAGGCGGTCTGTCGATCTCCCTGGAGGTGCACGTCGAACTCGAGCACATCATCGCGTGCGCGTGCCACGAGCGTCGCGCGCTGCTCCGCCGGGACCGAGCGCGAGGATCGCGTCGCGCGCGTTCGCCTCCGTCTCGTCCGGGAAGTACATCCGCGTCAGCACCGGCTTCAGCAGCCCGCGCGCGAAGACGAGCACCACGAGGTGCGGCGCCTGCCCGTCGACGCGTCCGGGCTTGACCGTCGTGAACGCGAACCGCCCTCGGCGTCGGTGCCGCAACGGCCCCAGCCGAAGTCGCCGCGGTACCGGCCGTCGGCATCCGCCTGCCAGATCTCGACCATCGCGTCCGGCACCGGCTCGCCCGCGCCGTCGAACACGCGGCCGACGCATGCGCGTGCCCTCCGTGACGAGGTCAGCGCGAGGGTCGCTCGCAGAGGCCGAACGAGAAGAACGGCCCGACGGTCTGCGACGGTGTCGCCGGAAGCGTCATTCCTCGAGCGGCGTCGCCGCCGGCCCTCCGAGCACGACGTCGAACCGGTAGCCGAGCGCCCACTCGGGCACCGTCGTGCCGAGATCGAACGAGCACACGAGCCGGTCGCGCGCCTTCGGGTCGCGCACCGACTGGAAGATCGGGTCCTGCTCGAAGAGCGGGTCGCCGGGGAAGTACATCTGCGTGACGAGCCGGTTCGTGAACGCGCGGCCGAAGAGCGAGAGGTGGATGTGGGCCGGGCGCCAGGCGTTCTCGTGATTCCTCCACGGGTACGCGCCGGGCTTGACGTGACGAAGCGATAGACGCCGTCGTCGTCGGTCAGGCAACGGCCCGCACCGGTGAAGTTCGGGTCGAGCGGCGCCGGATGCTGGTCGCCGTCGTGGACGTAGCGGCCGGCGGCGTTCGCCTGCCAGATCTCGATCAGCGCCGAGCGAACCGGCCGCCCGTCGCGGTCCGTCACCCGTCCCGAGACGATGATGCGCTCGCCGAGCGGCTCGCCGTCGTGCTGGCGGGTGAGGTCGTGGTCGAGCTCGCCGACGTCGCCGTCGCCGAACGCGGGGCCGGTCAGCTCCGAGAGCGTCTCCGGCACGATCACGAGCGGCCGGAGCGGCGCGCGCAGGCGCGTCGAGACGTAGTCGTTCCAGAGGTAGGGCGGCTGGCCGCCGTCCGTCACCCCGCCACCGCCTTCGCCGGCTTCAGCGAGCGGAGCGCCGCGAGCTCCTCGCCCGTCGGCTCTTCGACGCGAGTGCACGTCGTCCGCGACGCGAAGCTGCCAGCCCGTCGCGGCGCGTGCGTCGTCGACCGTCACGCCGGGATGAAGCTCGGTCAGCGTCAGCTCGGCGGTCGAGGGATCGGGCTCGAGCACGCCGAGGTCGGTGACGACACAGGTCACGCCCGCGCCGCCGAAGCCGAGCCGCTCGCGCGAGCCGGCAGCCCTCGCCGTGCCCGACCGTGGTGCGGAAGTCGAGCCGCTCGACAAACGTGCGCGTGCTCTGGCGCAGGATCACGAACGTCTCGCGGCACCACGCCGCGATCTCGGGAGCGCCGCCTCCGCCCGGCAGCCGCACCTGCGGCCGGTCGTAGTCGCCGATCACGGTGCTGTTGAGGTTGCCGAACCGGTCGATCTGCGCGGCGCCGAGGAAGCCGACGTCGATCCGGCCGCCCTGGAGCCAGTACGAGAAGATCTCCGGCACCGAGACGACGACGTCGGCTGTCTCCGCGAGCTCGCCGTCGCCGATCGAGAGCGGCAGGTGCTCCGGCTTCGCGCCGATCGTCCCGCTCTCGTAGATGAGCACGGCGTGCGGTGCGTGCGTCGCGCGCGCGAGGTTCGCGGCGCGGCTCGGCACGCCGATCCCGACGAAGCAGACCGCACCGTCGGCGAGCCGGCGCGCGGCGGCGACGGCCATCATCTCGTCGGCCGTGTAGCGGCCGTTCGGCGACTCGGTCACGCGGGCGCGCTCGCCGTCTCGATCACGTGCTCGCGCATCCAGGCGAGGAAGGTGTCGCGGTCGCGGCTGATCTCGTCCCATGCGACGTAGAACGCATTGTCCCGGTCGTAGTAGCCCTGCGCATACGACGGGTGCGCGCCGCGCGGCGCCACCGCGACCGCAGTGACCACCCACGACGGGAGGAAGACGGCGCCCGGGCCGCGGCTCGAGCTACGGGACGACCTCCTCGACCGTCACGAGCGCGCGGTCGGCCGCGAGCACCGCCTCCTTCTGCACGCCGCTGATGCCCCACAGCTGCACGTTCCCCGCCTCGTCCGCCTGCTGCGCGTGGATCGACGGTCACGTCGGGGCGGAGCGGCGGCACGACCGCGGCCTCCTCGCCGGTGAACGGCGACGTGACCCAGCCGACGGCGGTGCGCTCGGCGAGGTCGCTCCCGGCGTAGCCGCGCAGCACGCCGAACGGCAGCCGGGCGGCGCCCGCCGCGTACGCGGCCGCCATGCCCGCGTGCGAGTGCTCCTCGAGCTCGAGCGGCGCCGGCCAGTCGTGCTCGACCGCGTCGCGGAGGCGGTGGAGCGAGCCGACGCCCGGGTTGCCGCCCCACGAGAAGACGAGCTTCCGCGCGCAGCCCATCCCGATCATCTGGTCGTAGACGACGTCGGGCGTCATGCGCACGAGCGTCAGGTCGCGCCGGCCCTGCCGGATGATCTCGTGCCCGGCCGCGTGCGGGATCAGGTGCGTGAAGCCCTCGAGCGCGACGACGTCGCCGTCGCGCACGAGCTCGGCGATCGCCTCGTCGAGCTGAACGATCTCCGCCACGGCCTAGAACGGATACGGGTGCGAGCCGCTCTGCACCGTGATCCAGCGGAGCTCGGTGAACTCGTCGATCACCGCCTGTCCGCCGAATCGCCCGTAGCCGCTGCCCTTGACGCCGCCGAACGGCATCTGCGGCTCGTCGGCGATCGTCTGGTCGTTCACGTGGACGATCCCGCTCTCGAGCTCGCGCGCGAGCGCGAACCCGCGGTCGGGATCGCTCGTGATGATCCCGGCGCTGAGCCCGTAGCTCGTCGCGTTCGCGCGCTGAACGGCTTCGTCCGCGCTGTCGACCACCTCGATCGCGACGACCGGCCCGAACGTCTCCTCGGTCGCGAACTCCGAGTCCTCGGGGACGTCGGTGAGCAGCGTCGCCTGGTACGCCGGGCCGTCGGCGTCGCCGCCCGCGAGCACCTTCGCGCCCTTCGCGACGGCGTCCTCGACCCGCGAACGCACGGTCGCGAGCGCCTGCTCGTTGATGAGCGGACCGATGATCGTGTCGGGCTCCTTCGGGTCGCCGGTCTTGAGCGTCGCGGTCTTCTCGGCGAGCCGCTGCGAGAACTCGTCCGCGATCGAGCGCTCCACGATGATCCGCCGCGTCGACATGCAGATCTGCCCCTGGTGCATGAACGATCCGAACGCCGACGCGTTGACCGCGTACTCGACGTCCGCGTCGCCGAGCACGATCAGCGGGTTGTAGCCGCCGAGCTCCAGCACGACCCGCTTGAGGTTCCGGCCGGCCGCCTCGGCGAGCTTCCGCCCGGTCGCGGTGGAGCCGGTGAAGTTGATCCGGCGCACGGCAGGGTTCTCGACGAACTCTTCGGCGATCGGCGCCGCCTCGCCGGGCGCGTGGGTGACGACGTTCAGCACGCCCTCCGGGCAGCCCGGCCTCGGCGAAGATCTCGCCCCAGATCAGCCCGCCGACGACCGGCGACCACTCGGACGGCTTCAGGACGACCGTGTTGCCGAGCGCGAGGGGCGCGGTGATCGAGCGCGCGGAGAGGATCTGCGCGGCGTTCCACGGCGCGATCGCGCCGACGACGCCGACCGGCTGGCGGATCCCCATCGCCATGCGACCCGGCGTGTCCGTCGGCAGCACCTGCCCGATCGGCGCGTACGGGATCGCCGCCGCCTGGCGCAGCAGCCCGGGGACGAAATGGAGCTGGAACATCGCGAAGCCGAACGTGCTCCCGGTCTCGCGCGCGAGGAGGTCGACGACCTCGTCGCCGCGGCTCTCGAGGATGTCGGCGGCCTTGAGGAAGATCGCCTGCCTCGTCTCGGGCGAGGCCTGCGACCACGCGGGGAAGGCGGCGGCCGCGGCCTCGACCGCGCGCCGCGCGTCCTCGCGGGTCGCCCGCGCGTCACGCGGGCGACGACGTCGCCGCTGAACGGATCCGTGTCCTCGAAGGTCTCCCCCGGCGCCTCCGCCGCGCCGCCGATGAAGTGGCCGTACTCCTGGATCTGCCGGTCGTCGTCGCCACTCGCCTCTCCTTCGCTCGTGGCTTCCGGGTCTTCCGGGACCGTACGACTCGGCTTGTCCGACTGTCAAGACAGTGTTTGAATAGCCGGAACGTGGCTGTGGCGGAGCGTCCCACGAGCTACTCGCAGTCGCTCGAGCGAGGGCTCGCGATCCTCTCGGCGTTCAAGCCGGCGAAGCCGTTGCTCGGGATCAGCGAGCTCGCCCGCGCGCTCGCGCTCAACCGCAGCACGGCCCACCGCTACGTCGGGACGCTCACCGCGCTCGGCTACCTCCAGCAGGACCGCGCGAGCCGGAAGTACCGGCTCGGCCCGCGCGTGCTCGACCTCGGCTTCTCGGCGATCAACTCGATGGAGCTGCCCGAGCTCGCGCGGCCGCACCTCCAGCATCTGAGCGACGACACCGGGCACACGGTGAACATGGCGATCCTCGACGACACGGAGATCGTCTACGTCGAGCGCGTCCGGAGCTCGGGCGCGGGCCAGAGCGAGATCGACCTCAACCTCCACGTCGGCTCGCGCCTGCCCGGCGTACTGCACGTCGATGGGCAAGGTGCTGCTCGCCTTCCTCCCGCCCGACGTCCGCGACGCCACGCTCGACCGGATCGAGCTCGTCAGCCGCGGGCCGAACACCGTCACGAAGCGGTCCGCGCTCGTCCAGGAGCTCGAGCGCGTGCGCGAGTGCCGGCCTCGCCGTCAACAACGAGGAGCTCGCGTACGGGCTGCGCTCGATCGCCGTGCCGGTGCGCGCGCGGAGCGGCGAGATCGAGGCGGCGATCAACCTCGCCGTGCACCGGACGATGGTCTCGATGGACGACCTGACCGCGCGGCTCGGCCCTGCGCTCGAGCGGACCGCCGCCGAGATCTCGGCGCGCGCGGGCTACCGCGACGGGGCGGACGCGTGACGAGCGTCGCCTCGACGGAGACAGCCGCCGCGCGACCGCGTTCGACTCGGCGGGCTCACGCAGCTCGTCGCGTTCACGGTCTCGATCGCGGCCGCGCTCGCTGATCTGGCAGCTCGTCTCGCGCACCGGGCTCATCTCGGAGCAGGACCTGCCGGCGATGACGACGACCGTCGAAGAGGCTCTGGTCGCTCATGCACACGAGCGACTTCTGGATCGCGTTCCTGCGCACGGTCGCGCGGCTGGGCGCTCGGACTGCTGCTGGCGACCGTGCTCGCGGTGCCGATCGGGATCTTCCTCGGCTCGAGCGAGTTCGCGGGCCGCGCGTTCCGCGTGCCGATCGAGTTCCTGCGCCCGATCCCGTCGGCCGCGCTGATCCCCGTCCTCTTCCTGACGCTCGGGACGACGCTCAAGAGCGAGGTCTTCCTCGCGACGTTCGGCGCGTTCTGGCCGCTCCTGATCCAGACGATCTACGGCGTGCGCGACGTCGACCCGCTCGCGGTCGACACCGGGCGCTCGTTCCGCCTCGGCCGGTTCGAGCGCCTCTGGCGCATCACGCTGCCGAGCGCGGTGCCGTACATCATGACCGGCGTCCGGATCTCGTCGCAGGTCTCGCTCATCCTCGCGTTCACGGCCGAGCTCTTCATGGGCGTGCCCGGCCTCGGGCCAGGAGGTCAACTACGCGTCGTCGTTCGGCCTGACCGTCGACCTGTACGCGTACGCGCTCGCGACCGGGATCCTCGGCGTGCTGATCCACCTCGCCATGACCGCGCTCGAGCGCCGCGTGCTCCGCTGGCATCCGTCGCAGCGGGTGGAGATCGAGTGAGCCGCCGGACGTACTCCGCGCTCGCGATCGCCGCCGAGATCGCGGTGCCCGTCGCGATCCTGCTCGCGTGGCAGGCGTGGACGGTGCACGCCGACTCGCAGTACTTCCCGCGGCTCTCGACGATCCTCGTCGAGTTCAAGGACATGTGGCTCTTCTCGCAGTTCCACGAGCACGTCGTGCCGAGCCTCGTCCGCATCCTGCTCGGCTTCGGCATCGCCGCCGTGCTCGGGATCGCCGTGGGCATCCCGCTCGGGCTCTCGCGCTGGGGACGGCTGCTCGCGATGCCGCACATCGAGTTCTGGCGCAACCTTCCGCCGCCGGCCCTGCTGCCGATCTCGGTCCTCCTGCTGCACTCGATCGGCGACGTGCAGAAGGTCGCCTTCATCGCGTTCTTCTGCTTCTTCCCGGTACTGCTGAACACGATCGACGGCGTCCGCGGCGATCGACCCGACGCTCGTCGACACCGCGCGGTCGTATGGCCTCGGGCGGCTCCAGCGCGTGCGCCGGATCGTCCTCCCCGGGTCGCTCCCGCAGATCGCCGCCGGGATGCGGACGAGCCTCTCGCTCGCGGTGATCATCATGGTCCTCGCCGAGTACTTCTCGAGCACGAACGGGGTCGGCTACGTCCTGCTGATCTCGAAGAACACGTTCGAGTTCGCGCCGATGTGGGCCGCGATCGTGCTGATCGGCCTCCTCGGCTACCTCCTGAACCTGGTGTTCATCCTCGCCGAGCGGCGGTTCCTCGCGTGGCACCGCGGCTGGCGCGCGGCAACCGGAAGCTGACGAGATGCTCGAGATCAAAGCCCTCGGCAAGACGTACGGAGAAGGCGAGAAGGCCACGCACGCGATCGGGGACGTCTCGCTGACCGTCGAGGAGGGCGAGTTCGCCTGCGTCGTCGGCCCGTCGGGCTGCGGCAAGACGACGCTGCTCAAGTGCGTCGCGGGGCTGATGAAGCCCACGCACGGCGAGGTCCTGCTCCGCGGCAAGCCGGTGACCGGGCCGCCCGAGGAGCTCGCGCTCGTCTTCCAGGAGTACAGCCGCTCGCTCCTGCCCTGGGCCTCGGTGCGGAACAACGTGCTGCTCCCGATCCGCCACAAGAAGGTCTCGAGCGCCGACCGCAAGCGGCTCGTCGAGGAGTCGCTCGACGCCGTCGGCCTGACCCGCTTCATCGACCACTACCCGTGGCAGCTCTCCGGCGGCATGCAGCAGCGCGTCGCGATCGCGCGGGCGCTCGCGTACCAGCCGTCGATCCTGCTGATGGACGAGCCGTTCGCGTCGGTGGACGCGCAGACGCGCGGCGACCTGGAGGACCTGATCCTGCGCGTCCGAGAGGAGTACGGGATCACGGTCCTGTTCGTGACCCATGACATCGACGAGTCGGTCTACCTCGGCGACCGCGTCATCGTGCTCACGCACGCGCCGACGCACGTCAAGGAGCTCGTCGGAGTGCCGCTCCCGCGGCCGCGTGACCAGCTTGCGACGAAGGAGCTCCCGGAGTTCGCGCACCTCCGGGCGCACGTCTACCGCCTGATCAAGCGCGAGCAGGAGGCGTCGCCGGAGCCGGACCCGGCGACCCTCGTTTCCGTCTGACGTAACGAGAGGAGAGGAGATGGCACGAGTCGCTTTCGGGGGGAACCGCCGGGCACGTCTGATCGCCGCCGTGTTCGTCGTGGCGATGCTCGGCACGTTGACGTTCACAGGAGTCGCCGCCAGCGCTCCGAGATCGCACGAGCGCGCGATGGTGACGATCACCGTCGACACGCTGCCGATCGCGAACGCGCTCCCGATGGATCTCGGGATCAAGAAGGGCTTCTTCGAGGCCGAAGGGATCGAGATCACCAAGCGGACCCTGCAGAGCGGCAACGACGTCGTCCTCGCGCTCGCGAACGGGAACGGCGAGATCGGCTACCTCGGCTACGTCCCGATGATGATCGCCCGCACACAGGGCATCCCGTTCACCGCGGTCGCGGCGAGCGAGGTCGAGGGGACATCGGAGCTCGACAACTGGCAGAACATCCTCGTCCGCGGGAACAGCTCGATCAGGACGCCTGCGGACCTCGCCGGCAAGACGATCGCCGTCAACGCGCTCAAGGGCGTCGGCGAGGTGATGATCAAGGCCGCGCTGCAGAAGCGCGGCGTCAACCCCGACTCCGTGCGCCTGCTGGCGCTGGGGTTCCCGCTGATGCGGGCGGCGCTGAACAACGGGCAGGTGGACGCGGTGTGGACGCCCGAGCCGTTCCTCTCCCAGATCCTGGGTGACGGCGGACGCACGGTGCTGGCGCCCGGACCGGTGCTCGGCCGCTACTGGCCGATCGGCGGCTACGGCGCGCTCAACAGCTGGGTGCAGCGGAACCCGCAGCTCGCGGCGAAGTTCCGGCGCGCGATCAACCGCTCGCTGACGTATGCGCAGGCCAACCCGAGCGAGATCCGCGATCTGCTCCCGGCAGCGTCGCGGGGCGTGCGGCTTCCGATCTGGAGCCCGATCGTCGATCGCGCGAAGCTCTCGCAGCTCGCGCGGTACACGAAGCAGTACGGCGTCATCCAGACGCTGCCGAACCTGACCGCGATGGTGCCGAGCATCGTCACCGGCGGGAAGAACCTGCAGGGCACCGTCGGCAACCGGTTCATCGCGCTCCGTCTCGACGGTGTCGGCGTGACGAACCTGACGAGAGGCCGCTACACGTTCATCGTCACGGACACGTCGGCGACCCGGAACTTCATCCTCAACGGGCCGGGCGTGCACAAGCAGACGAGCGTCAAGGGCCGGGGGCGCTCGACCTGGACGGTCACGCTGAAGAGGGGCACGTACACCTTCAGCTCGGTCGGCCGGCCGAAGCTCAACCGGATCTTCAGGGTCCGCTAGCTCCTTCCCACGCGCAGACGTTCGCGCCTCAGGGCGCGAACGTCTGCGTGGGCGTGATCACCACGTCGAGCAGGAGCGGGCGGTCGCGCGTCGCGAGGGTCGGAACGACCTCGTCGAGCGCGGCGACGAGCTCGTCGTGCGTGGAGAGGCGACGCGCCTCACAGCCGAAGCCGCGCGCGACCGCCGCGACGTCGACGTCGAACGCGGGCCACGGCGCCGCGAGGTCGTGACGCTCCGCGAGGCGGTCCATGATCGCGTAGCCGCCGTTCGAGAGGATCACGAAGAGGACGCCGACCTCGTAGTGCGCGGCGCTCCAGAGCGCCTGGATCCCGTAGATCGACGAGCCGTCGCCGACGACTGCGACCACCGGCCGGTCGGGCTGCGCCATGCGGAGGCCGGTCGCGCCCGCGAGCGCGAAGCCGAGCCCGCCCATCGCGGCGCTGACGAACCCGAGTGGCTCTCGCGCCAGGAGCCGGTCGTGCAGCTCGGGGCGGTCGACCGGCGCTTCCTCGACGACGATCGTGTCGCGCGAGAGGCGCTCCGCGAGTGCGGCGAGGACGTGGGAGGCGCTCAGGGGCTCGGCCTGGTCCGGAGCGTGCGGCGACCGGAACTGCTGCGGCGGCTCGGCGTCGCGCTGCGGGATCGCCTTGGCAAGCGCGCGACAGACCTCGGCCGGCGGGCCGAGCACCGCGACCTCGACCGGGCTGCGGTGCACCTCGTCGGCGTCGGCGGAGACGAGCGCGAGCCGCTGGCCCGTCGTGAAGCGCCCGGGCGCGTACGGAGACTGGCGAAACACGGGTGCGCCGACGACGAGGACCGCGTCGTAGGGCGCGAGCTTCTCCCGGAGCCGCGGCCGGTCGGCGGGCAGGAAGCCCGCGAAGAGCGCGTGGTCCTGCGGGAACCCCGCACGTGCGCCGAACGACTCCTGGAACACCGGTGCGACGAGGCGCTCGCGCGAGCGCGACGAGCGCTTCCCACGTCTTCCGGTCGTCGGCGCCCGCGCCGACGACGATCGCCGGTGACGACGCGTCGGAGAGGAAGGCGGCGAGCTCGTCGACCGCCGCCGGGTCGGCGCCCGTCGAGCGCACGACACGCGTTGCCGCGGCGTTCTCCCGCTCCTCGTCGATCGGCGCGGACCAATCGTCCATCGGCACGACCACGAGCGCCGGCCCCTTGTGCGTTCCAGCCTCGTGCCACGCACGGTCGATCGCGCCGGGGACGTCCTGCGCGCGCACGGGCTGGTCGACCCAGACCGGGTAGTCGCCCGCGAGCCCCGCGAGCCGCCCCGCGAGGAACGGCTCGAAGACGAGGTGCCGCCGGTCCTGCTGGCCGACGACGACGACGAGCGGAGCGCGGTTGACGCGCGCGGTCGCGAGCGCGCCGACGGCGTTCCCGAGCCCGGCGGTCGTGTGCAGGATCGCGAGCGCCGGCTCGCCGCGGCCGAGCGCGTAGCCGGTCGCGAGCCCGACCACCGAGCCCTCGTGCAGCGCGAGCACGAAGCGCAGGTCGTTCGGGAGGCCCGCGAGGAACGGCACCTCCGTCGAGCCCGGGTTTGCGAACAGCGTCGTCAGGTCGCGACGGCGAAAGACCTCGAACGTCGCGTCGCGGACGCTCTCGGTCAGGCCCAGACTTCCTCGGCGACCTCGACGATCAAGCGCAGCTTCGCCCACTGCTCGTCCTCGGTGAGCTCGTTGCCCTCGACCGTCGACGAGAAGCCGCACTGCGGCGACAGGCAGAGCTGCTCGATCGGCGCGAACGCCGACGCCTCCTCGATCCGCCGCTTGATCTCGTCCTTCGACTCGAGCTCGCCGCGCTTCGTGGTCACGAGCCCGAGCACGACCTGCTTCTCGCCCTTCGGCAGGAAGCGGAGCGGCTCGAAGCCGCCCGAGCGCTCGTCGTCCCACTCCATGAAGAAGCCGTCGACCTCGAGCTCGTTGAGCAGCGCCTCCGCGACGAAGTCGTAGCTCCCCTCGGCCGCCCACGAGGAGCGGAAGTTGCCGCGGCACATGTGCGTCGTGACCGACATCCCGTCGGGCCGACCCGCGAGCGCCTCGTTGATGTGGTGGATGTACTCGACGTGCTGCCGCTCGGGGTCGCCGCCGATCGACGCGATGTAGTCGCGCTGGTGCGGGTCGTTCATGTACGCGAGGCTCGTGTCGTCGAACTGGAGGTACGTGCAGCCGAGCTCGCCGAGCCGGCGCACCTCGTCGGCGTAGGCGGCCGTCAGGTCGGCCCAGAACGCGTCAATGTCCGGGTAGACGCTCGGGTCGATCGCGGCCTTCCCGCCACGGTAGTGGACCATGCTCGGCGACGGGATCGTCAGCTTCGGGACGTTCGTCGTGACGGTGTCGCGAAGGAACGAGAACGCGTCGCCGAAGATCGTCTTCGACACGCCGAGCCTGCCGTCGACGTGCAGCGCCGCCGGCGTGAACTCGATGTCGCCCTTCTCATTGTGGAACCTGACCGCGATGTGGCCCGCTTCCTTCGTGATCCCGTCGAGCTCGTAGATGAAGTCCATGTGCCACGACGCGCGGCGGAACTCGCCGTCGGTCGCGGACTGGAGGCCGATCTCCTCCTGCTTCGCGACGATGCGGCGGATCGCCTCGTTCTCGATCGCGCGCAGCTCGTCAGCGTCGATCTTCCCCGCGGCAGCGTCGTCGCGCGCCTGCAGGAGCTCGGGCGGACGGAGGAGGCTGCCGACGTGGTCGGCGCGGAACGGCGGCGTCGTTCGGCGTCCGATTCGACCGGCGGTCGCCGTCTCCGAGTGCATCACAGACCTCCTCGTTCGCTCGAGCGGACGCTATCTCACCCGCTACCGTGCGCGTCCATGCCTGGCGAGTGGTGGCGGAAGACCGTCGTCTACCAGATCTACGTGCGCAGCTTCGCCGACTCGGACGGCGACGGCGTCGGCGACCTGAACGGGATCCGCTCGCGGCTCGCGTACCTGCGCGACCTCGGCGTCGACGGCTTCTGGCTGACGCCGTTCTACCCGTCTCCCGGCGCCGACCACGGGTACGACGTCGCCGACTACACCGACGTCGACCCGGAGCTGGGGACGCTCGCCGACTTCGACGCGCTCGTGGAAGAGGCGCACGCGCTCGGCCTCAAGGTGCTGATCGACATCGTCCCGAACCACACCTCGCGCGAGCATCCGTGGTTCCGGAACGCGCTCTCGTCGGCCGATCACCCCGACCGCGCGCGCTACGTCTTCCGGCCAGGGCGCGACGGAGGACCGCCGAACAGCTGGACGTCCGTGTTCGGCGGCTCCGCGTGGACGCTCGACGAGCCGAGCGGCGAGTGGTTCCTCCACTTCTTCTCGCCCGACCAGCCCGACCTCGACTGGCACAACGAGCAGGTGCAGGCCGACTTCGAGCAGATCCTGCGTCTCTGGCTCGACCGCGGCGTCGACGGCTTCCGCATCGACGTCGCGCAGGCGCTCTTCAAGGCGCAGGACCTGCACGAGATGGTCGAGCCCGATCCCCCGATGTGGCACGCGGACTGGGTCACGGCCGTCAACCAGCCGGAGCTGCACCCGCTCTACCGGCGCTGGCGGACGCTCGCCGACGAATACCCCGGCGAGCGGATGTTCGTCGGCGAGATCGTGCTCCGGAACCACGAGCACCTCGCGCGCTTCGTCGAGGCCGACCAGCTGCACCTCGCGTTCACGTTCTCGCTTCTGCACGCGGAGTGGGACGCCGATGCGATGCGGCACGTGATCGAGGACGCACGGGCGGCGTTCGAGTCCGTGGACGCGTGTCCGACGTGGGTCTTCGAGAACCACGACGTGACCCGCCTCGCGACCCGCTACGGCAGCGTCGAGCGCGCCCGCGCGGTCGCGTTGCTCCTGCTCGCACTGCCGGGCGCCAAGTTCCTCTACCAGGGGCAGGAGCTCGGGCTCGAGGAGGTCGAGCTGCCCGACGCGGTGCGCCAGGACCCGATCTTCTTCCGCACCGCCGGCGAGCGCCTGGGCCGTGACGGCTGCCGGGTGCCGCTGCCGTGGGAGGACGGGCCGCCGGGCTTCGGGTTCACGTCGGGCACGCCGTGGCTGCCGATGCCGGACGAGTGGACGAAGCTGACCGTCGAGCGTCAGCGCGGACGCGCGGGTTCGACACTCGAGCTCTACCGGCGCGCGCTGGCCGAGCGGCCGTCGGGCGCATTCGCCTGGCGCGACAGCCCGCCGGGGACGATCGTCTTCGAACGCGGCCCGCTCGTCTGCGCCGTGAACATCGACGCGGACCCGCTCGCGCTCCCGCCCGGCGAGCTCGTGCTCGCGACGCAGCCGCTCGTCGACGGCACGCTTCCGTCCGACGCCGCAGCTTGGATCCGGGTCATCCCGCGAGGGTGATGCGTGGATCCGGCGGCCCTCCTACCGTCGCTCCAGCCAACCGGACAGAAGGAGCGCAATGTCAACCCCGTACGACTCAATCCCGCAACAGGTCGCCGACGATCGGCTCGAGCGTTTCGCGACCTCGGAAGCCATCGGGTGGACCGACTTCGCCTCGCTGATGCTCGGCATCGCCGGCGTCTGGAACATCATCTCGGGGATCCTCGCGATCCGCGACTCGAAGGTCTTCACCGCGAACGCGACCTACGTGTTCAGCAACCTGAACACCTGGGGCTGGATCATCCTCATCCTCGGCGTCCTGCTCGTCTTCGCGGCAGTCTCGGTCAACCGCGGCGGCCAGGCCGGCCGCTGGATCGGCATCGCAGCGGCGTCGGTCAACGCGATCGGCCAGCTGTCGTTCGTCTCGATCCACCCGTTCTGGGGCATCACGATGTTCGCCGTCGACATCTTCATCATCTACGCCCTGGTGGTCTACGGAGGCCGCAAGCTGACCACGAACTGAGCCGCGGCGCGGAGCTCGTCCCAGCGCTCGCCGGCGATCCGCTCGCGCGAGACGAGTGAGGAGCCGATGCCGACTGCGACCGCGCCGGCGTCGAGGAACGCGCGCGCGTTCGTCTCGTCGACCCCGCCCGTCGCGACGAGCGGGACGTTCGCGAGCGGCGCGGCGAGGCTCCGCACGTAGTCCGGCCCGACCGAGCCTGCCGGGAAGAGCTTCACGAGCGGCGCGCCGAGCTCGGCGGCGGCGGCGATCTCCGTCGGCGTGAGCGCGCCGGGGATCGCAACGACGCCGAGCTCCGCACAGCGCCGGACGACCGCGGCGTTCGTGGTGGGAGCGGCGCAGAAGCGGGCGCCCGCGCGGACGGCGCGATCGACCTCCTCGACGCTCGTGACCGTGCCCGCGCCGACGAGCAGCTCGGGTCGCGCAGCGCGGGCGAGCTGGTCGAGCGCGTCCTCGGAGTCGAGCGTGACCTCGACGATCCGAATCCCACCGTCGACAAGCGCCGTGATCACCGGCTCGAGCGCGCGCGGCGGAACCCGGCGCAGGATCGCGATCACCCGCTCGCTGCGGATCGTCTCGACCGTCAGAGCGCGAGCTCCTCACGCCGCGGCAGCGTCTCCCAGTCGCCGGTTCCGCGAAGTGCTCCCGCCGCGACGACGTTGCCGATCCTCACGCAGTCCGCGCGATCGCGACCTTCGAGCAAGCCGAGCGCGAACCCCGCCGCGAAGGCATCTCCCGCGCCGACCTCGTCGACGACGTCGACCGCGGCCCGCTCGCCCGACCGCACGTGCGCGTCACGCGCACCTGCCGCGCGGGCGGCCGCCGCGACGTCGTCGACACCGAAGAGCTCCCGTCCCTCTTCGAGCCCGCAGAGGTACCAGTCGACGTACGCCAGCACCTCGGCCTGGACTGCAGCCGCCTCGGCGGGCGAGCTCCACAGCGCCGGGCGGAAGTTGGGATCGAACGTGACGAGCGCGCCGCGCGCGCGTGCGCGCCGTGCAAGGTCTACGACGAGCGCACGCGGGCCCTCGCCGAGCGCACTCGTGATCCCCGTCAGGTGCACGAGCTCGACGCCGTCGAGCGCCTCGTCCGGAACGTCCTCGGGCGTCATCGTGCTCGCGGCCGAGCCGCTGCGGTAGTACGCGTTGTGCGAACGGCCTCCCTCGCGCCACTTGAAGAAGGCTCCCGTCGGCGCACCCGGCGTCGTGCGAACCCAGCGCAGGTCGACGCCCTCCGCGCCGAGCGCCTCGCGCACGAGCTCGCCGAATCGATCGTCGCCGACGCGCGACGCCCACGCGACGTCGACCCCGAGCCGCGCGAGGGCGACCGCGAAGTTCGACTCCGCGCCCGCGATGCGCAGGGTCAGCGCGCGGCCCAGCTCGAGCGGCCCGTCCTCGACGGGATCGAGGAGCGCCATGGTCTCCCCGACCGTGAGGACGCGCGGGCTCACCCGGCGACGAGCCGCTCCCGGCGGTCGAAGACGTTGTCGAGCGCGGAGCGCAGGCCGACCGCGAGCGCGCCGGAGAGCACCGCCGCGTCGCCGAGGCTCGAGACGACGACGCCCGGCGGGTACGGGAGCCAGCCGGCGAGCAGCGTCCGGACCGGCTCCAGGAGCAGGTCGCCGTTCGCGCCGAGCCCGCCGCCGAGCACCACGAGCTCGACGTCCGCGACGGCCGCGATCGGGACGATGTGCAGCGCGATCCGCCGGGCCGTCTCCGCGACGACCTCGAGGGCGAGCTCGTCGCCCGCGCGCGCGGCGGAGAAGATCCGGCGCGGCTCGAACGGCGCCTCGAGCGACGTCCGCCGTCCGTTGCCGGACGCGAGCCGCTCCGCGAGCGCCGAGACCGCGCTCGCGCACGGGTCGAGCTCCTCGCCGAGCGCCGCGAGCGCGAAGTCGACCTCGCCCGCGGCGCCGTTCCGCCCGCGGTGCAGCTCGCCCCGCAGCACGAGCCCGGCGCCGAGACCGGTGCCGATCGAGAGAAAGACGAAGTTGTCGACGCCGCGCGCGACGCCCTGCCACTGCTCGCCGAGCGCCGCGAGGTTGATGTCGTTCTCGAGCGTGACCGGGAGGCCGAGCAGCTCGACGAGGTCGGCGCCGAGGGGCCGCCCCTCGAGGCTCTCGAAGTGCGTCAGGTGGACGGTGTCGGACTCCCGGTCGACGACTCCTGGGACGCCGACCACGACGCCGTCGATCCGCACGTCGTGCAGCTCTGCGGCAGAGACGAGCGCGTCGCGCAGCCGCCGGGTCGCCTCGACGACGTCCTCGGCCTCGGGGTCGCGGAGCTCGACGTCCTGACGAGCGCGGACCGTGCCGCGGAGATCGCAGAGGGCTCCGCGGAGGAACCGCGCGCCGACGTCGAGGCCGAGCACGAGCGCCGCGTCGGCGACCGGCTCGAAGAAGACCGCGCCGTAGCTCGGGCGGCCGGGGTCCGGCTCGGCCTCCCGGACGAGACCGGTGTCGACGAGGGACTGGAGCGCGATCGAGACCGTCGGCTTCGAGATGCCGGCGCGCCGTGAGATCTCGGCCCGCGAGATCGGCGCGCCCGTGCGGATCGCCTCGAGGACGGTCCGCTCGTTCAGGCGCTTCAGCAGGGGCGGAGTGGCCCGTGTCGCCATATTGGGCAAGGATCCTAACGAAATCTGCCCGGAAATCCAGGCTTGACTCCGAGAATCGAACGAGCTTAGACTCGCGCTCGTAAAGTTCCCTAACTCTCGATGCGCGCTCGGCGCGCGAGGAGGAAACGGTGAACCCCCACCCCCGGGAGGCCTCATGAAACGCATTGCGGCCGCAGCCGTCGTTCTCGGTGCGTTCGCACTCGCAGCCGGAGCCGCGCAAGGCTCGAAGAGCGCGCCGACAGCGGCGAAGGCAGAAGCGGTCAACCTCACGGTCTGGGCGCCCTGGACCGCACGAGAGCTCAACGAGTTCAAGAAGGTCGTCGCGATGTACGACAAGGCGCACGCAGGCGTCAACGTCAAGGTCGTCGGGAACATCAGCGACGACAAGATCACGGCGGCGATCCGCGCCGGCAAGGTGCCGGACGTCGTCATCTCGTGGTCGTCCGACAACGTCGGCGCGTACTGCGGAAGCGGCGCGTGGCAGGACCTCGGGCCTGCGCTCAAGTCGGCGAAGATCGACATGAACCAGTTCCCGGCGACGACGCGCTACTACACGCAGTACAAGGGCAAGCGCTGCGCGCTGCCGCTGCTCGCGGACGTCCGCGGCCTCTACTACAACAAGAAGCTCTTCCGAGAGGCCGGCCTCAGCCGACCGCCCAAGACGTTCGCCGAGCTCACGACGTACGCGAAGAAGCTGACGAAGAAGAACCCCGACGGCTCGCTGAAGGTCGTCGGCTTCAACCCCTTCATCGGCTTCTACCAGAACGCCGTGACCGCGCTCGTCCCGCTCTTCGGCGCGAAGTGGGTCGACTCCAAGGGCAACTCGAGCCTCTCGACGGATCCGGCATGGGCGAAGATGCTCCGCTGGCAGAAGAGCCTCGTGGACTGGTACGGCCACAAGAACCTCGTGAAGTTCAACGCCGGCGCCGGTGATGAGTGGTCCGCATCCAACGCGTTCGAGAGCGGCAAGCTCGCAATGCACCTCGACGGTGAGTGGCGCGTGTCGTTCATCGCGAACGAGGCAAAGAACATGCAGTACGCCACGGCGCCGATGCCCACCGACAAGCCCGAGCTCTACGGCTCCGGGTACATCACGGGCACGATCATCGGCATCCCGAAGGGCGCGAAGAACTTCCAGCACGCGTGGCTGCTCACGCGCTACCTGACGATGAACTCGACGGCGCTCGCCACCTTCTCGAACGGGATCCGGAATGTCCCGACGACGAAGGCGTCGCTCGAGTCGAAGGTCCTCAAGCCGGACAAGAACTTCTCGACCTTCCTGAACATCTTCGCCCACCCGAAGTCGGCGACCCACCCGATCACCGCCGTGGGAGCCGCCTACCAGGAGCTCACGACGAGCTGGGTGACGAAGTGGCAGGCCGGGAAGGGCGGCGACCTGATGACGGGGCTGAAGAACCTCGACAAGCAGATCGACGCCCAGCGCAAGCAGGCGGAGGGCCCCGGAGGATGAGCGTTTGAGCTCAGAGCCGGTCGCAGTACCGGCGATCGACCGCCGGCGAGCCAGGAAACGGGCGGCGTGGCGACGACGCCTCACCGTCCTCGGCTTCATGAGCCCCTGGCTCGTCGGCTTCTCGGTCTTCGTCGCTCTATCCGCTCGTGATGAGCGCGTACCTCTCGTTCACGAAGTACGACCTGCTCTCGTCTCCGCAGTGGGTCGGCCTCGCGAACTACAAGTACGCGTTCACGGTCGACCCGCAGGTCTGGCCGGCAATCAAGAACACCCTCTGGTTCGTCGCCGTGTCGGTGCCGCTCTCGGTGCTCTTCGCGTTCGGGATCGCGCTGATGCTGACGCGTGCGCGGCGCGGCGGGGGCGTCTTTCGCACGGTCTTCTACCTCCCCGCGCTCGCGCCGCCTGTCGCGGCGACGCTCGGCTTCGTCTACCTGTTGAACCCGGTGACCGGCCCGATCAACAGCGGGCTCGAGAAGATCGGGATCGAGGGGCCGCTCTGGTTCCAGTCGCCCGAGTGGTCGAAGCCCTCGCTCGTGCTGCTCGCGCTCTGGGGCATCGGCAACACGATGGTGATCTTCCTCGCGGCGGTCCTCGACGTCCCGCGGCAGCTGTACGAGTCGGCCGAGCTCGACGGCGCCGGGCCGATCCAACGGCTCCGCTGGGTCACGCTCCCGTCGGTCAGCCCCGTGATCCTGTTCTCGGTCGTGCTCGGCGTGATCTACGGGCTGCAGTACTTCACGCAGGCGTACGTCGCGGCGAGCATCGCTTCCGGGCAGGCGTCCGCCGCGGGTGAGGGCGCGACGAACCTCGGCTACCCCGAGGACTCCACGCTCTTCTACCCGGTGCTCCTCTACAACTGGGGCTTCCGCTACTTCCAGATGGGCTACGCCTCGGCGCTCGCGATGGTCCTGCTCGGGGTCGCGGCGATCGTGACGTTCGTGATCGTCCGCAACTCGCGTCGCTGGGTGCACTACGCAGGGGCCGTGCGATGAGCACCGTCCCGGTCCGGCTCGAGTCGCAGACGTTCGAGCGCCGGCAGGTGCCGCGTTCGGTGCGGCGGCGCCGCTTCCTGATCTCGGTCGCGAACCACAGCCTGCTGATCGCGGCGGCGATCGCCTTCGCACTGCCGTTCGTCTTCATCGGGCTCACCGCCGTGATGACGCACGACCAGGCGCTGTCGCCCCACCTCTGGCCGAGCCCGTTCCGCTGGAGCAACTTCACGGACGTCTTCCACCAGGCGCCGATGCTCCGCTGGACGCTGAACACAGCGCTCTACGCGGGGCTCTCGACGCTCGGCGTCCTCGTCTCGAGCATCCCGGTCGCCTACGCGCTCGCGAAGCTCCGCTGGCGCGGACGCGACACCGTGTTCCTCGTCGTGCTCGTCGCGCTCATGCTGCCGCCGCAGGTCACCGTCATCCCGCTCTACGTGATGTGGGCGAAGCTCGACCTCGTCGGCACGCTGTGGCCGCTCGTGCTCCCGGTCTGGTTCGGCGACGCGTTCTCGATCTTCCTGCTGCGCCAGTTCTTCCTGACGATCCCCGAGGAGTACCTCGACGCCGCGCGCGTCGACGGCTGCGGCGAGTTCAAGATCCTGACGACCGTCGTCGTGCGCCTCGCGAAGCCGGCGATCGCGGCGGTCGCGCTCTTCTCCGTCCTCTACACGTTCAACGACTTCTTCCTGCCGCTCCTCTACCTCGGCGAGAACCCGGACAACTGGGTGCTCTCCGTCGGCCTCTCGAACTTCCGCTCGCTCCACCAGGTCGAGTGGAACATGGTCATGGCCGCGACGGTGCTGATGATGCTGCCGGTGATCGTCCTCTTCTTCCTCGCGCAGCGCGCCTTCGTCGAAGGCGTCACGCTCACGGGGGTGAAGGGATGAAGGTCGCCGTGATCGGCGCAGGCTCGACGTACACGCCGGAGCTCGTGTCCGGCCTCGCGCGCGACCGCGAGCTGCTCGACGTGCACGAGCTCGCGCTGCACGACATCGACGCGACGCGGCGCGACGTCGTCGGCGCGCTCGCGCGGAGGATGCTCGAGCACGGCGGCTACGAGGGCGGCCTCGTGATCACCGGCGAGCTCGACCGCGCCCTCGACGGCGCGGACTACGTCCTGATCCAGCTTCGAGTCGGCGGCCAGGCCGCGCGGCTCTCCGACGAGACGGTGCCGCTCGCCTGCGGCTGCATCGGCCAGGAGACGACGGGCGCGGGCGGGCTCGCGAAGGCGCTCCGCACCGTTCCCGTCGTGCTCGAGATCGCGGACGAGGCACGACGTCGCGCAGCCGACGGCGCGTGGATCGTCGACTTCACGAACCCGGTCGGCATCGTCACGCGCGCGCTGCTCGACGAGGGCCACCGGGCCGTCGGGCTCTGCAACATCGCGATCGGCTTCCAGCGGCACTTCGCGAAGCTCCTCGGCATCGAGCCGGAGCAGGTCGTGATCGACCAGGTCGGGCTCAACCACCTGAGCTGGGTGCGCGCGGCGTGGGTCGACGGGCGCGACGTGCTCCCGGAGCTGATCGAGCGGCACGGAGAGTCGCTCGCCGAGCACTCGAGCATGCCCCGGCGTCTGATCGACGAGCTCGGCGTTGTCCCGTCGGCGTACCTGCACTACTACTACGCGCACGATCAGGTCCTGGCCGAGCAGCTCGACGCGGTCCCGCGCGCGGCGCAGGTCGCCGAGATCGAGCGCGAGCTGCTCGAGCTGTACCGCGACCCGACGCTGACCGAGAAGCCGGCGCTCCTCGAGCAGCGCGGCGGCGCGTTCTACAGCGAGGCTGCGCTCGGGCTCGTGCGGTCGCTCGTCACGGGCGACGGCGGCGTGCACGTCGTCGACGTGCGAAACGGCTCGACCGTCGAGGGGCTCGCACCCGACGACGTCGTCGAGGTTCCGGCGCGCGTCGAGCACGGCGGGCCGGTGGCGCTGCCGCAGTCCCCGGTCGCCCCGGAGCTTCTCGGCCTGATGCAGCACGTCACGGCCTACGAACGGCTCGCCGCGCGAGCCGCGACGAGCGGAGACCCTGCGCTCGTCAAGAAGGCGCTGCTCACGCACCCGCTGATCGCCCAGTACGCGGTCGCCGAAGACCTCGTCGAGCGGCTGCTCGAGGCGGGGGCGGAGCACCTTCCGCGCTTCCGTGAGACCCCCGTGGAGGCAGCGTGAGCAGCGTCGCCGTCCTCGCGTTCGACGGCGGCAACTCGAAGACCGACGTCGCGCTCGTCGGGCTCGACGGGTCACTGCTCGCGCACGCGCGCGGTCCGGCGAGCTCGCCGCACCAGCTCGGCGCCGAGCGGGCGCTCGACGTGCTCGACGGCCTGATCGACGATGCCCTCGCCCACGCGGGTCTCCGGCGCGACGGCGTGCCGATCGCCGACGTCGCGGAGCTCCTGATGGCCGGCGTCGACTTCCCGTCCGAGGAGGAGCAGCTGCTCGAGCTCGCGACGGGCCGGCGCTGGGCCGGGCGGACGAAGGTGGGGAACGACACGTTCGCGGTGCTCCGCGCCGGCACGGAACGAGGCTGGGGCGTCGCCGTGACGTGCGGCGCGGGAATCAACTGCGTCGGCGTCGGGCCGGACGGACGTCACGTGCGGTTTCCGTCGCTCGGCGCGATCACCGGCGACTGGGGCGGCGGCTACGACGTCGGGCTCGGCGCGCTCTTCGCGGCGGCCCGCAGCGAGGACGGCCGCGGCGCGAAGACGTCGCTCGAGCGCTCGGTGCCGGCGCACTTCGGTCTCGAGCATCCGGTCGAGGTCGCGGAGGCGATCCACCGCGGCGAGTTCGGCCACCGGCGGCTCGTCGAGCTGGCGCCGCTCGTGTTCGCCGAGGCTGCGCACGACGAGGAGGCCGCGAAG
The DNA here is from genome assembly GCA_963737405.1 of uncultured Actinomycetes bacterium. Lineage (GTDB taxonomy): Bacteria > Actinomycetota > Thermoleophilia > Gaiellales > Gaiellaceae > JACCTU01. Next base: position 315,952 of record CAVTSL010000006.1, read on the forward strand.
ATCGTCGACCACCTGGCCGACGAGGTCGTGGCGCTCGCGCGCGCGTCGCTCGTCCGGCTGGAGCTCGTCGACGAGCCCGCGGAGGTGCTGCTCGGCGGCGGCCTGCTGCGCGCCGGAGACGAACGGCTGATCGCCCGGATCGAGGCGGGCCTCCGCGAGGTCGGCCCGCGGATCGTCGTCCATGCGACCGCGTCGCCGCCGATCGTCGGCGCGGCGCTCCTCGGGCTCGACGAGCTCGGCGTCGACAGCGGCGCCCACGAACGGCTCCGCGAGGAGCTCGGCGCCGCGGTGGAGCGGCTCGATGGCTGACGTCCGCTTCCTCGAGGCCACGCGCCTCTACCCGGGCAACCCGATCCCCGCCGTCGACGCGCTCGACCTGCACGTGCAGGACGGCGAGTTCATGGTGCTCGTCGGTCCGTCGGGGTCCGGCAAGACGACGGCGCTCCGCATGCTCGCCGGGCTCGAGGAGGTCGACGGCGGCGCAGTCCTGATCGGCGGCCGCGACGTGAGCGACGTCCCGCCGAAGGAGCGCGACGTCTCGATGGTCTTCCAGAACTACGCGCTCTACCCGTACCTCACCGTCGCCGCGAACATCGGCTTCCCGCTCCGCGTCGCGCGCGTGAAGAAGGCGGAGCGCGAGGCGCGCGTCCGCGAGGTCGCGCGGCGGCTCGAGCTCGAGGAGCTCCTCGAGCGCAAGCCGGGGCAGCTCTCGGGCGGCCAGCGGCAGCGGGTCGCGATGGGGCGCGCGATCGTCCGGCTGCCGAAGGTCTTCCTGATGGACGAGCCGCTGTCCAACCTCGACGCGAAGCTCCGCGTGCACATGCGTGGGGACATCGCCGCGCTGCAGGCCGAGTTCGGGATCACGACCGTGTACGTGACGCACGACCAGTCCGAGGCGATGACGCTCGGACACCGGGTCGCCCTGCTCCGCGACGGCCGCCTGCAGCAGTGCGACACGCCGCGAACGCTCTACGAGCGCCCGACGAACGTCTTCGTCGCGGGGTTCATCGGCTCGCCCTCGATGAACCTGTGGACGGTGCCGCTCTCGAACGGCGCGGTCGACCTCGGAGGCGTGCCGATCCCCGTCCGGACCGGCGCGGCGAACGGCAGGGTCGTCGTCGGCCTGCGGCCCGAGTCGTTCGAGCTCGCCTCGGACGGCGTGAGCGGGCAGGTGGACGTCGTCGAGGAGCTCGGCGCCGACGCGTACGTCTTCTGCGCGTCCGAGATCGCGGGCGAGACCACGAAGCTCGTCGCCCGGGTCGACGCGCGGCACGTCCCGCAGCGCGGCGAGCGCGTCACGCTCAGGCCGCGCGGCGACGAGGCGCACCTGTTCGACCCGCAGACGGGCGACCGGATCGATCAGTGATCGACACGCCCGCGGCGGTCGTCGACCTCGACCGCCTCGAGCGGAACCTCGCGCGCTGGCAGCAGTACTGCGACGAGGCGGGCCTGCGGAGTCGCCCGCACGTGAAGACCCACCGCTGCATCGAGATCGCGCGCATGCAGGTGGAGCTCGGCGCGCGCGGGATCACGTGCCAGAAGCTCGGCGAGGCCGAGACGATGGTCGACGCCGGGCTCGACGACGTGCTGATCCCGTACAACCTGCTCGGCGTCGAGAAGCTCCGGCGCCTGACCGCCCTGCTCGAGCGCGCGCGGATCGCGGTCACCGTCGACGACGCCGCCCTCCTCCCCGGTCTCGCGCAGGCGGCCCGCGACGCCGGGCGTGAGCTCCCGGTGCTCGTCGAGTGCGACACGGGGCTCGGGCGAGCGGGAGTTCAGACGCCCGAGGAAGCGGTCGAGCTCGCGCGGACGATCGAGGAGCCGCTCCGCTTCGGCGGGCTGCTGACCTACCCGGTGCTCGAGGGGACGGCCGCCTTTCTCTCCGCTGCGTCGGAGGAGCTCGAGCCGGAGACGGTGTCGGTCGGCGGGACGCCGTCGATGTGGTCGGCCGCCGACCTCGTCGGAGTCGCGAACGAGTACCGCGCGGGAAACTACGCGTTCTACGACCGCAACTCGGTCGCCGCCGGCGCGGCGACGCTCGACGACGTCGCGCTCACCGTGCACGCGACGGTCGTCAGCCGACCGGCGCCGGACCGTGCGCTCCTCGACGCCGGGAGCAAGTCCCTGAGCTCGGACCGCGGCCCGGACGACGCGATGGGCCTGATCGTCGAGGCGCCGGGCTCGCCGATCGTGCAGCTGAACGAGGAGCACGCCTACGTTCAACTGGCCGAGGGCGAGACGCTCGAGCTCGGCCAACGCGTCCACGTGGTGCCGAACCATGCGTGTGTCGTCTCGAACCTGTTCGACGAGCTCGTCGTCGAGCGGGGCGGGACCGTCGAGGCCGTCTGGCGAGTGGCGGCTCGCGGACGCTCTCGCTGAGCTCGGCAAGCAAGGCACCCGTCTGCCGGCGTTCCCACTCGAGCGCACGTCGCCGCCGCCCGAGCTCGTCGCCCGGAAGCACGCCGATTGCCGCGGCGAGCGCACGGTCCGCGCCGTCGAGCGCCAGCTGCCACCGAGTCGCCACCGTCTCGAGATCGACGTGGTGCTTCCGCCGGTGAGAGGTCGCGACAGAACGAGTGGTCATGCCACCAGTCTGGGCCGACCGATCTGCGTGTCATCGGCAGTTACAGGCAGTCGTGCTGCGGAGACGTACTAGGCCAACGTCAATGGGACATGGAGCCGTGCACGTCGCCGACCTTGAGCAAGCCCACCTGACCGAGGTCGACATGCGCGAACGCATGACTGACGAACGGGTAGAGGCCCGGCTGGTCGATCTTCACGTCGAAGACCGCGCCGCCGCCCGCGGGCACGCCGACGGTCTGGACGCCGTGCTGCGGCGACGTGAGGTCGCCGTTCACCCAGGCACGGTCGAAGATCGTCCCGACGACGTGGAAGTTCGTGTCGAGCGTCGGGCCCGCGGCGACAACCCAGAAGCGGACCGTCTCGCCCGGCTTGGAGGTGAGCGGGTGGGTGACGTACTGGTTCGCGTAGCCGTTGAACGTCGTCCAGTCCGGCGCCGTCGCTCGGGCCTTCGCCATGTCGAGGCTCGCCGGCTCCGTGATCCCGTCGCCGTTCAGGTACCACTCGCTCGCGATGAGGACGTACTCGTGGTCGGCCTTCGGCAGCGCCTTCGCGGGGCTCACGACGATCGCGCCGTACATCCCGTTCGCGATGTGCGCGAGCACGGGCTTCGTCCCGCAGTGGTACATGAATACGCCCGGGTCGTTCGCGGTGAAGCGGAACGTGAACGACTCACCCGGATCGACGTCGCGGAAGGCGACGTTCGGAGCGATCCTCGCGGCATGGAAGTCGATCGAATGCGGGATCGATCCGCCGTTCGTCAGCGTCATCTCGACCGTCTGGCCCTGGCGGACGTGGACGACGGGCCCAGGCGCACCGTGGCCGTCGAAGGCCCACGTGTTGTATTTCACGCCCGGAGCGATCTCGACCACCATGTCCTTCAGGGTCATGTGCACCTTCGCGAGGTCGCCGGCCTGGAGCGGCGGCAGCGTCGCGTCGTACGCGCGGTGCGCCTTCGCCAGCTCGTCGGCGTTGTCCGGCACCTGACCGGCGAAGCTCGCGAGGGGCAGGGCGACGTTGTGCGCGGAGTGGTCGTCCGCCGCAGGCGCCGGCGTCGCCTGCACGTCGTCGTCGCGTGACGCAGCGAGCGTGTCGAGCGAGAACATCGCGGCCGCCGCCGACACGAGCAACGCGACGACAACCAGCGCGAACAGTCCTTTGACAGCCATCGGTGAAGCTCCTCCCAGTCGGTCGCACCCACGCTAGGTCGACCGGAGCTGCCGTCGAATCGGGCCGATCGCGGAGCACGACTGCGGGTAATCCGCAACAGCCGTGCGGCGGCGTGCCGATGGCGTTCCCACCCGGTCGCTCGACGATGGAGCCATCACATGAGTACTGCGAAAGGAGTCGCCATGTCTCGCAAGATCTTCGAATACGGTGGATGGATCGCCGGCGCCGTGCTGGTCGTCTTCGGCGTCGTCGCGATCGTTATGGGCGTGAACGGCCGCAACGAGGTGCGCAACGCACTCGCGGCGCAGAAGATCACCGCGACGCCGGACGCCGCCGAGATCACGAACGGCAAGCTCCAGCCCGGGCAGTCGATCAACACGGGCGCCGAGGCGAAGCAGTTCGCCACGGTGATGGAGCATCACGCGCTCGAGGCCACGAAGGGCCAGCGCTACGCCGAGATGGGCCGCTTCCTGACCCCCTCCGGCGGTCAGACGAGCGACGAGGCGAAGGCCGCGAAGGATCCCAAGACCGGCCAGCCCGTCGAGAACGGTCTCCGAAACCTCTGGGTGACCGAGACCGGGCTCTCGACCGCGTTGAACATGTCGTACATGGCCGAGCAGCTCTCGCTGTTCGGGATCGTGGTCGGCTTCGCGCTCCTGCTGACCGGCATCGGGTTCCTGGTGCTGTCCATCGGCGGGGCGCTCCGCACGGCCGAGGTCAAGCCCAAGGTTGCACCGCAGCGCTCTCCGGCTGTGGTCACCAGCTGAGCGGCGACTCCGCTCGCGCCGAGGGGCGGCTCTAGGGCCGCCCCTCGTCGTTCCGGATAATGGGGCCGGTGGAGTCGCGCCTACGCGAGCTCGTCGAGACCGGGCATCGCCGTCACCTCCGAGCTGTCGCTCGACTCGGCGCTGCAGCGAATCGTCGAGGCCGCCGCCGAGCTGACCGAGGCGAAGCTACGCCGCGCTCGGCGTGATCGACCCGACCGGCACCGGCCTCGAGCGGTTCCTCGTCACCGGGATCGACGACGAGACCCAGCGGTCGATCGGCGATCCGCCGCACGGTCGGGGGATCCTCGGCACGCTGATCAAGGAGGCGAACCCGCTTCGCCTGACCCGACTCCAGGAACACCCCGACTCCGTCGGGTTCCCGCCGAACCATCCACCGATGACGACGTTCCTCGGAGTGCCGATTCTGCTCCGCAGCGTCGCGTACGGAAACCTCTACCTCACCGAGAAGCGCGAGGGCGAGTTCACGCAAGAGGACGAGGACCTCATCACGCTGCTCGCGGCGCAGGCGGCCGTCGCGATCGAGAACGCCCGCCTCTACGAGTCGGCGACGCGCTGGTCGCGCCAGCTCGAGTCGCTGATCGAGGTCGGCAACGCGCTGTCGAGCGAGCTCGAGCTCCCGCGCGTCCTGCAGCTCGTCGCCGACCGCCTTCGGGACCTCATCGGAGCCCGCGACGTCTTCATCGCTCTCCCGATCGGCCCTCGCCTCATCGTCCAGGCGGGCTCGGGCGAGACGGCCGGGCGGCTCGTCGGCACCGAGCTGCCTTCGACGTCGAAGAGCGTCAGGGTGCTCAAACGCGGGCGCAGCGAGCGCGTCGACTCGCTCATCGACGACCCGGAGGTCGACCACGAGTTCACCCGGCCGCTCGGCGCCTCGACCGGCCTGTTCGTGCCGCTCGTCGTGCGCGGCGAGGCGATCGGGGTGGTCGTCGCCCACGACAAGCTGGCCCGCGACCCGCGCTTCACCCAGCAGGACCTCCGGCTCGCCGAGACGTTCGCCTCGCGTGCCGCGGCCGCGGCCGATCTCTCGACGAGGGTCGCACGCGAAGCCGTTGCACGCGTCGTCGACGCACAGGAGCTCGAACGACAACGCCTGGCGCGCGAGCTCCACGACGAGACCGGGCAGGCGCTGACGTCGATCCTCCTCGGCCTCCGAGCCGTCGAGGAAGCGCGCAGCGAGCAGGAGACGCGCGAAGCGACAACACGGCTCCGGGAGCTGGTCGTTGAGACGCTGCACGACGTGCGACGGCTCGCGGTCGAGCTTCGTCCGAAGGCGCTCGACGACTTCGGGCTCGTGCCCGCGCTCGAGCGACTGGTCGAGACGTTCACAGAGCAGACGGGGATCCCGGTCGAGCTGGAAACGGTGTTCGCCCAGGCCCGGCTGCCGGCTCCGGTCGAGACCGCGCTCTACCGAATCGTCCAGGAGGCGCTGACGAACGTGATCAAGCACTCGCGGGCGTCGCGCGTGAGCGTGCTGGTCACGAGGAAACGAGATAGCGTCGCGGCCGTGATCGAGGACGACGGCATCGGCTTCACGCCCGAGGACGTGCGTGACGGCGGGCTCGGCCTCGTCGGCATGCGGGAGCGGATCGCGCTGCTCGACGGTCGACTGACCATCGAGTCGGAGCCGAAGCGCGGTACCTCGCTCGTCGTCGAAGTGCCGGTGGCCTGATGGCGATCCGCGTCATCGTCGTCGACGATCACGCAGTCGTGCGGTCCGGGCTGCGCCGAGTGCTCGAGGCCGAGGCGGACATCGAGGTGGTGGCGGAGGCCGGGAGCGTCCGGGAAGCCGTCTTCGAGGCCCGTGCGCAGAAGCCGGACGTGATCGTGATGGACGTGGTGATGCCCGGCGAGAGTGGCATCGAAGGGACGCCGCTGGTCCTGCACGAGGCGCCCGAGGCCAAAGTCCTCGTGCTGTCGATGCAGGACGATCCGCGCTACGTCCGGGAGGCGTTCGCAGCCGGCGCGAGCGGCTACGTCCTGAAGGAGGCGGCCGACACGGACGTCGTCGAGGCCGTCCGAGTGGTCGCCGGCGGGCAGCAGTACCTTCACCCGACGCTCGGCGCCCGCATGATCGAGTCGGAGGCTCGAGCGCGTAAGGAGGAGGACGCCGACCCGCTCTCCGAGCGCGAGCGCGAGGTGCTCCGGTTCCTCGCCCTCGGCCACACGAACCAGGAGATCGCGACGCTCCTCTACATCTCGGTGCGGACCGCCGAGTCGCACCGGGCGCACATCATGCAGAAGCTCCGGCTCCAGACGCGCGCGGAGCTCGTGCGGTACGCGCTCGCCCACGGGCTGCTCGAGCAGGAGGACGCCCCGCAGGCTCAGTAGTTGTCCGCACGTTGCGGGCAGCGCCGGCACGGATGCCGGCGCACCGCCGCGACGGCATCGTGCTTGCGAGATGTCGGAACGGAAGCGAGTCCTGATCGCCGGTGGAGGCGTCGCGGCGCTCGAAGCGGCGCTGACGCTCCACGAGCTCGCGCCCGAGCTGGTCGACGTCGAGCTCGTCGCGCCCGAGCCGCGGTTCTGGTACCGACCGTTGTCGGTCGCCGAGCCGTTCGGGCTCGGCGAGTCGCTCTCGTTCGACCTCGCCGATCTGGCCGCCCGCGCCGGGGCGCTGTTCACGCCCGGCACCGTCGTCGCCGTCGACGCCGAGCGCCACGTTGCGCGGACGCGTGCTGGAGGAGAGCTCGAGTACGACTCGCTCCTGCTCGCGTGCGGCGTCGAGCCGCACGCGTCGCTCGACGGCGCGCTGACGTTCCGCGGCCCGGCCGACGTGGCACGGGTCGAGGAGCTCCTCGCGCGAATCGACGCGGGAGAGGTCCAGCGGGTCGCGGTCGCCGTGCCGCTCGGCGCCGTCATGGTCGCTACCGGCATACGAGCTGGCCCTCATGCTCGCGGCCCACGGTGGTGTCGCCATCGCGGTCGTCACGCCCGAAGACGAACCGCTGCTGCTCTTCGGCGCGGCGGCAAGCGACGCGATCCGCACGCTCCTCGACGATCGCGGCATTGCGCTCCACAGCGGGTTCTTCGCGACGGCGTTCGACGGCCGCGAGCTGCAGCTGCTCCCGCGGAAGTCGCTCGAGACGGACGCGGTGGTCGCGCTCCCGACGCTCCGCGGCCGCCGGATCGACGGAGTCCCGCAAACGCGCGACGGGTTCGTCGTCGTGGACGATCACGGCCGCGTGCGCGGGCTCCGTGACGTCTACGCCGCCGGCGACATCACACGGTTCCCGGTCAAGCAGGGCGGGCTCGCGACACAACAGGCCGATGCCGCGGCGGAGGCGATCGCGGCGGCTTCGGGAGCACGCATCGAGCCCGGCCCCTTCCGGCCGGTCCTCCGCGGCGTGCTCCTGACCGGCATGGAGCCGCGGTTCCTGCGCCGCGACGTCGCAGCGGGAGCGACCGGGGCCGCCACGACCGAGCCGCTCTGGTGGCCACCCGCAAAGCTGGTCGGCCGGCGGCTCTCGCCGTTCCTCGCCTCGTTGACGGGCGGGCTCCACGATGCACGCGTGCCGACGCCACCCGACGCCGTGCCGATCGAGCTCGAGCTCAGCCTGAGCGACGCCGATGTCGCACGTCGCCGGGCACACGCCGAAGAGCCCTCCGACGAGGACGAGCCGAGGGTGGGCGCGTTGATGTCGCGCGAGATCCTCGTCGTCGCCCCCGAGGACACCCTGGGCGAGGTCGCCGAGCACATGGGCGCGCGCGACGTCGGCTCCGCGCTCGTCGCCGACCACGGCCGACTGATCGGCATCCTCACGTCCCGGGACCTCGTCCACGCTTTCGCGGGTCGCGTGCACTCGAGCGAGGCGCGCGTGCGCGAATGGATGACGGCGGAACCGATCGCCGCACATCCGGAGACGATCGCTCGCAACGGCGTTCCGCCTCATGCACGACCACTCGATCCACCATCTGCCGGTCGTCGAGCACGAGCGGCCGATCGGCATGGTCGGCATGCGGAGCGTCGCGCGTGCGCTCGCAGAGCACCGGACGCACGCGCGCGTCGGGCTCGGCTTCTGAGCCGGTCGGCTCAGCAGAGCGTGCGCACGACCTCGCGGGCGATCACGAGCTCCTCGCGCGCGGGCACGACGCGGACCTCGAACGTCGCCGAGGAAGCCGAGCAGGCCCGACACGCGGTCCCGGACGTCCGCAGACCCCTCCCCCACGCCGCCGGTGAACGCGAGCACGTCGAGCCCGCCGAGCGCGACCGCCATCGCGCCGACGGCAGTCGCGATGCGGTACGCGTAGACGTCGAGCGCCGGCGTTCCGGCGAGCTCGCGCGTGTCAGTGGACCCGCCGAGCCCGAGCAGGCCGGACTCACGCTGGAGCGCGTGGTCGAGCTCGTCGAGCGTGAGGCCGTGCTCGCGGAGAACGTAGAGCAGCACGCCGGGATCGACCGAGCCGGAGCGCGTCGCCATCGGCACGCCCTCGAGCGGGGTGAAGCCCATCGTCGTGTCGACCGAGCGGCCGTCGAGCACGGCGGTGATCGAGCAGCCGCCGCCGAGGTGGCAGACGACGAGCCTCGGCACGTCGATCTGCTCCGCCACCCACTGCACCGAGAGGCCGTGGAAGCCGTAGCGGCGGACGTGCCACTCGTCGCGCCACCGCGCCGGCACTGCGTACGTGCTGGCGCGGTGAGGCATCGTCGCGTGGAACGCGGTGTCGAAGACGGCGACGTGCGGCACCTCGGGCAGCTCACGCCGCGCGCGGCGAATCGCCTCGAGCGCCGGCTCGTTGTGGAGCGGCGCGATCGTCGAGAGCGCGTCGATCGCCGCCTCGACCTCGTCCGTGACGACGACCGGGGCGACGAACCGCTCGCCGCCGTGCACCACCCGGTGGCCGACGGCATCGGCGTCGACGAGCTCGTCGACCACAGTCGAATCGCCGTCCTCGACGACGTGGAGCTTGAGCCCGGTCGAGCCCGCGTTGACGGTCAGGATCCGCACCGGCGTCAGCCGGGCAGCTCGGGCGCCAGCGTCTCGACCGGTGTGCTGCCGGCCTCGTCCCAGCTCCAGTCGCGCACGTCGGGCATGTCGTCGCCGACCTCGCGCGTGTACGCGCGGTGCCGCAGCCGCTCCTCGACCATGTGCTGCCGCACGTGCGCCGCGCGCGGGCCGAGGCCGGGGACGCGGTCGATCACGTCGATCACGAGATGGAAGCGATCCATGTCGTTCAGCATCACCATGTCGAACGGCGTCGTCGTCGTCCCCTCCTCCTTGTAGCCGCGCACGTGGAGGTTCATGTGGTTCGTGCGCCGGTACGTCAGGCGGTGGATGAGCCACGGGTAGCCGTGGTACGCGAAGATCACGGGCCGGCTCGTCGTGAACAGTGCGTCGAACTCGGGATCGGAGAGGCCGTGCGGATGCTCGCTGTCGGGCTGGAGCCGCATCAGGTCGACGACGTTGACGACGCGCACCTTCAGCTCCGGCAGGTGCTCGCGGACCAGCTTCGCGGCCGCCAGCGTCTCGAGCGTCGGGATGTCGCCGGCGCACGCGAGCACGACGTCCGGCTCACCGTCCTCGTCGTTGCTCGCCCAGTCCCAGATCCCGATCCCGTGCGTGCAGTGCAGGATCGCCTCGTCCATCGTCAGGTAGTCGAGCGCGGGCTGCTTGCCGGCGACGATCACGTTCACGTAGTCCTTCGAGCGCAGGCAGTGGTCGGCGACGGACAGCAACGTGTTCGCGTCCGGAGGCAGATAGACGCGGATGATCTCCGCCTTCTTGTTCACCACGTGGTCGATGAAGCCGGGGTCCTGGTGCGAGAAGCCGTTGTGGTCCTGCCGCCACACGTGCGACGTCAGGAGGTAGTTGAGCGACGCGATCGGACTCCGCCACGGAATGTCGCGCGTCACCTTCAGCCACTTCGCGTGCTGGTTGAACATCGAGTCGATGATGTGAATGAAGGCCTCGTAGCAGTTGAACAGGCCGTGTCGGCCGGTGAGCAGGTAGCCCTCGAGCCAGCCCTGGCAGAGGTGCTCGCTCAGGACCTCGAGCACGCGGCCGTCGGGCGCGAGGTGGTCGTCCGTCGGCTTGCGCTCGGCGAGCCACACACGGTCGGTCGCCTCGAAGACCGGGCTCAGCCGGTTCGACGCGGTCTCGTCGGGCCCGAAGATCCGGAACGACTCGGGGTTGCGGCGGACGACGTCGCGCAGGAACGTGCCGAGGACGCGGGTCGCCTCGCTCGTCGTCTGCGCGGGCGTCGGCACCTCGACGGCGTAGTCGCGGAAGTCGGGGAGGTCGAGCTCGCGCAACAGCCGGCCGCCGTTCGCGTGCGGGTTGGCGCCCATCCGGCGCTCCCCGCGAGGCGCGAGCGCCGCGAGCTCCTCGAGCAGCGCTCCCTGCTCGTCGAAGAGCTCCTCCGGCCGGTAGCTCCGGAGCCAGCTTTCGAGCTCTGCGAGGTGCTCGGGCCGGTCGGCGAGCTGCGCGAGCGGCACCTGGTGCGAGCGGAACGAGCCCTCAGCCGGTAGGCCGTCGACCTCCTTCGGCCCGGTCCAGCCCTTCGGCGTCCGGAGGACGATCATCGGCCAACGCGGCCGCTCGTCGCCGCGCTTGCGGATCGCCTCGATCTCGTCGAGCACCTCGTCGAGCGTCGCCGCCATCAGCTGGTGCGCCTCCTCGGGGTCGTCGCCCTCGACGACGTACGGCGTGTGGCCGTACCCGCGCATCAGGTCGCGCAGCTCCTCGTCGGAGATGCGCGCGAGCACGGTCGGGTTCGCGATCTTGTACCCGTTCAGGTGCAGGATCGGCAGCACGACGCCGTCGCGCTCGGGGTTGAGGAACTTGTTGGAGTGCCAGCTCGCGGCGAGCGGCCCGGTCTCGGCCTCGCCGTCGCCGACGACGCAGCAGACGAGAAGGTCGGGGTTGTCGAACGCGGCGCCGTAGGCGTGCACGAGGGCGTACCCGAGCTCGCCCCCCTCGTGGATCGAGCCCGGCGTCTCGGGCGCGACGTGGCTCGGGATGCCGCCCGGGAACGAGAACTGCCGGAAGAGCCGGCGCAGGCCTTCCTCGTCGCGCCCGATGTGCGGGTAGACCTCGGAGTAGGTCCCCTCGAGGTACGTGTTCGCGACGAGCCCCGGGCCGCCGTGCCCTGGGCCCGTGATGAAGATCGCGTCCAGGTCGCGCGCGTTGATCGCGCGGTTCATGTGTGCGTAGAGGAAGTTGAGGCCGGGTGTCGTCCCCCAGTGCCCGAGCAGTCGTGGCTTCACGTGCTCGAGACGAAGCGGCTCGCGAAGCAGCGGGTTGTCGAGCAGGTAGATCTGCCCGACCGAGAGGTAGTTCGCGGCGCGCCAGTAGGCGTCGAGCAGGCGGAGCTCGTCCTGCGCCAGCGGTCCTTCCACGCGCGACACGCTACTCGTCCGGTGCCGGCCGGCTACCAGGTCTTCGTCCGGGTCCTGAGCTCGGGAACGCTGACCCGCACGCGCGCGTCGACGGCGACGCAGCCCTCCGGCCCCGCGAGCACCGGGTTCAGGTCGAGCTCGGCGACCTCGGGCAGGTCCTCGCCGAGCGCCGAGAGTCGATGCAGGAGGTCGATCACCGAATCGGCGTCGGCCGGCGGCTTGCCGCGGTAGCCGCGAACGAGCCGACCGGTCTTGCCGCCGAGCACGAGCTCCTGCGCGTCGACGTCGGTGAGCGGTGCGATGCGGATTCCTGCGTCGCCGATCAGCTCCGCCATCACGCCGCCGGGGCCGAGCGCGACGAGCGGGCCGAACAGCGGGTCCTGCACGAGCCCCGCCAGCAGCTCGGCGCTGCCGCTCTTCAGCGGCTGGACGATCACGGGACCGCCGATCCGTTCGCGCCGCCTCGCGCACTGCGTCCTCGTCGGGGAGGTCGAGCGCCACGCCGCCGGTCTCCGTCTTGTGGGCACCGGCGACCGCGGTCTTCACGACGGCCGGGAAGCCGAGCTCCGCGGCGGCGCGGGCGGCCTCGTCGGGCGTCGACGCGACCCGCTCCTCGACGACCGGGATGCCGTAGGCGACGAGCAGCGCGCGCGTCTCGCCGGGCTCGAGCCAACGGTCCGGCGCGCGCGACAGCGCGTCGTCGACGAGCGCCCGAGCCGCAGCGCGATCGATCCGCTCGAGGCTCGGCACGGCCCCGACCGGCCTGCGGAGCCACTCGGCGCGCGCGGCGGCGCGGCCGAGGGCGCGGGCCGCGGACTCGGGATACGTGAATGCCGCGACGCCTGCGTCCGTCAGGCCCGCGGGGATGCCCCGCGCGTCGATCACTGCCGCGAGCACGGGCTTCTCTGCGCCCTTCGACGCGCGGGCCACCGCGAGCGCCACTTCGTCGGCGGTCGCCGTGACCGGCGGGACGAAGAGGACGAGCACGGCGTCGACGCGGTGATCCTCGAGGAGCGCGGGCAAGACCGACTCGTATGTCGCCGCCGTCGCGGATCCGAGCATGTCGACGGGGTTCGCGACGCTCGCCTCGGAGGGCAGGAGCGACGCGAGGCGCGACGCGGTCTCGTCGCCGAGCGTCGGCAACTCGAGCCCGGCGGCTTCGCACGCGTCGGCCGCGAGGATCCCGAGCCCGCCGGCGTTCGTCAGAACCGCCACGCGGCGGCCGAGCGGCAGCGGCTGCGCGGACAGGAGCACCGACACGTCGACGAGCTCCTCGAGGCTCTCGGCGCGGATCACGCCGGCCTGCCGGAAGAGCGCGTCGACGGCTGCGTCGGAGCTCGTCAGTGCTGCGGTGTGCGATCCCGCCGCCTTCGCCCCGGCGGACGTGCGTCCGCTCTTCAGCGCGAGGATCGGCTTCGAGCGTGAAACGCGTCGCGCGATGCGCGCGAACTTGCGCGGGTTGCCGAACGACTCGAGGTACAGCGCGACCATGCTCGTGGCGTCGTCCGCCTCGAACCGTTCGAGCAAGTCGTTCGAGGAGACGTCGGCCTTGTTTCCGATCGAGACGAACGCCGAGAGCCCGATCCCGCGCGACTCGGCCGCCTCGATCAACGCGAGCCCGAGCGCGCCGCTCTGCGACGAGAAGCCGATCGAGCCCCACTGGGGCGCCTTCGCCGCGAACGTTGCGTTCAGCCGCGGGGCGGCGGCGGCAATGCCGAGGCAGTTCGGGCCGATCAGCCGCGCGCCGTGCGAACGCACGAGCGCGAGCAGCCGTTCCTGCCGCTCGACTCCCTCCGCACCGATCTCCGCGAAGCCGGCGGAGATGACGCAGAGCGCCCGCACGCCTTTGCGGAGCGCGTCCTCTGCCGCCGGGAGCACGTGCTCGCCGGGGACGCAGATCACGACGAGGTCGACCGGGTCGGGGATCTCTTCGATCGATGTGTACGCGCGGACGCCGGCGACCGACTCGCCCGAGCGGTTGACCGGATACGCGGCGCCGGTGAAATCCGCCTCGAGCACGTTCCGGAAGAGCTCACCGCCGATCGAGCCGCGACGCGAGGACGCGCCGACGACCGCGACGGACGCGGGCTCGAAGAACGGGCGGAGCGACGCCACGACGGCCTCGTGGTCGCGCGTCTCGACGCTTTCGCGGTAGCGCTCGGTCGGGGCGATCGGGAACGAGAGCTCGACCTCGCCGCCCGCGATCTCGCGCGCGACCGCGAAGCCGACGGCCTCGAACACGCCGAGCATCTGGCGGTTGTCCGGTAGCACGACCGCGACGAAGCGCTCGATCCCCATCCCGCCCGCGAGCGCCGCGAGCTGCTCGAGCAGGCGCGTGCCGATTCCGCGGCGTTGGTACTCGTCAGCGACCGCGAAGGCGACCTCGGCGGCCGCGGGGTCGCGCAGGCGCACGAAGTTGGCGACCGCGACGATCTCGTCGTCGATCGAGCCGACGAGCGCGCCCGACTCGTGCCAGTCCACGCTTGTGAGCGGTTCGACGAGGCGCTCGTCCACGGACGGGAACCCGTGAAAGCGCCGGTACAGGCTCTGTTCGGAGAGCCCGCGGAAGAACTCGAGCAGCGCGTCGCCGTCCGTCGGCTCGGGCGACCGGAGGCGAAGCGTGGTGCCGTCACGCAGGATGACGTCGAACGGCTGCGCGACGAGCGTGCTCACGAGAAGTCATCTTCGCGGAGGCTGTGCCGAACCGCCAAGTAGAAAGCCGCACTGCCGCTCAGCGCCGACTCCGATGTGGGTCAGCCGCGCGCCGCCGAGACTCCGGGCAAAAGGAGGCGCACATGGAAGCGCTCGTGTATCACGGACCAGGCCAACGGGCCTGGGAGTCGGTTCCGGATCCGGAGATCGAGGTTCCGACAGACGCCGTCGTGCGGATCGACGCGGCGACGATCTGCGGCACCGATCTCCACATCCTCAAGGGAGACGTGCCGGAGGTCGAGCCCGGGACGATCCTCGGCCACGAGGCGGTCGGCACGATCGAGGAGATCGGCAGCGGCGTCACGAGCTTCGTGCCCGGCGACCGCGTTCTGCTCTCGTGCATCACCGCCTGCGGACGGTGCCGCTTCTGCAAGGAGGCCCACTATGGCCTCTGCACCGGAGGCGGCGGCTGGATCCTCGGGCATCTGATCGACGGCGTGCAGGCGGAGCACGCGCGGATCCCGTTCGTCGACACGTCCGCCTATCGCATCCCGGAGGGATTGACGGACGAGCAGGTGCTGTTCCTCGCCGACATCCTCCCGACGTCGTACGAGGTCGGGATCCTCAACGGTCGCGTGAAGCCGGGGGACGTCGTCGCGATCGTCGGCGCGGGCCCGATCGGGCTCGCCGCGGTGCTGACGGCGAAGCTCTACACCCCGGCGACGATCGTCGTGATCGACCTCGCCGCGAAGCGACTGGAGCTCGCGAAGGGCTTCGGCGCCGACGTGACGATCGACAACGGTGTCCGAGGACCCCGTGGCTCGGATCATGGAGCTGACCGAGGGCCTCGGCGTCGATGTCGCGATCGAGGCGGTGGGCGTGCCGGCGACGTTCGAGCTCTGCACGGAGATCGTGCGGCCGGGCGGCACCGTGGCGAACATCGGCGTGCACGGCGCACCGGCGACGCTCCATCTGGAGAAGCTCTGGATCAAGGGCGTCACGATCACGACCGGGCTGGTGGACACGTTCACGACCCCAACGCTGCTGAAACTGATCGCGCAGGGCCGGCTCGACGCGACGCCGTTCGCCACGCACCGCTTCAAGCTCAACGAGGCGATGGAGGCGTACGACGTCTTCGGCTCCGCCGCCGAGACGAACGCGCTCAAGGTCGTGCTCGAGGGCGAGCAGGCGCCGCTGCAGCCGCGAGGGCTGCTCGAGTCCGCGGTCGCATAGCAACCGCCTGCGGCCTGCGGGTTTCCCGCAGGCCCAGGCGGCGCCGGCCCCGATGTGCCGACGCGGACTGCGACCGAGGATGCAGCGATGGCCGCTCCCGTCAGCTACGCCGTTACCTGGGCCGCAGGCGACGCCCGCTTCGTCGGGCACGCGCTCCTGGCGGACCGCGGCCTGCGACTCGAGGGCCGAGAACCGAACGCGCAGGATGGCCGTCGGTGGATTCGCTTCGACCAGATCGTCGGCGTCGAGCTGCGTCGGTCGAACGGACATCGGGGTCTCGTCGTCGAGATCGCGGACGAGGACGAGTGCTCATCTCCAGCCTCGACCGGCCCGGCAGCCTCGGGGAGCTCGCGGATCGCCTCAGGCTGCTGACGGACTCTCGTGGGGGCAGCTAGGAGACGAGCAACGTCAGACGGTCGCGGCCGACGACCGTGACCGTCTCTCCGGGCTCCGCCCCGTTTTCGCTCCGTGCTTCCCAGATCTCGCCGTCGATCCTCACCTGCCCCGTCGGATGCAGAGGCGAGACGACGACGGCCTTCGCGCCGATGAGCGTCTCCGCCCCCGACTCGACGGGCTTGTGACGCACCGCGCCTGTTCCAGAAGGCGACCTCGGGAACGAACAGCACGAGGCCCGCGACGAAGCCGATCACGTTCCACGGCGACGGGAGCACGAGCAGGAGCACGAACGCGACCACGAGCAGCACGTCGACCCGACGGTACGGCGGCTGCGCGGCCGAGCCATCGCCCGAACCGGGTGAACCTGCCTCGAACGCTTGCGACTCCACGGTCGGCCCCAACGCGCGTATCGGCATGATGCGCGCCGATGGCCAACGCGGCGGAGATCCTCGGCGACGCTCTGCGGCGCGTGGGCTACACGGAGGACGGCATCACGGAGCTGCTCGGCGACGACGCGTACTCCGGCGGCCCCGAGGACGTGCCGACGCTCGAGCGGCGCCTCTCGGACACGAAGCTCGCGACGGTCGTCCGCGTGCTCTTCCTCCAACTTCCCGCGTCGAGAGACGCGATGGTGCGCGCTCTCGGCCGGCCGGCCGTCGACGCGCTCGGCGAAACAGGCTTCGCGGACGTCGGGGACGAGGTCGTCCCGCGGGCGCGGATCGTCCCGGTCGACGAGCTGCTCGTCGCCGCGGACGGCTACTCACGGGCGGAGAACGACCCTCCGGAGTACGTCGCCGCGTACTCGCCGACCTCGCGGTTCCTCCATGCGCTGACGCCGCGGCGCCGCATCGACTCGGCGCTGGACGTCGGCACGGGCAGCGGGGTGCACGCGCTGCTCGCGGCCGAGCACGCGCGCCGGGTGATCGCGACCGACGTCAACCCCCGCGCGCTCCGCTTCACCGAGCTGAACGCCGCGCTCAACGGCCTGACGAACGTCGAGACCCGGCAGGGAAGCCTCTTCGAGCCCGTCGACGGCGAGCGCTTCGACCTGATCACGTGCAACGCCCCGTACGTCGTCTCGCCCGAGCGGCGCTGGGTCTACCGCGACGCCGGGTTCGAGGCGGACGGGCTCTCCGAGCGGATCGTCCGCGAGGCTGCCCGACACCTGTCTGACGACGGGTTCGCGTCGCTGAACGTGAGCTGGGTCGCCACCGACGCCGACGCCCCGGACGAGCGCGTCGTCGCCTGGGCGGAGGAGACCGGCTGCGACAGCTGGATCCTCGTTGCGGAGGAGGCCGACCCGCTCGGCCACGCCGCCGCGTGGAACGCGCATCTCTCGGACGACCCCGCGGCGTTCGACGCGGCGCTCGACGAGTGGACGCGCTACCTCGACGCGATCGGCGCGCGCTGGGTCGCGGACGGCACCGTCGTCCTGCACCGGCACGGCAACGGAGCGCCGACCACCCGGATCGACTCGGTCGACGAGGAGGAGCTCGACGACGCGGGCGACCAGATCGAGCGCGCGTTCGCGTCGAGGTCGAGGCTCGCGGACCTCCCGTCGCGGAAGGCGCTCTTCGACGAGCACGTCGCGCTCGCGGCTCCGGTCCGCCTCGAGCACGAGCTCGAGCCGCGCCGGAACGAGCTCGTCGATGCAGCCGCGCACGTCTCCCTGGCCTCCGGAACGAGCTCGACGGTCGAGACGACGGCGGAGGCGCTCGAGCTGGTCGCGTCGCTCGACGGCGACCTGACGCTCGGAGAGCTGGTCGCGGACGTCGGGGACCGCTTCTCGCTCACCCCGCGCGAGCGGTCGGCGCTCGAGCGTGAGGCGCTCGAGCTCGTCGAGGAGCTGCTGGAGCTCGGCGCCGCGGTCTCTGCTGCTAGACCCGCCCGCGAAGCGCGAGGACGTTCGCGACGAAGCGCTTCGTCTCCGGGAAGAGCCCATCGCGGCGCACCGAGCCCGGGCCCTGGTAGTACGCCGCGATCGCGTGCCGGCGGTTGCCGGCGAAGTCGTCCAGCAGGTGGTCGAGGTAGGCGACGCCCACTCGGATGTTCCCGTCGCTCGTCCGCTCGATCTTCTTGCCGATCACGAAGAGCTCGACGAAGTCGCGCGTCCCCGGCATCACCTGCATCACGCCGACCGCGCCGGTCGACGAGCGCACGTGGCTCTGCCACCCCGACTCCTGCCAGGCGAGCGCGCGGACGAGAGCGGGGTCGACGCCGTAGTGGGACGACCAGCGCGAGATCGAGTCGCCGACGGACGAGCGCGATGCGCGCGACGCCGTGCTCCGTGCGGGGACGACGAGCCGCGCGCCGATCAGGAGCACGCTCCGCGGGTCGATCCGATTCCGGCTCGCGAGCGCGCGAACGGTCGTCCCGTAGCGCTCCGCGATGAGAGTGAGCGACTCGCCCGGCCTGACGACGTAGCGCTTCGCCGCCGGGCGCGCGGGTGTCGCGGCACGCTTCTTCGCAGGCTTCTTCCCGAGGAGCGCCGCGCGCGTGACCTTGCCGACGACACCGTCCGCCGGCAGCCCCTTCCGGCGCTGGAACTTCCGCACGAGCTTCTCCGTCACGGGACCGAAGTTGCTGTTGAGACGCGTCGGCGGCAGGCCGTTCTTCGCGAGCAGGAACTGGAGGACGGAGACGTCGTAGCCGACCATGCCGCGCTTGAGCGTCCGGACCCCGAAGAGCGGCCGGCCGTAGCGGCCGAGCGCCTTCCGCGTCTGCTTCCCGGGCACGCCGTCCGGCGCGAGGCCGGCCGAGGCCTGGAACTGGCGGATCGCCTGCTTCGTCTGGGGCCCCGCGATCCCGTCGATCGGGCCCGCGTACTTCCCGTAGCGGTAGAGCGCGACCTGCAGACCGGCCACCTGGAAGCTCACGGCTGCCGCGGCCTGCTGGCTGGCGAGGCCTGCGACGCAGAGCACGGCGATGAGGACGGAACGACGCACGGGTCCAGCGACTACGCCCCCGCGCCCCGTTCTCCTCCCCGCCGGCGCATGTGACATCCGCCGCAAGGCCGTCTACCCTGGTGCGGTGGGCCACGACTGGGTCGACTTCCTGCAAGAACCTGCGGCCTCCGCGCACGGCGTGCAGGTCTACGCGGAGCTCGGCGAGCTCGCAGGCCCGGTGGCCCAGTACTTCGTCGCCGGCTTCGACGCGGGGCAGCCGGGTCTCGTGGTCGCGACGCCGGCGCTCCTGGCGGAGCTGGCGGTTCGCTTCGACGCCGCCGGATGGGGAGCAGAGCGGCTCGACGAGGCAGGCCTCCTCACGACGACCGACGCGGAGACGACGCTCGCGCGGTTCATGGAGAACGGACAGCCGTCGGCCGCGCATGTTCTTCGACGCGGTCGGGCGCGAGCTCGACGCGCTCGAGCGGCGCTTTCCGGCAGCGCCGGCGCGCGTCTTCGGCGAGATGGTCGACCTCGCTGTGCCGGCGCGGGGAGAGCGACGCTGCCGCGGAGCTCGAGCGGCTCTGGAACGCGCTGGCGCGTGCCCGCGGGTTCGCGCTCTACTGCGGCGTACCGCCTCGACGTCTTCGACCGCGAGGTGCAGACCGGCGCCCTCAGGAGCGTCTGCGATGCGCACTCGCACGTCCTGCCGGCCGCCGAGCCGGCGCGGTTCGCCGAGGCCGTCGACCAGGCGCTCGCGGAGACGCTCGGGCCGATCGGGGCGGGGCATGTGTACGCCGTCGTCGGCCGCCAGATCCGCCGCGATCGCGTGCCGCCCGCCCAGCTCGCGCTCATGTGGGTGAGCGAGAACATGCCGCTGCTCGCGGATCGGATTCTCGCTTCCGCGCGCGACTACTACTTCGCCGCGCCGCTCCGCACTGCCGGCTGAGCCGGCCCGATCGTCTTTAGCGCAGCGTTAGCGCACTGACGGATCGTGCGTCATGCCGCGAGCACGCCTCATCCTTTTCGTCGCCGCGTTCGCGTTGACCTCGGCGGCGCCGCTCGGCGCCGCCAGCGTCGAGACGCTCACCCAGGCAGAGGAGATCCGAGCCGACGTTCAGCGACGACACTCGGCGCTGGCGGTGACCGAGGCTTCGTCGACGAACGTCGTCCACTCGGTCACGCTCCTCTCACGCTCGTCGTCGACGCGCGTCGTGCCCACGGCCGAGGGCGTCTACTACGCGCTCTGTCCGAAGCTGGCGCGTTGTCCCTACCCCGGACGCCGCGGCGTTCGCGTCGCGTGCCCGTCACCCCCGCCGCGTCGCGCTCGAGCTCGCCGTCCGGACGTTCCGGGCGACCACGGCGAACGTGGTCGTCGTATCGCTCCCGACGCGGCAGCCGGTGCTGCTCGTCCTCGAACGCAGCGACGTGCCCGAGCGCGCGTCGGGCGCCGCCCTCGACCGGCTGACGCTCGCGCACCTCTACACGCTTCGCGCGCTCGTCCCGGTGTCCGACACCGCCGAGACGCTCGTTCTCGCGCGGCTCTGACGCGCGAGTCAGTCGAGCGGGACCTCGATCGTCCGCAGCCCGCTCAGGTCGAGCCACGTCCGATCGCGGCCGCGCACCACGCGCATCAGCACGCAGCCGCACGCGGGGCACCGGAGCACCATCCCCGGCGCGCGGTTGTAGAGGTGCAGCGTCGCGACCTCGCCGGCGTTCCCGCACTCGGCGCAGACGCCGCGCGCGACGGTCATCTCCACGCCGAAGAGCTCGCGGAGCGTGCCGGCCATCGCGTTGCCGTCCAGGTACTCCATCATCGACCTCCAGTCGCTCCGAATCGCTCGGTCTTCACGCGCTCCGGCGGGTAGCCGAGCTCGACGAGCCCCTGCGAGACGGCTTCGACGAAGTTCGTCGGCCCGCAGACGTAGGCGAGCGGATCCTGCTTCGCGGGCCACGCGACCTCTGCGAGCAGCTCGGCGTCGACGCGCCGCGCGTATCCCGTCCACCCGTCGGGCTGCATGCGCGTGAGGGTGTAGTCGACGTCGAGCGACGGGCTCTCCGTTGCGAGCCGCTCGAGCTCCTGCCGGTAGATCACGTCGTCGAGCGTGCGCGCTGAGTACAGCAGGCGCGCGGGGACATCGGCCTGCTCCCGCGCGCGAGTCCGAGCGATCGACATCAGCGGCACGACGCCGGAGCCGCCCGCCGCGAGCAGGAGCGGCCCGCCGCGGTCCGGCTCCCAGACGAAGTAGCCGCCCACGGGCCCGCGCAGCTCGATCCGGTCGTGCGGCCGCAGCTCTTCGACGAGATACGGCGAGACCTCGCCGTCCTCGAGCAGCTCGACCGTGATCGCGAGCGGCTCGCCCGGCGCCGAGGCGATCGAGTAGCTCCGCTCCGCGCGGTAGCCGTCCTCGGCCGTCAGCCGGACGTCGAGGTGCTGCCCCGCGCGGTGCTCCATCCACTCGGGCACGTCGAAGACGAGCGTCCTGGCGCGCGGCGTCTCGTCGATCGCGTCGACGAGCTCCGCCGGCTGCCAGGTCAGTCGCCCCAGTACCGCTGTTCCCGCCACGGATCCCCGTGCAGGTGGTAGCCGTTCGTCTCCCAGAAGCCGGGCTCGTCGTCGTCGCGCAGCTGGAGCCCGCGCACCCACTTCGCGCTCTTCCAGAAATAGAGGTGCGGAACGAGCAGCCGCGCCGGCCCGCCGTGCTCGGGGTCGAGCGGCTCGCCGCCGTAGGCGAACGCGACCCACGCCTTGCCGTCGGTCACGTCCTCGAGCGCGAGGTTCGTCGTGTAGCCGCCGTCGCAGAACGCGAGCAGGTACGGCGCCTCCTCGCCGACCTCCGCGAGGAGCGTGTCGACCGAGACGCCTTCCCACTCCGTGTCGAGCTTCGACCAGCGCGTCACGCAGTGGATGTCGACAGTCGGCTTCTCGGTCGGGAGCGCGCGGAACTCGTCCCAGCTCCAGACCTTGGGCTCGCCGGCGCCGCGGATCTCGAACGACCACCGCTCGAGCGGCGTGTGCGGGGTCGGTCCCGCGGACAGGACAGGGAAGTCGTCCGTCAGGTACTGGCCCGGCGGAGTGCGCGCGTCCTCGTCGGAGTCGTCGCGCCTGCGGCCCCTGAAGCCGCGTGAGACGAAGCTCATGGTGCACCTCCTGTTTCGAGTCGGAACATCGCGACCAGACGGTCGAGGAGGCCCGCGGGGATGCCGTCGTCCCGGATCCTCCCGGTCGCGGCGATCGTCACCCGCATCTGGTCGAGGTACGTCGTGCAGCCGTCGCAGGCCGTCAGGTGCCGCTCGAAGCGCTTCGTCTCGAGCGCGCCGAGCCGTCGCTCGAGGTAGGCGGTGACGAGCTCCACCACCTCCACGCACCTCAGCTCACGGTCGGGCCTCATGCCATGTACTCCTCGAGCGCGCGCCGCACCTTCGATCTCGCCCGGTGCAGCAGCACGCGTTGATTGGTCTCGGAGACGCCGAGGACGTTACGCACCTCTTCCGAGTCGAATCCCTCGATGTCCCGCATCGTGATCACGACGGCCTGCGCCGGCGGGAGCTTCGCGATCTCCGACTCGATCACGTCGAGCGTCTCCTTGGCTTCCAGCCGCTCGCCGCCCTCCCACGCCCGCGGCGGCGAGGCCCAGTGACCGCCGACGAAGCGATCCGGGTCGACGGCGGGCTCGTCGCCTCCGAGCGACGAGAACGGGACGCTTCGGCCCTCGCGGATCCCGCGCGTCTTCGCGATGTTCGTGAGGATCCGGAAGATCCACGTCCGAAGGGACGAGCGAGCCTCGAACCGGTCGATCCCGCGGAGCACGCCGACCCACGCTTCCTGCACGACGTCCTCGGCGATCGCCTGGGTCGGGACGTAGAGCCGTGCGACCCGCAGCATCGAAGGGCTGAGCTCCTCGACCAGAGACGCGAACGCCTCCTCGTCTCCCCGCCGCAGCGCCTCGACGAGGCCCTGCTCACCCGCGGCCGCGAGCTCCTGCATCGATCGACTCTAGCTCCGTGCGGCGAATGCGTCTGCGAGCGCCGCGATCGCGCGGCGGAGCGTGGGCTCCGGCGCGGCCGCGAAGCCGAGCGCGAGCCCGGGCGGCTGCGGTGTGAGCGCGTGCTCGTCGACACCGTCGGTCGCGATGCCCCGTTGCTCGAGGGGCGGGTCTACCGGCTCGTTCCCTAGGACGGTTATCGTCGCGCGATGCGAGCGCGCCGCGCGATCACGGTCGTCGGCTGCCACGCCGGCGGCGAGATCGGGAACGTGGTCGTCGGCGGTGTGCTGCCTCCGCGGGGAAACACCGTCTTCGAGCAGATGCAGACGCTCCGGCGCGAGGGCGACGGGCTGCGCCGCCTGCTCCTCCGCGAGCCGCGCGGCAGCGTCGCGTGCCACGCGAACCTCGTCGTGCCGGCGACGCGGGACGACTGCGACGCCGGGTTCATCATCATGGAGCCGACCGAGTACCCGGCGATGTCTGGCTCGAACACGATCTGCACGACGACCGTGCTGCTGGAGACGGGGATCGTCGAGCTGCGCGAGCCGGAGACGGTCGTCCGGCTCGAGGCGCCCGGCGGCGTCGTCGAGGCGCGCGCTTCCTGCCGCGACGGCCGCTGCGAGAGCGTCGAGTTCACGAACGTGCCGTGCTTCGCGAACGAGCTCGACGCGCCGCTGGAGGTCGACGGGCTCGGCACGATCTCCGTCGACGTCGCGTACGGCGGGATGTGGTACGCAATCGCGGACGCGCACGCGCTCGGCTTCGCGATCGAGCCGAGCGAGGCGCGGGAGCTCTCGCTCGCGGGTGAGCGGATCCGCGTCGCGGCGCGGGAGCAGCTGACGTGCGTCCATCCGGAGAACGACGCGATCGCGGGCGTGAGCATCGTCCAGCTCGCCGAGCCGTGGCGCGGCGTCGGCGAGGTGACGAAGAACGCCGTCGTCGTCGCACCCGGGCGCCTCGACCGTTCCGCGACGGGCACCGGCCTGTCGGCGCGCATGGCCGTCCTGCACGCGCGCGGGTCGATGCGCGTCGGCGAGTCGATGACCCACGCCTCCGCGATCGGCTCGACGTTCGACGGACGCATCGTCTCCGAGACGCGCGTCGGCGACCGGCCGGCGATCGTCCCGGCGATCCGCGGCAGCGCCTGGATCACGGGCGTCTGGCAGGTCTACGTCGACCCCGACGACCCGTTTCCGGAGGGCTACGTGCTCTCGGACACCTGGGGCGTGAGCGGCGAGGACACCCAGGCCTGACGCTCAGCCCAGGCTGCGCGCGTTCCAGAGCCGGACGACCGGCGTCTCCCGCTCGTAGCCGAGGACGCTGGCCGTCCCCGGATCGAGGGCGAAGTGGCGCCCCTCGCGCGGATCGAGCCCGAGCCACCGCGCCGCGAGGACGCGCAGCAGGTGGCCGTGCGCGAAGACGAGCGCGTCGCCGTCGAGCGCGCGCAGCTCGTCCAGCAGACGATCGACACGAGCGGCGACGTCGTCTGCCGACTCGCCGTCCGGCACGTCGCCCGACCAGATCGTCCACCCCGGTTGCTCCCGGCGGATCTCGGGCGTCGTGCGTCCGTCGTACGCGCCGTAGTTCCACTCCCTCAGCTCGTCGCGGCGCTCCGCGTCCGGGAAGCCGGCGAGCCGGGCGGTCTCGGACGCCCGCGACAGCGGGCTCGTCAACACGCGCGCGAACGTGCGCCCGCGAAGCGAGTCGCCGACCGCCTCGGCCTCCTTCCGGCCCTCGTCGGTCAGTGGGATGTCGGACCAGCCGGTGTGACGACCGGAGCGGGTCCACTCGGTCTCACCGTGTCGGACGAGGACGAGTTCGTTCAGAGCCCGAACGATACGGCCGGGTGCATCCTCCGATCGGAGGATGCCGCTCGGACGACGCCTCCGCGAGGCTTCCGACATGCGCCGACTCGTTGTTGTTGCAACGCTTCCGGCGCTCGCCGGGGCCGTCTTCCTCGGGGTTGCGCTCGCCTCGCGGCAAGGTCCTGCGCAGGCTTCCACGGCGGTCCCGGCGCACCTCTCCGGCGAGCTTGCGCACGGCCCTCCCTGGCCGCGGAACGTCGGCACGCTGCGGCAACGTCTGAACGAGCTCCACCTGCCGGCGCTCGCTGCCGAAGGAACCGTCCTTCACATCCACCAGCACCTGGACGTCTTCGCGAACGGCAAGCGCGTGACCGTCCCCGCGGGGATCGGCATCGACGCCGACTACAGGTTCATCTCGCCGCTCCACACGCACGACACGAGCGGCGTGATCCACGTCGAGTCGCCGACGATCCGGCCGTTCACGCTCGGCGAGTTCTTCGGCGTCTGGGGCGTGCCGCTCCGAACGCGCGTCGCAGGTCTATGTCGACGGCCGGCGCGTCAGCGGTGACCCGGCCGGCGTCCGGCTGACGCCGCACGAGGAGATCGTCGTCCTGTTCGGCTCCCGCCGGCCGCGCACGATCCCCACGAGCTACCGGTTCCCGTTCGGGCTCTAGGAGGGTCTGACGAAGTGGGCGCTGTGCCGTCGCGCTGCGCTGGACGCCCCGATGCCGCGTCCTCAGTCGCGCCGATAGCTACTAGCTATCGACGCTCCCTGCGTCCTTGCCTCGGAACGACCATCGCACCACGACGACGAGGCCCACTCCGCCAGACCCTCCTGCTTACTCGAGCAGTCCGCGGCGCATCGCCTCGGCGACGGCGGCCGCGCGGTCGGAGACGCCGAGCTTCTCGTAGAGGTGCTGCACGTGCGTCTTGACCGTCGTCACACCGAGGTAGAGCTCCCCGGCGATGTCGGGCAGGCTCTTCCCCGAGGCGATCAGCTTGAGGATCTCGCTCTCGCGCTTCGTCAGCACCGGCCGGTCGTTCGAGGCCCGCAGCCGGATCTCCGAGATGAGCCCGGACGCGAGCTCCGGCGGCAGCACGTTGTCGCCGCGCGCGCACGCGAGGACCGCGTCGATGATCTGCAGCTGGCGCGCCTCTTTCGCGATGAAGCCCGCGGCGCCGGCCTCGAGCGCCTTGTAGACGATCCCGCTCTCGGTGAACGCCGAGATCAGGAGCACGCGGGTCGGGAGCCCGTCGCGGATCACGGCGCGCGTGATCGCGAGCCCGTCGAGGCCGGGGAGCTTGAAGTCGAGCAGCGCCACGTCCGGGACGTGGTGCTCGATCTCCGAGAGTGCGGCACGGCCGTCCTCGGCCTGCGCGACGACCTCGAGCTGCCCGTTGCTCGAAAGCGCGCGGACGACGCCCTCGCGATAGAGCGGGTGGTCGTCGGCGACCACGACCCGCACCTTCTTCTTCTGCGGCGTCATCGAGGCGGCTTCCATCGTACGCCTCGACGACGGTGTCTCGGTTTCCACGACCCGGGTCATCGTCCTCCCCACCTTGAAGGACGATCCAGCCGGGCGGCGTCGTGCGACCGGTGGATCGAAGGGACGAGTCGGGCGTAGGATGGTCGGCGCCCGCGATGCACAACGTGGCCTGATCGAGGTGATCGTCCGCGGCCGGTTCGGAACCGCGGTCTCTCGCGAAGCCGCTGCGGAGGCCGAGCGGGTCGTCGCGTGGCTCCGGCTTCCGGCGATCGCCCTGATCGCGCTCGGCCAGGGCGTCGAGTCGCCGAGCCCGGACACCGGCTTCAAGGTCACGCTCGCGCTGTTCACCGTCTGGAGCCTCGCGACGCTCGTCTGGGTGCACGTGCGCGCCGTCAGCCCGAGGCTTGCGCTCGCCGCCACCGGCGTCGACGTCGTCGCGTTCACCGCGCTCGCGCTGCTCTCGGGCGGCGCGTTCTCGCACGTGCGGCTCGCCTTCTTCCTCGTCCCCGTCACGGTCGCGTTCCGGTTCCGGCCGGCGGTCACCGGCCTCGCCGCGATCGTGACGACGGCGGCCTACGTGAGCCAGGCGTTCGCCCACTCCGCCGCGACCCAGCCGGGCGCCCGGCGGTTCATCCTCACGCAGGCGGGCTTCCTCGCCTGGGTCGGGCTCGCCTGCTTCATCCTCTCGGCGATGCTCGCGCGGCGCACCGAGCTCGTCGCGCGTCTCGCGTCGAGCCGCTCGCGCCTGCTCGCCCAGGCGCTCACGGCGGAGCAGCGCGAGCGAAAGGCGCTCGCCGAGTCGCTGCACGACCACGCGCTCCAGAACCTGCTCTCCGCCCGCCACGACCTCGAGGACGTCGCCGAGTCACTGCCGGATGAAGCGTTGCGGCGTGCGGACGACGCCTTGACGGAGACCGTCGAGCAGCTCCGCGACGCCGTCTTCGAGCTCCACCCGTACGTGCTCGAGCAGGCCGGGCTTCCGGCGGCGCTCCGCGCGGTCGCCCAGCGCGCTGCTGCGCAGGGGCACCTCGCGCTCCGGCTCGACCTCGCTGCGGACGGTGCCAACCCCAACGACCAGCTGCTGTTCTCGGCCGCACGCGAGCTGCTCTCGAACGTCGTGCGCCACGCGGACGCGACGACGGTGACGCTCCGCCTCGCGCACGTCGGCCCCGAGCTCCGGTTCGTCGTCGAGGACGACGGCCGCGGCTTTCCGGCGGAGCAGCTGCCCGAACGCCTTGCCCAGGGTCATGTCGGGCTCGCGTCGCAGCGCGTGCGCGTCGAGGCCGCGGGCGGGACGATGACGATCGCCTCGATCCCCGGCGAGGGCACGCGCGTCGAGATCCGCGTGCCGGCGAACGGCGCGGACGGGCGCGGCTGACATCCTCCGATCTCGGCGAAGTCGGTCCTCCCGATCGCCCGAGCAGCCGATGCCCGTGCCGTAACGCGGCCGTGACGCTCGAAGCGTCCACCACCGGGAGGCACAGATGAACGTCCGCCGAGTCGCCCTACCAACAGCGCTCGCGTTCTTCGCGCTCGCCGCCGCGGGCGTCGCGCCCGCCGCCGTCCGCTCGACGACGGTCAAGGTGACCGCGAAGGACTACTCGTTCGCGCTCTCCACGAAGACCGTGAAGCACGGCAAGGTGACCTTCATGATCAAGAACGCCGGTCATACGACCCACGACTTCTCGATCGCCGGCCACACGTCGAAGCAGATCGGGCCCGGCAAGTCGACGACGATGACCGTGATGCTCACGAAGGGGAACCATCCCTACAGCTGCACCGTCGACTCCCACAAGGAGCTCGGCATGAAGGGCGTGCTCAAGGTCACGTAGCTCGAGCGGCGGGCCTCGCCGAGGCGCCTCAACATCCCCGCGCGCGCCTCGACGAGGTAGCCGCATCGATGGTGCCTCCCGGGCGCGAGAGCGGCCATCCTCTGATCGGCCGAGGCACCGGGTGAGGTGCCGCTCGTGTCCGAGGCCGAAGGAGCGACGGCGCAATCGTCCGTCGGCACGATGCCGACAGGTCCGCCCCGAGCGCACGCTTCCGGGGCGCATGACCACCGTCCCAGAGCTCGTGCCCCGCGCGCCCGGCGGGGCCCGCGTTCTCTTCGAAGACGAGGAGATCGCGGGCCGCACTCCCTGGCAGCTCTTCTGGGAGCGCTTCCGCGAGGACCGGGTCGCGCTCGTCGCGCTCGGGGTGATCGCGTTCGAGATCCTCGCGGCGCTCTTCGCCCCGCTGATCGTGAGGGCGTTCGCCCACCCGCCGAACGCGCAGTTCCCGCAGGCGCTGGACCCGCAGTTCGGCACGCCGACCGGCCCGTCGCGGACGTTCCTCTTCGGCGTGGACTCCGTCGGCGAGGACGTCTTCTCGCGCGTCCTCTACGGCGCCCGCGTCTCGCTCGAGGTCGCACTCGTCGCGACCGCCCTCGCCGTCGTCCTCGGCGTCGCGTTCGGCATGGCGGCCGGCTACTACCGGGGCGTCACCGACACGGTGGTGTCGCGGCTGATCGACGTCACGCTCGCGTTCCCGGTCCTCCTGCTCGCGCTCGGGATCGCCTCGGCGTGCTCGCTCGGGAACGGCTGCGTCGGCGGCCTGATCAAGCCGGGCAAATCGACCGTGATCGCGGCGATCGTCGTGATCAACTGGACGTACATCGGCCGGATCATCCGCGGGCAGGTCCTCTCGCTCAGGGAGAAGGACTTCGTCGACTCGGCCCGCGCAATCGGTGCCCGCGACCGCTCGATCCTCTTCCGGGAGATCCTCCCGAACCTCGTCGCGCCGATCGTCGTCTACTCGACGCTCGTCATCCCCCAGAACATCCTGCTCGAGGCCGCGCTCTCGTACCTCGGGGTCGGCATCAGCCCGCCGCAGGCGAGCTGGGGCGAGATGATCGCCGAGGCGACGCCGATCTTCAGCACGGCCTGGTGGTACTTCGCGTTCCCCGGCGCCGCGCTCCTCCTGACCGTGTTGGCGTTCAACCTCCTCGGCGACGGGATCCGCGACGCACTCGACCCACGGACGGCGGGCTGACGATGCCCGCCCTCTCAAAGGAGGCAAGCATGACCACCATCGTCTCGTCGACCCGGCGACACCGCTGGCTCGTCGCCGGGATCGCTGCGGCGCTCGTCGGCGTCGCGACCGTCGCGGCCGGCAGCTCGAGGGCCGCCGGCTATCCCGCCGCGCCGCCCACGGTGAAGCTGAAGAAGGGCGGCACGATCAACGTGCTCTCAGCCGGCGACGTCGATCACATCGACCCGGGCCAGGCGTACTACTCGTTCACGTACGAGATCACGTACGCGACGCAGCGTCCGCTGCTGGCCTTCCGGCCGAAGAGCGTGCAGCAGTACCCCGACCTCGCCGCGGCGATGCCGAAGGTCTCCGCCGACGGGCGGACCGTCACCGTGCACATCAAGAAGGGCATCCGGTTCAGCCCGCCGGTGAACCGCGCGGTCACGTCGTCCGACGTGAAGTACGCGATCGAGCGCGGCTTCGACACGAGCGTCGCGAACGGCTACGCAGCGGCGTACTTCGGCGACCTCGTCGGGGCGCCGGCCAATCCGGTGCACCGGATCACGAACATCCGCGGCATCCAGACGCCGAACGCGACGACGCTCGTCTTCAAGCTGCGTCACCCGTCCGGCGTCTTCGTCGGCGCGCTCGGCCTTCCGATGACCGCGCCCGTGCCGGCGTCCTACGCGCGCCCGTTCGACGCGAAGACGCAGTCCGACTACGGCCTGCACCAGGTCGCAACGGGGCCGTACATGATCAAGAACGACTCGACCGGCAACGTCAACGGCGTCGGCTACCAGCCGAACAAGCTGATCGAGCTCGTGCGCAACCCGAACTGGAGCGCGAAGACGAGCTGGCGGCCGGCATACGCCAACCAGATCGACTTCAAGGAAGGGTTCCAGGACCCGACGGTGCTGACGCGGCAGATCCTCAGCGGATCGGCCGACGCGAACGGCGACACCCCGCCGCCGCCGGCGGAGCTGCGGTCGATCATGTCGAACTCGTCGGAGAAGGGGCAGCTCTTCTTCACCCCGACGGGCGGCAGCCGCTACGTCGCGCTGAACACCCGGAAGGCGCCGTTCAACCGGTTCGACGTCCGCAAGGCGGTCGCGTACGTCCTCGACCGCAACGCGATGCGGCTCACGCGCGGCGGCGCGATCGACGGCCGGATCGCGACGCACTTCATCGACCCGAGCTTCAAGAACCTCGGCTTCACCCAGGCGGGCGGCTTCTCGTTCAACCCGTTCCCGAGCAAGAACTTCTCGGGGAACGTCGCGATGGCGAAGTCGTGGATGCGGAAGGCCGGCTTCAGGAACGGCCTCTACACCGGGCCCGAGGTGACGATGGTCTCCGACAACACGCCGCCCGGCTCGAACACCGCTCAGGTCGTCGCGGCGGACCTCGCGAAGATCGGGATCAAGGTCAAGACGGTCTCGGTCACGCACGCGACGATGTACACGCGGTTCTGCGGCGTCCCGAAGAACGAGCCGAACATCTGCCCGAACGTCGGCTGGCTGCCGGACTTCCACGAGCCGCAGACCGTGCTCGACGTGACGTTCAACGGCAAGAACATCACGTCGGTCAACAACTCGAACTGGCCGCTCCTGAACGTTCGGAGCATCAACAACGAGATGAACCGCGCAGAGCGGATCGTCAACCCGTCGGCGCGCTACGAGCTCTGGGGCAAGATCGACCAGCAGGTGACGCGCACCGCCGCGGCGATCCCGTGGCTGTGGGAGCAGTACCCGTCGCTCTTCTCGAAGCGCGTCACGCCCGCTCCCGAGCTCTGGAACGGCGGCGGGCCCGACGTGACGTTCATGGCGGTCAAGTAGCCGGTGGCCGTCGCGGCCGGACCGGCAACGACGCTGGAGCTCCCCGGACCGGGACGATCCGGGGCGCTCCGGCGCACCCTCGTCCTCCTCGATGACGCGCTACGTCGTCCGGCGGCTGCTCTGGGCCGTCCTGATGCTCGTCGCCGTCAGCGCCCTGACGTTCCTCATCTTCTACACCTTCCCGTCCGCGGATCCGGCCGCGCTGCGGGCGGGAAGGCAAGCGACGCCGCAGCTGATCGCGCAGATCAGGCACAACCTCGGGCTCGACCGGCCCGTGTACGACCAGTTCCTCTCGTACATGAGGAACCTCGTCTTCCACGGCGACCTCGGCTACTCGTACCAGAACAACGTCTCGGTGCGGTCGGAGATCCTCACGCGGCTGCCCGCGACGCTCTCGCTCACCGTCGGCGCGGTCGTGATCTGGCTCGCGATCGGGATCCCGGTCGGCGTGATCTCCGCGGTGCGGCCGCGCTCGAAGCTCGACCGCGCCGTGATGGGAGCGTCGCTCGTCGGCATCTCCGCGCCCGTCTACTTCCTCGGGCTGATCGCACTCTTCCTCTTCGCGTCCGACATCGGACGCGTCCACCTCTTCGGCGGCGCCGGAAGCTACGTGCCGCTCACGACGGACCCGCGCGGGTGGTTCAGCTCGCTGATCCTGCCGTGGTTCGTGCTCGCGGCCGCGTTCGCAGCGTTCTACGCGCGGATGGTGCGCGGGAACCTGATCGAGGTTCTGGGCGAGGACTACATCCGCACCGCGCGGGCCAAGGGGCTCTCCGAGCGGCGCGTCATCTTCCGGCACGGCCTGCGCGCGGCGCTCACGCCCGTCGTCACGCTCGCCGGCCTCGACATCGGGATCCTCCTCGGCGGCGCGGTGCTCACGGAGACGGTCTTCAACATCCCGGGCGTCGGGCGATTCGCCTACGACGCGATCATCAACTCGGACCTGCCCGCGATCCAGGGCACGGTGCTCTTCGGCGCCGTCTTCATCATCGTCGCGAACCTGATCGTCGACATCCTGTACGCGTTCCTCGACCCACGCGTGCGGTACTGACGTGACGCCGGTGCTCGAGGTGCGCGACCTGCGCGTGTCGTTCCGGACGCGCGACGGAGTCGTCCAGGCCGTCGACGGCGTGTCACTCGAGCTCGAGCGAGGACGCACGCTCGGGATCGTCGGCGAGTCCGGCTCGGGCAAGAGCGTGACCGGGCTGACGGTGATGGGTCTGACCCGCCTTCCGAACGCGACGATCGCCGGCGAGGCTCTGCTCGACGGCGAGGATCTGCTGCGTCTGTCGGACGACCGGCTCCGCGACGTGCGTGGAAAGCGCGTCGCGATGATCTTCCAGGACCCGCTCTCGTCGCTCCATCCGCTCTACCGGATCGGGTGGCAGATCGAGGAGGCGATCACGGCGCACGAGCACGTCTCGCCCAAGGCGGCTCGCGCTCGGCGCGATCGAGGCCCTCCGCTCCGTCGAGATCCCGAGCCCCGCCGAGTTCGTCGACCGCTACCCGCACGAGCTCTCCGGCGGGATGCGCCAGCGCGCGATGATCGCGATGGCGCTCGTCCTCGGCCCCGACGTGCTGATCGCCGACGAGCCGACGACCGCGCTCGACGTCACGGTGCAGGCGCAGATCCTCGAGCTGATCGCGTCGCTGCAGCGCGAGTTCGACACCGCCGTCCTGCTGATCACCCACGACCTCGGCGTGATCGCCGAGGTCGCCGACGAGGTCGCCGTGATGTACGCGGGGAGAGTCGTCGAGCAGGGCCCGCTCGAGAGCCTGCTCGACGCGCCCGAGCACCCGTACACGTGGGGCCTGCTCCGCTCGATCCCGAGGCTCGACGTGCCGCGAGCAGCCCGGCTTCGCCCGATCGACGGGATGCCGCCGAGCCTCATCCACCCGCCGTCTGGCTGCCGGTTCCACCCGCGCTGCCCGTACGCCATGCCCATGTGCCGGACGATGGACCCCGAGCTGCTCGAGTCCGGCCCGGATCACCGCGTCGCGTGCCACCTGCCGGTCACGGAGAAGCGCCGCATCTGGCGCGGACTGCAGCTCGAGGAGGCGGCCGCGTCGTGACACCGCTTCTCGAAGCACGCGACCTCGTGAAGCACTTTCCGGTCACCTCGGGCGTTCTGCTCAGCCGCGAGCAGGGCCGCGTGCACGCCGTCGACGGCGTGTCGCTCCGGGTCGAGCGCGGCGAGACGCTCGGGCTCGTCGGCGAAACCGGTTGCGGGAAGTCGACGACCGCACGGCTCCTCACCCGGCTGCTCGAGCCGACGAGCGGCGAGATCCTCTACGACGGAACCGACATCACGCACTGGTCGCAACGGCGCCTCCGACCGCTGCGCCGCGACATGCAGATGATCTTCCAGGACCCGTACTCCTCGCTGAACCCGCGCAGGCCGGTCGGGACGATCATCGGCGAGCCTCTCCGCATCCACGGCATCGGCACGAAGCACGACCGCAAGCTGCGGGTGCGCGAGGTGATGGCGCGCGTCGGGCTCAACCCCGAGCACTACAACCGCTACGTGCACGAGTTCTCGGGCGGCCAGCGCCAGCGGATCGGCATCGCGCGGGCGATCGTCACGAGCCCGCAGCTGATCGTCGCCGACGAGCCCGTGTCGGCACTCGACGTCTCGATCCAGGCCCAGGTCCTCAACCTGCTCCAGGACCTCCGCGACGAGCTCGGACTGACGCTCGTCTTCATCTCGCACGACCTCTCCGTCGTGCGGCATCTCTGCGATCGCGTTGCCGTGATGTACCTCGGGAAGATCGTCGAGCTCGCGGGTCCCGACGAGCTGTACGAGCACCCGCGGCACCCCTACACCGGCGCGCTCCTCTCGGCGGTACCGGTCCCGCGCGTCGGTGCGCGTCGCGCGCGGCGCCGCGTCGTCCTCCGGGGCGACGTACCGAGCCCGATCGCGCCGCCGAGCGCGTGTCGCTTCCACACCCGTTGTCCGAAGGCCGCGCCCGTGTGCTCGGAGATCGAGCCGCCGCTCGAGGCCAAGGGCACCTCGACGCACCTCGCCGCGTGCCACTTCCCGCTCACGCTCGCGGAGACCGAGGCGCTGCGAGCGCCCGGCGATCCGACGCTCGTCGAGCTCAGCCCGCGCCGTTCCCGTTCGCGCCGAGCTGGTTGAGCAGCCGCTCGACCTGGAAGCGCGCGTTCAGCGCCTCCTCGATCCCCTCGAACTCGAGCAGCGCGGCCTTCATCAGCTCGATCTGCTGGAGGCCGGTGAGCGGCCTCCCGGCCTCCTCGCAGAGCGCGACCCCCGAGACGTACGCGCGTGCCATGCGCTCGGCGGCGAAGAGCTTCGCGTTGTCGACCCAGTGCGTCTTCCCCGGCTGCATCGCGGGGAAGGATCGCTGCCGGCCGGCGCCGCCGCCATCCGTCGAATGGACGATCGTTCGGTCGAGCCGCTCTCAGGCGGTGAACCCGTTCGTCCGGTGCGAGCCGTCGCAGAACGGCTTGTTCTGCGAGCCCCCGCAGCGGCAGAGCGCGACGCGGGTGTCCTCGCGGATCACCTCGCCGTCCGGCGACTCGATCCGGATCCGCCCGCGCAGGAAGAGCGGCCCGTTCGGCCGCGGGACGACCAGCAGCTCGTCGGGCGGCTCCTCCTGCGGGCCGCCGTCGAGCCGCCGGTAGTGGAGCGCGCCGGTCGGGCAGCTGCGGACGGCCTCGGCGACCCGGTCCGCGTCGGCTCCCTCGAGCCGCACCCACGGGCGCGCGTCCGGGACGAAGACCTCGGGCTGGGCCGCGATGCAGCGGCGCATGTGGATGCAGAGCTTCGGCTCCCACTCGACCGCGATCTCGTCGTTCGCGTACTCGCGTTCGACGCCCTTCCGGCTGCGAGCCTCCGTCATCGCGCCCTCGCCGCGACGAGGTCGGCCTGCTCCGGGTGGTCGTCGAGGTAGGCGCGGACGAACGGGCAGAGCGGCACGAGCTCGACGCCGCGCGCGCGGATGTCCGCGAGCGCCGACTCGATCAGCCGCGTGCCGACGCCCTTGCCCTCGTGGAGCGGATCGACCTCCGTGTGGATGAGCACACGGGCGTTCGCGCGATCGCGGTACTGGACGAACCCGAGCAGCGATCCGTCGGCCACGAGCTCGTAGCGCTGCCTCGCCGCGTTGTCGGTGACCGACCCCGGCATCCTCCGAACGATACGGGTCGGAGGCCGGTCTACAGACCGACGAGATCGTCCGGCCGCACGGGCACGCGCGTCAGCTCCCTGCCCGTCGCGTCCCGCAGCGCAGAGACGATCGCCGCCGTGGAGACGACCGTGGGCGGCTCGCCGACGCCCTTGACGCCGAAGGGCGCGCTCGGCTCGGGCACCTCGACGAGCACCGATTCGACCGGCGGCATGTCGAGCGTGGTCGGGATGAGGTAGTCGGTGAAGCTCGCATTCGTGATCAGGCCGTCGCGGGTCTGGATCTCCTCCATCAGCGCGAGCCCGAGGCCCTGCGCGGTCCCGCCCTCGATCTGGCCCTCGACCGCGAGCGGGTTGATCGCCGCGCCGATGTCCTGCGCCGTCCCGATCCAGACGACCCGCGTCAGGCCGAGCTCGACGTCGACCTCGAGGACGACGCGCATCGCCGCACATGCGAACGCGACGTGCGACCGCTCGCCCGTCGTCTGACCCGTCTCGGGGTCGAGCGGGCTCGTGCGTGGGTGGCGGTAGATCCGCTCGACGTCGACCTCTCCCCCGGTCACCTCGCGCTCCTCGCGGGCCGCGCGGCACGCGAGCTGCACGGCACCTGCGGCCATCCACGTCATGCGCGACGCCGAGGCGGAGCCGGCGGAGTCGACCGACGCGGTCTCGTGCGGCGCGAGCACGACGTCGTCCGTGCCGAGCTCGGTGCGGGCGACCTGGACGATGACGTTCGACACGCCCTGGCCGACCTCGGCCGCTGCGCAGTGCACCTCCGCGCTGCCGTCCTCGTGCAGGCGGACGCGCGCCGCACAGTAGTCGTCGAAGCCCTCCGAGTAGCAGATGTTCTTGAAGCCGACCGCGAAGCCGACGCCGCGGCGGACGCCTTCGCCGCGCGTCGTGTTGCCGGCGCCGCCGGGGAGGCGGATCGCCTCGCGCGGGAGCGGTTCGAGCTCCGGGACCGGCAGCTCGGCCGCGCGCCGGATCACCTCGGCGACCGGGAGCGAGCCGTCGATCCGCTGGCCGGTCGGCAGGACGTCGCCCGGCGCGAGCGCGTTCCGCAGGCGCAGCTCCACCGGGTCGAGCTCGAGCGCCACGGCGAGCTTGTCCATCTGGGCCTCTGCGGCGAAGCACGTCTGCACCGCGCCGAACCCTCGCATTGCGCCGCACGGTGGGTTGTTCGAGTAGACGCACGTCGACTCGATGAGCGCGTTCGGCACCGCGTAGGGCCCGCACGCGAAGGCCGCGGCGTTCGACGTCACGGCAGTCGAGCTCGACGCGTACGCGCCGCCGTCGAGCAGGATCCGCGTCCGCACCGAGACGAGCCGCCCGTCGCGGGTCGCGCGATGCTCGGCCCAGATCTTCGCCGGGTGGCGGTGCACGTGTCCGACGAACGACTCCTCGCGGCTGTAGACCATCTTCACGGGGCGGTCGGTATGCAGCGCGAGCAGCGCGCTGTGGACCTGCATCGAGAGGTCCTCCCGCCCGCCGAACGCGCCGCCGACGCCGGCGAGATGGATGCGCACGCGCTCCGGCGGCAGGTCGAGGCACGGCGCGACCTGGTCGCGGTCGACGTGCAGCCACTGCGTCGCGACGTAGATGTCGATCCCGCCCTCGCCGTCCGGCACCGCGAGCCCCGACTCGGGGCCGAGGAACGCCTGGTCCTGGATCCCGAGCTCGTACACACCTGAGACCGAGACGTCGCCCTCCGCGTCGGGGTCGCCGTGGCGGATCACGAGGCGCCGCACGACGTTCGGGCGGTCGTCGTCGAGGTAGCCGTGCCCGTGCGTCCACGCCCGATCGTGGATCGGCTCCTGCTCCGTCGCGCGCTCGAGGTCGACGACCGGCTCGAGCTCCTCGTAGACCACGCGGATCCGCTCGGCCGCACGCCTCGCCTGCTCGGGATGCTCGGCTGCGACGAGGGCGACCGGCTCGCCGAAGTAGCGCACACGATCGAACGCCAGCACCGGCTGGTCGGGGAACTCCAGGCCGTAGCGCTTCTGCCCGGGGACGTCGTCGTGCGTGAGCACCGCGTGCACGCCCGGCGAGGTGAGCGCCTCGCCGATGTCGATCTCGACGATGCGCGCGTGCGCGTGCGGGCTGCGGAGCGTGTGACCCCAGAGCATCCCCGCGGCGAACAGGTCGCTCGAGTAGGCGAACTCGCCGGTCGTCTTCGGGATCCCGTCGACGCGCTTGACGCTCTCGCCGACGCGTCCGAGCTCGAGCCGCCGCGCGGGTCTGCTCATGCGAGCACCGTGCTTCCCGAGGGCGGTGGACTCCCCACCCCAAGGGGTGGGGAGAGGTGTTCCACCCGCCACCCGGCGTCGACGCTAGCGGCCCAGGACGCACAGGGGTGTGACCGCTCCGTGCCGATTCCGTGCCGATGCATCCTCAACCCGCCTCGGCCGCCAGTCGAACGGCGTCGAAGATCTTCGCGTAGCCCGTGCAGCGGCAGAGGTTGCCGGAGAGCGCCTCGCGAATCTCGTGCTCGTCCGGGTCCGGGTTGTGCGCCAGGAGGTCGGCCGTCGCGACCACGAGGCCCGGTGTGCAGAACCCGCACTGCACCGCGCCTGCCTCGACGAACGCCTCCTGGACGCGGTGGAGCTCGCCGTCCTCGGCCAGGCCTTCGACCGTCACGACCTCGTGCCCCTCGGCCTGCGCGGCGAGCACGAGGCATGCGCAGACGAGCGTCCCGTCGAGCAGCACCGAGCACGAGCCGCACTCGCCCTGCTCGCACGCGTTCTTCGACCCGGGCAGGCCGAGCCGCTCTCGCAGCGCGAAGAGCAGGCTCTCGCCCTCCCAGACGTCCGCCTCGCGGGGCTCGCCGTTGACGGTCAGCTCGATCTTCACGCGAGGCACCTGTCGAGCGCACGCTTCGTGAGCACGCGCAGCGCGTGGCGTCGATAGGCCGCGGTGCCCCGGACGTCGTCGATGGGCGACGACGCGTCGGCGACGCGGTCCGGGAAGGAGTCGAGCTCGTCGAGGCCGGCACGCACGAGCGTCGGAACAGGGCCGGCCGAGCCGAATGCGGCTCGCAGCTCGCCGTCCACGCGCACGGCGAGCGAGACGACGGCGATGACCATCGCGTTCCTCGGCCCGACCTTCATGAACGTCTCGCGCGCCTCCGTCGCGTCGATGAGGACGGCAACGACCAGCTCGTCGTCGGCGAGCGCGTTCCGCTTCGGGCCGACGACGAACTCCTCGAGCGGGAGCGTCCGCTCGCCGCGCACGCTCGCGACGACGACGCGCGCGCCGCCGACGAGGAGCGGCGGAAGCGCATCGCCGGCCGGGGACGCCGTTCCGAGGTTGCCGCCGATCGTCCCGCGGTTCCTGATCTGCGGCGACCCCACGGTGCGCGAGGCCTCGGCGAGCGCCGGTAGGAGCTCCGACAGCGGCTCCTCCATCGCCTCCGCGTAGGTCAGTCCGGCGGCGAGCCGGAGCGTCCCGTTCTCCCGTGTCCAGCCGCGCAGCTCGGGCACCTCGTTCAGGTTCAGGAACGCCGGAGGCCGCAGCCGGTCGAAGTTCACGCCGACCATCACGTCCGTCCCTCCGGCGATGGGAACGGCGTCGGGGCGCTCCGCCTTCAGTCGCAGCGCCTCCTCGAGCGAGTGCGGACTGAGGACGTCCACGGCGTTCAGCGTAGTACGTTTTTCACGTATGGCTGCCCTCGCGCGCCGCCTGGCCGTTGCCCGCGGGGACGAGCCCGCCGACCTCGTCGTGCGCGGGGGCCGGGTGCTGTCGG
Organism: uncultured Actinomycetes bacterium; assembly: GCA_963737405.1. Lineage (GTDB taxonomy): Bacteria > Actinomycetota > Thermoleophilia > Gaiellales > Gaiellaceae > JACCTU01. Next base: position 354,998 of record CAVTSL010000006.1, read on the forward strand.
TCTTCACGCGCGAGTGGCTGGACGTCGACGTCGCCGTTGCGGACGGGTACGTCGCGGGCCTCGGCGAGTACGAGGGACGCGAGACGCTCGACGCGACCGGCCGCTGGGTCGTCCCCGGCTTCATCGACGCGCACATGCACCTCGAGTCGTCGAAGCTCCTCGTCGACGAGTTCGCGCGGCTCGTGCTGCCGCTCGGGACGACCGCCGTCGTCGCCGACCCGCACGAGATCGCGAACGTGCTCGGCACCGACGGCGTGCACTGGCTGCTCGACGCGTGCGACGAGATTCCGCTCGACGTGTTCGTCATGGCGTCGTCGTGCGTCCCCGCGTCGCGCTTCGAGTCGCCGCGACGCGCGCTCACGACCGGCGACCTCGAGGGACTGCTCCGCCGCCGCCGCGTGATCGGGCTCGCGGAGATGATGAACTTCCCCGGCGTCATCGGCGGCGACGAGCACGAGCTCGCGAAGCTCATGCTGCAGGGCGCGGCTCACGTCGACGGTCACGCCCCCGGTGTGCTGGGCAAGCAGCTGAACGCGTACGCGGCGGCCGGGATCCGCTCGGATCACGAGGCGTACACGGCGGAGGAGGGCCGGCAGCGGCTGCGCGCAGGGATGTGGCTCCTGATCCGCGAGGCCTCGGCCGCACGGAACCTCGAGGCGCTCTTGCCGGTCGTCCGTGAGTTCGGCCCCTCGCGAATCGCGTTCTGCACGGACGACCGCGAGCCGGAGCACATCGTCGACGAGGGGCACGTGAACTCGATGGTGCGCGCGGCGGTCGCGCAGGGCATCGCGCCGGAGGACGCGATCGTGATGGCCTCGCACAACGGCGCGACGTGGCACGGGCTCGCGCAGCTCGGTGCGATCGCTCCGGGCTACCAGGCCGACCTGCTCGTCCTCCCCGACCTCGAGCGCTTCGAGCCCGAGGTCGTGCTGAAGCGCGGCAGCCCCGTCGGCGAGATCCATCGCCCCGAGGTGCCCGAGTGGGTCAAGCACACGGTGCGCATCGCGCCGACGTCGCTCGAGGACTTCGCGATCGGCTCGAACGGAGGGCGCGTACGCGTGATCGGCGTGATCCCGGACCAGATCGTGACGGAGGCGCTCGTCGAGGAGCCGACCGTACGTGACGGGCAGGTCGTCGCCGACGCCGACCGCGACCTCGCGAAGATCGCCGTGGTCGAGCGCCATCTCGGCACCGGGCGGATCGGCCTCGGGCTCGTCCGGGGCTTCGGGCTTCGTGCGGGAGCGCTCGCATCGACGATCGCGCACGACGCGCACAACATCGTGGCGGTCGGCATGAGCGACGCCGACCTGCAGCGCGCGGTCGAGCGGCTGACCGAGCTCGGCGGCGGGATCGTCGTCGTCGCGGACGGCGAGGTGCAGGCGGAGCTCCCGCTGCCCGTCGCCGGCCTGCTCGCGGACCTCCCGCTCGACGAGGTCGTCGCCGCGAGCCGCACGTGCGTCGAGGCGGCGCGGGCGCTCGGCTGCACGCTCCCTTCGCCGTTCCAGTCGCTCGCCTTCCTCGCGCTGTCCGTGATCCCGAGCCTGAAGATCACCGACCGCGGCCTCGTCGACGTCGACGCGCTTCGAGCTCGTGCCGTTCGAGGTGTGAGCACGCTCTACGCCAACGCGCACGTCGTCACGCTCGACGGCGACGGGACGGAGCACGCCGGCGGCTGGCTGCTCGTCGAGGACGGCTTCGTCAAGAACGTCGGCGGCGGCCCGGAGCCGAACGCCGACGAGCGTGTCGACCTGAACGGCGGCGTCGTCACACCCGGCCTCGTCAACACCCACCATCACCTCTACCAGACGCTCACGCGCGCGCGGGCGCAGCAGGCCGACCTCTTCACGTGGCTGCGCGAGCTCTACCCGGTCTGGGCCGGGATCGACGCGGAGGCCGAGTACGCCGCGGCGCGGACGGGGCTCGCGGAGCTCGCGCTGTCCGGCTGCACGACCGTCTTCGACCACCACTACGTCTTCCCGCGCGGACGGACGGGCCTGATCGAGGCCGAGGTGCGGGCCGCGCGCGAGCTCGGCGTGCGGATCGTCGCCTCGCGCGGCTCGATGGACCTCGGCGAGTCGGACGGCGGACTGCCGCCCGACGAGCTCGTCGAGGACCTCGACGCGGTGCTCGCCGACACCGAACGGCTCGCCGCCGAGCTCCACGAGAGCGGCCCGGGGGCGCGCGTCCAGCTCGCCGTCGCGCCGTGCTCGCCGTTCTCGGTCACCGGCCGGCTGATGGAGGAGTCCGCGACGCTCGCGCGCAGGCTCGGCCTGCCGCTCCACACCCACCTCGCCGAGACCGTCGAGGAGGAGGCGTACTGCCGCGAGCTGTACGGCTGCACGCCCGTCGAGTACCTCGAGCGGCTCGGCTGGCTCGCGGGCGACGTCTGGTGCGCGCACTGCGTCCACCTGAGCGACGCAGAGGTGCGGCGCTTCGGGGAGACCGGCACGGGCGTCGCGCACTGCCCGACGTCGAACCTCCGCCTCGGCGCCGGCGTCGCGCCGGTTCGGCAGCTCGTCGACGGCGGCGTGCGCGTCGGCCTCGGCGTCGACGGCTCCGCCTCGAACGAGCGGAGCGACCTCTTCTTCGAGGTGAAGCAGGCGCTCCTCGTCGCCCGCGGTCGCGGCGGCCCCGAGGCGATGACGGTGCGCGAGGCGCTCGGGCTCGGCGCACGCGGAGGCGCCGCGGTCCTCGGGCGCGACGACCTCGGGTCGCTCGAACCGGGCAAGTGCGCCGACTTCGCGGTCTGGCGGGTGGACGGGCTGGAGCTCGGCGGCGCCGACGACCTCGTGGCGGGGCTCGTGCTCTCGGCCCCGCACCGCGTCGACCGGCTCGTGGTCGGAGGCGAGGACGTCGTGCGCGACGGGCGGCTCGTGAACGCCGACGAGGAGTCGATCGCGCGCGAGCATCGCCGCGAAGCGACAAGATTCGCCGCGTGAGCCTCTCCACCCACGTTCTCGACACCGAGCGCGGACGACCCGCCGCGGGGGTCCGGGTCGAGCTGTACCGCGGTGACGACCGCCTCGCCGAGCAGGCGACGGACGACGACGGCCGGATCGCCGACCTCGCGCCGGGGCTCGAGCCTGGGGTCTACCGCATTGTCTTCCACCCGCCGTCGCCGTTCTTCCGACGCGTCGAGCTCGAGGTCGAGCTCGGCGCCGGTCACACGCACGTGCCGCTCCTCGTCTCCTCCTACGCGTGCGCGACCTACCGCGGCAGCTGACCGTCGACGAGCTCGCCGAGCTCTTCGAGGGCCGCACGCGCTTCGTCGAGCGGCTCGCGGAGGTCGAGAACCCTCTCGAGGCTGCCCCCGAGCTGATCGCGCAGGTCCCCGAGGACGAGCTCGTCGAGACGCTCGCCGCGCATCCGCAGATCGGCGCGAAGCACCTCTCCGAGCGCTCTGCACGCGAACAGGGCGGGCATGCAGACGCCACGATCGAGACCGAGCTCGCGTACCTGAACCAGGTCTACGAGGAGAAGTTCGGCTTCCGCTTCGTCGTCTTCGTGAACGGGCGGCCGAAGCGCGAGATCCTCGACGTGCTGCGCGCGCGGCTCGAGCGCGACCGTGACGAGGAGCTCCGCACCGCGACGTCCGAGCTCGTCGCGATCGCGCGCGACCGCTGGGAGAAGGCGTGAGCGCGAGCCTCGACCCGTACCTCGTCGACTGGCTCGACCTGCTCATCCGCTGGCTGCACGTCGTCGCGGCGATCGTGTGGATCGGGACGTCGTTCTACTTCGTCGCCCTCGACAGCCACCTCCTGCCGCCGCGCGATCGCCGCGACCGCGAGCAGGGCGTCGGCGGGGAGAGCTGGGAGGTCCACGGCGGCGGCTTCTATCGCGTGTCGAAGTTCCAGGTGGCGCCGGAGACGCTCCCCGAGCCGCTGCACTGGTTCAAGTGGGAGGCGTACACGACGTGGATGAGCGGCTTCGCGCTGCTCGTCGTCCTCTACTACCTCGACGCCGACAAGTACCTCGTCGACCCGAGCGTCGCGGACCTCGAGCCGTGGCAGGCGGTCGCGCTCAGCGTCGGCCTCCTGGCGGTCGCCTGGCTGGTCTACGACGGGCTCTGTCGGATGCTCGGCCGGCACGAGCTGATCCTCGCCGTCTGCCTGATCGCGTTCGTGAGCGCGTCCGCCTACGTCGTGAGCGAGCTCTTCAGCGCGCGCGCATTGCCCATCCAGGTCGGCGCGATGATCGGGACGATGATGGTCGGCAACGTCCTGTTCGTGATCATCCCGGGCCACTGGGAGCTCGTTCGCGCGAAGGAAGCCGGACGCGAGCCGGACCCGGCGCCCGGGATCAAGGGCAAGCAGCGCTCGGTGCACAACAACTACCTGACGCTGCCGGTCGTGCTCGCGATGCTCGGCCCGCACTTCCCGTTCGCGTTCGCGCGCGACGACGGCTGGGTCGTGCTCGTGCTGCTGATGCTCGTCGGCGCGTGGATCCGGCTGTTCTTCAACCTGCGTCACCGTGGACGCACGATCTGGGCGATCCCCGTCACGGCCGGGATCGCCGTGCTCGCGATCGCGCTCGCTCTCCGGCCTCAGGACGAGTCGAGCGCGCAGGCCCAGACGATCGTCCCGTTCGCGCAGGTGGAAGCGATCGTGAAGCAGCGCTGCGCGACCTGTCACTCCGCAAGCCCGACCGACCCCTCGTTCTCGGCCGCGCCGCTCGGCGTCGAGCTCGACACGCCGCAGCAGATCCAGGCTCGCGCCGACCAGATCGACGAGCTCGCGGTGCGCACGAAGGTGATGCCGCTCGGGAACGCGACGGGGATGACCGATGCGGAGCGCGAGCTGCTCGGACGGTGGATCGAGCAGGGCGCTAAGGTCGAGCCGTGATCGAGATCGCCGCCGCCGGCTTCCGCTTCGTCGCCCGCCTGGAGGAGTACGCCGCCCCGACGACCGTCGAGGCGTTCCGGCGGCTCCTGCCGCTCGACTCGAGGATTATCCACTGCCGCTGGAGCGGCGAGTCGAACTGGATCCCGTTCGGCGAGCTCGACCTCGGCATCGGGCCGGAGAACGCGACGTGCTACCCCTCGCCCGGCGAGCTGTTGCTCTACCCCGGTGGCCTCAGCGAGACCGAGCTGCTGTTCCCGTACGGACACTGCGCGTTCGGCAGCAAGGCGGGACCGCTCGCGGGCAACCACTTCGCGACCGTGGTCGAGGGCCAGGAGAACCTCGACGAGCTCGGCCGGCTGACGCTCTGGGAAGGCGCGCAGCCAATCCTCTTCACCGAGACCTAGTCGGCCAGCCGCCGCAGCGACGAAGTCAGCACGTCGAGCGCAAGCGCGATGTCCTCGTCGCTCGTCAGCTCGTCGGGCGAGTGGCTGATCCCGCCGTTCAGGCTCCGCACGAAGAGCATCCCTGCCTCGACGCCGCGCGCCGCGAGCACCCCCGCGTCGTGGCCCGCCCCTGACGGCAGCTCGACAGCCGGGAGCGAGCGCCGCTCGAGCTCGTCGCGCAGGACGCTTCTGATCCCCTCGTCGAGCGCGACCGGCGCGAGGTCGTGCCCCGGCTCGAGCCCGAGCGTCTCGAGCAGTCGGGTGAGCCGGTCCTCGTCGGGCGCGCGGACGTCGACGGTGAGGCGCACGCGGCCCGGGATGACGTTGGCGGCACCCGGCTCGACCGCGAGGCGTCCGACCGTCGCGACCGCGCCGTCGATCGCGCGCGCCGCGTCGCGTGCGTGCAGGACGAACTCCGCCGCTTTCGCGAGCGCGTCGTCGCGTGCGTCCATCGGCGTCGTCCCCGCGTGTCCGGCCGTCCCCTCGAGCACGATCTCGCGTCTCGTCGAGCCGACGATCCCGGTGACGACACCGAGCGGCGCGCCGGCCGCCTCGAGCACCGGGCCCTGCTCGACGTGCAGCTCGACGTAGCGTCCGGGAAGCGCAGCGTCGTCGAGCGCGAGGCTGCCGAAGCACCCGCGCTCCTCGTCGCGGAACGCGACGACGCCGAGCGTGCGCGCGCTCGGCCCGACCGCCGCAACGGCCTCGATCCCCGCGACGACCCCGAGCGCGCCGTCGTAGCGTCCGCCCTCCGGGACGCTGTCGACGTGCGAGCCCGTCCACACCTCGGGCAGCTCCGGCTCGGCGCCGCGCAGCCGCCCGATCACGTTGCCGAACGCGTCGCGCTCGACCTCGAGCCCGGCTTCGTCCATCCACTGCGCGACGAGCTCACAGGCGGCGCGCTCCGCGTCGCCGCCGGCGGTCCGGTTCGCCCCGCGCCCGCCTCCGAGCGCGTAGAGGAGCGCGAGCCGTTCGTCGACGGTGCTCGTCACAGGGCGATCATGCCGCGCGTACGCTGCAGTGCGTGGAACGTCTGTCGGGAGAGACGTGCGTCGCGTGCCGCCGCGACGCACCGACGGTCACGCCCGCCGAGGTCGAGGAGCTCTCGCCGGAGATCGCCCGACTGGGAGCTCGTCGAGGTCGGCGGGATACCCCGCCTACGCCGCGAGTTCTCGTTCGCGAACTTCGCGGAGGCGCTCGCCTTCACGAACGCCGTCGGCGAGCTCGCCGAGGAGCAGGGTCACCATCCCGAGCTCGTCACCGAATGGGGCCGCACGACCGTGAGCTGGTGGACCCACAAGATCAAGGGCCTGCACCGGAACGACTTCGTCATGGCGGCGAAGACCGATCGCCTGGCCGGGAGGGCTTGACGGAACGGGCCTCGTTGCCGGGGTGCGCTGGGTGGTGTGAGGCAAGGACGCAGGGAGCGTTCGTATCCGGTGGATACGGGCGCGACTGAGGACGCCGCATCGCGCCGCCCAGCGCGGCCCGGCGGCACAGCGCCTGTTTCGTCAAGCCCTCCTGCTAGACGTCGGAGCAGGAGGCCGCCGAGGGGCGGCTGCGGAGCGCCTCGCTCGCGGCGTCGCGGAAGAGCCGCGCCTGCGCCGGCGGGATCCAGAACGGGTTCTGGTCGACGACGAGCGAGTTCGGCGCGACCGGCGGGATCTTCTTCAGGCCCGCGTACACGACGAGCGCCGCGAGGTACGTCCCGAGCCGGCCCGGATGGATGCCGTCCCATGCGTAGAGCGGTAGCGTCGGGATTCGACGAAGCGCCGCGCTCCAGGCGGCACCCGCCGGGAGCAGCGTGGCGCCCGACGCAACTGCCGCCGCCGAGTACGCGTCGTAGACCTGGGAGAACTCACTCCCGCGCCGCGGCCAGACCATCATCAGGTACGGCTTCGCGCCGTTCTCACGCGCCGCGTCGGCGAACTCCTTCGCGTAGAAGCAGAGCTCGGCCTGCCGCTCGGGCACGACCGAGGGGCCCTGCTGCAGGACCACGGCGTCCCACTTGCCGGTGACGAGCGCCGGATTCGCGCGTCCGTACCAGAGTCCCGCGAGCGTGGTCGCGCTCGGGGCGATCGTCCGGTACGTCACCTTCGCGTGCTTCGACACCTTGGCGATCTCCGCGACGAACGCCGGCAGGTCGTTCGTGGACGTCTGGCTGTTGCCGATGAAGAGCACGCGGAGCGGACGTTCGCGGCTCGGCGCCGGCGTCGCCGCGCGACCGGGCGTCGCCGCGACGACGATCGCGAGCACGGAAGCGATCGCGGCCAGGAAACCCAGGTCGGCGCGAACGGCCTTCATCGTGAGTTGAGACGACATTTCTGCCCGATCGGCGGTGGTACCCGGGTCGGGACCGCCGTGAAACGCCCTTTCTTACAGCACCTTGACCCCTGTCACAGGCATTTCACAGCGACGGGATGTTCTCTTCGTCCGGTGGAACTCCGTCGCAGGCCCCGCCACGTTCCGCTGATCGCCGCGACGGCGGCGCTCACCGTCCTCCTCCTCGCCATTCCCGCCGTCGGCGCGGCCGCCGGCGGCGGGGAGGCGAGCACCGAAGCCGGGATCCGCGACACGATCCTGACCGATCCGCCGACGCATGCGCTCAAGGCCGCTTCGGCAGTCTGGGGCGGCACGTACACGACGAGTAGCGGCGAGCACGTGCGGGTCCTGTCGTCCAACTCGTACCCCCAGGACGAAGCGAAGAACCAGCAGTGGGCCGAGTTCCTGTCGCGGCTCGTGCACGGGAGCGAGCTCGCGACGGTGACGCTCGTCCTCTCGCCGTATCGCGAGGTGCAGAGCGTCTGCGGCCGGAGCGCCGTCGCCTGCTACGGCGACAACACGATCTACGCGTCGGCCGATCAGGTCGAGGACGGGATCAGCGCGGAGAGCGTCATCGCGCACGAGTACGGGCACCACGTCGCCGCCGCGCGCTCGAACGCGCCGTGGGCTGCGGTCGACTGGGGCACGAAGCGCTGGGCGTCCTACCTGAACGTCTGCTCGAACGCGCAGGCCGGTCAGTTCTTCCCCGGCGACGAGCGCGCGGCCTACCAGCTGAACCCGGGCGAGGCCTTCGCCGAGGTCTTCCGCGTCCTCAACGAGCGCCGCCTCGGCATGGTCGAGAGCCCGTGGGGCATCGTCGACCGGCGGTTCTACCCCGACGCCACCGCGCTCGCCGATGTGGAGCAGGACGTCCTGTCGCCGTGGACGGCCGCCGGCGCCGTGTCGTTCTCGGGACGCGTTGCCAAGCGGGCGGTCCGCTCGCTGGCGGTTGCAACTGCGCTCGACGGACGGTTGAGCGCGACCGTCCGCACGAGCGCGAGGGTCCGCGCGGAGCTCGTCGTCGCCGGCCGCGTGGTCTCGGCCAAGACGGGCCGCGCGTTGACGCTCTCCACGACGGTTTGCGGCTCGCGAACGGCAACGGTGCGGATCCGCAACGCCGCGAAGGCGACGCGCTACACCGTTTCCGTCGCGCGCCCCTAGTCGAGTCGCACTTGGATGCCGCGCGACCCGCGCGGCACGACGTTCACGTTCGCGCCCTTGGGCAGCTGCAGCTTCAGGGTGAAGTAGCCCCGGCCGGTCGTCTTCCGCGAGCCGGCCAGCCACCGCCAGTCGCCGCCCGCCTTGAACCGGACGCGGAACGCCTGCCGTCCCTTCCCCGGGCGGATCTGCCCCCAGAGCTTCACGTGCGGCCCACTGCGCGAGAGCTGCGCGATCGGCAGCGGGAACGTCGACGCCGAGCGCTTCGGCTGGTTCCTGAAGTTGAACAGCCCGCTCTGCCAGCGGCTGACCGAACGCTCGTCGCGGATCAGGAAGTGGATCAGCATGTCGACCCGCGGTGCCTGATACGCGCGGAGCGCCGACTCCGCGATGTACTTCGACTGGAGCGCCTCGGAGACGCCGAGCAGCTTGTCGGGCGGGTTCGTCTGGTAGCCGTACTCCGTCAGCCAGATCCGCGTCTTCGACCCGAAGGCCTGCGTGACCTCGGCGATCAGCCGGTCGAGCGACGCCATCGTCAACGTCGAGCACGAGCTGCAGCCGCCGCTGAACGGGGTCTCCTTCGGCTTGACGGGATACGGATGGTGCGCGTACGCGTCGAGGCGTGCACCTGCGGCGCGCATGCCGTGAATCCAGTCGATCGGTGAGACGTCGCCGGTGCCGCCGCGCGGAGCGGTCACCCCTCCGCCGATCGCGTCGCCCGGGTTCACGCGCTTGATCGCGGCGTAGCCGGCATTGAGCAGGCGGACGTAGCTCGCGGGCGTCGTCGGCCGGAAGCTCCAGTTCTTGTTCGGCTCGTTCCAGATGAGCCAGTGGTGAACGTACGGATAGCGCTCGGCCGCGGCGTAGGCGAAGTTCGCGAAGTCGCCCGCCTTCGTCGGCGCCCAGTTGGGCGCACGACCGCCGTTAGCCCAGCTCGGCGTCCCGACGAGCGTCACGACGGGCGTGATGCCGTGGATGTGGAGGCCGTTGAGCAGCGCGTCGGCCGGATCCCAGCGATACGCGCGGTCGGTGTGCTTCGTCGGGCGCGCCGGCCTGCGGAGCGCGATGTCGTTCCAGCGGACGTTCACACGAACGAGGTCGACGCCGAGACGCTGGAGGAACCTCAGCCGCGAGTTGAACGTGCCAGGCCCGCCGAGGAGCCACGCGTCGTCCTGGATGCCGAACTGGACGCCCGGCGATGCAGCGGCGCTCTCCGGTGCGGCGAGCACGCCGCCGACTGCGGCGAACGCGAGAATGGTGGAAAGGGCCCAACGGCAGACCGTGGGCCTGGGTGCTCTGCGGCGATCGTTGATCCCTCAATGGTTCCCGTTATCGGCCGATCCGACACCCGTGTTCTCCAACCTCACAGCGAGTTTTGACAATCCTTTTGCAATGAGGCTCGTTCCGTGGATTCCACCGCTCTTTCGCGACCGTGAGGCGGCCGGCCGGGTGCTGGCCGAGGCGGTGGCCGGGCTCGGGCTCGGCGACCCGATCGTCGTCGGCGTGGCCCGCGGCGGCGTCGCGGTCGCGGTCGAGGTGGCATCCGCGCTCGGCGCGCCGCTCACTGCGGTCGACGTCGAGCGCGTCAACGCACGCGGGCTTCGGCTCGGCGCCGCGACGGCGCACGGCCCCGCCTACCTCCGCGCCGGCCACGGTGTTCCCGAGGACGAGGTCGAGCACGCCCTCGACCGTGCCCGCCGCGCCGCCGAGGTGCTCGAGGCTCGGCTCGAGCTCGAACCGATGCCCCTCGACGGACGTACCACGGTCGTCGTCGACGACGGACTGATCACCGGACTCACGCTCGCCGCCGCGTGCCGCTGGGCGCGCACGCGCGAGCCGGCGCGACTCGTCGCGGCCACTCCGGTCGGCCGGGTCGACGGGCTCGCGCGGATCGGCGACGAAGCGGACCTCGTCGTCTGCCCCCACCCGCTCGAGGAGATCGCGGTCGTCGGCCAGGCGTACGACATCTTCGACCCGCTCGACGAGTGGTACGTCGCCGGGCTCCTCGCCGACGCGTAGTGGAGCGAATCGCCGTCATCGCCGACGTCCACGGCAACGCTCCGGCCCTCGAGGCGGTCCTCGCCCAGATCGAACGGGAGGCCCCGGACGTCGTCGTCGTGGCCGGCGACGTTGCGGGCGGGCCACAGCAGGGCGACGTGCTCGACCGGCTGATGGCGCTTCAAGGAGCGCGCTTCGTGCGCGGGAACGTCGACCGCATCGTGGTCGAGGCGTACGACGAGCAATGGCCCTTCGATCCCGACGAGCGCTCGATCGTGCGCAAGATGGGCTCGTGGGCCGCAGAGCGGTTGACGAGAGAGCAGCGCGACTTCCTCGCCTCGTTCGAGGAAACGGTCGGGGTCGGCGACGTCCTCGTGTGTCACGGCTCGCCGAGGAGCGACGACGAGATCATCACGAGCCTGACGCCGGAGCCGGACCTTCGCGTGCTGCTCGCGGGCGTCGAGCAGCCGCTCGTCGTCTGCGGCCACACGCACGTGCAGTTCGACCGGACCGCAGGCGGAGTCCGCGTCGTGAACACCGGCAGCGTCGGCGATCCGTTCGAGGGCCGTCGCGGCGCGTTCTGGCTCATGCTCTCGCCGGACGTCGAGCTCCGCCGCACCGAGTACGACTGCGAGCGGGCAGCCGAGCAGATCCGCGCGAGCGACTACTGGGACGCGCAGGAGACCGCGCGCCGGCTCCTCGATCCACCTGACCCACGTGAGATGGAGGAGCTGTTCGAGCGCGGCGCGCGGGACCGTGGCGAGCGGACGTCCTAGCGGTCGCGCGAAGAGACCTGGCCGCCGTGAACCTCACCGCGCCAGGCGCCGCTCTCCGACCCGCGTGACTCGACGACCTCCTTGAACCGCTTCAGATCGCCCTTCACGCGTCGATCGTCCGCGCCCAAGGCGCTGCCGAGCGACTCCGTGAGACCTTCGGCGTCGTAGGTCATCTCGACGTTGATCCGGGTTCGGTCGGCGCCCTGCGGCTCGAACGTCACCTGGCCCGAGTTGTACTTCCCGTCACGCGCTCGCCAGGCGATCCGGCGATCCTGCTCCTGCTGCGTGATCTCGGCGTCCCACTCGTGCTGCTTCCCGCCGATCTCCGCGATCCAGTGCAGGTGCGTGTCGTCGGTCTGCTGCACCGACTTGACGCCGTCCATGAACGACGGGAACTCCTCGAACTGCGTCCACTGGTTGTACGCCGTCTGAACCGGGACGTCGACCTCGATCGACTCGTTGACTGTTGCCATGACCCCTCCACGTTCGATTGCTGTGGCTCGGCCCTGGTACCCATCACCGGCCGCACGCCAAACGACGGAGCGCAGACCGATCCGGATGCGCCAAGCTAGTGGCACGACGACCCGGGAGGCGAGATGGAAGACGAAGGAGTCCACAACCGCATCGAGCAGCTGGTCGCCGAGGAGCACGAGCTCTACGAGCGCGCCGGGAGCGAGGGCGGGCTGTCGGAGGCCGAGCACCGTCGGCTCGAGTCGATCAAGGTCGGGCTCGACCAGTGCTGGGACCTGCTCCGCCAGCGCCGAGCGCTGCGCGAGGCGGGCTACGACCCGAAAGCCGCCCGCACGCGCGATCCGGAGGTCGTCGAGCGATACGAACAGTGACCCCGACCTCCGTCCTCGACGCGATCGGGAACACGCCGCTCGTCCGGTTGAGCCGGTGCGCGCCGTCGAACGGCGCGGAGCTGTGGCTGAAGCTCGAGTACGCCAACCCGTCGGGCTCGATGAAGGATCGGATGGCGCTCGCGATGGTCGAGGGCGCGGAGCGCGACGGCCTCGTCTCGCCGGGCGACACGATCGTCGAGTACACGGGCGGCAGCACCGGGCCGGCGCTCGCGCTCGTCTGCCGTGCGAAGGGCTACCGGCCGCTGATCGTGATCGCGGACTGCTTCACCGAGGAGCGCTTCGAGCTCATGCGCGCCCTCGGTGCCGAGCTCGACGTCATCGCGTCGGTCGAAGGGCGGCCGACGGTCACGCCGCAGGACATCGAGAACATGGTGGCCCGCGCCGCCGAGCTCGCGACCCGCCCGGGCCACTACGCGACGGATCAGTTCAACAACCCGTACATCATCCCCGACCACCGCGATCGGCTCGGGAGGGAGATCTGGGAGCAGACGGACGGTCGCGTGACGGCGTTCTGCCACGGGCTGGGAACGGCGAGCTCGTTGATCGGAGTGTCGGAGGCGCTCCGGCCGCACGGCGTCTTCATCCAGGCGCACGAGCCGGCGGGCTCCCCGGCGATCACGAGCGGCGTGCGCGGATCGTTCGCCATCCAGGGTTGGACCGGGCTCGTGATGCCGCACTGGTCTCCCGACAAGGTCGACGCGATCGAGCCGATCGCCGACGACGAGGCGATCGAGATGACGCGGCGGCTCGCCTCGGAGGAAGGGGTCTTCGCGGGCATCTCGACCGGCGCGAACGTGGTCGGCGCGCACCGCCTGGCCGAGCGGCTGGGCCAGGCGGCCGTGATCGTGACGCTCGCCGTCGACACCGGGTTCAAGTACCTGAGCGTCGCGCCGTACGCCGACCTCTAGGCGAGATCACAGTCGTTTCACAGCCGGACGTGCTTTGCTTCGGATGAACCGAAGGAGGTCGTCGATGAAATACGCACGCGCAGCAACGGCCCGACCGTTGCTCGCCGTCTTCGCAGTGGCGCTCGCCGCCGCGGCGATCTGGGCGGCGACGGCTCTCGCCGGATCTTCCGGCAGCGAGCCCGCGGGTGGGAACGACGCTCCGGCGCTGGTGCAGAACGAGGGCGGGACAGGCGGACCGCATGGCGACTGCCCCGAGCGGGGCAACGGCAACGGTTCGGATACGTCCTCGGACGTCTAGCGCGAGGAGGGCGGCCGCTCCCGCGGCCGCCCTCCTCTAGTCCGGCGCCACCGACGCCAGCGCCTGCGCACCGGCCACTCGCACCGCGTTCGAGAGCGTCGCGATGTCGTAGGCGCCGTAGTGACGTTGCCCGTTGACGAAGAAGGTGGGCGTGCCGGAGACGCCGCTCAGGTCGGCGCTGTCGATGTCGTCGGCGACCCGGGCTGCGCCGACGTGCTCGCGTAGATCGTTCGTGAACCGCTCGACGTCGAGCCCGAGCTCCCCGGCGTACGAGATCAGGTCGTTCGGGCCGAGCGCGTCCTGATGCGCGAACAGGAGATCGTGCAGCTCCCAGAACGCGCCCTGGTCCGACGCTGCCTCCGCCGCCTCCGCCGCGAGCTGCGCGTTGGCGTGGACGTCGCTCAGCGGCAGGTGCCGCCAGACGTAGCGGACGTCGCCGAACTCGCTGAGGAGCTCGCGCACGACCGGCTCCGCCCGTCCGCAGAACGGGCACTCGAAGTCGCCGTACTCGACGACGGTGACCGGCGCGTGGACCGGCCCACGAATGTGGTCCCGCTCCGGATCGACGTCGATGTAGAGATCGACGAGCGGTTCGGCGGTTCCGAGGAGGCTGCGCACGCGCGTGCGCCAGGGCAGGAGCGCCGTCGCGCGGAAGAGGAGCCAGGTGAGGGTCGCCGCGCCGAGCGCCGCGCTGAGGATCCCGAGCTTCGCCTCCTCGAGCTGCGCCCCGTCGAACGCGAGCGTCGCGACCAGCAGGGCGACGGTGAACCCGATTCCCGCGATCGTGCCGCCCCCCGCGACGGCCGCCCAACCCACCGGCGGGCGGAGCCGGCCGCGGCTCAGCTTCGTCACCAGCCAGGCGCCGCCGAGGATGCCGACCGGCTTGCCGACGACGTAGCCGACGAGGATCCCGAGCGTGATCGACGACGTGAAGCCTCGCTCCAGGAAGCCGAGGTCGATCGCGATCCCCGCGTTCGCGAGCGCGAAGATCGGCACGATCACGTAGCTCGTCCAGGGATGGAACGACTGCTGCAGTCGCTCGTTGACCGACGTCGCCGTTCTCAGCTCCGCGCCGGCCAACCGTGCCAGCTGCGCAGTGGGTTGCTCGCGGAACTCGCGGAAACGCTCCGTCGCGCGTTCGAGGTTCGACCGAGGAGCCGGGAACGCGTAGACCAGGAGCCCCATCGCGAGCCCGATCACGACCGGCTCGATGCCCGACTCGAGCAGGGCGACCCAGATCGCGACTCCGAGCACCGCGCAGGTGAGCCCGGGCCGAACCGGCAGCCTCCGCGCGCCGAGCATCACTCCGAACAACGCGAGGGCCACGAGCAGCGGAACGACGTCGAGCGACTCCGTGTAGACCGTCGCGATCACGACGAGCGCGACGATGTCGTCGACGACGACGACCGTGAGCATGAACGCGCGCAGACGGTCCGGAAAGCGCGGCCCGACGAGCGCGAGCAGGCCGAGCGCGAACGCGGTGTCCGTCGACATCGCGACGCCCCACCCCGCCGCCGACGAGTGGCCGACGTTGAACGCGAGGTAGATCGCGACCGCGACGGCCATCCCGCCGATCCCCGCGAGCACCGGCAGCGCGAACCGACGACGCTCGCGTAGCTCGCCGAGGTCGAACTCCCGGCGCGCCTCGAGCCCGACGACGAAGAAGAAGAACGTCATCAGCCCGCTGTTCACCCACTCGCGGAGGTCGAGCGAGATGCCGTGGCCGCCGAGCTCGATCGAGAGCCTCGTCTCCCAGAACGACTCGTACGACGACGGATGGACGTTGACCCAGACGAGTGCAGCGATCGTCGCCGCGAGCAGGACGGCGGCGCCGCCCGTCTCGGTGTTCAGAAACTCGCGAAGCGGCGTCTGGATGCTCCGCGCCCAGGCCGTGCGGCCCGAGAACGACCCGGCGTCAGGGCTTCTCGAAGACCGAGACATGCGACTGGCTCAGGCTCGTGAACGGCTCTCCCCGCCACCCGGCGGAGCGGTGTTGCAGCGTCAGGCCGGCAATGCGCGCCATGAGATCCAGCTCCGCGGGCCACGCGTACCGAAACTCGAAGGGAGACGCCTCGATCCCACCGTCGAGGAAGGTGTAGTGCTGGGAGCTGAACCGCTGCGTGACGACGTCGTAGACGTCGAACGAGATGCCCCCGGCTTCGGCCCGGATCGGGATCACGGTCTGACCCGGCGGCAGCCGTTGGAGGTCGGGCACCCCGGTCTCGATCACGAACCGTCCCCCACTCCGGAGGTGCGCCGCGGCGTTCTCGAAGCACGCGACCTGCGCGTCCTGCGTCACGAGGTTGCAGATCGTGTTGAAGACGAGGTAGACGACGGAGAACTCACCCTCGACGCGCGTCGTCGCGAAGTCGCCGATCGTGACGCCGATGTCCCTCCCCCGCGGCTTCGCGCGAAGTCGCGCCACCATCGCCTCCGAGCTGTCGATCCCGTGAACGGGAACGCCGCGCTCGGCGAGCGGCAGTGCGATCCGGCCGGTGCCTATCCCGAACTCGAGCGCACGGCCGTCCCCGGCGAGCTCGGCGAGGAGCTCGACCGCCGGCCCGACGACCGCAGGGTCGAACATGTCCGCGCTCCGCTCGTCGTAGACCGATGCGATGCGTTCGCCGAAGAAGCCCTCGCTGTCCGGCACGAGTGCATCTTGTCAGCCGACGGTCAGGACGACGTTGCCGGTCTTCTGCCCCGTCTCGACGTAGCGTGTCGCCTCGACCACGTCCTCGAGCGGATAGCGCCGGTCGATGACCGCGCGGTACTCGCCGGCCTCGACGAGCTCCTTGAGGAAGAGGACGTCCTCCTTCGAGTAGCGGGTGATCCCGAGCTTCACGCGCTTGTCGCCGATCCACTTCGTCGGCAGGGCCAGGAACAGGTTCAGGAAGCCGTCAGTGCCGACGAAGACGCCTCCGGGCCCGAGCGATCGCCTGCTCCGCGCGAACGTGAGCTTGCCGACCGCGTCGAAGACGACGTCGTACGTCTCGCCGTTCTTCGTGAAGTCGTCCTGCGTGTAGTCGATCACTCTGTCGGCCCCGAGCGACTTCGCGAGCTCGAGGTTCTTCGTGTTGGACACCGCCGTGATGTCGGCGCCGAAGTGCCTGGCCAGCTGGACGCCGGCCGTTCCCACGGACCCCGAGGCGCCGTAGACGAGCAGCCTCTGTCCCTCTCGCAGGTCCGCCTTCCGGAAGCAGGCGAGGGCGAGGGCCGCTCCGTCGCAGATCGCGGCGGCCTCCTCGAAGGTCATGCCGGAAGGCTTGTGCGCGATCGGCGCGCTCTCGCGCACGGCGACGAACTCGGCGTGCGCGCCGGAGCCCTTGACCCCGAAGACCGGGTCGCCCACCGCGAACCCGGTGACCGCTCGGCCGACCGCCTCGATCTCGCCGGCGAACTCCATGCCGAGGATCCGCCGCTTCGGCCGCCGGATCCCGGTGAAGAAACGCGAGACGAACGGCTTCGCCTTGCGCAGTCCGCAGTCGGTCCGGTTGACCGTCGTGGCGTGGATCTTGACGAGGACCTCGTCGTCACCCGGGACGGGCTTCTCGACCTCTTCGACTCGCAGGACCTCCGGCGGTCCGTAGCGGTCGTGGACGACGGCTCTCAAGCCGAGCCGTTCACCGTGAGGACCACGTTGCCAGTCTTCTGCCAGCTCTCGACGTACTTCGTCGCCTCGACGACATCCTCGAGCGGATACGTCCGGTCGACGACCGCGCGGTAGTTCCCCGCCTCGACGAGCTCCTTCACGACGAGCACGTCGTCCTTCGTGAGCCGCGGCATGCCGAACACGACCTTCCGTTTGCCGAACCAACGGGTCCACAGCAGGAGGGCGACGTTGAGCAGCCGATCGGTGGCGACGTAGAGGCCGCCCGGCCGCAGGGACCGCTTGGAGTGGAAGAACGACTGCTTCCCGACGGCGTCGAGGATGACGTCGTACGTCTCGCCGTTCTTCGCGAAGTCCTCCTTCGTGTAGTCGATCGCCTCGTCCGCTCCGAGCGAGCGCACGAGCTCGAGGTTCTTCGTGTTGCAGACCGCGGTCACGTGCGCGCCGAAGTGATGCGCCAACTGCACCGCCGCCGTTCCGCACGAGCCGGACGCGCCGTAGACGAGGAGCCGCGTGCCGTCGCCGACGTTCGCACGTCGAAGCGCCGCCAAACCCTGGAACGCGCCGTCGAAGATCGCCGCCGCCTCGTCGAACGGCATTCCCTCTGGCATCCGCGCGATCGGCGAGCTCTCCTTGATGCAGACGAACTCCGCGTTCGTCCCGAAGTTCCGAATCCCGAAGACCCGGTCGCCCACCTCGAACTGCCTGACGGCGCCGCCGACTTCCGCGACCTCGCCCGCGAACTCCATGCCGAGGATCCGCTGCCTCGGACGGCGCAGCCCGAGCATGAAGCGCCAGAAGAACGGCTTGGCCGCTCGCATGTGACAGTCGGTCTGGTTGACGGTCGTCGCATGGACCCGCACGAGGACCTCGCCCGCTTCTGGCACTGGGCGCTCGACGTCCTCGAGCCGCAAGACCTCCGGCGGGCCGTAGCGGTCGTGGACGACGGCCCTCATACGGTGATGACGACCTTCCCGCGCGCGTGCCCCTCCCCGAGATAGTCGAGCGCCTGGGGCACCTGACGGAGCTCGTAGCGCCGGTCGACGACCGGCTTCACCGTGCCGGCGGCAAGGAGCTCCTGCATGAGGAGGAGATCCTCCTTGTTGATCTTGGCGACGAAGAAGGCGACCTTCTGGCTCCTCACGAGCCCGGAGAGCAGCGTCGCTCCGAGGTGCGGCAGCGGTCCGAGCCCCTTGTTCATCGGCCCGCCGACCACGACGACGGTCGCGTCCTTCTTCAGCACGCGTCCGAACTGCCGGAACGGACGGCTCCCCGCGATGTCGAGCATCAGGTCGTGACGCTCGCCGCTCCTCGTGAAGTCCTGCTCGGTGTAGTTGCAGATCCGATCCGCGCCGCTCGCCTCGGCGGTCGGCACGTTGCTCGTGCTGCAGACCGCGGTGACGTCCGCGCCGAAGTGCTTCGCGAGCTGGACCGCGAACGAGCCGACGCCGCCCGACGCGCCGTTGATCAGGACCTTCTGCCCGGGCTGAACGTGCCCCGTGTCGCGAAGCGCCTGCAGCGCGGTCAGCGCGGCGATCGGAACGGAAGCTGCCTCTTCGAACGAGACGTTCGCGGGCTTTGCGACGAGCCGCACCTCTCGGGCCGCGGCGTACTCCGCCCATGCGCCCTTGGCGGTGCCGAACACCTCGTCGCCCGGCTTGAACTCGGTGACGTCCTTCCCGACGGCCTCGACGCGGCCCGCCAGGTCGGCACCCACCTCGGGGGTCTTCGGCCGGCGCAGCCCGTTGCCGAACCGCGCGAAGAACGGCCCCATGACCCCGTACCACTCGGCCGGGTTGACGGACGAGGCCTCGACGCGGACGAGCACCTGGTCGTCCGCGATCGGCGGTGTGTCGACCTCGCGGAGGTCGACGCCGGCAGACGAGCCGTAGCGCGTGTGGACGATCGCCTTCATCGTGGCCGGGCGAGCCTCGCGTGGAGGTGAAGCCTGCAAGTGTCGGACCGATGACGATTCCATGTGTGCCTCCTCGGCGTGGAAAGTCTTCACGCCGGCCGATGTGCGACCGGCGTCGGGTCGAGGCGATCCGCCGCGCGGCGGAGGAGCGCGGCGAGGGAGCGACCCCTCCGCGGAGCGCGGCGGAACCCTTCGGCGGCCTGCTCCTCGCGGAGGCGTCGGCCGCGGTGGTGGGCGACGATGAGCTCGTCGTGCGGATCGCTGATGAACATCGGTGACCTCCCGCTGGGAACTCGACTCACGCTGTAAGCGTACGCCGTAAGCTACACATACGACGTAAGTTTGTCAATCGCCGTCGCCAGACATACAATGTAAGCCTGAGCATGGAAGCGATCGGCAGCGACATCCCCGCCACCCCTGCCCGGGCGCCCCTGAGCAAGGAGCGCGTGCTCAGGGCCGCCGTCGAGCTCGCCGACAAGGACGGGATCGACGCGCTCAGCATGCGCCGGCTCGCCAAGGAGCTCGGCGTCGAGGCGATGTCGCTCTACAACCACGTCGCGAACAAGGACGAGATCCTCGCGGGCATCGTCGAGATCGTCGCGAGCGAGGTCGAGAACCCCGTCACGTCCGACGAGCTGGACTGGAAGGCGGCGATCCGCGGCAGCGCGATCTCGACCCACGACGCGTTCCTGCGCCACCGCTGGTCGTGCCCGCTGATGATGAAGACCGCGACCGTGATCCCCTCGCGGATGCGGTGGATGGAGTCGCTGCTCAAGACGCTCCGCGAGGCGGGCTTCTCCCCGAACCTCACGCATCACGCGTACCACGCGCTCGAGAGCCACATCACGGGGTTCACGCTCTGGCAGGTGAGCTTCCCGTTCACGACGCGTGAGGAGCTCCTCGCCATGGCCGGCGACTTCCTGCGCGAGATCCCGACCGACGAGTACCCGTACGTGATCGAGCACGCAGAGGAGCATCTCGCCGAGCCGGATCCGAACGAGCCGACCGAGTTCGAGTTCGGGCTCGATCTGATCCTCGACGGCCTCGAGCGGATGCGCGACGCGGCCTAGCGCTCCGGCCCGTCGTCGCTGAAGGAGCGCCGGTGGCACAATCGACTCGATGAGGCGCTTCGCCTCCCTTGTCGCGACGCTCCCGCTCGTCTGCGGGGGAATGCTCGCGGCGCACGACCTTGCGTATCGGCTGGTCGGCGGCGCCGCGGCGCACACGCACACGCCACGACTATCTCCGCTCCGCGCCGCTCGCATTCGGTCTGCTGATCGCGCTCTCGGTGGCGGTCTTGGGCCTTGCGCTCCGTGAGCCGCACAAGCCGCTCCGGGTGTCGGCGTGGGCCTTCGCGCTGGCGCCGCCGCTCGCCTTCGCCGTCCAGGAGCATCTCGAGCGCGCCCTGCAGGGGGAGTCCGTAGTCAGGGCGGCGCTCGAGCCGACGTTCGCCGTCGGGCTGCTTCTCCAGCTCCCGTTCGCGCTTCTGGCGTACGTCGTCGCCCGCGTGCTTCTGCGGGGAGCGAGCCTCGTCGCCGAACTGCTCGCGCGTCGCTCGCTGCACCCGATGAGGCCGGCTGGGCGAGCGTCACACGCGGATGTCGACCTGCTTCGACCGGCCGTGCTCGGCCGCGGCTTCTCGGGTCGAGGTCCGCCGATCCTCTCGAGCTGAGCTTGTTTCGCCCGCTCCGCTCCGGCGCGGGAAGCATCGAAAGGAAGGAACCGCCATCCGAACGCGACTCGTCGCGATCGTGGCGGCTGCCGCCGCGCTTGCGCTGCCGCCGGCCGCCTCGGCTCATGCCGTCCTGCTCGGGACGACGCCGTCGAACGACGCCGTCGTTCCGTCGGCACCGGCGCTCGTAACGCTGCGCTTCAACGAGCCCGTCGAGACCCAGTTCGGGTCGCTCCGGGTCTACAACGCAGCGGCGCACCGCGTCGACACCGGCTCGATTCGGCGGCCGGACGACCGGTCGGTCGCGGTGCCACTTCGACCACATCTCGGCCGGGGTACCTACACGGTCACCTGGCGCGTGGTCTCGGCGGACTCGCACCCCGTTCAGGGCGCGTTCGTCTTCCACATCGGCGCGCCCGGCGCGAACCCTGCGGGCATCGCCTCGGAGGTCCGGAACCGTGGGGCACCACAGTGGATCGTCACCTTCGGGGACGGGCTGAGAGCGATCCAGTTCGCGCTCTTGCTCCTTTGTGCGGGCGGCGCATTCGCGCTTCTCTGGACGTTGCGCAGCGCCGGCGCGAAGGTTCGCGCACGTCTGTACGCGGCCTTGGCCGGAGCGGCGGCCGCCTTGGCGGCCGCGGCGATCATGGGGATCGTCGCTCAGGGTGCGATCGCCGGCGGGTTCGGCTTCTCGCAAGCGCTTCGTTGGGACGCGGTCTCGGCCGTGCTTCAGACCCGGTACGGGCACGCCTGGGCGCTCGCCGCGCTCGGAGCGCTCACGCTGGTGTCGGTTGCCGTCTGGGCGACCGACGGGTCGAGGACGGCAGGTGTCGTTGCGTTCGCGATCGCAGCGGCGTGCGCCTGCGTTCCGACGTTCGTCGGACACGCGCACGTGACCGGCCTCGCCGCCACGGTCGCCGACCTCGCGCACATCCAGGCAGCGGCGATCTGGACCGGCGGGTTGGCGACCCTCGTTGCCGCGCTCGCTCTCGAGCGCCGCTCGCGTTGGCGTCTGGCCGCAACCGCCGTCCCGGCGTTCTCCCGGACCGCAGTCGTGTCCGTCGCGGTGCTGATCGTGGCGGGCACATTGAGCGGCTACCTGGAGGTGCGAGCGTTGCGCGGGCTCTGGGAGACGCACTACGGCCAGCTGCTGCTCGTCAAGCTCGCGCTGGTCGTGCCGCTGCTCGCGCTCGGGGCGATCAACAATCGCTACGCGGTTCCGCGTCTTCGGCGCGAGCTCGCCTCCCCGGAGGAACGGCGGGGCTTCGTCACCCGAGTCGGCTTCGAACTCGCGCTCATGGTGGCCGTGGTGAGCGTGACCGCGGTGCTCGTTGCGGAGCCGCCGGCACGCGCGGCGGTCGCACCGACAGGCCCGGCGGCGGTCGACACGACCGTCGGGCCCTACGAGCTCAACCTCGTCGTCGATCCCGCCGTGGCGGGCCTGAATGCGATCCACCTGTACCTGCTCGACGCGTCCGGCCGCCCCGCGAAGGTCGCGGCGGTCCAGGTCGCTGCGAGCCTTCCGAGCAGTCGCATCGGCCCGATTCGGTTCGACGCGCACCCCCTCGCGCCGGGCCACTTCGCGGTCCACGGCGCCCAGCTTGCGTTGCCGGGCGACTGGCAGCTGCGCGTCAGCGTCCGTCGCGGCGAGTTCGACCAGTTCGAGCAAACCGTTCCCATCCCGATCAGAAAGGGCAATCAGTGAAGACCACCCGCGTCGTCCTCGTAACGGCGGCCGGAGCGCTGCTGCTCGCGCCAACAGCCGCCGCCCACGTGACGCTCAATCCCCGCGACGCCGCCGCCGACAGCTTCGCGAAGTTCGACGTCCGCGTCCCCAACGAACGCCCGACCGCCGACACGATCGGCGTCACCATCCGGCTTCCCCAAGGGCTGACCGACGTCAGCTTCCAGGCCAAACCGGGCTGGCGCCGCACCGTGACGATGGAGAAGCTCGCCAACCCGGTCACGGTCGAGGGTGAGCAAGTCACCGAGCGAGTCGCAACGGTCAACTGGAGCGGCGGGACGATCGCGCCGGGCGAGTTCGACGAGTTCGGCATCAGCGCCCACGTCCCGAACACGCCCGGCCGCGTGCTCGTGTTCCCTGCCCTTCAGACGTACACCGGCGGTGAGGTCGTCCGCTGGATCGGCGCACCCGACGCCGACGAGCCCGCGCCACGCGTTCAGGTCACCGCCGCCGGCGGCGGGACAAACGCCGCTCCGACGCAGGCGGCCGCTGACGAAGGCGACGACGGGGACGATCGGTCCGATCTCGCGCTCGGTCTCGCGATCGCAGGTCTGGCGGCCGGCGTGATCGCGCTCGGAGTCGCGCTCTTTCGGGGGCGACGCGCCGCATGACCCGGCTCCTCGCGGCGGCCGCACTCGCCGCGCTCGTGTCCTGCCCGGCCGCCCTCGCACACGGGGGCGCGCCGGGCTTCACCTCGACCGTGCGCGTGCTCCGGCCTGCGGTTCCAGGCGTCAGCGTGCGGGTGCTCGAGCACGACGACCGCCTGCTGCTCGAGAACACCGGCAACGAAGACGTCGTCATCCTCGGCTACGACGGCGAGCCGTACCTCCGTTTCAGCGGCGGACGCGTCTACGAGAACCTGAACTCGCCGGCCAAGTACCTGAACGGCGACCGCTACGGGAACGTCAAGCTGCCGCCGAACGCAAACGCGAAAGCGACGCCGAGATGGGTCATCGCTGCTCGCAGCGACCAATTCGACTGGCACGACCACCGCATCCACTGGATGAGCCCGATTCCTCCCGCGAAGATCCAGGCCGCCCCGAACGCGCGCCACCACGTCTTCGACTGGCGAGTCCCGGGCCTCGCCGCCGGCAGGCGATTCACGATTGCAGGCTCCCTCGACTACGCGCCGGTGCCGAAGCGAACGCTCTGGCCGTTCGTCGTCGTCGGAGGTGCGGCAATCGTGTCTCCTCAGCGCGGCCGGGCTCGTCGTCGTGTCTCGCCGAGATCGAACGACGTCACCCGGGGGTTAGCCGAACCACGGCTTCGCGGTCTGCACCACTGCGGTGCGGCCCGACCGGAGCGACGCTTGGTGCTCCAACTCAACAGTAAGGAGCAACGAGATGTCCTCTACCGCAAGCCGGCGCCGCCTCACGGGCGACGGCGTGGCCCTGATCATCGTCGGCAGCATCGTCGGGCTCCTCGCTCTCGGAGTGCTCGCGAGCGCGGTCGGCGGCGTGCGCTGGGCCGACCACGAGCGAGACGCCGACGGGTACTTCACGACCTCCGCTCATCGGTACTCGAGCGGCGCCTACGCGATCACACACCAAGGCATCGATGTCGACGGGCTGCCGAACGGAGTCGACGTCGACGACGAGGTCGCCCGCGTTCGCATCACCGCCGACAGCACGAACGGTCACCCCGTGTTCGTCGGGATCGCCCGCGAGCGCGACGTCGAGTCCTACCTCGCGAACGTCCCGCACTCGGAGCTCACGGACTTCGAGGTCGATCCGTTCCGTCCGGCGTACGAGAGCGTCGTCGGCACTGCGCGGCCGGCCCGCCCCGGCGCGCAGGACATCTGGGTCGCATCGGCCTCCGGGTCGGGCTCGCAGACGCTGACGTGGCGCGTCCAGGACGGCTCGTGGGCGGTCGTCGCGATGAACGCCGACGGCGCACGCGGCGTCGAGGCGGACGTCGCCGTCGGCGCGAAGATCCGCTACATCGGCTGGATCCTCGTCGGCATCTTCGCAGTCGGTGCGTTCCTCGCCGCTCTGGCGACGACGCTGATCGTCCTCGGCGCACGTCGCCGCGAGCCGATCGCCCCGTCCGCGCCGGCGGCCGCCGTCAACTAGCCACAGCTCGTGCAGGTGCGGCCCGTCGGAGCTCCGGCGGGCCGCACGGCTCGGATCGTCGCGGCAGGACCTCCCGGACGGTCGGCGAATCCCGTTTGCTCTTGAGGAGCTCCACCGCGGTCATGATGTTCGCGATCGTCGTTGCGGTCGCGATCACAGCGTCGAGCGTCGCTGCAGCGAAGCCTGACCCCGGCGTGGAGATCGCCGCGGCCGGCGACGTCACCCTCGGGCGCGCCGGCAGGCACCCGCCCGGAGGTCCCGAGCAGCTGTTCGCGGGCGTGCGTGCGCTCTTGGGCGCACCGATCTCCCTCGGGAATCTCGGAGACGACCCTCGTCGACCCCACGGCGCGTCTCGCCAGCAAGTGCGGCCTTTCGTCGACCGACTGCTATGCGTTCAGCGCGCCCGAGCGCTTTGCACAGGGGCTTCGTCGAGTCGGCTTCACGGCGTTCACCGTCGCGAACAACCACAGCAACGACTACGGCGCAGGCGGCCGCGTTCGCACCGTCGCGGCGCTCGAGCGCGCCGGTCTGCGCACGACGGGTGGGCCGACACAGATCACGGTCGTTCATACCGGCGGGATGCGCGTCGCGCTCGTGGGTTTCGCTCCGTATGCGTCGTCGGCGAACCTTCTCGACCTCCGGGCTGCACGACGGCTCGTGCAGTCGGCGTCGCGGCGTGCCGACATCGTCGTCGTCACCATGCACCTCGGCGCGGAGGGGACGGATCGGGCGCACGTCCCGCGAGGCCCGGAGTTCTACCTAGGGGAGGCGCGCGGGGACGCACGCGCGTTCGGCCACGCCGTCGTCGACGCGGGCGCAGACCTGGTCGTCGGACACGGCCCGCACGTCCTCCGCGGCATGGAGTGGTACCGCGGACGGCTGATCGCCTACAGCCTCGGAAACTTCAGCGGCTACCACACGCTCGGGCTCGTCGGCCCACTCTCGTACAGCGCGGTGCTGCGCGTGAAGCTCGACGCGCGAGGGCGGTTCGTGCACGGCCGGCTCGTGCCGATGCGACTCGTCGGGTCGGGAACGCCGAGGATCGATCCGTCGCGCACGTCGGTCGCGCTCGTCCGCCGGCTCTCGAGAGAAGACTTCGGGCGGACCGCGGCGACGCTCGACGCCGACGGCGCCATTCGTTGACTCAGCCCGCGGAGGGCAGGTTGCGTCAGGACGCTTCCTCGTCGACCGTCCGTTCGGCCCACGGGACCGCTTCGAGCCGCTCGTCCGGGATCGGCTTTCCGCTCTCGACCGACAGACCGTAGGTCCCCGGCGGCCAGGCGCGCCTCGGCACGCTCGACGGCTCGGAGCTGCTCGCGGAGGTCGTCTGCGAGACCCTCGTCGAGCTCCTCCTGGTAGAGGTCGGACGCGAGGTTCGCCGGATCCAACTCGTCCGCCGGCTCGCCGGTGCTCTGGTAGCCGAGCTGCGACAGCGCTTGCTCGATGCGCTCGCGCTCACCGGCCAGGAGCTTGCGGGCCCGATCGGAGTCCATCGGCGCCACGTTATCGCAGCGGCCGCGGCCCGCCGGGGTGATCCGGCGGGCCGCACTGCGGATCGGATCAATCGAACGCGTACTGCTCGTACTGGGCGACGTTGTCCTTCGTGACCACGGCGGCGGGCACGACGAGCATCCGCGGGACCTCCGGCGGAACGAGCTCGCTGAAGCCCTTGCCGAGGCCGATCAGGCGGGCCATGTTCACCGCGGACGCCGCCATGTTCGGGTTGTAGAGGAAGGTGGCGCGGTAGAGGCCGCCCTCCTTGATCTGCTTCATCGCGTCCTGCGAGCCGCCGACGCCCGTGAGGAACATCTCGTCCTCGCGGCCCGCGTTCCGGATCGCCTGCACGACGCCCTGCGCCATGTCGTCGTCGTGCGTGTAGACGGCGTCGATCTTCTTCTGCGCCTGGAGGATGTTCTCCATCACCGTCAGGCCCTTGTCGGGGTTGAAGTCGCCCGGCTGCGAGGCGACGATCTTGATGCCCCCGCCCGGACACTTCTTCTTGAGGGTGTCGGTGAAGCCCTTCGTCCGGTCGGTCGTGACCGAGATGCCGGCGAGGCCCTGGATCTCGACGACGTTCCCGCTGCACTTCAGCTGGTCGGCGATGTAGTTCGCCGCGAGAACGCCGATCTGGTAGTTGTCGCCGAGGATCGTCGCGGTCGCGGCGTCCGGCGCGGTGAAGAGCCGGTCGATGTTCACGACGCGGATGCCCGCCTTCTCCGCCTTCTGAGCGACCGGCGTCAGCGCCGCACCGTCCTGCGGCAAGACGACGAGGACGTCGGGCTTCTGCGCGATCGCCTGCTCGATCTGCTGCGCCTGGGAGTCCGAGTCTGCGGCCTCCAGCAGCTCGAAGTCGACGTCGTCGAACTGCTCGGCCGCAGCCTTGGCGTCCTTCGAGATCGCGCCCAGCCAGCCGTGATCTGTCGGCGGAACGCTCGCGATGATCTTGACCGTCTTCCCGGTCCCACCGCTCGCTGTCGTCTCTCCGACGGTGACCGTCGTCGTGACCGTCTCGTTGTCACCGCCGATGCTGCAGGCAGCCCCGACGATCGCGAGCACAAGGCCCGCGGCGACGGAGATGAAGAGTCGCTTTCGCGACATGAGGTACCTCCTCGTGTGGTCAATGGGGTCGCCCGGCCGTTCGGGCATCAGTACCGCGCCTCTGGACGCTGCAGCAGGACGGCACCGAGGACGATCAAGCCCTTCGTCACCTGCTGGATCTCGGTCGACAGATTGAGCTGGGTCATCAGGCTGAAGATCAACGCGAAGGTGAGGACCCCGAGGAACGTGCCGACGATCGTCGCCCGGCCTCCGGCGAGGCTCGTCCCTCCGATCACGACCGCGCCGATCGCGTCGAGCTCGTAGAGGTTTCCGCTCACCGGCGACGCGCTTCCGAGGCGCGCGCAGAGCAGAACCGTCGAGATCCCCGCGAGGAACCCGGACAGGACGTAGACGCTGAAGATGATCCTGCGGACGGGAACGCCTGCGATGCGGGCGGCCTCCCGATTTCCGCCGACCGCGATCACGTAGCGCCCGTAGCGCGTGCGGTTGAGGACGATCCAGCCGAGGATCGCGACGGCCAGGAAGACGAAGACGGAGACCGGGATCCCGAGGATCCGGCCGGTGCCGAACCAGAGCAGCGAGAACGGCCGCGGGTTCCCGAACGAGCCGCCGTTCAGGTCGAGCAGGCTCACGGGCAGCTTGTCGTTCAGCAGGAGCGCCAGCCCTCTCGCGATCGAGAACATCGCGAGCGTCGCGATGAACGGCACGACGCGTCCGTAGGCGATCGACGTCGCGTTGACGCTGCCGAGGAACGTCGCGAACAGGATCGCGCCGAGGATGAACACGAGGCTGCTCGTGCCGCTCGTCCCGACGAGGATGCCGCCGAAGACTCCGGCCGCCGCCACCATCGACCCGACCGAGAGGTCGATGCCTGCGGTGGCGATCACGAAGGTCATGCCGATGGCGAGCACGCCGACGACGCTCGCCTGCGTCAGCATGTTCCGCACGTTGTCCCAGGTGGGGAAGGTTTCGGGCTTGAGGATCGCGCCGGCGATGAACAGGAGCACCACGACGATCGCGAGCGCGTACTCCTGGAACTCGAACGTCTTCAGCCGCTGGGCGAGCGCTGTGTTCACACGACCTCCTCGACGAGATCGGGGGCGTCCGTCGGCGCGACCGCATGACGGAGCAGCGCGCGCTCGGTCGCCTCGGCGCCCGGAACCTCGGCGACGATCTCCCCCTCGCGCATGACGAGCACGCGGGTGCAGATGTGCGCGAGCTCCTCGAGCTCCGACGAGACGACGAGCACGCCCAGGCCCGAGCTCGCGAGCTCGCCGATGATCCGGTAGATCTCGGCCTTCGTCGCGATGTCGACGCCGCGCGTCGGCTCGTCGAGGAGCAGCACGCGGCACTCGTGGAGCAGCCAGCGCGCGAGCACGACCTTCTGCTGGTTGCCGCCGGAGAGGAGACGGACGACGCGGTCCGGGTCGTCCGGGACCGTGTTCAGCGCCCTCAGCTCCGTGCGTGCGGTCTCGCGCTCCTTGCGAACGTTCAGCAGCACGCGCGAGAAGCGGTCGAGGTCGGCGATCGTCACGTTCTTCGTCTGGCTCCAGTCGAGGACGAGCGCCTGCGACTTGCGGTCCTCCGGCGCGAGCCCGAGCCCGCGGCGGATCGCGGTACGCGGGCGGCCGGCTCGCAGGCGCTTGCCCTCGACGAGGATCTCGCCCTCTTCGAGGTCGTCGAGGCCGTAGACGAGCCGGAGCAGCTCGGTCCGGCCCGAGCCGACGAGCCCACCGAGGCCGACGACCTCGCCGGCCTTGACCTGCAGGCTGACGCCGCGCACCGACGGGAGCCGCTTCGCGCCGCGGACCTCCAGCAGCACGCGGTCGGTCCCGACCGGGCGCTCCGGGTAGAGCTGCTCCACCTTGCGGCCGACCATCAGCTCGACGAGCTGGTCGGTCGGAGTCGTCGCCGGCAGACCCGTCGCCGTCGTGCGGCCGTCGGCGAGGACCGTCACGCGGTTGCCGATGCGGCGGATCTCGTCGAGGCGATGCGAGATGTAGACGACGCCGACCCCCTCTGCGGTGAGCCGGCGGACGACGTCGAAGAGCGTGCCGATCTCTGCGTCGTCGAGGATTGCGGACGGCTCGTCCATGATCAGGAGCCGCACGTCCCCGGAGAGTGCGCGCGCGATCGACACGATCTGCTGCGCGGCCGGGCGCAGCTTCCCGACCTTCGCGCGCACGGGAATCGAGTCGTGTCCGAGTCGCGCCAGCAGGGCCGCCGACTCGCGGTACATCCTGTCCAGGTCGAGCAGCGGCCCGCGCCGTGGCTCGTGCGCGAGGTAGATGCTCTCGGCGACGCTCAGATCCGGGACGAGGTCGAGCTCCTGGTAGATCGTCGCGACACCGCGCTTCAGCGATCCGGCCGGATCGCCCGGTGGGAGCGGTTCCCCCATGAACAGGATCTCGCCGCTCGTCGGCTCCTGCGCGCCCGAGACGCACTTGATGAGCGTCGACTTGCCGGCGCCGTTCGGGCCGAGCAGGCAGTGCACCTCGGCCTCGAGGACCTCGAGGTCGACTCCGTCCAGCGCTCTGACGCCGGGGAACTCCTTGACGAGGTTCCGGACCTCGAGGACCTTGGTCACGCGACCACCAGCCGGCGCAGGTTGGTGTGGGCGATGCGAAGCCCGGCCTCGATCCGCTCGGGCGTGCCGCCCCAGACCGGATCCTCGTGCTCGACCGACAGGACTCCGTCGAAGCCGCCCTCGTACAGCGTGTCGACGTAGCGCGGGAAGTCGACCTGGCCGAGACCCGGGATGCGGTAGCGCCACCAGCCCATGTCCCATGGGTCCTGCTCGCGCGTTGACACCCGCCCGAAGAACCCGAACCGGTTCCGCTCGCGCTCGAACGTCTCGGCGTCCTTGGCGTGCGCGTGCGCGACGTTCCCGACGTAGGGACGCAGCGCCTCGATCGGATCGATGCCGAGCCAGAGGAGATGCGAAGGGTCGAAGTTGAGGTGGAGGCCGAGCGAGAACATCCACTCCCACAGCTCGGGCGAGTACGCGAGGTTGCCCGGGTAGCCGTCGGGGTGCCAGCCCTCCATCACGCAGTTCTCGATCATCAGCCGCACCCCGCGCTCGCCGGCGTACTCGACGAGCGGCGGGAAGACTCGCTCGGCCTCGCGCAGGTTCTCGGCGACCGTCCGTCCGGGGTCGCGTCCGATGAACGTCCCGACCGGAATGCCGCCGAGCGCCGCCGCAGCGTCGATGCACCGACGGAGATGCTCGTGGTACCGCTCGCGCTCCGCGGGGTCCGGCGCGAGGTTGTTGTCGTAGTACGCCAGCGCGGAGACGACGAGCCCGTTGCCGTCGATCGCGTTCCGCACACGCTCGTGCTCGGCCTCGTCGAACGACTCCGCCTTGACGTGGCTCGCCGTGAACGGCCGGTCGCCGAGCTGCGGCCAGGCCGCGAGCTCGAGCGCCTCGTAGCCGTTGGCCGCGGCCCACGCGGCGACGTCCTCCAGGCTGCGCTCGGGCATGCACGCCGTCAGGAAGCCGAGCTTCACGACGCCACCGCCTGCGACCCGGCGACGGGTGCACCGCTCGGCACGTCGACCCACTCGCCGTCCCGTGACGACGAGGCCAGCACCGCGTCGGTGATCAGGCCGGCGCGGAGGCCGTCGGCGAACGTCGGCGTTCCGTCCGGCATCGCTCCGCCGCGAACGGCCTCGTAGAAGTCGGCCACGAACGAGTCGAAGCAGTCGGCGTAGCCCTGCGGGTGACCGGCGGGAAGCGATGCGTAGCGCGCCGCCGCGGGAGAGAGCGCGGTTGGATCCCGGCGAACGATCGTCAGCGACTCGCGAGTCCCGCACCAGAGCTCCTCGGGGTGCTCCTGGTCGAACGCGAGCGCCTCCGCGCTCCCGTCGAGCTCGATCCAGAGACGGTTCTTGCGGCCGGCGGAGATCTGGCTCACGACGACCGAGCCGAGCGCGCCCAAGTCGGTCTCGAACTGGACGAGGGCCGCGTCCTCGGTCGTGACAGGGCGGGCAACGCCGCCTCCTCCTCCCGACCCGAACGCACGCCTCCCCGGCTCGGTCATCCGCTCGGGGACCGCGGTGAGCAGGCGCGCCGACGAGCCGCGTGATGCGATGGCCCGTGAGGAACTCGGCGAGGTCGCACCAGTGCGACCCGATGTCCGCGAACGCTCGCGAGGGTCCGCCCTCCTCGTCGTCGACGCGCCAGTTCGTGTCGTCGGGGCGCAGGAGCCAGTCCTGGAGGTAGGTCCCGTGCAGCAGGTGGATCGCGCCGGTCTCTCCGCTGCGGACACGCTCGCGCGCTTCGCGAACGGTCGGGTAGTACCGGTAGACGAACGGCACACCGGCCTGCAGCCCCGAGCCGGCCGCAGCGTCGACGAGGCGCCTCGCGCCCGCGCCGTCGAGTGCGAGCGGCTTCTCGCAGATCACGTGCTTGCCGGCCCCGAGTGCCGCCTCGGCCAGCGGGAGGTGGAGGTGGTTCGGTGTGCAGATGTGGACGGCGTCGATCTCCGGGTCGCGCACCATCGCCTCGGCCGAGTCGAACGCTCGAGCGGCGCCGAGCTCGGCCGCCGCGGCTGCGGCGGACTCGGGCGACGAGGCGGCGACCCCGGCGAGCTCCACCCCGGCGAGCCGGAGGGAGCGGGCGTGAACCCTGCCGATGAACCCGGTGCCCGCGATCGCGGCCTTCAGCGCCATCGGGCCGGGACGCTAAACCGACCTTCGTCCACTTGTCAAGCAAAAGTCGGCGATTTCTTCATCGACAGCTGGAACTTCGTCCAACCCGTGCTTTACTTTCATCGAATGGCGACGAAGCCTGCCACGACCATCTCGTCGCCGACGAGTGCGGGCGCGCTGCTGCACCTGATCCGCGAAGAGGTGGCCGTGACCCGCGCGGATCTGGCGCGGGTGACGGGGCTCGCCCGCTCGACGGTCGCCCAACGGGTCGACACGCTGCTCGCCGAAGGTCTCGTCCACGACACCGGAGGAAGCGTCTCGACCGGCGGCCGGCCGCCGGCCGTGCTCGCGTTCAACCGCGACGCAGGCGTCGTCCTCGTGGCCGACCTCGGCGCGACCCACGCCCGTGTCGCGGCGAGCGATCTCGTCGGCACGCCGCTGGCCGAGCGGGCAGCCGACCTCGACATCGCGCTCGGGCCCGAGCCCGTCCTCGAGTGGTTGGACGAGCGCTTCACGGAGCTGCTCGAGGAGGTGGGACGATCAGCAGACGACGTGCGGGGGATCGGGGTCGGCGTGCCGGGCCCGGTCGAGTTCGACAGCGGGCGGCCGGTCAACCCGCCGATCATGCCCGGCTGGGACGACTTTCCGATCCCGGAGTGGTTCGACGGCCGCTATCGCGCGCCGGTCCTGGTCGACAACGACGTCAACATCATGGCCCGTGGCGAGCATCGGATGCACTGGCGCGACACGAAGCACCTCCTCCTGATCAAGGTCGGGACCGGGATCGGGTGCGGCATCGTGGCCGACGGGCACATCCACCGAGGAGCCCGCGGCGCCGCCGGCGACATCGGTCACATCCGGGTCGCGAGCAGCGACGACGTCGTCTGCCGCTGCGGGAACATCGGCTGCCTGGAGGCGATCGCCGGAGGCCAGGCCCTCGCAGAGCGGCTCGCAGCCCAGGGTGCGGACGCGACTCGCAGCCGGGACGTCGTCCGTCTCGTCCGGAGCGGCCATCCCGGCGCGATCCGCATGGTCCGCGACGCGGGTCGAACGCTGGGCGAAGTGCTCGCAGGCACCGTCAACTTCTTCAACCCTGCGGTGATCGTGATCGGCGGCGACATCGCCGAGGCGCACGCGCAGCTCCTGGCCGGGGTGCGGGAAGGGATCTTCAGCCGGTCGCTCCCCCTCGCGACGCGCGACCTGCGCATCGTCCCGTCACGCCTGGGCGACCGCGCCGGCGTGATCGGCGCGGCGACGATGGCGATCGAGCACGTCCTCTCCCCCGACGCGGTCGACCGGGCGCTCGAGCACGCTGCTTGACGGCGTGGGCGCCCTAGTCGGGCGCCGGCCACTGCTCGCACGTGCGGCGCGGGCTCGCGGAGCCGACCAGCTCGCGCCACTCGGCGACCGTCATGTTGCGGCCGGCGGCGGCGCAGAGCCGGTCGGTCAGGACGTCCGCTCTCGCCTCGCTCCAGAGGAGCGGCGACCACAGCACGGCGCTGCCGCCGATGTCGTCCTGGCCGGCGGAGACGAGCACCCCGTGTGGTTCGTCCTTCCCTGCGGCCGCCAACGCCTCGTTCAGCCGGGCGATGAACTCGCCGTCGCGGCGCGAGTACGACAGAAAGACGTCGGCCATGCGGCCTACTCGACCTGCTCGTCGTACGGTCGATCCATCCGGGCGTGCTCCTCCCAGCGCGCTGCCGCAGATGGACTGCTCGAAGTAAGCACCGCGCGTCGGTTCGTGTCAAGAAGCCCACCCCGTCCGCGAAAACGTCTATAAGCGGCAAGGTTTGGCGCCTCGAGCCCGGCAGTACGAAGCATTCATCTCCTACAGCCACGCGGCCGACGGCGCGTTGGCGGCGCAGCTCCAGCGGGCGCTCAACCGGATGGCGCGGCCGTCGTACAAGTGGTGGCAGTGGTGGCCGCCGCGCGTGTTCCGCGACCAGACGAACCTCGCGCCCATCGGCGACCTCACCGGCGAGATCCAGCGCGCGCTCCGGGCGTCCGACAGCCTCGTCCTGCTCGCGTCGCCGCTCGCGGCCGCAAGCCCCTGGGTCGACAAGGAAGCGGCGACGTGGCGCGGGACGAAGCCGCCGGGCCGGCTGTTCCTCGCGCTGACGGAGGGCACGCTCGAGTGGGACGACGCGCGCGCCGACTTCGATCCCGCACGGACGACCGCGCTCCCTCCCTCACTCGAGGGCGCGTTCGACGCCGAGCCGCTCTGGGTCGACTTCACCGGCGTCCGTGAGGATCGGCCGTTCGCGCGCGACCCGCTGTTCCTCGACGGCGCAGCGAGTCTCGCGGCGGCGATCCGCGGAGTCGACAAGGACGCGCTCATCGGCGAGGACGTGCGGCAGCGCCGCCGCGCCCGTCAGCTCGCGGGAGGGGCGATCACGACCGTGACGCTCCTCGCGATCGCCGCGACGATCGCGGCGATCTTCGCGCTCGTCCAGCGCGACCGGGCGAACGAGCGCGCACGCCTCGCGCTCTCGCGACAGTACGCGGCGCAGTCCGTCACGGCGCTCGACGTCGACCCCGAGCGGAGCGTGGCGCTCGCGGCACGCGCCGCCACGACGGCGCCGACGGACGAGGCCGACAGCGCGCTGCGCCGCGCGCTGCGAACGTCGCGGCTGCGTTCGATCGTGGACGTCGGCGCGAGCGTGAACGATCTCGACGCGGCAGCCGACGCGCCGGTCGTCGCGGCCGCGCTCGGACGGGGAGGCGTCCGCGTCTGGAGCTCGCCGACGAGCTCGGCGCGGACGTTCGACATCGGCGGTCAGACGCTCCAGGTCGCGCTGAGCCGCGACGGGCGGCGCGTGCTCGGTGCGTCGGGCGCGCGTGCGCTCGTCTGGCCGACGACGAAGAACGGAGCGGAGCCGCTCTGGCGCGTCGCGGCTGCCGACCCGATCCTGTCGGCGACGTTGAGCCCGGACGGGAGGACAGCTGCGACCGGGCACCGGGGCGGCGTCGTGCGGCTGTGGCGCGTGGACGGCGGCAAGCTCGCGCGGGCGCTGCGGCCCCCTGGACCGCCGGCCGCGATCACGGCCGTCGCCTTCTCGCCCGACGGCCGTCGCGTGGCAGCGTCGGCCGGCACGCGCGCGTTCGTCTGGGATGTCCGGCGTCCGAACCCGATCTTCGTGGGCCGACACGAGAGCGACGTCGCCGCCGTCGCCTTCGATCCGACCGGCCTCCGGCTTGCCACGGGCGACGAGAGAGGCTCCGCCCGGGTCTGGAGCCTCAACGGGCGCAAGGTCACCGTCCTGATCGGCCACGAGGGAAAGGTGACGAGCCTCGCCTTCGCTCCCGACGGCAGGTCGCTCGTCACGGGAGGCGAGGACGAGACCGCACGGGTCTGGGACCTCCGCACCGGCACGACGACCGCCGAGCTGCGCGGACACGACAGCCTCGTCCTCGGCGTTGCGTTCGGACGCGACGGCAAGCGGATCGTCACCGGCAGCGCAGATCGCACGCTCAGGTTCTGGGCGGTCGACGCGGACCCGGTGCGCGCGGTGCTCGTCGAGCCCGATCGCCTCAGGGTCATGGACGTCGCGTTCGACCCGGCCGGCAAGCGGCTCGTGACGGGCGCGAACCGCGCGGTCCGGATCTGGGACGTGCCGTCACGGCGGACGGTCCAGAGCGCCGCGCAGGGAACGGCACCCGACGACTGGGTCGAGAGCGTTCGGTTCGATCGTGGGGGATCGGTGATCGTGAGCGCGGGCGACGACGGCACCGTCCGGATCTGGGATGGGCGAACGGGCGAGCCGCGCGGCACGCTCGGGCGTGCAGGCGCGCTCGAGCTGTACGACGCCGCGGTCTCGCCCGCAGGCGACCTCGTGCTCGCCGGCGGAAGAGACGGAACGGCGCGACTCTGGCGGTGGCGCCAACGCAAGCTCGTCGCCCGGCTTCGCACGCCCGCAGAGCGCGTGAACGGCGTTGCGTTCTCGCCCGACGGCGGCCTGCTCGCGGTCGGCGCGGGTCGCGCAGTGCGCATCTGGCGCGACGGGTCGTTCGGTCGCCCCGCGATCGTGCTCAGGGATCGGAGCGGCGCGGCGCTCAACCAGGTGACGAGCGTCGCGTTCGCTCCCGGCGGCAAGCTCGTCGCAGCCGGCAGCGACAGCGGCACCTGGTCGCTGTGGGACGTACCGACGCGAAGGCTCGTCGCGCGCGTCAAGGCCCACCCCGACGCCCTGACCGACATTGCATTCAGCCGCGACGGCGCGTATCTCGCGACGGCTGGGTGGGACGGAGCGGTGAAGGTGTGGACCGTTCCCGGAGGCACTCTCGTCACGTCGAAGCGGACAGGTGCCCGGCTGGAAGCCGTTGCGTTCGCACCGCACGGAAGGCTCGTCGCCGTCTCCGGCGACGGAGGCCGCACGACGGTGTTCGAGTGCGCGGAGTGCCGGCCGCTCGACCGGCTCGTCTGTCTCGCGGCCGAGCGCGTGACGCCCGCCGTCCGTGCGCGCGAAGCCGACGCGTTCGCCGGCTGCGATTGACAGCACCACCGACCGGTGCCATCCTCGAACGGTAGGACAGCCGCCGAGGGAGCCGCACCCTGCCGTCCGTCGTTCCTGCACGCACGCTGGCCGTCGCGCTCGCGTTCGCGCTCTGTGCGGGGGTCGCAACAGCCGCCGAGGCTCGCGTCCGCACGCCGAGCGGCGCAGCCGCGGACGCGACGCTCGAGCTCATCCTGACGGGCAACGAGGGCGCGGTCGCCGTCTCGGGCCGGACGACGTGCGACGTCGGCGACACGCGCGACAACGGACGGCCGTGCTCGTACACCGTCACGGAAGGACAGGACCTGACGCTGACGCCCCAGGGGAGCGGCTTCGTCGGCTGGAGCGTGTTCGAGTGCCCCGGCACCGGCGCGTGCACGGTGGACGTCGACTCGGATCGAACGGTCGTCGCGACGTTCACGCCGACGAGCCTCAACGTCTCGGTCGAAGGCAGCGACCTGCTCGACGCCTCGGGCAAGCCGCTCGTCGACACACAGGGCAGCCCGATCCGGGGCCGCGTGACGAGCGCCGACGGCCGGATCAACTGCTCCGGATCGAACGACTGCCGCGACCGGCGCTATCCCGCGTTCGCGGAGGTCGTTCTGACCGCGACCCCGGCCTCAGAGTTCGAGCGCTGGTCGGGCGCCTGCCAGGAAGCCGGAACGTCGCCGACCTGCACCGTGCTCCTCTCGGGCGACGACGTGGTGGGCGCGAAGTTCCGCGACGACCCCGACAACCCGGAGCTGATCCCGCCGCGGATGCGCTCGCAGCTGCGCGTC
This sequence comes from uncultured Actinomycetes bacterium, assembly GCA_963737405.1. Classification (GTDB taxonomy): domain Bacteria; phylum Actinomycetota; class Thermoleophilia; order Gaiellales; family Gaiellaceae; genus JACCTU01. The sequence continues at coordinate 392,096 of CAVTSL010000006.1, forward strand.
GCGGTCGAGCCCGCCGGCTCCGGGACGGTCAACTCGAGCCGCTCACGGCTGAGCGAAGCGATCGCGTGCAACCCGACGTGCAAGGCCCGCTTCCAGCAGGGCGAGAAGGTGACGCTCGAGGCGGTCGCGAACCAGGCGCTCGGCGCGCGGTTCGTCCAGTGGCAAGGCGGCGCGCCCTACTGCGCCGCGGGCGCGACCTGCCGCAGCTTCCCCGCGTTCAACATCACGTCGATCCGCGCGGTGTTCGCGTATCCCGGCCCGTGCGAGCGGCGCCGCGACGGCACGCGTGGCCGCGACCTGTTCGACGGCGGCCCGGGTGGCGAGCGCTTCATCGGAGGCGCGGGGAACGACCGGCTCCGCGGGATGGACGGGGACGACTGCATCGACGGCGGCGCCGGCAACGACCGGCTCGAAGGGGGCAACGGGAACGACCGGCTGAACGGCGGGCCCGGGAACGACAGCATCGACGGCGGCCCCGGCACCGACACGATCACGGCCGGCAACGGAAAGGACTTCGTGTTCGCGCAGGACGGCGGGCGCGACACGGTGAAGTGCGGAAACGGCCGCGACGGCGCGCGCGTGGACCGCATCGACGCCGTCTCCGGCTGCGAGCGCGTCCGGCGCGGCTGATCAGTCCGGCAGCGGATCGAGCAGGTCGATCCTGAGCGACGGGACGCCGCGCCCCTCGGGGAAGCGGATCTCGTACGTGCGCCCGGCGCGCTTCTCCTTCGCGCGGAAGGCCTTCAGCCGCTCGCCGAGCCGGTTGTTCCCCTCGCTGTAGGTCATGTGCACGACGAAGTCGTCGTCGTCGCGCGACTCCGAGATCATCTGCAGCGTCGCCATCTCGGGGTTGTCGTCCGTTCCGTCCGCCGACACGACGTAGTGGTCGGCGACGATCTTGCGGAAGAAGTCCGTCTCGACGTTGCGGTCACTGCCGTGGTGCGGGAGCTTCAGCACGTCGACGTGCAGCGGCGAGCGGCGCAGCAACCCGGCCTCGCGAAGCCCGGCGAGGACGTCGTCGCCGCGCGCGTCGCCCGTCAGGAGCATCGTCTTCCGCTTCGCGCGGGCGAGGACGACGATGCTCGAGAGGTTGTAGACCGACGAGTCGAGATAGGCGGCGATCTTCGACTCCGAGGGCTTGCGGCGCCGGACGTCCCGCTCCCACGCCTTGTGCAGGTCCTCGAGCCGCTCGCGGCTGGGACCGACGACGACGAACTCGAGGCCGTCGCCCCAGTCGACCGTGTCCGGCGCCGCGACGACGCCGTCGAACGGATGGTTGACGTCGAGGTCGAGCGCGTTCGCCGCGTCGCGGAGGCTCCGGCCCTGCCCGATGCTCGCGGCGACGAGCTTCGCGGGCTTGCTGAGGCCCTTCGTCCCGACGCCCGAGCCCTTCGCGAGCGCACCGACCGCCGCTGGGACGCCCGCCGGGCCGCCGCCACCGACGACGTCTTCGAAGCTGTTGTGCCAGAGGCCGAGGATCTCGAAGCTCGGGTCACGGCCCTCTTCCTGCTCGCGCGCGACGGCCTTCACCAGGTCGAGGACGCCGTGGATGTGGTCGTCGTCGATGTGGCTGACGGCGACGAGCTGGAGCTCGAGCGTCCCGCCGTCGGCCCGGCTCGTTCGCAGCTCCTCGAGCCGCGGGCGGAGCGTGCGCTTGAACACGCCCGACGGGCCGCCGTCCACGACGGCGACGAGCGGGTTCGACGTCGAGCCGTAGTGGAGGAGCAGGCAGTCCCCTTGACTGGCCGGCAGCGACTCGAGCGTGAAGATCACGTCACACCGCCTGCAGCGAGCGGAGGACGTCCAGCATCCCGTTTCCCTGGAAGTGGCGCTCGCGCCCGAGGTCGGTCGCGTTCTCGCAGAGCACCTGCTTGATCCGCTCCGGCTGGCCGACGAACTCGAAGTAGCGCGCCATCAGCAGCGCGGCCGCGGCGCTGACGTGCGGTGCCGCCATGCTCGTCCCGTCCATCGTCGTCAGCTTCCCGTCGGGGACGGGAGCCGTGATCTTCTCGCCGGGCGCGACGAGGTCGGGCTTGAGGCGGCCGTCGCCCGTCGGGCCGCGGCTCGAGAAGTACGAGACGCCGTACGAATGCGGCTGGAACCGGTGCGTCGCCCCGACGGTGATCACGCCCTCCGCGTTGCCCGGGTCGGTGATGCTGATGCTGCGATACCCCTCGCTCGAGTCGCCGTCGATCGTCTGGTAGCGCGCATAGCCGTCGTTGCCCGCCGCGGCGACGACGACCGTCCCGGCGCCCACGAGTCGCTCGCACTCCTCGCAGACGGGCGTCCTGCCGCACGCGTAGTTCGCGACGTCGTGCCGGATCGAGAGGCTCGCGTTGACGCCGTGCACGAGCACCTGGTCCTTGTTCGCGTTCAGGTAGCGCACGAACTGCAGCGCCGCGATCAGCGAGAACTCGTCGCCGTGGCCGTTCTCGTCGAGCACGCGCAGGTCGTACACCTCGAGCCCCGCCGCGATGCCGATCAGGTTCTGGTCGTTCGGCATGCCCTCGTCGGTGACCTTCCAGTCCGCGGTCAGGATCCCGGCGACGTGCGTGCCGTGCTCGTGACCCGGGGGCTCGTACGCACCGGGCTCGTGCGGGACGCGGAGCAGCGGCTCGAGCGCGAGCCAGTCGATCGCGCGCCCCGCTTTGAGCGCGCGCCGGAAGTCGGCGACGCGCGAGCGCTCCTCACGCGTGAGCTTCGCGTCGTCGTCCTTCGCGTCCGGGGACAGGAGCCTGCGCAGGCGGGTGAAGTCGTACGTCGCGACGATGCGCGTGTTGTTCGTGCGCCGCGGCGCCCCGCTTCGGCTTCCCGAACGGCTCGGGAAGGAGGTGACCCTTCTCGTCGCGCTTCCGGAACGCCGGGTGCGTCGCGTCGATCCCGCTGTCGACCACGGCCCACCGCAGCTCGCGGCAGCTCAGGTCGAAGAGCCTCGTCGCCGCGTCGGCCTTGACCGCGAGGATCGAGCGGGAGATCGCCGCCCTCGCCGGACGGTTGCGGTCGACGCGCCAGAGCAGCGGCTCCGGCGAGGCGTCCGCGACGTCGCCGACCGCGACGAGGTCGAGCACGGCCTCCACGAGCTGCTCGTTCGTCGGCTCGGTCTTCGCCCGCCGGCCGCGCCGCTCCACCTCGATCCTGCCGACGACCCGCATCAACCACAGGAGGTCGGGCGAGACGTCGCCGCCGAAGCCGGACGCACCGGCGTCGGCGAGCTGGGCGGCGACGCGCTTCTTGACGGCGGGGTCTCGGAGCATCTCGGCATCGCTCAGGTCCGCCTTCGTCCGCCACACGTGCTCCTGCCACCAGTGGGTGAGCGGCAGCGCGACCTTCACGAGCTCCTCGAAGTCGAGCTCCGCCGCGACGTAGGACTCGTTGTACGCGACCCGCGGCTCGTCCGGCAGGCCCTGACGCATCTGACGCCCGCCGAGCCGCTCGCGGAGGGCATGGCCCAGTTCCGGCGCGGACGCCTGCACGTGCGGCGTCAGCAGGAGGTCCTGGCGCGCCCGCGGATCCAGCCCGTACGCGATCCACACGTCCGGCATCACGGGTGAGTCCTGCGTGAACCGGCGGAACCGCTCGGTCCCGAAGATGAGCTCCTCGAGTCGTTCAGGGGTCAGCGGCATGCGGCGGCGGCGAACGGCGATCGTACAGCGCCGGCTAGTCGCGGGCCGATGGTCGGTCCATACTCAGAGGACCCGCCGGCCGTCGGCGGGGAGGGAGGACAAGACGTGGCGAAGCCGCCGTCGTACCCGAACTGGCTCGAGGGCGAGTTCGGGCAACTCGTCGACGATCTCGACCTCGACCCCGCGCGCAAGCGGTTCCTCCGCTCGCGCTGGCTCGACCAGCTCGTCTGGACCGAGTCGAAGGCTGCCCGCGCGCGCAACCGCTACTACGCGCTTCGCCTGACGACCCTGATCGGCGCGCTCCTCGTGCCCGCGCTCGCGACGCTCGACCCGCAGGACGACACGCTCCACAACGCCGTGCGGATCGCGACCTGGGTCGTCGGCCTCGTCGTCGCGATCAGCGCCGCGATCGAGGGGTTCTTCCACTACGGGGACCGCTGGCGCACCTACCGGCGGACCGCGGAGCTCCTGAAGACCGAAGGCTGGCTCTTCCTCCAGCTGAGCGGGCGCTACAGCGTGAACGGCTCGACGCACGCGGCGGCGTATCCCGCGTTCGCGCTCCGGGTCGAGGAGCTGATCCAGGCGAACGTCGACACGTACCTCTTGAAGGTCGCGGCCGAGGAGGCCGACAAGAAGAAGCAGCGGCACGGCGGCGACGGGGAACGACAGCGAGAGCGGCGTGAGGAGGCGGACTCGGCCGGATGAGCGCGACGCAGGCGACGGAAGCACCGGCCGGCCAGCCGACGGCGCGTCCGGAGCAGCCCGACGTCTTCCTCTCCTACTCGCGGAAGGACTCCGACTTCGCCCGGAGGCTCGGCGAGGCGCTCGCGGCGCGCGACAAGGAGGTCTGGGCCGACTGGGAGGACATCCCGGCGACGGCCGAATGGCGCGGCGAGATCTCCTCGGGCATCGACGCCGCGGACTCGTTCGCGTTCGTGATCAGCCCGGACTCTCTGCGCTCCGAGGAGTGCGGCAAGGAGCTGACGCACGCGCTCGAGCACGGGAAGCGGATCGTCCCGCTCCTCTATCGCGATGCGAACGGCCTCGCAGTCCCGCCCGAGCTCGCCTCGAGGAACTGGATCTTCTTCCGCGCCGAGGACGACTTCGACGACGCCGTCGACACGTTCGTCGAGGCGCTCGAGACCGACCTCGAGTGGGTTCGCGCGCACACGCGGCTGCTCGTCCGCGCGCGCGAGTGGGAGCTGCGGAACCACGACAAGAGCCTGCTGCTCCGCGGCTCCGACCTCCGCGAAGCCGAGCACCGGCTCGCGAGCGTCTCGCCGCAGGCCGAGCCCCAGCCGACACAGCTCCAGCGCGAGTACACGCTCGCGAGCAGGCGCGCGCAGAGCAGGCGGCAGCGGATCACGCTCGCCGCGGTCGGGATCGCGCTCGCGGTCACCGTGGTCCTCGCCGTCCTCGCCTGGATCCAGCGCAATGACGCGATCGACAACGCGCGGACGGCCCGGTCGCGAGAGCTCGCGACCGCGGCTGCCGGCCAGCTCGAGAACAACCCGGAGCTGAGCGTCTTGCTCGCGCGGCAGGCCGTCGACCAGAAGCGGACCGCGGAGGCGGAGAACGTACTCCGGCGCGCGCTCTCCCTCACGAACGTGATTGCGACGACCGTGCCGCACCGGGGCTGGGTCGCGGGCGTCTCCTTCAGCAGGGACGGCCGGCGGCTGCTCACGGCGAGCCGCGACGCGACGGCGCGCATCTCGGACGCCGCGACAGGCCGTCGGCTCGTGACGTTCCGCGGGCACAAGAACTGGGTTCCCTCCGCCGTCTTCAGCCCCGACGAGCAACGCGTCCTCACCGCCTCGAGCGACGGAACCGCGCGCATCTGGGACGCGCGGACGGGCAAGCAGCTGCTCGTTCTGTCCGGGCACCGCGGGCGCGTGACGCGCGCCGAGTTCAGCCGCGACGGAGCGCGCGTCCTGACGTGCGGCCTCGACCACACGGCGCGGATCTGGGACGCGCAGACCGGCAAGCAGCTCGTCGTGCTGAGGGGTCATCGCAAGTGGGTGACGCGGGCGTTCTTCGACCCGACCGGAAGCGCGCGTCGCGACCGCGTCGGACGACGGCACGGCGCGGATCTGGGACGCGCAGGACCGGCAAGCAGCTGCAGGTCTTCGACGGCGGGGGCGGCTAGGTCATCGCGCTCGCGCTCTCGCCCGACGGGACGCGTCTCGCCACCGGCAGCATCAACGGCACCGCGCGCCTCTGGCGCGTCGCCGGCGGCCCGCCGGTGGAGCTCCCCGGCCACGTGCCGGGGAAGGTCATCACCTACGCCGTCTTCTCACCCGACGGCGCCCGCCTCGCGACCGCGAGCTCCGACACGACGGCGCGCGTGTGGGACGGCCGCAGCGGCAAGTTCCTCTTCGAGCTGCGCGGGCACAGCGACGCCGTCACGTCGGTCGCGTTCAGCCGGCGCGACGGCCTGATCGCGACCGCCTCCGGCGACGCGACCGCGCGCGTCTGGGACGCGAACGGCCAGCCGCTCTCGGACTACCGCGGGCACCGCGCGTGGCTGACCTCGGTGACGTTCAGCGCCGACGGCCGCCGGCTCGCGACCGGCAGCGCCGACGACACCGCGAAGGTCTGGGACACGACGCTCGGCGCCCCGCACGCGGTGCTCCGCACGCCGGACACCGTCGTGGCGACCGCAACGTTCAGCCCGGACTCGCGTTCGGTCGCGACCGGCGGCGTGCCGGGCGGCGTCTGGAACGCGGCGACCGGGCGTCACCGGGCCGTGCTCCTGCCGGGCGGAACTGCGGCGTTTTCACCGGACGGCCGCACCGTCGCAGTCATTGCGCCGCTGGGCCAAGTCGCGCTGCACGACGCACGCACGGGGCGCGTGCTGCGCCAGCTCACGCCCCACGACGACGTCGGGAACGACATCGAGTTCAGCCCCGACGGCCGGCTGCTCGCGACCGCGAGCAAGGACGGCACCGCCCGGATCTTCCGCGTGTCCGACGGGACGACCGTCGCGACGCTCCGGCACGACGGGGACGTCCGCGCCGTCGCGTTCTCCGGCGACGGGAGGCTCGTCGCAACCGCGAGCTACGACGACACGGCCCGCGTCTGGGACGCCCGGACCGGCCGGCAGCTCGCGCTCGTCCGGCACGCCGCCGACGTGGACACGGTCGACCTCTCGCCCGACGGAAAGCTCCTCGCATCCGCCGGCGTCGACGCGGCCGTGCGGCTGACGACCACCGACGGCAAGAAGGTGGCGGTGCTCCGCGGCTACTCGCGACCGGTCAAGAGCGGTGGCGTTCAGCGACGACGGACGCTTGCTCGTCACGGCGTCCACCGACAACACCGCGCGTGTCTGGAGCGTCGCCTCGCACCGCCTCGTCGCGGAGCTCCGACACCCGGCACCCGTCCTCGACGCGGACTTCGGGCCCGGCGGCAGGTTCGTCGTGACCGCCGGCGACGAGGGCAACGCCCGCATCTGGGAGGTCGCGACCGGTCGGCAGCTGGCGACGCTCTGGGGTCATCCGTCGACGCTGATGGACGTCGACTTCGCGGCGAACGGACGGGCCGTCGTGGCCGCCGGCTTCGGCGATGCGGCACGCGTCTACACCTGCGACATCTGCGGGTCGCTCGACGACCTGCTCGCGTTTGCCGACACTCGCGTGCGGCGGGAGCTCACGCCTGCGGAACGCGCGCTCTACCTGCACGAGCGCGGAGGGTCGTGACCATGCGCGCCGTGATCCTGGTTCTGCTCGCGAGCTGTGCTCGTGCTCCCCGCCTCGACGGCGGCGAAGGCGGACCCCTGCGCGGCCGATCGCCGGCTCGTGAACGCGTGGCACAAGGTGCTCGCCGACAACGGCAAGATCACCGCGCGTCAGACGGTGCTCCTCCAGGAGCTGTTCCGCCGGCTCTCGGCGAACCAGCCGGTCCCGCCCGAGCTGTTCGACGAGCTCCGCTCGCTCGTGGCGAAGAACCGCGTGCAGCTCGCGGCGGGCGAGAAGCGAATCGTGCAGATCAAGCCCGGGACGGCGAACGGCCGAGAGCTGAAGCGCCTCGTCCTCCGATTCATCCGCGAGGTCGCGCGACCGCTCAACACGTGCATCGGCAAGCTCCTGGTGGCCGACACGCCGGAGAAGCTCGACGCCGTCGTCCAGTGCGTGGACTCCGGCTCGCGCGCGCGGGTCGCGCTCAGCCGAGCGATCGACCGCTCGCTCACGAAGATGCAAAAGGCGCGAAGCACCTGCGCGAAGAGCTAGTCGAACTCGATCCCCGCTTTCTTGATCAGGCGGTCCTTCGACAGCTTCCACAATGCGACTGCCTTGTTCGCCTCGAGGTAGCGCCCCGAGAAGTGGAGCCCGAGCACCCGGTTGGACTCGAGGTCGATCACAGCCGAGCCCGAGTTCCCGCCGAGCGTCGAGCAGTCGTGCTCGAACGTTGAGCCGGAGACACGCTTCAGCTCCCCGGGCTGGAGCCGCTTGACGTTGTAGATGTTGTCGAAGATGCGGCGCATCTCGTCCGGGTCGTTCCGGCGCGAGTCGGACGCGGGGTAGCCGACCACGTAGACCTCCCGCCCCTTGCGCGGGCGCGTGCTCGTCGGGACGAGCTCGAGCGGCGGCGGCAGCGCCTTGCCCGCCGACCGCCGCGTCGCGCGGAAGAGCGCGAGGTCGTAGTCGTCGTGGACGCCGATCACCTCGGTCAGCCCGAACTCCGCGGCGGTGCCGCCCCCGAACTCCTCGTGGAAGTCGATCCGCCCCTTCATTCCGGGCTCGAAGACCCAGCTGCGCCCGCTCTGGCGGCTGAACTCCTTCGCGACGTGCCGGTTCGTGATCACGACGTCCGGCGCGACGAGCCAGCCCGTGCCGATCCAGTCCATCGCGGGATGCCCCTTGACCTCGATCCGCCCGACGCTCTGGATCGCCGTCTGGATCGCGTCCCGCGAGTCCTCGAGCTTCGCCCACACCTCGGGCGGCGGGAAGAACTTGCCCTCCTGGATCAGGATCGCCGGCCGCCCGACCAGGAGGATGATCGCCTCGGTCCCGACGACCTCTTCGGGATCGAGCTGCGCGTCCGGCCCGTCGCGCCGGATCTTGTCGATCGCGCGGCGCGCGCCGTCGGCCGAGCGCTCGACGGCCGTCCGCACTGGCTGGCCGAGCGCGATCTCGACGTCCTCCGGTGGCGCACCGCCCGCGGCTCGTACCTCGTCGGTGGCTCCGCTCGGTCGGTGGAGCGCGCTCGCGAACACCTGGTCGGGCTCCGAGTCCAGTCGTTCGCGGAGCTCGTCCATGTCGGGAACGACCCGCTGCGCCTCGGCGATCAGCTCGGGCGTCGGCTTCATCTCGTCCTCCTCTCGTCCTGCGTTGTCACAGCTCGTCCGCGAATTCCTTCGCCCACTCGAGCAGCTGATCCGTCGGGCACTGCCGGCCCGGGTCGCTGTGCGTGCCTCCGAACGCGGTCGTGCACATGGCGTGCGTCACGAAGCCCTTCTGCCCCGCCTTGAGCTGCTCAGGAGTGAGCCAGCGGATCGGGATTCCGAACTTCTTCGCGTGCACCGCGGCCTTGTAGGCCGCGCGGCGGAGCGCCTCGTCGTGCTTCATCCACTCGCCGTGGTTCCACTCGGCGAAGCCCGCGATCTCGATGTGGAAGCCACGCGTGTTGGCGCCTTTGGCACCCCACGGGATGACCTCGTTGTCGAGTGTCCGGTAGCACTCGACGTCGTCAACCACGAGGTGCGCCGAGCCCTGCGCGCGCGTGTTCTCGAACCACTGGGCCGACGAGCGGGCCGAATTGCTCTGCGTGCAGTGGATGACGATCAGCCCGATCTGCGAGAGGTCTCGGCGTCCGCTCTGGCGCACCGCCGCGTACTGCCGCGAGCACCCGGCGTCCAGCGGTTGGGGCGGTCCCTCCGGTCCCTCGTCGCCCTCGCCCGCGAACTCCGGCGGAACGGCGCAGTCGTAGTCGCCGGTTTCCTCCGGCGATTCGAGCAGCGCCTCGAGGTCCGCTCCGTCGTCTTCCGATGTCGTCATCTCTCCTCCTTTCGAGCGCTACGCGACCCACCCGTCGCTCAGCGAGTAGCACGCCCAGCTCTGGTAGGTCGTCCCGAACGGCGGCATCGCGCGCGACGCGCAGTGGCAGTCCGGCGGGCCGATGCCTCCCTCCCACGCGTGCATCGCCGCGCCGGCATGCGGCTTCTCGGGGTCGGGCTCCGAGCCCGCGCCGCCGCTCGCCCAGCGGCCGAGCTCCCACTTGCGGCTGAGCGTGCGGTTGCCCTGCGCGTCGGGCGGCCCCTGGAGGCAGTACGCCTTGCAGTCGGTCAGCAGGCGGTCGGCGCCGTTCGCGTCGCGGGCCCACTGGTCCATCCCCGGCCCGTCGTACCAGACCGCGCGCCCGCCCGACCCGTAGCCCATCATCACGGCCGTCAGCGGGTGCCCTCCGAACTCGTCCACGAAGACGAGCCGGCACCGCTTCTTCTGCGGGATCTGCTTCGTGTGCACCATCGGATCGGGTAGCGACCAGATGTCGAACTCGTCGACCAGCGCTTCCCCCTCGCGCGAGTAGACCCAGAACCACCGGTAGCGCGGCCCGCCGACCGGCCCGATCGAGTGGCACGTCAGCTTCGGCTCCTTCACGTACAGCGCGGGGCCGGTGCCGTCCCACGCCGCGGCGACGTCTACCTGCTGCTCGACCCGCTTCGCGTAGAAGAGATACGTGTGCCGGAGCAGGATGATCGGCTTCGGGTACGAGTACATGTCCGACAGCTCGCTCGCGAGCGTGAGCCGCCCGACGCCCCTGCCGTCCACGCGCGGGCCGTCGAGGAGCAGGACACGCGAGATCCCGAACCCGTTCGAGATCGCGTTCATCCGAGCGGTCAGGTTCCACGTGTAGTTCCACACGTAGCCGTTCGGGAAGTGCTCGTTCTTCCGCGCGATGTGGCAGCCGAACGACCCGAGGCCGCCGTTCCGCCCGTCGTTCAGGTTCGGGTCGGCGTGGAAGAAGTCGTCGACGACGAGCGCCCCGTCGGCCGCGACCACCCGCCCGATGTGTCCGGGGCCGACGACCGCGCCCGTCCGCGCGCTCCGCGTGTGACGCAGCCAGACGTGCCACGTGCCGTCCTCGTTCGTGAAGACGGCGCGGTTCCCGCTGGTGGTCGCTGCGACGGCCATGCCTAGAGGCGACCGCGAGACCTGATCGCGAGGTCGCGCGTCGCCATGTTCGGCCGGCGCGCGACGACGTCGTCGAGCGTCGTGCCCGGCGGCAGCGGCCGGTCGAACGGGTAGCCCATCGGCCGGCGGTCGGGGTACGACGCATCGCGGACGCCGCAGAAGCTCATCGAGCCGCAGTGCGCATCCTGCGAGACCTGGTCCCTGTTCCAGTCCGTCAGCAGCACGAACAACCGGAACGGCATCCCCTCGGGCGTGCCGCGCGGCACGAGCAGGTGGAACGGCCAGCCGCAGTTGCAGTAGTTCTCGGCCGCCCGCGGGTCGTTCGACGGATCGCGGCGCGGGCGCGGCGGCCGTACGGCGGGCTTCTGCACGACCGAGGAGAGCGCGCCCGGCCTCGCGACGACGGCCTTCTCGCGGGCGGCGAGCCGGTGGTGGAACTTGTCCATCTCGATCCACGTCCGGCGGTTGTCGGCCGCAGCCGTCGGCGCGAGGAAGAGCCGGACGGTCACGTCGGTCGGCTGCGCACGCGTGTTCTCGAGTCGGAGCACGTAGAGGAAGTCGCGATGGTCGACGTACTCGAGCGGCCCGGCGGGCGTCGAGCGCGTCCGCGTCCCCGTCTCGAGCTCCGGCGTCACGAGCGGCGAGCCGTCGAACGCGTTCCCCCACTTCGCGCCGCCGAACGTCCGCTTCGCCCACGTCTGCAGCGCGGCACCCGAGCGGCTCGCCTGCGGCACGGTGTCGCTGAAGACGAGCAGCGGCGGCTTCGCCGTCGCCGGCGGGGCGTCGGAGAAGTCGTGCGGCGGCTGCTTCTCCTGCCAGCGCGCGAGCTGGTCGTCGATGTGGCGATGCCAGCGGTAGAAGACGGGATCCATGATCGCCGTGGCGGTGGTCCACATGACGCCCGGCCGCGAGAGGTCGCGCGGGTTCTCCGCGAGCGCGATCAGGACGTGCCCGAAGCCGTGGAAGTTGCCGAAGCCGGTCGGCCCGCCGCGCCGCACGCTCGGCTCGACCGCGGCCCCGAGCGCATCGGGGTCGACCGCGGACCCGTCCGCAAAGCGACTGGAGTCGACGACGCGGCGGATCCGGTCGCGCACGCGTGTGTGGTCCTGCACGCTGTACGCGCCGCCGCCGAGGTCGACCGTCGCCAGACGCCGGTTGGCCGACCGGGCGCGGAAGTCGGGCAGGCCCGAGTCGTACCCCTCCGCGATCGCGGTCGTGTAGGTCGCGAACGGCTTCACCGGACCGAGCCCCGCCGCGATGCGCTCCGCGTCGTAGCGCGCGAGCATCTGCTGGTGCATGTAGAAGAAGAGCTCGCCCTGGCGGTCCTTGCCCGTCGCTCCGCCGCGGCCGTCGGGCACGCCGCCGACCGGGTAGACGACGTGCCAGTGCTCGTGATGCTGGTTCGCGAGCGGGTCCTCGCGGAACCAGTCGAGCTGCCCCTCGCCCCCGACCGCTTCGAGCGACTCGGTGCTGGACTCGACCGCGTGCGCGGCGAGGTCGGGCCGGCGCTCCTCGAGCGAGGGCACCGGCAGCCGCGCCGCACGAGGGTCGTGCGTGATGAAGATCATCAGCGCGTGCTTCGCGCGCTCCGGGTCCGCCGCGAGCTCGCGCTCGGCGTCCTCGAGCGCGGCCGCGAGCCCGTCGTTCCCGCGGCCTTCCTCCGTCAGCTTCATCCAGCGGTCGACGAGCGCGAGCGCGCTCTCGACGTGCTCGGGGACGAACGGCGAGAAGCGAACGCCCGCAGGCGTGTCTCCCCGCGCCTCGGCCTCGCCGGCCGCGAGGAAGAGGTCGTTCGCGCGACGCTGGAGGTCCCGGATCCTCGTCATGCGGGATACCGGTCGCGGTACCCGCGCGCGCGGGCGATCGGCGCCAGGAGCGCGTAGAGGAGTCGCTGCACGAATACCGGCGGGCGCGCGAGCGCGATGTCGTGGATGTGCCGCCGGCCGATCAGCGCCCCCTGGAGGAGCCCCGGCCGGCTCTTCGCGTTCGTCTTCCCGTCGGATGCGAGCGCGTAGATCGACTCCATGAACTCCTCGAAGCGACCGGCGGGCTCGAAGCGGACGCGGACGCGCGCGGGCGCGTCGTCCGGGTTCCAGAACGAGTGCGCGGTGCCCGCGGGGATCTCGAGACGCTGGCCGGCCGACACCGTCGTCTCGGTTCCCTCGAGGCGGAGGCTCAACCGCCCTTCGAGCATCTCGTAGCGCTCGGTGATCTTCGGATGGATGTGCTCGGTCGCCCCGGCCGCCTTCGGGTCGGCGGCCATCTCGATCTCGAGCAGCTTCCCGCCGGAGTCGGCGGCCGTGACGAGAAACGTGGTCGTCTCACCCGTCACGGGATTGCGGATCACCTGGCCGGCCTTCGCCATCAGGGAGCTCCGTACTCCGGGAACGACGACGGGCGGCCGCGCAGCCGCCCGAGCGAAGCGAGCGCGCGCCACGCGATCCGCTGCAGGCCGACCGGCACACGCGGCGCAGCGATCTCGTCCCTGAACTTGTCCATCACGATCGCGACCTGGAGCAGCGGCGACGGCAGACCCTTCACCGGCATCGCGATCCGTCCGTCGCGAGAGAGGCCGAGAAACGTGCGGAAGTACTGCTCGAGCTCGAGCGCCGGACGGATGGTCACGCGTAGGTGCGCCGCCTCGCGCGCGCTCCGGAACCCGTGCGGCGTCCCCGACGGAATGACGATCGACGCGCCGGGGCCGATCGTCCGCTCCATGCCGTCCACGTCGAGCACGAACGTCCCGGAGACGCCCTCGAAGATCTCCACCTGCGTCGGGTGCGCGTGCTCGCGCACGTAGCCGCCGGGGCTCACGTAGAGATCCGCTTCCAGGAGGGCGCCGTCCGTGTCGTGGAACACCCACCGCTGGCCGGTGGTCGGGTCGTCGATCTCGCGCTCGCTCACGAGCGGCGCAGCACCCTTCGCACGAGTGTCCGCAGGATCGTGAACGGCGGCGTGAGCACGGCCATCACCTTCCCGATCGGCTTGCGCGGGTCCTGGTAGATGCCGAGCTGGTCGTAGATCGTCGCGTTGTCGTAGTACGTCCGCTCGAGGTTCAGCATCCCTTCCTCGTCGAAGCTGTAGAACGCGGCGACGCGCGACTCCATCCGCTTGCCGAGCGCGGGCAGCCCGCGCCAGTCGCCGAGGTGCGTCCCCGACACCGTCACCTCGAGGATCACGAACTCGCCGGTCACGTGGCGCTTGTGCTCCTCGATGTCGAGGTCCGGGAACGCGTGGAGCAGCTCCTTGTAGTGCTCGTGGATCTGGTCGCGGCCGTACCACTTCTCGGCGAAGGGCACGTCCTCGAACCACGGGCTCGCTCCCCAGGTGCGCATGATCGCGTCGAGGTCGTGGTCGACCTCCGCCTTCACGTGCTCGTCGACGAGCTTGTTGCGCGCGGCGAGATCGGCCTCCGAGAACTGCGTGCTCACGTGTTCGTCACCTCCGGTGCTCTTCGAGGATGCGGTCGGAAAAGCGGTCGGCGAGGGCGGCGATCGTCAGCGACGGGTTCGGGCCGACGGGACCGGGCATGACCGAGCCGTCCGCGACGGACAGGCCCGGAACGCCGAAGACTTGCCCGTACGGGTCGACGAAGCCGGTCTCCGGCGTCCGGCCCATCGGCGCGCCGCCGAGCGGGTGGACGGTGATCACGCGACGGAGATACCAGAGCGGCGAGTCCGTGAAGCGCGCGCCGAGCACGCGTGCGAGGTCTTCCATCGCCGCCTTGACCGAGTCGAAGTACGCGCGCGACGTCTTCGTCGTCCAGTCGACCTCCAGGTACTGGTCGCGCAGGCTCATGACGCCGTCCGGCGTGTCGCGCCCCATTCCGAGCAGCGGGAGCGTCCCGGACGACTTGACGCACGCGCCGAGCAGCTCCGCGAGCTCGGCGCTGTAGTTGCTCTCCGGCTCGTGTCCGAGCTTGTTCCTGCCCCAGCGCCAGAGGAACCTCACCGCGCGGACGGGGCGGCTGTGCACGTCCGTCATCTCGAGGAGCCAGCTCGCGAAGTGCGGGTAGCCGCCGTCCTCGATGTAGAACCCGCGCCCGTTCTCGCCCGGATAGCGGATCCGGCTCGTGATCACCGGGCCGATGCTCGGCTCGAACGCGTGGCCGCTCCGCCGACCGCGATCCGTGCGCACGCTCTTCGTCAGGAAGGCGAGCTTGTCGCCGTTGCCGCAGAAGCGCGTGCCGAGGGCCGTTCGCGACATCGCGGGGAACGCATCGGCGTTTCGCAGCAGCAGGTACGGCGTGCCGAACGCGCCGGCGGAGAGCACGAGCCTCGCGCACGTCATCGTCTGCACCGGCAGCGCCGACGTGTCCGTCCGCTCGCCCTCGCGCTCCGGCTCGTGCGTGACGTAGCGGACGACGAACCCACCGCCGTCGGCCGGCGCGAAGGTGCGCACCTCGGAGCGGGTCCTGATCTCGCCGCCCTGCCGAACGAACGCGCTCAGGTAGTTGTAGTCGAGCGTGTTCTTGCTGCCGTAGTTGCAGCCGATGTCGCACTCGCCGCAGAGACGGCACGTGAAGCGCGGCAGGCCGTGGAGGTTCTCGCCGTCGACGATCTGGTCGCCCGGCCGGGGCTGCTGCCCGGGATTGCCGAACGTGACCGCGAGGTCCGGGAGGTTCCAGTCGAGCCCGAGCTGCTCCGACGCGTACCGCATCGCGCTCGTCTTCGGCGTCGACGCGTACGGCTCGACGTCGAAGGGGTAGCGCTGCGGTGCGAGCATCGGCTCGACGCGGTCGTAGTGCGGATCGAGGTCGGCGCGCGTCACGGGCCAGTCCTCGCCCTCCTCGTTCACGAACCACTCGGGGTCCTTGCGGATGAGCACGTTCGCGTAGATCAGCGAGCCGCCGCCGAGCCCGCTGGAGACGAGCGCCTCGAGCCCCTTGAACGTCCACAGGTCGAACATCCCGTGCTTGCCCTCGCTCGGGTCCCAGAAGTTCCGCGCCATGTCGTAGGGCGTGCGCGCGAACGATCCGGGCGGATACGGCTTGCCGCGCTCGAGCAGGCAGACCCGGAGGCCGCCCTCGGCGAGCCGGTACGCCGTCACCGAGCCCCCGAAGCCCGAGCCGACGACGACGGCGTCGAAGTGCTCTGCCGGAGAGCTCACCAGCCGCGGGCGAAGAGCTTCGTCTTTTGACTCTCGGCGAGCGCCGAGCGGACCTTCTGCTCGTCGAGCCAATCCGGGTGCGGCGGGCGAGCCGCCGGCGGCGCGTCGCCGATCAGGTCGGACGCGTGGCGCGCGAGCGCGACGTCGGCCATGAAGTAGCCGTGATTCTCGAGCACCGCGATCTCGGCGTCGGAGAACTCGTCGAGGTCGATCCGCACCTGCGAGATCACGTTCTGGATCAGGTCGTCCGGATACCCGGCGTCGGAGCCGTAGCTCGACGGGAAGCTTCCGATCCCCCAGTACGCGCCCTGGAGCTCGCCGAGCACG
This sequence comes from uncultured Actinomycetes bacterium, assembly GCA_963737405.1. Lineage (GTDB taxonomy): Bacteria > Actinomycetota > Thermoleophilia > Gaiellales > Gaiellaceae > JACCTU01. The sequence continues at coordinate 408,285 of CAVTSL010000006.1, forward strand.
AAGTTGGCGATCAGCCAGCGCTTGCGGACGTCCGTCGCCTGCTCGAGCAACGTCACGACGTAGCGGAGGTTGCTCCACACGGCCGCGGCCATCTCGGGGTGCGGCGTGAACGACGGAGCCGCGTCCGAGACGAGCACGACGGCGTGGTCCCGCCAGAGGGGCTCGAGGCCGAGGTTGTCGTAGATCCCCCCGTCCGTCAGCTCGACCGACTCGCCGTCGAGCTCGACGCGCATGGTCGTGAACACGCCGGGGAGGCAGGAGGACGCGGCCGTCGCGCGGGCGAGCGGCCAGTCTGCGGCTGGCCACGTGCGGCCGTCGCGCCCCATCAGGCGCCGCCCCGCGTCGAAGACCCACTGCGTGCGGTTCGTGATGTCGGTCGCCACGAACACGAACCGGGGGTGCTCGGGAAGATCGCCGAGCGGCCCGGGGCCCGGACCGTCCGCGTACCTGCGCGCGAGCGCGTCCGAGTCCACGTTGTGGCGGAACCAGTTCTTCGGCAGCAGCCGCCCGAGCACGGCGCGCGTGCGGATGTTCGTCTGCGTGAAGCGCCTGAGCGGCTCGGCGAAGCCCTCGTCGAAGTTCGGCGCCGGCTTCCCGGGCTCGGGCCATGCGTTGCCGAGCTTGCGCCGGTACGTCGCCAGCTGCGCGGTCATGATGCTCCCGCCGGAGACGGACGTGACCGTGTCGACGCGCGAGAGCACCCCGACCTCGTTCAGCCGCCGCACGGCGCCGGCGTGGAAGAGCGACGCGCGGTAGCCGCCGCCCGAGAAGCAGACGCCGATCCCGGCTCGCTCCGCCTTCGGCAGCGGCAGGTGCACACGGAACCCGTGCTCGCGGACGATGCCCGTCGCGCTCATGCGGCCACCCGCGCAGGGTCCTTCGCGAAGACCGACATGATCTCCGCGACCATCTCCTCGCGCGAGCCGTACCGGCGCTCGTCGTAGCACCCGAGCGGGCTCTCGAGCACCGCGTACAGGCACTTGTTGCAGTACGTGCACGGCCGCGGCGCCTCGTCGCGTCCCTCGGCGAACATGCGGACGAGGTCGTTGTTGGCGATCAGCCCGCGCCCGATCGCGACCGCGTCGCAGCTCCCGCGCTCGATCGCGTCGCGGATCAGCGATGCGCGCTGGAAGCCGCCGGTGACGACGACGGGGATCGACACGGCCTCCTTTACTCGGCGCGCGTCGTCGAGGCTCGCCGCCTCCAGCTGCTCGGTCGTCCGGCTCGCGCGCCATTCGAAGACCTTGTAGACCGGCCACGTGCGGAAGAGGACGTAGTTGCGGAACGTCTTCGAGCCGCTCGACAGCATCGTGTCGTAGGTCGCGACGACGTCCTTCGCCGAGAACGTGCCCGCGGGGTTGTCCGGATGCGGGAACGTGTTGCCGCGCGAGACGTGGATCGCGTCCGCCCCCGCCGCCTCGAGCCACTTCGCGACCTGAACGGAGTCCTCGATCGTGTTGCCCTTCTTCGCCCACGGCATCAGCGCGTTCCCCAGCTCGGTCGCGCTGATCTTGACCTGGAGGTGGAAGTCGTCGCCGACCTCGCGCCGGATCGCCTCGACGGTCTCGACCAGCAGGCGCGCGCGGTTCTCGAGCGACCCGCCGTACTCGTCGTCGCGCTCGTTGATCGCCGACGAGAGGAACTGCGTGAAGACGTACCCGTTCGCTCCGTGGATCTCGACGCCGTCCAGCCCGGCTTCGCGCGCGCGCCTGGCGCCCTGCGCGAACGCTTCCTGCAGCTCGCGGATCTCGGCTTTCGTCGCCTTCCGGCACCGGAAGCCGTGCAGCGCGTCGGAGCGGTCCGTCGACGAGAGCCCCGGCTCGAGGTCGTGCTCGAAGCCGGGGATGTCGCGCTGCCGTCCGGCGTGCGCGAGCTGCACGATGAAGCGGCAGTCGTGCTCGTGGACCCGCTCGCCGAGCGCGCGCCAGAACGGGATCTGGTCGTCGCGCTCGATCGTCGCGTAGTTCGGGACGATCCGGCCGCGCGGGTGCACACCCGTCCACGAGGAGACGATCGCGCCGACTCCGCCCCGCGCGAACTTCAGCTCCCAGTTGATCCGCGTCTCGGTCCCGGTCCCGTCGTAGAGGTCGAACCGCCCGGAGACGTTCGAGCGGAAGATCCGGTTCTTGACCGTGAGGTTCCGGAACCGGAGCGGCTCGAAGATCGGGTCGCCGGCCTCGCTCACCGCGTCGCCGTTCTCGCGGGTGCGCCGTGCTCCTTGTAGGCCGGCAGGTCGTACACGGTCATGATCTCCTCGATCATCTGCTCGCGCGACTCGAAGCGGCTCTCGTCGTAGCACCCGAGCGGGTTCTCGACGAAGTTGACGAGGCACTTGTTGCAGTACGTGCACGGCCGCGGCGCGCGGTCGAGGCCCTCGGCGAACAGCTTCGGCAGGTCCGGGTTGGCGAGCACCGTCCGCGCCATCGTGACGCCGTCCACGTCGCCGGACTCGATCGCCCCCCGGATCACCGACGCCGTCTGGAAACCGCCGGCGCAGAGCACCGGCACGTCGACGGCGCGCTTGACGGCGGCGGCGTCCGGCAGCGTCTGGCCCTCGTACTTCCCGTGGAGCGGCCGCTCCCACCACTTCTGCATCGTCCACTTGAGCGGCGGCACGCGGAACGCGACGAGGTTGCGGAACGCGTGGCGCCCGCTCGAGACCATGCTGTCGTACGTCCTCGCGAGGTCCGCGAGCGGCATCTTGCCCGGCGGGTTCCGCGGGTGCGGGAACGCGCCTCCGGTCGAGACGTGGAAGCCGTCGACGCCCGCCTCCTCGAGCCACTTGCAGACCTGCACGGACTCCTCGAGCGTGTTCCCGTCGCCCATCCACGGATAGATGTCGCGCAGATGCTCGCGCGGGCTGATCTTGAACTGCACGTGGTAGTCGTCGCCCACCTCGCGCCTGATCGCGCGAACGACCTCGAGCGCGAACCGCGCCCGGTTCTCGAGCGACCCGCCGTACTCGTCGTCCCGGTCGTTGATCGCCGACGAGAGGAACTGCGTGATCAGGTAGCCGTTGCAGCCGTGGACCTCCACCCCGTCGGCGCCGGCCTCACGCGCGCGGCGCGCGCCCTGCGCGAACGCGTCGACGATCTCGTCGATCTGCGCCTGCGTCATCCGCTCGCACTCGAACCCGTGCAGCGGCTCTCGCTTGTCGGTCGACGAGAGCCCCTTCGCGTACTGGATGCCCGGAACGTCGCGCTGACGCCCCGAGAACGCGAGCTGGATGATGTAGCGGCAGTCGTGCTCGTGGACGCGGCTGACGAGCTCCCGGTAGAACGGGATGAGCTCGTCGCGGTCGATGTGCGAGTAGTTCGGCACGATCAGCCCGCGCGGGTGCACCGGCGTGTTCGAGGAGATGATGGCGCCGATCCCGCCCTTCGCGAACTTGACGTCCCAGTTGATCCGGATCTCGGTCCCGGAGCCGTCGTAGTTGTCGAACCGCCCCGAGAGGCTCGAGCGGAAGAGGCGGTTCTTGACCGTCAGGTTCCGGAACTCGAGCGGCTCGAAGATGACGTCGTTGTCGATCACGCAACCTCCACCGGGGTGTCGTGGGCCAGGAACGACGGCTCGCCGTAGACGGAGAAGATCTGCTCGAGCATCTCCTCGCGTGAGTCGAACCGTGCCTCCTCGTAGCAGCCGAGCGGGTTCTCGACGAAGTTGAACAGGCACTTGTTGCAGTAGGTGCAGGGACGCGGCGCCGTGTCGCGGCCGGCCTCGAAGTGGCGGACGAGGTCCGGGTTCGCGACGAGCGGCCGCGCGATCGTGACGCCGTCGCACGCGCCGCTCGAGATCGCCTCCGCGATCACCGACGCCGTCTGGAACCCGCCGGTGCAGAGCACCGGGATGCTCACTGCCTGCTTCACCGCGCGCGAGTCCGCGAGGTTGATCCCCTCGTAGCCGCCGAACGCGCGCGTGGGACGCTGCCACCACCACCGGAAGCCGGCGGAGAACGGCCAGGTGCTGAAGATCAGGAAGTTCCGGAGCACGTGCCGGCCGTCGGAGATGAGCGCGTCGTAGGTCTTGACCATCTCGCGCGCCGGGAAGCGGCCGGCGGGGTTGCGCGGGTGCGGGAAACCGCCGCCGGTCGAGATGTGGAGCATGTCGACCCCCGCTTCCTCGAGCCAGCGGCAGACCTGGAGCGACTCCTCGAGGGTGTTGCCGGGCCGCAGCCACGGGAGCAGCTCCCGCATGTGCTCTCGCGGCGAGATCTTGAAGCCGAGGAAGAAGTCGTCGCCGACCTCGGCACGGATCGCGCGCACGACCTCGAGCGAGAAGCGCGCGCGGTTCTCGAGCGAGCCGCCGTAGTCGTCGTCCCGATCGTTGATCGCGGACGAGAGGAACTGCGTGAAGAGCATCCCGTTCGCGCCGGCGAGCTCGACCCCGTCGAGGCCCGCCTCGCGCGCGCGGCGTGCGGCGTCGGCAAACGACTGCACGACCGACTGGATCTCCGGCACGGTCATCTTGGTCGCAGGGAAGCCGTTGATCGGCTCCGCACGGTTGCTCGAGCTCCAGGCGGGCCAGCGCTGCACGCCGGTCATCATCCGCTCGCGCCCGGCGAAGACCAGCTGGACGACGTACTTGCAGTCGAGCTCGTGGACGCGCCGGCCGAGCTCGCGCCAGAAGGGAATCGTCTCGTCGGAGTCGATGTACGCGTAGCCTGGGATGATGTGGCCGCGCGCGTCGATCGGCGCGTTCGAGGAGATGATCGTGCCCACTCCCCCACGCGCGAACTTCAGGTCCCAGTTGATGCGGACCTCGGTCCCCGAGCCGTCGTAGTTGTCGAAGCGGCCGGCGACGCTCGAGCGGAAGATGCGGTTCTTGACCTCGAGGTTGCGGAAGCGGAGCGGCTCGAAGACGGCGGAGGTGCGGGCAGGGTCCAGCGGCGGGTGCTCCCCGGGTGTCGCCGCAGCAACGGATTGGACGTGCGCGTTGCTCAACGTCACCCCCGGCTCGTTGCCGCCCGAGCTTCGTCGGCGGCCTCGGGTTTGTCAAGACGGGAGCCTTGACGTCCCCCGGACGACGCCACATCATCCGCCGGGCGACAACGGAGGCTCGATGCGGAGCATCACGTCGCTGCGGCAAAGCGCTTCACACAACCTGGGGTCGGATCTCGGAGCGCCGCCTCGACCATGAGGCGGCGCCTTCACGAGCTGCGTTCGCGGATCGTCGGGTGGGCCAAGTCGATCAGCCGGCGTCGCTGGGCCGGCTATCTCGGAGCGCCGCTCCTGATCGTCTTCGGGCTCCTCGTCCTGATCCTGCTCAACGTCGCCAACCGCTCGCTCTGGGGGCAGGTGCTGTACGCGGTGGTGATCACGACCGCCGTCGTCTGGCTGCTCGGCCGCGCGCTCTGCCACCTGCTCGGGATCCCGCTCATCTCGGTCCAGCGCTCGCTGCTCTGGGCGGTGGTGGCGGTCGTGGCGTTCCCGGTCGCACTCGCCCACGGCACACTCGCGCTGCTGCTGCTGTTCGGGCTGCCGCTCTTGTGGCTCGTGATCCACGTCGTCCGAGCGCACTTCCTCGGCTATCGCGGCGAGCCTCCGCCCTGGATCGGGCTGATCGCCGGGCTCCTCGCGCTCTCGCTGTTCGTCGTCCTCACGCCTCGCGTCGCGCACTCCGAGTCTCCGCCGCGCGCAGCTCCCATCGTGACCGAGGAGGACCAGGCGCAGGCCGAGCTGGCGCGGCGCGTGCGCCCCGTCCTGCTCTTCAACTCGAGCGAGCCGCGGTTCCCCCTCAACATCGGGACCGCGATCTCGGAACAGCTCATCCAGGCCTGTCGCACCGCCCTGGGGGGCGAACCGTGCAAGGTGCTCGAGCGGGAGTCGGACGTCGACCTCGGCGCGGACTACCTCCACGTCGAAGACGTGGTCGGGCCGCGCGGAGGAGGGCCGACGAGCGCCATCTACTACCGGGTGGTCCCCGCCAGGAACCGGGTTTACGTCGACTACTGGTGGTACTTCACCAGGAACCCGAATCCTGTCGCGTCCGGGGTGTTCTGCGCGCCCGGCTTCCAGCTCCCGGGGCTGACCTGCCACGAGCACCCGAGCGACTGGGAAGGCGTCACCGTGGTGCTCGGGCCGTGCGAGACGTTCGGGCCACCGTGTACGACCTACGGCGACCGCCGCTGGGCGCCGGTTGCGGTTCGGTACGCGCAGCACGAGTTCGTGGTCTCCTACGCGTGGCAGCCCACGCTCGTCCGACTGTGGCGCGGATGGGGCCGTCCCGCGCTTCAACCGCTCGTGTTCGTCGCGAACAACAGCCACGCGTCGTACCCGACCGCGTGCCGACGGCTCTGCAAGCAGATCCGGACGCTCTTCGGCGCGGGGGTCTCCGAGGCTGCGCACGACGGCCGCATCCGCTGGTCGCGGAACGACGACTGCGCGGCCTGCGTCCGCCGGCTGCCGCTGACCCGCGACGGGGAGCCGGCGCTCTGGAACGCGTTCGGCGGGCGCTGGGGCACACAGAAGTGCATCCTCGCCGGCTCCTACTGCGACGCCTCGCGCGCGCCCGGCGCGCCCTCGAAGCAGGGCCGTTACGAGGACCCGTCGGAGCCCGGCCCGTGGCTCTGCCTGACGAGACCCGACGACCCGGATGCGCGCGGACTGCGGCGCTGTGAGGCGCACGCCGACCCTGACCTCTGGATCCCCGGCTTCCGGCGCGAAGGTTGACGGCCGCTCCGCGTCCGCGCCGGATCGAGGACGTCATCCGCCGCATGAAGGCGATCGTCCGCGAGCTCCACCCCACGGACGGCATCTCCGCGTTCACGCGCCTGTACCTCGCCGTGACGGAGGCGGTCGCGGGTGCGGCCGGGGAGCGCGAGTTCGAGAACGAGCGCTTCCTGCACGCGCTCGACGTCGCCTTTGCGAACCTCTACTTCGACGCGCTCGACGCGCTCCGGAGCGGGAACGGCGCCGCGGTGCGCGCGTGGGCGCCGCTCGTCGAGGCGCGCGGCCGCCGCGGCGTCCTTCCGCTGCAGTTCGCGCTCGCCGGGATGAACGCCCACATCAACCGCGACCTCCCCGTCGCGCTCGTCCAGACCTGGCACGAGCTCGGGCTCGAGCCGCGCCGCAGATCGCCCGAGCGCCGCGACTTCCGCCGGGTGAACGCGCTGCTCGAGCAGACGGAGGCGCGCGTGAAGCCCGCGCTCGTCACCGGACCCGTCGCCGCGGTCGACACGTCGCTCGGCCGGCTCGACGACGTGCTCGCGATGTGGAAGGTGGAGAAGGCGCGCGAGGCCGCGTGGGTGAACGGCGAGACGCTCTGGTCGCTGCGCGACGCGCCTGCGCTCCAGCGCTCGTTCCTCCGCACGCTCGACCGGACGATCGGCCTCGTCGGCCGCGGGCTCCTCCGGCCGTTGTAGTGGTCACGACTCCGGGCGCCGAGAGACTCGGCGCTGCCGGTTACTCCGAGAAGCTCTTCCATTTCAGCTCCATCGACTCGACGTACAGCTCCGCGGTCACGCGCGCCATCTGCTCGCCTGCCGAGGACTGCCGCCGGAGCGCGAAGATCCCGACGTTCTTCAGCTCGATCCTCCCGAGCTCCTGCTTCAGCGACGGGTCGAGGAAGACGATCGACCCGTTCTTCTCGCGATCGTCGCCGTTGTTGCCCTTGACGACGAAGTCGTCGAACCAGTCGCTCCACGTCTGCACGCCTTTTTCGCCGAGCGTCACCCGGAGGTTCGGGAACTCGACCTGCCCGGGCTCGCGCCGGAAGTCGCGCCTGGCGCCGATGTCGTCGGCCGCCACGGTCTGCTTCACCGTGAACGCGTCGATCTTGCTCACCGTCTTGGCGTCGAGGTCGCCGAGCTCCAGGCGGAAGTTCGCCGCGAGCCACTGCTTCTTCTTCGCTGTCGCACCAGCGAGCTTCCCGCTTCCCTTCGTGCTCGTGATCGACTCCGGCGCAACCTTCACGGTGAGCTCGGCGGGCGTCTTTGCGGATGCGTCGAGCGCGGGAACGGTCGTCTCGGTGACGAGCGCGTCGTGGAACTCGCGCCGCCGTTTCACGTCGAGATTCGCGTCGGCTTCGACGATCGCGCCGTTGCGCCGACTCGGTTTCCCCGACCACGACCCTGCGATCCACTCGTATACGTCGGCGGTCATCCCGAGCTCGACGCCGAGCGTGAGCTCCTCGTACTTCACGTTGCCGAGGTGCTTCTTCGCGAACGGTTGCGGTCCCACGGGCTCGGCGACGACCTCCGCACTGATGTCGCCGCCCTCGACCGACTTCACGAAACCTGCCGCCGCTCCGTCGAGCTCGAGAGCGAACCTGCCGCCGACGCTCCGCGGGATGCTTCCCAATTCGGGCCTCCTGGGTTCGAAGCTGCCGCAGGTGCGGCGCGAGCGTAGCGCGGGCGGACGGTGATTCCTAGAGTGAGGACCGAGAACCAGGAGGTGACGAGATGGCGGTAGCGCTGCTACGCCCGGGCCAGACCCATCCCGACGTCGCGCGGATGAAGAGCGCGCTCGTCCGGGAGCTGACGGAGCGCGGCGACGTGGAGCTTGCGTCGCGCATCCGGCCCGACCTTCGGACGTACGGAAACGCGGCGGTGCGTGCGGTCAAGCGGTTCCAACGCGACGCCGGACTGGATCCCGACGGCATCGTCGGCGAGGCGACGTGGAAAGCGCTCGGCGTCGACGAACCCGTCGTCGACGCGCGCCCCGTCCTCAACGGCGTGCCGTGGGAGCCGGGCGTGATCGCGATCGACGGGATCTGGGTCGCAGGCCCGCTCGCGAAAGCGATCCTCGCGCAGCGCTCGCGGGGTGCGTGGAAAGGCCACCTGAACAGCGGGTACCGGCCCGACTGGTACCAGACGATGCTCTTCAAGGCGGCCGTCAAGAAGTACGGCAGCGAGGCGTCTGCGCGCAAGTGGGTCGCGCCGCCCGGACGGTCTCGCCACCGGTTCAAGGACTGGCGCGGCGCGGCCGACACGACGGGCGGCGCGGGGCTCGACGCTGCGTCGCCGGGGCTCGTACGCCCGATGAGCTGGGAGCCGTGGCACGTGCAGCTCCGCGGGCCGGGCGACGAGGAGAGTGTCGTGTCCGACGAGGAGATCTTCGCCGAGGAAGGAGCGGAGGGCGTTCCCGCGGAGCCTCCGACGGCGCAGCTCGACGAGCATGCCGTCGAGCTCGCGGACGTCGAGGCCGCGATCGAGGAGCTGCTCGCGCGCTACGACGAGCGCGAGCAGGCGGCCGACGAGGACGACGAGGACACTGAGGAGATCGCGAGCTTCTACGATCCCGACGAGCAGCAGGACGGGTGACGAAGACGCCCCCAGCCCCGGATCCGGCGCGTCCCCTCGAGTCGCGCCCGATCTTCCTCTCCTACCGCCGCGCGGATTCCGCGGCCACGACCAGTCGGCTCTACGACGCGATGCGGGATCGGTTTGGGCCAGAGAGTGTGTTCATGGACTCGTCGTCGACGGCGTGGGGCGAGGAGTGGCAGAACGTGCTCGAGACCGCAGTCGCGGCGGCAGACTTCGTCGTCGTCGTCATCGGGAACGACTGGCTCTTCGCGCACGACAAGTGGGGTCGACGCCGGATCGATCAGCCAGACGACTGGGTCCGGCGCGAGCTCGAGGTCGCGCTCGAGCGACGGAAAACACTCCTACCGCTGCTCGTCGGCAAGGCGGAGATGCCACCGGCGGACGCCCTGCCCGCCCAGCTCGCGGACCTCCCTGCACTACAGGCGCGCAGCGCGCGCGAGGAGACCTGGGAGCGAGACGTCGAGGAGCTGCTCGAGTTCCTCGCAGAACGCGTCGTCGCTGCGACCTCACCGCCCCTGCCACGCACGACGACCGGGGACGAGTTCCGCAGCGTCGCGGCGCGGTTCTACACCGCCGGCGTCGACGACCGGATCGCGGCGGCCGCCGAGATAGCGGCGCTAGGGAGCCTGCTCGACCTGGACGCGGTACTCGAGTTCGCGGCCTCCCGCATGCCCGCCGAGCGCGTCGGCGCGGCGATCGCGCTCGCCGCCCACCTTCGGACGTCTGAGGCACCGCGTGGGGATCCGCGCGTGCAGTCGTCGCTCCGAGCGCTCCTGAACGACACGCGCTCGCGCGTTCGCTACCGCGCGGCCGAGGTCCTACGAGGTTTCCCGGCCCTCGTTCCGGAATACGAACGCGACCTGGGATGGCTCGCGAGAAGCGACACGAACCCGTACGTTCAAAGGATGGCAGGGCAAGCGTTGAGCCGCGCCGGCCTCCACGCCTGATTCATGCGCCGCGGCCGCCGTCGGGAGTGAACCCTGCGAGGTCGTGATCGAAGTCGGCCCCTTCGCCGATCCTCCCACCGAGCGCCTCGAGGTCGGGGATGCGGTCGACCGAGTCCAGCTTCCGCAGCGAGCGCCGGAAGCCCTCGTCCGCGAAGCCCTGAGCCGCGAGTGCAGCGTCCGAGAGGTCAGCGTTGTACCGCGCGTACGTGAACAGGCTCTGGCCGCCGACACCGGCCGCGCCGACCCGGCTGCCGAACTCGCGGTCGACCTCCGCGCCGGCGCTCGTCCGGCCGAGCGAGCGGCACAGCATGTCCTGCACGGTCGACGCGCCGTTCATGAAGACGGCCGACAGGTTCTTCGCGTTGAAGACGACGTTGACCTCGCGGGCGAGCAGGTTCGGGTGCACTGCGGCGGACGACCCGGTCCCGACGGAGACGAGGAGGAGCCGGTCGGCGCCGGTCGGCCACTCCAGCCCGTACTCGGGGAGCGTCGCCATCAGGAACAGGATCAGCGCCGGGTTGTTGTACGGCGTGATCCCGCCGTCCTGGAACACGAAGGTGTTCGAGCCGATCTCGAGCTCCTGCGGTGGGAAGAACACCGGCGCAGCGGCGCTCGCGCGGACGAGCGGCGAGAGCGGCAGGTCGAGGTTCCGGTCGGGCGGCGTCTTGAGGTACCGGTCCGCGCGGTTGTACTTCGCCCGGGTGCAGTTGCTCACGGGCCACGGGGAGTCCGTTCCGGTGCTGTGGAGGACGAGGAGCAGGAGCGACCGAAGCTCGGGATCGCCCAGCGTCCGGTCGCCGCCGAAGAACGACTCGAGCTCCCGTGCGAGCGGCCCGTCGCGGTAGATCGATCGCAGTCGAAGCGGCAGGAGACGCTTCGAGAAGATCTTCCCGCCGAGGTTTCGGTACATCTCCTGCACGTCGCTCACCGGTCGTCCGAGCGCGAGCGCGGTCGCGATGATCGCTCCGGTGCTCGTTCCGGCGATGTAGTCGAAGTAGTCGGCGAGCACGAGGTCGTCGCCGTGGCGCTCGCCGCAGGTGCTCCTCGAGCGAGCGAAGGATCGCGAGCGTCAGCACGCCCCTGATCCCCCCGCCGTCGAGCGCGAGCAGCCGCTTCGGGCCGTCCGCGGCCTGTCGCGCCTCGTAGGCGCGCGGCGTCGGGTCGATCACGCGCACGTTCGGATCGGGGCCGCTCAGACCGAGCAGGTCGACGAAGTCGCGTGTCCCGCCCGGCCCGTCGCCCTCCTTCCCGTTCCAGACGAGGATCGCGTGCGGCTCGGAGTCGTCGAGCGAGCGCGCGGTCTCGACGATCCAGCGGTTCGTCTTCGCATAGAGCTCGTCGCCCGACGGCGGTTCGGGGAGGATGCGCACGTCCGCCCGGTCGAGCAGCGACCTGAAGCGGCCGGTCCAGTCGGGGTCGCGGCCCGTGACCGAGCTGCGCTCGAACTCGTCGGGCGGAAGCGCGAGGCAGATGACGGCGCGGGCTCCGCGTGCGAGGCACTCCTCCGCGACGATGATGTCGGTGCCGTTCGCTCCGCCCGTGACGACGGTCGTGTCCGAGCCGACGTCCCACGTGGCGAGCGCGTCGCGGACCTCGCTCGTGACGCGCGGGACCTGGTCGGGCGGGAAGCGGACCTCGCCACGGTCGGCCGCATCGACCATGTGACCGCTCCCGACGACGATGCGTGCGCTCATCCGGGGAGCTCCTGCCTGAGACCGTCGAGGATGCCGTCCAGCTCGCGCCGAAGGTCGTCGTCGGGCTGGCTCGCGAGGTCGCTCTCGAGGTCGACGATCGTCGACTGCAGCTTCCACGTCCCCGCGCCGTCGCGCCGTACGTCCTTCAGCAGGCGGCGTGCCCCCTCGACGTCACGACGCTCGAACGCACACCCGAGGAGCGTCGGGCGTGCCCACTCGTCGGCGATCCCGAGCTCGATCACGCGGTTGCACGCGCGCATCGTGACGAGCTGCGTCTCGGCAGCCTGCTCGTCGTCGCCGGGGTCACCGCGGTCGCGATACAGGCGCGCCAGGTTCGACGCGTTGTAGTAGCTGTTCAGGTCGAGCAGCATCCCCTGCTCGTACGCGTCGATCGCGAGCTCCAGGTAGCGACTGCGGTCCGCCTCCGTCGTCGCGTTCCGGTAGAGCTCCTTGTAGCGGCCGCCGAGGAGGCCGAGGCGCTCCGGCGTTCGGCCCTGCGTCTGGATCAGCTCCTCGAGCCTGCCGGCAGCCTCGGCGGGATCGCCGGACTTCGCGAGCGCGAGCGCCCGCTGCTCGAGCACGAGCGGGTGACGCGCGATGTTCGGCGGGAGCGACTCGATGTAGTCGAGCGTCTCCTTCCAGCCGACCAGGTCGCGAAGCAGGCCGAGGATCTCGATCACGACCGACTCCTGGATCGCGCTCTTCCGGCCGTGGCGCTCGAAGACCTCGAGCGCCCTCGCACGCTTCTCACCGGCCGGTGCGATCCGCGCCGCACGCACGTCGGCGTTGAACGCCGAGAGCTGCGCGACCTGCTCCCTGAACGCCGACGCGCGCGAAGGCGACGTGTCCGGAAACCCCTCGACTGCATCGAACACCGGTGAGGACCCGTCGATCAGCGGTCCGAGCCCCTCGCCGAGCACCGGCTTCGCGGCCGCCACGGCCTGCTCGCCGATCGTTCCGTCCGGGAGCGGGAACCGCAGCTGCCGGATCTGCCCGAGGTCGAACACCGGCTTCGCCCAGTCGGCGGCGATCAGCACGCAGCCGACGCGCTTCGCCGCGTGCCGCACGCCGATCTCGTAGTAGACGTTCGCGTTCGGAAGCGAGACGTCCGCGACGACGAGGTCTGCGAGCGCGAGCCGCTGGATCATCTCCGAGATGATCAGCGCGCCCACGTCGCGGTCCGCACGCACGGCCTCGTAGCCCATCTCGGTCAGCACCGGCCGATAGACGCGGTACCAGAGCGCGTCGAAGTCGATCTCCGTCGGCACGTCGGGCTCCGACCGACCCGTCGGCTTCTTGTCGAACGGCATGACGACGAACGCGATCGGCGCGGGCATACGGCGGCTCCCGCGCGGACTCTACGCCTCGCGCCGCGGATGCCGTAGGCTCGTCAGGCTGCCGCGGCACCGACGTCTTCATGGAGGCGCGCATCGCCGGAAACCAGGATCTCGCCGAGAAGTACGCGCCGATCGTCGTGCTGCACGCGGAGGAGAAGCTCCGCCCGGCGCCCGCCGGCTGGTTCGTCGAGCACAGCTCCCTGCGCTGGGGCACCGGTCGCGGCCTCGCCGGCTCTCGCGTCTCGGAGGGAGCCGTGGATCCGAGCCGGCTCGGCGCCGCGAGCCCGGATCCCTACACGCATCGCGGGTACCAGGCGAGCGCGTTCACCCGTCCCCTCGACGACAACCGCGCGCGTCCGGCCGACCTCCCGCCCGAGCAGGGGTTCTTCCTCCGGCTGAGCGAGGAGAAGTTCGCGCGCGGCCGCGACAGCCCGTCGCGAACGTACTGGGACTACGACGAAGCGACCCGCGGGCTCACCTACTGGCTCTTCTACCCGGGGAGCGCGCCGCCGCTCGGGATCCTCCGTGCCGGCGAGCAGCTCGAGGGGCCCGAGACCGAGGCCGTGCCGGAGGAGCTCGAGGCGGCCGACGCCGCGGCGAAGCTCGAGGAGTTCCAGCGTGCGTACCCCGGTCTGGCACGGGAGGCCGAGCCCGGCGAAGAGGGGCTCGGCGGCGACGTGCTCCAGCGGCTCCGGGTCGTCTCGGAGGGCGTCCGTGCGCTCCTTCGCGACGACAACGTCCTGCACGAAGGCGACTGGGAGCGGATCACGGTCTACCTCGACGAGCACGATCCCGAAGGCGCGCTGCCCGCCTCCGTCGCCTTCTACCGCCACTCGACCAACACGTTCAGACCGTGGTCGAAGGTCGAGAAGGAGGGCACGCACCCCGTCGCGTACTGCGCGATCGGAAGCCACGCCTCGCTGCCGTCGTGGGACTTCGGATACATCGACGTCGGCGACCGCGACGGCCCGCGCTGGGAGACGTACGAGGACCTCACGCACATCGTCGACGAGCCGTGGTACGGCTTCGGCGGCGCGTGGGGCCGCCTCGGCAAGGTGCGCGACTCGACGGGCCCGCTCGGGCCCGGCGCGCACTGGAAGCACCCGGCTCCACGGCCGGCGATCGGCTGAACCGCGCTCGACGAGAGTTTGAGACCCTCCGGACCCGAAAGGTAGTCATCACCCATGCGCGCGACTGTCATGTACGGCGCCGGCGACGTTCGAGTCGAGACCGTCCCCGACGCCCGCCTCGTCGAGCCGACCGACGCCCTCGTCGTCGTCACACGCGCCGCGATCTGCGGCAGCGATCTCTGGCCGTACCGGTCGATGGAACCGAGCGAAACGGGCCGGCGCATGGGCCACGAGTTCATCGGCGTCGTCGACGCGGTCGGCGATGAGGTCCGCACCGTCAAGGCCGGCGACGTCGTCGTCGCGCCGTTCGTGTGGTCCGACGGCACCTGCGTCTTCTGCCTCGACGGGCTGCACACCTCGTGCCTCCACGGCGGCCGGTACGGCTTCGACGGCGTCGACGGAGGGCAGGGCGAGGCGGTTCGCGTCCGCCAGGCGGACGGGACGCTCGTCCCGCTTCCGGTCGACCGGGACGACGCGCTGATGCCGTCGCTGCTCACGCTCTCGGACGTGATGTCGACCGGCCATCACGCAGCCCTCGCCGGCGCCGCCGGCCCGGGCAAGACCGTGGCCGTCGTCGGCGACGGTGCCGTCGGCTTGTGCAGCGTGATCGCCGCCCGGCGCCTCGGCGCCGAGCAGGTCATCCTGCTCGGCCGCCATCCCGATCGAATCGCGATCGCGCAGGAGTTCGGCGCGACGGACGTCGTGAGCGAGCGAGGCGACGAGGCGGTC
Organism: uncultured Actinomycetes bacterium; assembly: GCA_963737405.1. Taxonomy (GTDB): domain Bacteria; phylum Actinomycetota; class Thermoleophilia; order Gaiellales; family Gaiellaceae; genus JACCTU01. Next base: position 423,384 of record CAVTSL010000006.1, read on the forward strand.
GAGCGCGTGCGCGAGCTCACCGACGGGCTCGGCGCCCACTCCGTGCTCGAGTGTGTCGGCTACGAGCAGTCGACCGTGACGGCGCTCGGCATCGTCCGATCCGGTGGCGCGGTCGGACGCGTCGGCGTGCCGCAGGAGGAGGCGATCCCCGCAGCGCAGTCGACCTTCTTCGGCAACGTGACCATCTCCGGCGGTCCTGCTCCGGCGCGCGCCTACATCGAGGAGCTGCTGCCGGACGTCCTCGAAGGCCGGATCGAGCCCGGCCGCGTCTTCGACCGCGTCGGCGGCCTCGACGAGGTGCCCGACGGCTACCGCGCGATGAACGACCGGGAATCGATCAAGGTCATGGTGAAGCCCTGAGCGCGTGGACGAGCGACGAGCTCGGATCTGATCGCGTGCCGCGTCAGCCGGTGTTGCGGAGCCCCGCGGCGATCCCGGCGATCGAACGGAGGAGCGGGCCGCGAACCTCGGCTCGCTCCTCCTCGCTCACGGCGCCGCGGTAGCGGCCAAGTAGCTCGACCTGGATCGCGTTCATCGGGTCGACGTACGGGTTGCGCAGGCGCACGGAACGCTGCAGCACCGGGTGGCGGTCGAGCAGCTCTCCTCCCTCGACGATCTCGAGCACGGCCTCCGCGGTCCGCGCGTGCTCGGCCGCGATCGGCCTCCAGAGCCGGTCGTCCGGGACAAGCGCGAGGTACTCCGCGGCGATCTCCATGCTCGATTTCGCGAGCGTCATCTCGAGGTTCTCGACGAGCGTGCGGAAGAACGGCCACTCGCGGTAGAGCCGCCGGAGCTCGGAGACCTCCGCGGCCGCGAAGGCGGTGCCGGCGCCGTACCACGCGGGGAGCAGACATCGATTCTGGGTCCACGCGAACACCCACGGGATCGCGCGTAGCGACCTCAGGTCGCCGGCAGTGCCCGGCCGGGCCGCCGGACGCGATCCGATCTGCAGCAGCGTCAGCTCGTCCACCGGGGTGAAGACGCGGAAGAACGGCTCGAAGCCGGCGTCCTCCCAGACGAGCGAGCGGTACGCCGACTCGGCGAGATCCGAGAGCCGCGCGATCGCCTCGCGCGCGCCCTCCGGCGGCTCGGTGCGCGCGACGTCCGGGAAGGCCGAGAGCAGCGTCGCGGCGAGCGCCGCCTCGAGGTTGCGATGGGCGAGGCCGGGCACGCCGTACTTGAACGCGATCGTCTCGCCCTGCTCCGTCAGCTTGAGCCGGCCGGGCGGGTGCCCGGGCGGCTGCGAGAGGATCGCGGAGTACGTCGGCCCCCCGCCGCGCCCGGCGCTCCCGCCGCGGCCGTGGAAGATCGTCAGATCGAGGTCGCGCTCGGCCGCGACGGCCGAGAGCGCCTCGAGCGCGCGGTGGATCTCCCACTGGGCGGTGAGGAACCCGCCGTCCTTGCCGGAATCGGAGTAGCCGACCATCACCTCGAGCCCGCCGTGGTCGCGAACCCGCTCCGCCAGGCGGCCGTCGTCGAGCAGCTCCTCGACCACGCGCGGCGCCGAGCGAAGCGACTCGATCGATTCGAAGAGCGGCACGAGCGAGAGCGGCTCGTCCGTGAGGTCGAGCGCGCCGAGCACGTCCTGCGCGGACGACGTGCCCGAGACGATCAGCGTGTCGAGCGCCCGCGGGCCGTGCAGCCGCCGGACGCGGCCCGCTGCTGCGAGCGTCTTGCGGACGCGCTCGTCCCGCGCCGCGATGTCGCTCGCGTGCACGCGGACGTCGAGCTTGGCCAGGTGGAAGCCGAAGACCTCGACGCGCGTTCGCAGGTCTGCGAGCCGGCCGTCCGCGATCCGCGAGCCGCGGTTCGCGCGCAGGCTCCGATCGATCACGTCGAGGTCGTCCAGCAGCGCCCCCGGCGAGGCGTAGCCGTCGTTGCCGAGCCGCCACCAGACGAAGGAGAGCTTGCGCCGGTACGGCTCGCCCTCGTTCTGCGTGCCGATCGCGGTTGCGTAGTCGGTGAGCTCGCGCTCGTCGCGCGCGATCGACCCGGCGAGCTCGTCGCTGATCCTCGTCAGCGAGCTCGACAGGCCGAGTGCGGCCGCGAGCGCGCGCACCTCGGAGCGGTAGCGCTCGAGCACGAGCGCGCGTGCGCGTTCGAGCGCCTCCTCGACGGTGTCCGGGCCCGTGGCCGGGTTCCCGTCGAGATCGCCGCCGATCCAGCTGCCGAAGCTGAGCGGCAGCGATGCGTCGGGGAGGCGCTCGCGGTACTCGGCGACGAGCCTCGGCGCGACGTCGAGCAAGCTCTGCTCGAAGAACCAGTGTCCCTGCCGGATCTCGTCGCGCACGCGCGGCCGCTGCACGCGCACCTCGTCCGTCAGCCAGAGCGCCGTCACCTCCTCGGCGATCGCGTCCGTCAGCTGGCGACGCCGGCGCACGGACAGGTCGGTCGCGTCGAGCTCGGTCAGGTAGCCGGCGATCCGCAAGTGGGCCGCCAGGTGCGTGCGCCTCGTCGCCTCGGTCGGGTGCGCCGTCAGGACGAGCTCGAGCGAGATCTCCGGCCTCGCCTCCTCGACGCCGGACGCGCTCAGCTGCGCGAACGCCGCCTCGAGCGACTCGCGCGGCGTCCGCTCCTCTCGCTCGTACTGTCGCCGCCGGCGCACGCGATGGTGCTGCTCGGCGATGTTCGCGAGCTGGAAGTACATCGCGAACGCGCGCAGCACCTTGCCCTGGCGTTCGAGGTCGAGCCCGCGAACCGCGTCGCGCAGCTCCTCCCGGGGCGCGCCCTCCCTCGCGGCCCGGGAGAGGGCGCGGATCCGCTCCTCGTCGGCGAAGAGCGCCTCGCCCTCCTGCTCGACGAGGACACGGCCGAGGATGTCGCCCAGCAGGCGGACGTTCGCGCGCAGCGGCGCCTCGGCGTTCACGCCGGCAGACGGTAGCGCGCGTGCCGCCCGAGAACTTGGTCAGGCCACGAGGCGATCGTCCCGCCCCGCGAGGAGCGGATCGGCGTCGTTGCGGAGATACCCGGTCGCGAGGAGCCGTCGGGCGACGATGACCCCGAACACGAAGCCGCCCACGTGTGCGAAGAACGCGACTCCTCCGCCGTTCGCAGTCGACTCGAAGAGGCCGAAGTTCGCCTCGAACAGCTGGTAGAGGAACCAGAAGCCGAGGAAGACCCACGCCGAGAGCCGGACCGGCCAGAAGCCGGCAAGGCCGCGAATCTGCGCGCCCGGGAAGAGGATGAAGTAGGCGCCCAGCACGGCCGCGATCGCACCGCTCGCACCGAGCGTCGGCACCTGCGCGTCAGACTGGCTTCCCGCGAGCAGCGTCATCGCGGTCTGGGTCGCCGTCGCCACGAACCCGCCCACGAAATAGAAGAGGAGGTACGGGAGGCGACCGAGGCGATCTTCGACGTTCTTGCCGAAGACACCGAGAAACAGCATGTTCCCCAGGATGTGGTCCCAGCTTCCATGCAGGAACATCGCGGTCACCCAGCTGATCCCCCACGGCTCGGGACCGTTGCAGGAGCCGTCGATCGTGCAGGGGTAGAACGACGCGTGGTTGACCGCCCCGTTCAGGTCGGGCAGCTCGTACAGGAGCCACACCGCGAGGTTCACCGCGATGATCGCGACCGTCACGATCGGGAAGCGCCGAGGCGCGATGCCGTCGGACAACGGGATCATGCGCGGAGTGTCCCGGTGTCGGCGGCGGCGCACATCGGCGACGTCGCCGACGCCTTGCGGAAAGGCCGCACCTGCGAAAACGTGCAGGGAATCCGCATCGGGTCGGCGTTCTCGCCGATTCGCCCCGTCTGCTGCTGCACCAGCATGGACGGTGTCAACCTGGGAGGCGTCACGGATGCAGCACGTGCACCGGGCAGCGATCATTGGTCGGCGTGAGCACGAGCACGATTCTCGTCTTCCTCGGAGCCTTTCTCGCGAGCGCGGTCGAGATGGTGGAGGCGCTCACGATCGTTCTCGGGGTCGGTGTCGTGCGGGGATGGCGTTCGCCCTTGATCGGCGTCGCGGCGGCGACGGTCGTGCTCGTCGGGCTCATCGCGGTCTTCGGACGTGCGCTCGGACACGTGCCGATCGACGCGCTGCGTCTCGTCGTCGGCGCGCTCCTGCTCGCGTTCGGGCTCCAGTGGCTTCGCAAGGCGATCCTTCGCTCGAGCGGCCACAAGGAGCTGCACGACGAGGACGAGACGTTTCGGCTCGAGCGGGATCAGGCGGCAGGGGCGGCGTACGAGAAGCGGGCCGGGCTCGACTGGTACTCCTTCACGGTGGCGTTCAAGGGCGTCCTGCTCGAAGGGCTGGAAGTCGTGTTCATCGTGATCGCCTTCGGAACCGCGCAGGGTGAGCTGGGGGTCGCAGCGGTCGGCGCCGGCGCAGCGCTGGTCCTCGTGGTGGCGGCCGGCGCGCTTGCACACGGTCCGCTCTCGCGCGTGCCGGAGAACACGATCAAGTTCGCCGTGGGTCTCCTGCTGACGAGCTTCGGCTGCTTCTGGGCCGCCGAGGGTGTCGGCGTGGACTGGCCCGCTGACGAGTTGTCGCTGCTCGGCCTGCTCGCGTTCTTCGCAGCCGTTTCCTTCGCGCTCGTCAGCGCTCTGCGGCGCCAGCGACCGGCGATGCCCGCTGTGGAGGCGGACGCGTGAAACATCTGCGCTCGTTTGCCCGCTTCTGGTGGAACTTCATCGTCGGCGACGACTGGCGGGTCGCGGCGGGACTCGCAGTAGGGCTCGTTCTCACGTGGTACGTCACCGACCGTGGAACCGACGCCTGGTGGCTCCTTCCGATCGCCGTCGTGCTCCTGCTCGCGGACTCCCTCTGGCGATCCACTCGCGACGCCTGAAGCACGTCCTCGCTTATGCCGTCGCCGCCACCGCCTCCGCGGCGCGGGCGCACTCGGTCTCCCGGTGCGCGGCCGCATCGCGCGCGAACCGCTCGGCCACGCGGACGACTTCTCGCCCGAGCATGAGCAGCTGGCGCTCGACCGACTCGTCACGGACCCGGGTCTTCTCGTCGAACACGCGCGCCGCCGTGGCGATCGGGACCACGTAGGGGACCGCCCAGCCCCTCAGCGCGCGAACGGAGAACTCCATCGTGTTGATCGCCTGCAGCCCGTTGATCCCGCCCGCCGCGCTGACCAGCCCGATCACCTTGTCGTGGAGGTAGGGCGGATCGCGATCGCCGAGCAGGTGCAGCCAGTCGAGCGCGTTCTTGAACGCGCCCGAGACCGAGCCCTGGTAGAGAGGGCTGCTCCAGATGAGCCCGTCGGCGCGGTAGCAGGACTCGACGAGCTCGGCTGCGGCGCTGTCGGGCTCGTGCTCGTCGGGGTTGTACATCGGAAGATCGAGCTCGCGCAGATCGAGCAGCTTCGTCTCTGCGCCGGCGTCTGCGGCTCCCTCCAGCGCTGTCTCCAGCGCGGCCCTGCTCGTGGAGCGCCGAGCGAGCGAGCCTCCGAGGGCGACGACCGAGACCGTCATACAGAGCGTTGTCTAGCGCACCGCTCCGACCGCTTCAACGGTTCGGGGCTCAGCGGCCGGAGGCCTCGAGCCGCCGCCGCGAGATCGTGTCCAGCGTCACCGCGGCGAGGAGGATGATCCCGGTCACGATGTACTGCGTCGCCGCGCTGTAGCCGACGAGCGCGATCCCGTTGGCAATCGTCGCGATCAGCAGGGCCCCGAGCAGCGCCCCCCTCACGTCACCGCGCCCGAACAGGCTCGTTCCACCGATCACGGCGGCCGCGATGGCGTCGAGGAGGATCGTTCCGCCGCCGGCGTTGAGGTCGACCGACCTCAACCGCGACACGAAGATGATGCCGCCCGCGGCTGCCATCGAGCTGGAGATGATGAAGACCGATGTCGGCTGCCTCCGCAACCTTGCGGGGCGTGTCGCGCCACCGCAGCCCGTCGCGCCCGAGCTCGTCAGCGTGCCCGCGGTCTCGACTCTCGCCGAAGACCGAATGTCCCGCGTCGAGGAAACGGGCCGCCATGTTTCCACCCATGTGCCCGAGGCCGACGAAGCCGATCTTCGTCGCGGTTGCCGTTGCCATGTCACACGCTCCTTTCGATAGTCGCGGCCTCGTCCTCGCCGAGCGGGACGTTCGCGGCTCCGAGGATCGGTCGAGCAGATCAGGTCGTCCGGATCGGTGACCGGCCGGCCCGCCCGCGAGCGGACGACGGTGCCGTCCGCGGCGAGGCGGATCTCCGCGGCGAGCGTACTCGCCGGATGCGTCAGGTGCATCGCGCCGTGCGTGGTGTTCCAGCGGTTGAACGGGTTGTACTCGCCCTTCCTGTGACGGAGCTGCCACCCGCCGCCGCCGCCCCGAACCTTGACGTCGGTCGGCCAGACGAGGTCGGCCTCGGTGATCTGCTCGTTCACGTACTCCCGGTACAGCTCGACGACGAGGCTCAGGTCGCCGTCGAAGCCGGATGCGGCCGTTCGCCGAGGTCTCGATAGAGCACCTTCGTGCCGTGCGCGAGGAAGAGCCAGTACTCGGGGCCCTCCGTCGTGAAGTCGACCTGCACGATTCGCCCGCCGTCGTCACGACGAACGAACCACTCGCAGTACTCGTCCTGCTGCCGGTGCTGTGCCCAGACGACCTTGCGCGACGGCGTGCGGCCGTACGGGACCGGCCGGAGGACCTCGGCAGTCCGCCAACGCAGCTCGTCGGCTTGTCCGTCGCCTTCGTACCACTTCGTCAGGGCCTTCGGGAAAGCGTCCCACGCGATCGCCGCCGGCGGAACGGCGGCGCTCGCATGCGGCCGGCGAAACCGGCCGCCGTCCTTCGCGGCGAACGCGGCGCTGTCGCCGAGCGATCGGCCGAGCCAGGCGTCCCATCCTTCAGCGAAGGCGTTCTTCAGGGCGGGTCGGCGTTCGAAGTCGTCGACGAAACCCGGCGGATGGAGCATCGTCATGTGAGATCCTCGAGAAGCTCGACGCAGATCATGTTGGGCCGACGCGGAGCACCGGGGCGACTCTGGCCACGGAGAGAAGCGAGGCCCTCCCGAGCGCCGACTCAGTCGTCTCCGTGACGGCGTCCGTTCATTCGCTCAGCAAAGGCCAACCGGATCCGTTCGCCGCGCTCGAGTACCGGGTGTCGCGGACGTGGCGGCGGGCTGGCTTCCTCCCGCATCGGCTGCACCTTCGTGACGTGCAGCTCTCCCGATCGGTAGCCGTACGACCGGCGATAGGCCTCCTCTTCGGTAATCGGACGGAGGGGGAGGCGTCGCCGAAAAAACCGCACACCGACGTCTTAGCACGGTCCGAGCGGTGTTCGAGTGGAGCTAGCCGGACGCGAACCGGCGCCTCCTGGGTGCCACATCGATGGAGCGAGCTCGGTCGACGCACGTTCGGCTGTGTGAGCCACGCCGCAGGGTCGCGCGGCTGCGCCCCGCGGAGCAGGCTTCGATGGGCGCTCAGGAACGTCTCTTGCGCCGCATCCTCCGCCGCCTGCGAGTCGCGGAGTTGGTAGCGGCAGACAGCGAGGACCATCGGCGCGCACTCGGAGAAGAGCGCGCCGACGCGCCGACCCGCAGCGTCGTCGCGTGTGCGCGCCGCCGAGCCGCGTCTGGCGACGCCGATCCTCCGGAGCGAGCTGACCATGTCCCGCGCGGCACGCCCGCGGGCATCAGGGACCACGTGTGAGCTCGACGGTCGACGCCCGCTCAGGCTTGCCCGTTGTCCTCGAGGGTGTTCGAATGACCAGTGATCAGATGAGACACGCTCAGGTCGGGAGCACCGTCGGTAGCACGGCGCGGAGCACGCGTGATCTCGGCGCGGGAAACGCCGACCGCGTCCGCGCGTCGGGCAAGCTCGAGTTCCGACGGAAGCTTGACGAGGCCCGCGTGCGACGTCCATGGCACACCTGATGGAGACGCGTCTGCTCGGGCGGACGGGGCTCGAGCTCACACGGATCGGGCTCGGTTGCGGCAACTTTGGCGGGATCGGGTCCGCACCGCAGTTCTTCGGGCAGGGCGAGACCAGGGACGAGGCCTTCGCGCTGCTCGACACCGCGTTCGAGCTCGGGGTCAACCTTCTGGACACTGCGGACGCGTATGGGGGCGGACGCAGCGAGAGCTGGATCGGTTCCTGGCTTCGCGCGGAGCGCCGCCCCATGATCTTGAGCACGAAGGTCTTCCACTCCGTGCAGGGGGACGCGGCGGATCGCGGGCTCGCCCGCGGGCGAATCCTGCGCCAGCTCGACGGAAGCCTCGAGCGCCTCGGGGTCGAGCGTGTGGACATGTACCTCGTCCACGAGCCCGACCCCGAGACGCCGCTCGAGGAGACCCTGTCCGCGCTGGACGAGCTCGTGCGCGCCGGCAAGGTCGGCTCGATCGGCGCGAGCAACGTGGACCGCGCATGGCTCGAGCAGGCGTTGGCGATCAGCGCGCGCGAGGGCTTCGCACAGGTCGAGTGGGTGCAGAACTCCTACTCGCTGCTCGACCGCACGGCCGAAAGCGAGGTCCTCCCCTTCTGCGCGGAGCGCGGCCTCGGCTTCACGCCGTTCAGTCCGCTTGCCGGCGGCTGGCTCACCGGCAAGTACCGGCAGGGCGAGCCCGCCGCGGCCGGGTCTCGGATGACGATGCGGCCCGAGCCGTACGTGCACCTCGACGACGACGCGATCTACCGAGGACTCGACAGGCTGCACGAGGCAGCGGCACGGCGCGCAGTCGACATGCCGACGCTGGCATTCGCATGGCTGCTCTCCCATCCGCAGGTCACGACGGTGATCACGGGACCGCGCAGACCGGAGCAGCTCGAGCCCGCCCGGCGCGCGCTCGACGTCGAGCTCTCGGCCGCCGAGCGCGATGAGCTAGCGTCGCTCTTTCCCTGATGCTCGTCCTCAGCCATGCCGACGTCGAGCGCCTGCTCCCGATGGAGGAGTGCATCGAGGTGATGAGCGATGCGCTCGCGGGGTTGGCGCGCGGCGAGCTGTACCAGCCGCTCCGGAGCGTCGTTCGCCCTCCCGAGGCCGCCGCGTTCTACGGGCTGATGCCGGGCTACCGGAGCGGCGAGCACTCCGCGTTCGCGCTGAAGGCGGTAGTGATCGCCCCGGGCAACCCCGCGCGAGGCCTCGATGCGCACCAGGGCGCGGTGCTGCTGTCGAACGGGGAGACCGGCGAGCTCGAGGCGGTGCTGGACGCGTCCGCGTTCACTGCAATCCGAACCGCGGCCGTCTCGGCGGTCGCGACGCGCGCCCTTGCCCGCGAAGAGGCACGGACGCTGGCGATCATCGGCGCCGGCGTGCAGGCGCGCGCGCATCTCGAGGCGATGGGCCACGTTCGCCCGTTCGAGCGGGCGTTCGTCTGGAGCCGCACGCCAGAGCATGCGCGCCGCCTCGCAGACGAGGCAGTCGCCGCCTTTCCGGTGGAGCCCGTCGAAGGTGCGGACGCCGCGGTCCGCGAAGCAGACGTGATCGTGACCGTCACTTCCTCGCCCGAGCCGGTGCTCCGCCGCGAATGGATCGGCGAGGGAACACACATCAACGCCGTCGGCGCATCCATCCCGACCTCACGCGAGCTCGACACGGCCACGGTCGCCGCAGCAACGTTCTTCGTCGACCGGAGAGAATCGACCGAGAACGAGTCGGGCGACTATCTCGTACCGCTCCGCGAGCAGGCGATCGGGCCGGAGCACATCCGGGCAGAGCTCGGCGAGGTCATCATCGGAGCTCACGCCGGCCGAACGTCGACGGACGAGATCACGATCTTCAAGTCGCTCGGGCTCGCGATCGAGGATCTCGCTGCCGCCGAGTTCGTCGTCCGCCGCGCACGCGAGACCGGCGCGGGCACGGAGGTTCCTTTCTGATCCCGCTCGACGAGATCGAACGCGCGCGCGAGCTGCTCGCGGGAACAGCTCTGCGCACGCCGCTCGTTCGCTTCGACGTACCGGAAGCGCCGGCCGAGATCTACCTCAAGCTCGAGAACCTGCAGCCCATCGGCTCGTTCAAGATCCGCGGTGCGACGAACGCGATTCGACGCGCGAGCCCTGAGACGCTCGAGCACGGTGTCGTCACCGCGAGCGCCGGAAACATGGCGCAGGGAGTCGCGTGGGCTGCTCGCGAGCTCGGGCTCCCGGCGACGATCGTCGTCCCCGAGCACGCGCCGGAGGCGAAGCTTGCGGCGATCGCCCGGCTCGGCGGCCGCGTGGTCAAGGTGCCGTACGACCGTTGGTGGCAGACGATCGTCGAGTCGCGCTTCGACGGGTTGGAAGGGCTCTTCGTCCATCCCGTGCAGGATGACCTCGTGATGGCCGGGAACGGCACGATCGGGCTGGAGATCCTCGAGGACCTGCCCGACGTCGACGCCGTGATCATTCCCTGGGGCGGCGGGGGGCTCACAACCGGGATCGCGAGCGCCGTGAAGGCGCTCCGCCCGGGAGTCGGCATCTTTGCGGTCGAGCCCGAGACTGCTGCGCCGCTCAACGCGACCCTCGCGGCCGGCTCGCCGCAGGAGGTCGTCTACCGGCCCTCGTTCGTGGACGGCGCGGGAAGCCGCGCGCTCCTGCCGCGCATGTGGGAGGCCGCCCGCGGCTTGATCGACGGCGCGCGGGAGGTCTCGCTGGACGAGACGTCGTCGGCCGTTCGACTTCTCGTCGAGCGCACTCGCGTCGTCGCCGAAGGCGCGGGGGCGTTGGCTGCCGCAGCCGCGCTCTCGGGCACGGTGCCGGGACGCAAGCTCGTCTGCGTTGTCTCCGGTGGCAATCTCGATGCCGCGACGCTCGCCGCGATCCTCGCGGGCGAGACGCCCTAGCGTCCGAGATAGGCCTTGCGCAGTCCCTCGTTCTCCAGCAGCGCCTTCGCGGTGTCGGCGAGCACGATCCGCCCCGTCTGCAAGACGTAGCCGCGGTCGGCGATCGAGAGCGAGACGTTCGCGTTCTGCTCGACGACCAGGACGGCGACGCCGGTGTCGTGCACCTGCTGGATGATCTCGAAGTTCCGCTCGACGAGGATGGGCGCGAGGCCCATCGAGGGCTCGTCCATCAGCAGGAGCTTGGGGTCCGACATCAGAGCCCGGCCCATGGCCACCATCTGCTGCTCTCCGCCGGACAGGGTGCCTGCGAGCTGCTTTCGGCGGTCGCGCAAGAGCGGAAAGAGCTCGAACACGCGCTCGAGCGCTTCGGCGAACCCGTCCTTCCGCAGATACGCCCCCATCTCGAGGTTCTCGAGCACCGTCATCGGCGCGAAGAGCCGTCGGTTCTCCGGGACGATCGCCATCCCCTGCGCGATCCGGTAGCTCGTCGTCCGCTCGGTGACGTCCTCGCCGTCGAACTCGACGACTCCGTCGCGCGGCCGCACGATCCCCAGGATCGTCTTCAGCGTCGTCGATTTTCCCGAAGCGTTTCCGCCGAGCAGGCAGACGAGCTCGCCCTCGCCGACCTCGAGCGAGAGCTGCTGCAGGATGTGGATCTCGCCGTAGAACGTGTCGACCTCGTTCAGCCGGAGGAGCATCACGCGGCGCCTCGCAGGCCAAGGTACGCCTCGATCACGAGCTCGTTGGTCGCAACTTCCTCGAAGGAGCCTTCGGCGATCTTGACTCCGTGGTCGAGCGCGACGACGCGGTCCGAGATCCCTTCGACGACGTGCATGTCGTGCTCGATCACGAGAATCGTGTAGCCGCGCTCGTCGCGCAGCCGCCCGATCAGCTCCGTGAGCTCCTGCGTCTCGACCGGGTTCATCCCGGCCGCGGGCTCGTCGAGCAGCAGCAGCCGCGGCTTCGTCGCCATGGCGCGCGCGATCTCGAGCCGCCTCCGGTTCGCGTAGGAGAGGTTGAACGCCTGCTGACCCATGCGATACCCAACCAGCCGCTGCCCGAAGAAGGCGAGGGTCTCTTCCGCGAGCTGCGCGATCTCCCGCTCCTCCCGTCGTGCGCGCGGGAGCCGGAAGATCGCCTCGATCGCCGTCGACCGCGTGTGGCCGTACGCCGCGGCCATCACGTTCTCCTTGACGGTCATGTTCAGGAACAGCCGCAGGGTCTGGAAGGTGCGCGCGATGCCCAGCTGCGTGATCTTGTGCGGCGCGAGCCCGGCGATGTTCCGGCCCTCGAAGCGGATCTCGCCGCCGTCGGGCCGGTAGAGGCCGCTGACGAGGTTGAAGGCCGTCGTCTTGCCCGCGCCGTTCGGCCCGATCACGCTGACGATCTCACCCTCGTTCACGTGCAGGTCCAGGTGGTCGGCAACGCTGAGCCCGCCGAACGACTTCGTCAGGTCACGCAGCTCGAGCAACGGCACGGCGCTCAGACGATCTCCACGCGCGGCGTCCCGAGCAGTCCCTGCGGGCGGACGGTCATCAAGAACACGAGGAGCGAGCCGAACAGGATCCAGCGCGCGACGGCCGGCTGTTCGACGAAGCTGTTTTCCCACACGATCGCTGCGAGATACACGGTCGGCACGACCGCGACGGTCCGCCACGTTCCGTGCATCCGGGTGAGCGCGAGGACCGCGACGATGAGCGCGACGTAGGCGACGTTTCCGAAGCGGGGGTGCCCGCTCGGGATGATCACCCACTCCGAGATGAACCGGGCGAAGCGACCGCCCTCGACGACCGGCCCGGTCGTCCACGACGGGGCGACCGCCTCCAGGACCGCGTTCGCTGCAAAACCGAGTGCAAGCGCACCCGCGACGACCGCGCCGAACCGCCACCAGGAGCGCAGGCCGAGCGCGAGCAGGAGCACGATCACGCCGTAGTACAGGAGGCGGGCGTTCGACTGCGGGTTCTCGGGCGCGAGCACCTGGAACGACACGTTGATCACGATCGCGCCGAGGACGACCCCGGTCAGGCTCCCGATCCCGCCGAGGATGACGATGGCGTAGATCGTGATCAGGATCGGCAGGCCGAAGTTCCCCGCGGTCACGGCCGTCAGGACCGCAGCGAAGATGCAGCCGGTGAGGCCCGCGATCCCTGCTCCGACCGCGAACGCCTTCAGCTTCAGCCGGTTGACCGGAATGCTCATCGCCTCCGCGGCCAGAGGGTCCTCGCGCAGCGCGCGCCAGGCGCGGCCGGTACGCGACTCGCTGAGGAAGTGGAGCCCGGTGAGCAGGAGCACGACGACGATCAGGAGGAAGTAGAACTGCTGCGTCCTGCTCGTCAGCTCGTAGCCGAAGAAGTCGTTCGCGTCGATGTCGGCGATCCCGTTCGGACCTCCCGTCAGGCCCTTGCCGGCGACCGTCGGGTTTGCGGCGTTGACGAAGACGACGAACGCTTGGCCCCAGAAGAGGGTCACGATCGCGAGGTAGTCCCCGAGCAGACGGCGCGACGGATAGGCGAGCACGAGGCCGAGCAGCGCCGTCGCGACGACGATCAGCGGGACGGAGATCACGGACGGCCAGTGGATCCCATACTGCTCGGACGAGACCAGGGCGTAGCTGTACGCACCGAACCCGAAGGCGGCGACGTACCCGAGATCGAGCAGTCCGGCATAGCCGACGACGACGTTGAGCCCGAGGCCGAGAAGGATGTAGATGAGCGTGAAGATCCCGTAGGCGAAGAGGTCGCCGCGCCCCATCCAGAGCGGCAGCGTCGCCGCGTACGCGGCGAAGAGGGCGAGTCGCGCCGGAGGAGGGATGACGGCAACCGCGCGTTGGGCGAACCCCTGGCGCTCGGTGCGCTCCTCGACCTGCGAGACCCAGTCGTCGACGCCGACGCGGGGACGATCGGGTGCGTCGGGCGTCCCCATCAGACCTTCTGGATGGCTCGCGTGCCGAGCAGACCGGTCGGTCGCACGAGCAGGACGAGGATCAGGATCCCGAACACGGTCAGATCGGCCCAGCGGCCGCCCAGGTACCCGCCCGCGAACGACTCGGCGAGGCCGACGAGCAACCCGCCGAGCATCGCTCCCGGAATGCTGCCGATCCCGCCGACGACCGCGGCCGTGAAGCCTTTGAGCCCGGCGAGGAAGCCCATGAAGTGGAAGACCTGGCTGAAGAGCAGGCCGAACATCACCCCCGCCGCTCCGGCCAGCACCGACCCGATGAAGAAGGTCGAGGCGATGACCCGGTCGGTATCGATGCCCATCATCGCCGCTGCCTCGCGGTCGTACGACGTCGCGCGCATCGCCTTCCCGATCTGCGTCCGGGCGACCAGCAGCGTGAGCGCGACGCACAACCCAACCGTGACGACAACGACGAGCAACTGGACCGCCTGGATGTTCACTCCATGAACCACGAAGACCGGATCGATCAGCGGTCCAGGCTCGAACGCCTCCGGGTTCGACGAGCCGAGGACGAACGAGTTGTAGGTTCGGAACTGGGAGCCGAACAGCAGCAGCGCGCTGTTCTGGAGGAAGAAGGAGACGCCGAGCGCGCTGATCAACGGGGCGAGCCGGGGCGCGTCACGTAACGGCCGGTACGCGAAGCGCTCGATGACGACGCCGAGCAGGCCCGACACGAGCATCGCGACGAGGAACATGAGCAGGATCAGCGGCGCGAGCGCAATCTTCGGCGACAGCGGCCCGCCGAGGACCGAGAGGACGCCGTACCCGACGAACGCGCCGATCATGTACACGTCCCCGTGCGCGAAGTTCAGCAGCTTGAGGATCCCGTAGACCATCGAGTAGCCGATCGCGATCAGGGCGTAGAGGCTGCCCAGGGTCACGCCGCTGACGAAGAGCTGCAGGAAGAGCTCGGAGTTGAAGGCGAGCGGAAGCTCCACGGGGAGTGAAGATTCTCAGAATGGCGTGCGGCCCATCGGGTTGATGGGCCGCACGCGTGTCACAGGCTGAGCTCGATCAGGAGACGCGGACGTAGACGCCGTTGTTGTTGATCCGGTAGATCCCGAAGTTCGCCGGGGTCGCCATGTCGCCCGGGCCGAGCACGCCCCTACGCGCCTGCACGAACCGGATCGCGAAGCCGAGCAGCGACTGCCTCTGCGTGATCCTGGTGGTGTTGATGAAGCGCCGGACCTCGGCGCGCGTGGCCGTACCGTTTGCGCATGCCTTGTCGATTGCCCGCACGACCACATCCGCCGCCACGTAGCTCGGCAGACCGAAGAGCTCGCTCTTGCCCTGCCCCGGACCACGCCGGTAGGCGGCGATGATGGGGCTCCTCAGGTTGATCGGGAAGAACGACACGTACGAGCCCGGGATCTTGAAGCTGTCCGGGTCGAACAGGCCGTCCGAGCCGAAGAGGACCGCCCGCTTCCCAGCTGCCCGAAGCTGCTGGCCGAAGAGCTGCGCCTTCGGGGCGAGCTGCCACGGGATGTACACGGACTGCGTGTCGGCCGGGATGCGTGCGACCAGCGCCGAGAAGTCCGTCGTCTGCTCCTCGTTCACCGACTCGCGTCGGACAGTGAGCCCTCCGCCCTTGAGGATCCGCTCGACCGTGTCGGACAGACCAGTGCTGTACGAGTTCTGCGCATCCACGACGACGACCCGCGTATGGCGGAGGGTCCTGCGGATGTAGTTCGCAACCCGCGGGCCCTGCTGGTCGTCGTTCGGGACGACGCGGAAGAAGTGCCCCCGACGGGTTCCGTCGGTCGTCAGGCTGGTGCGGGTTGCCGAGCCGGAGACGTACCCGAGCCCGCCGGCCCGCAGCGGCGCCGTGGACACCTGCACTTCCTGGCTCCCGGCCGGGCCGACCAGGCCGAGCACCTGTGCGTTCGAGGCCATCCGCTCGGCGACCTGGATCGCCTGCGCCGTGTCCGGCAACTGCGTGTCGCCGGCGACGACCCTCAACTTCTTTCTGTGGGTCCGGTTGTAGCGCGTGACGTAGTAGCGAGCCCATTTGAGCTGCTGGGACCCGATCGAGGCCGCAGGGCCGGTGATCGGAGCGGCTACGCCGAGCGACCGCGTGTTGCCGCACGTGATCAGCGCTCTCTTCGCCGCCGCCGGACTGGCGGGGCTCGTGGTCCCGGGCGCGACGGCCGTGAGCACGGCGGCGGCGGCCGCGATGGGGACCAGAACTAGAGCCTTTCTCATACGTTCCTCCTCCTAGCGGTTTTCCCCGGACGCCCGAGACGCGGGATCTCCGGCCGGATGGAACACGCCGAGTACGCGCATCGGCCGCGCACCGGTGTTCTCCAGCGAATGCTCGTGCAGCGGGGGCAGATGGACGCAGGTCCCCGGCCCGAGCGGTGACTCGCCGTCGTTCATGTGCAGTATCCCATCACCTTCGATCACATAGACGATCTCGTCGTAGGTATGGCTGTGCAGCGGCGCGCGGCCGGGGGGGATCACGCCCACGAACTGCGTCACGTCGTCGCAGCCGACCGAGTGATCGACGAGGAAGCGAAACTCGCGGTTCGGGCTCGCGGGCAGCGCCGGCCGGTCGGCGTACCGGACCGTGACCTGCCTCCGTTCGCCGGGCGCTGACTCCTGCGGTGCGAGCACCGACACGAGCACCAGCTCCTCCGGTCCCTCGTTTTCGATCTCGTAGCTCTCCCCGGCGGCAACGTAAGCGCCCGTATCCGCCTCGAGCACGTGCGGGAGGCCATCGAGGAGCAGCGTGCCCGTGCCGCTCGCGACGTACAGGAGCTCCTGCTTGCCCTGTGCGCCTCTCGGCTTCGAACGGCCCGGCGCGAACCGCATGATGCGCTGCTCGAGCCGCTCGCAGCCGGCGCTCCGATCGATCGTGACGCGCACGTCTGCCGTGTCGCCGCGCTTGCGCTCACTCGGCACATCCTGCTCGGCGACTGCGTACCCGCTCATCGACCGCCTCCCGCCCCGTCCTCCTGCGCCAGGGCGCGGGCCGCCGCGAGCACCTCCTCGGGATGCGCGGCCGGGTCCGTGACCTCCCAGATCCGGCGGATGACGCCGTCACGGTCGAGCAGGAACGTCACGCGCGCCGCGAGCTCGCCGTACTCGCCGTAGTCCTTGAGCACGCCGAGGCGGCGCGTCAACTGGCCGCCGGTGTCGGCGACCAGCGGGAAGCTCAGCTTGTGGTCGCCGGCGAAGCACTCATGGCTATCGACGTCGTCGACACTCACCCCGACCACGGTCACTCCGGCGGCAATGAACTCGTTGTACAGACCTTCGAACGCGCGAGCCTCCTTGGTGCAACCGGGCGTGTTGTCCTGCGGGTAGAAGTAGACGACGGCGGGACCGCCGAGCGAAGCGAGGTCGAGCCGGTCTCCACGGTGCGTTTCGAGCTTCTCACCGGGAAAGCGCGTTCCGATGGTCGCGGTTGACGTGTCATGGCGCCGTGCGGAGACTCTAGCCCGGGCGGCGCTCCGATCCGTCGAAGACTCGCATCGGCAGCGCCGCGAGCGGCTCGCCGCCGTCCGGCGTGACGAGCCAGGTGTCCTGCATGTAGAGACACTCGCGCCCGTCCTCTGAGATCGCATGCGGGTGCATCGAGAAGACCATGTTCGCCTCGAGCTCGGTCTCGACCCCCTCGCCGATCTTGGGGAACTCGATCATCGTCATCCCGATCGAGTGCCCGGTCACGTGCCCGAGGCGGTAGCCGCGCTCGACGAATCCCTTCGAGACGGCGCGGTGGACGTCGTGCGCGGTCGCGCCCGGCCGAAGCGCGCCGCGGGCGACCTCGTAGTACTCGTCGTACGCCTCGAGCATCCGCTCCACCTCGGCGCTCGGCTCGCCGAGCGCGCGCGAGACCTCGACCCAGTGGCCGCCGGGCCCCGCGACCTCGAGCGACGGAATGCAGAAGTCGCCGAGGATGGTGTCGTTCCGGGCGATCGTGAACTCCGGCCCGACGAGCACCATGTTCATCGTCAGCCGACCGCAGCCGCGCTCGACGAAGAGACGCTCGGCCGGAGCGAGCACCTCCGCGGCGGTCTTGCCCGGCGCATACGCCTCGAGGAACGCCCAGAACCCGTCGGTGTTGATGCGGACACTCTCCCGCACGGATTCGAGCTCCTCGTCGCTCTTGACCGCGCGCGCGAGGTCGAACTCGACGTCCCAGGGAACCAGCTCGAACGCTCCGTCGAGTGCGCGGTAGTCCCGCACGGTGAGCACGTAGTCGAGCCCGTAGACCCCGACCCGCTTGCCTCTCAGCTGATCGGCGATCCACTCGCCCGGACGGTCCACGAAGACCTGCTCCTCGATCCGGGACGTGCCGTGCTCGCCGACGTAGCGAGCCTCGCTCGGGAAGACGATCGCGGGCTCGCCCTCGAGCGGGACCACGACGTAGGCGTAGCGATGGACGATCGCGAACCCGGAGAGGTAGGTGACGGCGCCCTCGAAGCCCGAGTACTCGCTGCCGCAGACGAGCGCGGCGTCGAGCCCGTCGCGAGCCAGCGCCTCGCGCACGCGCGCAAACCGGCGCTCGACGTCGGCCGCGCTCACGCCTGCCACGCGCGTTCCAGTCCCTTGACCAGCGCGGTCACGGCCTCGTTCAGCGGTGTGCGAACCCCGTGCTCGCGGCCGTAGCGCACGATGCCTCCGTTCAGGTAGTCGATCTCGGTCTGCCTCCGTGCCTCGATGTCTTGCAGCATGCTCGCCTTGTGGTCGTATGCGACGTCCGGCCGCGCCGCGTAGTCGATCAGCTCCTCCGGGTCCGAGTCGAGCTCGATGCCCTGCGCGGCACACACCTCCTTGCCCTCCGTGACGATCGAGCTCACGAGCCGGCGGAGCGCGGGATCCTCGCAGACGCGGCCGTGCGTGAGGCCGGTCAGCGCACCGATCGGGTTCGTGGCAGCGTTGAAGACCACCTTGCGCCATTGCGGGCCGCGCGCGTCGGCGACCGCCTCGGTCGGCATGCCTGCGCGCGTGCAGGCCTCCGCCAGCCGCTCGATCGCGTCGGCAGGCGCGGGGCGCGGCTCGAACGGGCCGATCGTCGTGTCGCCTTTCACGTCCCAGCGCACGTGGCCCGGCTCGACCACCGCCCCCGCCGGGAACGTCGTCCCGCGGATCACCCGGGCGACGTGAGCGGCGATCTCCTCCTCGTTTCCGACGCCGTTCTGCACCGAGCAGACGCTGCCGTCGGCGAACGCGTGTGCCGTCGCAGCGAGTGCGGAGCCCGTGTGCATGCTCTTCGTCGCGATGATCCCGAAGTCGCACGCCGGCAGCTCCGCGGCGTTCGCGGTCGCCCGCATCTCGCCCACGACGTCTTCGGCGCCGGAGAGTCGCAAGCCGCGCTCGTTGATCGCGCGCACGTGCTCTTCCGCGAGGTCATAGGCCCAGACCTCGACGTCGTCGAGGCGCGCGAGGTTCGCCGCGAACAGCGAGCCCACCGCACCGCAGCCGACGATGCAGATCCTCACCCGGCCTCCGCGAGACGTCGTCGGCCGGGCAGCCGGAACTCGCGTCCTCCGGTGAGGCCCGACGGACGCAGGATCAGCACCACCGTCATCAGCCCGCCGAGGATGATCAGCCGCGTGCCCGACGGAAGGTCGAGCGTGACGCCCACGTGGACTCCCTGCTCGGCCTCGATCAGAAACGAGTTCAGCCCGCTGACGGCGAGCGTGCCGACGACCGCGCCCCACAGGCTCGAGACGCCGCCCACGACGAGCATCGCCAGGGTCAGAAAGGTGAGCTCGAGGTACACCTGCTCGATCGTGATCGACCCGAGCTCGTGCACGAGCATCCCGCCCGCGAACCCAGCGAGCGCCCCCGACAGCGTGAACGACCAGAGCCGCTGCCGATGCACGTTGACCCCGACGCCCCGGGCCGCGGCGGGGTCCTCACGCGTTGCGCGCAACTGCCGGCCGAGCCGGCTCCGCTGGTAGGCGAACGCGACGACGATTGCGACCAGCGCGCCGATCGTCGCCTGCAGGGGACCGGTCGTCTCCGGCACGAGCGAAAGTGTCGTGGCACCGGGCCCGATCTTGTTCCACTCGCGCAGCACGTTGTGAGTGATCTCGAGCACGGCGAAGGTGGCGATGCCCGCCGCGAGCCCGGACAGCCGCATCAGCGGCATGCCGACGAGGAAGGCGAAGACCCCGCCGACGGCCGCGCCGAGCAGGAGCGAGGGGACGTTGCCGATCGTGTGGTCGCGCAGCACGGGGAAGAGCTGCGGGAGGACGTTTGTCTTCGAGTCGAGCGGAATCGTCGTCACGCCGGCCGCGAACGCGCCCACGGCGACGAAGCTCAGCTGTCCGAACGACAGGACGCCCGAGTTCCCGATGAAGACGTACAGCGCGACCACGATCGCGACCGAGACCAGCGCGTCGAGGAAGTAGATCTCCGTTGCGCGGCCGACGCGCGTCGCGCCGAACCCGACCGCGACGACGAGCGCGGCTGGGCCGAGCACCTGCACGAGCGCGTCGAGCAAGCGTCTCACACGCGCTCCGCGGCCGCGCGTCCCCAGGCGAACAGCCCGG
Organism: uncultured Actinomycetes bacterium; assembly: GCA_963737405.1. Lineage (GTDB taxonomy): Bacteria > Actinomycetota > Thermoleophilia > Gaiellales > Gaiellaceae > JACCTU01. The sequence continues at coordinate 443,543 of CAVTSL010000006.1, forward strand.
CAGGGCGGACGAGCAGGACGAGGATCACGAGCGCGAACACCGCCGACGGCAGGTAGACGCTCTTGTCGGTCGGGAGCACGCCGTTGATCACCCCGGTCGCGAACCCGATCGCGAAGCCGCCGAGGGTCGCCGTCCAGAGCCGGTCGATGCCGCCGACCACCACGCCGACGAGGACGACGATCGTCTCCCGGAGCGCGAAGTCGGGCCCGACGAACGGGTTCTGCACCGTCAGGATCACCGCCACAGTTGCCGCGAGCACGCCGGAGAGGACGACGGCGAGGCCGATCACCCGGTTCGCGCGCACGCCGAGGAGCCGCGCAGTGCCGAAGTCGGTCGCGGCTGCGCGCATGTGCAGGCCGATCGTGGTTCGCGCGAGCAAGAGCGCGAGCAGGCCGAGCGCGACCGCGGCGACGACGACCGCGGCGATCGTGATCTTGCGCACCTCGACGCCGCCGACGACGATCGCCCGGTTGAACGACGCGATCGAGCCGGCGATCTCGCCGATCGTGCCGTCGCGGATGTCCACGAGCAGTGCGGCCGCCTGCAGCATGAATGCGACGGCGAAGGTCGCCACGAGCATGACCGCCGGCGATTGCCCGCGCAGCGGCCGGAAGAGCACGAGGTCCATGACGATCGACAGAGCGACGACGACGGCGAAGCACGCCGCGATGCCTGCGGCCACCGGCCAGTGCGACGTGAACGCGAGCGTGTAGGCGCCGACCATGACGAGCTGGCCGTAGGCGAAGTTCACGAGCCTCAAGACGCCGAACACGAGGCCGATCCCGACCGCCATCAGCGCGTAGACCGCGCCGAGCCCGATCGCGTCGACGATCGTCTGCGCGTCGAGTGCTGCAAGCGGCGCGCTCATGCGCTCAGATACGCCGCGACCATCCTCGCGGTGTCCGAAGCGTCCTTCGGCCCGAGCGTCATGCGAAGCTCGCCGTTCGCGAGCACCTCCGTCCTGTCGGCCAGCGCGACGGTGCGCTGCGCGCGCTGCTCGACCAGCAGGATCGTGACCCCGCGCTCCCGGATCCGGACGAGCGCGTCGAAGACCCCGTCCACGACCGTCGGCGCGAGCCCGAGCGACGGCTCGTCGAGCAGGAGCACCCGCGGCCCCGCCACGAGCGCCCTCCCGATCGCCAGTTGCTGCTGCTGGCCACCGGAGAGCGCGCCGGCCGAGCGGCGGCGAAATTCGCGCAGGACGGGGAACAGCTCGAAGGCCTGGGCGAGCGCACCGCGACCGTCGCCGTCGCGCCTTGCGGCCAGGCCGAGCTGCAGATTCTCCTCCACGGTGAAGTCGGCGAAGATCCGCCGCCCTTCGGGCACGAGCGCGACACCCGCCCGCGCGATCGCCTCCGGGGCGAGGCCGAGGATCGAGCGGCCGTCGAGTCGCACGTCGCCCGCATAGGCGGGGATGAGCCCGGTGATCGCGTGCAGGGTCGTCGACTTCCCGGCGCCGTTCGGGCCGATCAGCCCGACGATCTCGCCCTCGGCGACGGACAGGCTGAAGTTCCGGACAGCCGGAACCGCGCCGTAGCGCACCTCGAGTCCGTCGACCTCCAGCATCGTCACTCGTGCACGGCCGACTCGCCGAGATAGGCGGCGGTGACGTCGAGGTTGCCGCGGATCTCGGACGGCGTCCCTTCGGCGAGCGTGCGGCCCTGGTCGAGCACCTGGATCCGGTCGCAGACGCCCATCACGAGCGCCATGTTGTGGTCGATCAGCAGGACGCCCGCCTCGTGGTCGTCGCGCACCGAGCGGACGACCTCCGCGAATTCCGGAACCTCGGCCTCGGACAATCCGGCAGCGGGCTCGTCCATCAGGACGAATGCCGGCTCCGTGGCGAGCGCGCGCGCGACGCCCAGCCGGCGCTCGTCGCCGTGCGCGAGGACCGCAGCGGGAAGGTCGGCCCGGGCTCGGAGGCCGAGCAGGCCGAGGAGGTCGTCGGCACGCCGCCGTGCGTTCCTCGGCCCCGCGCCGGTCCCGAGCGCTGCGACCTCGACGTTCTCGCGCACCGTCAGCGCCCGAAACGAGCGGCTGTGTTGAAACGTGCGCGCGAGACCGACGCGCGCGCGGCGGTGAGCGCTCCAGCGAGTGATGTCGCGGTCGCCGAGCCGCACCTCACCGGCGGTCGGCTCGTCGAAGCCGCTGAGCACGTTCACGAGCGTCGACTTTCCGGCTCCGTTCGGCCCGATCAGGCCGACGACCTCGTAGGGACGCAGCTCGAACGTGACGTCCTCGAGCGCCCGGACTCCCTGGAAGGACCGAGAGACGGACGAGGCCCGGAGGACGTCTCCGGGCCTCTCCCTCTTGCTCGAGACGAGTGGGTCGACCAAGCCGCGCTAGATCTTGGGGACGACCTTGGCCGTCACCGTGCCGATGACCTGCGCGCGGTTGTTCTGGATCCGGATCACCCGGTACTGCCGTCCGAACACGGTGTGCAGCTGCCGCGAAAAGCTCACCTTCCCGCCGAGCGTGGGGACCTTCCTGAACTTCTCCAGCTGCGCCGCCAGCACCGCACCCCTGGTCGAGCCGTTCGCACGCTTGATCGCCGCGACGACGCCGTCGACCGCTGCCGCCCCGCCGATGAAGCCGCCGGTTCCGGGGGCAGCGCCCGCCTTCTTCAGCTCGGCGATCATCGCGCGGACGGCCCTGTTCGGGTCGTCGCCGAAGACCGACGCGAACGTGACGAAGTAGTAGTTCGTCACCTGCGGGCTGTTGGTCACCCAATAGGTGCCGTCGCCGGCCCACGAGTTGAGGATCGGCGTCTGGTTGCCGAGCGAGCGCAGGCCGGACACGAGCGCGGGCAGCTCTGCGAACGCGGTCGAGGTGACGATCACGTTGGCGCGCACGTTGTTCAGCCGGCTCACCGCGGCGCCGACGTTGTTCGCGAAGCTCGCGTAGTTCTCGCGCGCGACGATTCGGCCGCCGAGCTGCACGAAGCGCTTCTCGAACGCCTGCACGACGTTCTTGAAGTACACGAGCAGGGTGTTCGTGGCCAGCGCCGCCGTTCGCCAGCCGCGCCGGTATGCGACCTCGGCCATCGCCGACCCTTCGTCCTGCGCGACGTTGCCGAAGCTGAACGCGAGACGGCCCTTGGCGCCGAAGCGCTTCGGCCCCATCTGGTCGGTGCCGATGCACGGCGCGACCGCCAGGACGCCGCGGTTGATCGCCTCCTGCACGACCGGCGTGGCGAAGTCGACGTCACAGGTCGTGAAGATCACGTTCGCGCCGCCACCCAGCAGGCTCGCGGCGCACGACTTCGCGCGAGCGGCGTTGTTGCTCTGCGTGTCGCACGTGTTGATCCGGAGAGGCCGCCCGTTCACACCGCCCTTGGCGTTGATCTGCCGGATGCGGATCTTCGCCGCCGCGAGCGCAGGCCCGTCGAACGGCTTCATATCGCCGGTGCTGTCGAACGCCCAGCCGATCACGATCGGCTTCTTCGCAGCCGCCGAGGCGCTTCCCCCGAACGCCGCGAGCAGGGCGAGTGTGACTGCAGCCGCGAGCGCCGCGGCGCCGCACACCCTTCCGGACCATCTCATTGCCGCCTCCTCATCAGTGGACCCGGTCTCGAACGGCAATTCAACCACTCCACGAGGCCTCTCGGGCCTTCACCAGGCGGAACATCGCCGCATGGAGAGGCACCGGCTCGCCCAGCCGCTCGCCCTCGCGGACGAGCGCGCCGGTGATCGCGTCGATCTCGGTCGGGCGGTGCGCCTCGACGTCCTCGAGCATGGACGGGTAGTGGCGAAAGCCGCGCTGCGTGGCGAGCAGGTTCATCTCCCACGGATCCTCGTGGAGCTCGACGCCCGCCGCCGCGGCGACTCTCTTGCCCTCCTCGATCAGGTCGTAGACGAGGTGACCCAGGCCGTCGGGGCGTTCCCGGTCTGCGAAATGCGGATCGTGCGGGAGCCCCGTCAGCGCCGCGACCGAGTTCACGGTCGCGTTGAAGATCAGCTTCGACCACTGCGCGGGCCGAAGGTCCGGGAACGCTCGCGCCTTCAGATCGGACTGCACGATCAGCTCGGCTGCTGCCTCGACGAGCTCGTACTGCGTCTGCTCGTACGGTCCGAGCCAGGTCTCGGTGTCGAGGATGTACTCGACGTGCGTGTCCTCGTGACGCGTGCCGCTCATGAACGTGACGGCCGAGACGATCGGCCAGTCGCCGTGACGCCGCACGACATCCTCGGAGCCCAGGCCGTTCTGCACCGTCATGACCGCGGCGCCCGGGGAGAAGCCCGCGAGCCTGCCCGCCGCGGATTCCAGCTCGTTCGTCTTGGTGGCGACGATGACGAGGTCGGCGTTGGGCAAGCTGGAGGCGTCGGTCGATGCGCGCACGCGGGAGGTGAAGTCGTGACGGCCGGAAACACGCAAGCCGTGCTCTTCGAGCGCGCGGGCGTGCTCCTCGCGGCGGCAGAGCACGGAGACGTCGCACACACGCGCGAGGTGTGCGGCGTACAGGCTGCCGATCACGCCGGCGCCGACTACGCAAACGTGTTCGACAACGCCTCCACGCCACGCCGGGCGAGCTCGCGCGGGTCCTCACGCCACAGCGAGCCCGGCAGCTCCGGGTCGGAGAAGATCTCCAGGTCGTAGAGGCCGTCCCAGCGCAGCGCGTCGAAGATCGCGCCGAACTCGACCACGCCGTCGCCGGGCAGGACGCGGTCGTTCGTGTTCCGGGTCGGGTCGCGCCAGTCCGCGATGTGCACCGCTGCGATCCGTTCGCGGTAGCGCTCGATCTCCTCGAGCGGCTGGTTCCAGAGGTGCCAGACGTCGTACACCAGGCCGACGTTCGGGCGGCCGGCCTCGTCGAGCAGTGCGGCGGCCTCGCTGAGTGAAGACGGGATCGTCCAGAACTCGGCGAACTCGTGCTGGATCGGCTCGAGCGCGACGCGCACGCCCGCACGCTCGCCTTCGTCCGCGACCGCGCGTATCCCGTCGAGGACTTGCGCGCGGTCCTCGCCCGGGCCGGTCAGGAAGAGGACGCAGAGCGGCTCGAAGGGCGCCAGCCGCCGGATGCTCGCGCACAGCGCCTCGACGCGCTCGTCCGGAGCGGCAGGGCCATCCATCAGCGGCAGCGGCAGGATCGACGGCACGGCCGGCACCGCGGCCGCCGACTCGAGCCCGCTCTCCCGGAAGCGCTCGAGCGAGTCGTCGGCCAGCTTCGTCTCCCAGATTCCGATCCCAGCTGCGCCCGCGATGCGGTACGCGTCGAGATCATCGGTGAACGATTGTCCAACGGTGGTGATCTGCGAGATGGACGGCTTCATCTCTGCGCAAGCGCGCGCACGCGGCGTAGCGCGCGGGAGGGAAGCGGAGGCTCGAGCAGCTGCTTCGCGACGAGGGTTCCCGAGCCGGCGCCAAGGCCAGGGCCAGGATGCGTGCTCGCGCCGATGTGCCACAGCCGATCAACCCCGGTCGCGTGGCCCGGCCGCGCGGCGGACGGCCGCCAGAGGAAGTTCTGGTCGAGCGCGAGCGCGCCCGAGTACGGATCGCCGTGCACGAGATTGACGTTCGCGGCCTCGAGATCCGCAGGCGAGAGGACCTTGCGCGCCTTGATCGCCGACTCGAGGTTCGGAATCTGTCTGGCGAGCCGCGCGACGATGCGGTCGGCGTATCGCTCGCGCAAGTCCTCGGTCCACGTGCCGTCCCCCGCATCGAGCACGCCCGCGGCGTCACCTCGAACGCGCCAGGGCAGTTCCTGGAGCTGGATCCACAGCAGCCCCGCGCCCTCAGGGGCGCGCGACGGATCCATCGTCAGCGGTTGGCCCACAACGATGGTTGCCTCTGCAGGCAAGAGGCCGCGGTCGGCTTCGTTGACTGCGCGCGAGACACCATCGAGCCCGGGCGTGACATGGACGATCGCGGTCCCCGCCAGCCGCTCGTCACCGTCCCAGCGAGGCGGCTCGGAGAGCGCGAGATGGATCTGCATGTCACCGCGGCCGTAGCGATAGCGCGGAGCTGCGGTCGCGAGTAGACGCTCGTACAGCTGCGTCGGCGTCACGTTTGCGATCACGGCCCGCGTCGCGTTCACCGTCTCGCCGTCTCCGAGCTGGACGCCACTCGCGCGACCTTCACGGACGAGGACACGCTCCACGTCGCGTCCCGTCTCGCAGATCCCGCCGTGGTCGGCGATCAGGCGAACGAGCGCTTCGACGAGCCTCGCGCCGCCGCCGCGCGGGATCGGCATCCCGCCCTCCTGCACGGCGACCGCGATCACCTGGGCCATGTAGCCCGACGCGGCGGCGTCCGGCCCCAGCCCCGTGTGCAGCACCCACGGCGCCAGCAACCCGTGCGCACGCTCGGAAGCGAACGTCTGCTCGAGCCAGTCGCGTGCGGAGATGGTGAGCTCGCCGACGAACTCGGCGAGGCCGCGCCGCCCCAGCCGGCGGTACGCCTTCAACCCGAGTCCGAGCCCGTCCTTCGACCACAGCTCCGTGCCGAGGATCCCGAACGCGAGGTCGGCGTTCGGGAAGAACGCCTCGAGCACACCTCCCCACTCCTCGCCGAGCTCCTCGGCGTTCGCTTCCGCGCTGCGCCGCAGGAACGCGCTCTCGCCGTCCGGGAAGAGCGTCGCTGTCGGGAGCTCCGTGTTCACGTACTCGAGCCCGCGGGCCGCGAGCTCGTCGGCGAGCTCGGCGTGCGCGGGGCCGCCGACCCAGAGCGGATGCCAGGCGCTGAAGACGTCGTGCACGAACCCGGGCTCCGTGATCTCGGCCGTCCGGATCGCGCCGCCCAGCACGTCTTCGCGCTCGAAGATCGCGACGCTCCAGCCCGCGCGCGCCAGGAGCGCTCCGCACGCAAGCGAGTTGATCCCGCTCCCGACGAGAACCGCGTCGTACCTCGCCACTAGCCCTTGTCCGCCACCAATGCGGTGCACTCGATCTCGATCACGCAGCCGGGAACCGCGAGCCCGGTGACTCCGACGATCGTCTGCGCAGGGTGTGCGGCGCCGCCCGTCACTTCGTCGATCGCACCCGTGATCGTCTCGTACTCGGTCGGCTGAGTCGTGTAGATCGTTCGACGGACGATGTCGTCCCAGCCGACGCCGGCGGCGTCCATCGCCGCCTTCAGGTTCCGCATCGCCGCGACCGTCTGTCCGTGGAGGTCCTCGGCCACGAGCGAGAAGTCCTGCCCGATGCCGAGCTGGCCGGCGAAGTACACGCTCCGGTCGCCGCTCGCGACGGCGACGTGGCTGAAGCCTGGGGCCGGATGCAGGTCGGGCGGGTTGATCAGCTCACGGTGATGGCTCACGTCGTGCCTCCTTCGGAAACGAGCTGTAGGAACTCCTCGTCGGTGACCAGACCGCGTTTCCGCGTGCCGAGGAGCTTGACCGCGTCGAGCAGCTCGCGCTCAGCGTCGTCGGAGAGGTCGAGCCCGAGCTCCGCGCACTTGATCCGGATCGAGTCGATGCCGCTCTTCTTGCCGAGCACGATCGAACGCTCTGCGCCGACGAGCTCCGACGAGTAGGGCTCGATCGAGGGCGGGTCGTGGAACTGGCTCGCGACGGCGCCGCTTTCACGGCGGAACAGGTTCTCGCCGACGAGCGGCTTGAAGGGCTCGAGCTCGTAGCCCGACCGGCTGCGGACGAGCTCGCCCACCTCGCGCGCACGCTCGAGCCGCAGGTTCGACTCGACGCCGTAGAGCGCGCGCAAAGCCAGGGCGACCTCGAGCAGGTTCGCGTTACCCGCACGCTCGCCCATCCCGTTGATCGTCCCGTGGACCCACGCCGCACCTGCACGCACCGCTGCGACCGCCGCGGCAGTCGCGAGCCCGAAGTCGTTGTGGCCGTGCCAGTGCAGCGGGACGTCGGGGAGCCACGAGGCGACCTTGCCGACGAGCTCGCCCGCCGCCTCGGGCGACGCGATGCCGAGCGTGTCGACGACGACGGCTTCCTGTGCGCCTGCGTCGGCGGCCGTCTCGTAGGCGAGGCGGAGGAAGTCGTCCTGCGCACGCGTGCCGTCGACGCCGAAGTACGCGACACGGACACCCCGCTCGACGGCGAACGAGACCGCGTCGCGAATGCGCTCCAGCATCGTCTCGCGGCTGATCCCGTACGCCTCGAGCTTCAGGTCCGAGACCGGACTCTCGATCACCGCGGCGTTCACGCCGAGCCCGACCAGCTGCTCGACGTCAGCCTGCACCGCACGCGAGAAGCCCCAGATCTCCGCCGAGAGGCCCGCGCCGGCGATCAGCTCGATCGCGCGCCGATCGTCTTCCGAGACCCGCGCGAAGCCGGCTTCGATCCGATCGATCCCGAGCGCGTCGAGGGCGCGCGCGAGCTCGAGCTTCTCCTCGGCGTCGAGCACGACCCCGACCGTCTGCTCGCCGTCGCGCAGCGTGGTGTCGTACAGCCCGACGCGCCCGCCCAGCTCGTGCGGACGGTTGATCTCCCCGGTCCAGATCACCGCACGACCCCGTCGGGGAACGGCGACAGCTTCTGCGCTCGGCCGGCCGTGATCAGGAAGTTGTCCTCGAGGCGCAGGCCGCCGCCGCCCTCCCAGTACACGCCGGGCTCGATCGCGAGCACCATCCCCTCCTCGATCGTTCCGCCGCCGGCCTGATGCGCGTAGGGCGGCTCATGTGCGCGCGCGCCGACGCCGTGGGCGATCGGGTGTGACGGCTGCCCCGGGTAGCCCGCCTCCGCGATCCCGTCGCGGACGAGGACGTCGAGCTCGGCAAGGCCGGCCCCCGGGCGGCAGTGGTCGACCGCGCGTTCGTACACCCGGGTGAGTGCATCGAGCAGCCGCTCGTACTCGGGTGTCAGCTCGCCGGGGCAGAGGTTCTTCGTGTGGTCGCACCAGTAGCCGTCCGCGCAGACCCAGATCTCGAACAGCGTCGGCTCGTGCTCCTGCACCGGCCGGTCCCCTGTCGCCGTGAAGGTGCGGATGCCGGGCCCGGACCAGACGAGCGAGAAGCCGTACGCCAGCTCGACTTGCCCCTTCCAGCCCGTCCCCTGCCCATGCACGAAGGCGTTCCAGAGCGCGGCGGCCTCGCTCTCCTTCATGCCCGGCTCCAGGCGCTCGCGCACGTGCTCCATCGCCGCCGCTGCGATCTCGTTCGCGAGCTGCATGCGCTCGAGCTCCTGATCGGTTTTCAGGGCCCGCGCCCTGGCGAGCAACGGCGTTGCGTCCGCCGCTTCCGGCCACGCGTCGAACCACGCCCGCGTGTACGTCGTCGGCTCGCCGACCATGCGGTCCGCCGCCTGGGTGCCGAGCGACAGCTCGAGACCGACACGCGTGTAGGGCTTCGCCGCGTCGTGCGCGAGCTCCAGCGTGCGGGCCGTCGGCGGCCGCGGATCGCGCTCGTCGTAGCCTCGCAGGTAGCGCACGTCGTCCGTCCACGCCGTGCGCGACGCGTCGTCCGCGGAGGCCTCGAGGCAGATCAGCGTCGGCTCGCCCTCGCGCGGGAACACCGCGGCGTCGTAGCCCTTCATGCCCCAGAAGTTCGTCAGGTAGAGGACGTTGTCGGGCGCGCGGACGACAAGTGCGTCGAGCCCCGCTTCGGCGATCAGCGCGCGAACGCGGTCGAGCTTCGCGTCGTCGCGCGGCCAGGACATCTACCAGCGAACCCGCGGCGGCGCCGGCTCGCCGTGCGCGTCCTGCCACGAGACGACCGGGTTGCGCAGCACGCCGATCCGCTCGATCTCGGCCTCGATGACGTCGCCGGGCTTCAGATACAGCGATGCGGCGTCTTCCGAGAAGCCCGCGACGCCGGACACGGTGCCCGTCGAGACCACGTCGCCCGCGCTGTACCCGAGCGGCGAGTAGTGGGAGAGGATCTCCGCGATCGTCGTCGACATCCGGCTCGAGTGCGACGTCTGGCGCCGCTCGCCGTTCACGCGCAGCTCCATCGCGAGGTCATGCGGGTCGGGGATCTCGTCGGGCGTCACGATCCACGGGCCGAGCGGGCAGAAGGTGTCGATCGCCTTGCAGAAGGAGAACACGCCCGACCGCATCTCCCGCCGCTGGATGTCGCGGGCAGTGATGTCATTGAAGATGACGTAGCCGCCCACGTAGTCCATCGCCTCCTCGGGCGAGAACCACTTCCCGGGCTTGCGCACAACGACCGCGAGCTCGAGCTCGTAGTCCAGCTCCTCGGTCAGGTGCTCCGGGTACACGATCGGGTCGTCGGGCCCGACGATCGCGTCGACGTTCTGGAAGAAGACGATCCACGGCGCGATCTCGTGCGACCAGCCGACGCGCTTCGACTCCTCCTCGTGCTCGCGGAAGTTCCCGGCCGTGTGGAGGAACTTGCGCGGAACGATGGGCGCTTCGAGGTCCGCGCTCGCGAGCTCGGTGCGCTCGCCCGTGTCGTCGGCCCCGCCGCGCTCGAAGTACGTCCGGAGGTCGGGAACGTCGAGGCGGACGACCTCCTCGCCTTCGACGCGCCCGGCCTTCCCGCCGTCGTACGTGACGAGCTTCACGCCGTCCCGCAGACGTCCATCGCCGCGCGCGCGTAGACCTCGGCCGTCTTGACGAGCCCGTCGATCGCGAGGTTCTCGCCCAACTCCGCATCGGGCAGACCGCTCGAGGTGCCGTAGTTGACGGTCGCGATCCCGTAGCGGCTGAGCACGGACGCATCGGAGAACCAGCGCGTGACGTCGCGTTCCGGCGGCGAGCCGAAGACCCCTTCGTGCGCCTGCTCGAGCGCACCGACCAGCGGATGCCCCTCGTCGATCTCCGCTCCTGGCGCAGTGACGTAGATCTCCGCCTCGACGCCCTCGAGGCCGCGTCCGAATTCGAGCGCCTTCCGCCGTGCCTCGGACATCGGCACCGAGGGCGGGACGCGCAGATCGAGAAACAGGTCGGTCACGTGCGGCGTCCGGGAAACGCGCCAGCCGAAGCCTCCCTGGAGCGCACCGATGCTCGCGACGCCACGCACGCCGTTGTAGCTCATCTCCTCTTCCCAGGCGGGCAGCCACTCCAGCACCCGGTCGAGCACTGTGCGCATCCGCACGATCGAGTTCTCCTCGAGCCGTCCGGAGCTGAACGCGGTGTGGATGAACGGCCCGTGGGTCGAGAGGCGCATCCAGATCGTCCCGAAGTGCGCGAGGACGACCTTGTTCTCGGTCGGCTCGCCGAGCACGCACATGTCGGCGACGCCGCCGTGCGTGACGAGGTGACGGGACCCGGCGGCGTACCCGCGGTACTCGGCACCCTGCGCCTCGCCTTGCTGCGTCTTCTCGATCTCGCCTGCGACCGCGGCGATCAGCACGTCACCGCGCAGGCGCACGCCCGCCTCCTGCAACGAGCGCACCGCTTCGACGTAGCAAGCGACCGCGCCCTTCATGTTCGAGATGCCGAGGCCGTAGATGCGCCCATCCTGCTCGAAGCCCTGCGGCTGGAAGCCGGGGATGCCCTGCAACCAGGGCTCGCGGCCCGAGTACGACGTGTCGAGGTGACCGTTGAACATCAACGTCGGGCCGCCCCCCGTCCCCTGCCATGTGCCGAGGACGTTGGCACGCCCATCCTCCACCTGCTGCCACTGCACCTGCAGGCCGAGAGACCTGAGCTCGTCCTGCATCAGCCGCGCGGCGGCGTCCTCGGACCCCGTGAACGACGGCGTCGAGACGAGGCGAAGCGCCAGATCGACGAGGCGGCGCTCGTCGATCATCGGAACTGAGGGAGCACGCGCTCGCCGAAGAGGCGCAGCTGGTCGTGCCGACGGTCGCCCCAGAGCTCGAGCATGACGTGCGTGCAGCCGGCGTCGCGGTATTCCTCGATCGCCGCGATGCAATCGGAGGGCGTGCCGGCGATCGGCTTGCACTTGTCGAGCAGCGCGTCGCTCACGTGCTCCTTGGCCGCGAGCCGGCCGCCGTGTTCCATCGCCTCCGCGACCGGCCGGATCTCCTCCTGCTCGATCCCCGCGAGCTCGAGCAGTGTGTCGGCGGAGCCCTGGATGTTCTGCACCTTGTTGGCGAGGTACATCCCGGCGATCTCGCGGGCGCCGTCGCGGCCGGCGTCGCGGTCGTTCTCGTGGATCGATGCGACGACCGTGCAGCCGATGTCGATGTCGGCGTTCACGTTCTCCCGGGTATAGCGCACGAATGCCGGCGTCGTGATCGAAGGCGTCAAGCAGCCGTCCGCGATCTCGCCTGCCAGCGCCTGCATCTTCGGCGCCGTCGCGGCGACGTAGACGGGCGGAGCCCCGCGCGGCGTGTCAGCGTCGTCGTCGAGCGCCGGCACGTCGGCGCTCCAGCGCTCGCCGTCGTACGCGAAGGCCTCGCCGCCGAGCACGCCGCGCACGATCGCGACCGCGTCGCGCATCGGTCCGAGCGTCTTGTTCGTCTGCATCCGCGCGTTGTTGAGGAAGATCTTGGAGGTCCCGAAGCCGAGGATGAACCGATCTGGGCCTGCGGCCTCCTGCACGACGCGCGCATCCATCGCGACCTGGACGGGGTGGCGGGTGAACGGCGAGATGATCCCCCAGCCGATCGTCAGCCGCTTCGTCGCTTGCGCCAGCAACGCCGAGACGACCGTCGAGGAGCGCGCTTCCATGCCGTGCTTCCGCCACCACGGATACGCCTCGGCGAGCCAGACGGTGTCGATTCCCGCCTCGTCCATGACGCGCGCGGACGCGACCATCTCGTCGAGCGGCTCCATCGTCAACTGCATCACACCGATCCGGAACGGCGGCGGCACGGAGGCCAGTCAGGCCGGCGTCTGCGCTGCCGCAACCTGCCGATCGAGCGCATTGAGGACGTTCTGCACCTGCTGGTTGACGATGGGCTGGAGCACCCGCTGCCCCATCGAGCCGACCGGTCCGGCGATGCGCACCTCGGCTTCCCAGTGCATGGTCGTCCCGTCCCCTTGCTCGGCGAGCGCGAACTGCGTGTCCATGTCCAGGATCGCGCCGACGCCGTTTCCTTTCGCGTGCAAGCGCGCGAACTCGGGCGGACGCTCCTCGGTCTTCTCGAAGTCGATCTTGAGACCCAGGCCGCCAAGGCCGAGCGGGATCTTCACGTTCGCCGTCCAGCGCCGCTCGTCGTGGATGTCGAAGCTCTCGACTCCCGGCATCAGCTTGGCCATCTGCGCGGGATCGTTGAGCACTGTCCAGACCGTTTCCCTCGGCGCGGCGAAGGAGCGGTCGCCCGCAACCTTCACGCTTCCTCCACCCGCACGTTGGCGCGGCTCTGCTCGGGATCGCGGAGCATCTCCCAGACTCGGTGCGGCGGGTTGCAGCTGTCCCACACGATCGCTCCGCCGCTCGCCCTGAGCGCGTCCTGGAGCGCCGAGCACACCGCCGAGAGACCCGCGCCGCCGCCCTCCCCCATGCCCTTCGCGCCGAGCGGCGTGAACGGCGACGGCGACTCGAGGTAGCCCGTCTTCAGCGGCGGCATGTCGAGCGCGTGCGGCACGTGGTAGTCGTAGAAGTTCGGCGTGAGCAGATTTCCATCCTCGTCGTACTGGAAGACCTCGTGCGTCGCGGCCCCCAGCGACTGGGCGGCAGCACCGTGCACCTGGCCCTCGATGATCTGCGGGTTGATCCGCAGGCCGCAGTCGTCGACGGCGCTGTAGTCGACGATCTCGTAGGCGCCCGTCTCGGGGTCGACCTCGACCACGCAGGCATGGACCTGATTCGCGTACGTGAGCGTCAGGTTGCCGTACTTCCGCTCCTTGTCGGGCAGCTGGTGGGGCGGCACGTACACGTAGCGGCAATTGAGCGTGATGTCGCGCGCCTCGAGCGGCAGGACCGCGTTGTTCGCGTTCACGATCGCGCCGCAGGCCATGAACGGCAGCGCAGCCTCCGGATTGTCCTTTCGCTTGACGAAGCCGCCTTCGAGGAACACGTCGTCGGTCGAGTCTGCGCCGAGCACGGCGGCGCCGATCCGCTTGATCTCGTCGACCAGCATCTCGGTCGCACCCTTCACGGCGCCGAGCCCGGTGACCGCGAACTGGCTCGCGTACGTCCCGGAGAAGCCGGCGTGCGAGTTCCAGTAGCTGTCGTGCCCGGCACGCACGTTCACGTCGTCGGGCGTGACGCCGAGCATCTCAGCGACGACCTGTGCGGCCGTCGTCTCGTGGCTCTGTCCCTGCGGGGTCGTCCCGAGGGTGACGACGATCTCGCCGAAGATGTCCAGCTTCACCGTCGCGACCTCGTTGTTCCCCGAGAACTGCAGCTCGGGATTGATGAGCGTCGATTGGCCGAAGTTGTTCGTGCCGGAGTCGAGCGTCGAGCCGATGCCGACGCCGAGCAGCTTCCCGCGCGCTTCAGCGTCGCGCCGGCGCGCCTCGATGCCCGCGTAGTCGACGAGCTCGAGCGCCTGGTCGAGGCAGCGCGCGTAGTCGCCCGAGTCGTAGACGCAGCCGTTCGGCGTCTCGTAGGGCATCTCGTCCGCGCGGATGTAGTTCCGCTTGCGAATCTCGACCGGGTCGAGATCGAGCTCGTGCGCGACGATGTCGATCACGCGCTCGGTGAACCACAGGTGCTGCATGCGCGAGTAGCCGCGGTTCGGCCCGCAGGGAGATTTGTTCGTGCAGACCTGCGTGAAGTCGACGCGAACGTTCCGCCAGCGGTAGACGCCGGGCGTGACCTGCGACCAGATGATGCAGCCAAGCGGCTCGTAGCGCGTATAGGCGCCGCAGTCGTCGACCATCCGTGCGCGGAACCCGAGCATCGTGCCGTCGGCCTTGACGGGCACCTCGACGTCGAGGAACACGCGCTCGTTCCCGTGCGAGTTGCCCGTGTGCTGGTCGGTGCGCCACTCCGTCCAGTTGACGGGGCGCCTGAGCTTGCGCGCGAGCAGGCAAAGCGCGACGAGCTGGACGTGCGTGCAGATCTTGTTGCCAAACCCGCCGCCGATGTCCTGCGAGACGAAGCGCAGCTTGTCGATCCCGACGCGAAGAGCCGGGCCCATCATGATCACCGCGAAGCCGGGGAACTGGTTGTTCGAGTGGATCGTCCACTGCCCGGTGCCGCGGTTGTACTCGACGAGCGCGCCGCTCGTCTCGAGCGGCGTCGACGAGAAGCGGTGGAAGTGCAGCCGGTCGATCTTGACGACCTTGTCGGCCTCCGCGACCGCGGCGTCGAAGTCGCCCCAGTCGAACTGACCGTTCCAGATCACGTTCGAGCCCACGTCGTCGTGCAGGACGGGCATGTCGGGATCGGTCGCGCGCTCGGGGTCGACGATGGCCTGGAGGGGCTCGTACTCGACCTCGACGAGATCAGCGGCATCGCGCGCGAGCTCTCGGGTCGCGGCGGCGACCGCGACGACGGGCTCGCCGACGTGCCGCACGCGGCCGACCGCGAGCGCGTAGTCCTTGACGTGGCCTCCCGGGGGCGGTGCGATCTGGAAGAACGCGTCGGTCTGCGCCGCCACCTCCTCGCCGATGAGCGTGCCGTACACGCCCTCCAGCTCCACCGCCTTGGAGACGTCGATCGACGTGATCGCGGCGTGTGCGTAGGGCGAGCGCACGAAGTGGACGTACGCCATCGCGTGCCGCTTGATGTCGTCGACGAAGACGCCCTCGCCCTGGACGAGGCGCTTGTCTTCTTTGCGCGGGACGTTGACGCCGATGAAGCCCGGTTTCGCCTCGTCCGCTTCGACGGTGAGGGGATGGTCGGGCGCGACGGTCGTCTCGCTCACGCGCTCACGTCTCCTTTCGCAGCTGCGTCGATCGCCTCGATGATGTTCACGTAGCCGGTGCAGCGGCAAATGTTGCCCTGGATCGCGCGCCGGATCTCAGTCTCGGTCGGCTCGGGGTTGTGGTCGAGCAGGTTCTTGGCGCTCATCAGCATCCCGGGCGTGCAGTAGCCGCACTGCAGCGCGTGCGTCGAGCTGAACGCCTGCTGCAAGGGGTGCAGCTCGCCGTCGCTCGCGAGACCCTCGACAGTCTCGATCGACGCGCCGTCGGCCTGGATCGCGAGGATCATGCAGCTCTTCACGGCGATGCCGTCGACGATCACCGTGCATGCGCCGCAGTTTCCGGTGTCGCAGCCGACGTGCGTGCCGGTCAGGTCGAGGTCGTCTCGGAGGAAGTGGACGAGCAGCCGCCGCGCTTCGACCTCGCGCTCGTAGCGCTCGCCGTTCACGTCGACGCCGATCGTCGCGCTCTTGACCGTCTTTGCCACCTATGCGGCCTCCGCCACGGCGCGTGCGGCGACGACCTCCGCGAGCGCGCGCCGGTATTCGGCAGGTGCGTGGACGTCGGACGGCGGGTCGATCTGTGCGTTGCGCACCGCCTCCTTGACGGCGTCGGAGTCCGCCGCTCCGGTGACGAGCACGGGCGTCGCCGCGACGCAGCCGAGAGCGACTCGGGCCTCGCCGTCGCGCACCGTGGCCGCAGCGTTCACGATGCAGGTGCCGTCGCGCCCGATTCCGACGGAGCTGAACCCGTCTCGGGATCCTTCCGCGGAGGGGATCGTGATCTTGGTCAACAGCTCTCCGGGCCCGACCGCTGTCATGTAGACGCCGAGGAAGAACTCCTCCGCGGGCACCGTCCGCTCGCCGGTCTCGCCGAGGATCGTCATCGTCGCGCCGAGGGCGACCATCAGCGGCGGGAAGTGGTTCGTCGGGTCGTTCACGCAGACGTTGCCGCCGATCGTGCCGCGGTTTCGCACCTGCACGTCGGCAACCTGCGCCGCGACCGCGGCCAGCACCGGTCTGATGTCCCCCACCTCCTCCGAGCCGATCAGGGCAGTGAGCGTCGTCATCGCACCGATCTCGAGTCCGCCGTCCGGCATGCGGGAGACGCCGCGAAGCTCGTCGAGGCCGGCGAGGTCGACAAGCACGTCCGGCGAGGCGGCCCGCGCCTTCATCACGTTCGTGAGCGTCTGCCCGCCGGCAAGCGGCCGCGCACCGTCATGCGCAGCGAGCAGCTCGACAGCCTCCTCGAGGGAAGACGGCCGCGCGTACTCGACCTCGCGGAGGAGCATGCGAGATTTCGATCACACCTCGGCCGGTCTTGTCAAGAAGCCTGCGGCGGCTCCGTGCGCGCTGCGAACAGGCAGTCCGGTTCGAGGGCGCTCTGGCCGCCAACCGGCCGGACGTCGGTCGAGGGATGGAGCTAGCCGGACTCGAACCGGCGACCTCCTGGGTGCGATTCGTGCGCGGAGGCGAGCCAACCGGCGTTGACCGGCTTCACTCCGCCGTTCCGCTCTTCGCCCGACCCATTGGATTCCCGGTTGCCGCCGGGTGCTTCTGACCACGGACTGACCACGTGGGTCAGCTCGTGGCCCAGCTCTCGAACTTCGAGCACAACGGATCCAACTGATGGATCTCGTGCTGCGTCTCCGGGTTGTGCTCGATCTCCCCGTGAATTGCCTCGTGCTCGTCGGGGCGCCAATCAGTCTATGAGTGGCATGCGAAGGAGTCCGTGGCGCTGCTGTGCTGGGCTCCGCGAGGCCGCTACCCTCGGTCGATGGCCCTTCGCCACGACATCCGGAACGTCGCGATCGTCGCCCACGTCGACCACGGCAAGACGACGCTGGTGGACGCGATGCTCTGGCAGTCCGGCTCGTTTCGCGCGAATCAGGACGTCGCCGACCGAGTGATGGACTCGATGGACCTCGAGCGCGAGAAGGGCATCACGATCCTCGCAAAGAACACTGCCGTTCACTACGGCGCGGTGAAGGTGAACATCGTCGACACACCCGGGCACGCAGACTTCGGCGGCGAGGTCGAGCGCGCGCTCACGATGGTCGACGGCGTGCTCCTGCTCGTGGACGCGAGCGAAGGCCCACTCCCACAGACGCGCTTCGTCCTGCGCAAGGCGCTCGAGGCGCGGCTGCCGCTCGTTCTCGTCGTGAACAAGGTCGACCGGCCCGACGCGCGGCTCGAGCACGTCGTGAACGAGATCTACGAGCTGTTTCTCGACCTCGATGCGGACGAGACGCAGATCGAATTCCCGATCGTCTATTGCAACGCCCGCGCCGGATGCGCGGGGCTCGCCGCCGACGAGCTCGCGGACGACTTGCGCCCGCTCTTCGAGGTGCTGCTCGAGCACATCCCGCCGCCGGTGTTCGAGGAAGGCCACCCGCTCCAGGCGCACGTAACGAACCTCGACGCGTCTCCTTACCTCGGCCGGCTCGCGCTGTGCCGCGTCCGCGAGGGAGTGATCCGCAAGGGACAGCACGTCGCGTGGTGCCGGGCCGACGGCCGGATCGAGCGCGCGAAGGTGACGGAGCTGTACGTGACGGAGGCGCTCGACCGCGTCGACGCGGAGGAAGCCGGGCCCGGTGAGCTCATCGCCGTCGCCGGCATGCCCGACGTGACGATCGGCGAGACGTTGGCCGACTTCGACGACCCGCGGCCGCTGCCCGTGATCGGCGTCGACGAGCCGAGCCTCGCGATGACCATCGGCATCAACTCGTCACCGCTCGTCGGGGAGGACGGCGCTCGCCTCACCGCGAGCATGGTCAAGGCGCGCCTCGACCAGGAGCTGGTCGGCAACGTGTCCCTGCGGGTCCTGCCGACGGAGCGGCCGGACACGTGGGAGGTGCAGGGACGAGGCGAGCTGCAGCTCGCGGTGCTCGTCGAGCTCATGCGGCGCGAAGGCTTCGAGTTGACGGTCGGCAAGCCACAGGTGGTCACGCGGCGCGTCGACGGAGCACTTCACGAGCCAATGGAGCGTCTCGCGATCGACGCGCCCGAGGACTACGTCGGCGTGATCACCCAGCTGCTCGCGCTGCGCAAGGGCCGATTGGAGCAGATGGTCAACCACGGCACCGGCTGGGTCCGGATGGAGTACCTCGTTCCCGCGCGGGGCCTGATCGGCTTCCGCACGGAGTTCCTCACCGAGACACGCGGCACCGGCATCCTCCACCACGTCTTCGATGGCTACGAGCCGTGGCACGGCGAGCTGCGGATGCGGCCGACGGGCAGCCTCGTCGCCGACCGCCGTGGGCCGGCGACGGCGTTCGCCCTGCTCAACCTCCAGGAACGCGGGCAGCTGTTCATCGGGCCCGGAGTGGAGGTCTACGAAGGCATGATCGTGGGCGAGAACGCGCGCGCCGAGGATCTCGACGTGAACCCGACCAAGGAGAAGAAGCTCACCAACATGCGCTCCGCGAACGCGGAGGAATTGGTTCGGCTGATCCCGCCGCGTCCCCTGTCGCTCGAGCAGGCTCTGGAGTTCATCGGCGACGACGAGTGCGTGGAGGTCACCCCGACGACCGTTCGCCTCCGCAAGCTCGAGCTATCGGCGCAACGGCGCCAGACCGCGGCCTCGCGGAAGGCGCGCGGGCTCGCGGCCGTCTAGCCGCCGCGCAGCGGTCTGGAAGGCATGAGGCCTTCCCGGCATCACCCGAGGACCCCGCGGCTGCGGGGACTGCGCTCAGTGACCCTCGGATATGGCTTCGGGGGGTCAGAGCGCAAGCGCGCTGCTGTTGTGGGTTCAGCGCTGCGCCTGACCGCGCGAAAGGAGTCGGGAGGGGATGGCGATCCGCCACCGAAGCACTCAGGCCGAGGACGATGCGCAGGCGAAACCTGTCGAGCGAGCTTACCCTGCTGGCGACCGAAGTCGACTCGCTGCAGAAGCGACTAGCTCGAGCCGAGGCTGAACTACAGGCCGAGCGAGAGCGCCGGGCGAAGGCCGAAGTCGAGCGCGACGATCTTCGTCAGCAGCTGGCGCTCATGCGCCAAAGGGCAAAAACCGCAGAGCGGGAACTTGCGAAGCTCGCCGTTCAGATCGAGCGAGAGCACCACGACGCCGAGATGATCAACCATGAGTTGCACAGTCGCCTGGAAGAAGCCGGCATGTCTCGCGAGCAGCTGGAAGAAGCGCTCGAGCGCAAGGAGCGCGAGGCCGCGGCGCTCGAGCAGAACATTCACGAGCTGATGGAGAACCTACGGGTCGCCGCGGCGGAGGCCGGACGCACCTCCGAGAAGCGAAGCTAGCCCTTCGGCTACGCGCGCGTGAAAAAAGCCTTGCACTAATCGCGGCCGCCAGCGAAGCACTCGTACAACGAAGGACCTCCGATCGTCGAGCTAGCGGATCTTCACTTCAACGACCGGTTGCTCTACTTCATGCGGCCTCGCGGTTCGACTTGACGCAGGCCGCCGTTCTCCCAGCTGCACGGAGGCACCCCCAGATCCGTGCGGCCGGTGATCTCGAGCTGACGCTGGAGTTCATGCGCGTCGATAACCACGTCACCCGAGAACCGGACGGTGCGGTGCATGGATGGACTCAGACATGCAGGGTGGGCCGGTAGATGAGCTCTTGGATGTGGCCGTCAAGCGTCCGGCGCTCGATCAGCTCGAGGTCGAAGTCGGCCGCGCCCTGGAAGATCGGGTCCAGCCCGGTCTGACCGGTGATCACAGGGAAGAGCGTCACCTGGACGCGGTCGACCAGTCCGGCGGCCATCAGCGCCCGGTTCATCGACAGGCTGCCGTGCGAGCGCAACGGTACCTCGGACTCCTCCTTGAGCCGAGCGACGACGTCGACGGCATCGCCGCTCACGACGTTCGCATCCGGCCAGTCGAGGGTTCCCTTCAGTGTGGTCGACACCACTGTTGCCGGCAGGCTCCTCATCCGTGTGACCCATGGGTCACGCACCTCGGACTCCTCGGTGCTCGAGGCCAGCATTCGTGCGAACGCCCGATACGTGTTGGCTCCGAAGACCATCCGCTGCTGCTCGCCGTACAGGGCGAGGCGGTGGTCGAGGAGCTCGGGGCCTTGCTTGCCCCAGTACCCGGTCCAGTTGCCGCTGGCGGCGCCGAAGCCGTCGAGGCTGGAAAAGACGTCGAAGGTGTAGGTAGCGGTCATGATGCTCTCCTCGAGTGCGTTGATCGCGTGTTGGGGATACAGACTGGAAGCCACGGCGAAACTCATCGCCCTAGGGCCGCCGAAGCTCGATCAAAACGGGCCGGATGCGATCTTGGTCCTCGCGGCTACCGTGACGCTCCCTGCGTGCGGCCGGCGAGCGCTCGTGACGGTGCGTTCCCGGCCGGCACCAGGGGGGATCTTCCCGCTCGGAGCGAACGATTCGTTCTCGGCCCGTGCATCGTCGCCGCCGAGAGTCCTAGTGTCTCTCTCAACCTCCCCCTGACCCCCTGCGAGATTGACGAGCGGATCGAGGCGGTTGCCGGCCGCGGCGCCGCCTCGACGCTCTACAGGGACCTTGGCGCCGATTGGCGCGAAGGTCAGAACGCCGGCGAGGACAGCGGGTGCACTTTGCCGCAGAACCTGCACCTGTCATTCCGGGTCGAGCAGCGCCCTGACCTTCGCTGTCGCCTTCGACGATGACGTGCGTCCGTGTGCGTGATCGATCGCAGGCTTGGTAGCAACGTCGGTAGCACGTGTCCGCCGCGTCCCTTTCGCTCCGCGTAAGAAACCCCCGCCGGA